>JAUQQC010000009.1:109594-134288 GCA_030550025.1 Acidobacteriota bacterium | reverse complement strand
GCCCAGCCCCAAGTGGGGGAAAGATCGTGCTTGCGAGACGGCATCTTCGAAAGCGGCACCAACGGCCATGAGGCTGGCGCTTGTGACGATCCCTTCCGCATGAGCCTGCAGGATCGCGCGATTGATCCCGGGCGTCAGCCCAAAGTCATCGGCCGTGACGATCAGGTATTTCCCCACGGCATGCTCGTTCATCCCTTCCTCTCACAGCGAACATGCCGGCTTTCTCCCCCTTCACCGCGTCTTCGAGAGGGCCACCACGGGGTCCATCCGAGCGGCTTGGAGGGCAGGGAAGAAAGCTCCTGCGAGGCCGCTTCCGATGCCTGTTAGAGCGGCCATCAGGATCCAGCGCCATTCGAGGCGAAAGCTCAAGGTCGTCGCTCTCATGAGGAGCTTCCCCACAAACGACGACAAGAGAATCCCCGCCACAGCTCCGACAAGCCCCATGCCCAGGGCTTCCTGCATGATCATCTTCACGATCCAGCGACGATGAGCCCCCAAAGATCTCAGCACCCCAATCTCATGCGTGCGCTCGGTGACGGCCGCATACATGGCGACGAAAACGCTGAGACCGGCGATAAGCGAGGCCACGCCCACCAGCACGCTCAGGAAAACATCGAGAGCCGGAATGCTCTGACGATATAACCGGGGCAGCTCGCCCGTGAAGACGACCCGCAGCTCCGGAAACCGGCGATTCAGACGTTCGGCTACCTCTTGCTCTGCTTCCGGGTTGACGCACTTGATCAAGAAAAAGGAGCACCGTTCGGGCGCTCCACGCAGCTTTTGAACCGCACGGAGAGGGACCTTGACGCGCGCTCCCATCTCCGGGCTATAGATACCGACGAGCCGAAACGAGCGACCCCCAACGCTTATTCGATCTCCCAGCGCGAGCCGATGGGCGCGCATGTGGGAGAGATCGGCAAGGGCTTCATCCTCGGCGACCATAGCCCTTCCGGCGATGATCCGAAGATCGCTGAGGCGGGCATACGATGCAAAATCAATACCCTCGATGGCTCGAAATCCCGTTCCTCCGACTCCCTCCTCGACGAAATATCCCACCGGAGTGACCTCTCTCACGCCCTCGATCTGCCGAAGCGATGCCTCATAAGAGACCGGCAGAGAAAGCGGCAACCCGAGCACTCCAAACGTCGCCCCCTCTGACGGATAAACGAGGATTTCAGCTTTGACCCGCTGATCCCGCTCGGCTCGTTCACGGATCTCCCCACTGGCTAATCCTGCGAAGAGCAGGATAAGCCCGACGCCGAGGGCAATGCTGCCGACGCTCAGGGCGCTACGAGCAGGACGGCCTCGAAAATTAGCCAGAGCCAACTCCCACATGATCCTCCTCCTTCGCTGCCGGACAAGCGCATGTCGAATGGGTCCGGCGCCACCGAATCAGCAGAGCGAGCGCGAGGGCGCTCGTCACCACGACGGCCATCCACACGCGCCAACGGGGCGTGGCAATAGCTGACAAGACGAAATGCAGCACCACCGCATAAAACGATGCCCACAGCAGCGCACTCGCGAGGTTCAACAGACTGAAGATCAACGCCGACATTCCCAGCGTCCCACACACAAGTGGGATTGTGATTCGCAGCCCGACGAGAAAGCGTGAAGCGATGACCACGCTCGGCCCATACCGCGCAAGCAGCGCCTGCGCGCGCTCAAGGGCCCGTCGGCCTCGCGCCGAACGGCGCAGCCGCGTCCATCCATATCGGCGTGCGAGATAGAAATACATCTGGTCTCCCACCGCTCCCCCGAAGGCCGAAGCCGCCACCACACCCGGAAGGCTCAAGAGTCCCTGCTTCACCAACCAGACAGCGACGACGAGGCTCTCCTCGCCCCCAAGCACGGCCCAGAGGAAAACGCCCCAGTAGCCAAAGGTGCGAATGTAGGATTCAATCCGAGCATCCATGCGCGAGAGACTCCCCCGCACCGGTGCGAAGCGGTGGGAGATCCCGACTGATCTCCTTGATCACGCGAACGATTCGCTCCACATCGCTTGGGCGCAGTCCCGCATAGACGGGCAATTGTCGCGTCTCGGCAGCCCTCTCGGCGATCGGGCACGAGCGCGCTTCCGAAGCGAAGAGCGGGAGTTTCGGGCAGATGTCCACGTGCATCATCTCGATGTCAATGCCCCGTCGAATCGCTCGACGCGTCAAAGAGGCCGGATCGGACACGCGAAGGCAATATTGATAAAAGACGGGTTCGGTGTCCGGCAGCGGATGGGGAACCTCAAGCGATGGGATCGCCGCGAGCTCCTCGCTCAATCGGCCGGCATAGTTGCGACTGCGCGCGTTCCATAGTTCCAGATAGTCTAAGGCCATAAGACCGATCACCGCTTGCGCATTGCTGTACCGACGGCGATAAGATGCCGGAAGCGGATCCAACCGGCGAATCTTCTCCCAGAGAAAGGCCGAGAGATCCCGGTCTCCGAAGAAGGAGGCGATCAAGAACACCGGAAAGAGCGTGACGGTGAATCCGCGCGGACTGATGAAGACCTGCTGTAGCCATCCAAGGAGGAGTTTGCCGAACACCGACAGCGCCGACGGCCACGGCTCGGCTTCCACCAAACTTCGGATGCGTCGGGCGAGCGCGTCATCGTCAGTCAAGGCCATTCCCCCTCCATAGGTATTCAGCCCCTTGAGGAGCTGGAAGCTGAAGAAGGCGGCGTGCCCGAACGTCCCGACTTTACGACCGCGATAGGTTGCGCCGAGCGCGTGCGCGCAATCCTCGATGACGAAGAGGCTATGGCGTTCGGCCCATTTGACGATAGGGTCCATATCGCAGGGTTGGCCATACAGGTGCGTGGGGACAACGGCGCGCGTCCGTTCGGTGAGCGCTGCCGGGAGCGCTCGCGGATCGAGGGTGTAACTGCGGGGGTCCACATCCACGAAGACCGGGCGGAGTCCGGCCACCCGCGCCATCTCCGGCACGACCCAGAATGTGAGCGCCGGGACGAGAATCTCCGATCCCTCAGGCAGCTCCAGCCCCCGCAGGATGTAGTAGAAGGCCATCCGCCCGTATGAGGTCGCGATCGCATGGCGCAGGCCATGATAGGCCGCGAATCGTCGTTCGAACGCGCCAATAGCTGGACCCCGGACTCCCTGTCCCGAGAAAAGCGCTTTCAGCGCGTGTCGCCACGCCCCCGGCGCCTGCCTGGCCCCATATCGCGCGATCGTGCGGATCACGACGGATCGCCCCCTTTTGCCTTATCCGGGAAAGAGCGCCGCTTCTATCTCCAGATGCCGGCGCTTCGCGTAGGCGTCAGCCCGAGCGACCACTCGTTCAAACAGGCCCGACATCGGCAGTCGGAGATAGCCCCAAAGCCAGGAGGGACGAATGTAGAATCGCGAATAGGCCGTTTCGAGCAGAAAGCGCAATTGCTCGTGCGTGAGCGCCGGATGGCGAAACGTCGGCGTATAGCCGTCGAACTTCTCCAGGTCGGACTCGACAATCAGCGAGGCCATCTGTTTGTAAAGCGGCGTGCCGGGATAAGGCGTCAGGATCTTGAAGAGCGCCAGAGTCGTGTTGAGCGCCACGGCATACTCAATCGTCGCCCGAATCGTCTCGACGGTATCCGTCAAGAATCCGAGCACGTAGAACGCGACGGTACTGATTCCCTTCCGCCGACAGAGCGAGACGATTTCTCGTTGATGCTCTGAGGGGATCGGGCGCCGTCCTACGCGCTTGAGCGTGAGGGCGTCCACCGATTCGACGCCGAATCGAACCGAGCGTAAGCCCGCCCGATGGAGCCAGCCAATCACCTCCTCGTCCAAATCATCAAGTCGCGTCTCGCATTCAAACCGAACGGGCAAGTTCCGGCGGATGATCCCCTCAGCGATCCGAAGGGCTCGCTCCCGATCATAAGTGAAAATCGGATCGCGAAAGATGAGATACACGCGCCCATATCGCACAACTCGGCGATCTCCTCCAGGACGTTCTCCGGGCTTCGGGCTCGATAGGATGCGAGGATGCGGTGCGGACAATACGTGCAAAACTCCGGACAACTTCGACTCGACAGCAAAGGGAAGGCCGAGCGCGTGAACCAGAACGGGCGTTCGACGGCATGCCCGAACAACCCGCGAGGAAACAGGTCCCATCGGGGAAAAGGTAACCGATCCAAGTCCTGTACGGGGGGACTCGTGACGATGCCCCGGAGACTCTCACCACGAGCCAGACGCGAGGCTGCTTGTTCGGGTTCGCCTTGAACGACGAAGTCTGCATGCTCGATGAGCGCTTCCGCGACATACGTGGCCAACGTCCCGAAGACGCCCACCGGCATCCCGTACCGCTGACGGGCTGCTTGTGCCCAGCGAATCTCATTCCGAAAATCAACGATAGATGTCAAAACCAACGCGAGATCTCCAGGAAGAACCTCACCCCGCGAGATTACGACTTCATGTCCGGCCTCTGCGAAGATCGCAGCCAGGTAACCGAGCTGAATGCTCGGCACGTTGTTGTAGACCTTGAGCATTCGTTCCATGAAACGCGTCGTCCATGAGGATCCGCGAAATCGAGAGCCGTATCCTCCGGCGATCGTATCCTTGGCGACAAATCCATCATGCCCTTTGAGGTCGGCGAGAATGATCCGCATATCTCCCTCCCGAATACTCCCCAGGTGGGCGAATCCGCTGAGGAAATCCGCCCGCTCGCAGGACATCTCACTTGCAACTGGTTGAGCAAAGCGTGCGGCTTCGGTACGTCAGTCGGGAGGACTGCGATTGAGAGAAGAAATCAAAAGAAGCGTCTGGGGGAGAAGTCCCGATTCGGAAGGAAGCAACCTGGAGAATTCCGGAGCGCGGGCGAAGGACGTCCGGGACGATCGAGCGAACGGCCATCGGTCCTCCGCGTTCCGATAGACCGCTTGGTCCAGGGTTGGAGCTGTCGTGTAACCGGCGGTGTGCGAGAGCCAAAGCGTCCATCCGCGCGCCTTTCCGCGCCGAAAAGACCCGCGGCCATCGTTGAGCCAGACCGCTAACGGACGTGCCAGATGCGCACTCGCCGCGACAAGATCCGGATGCGCGTCCCGATTGACGTCCAGGGCCAACAGCACGACGCCCAACTCGTGGATGGAGGCGCTGAGCGAGGTTTCGCTGGACTTCCGACTGAGATACACCTCGATTCGATACCCTCGTCGTCCAAAATGCCCCAGCGCGAGGTCTGGACGAGCATCCCCGTCGAAATCTGCGAGGGCATACCCGGAGAACGGAAGGGGTCGGGCTTCGGCTTCGGAGGGGAGGTCGAAAGAGGGTCCGATCTGTCCGAGAAATCCCCATACGAGGAACCATCCGGCCGCTTTGGCAAGGTACAACTTCGCCTCCAGCCAAATGGCGGAGCCGAGCGTGGAGATCGCCCTTCCTACTTGCTTCATGCGAGTCATCTCGCCGTGCCCTCGGAGGACAAATGCGCCTCGATTTGCCGAACGATCTCCTCTAGCTCCGGAGTGATCTCCCGATACTCTTCGATGGCGCGAGCGGCGTGGAGGTGATCGAGCAGCTCATCGAACTGCGCGACCAATTCCCTCCCCGTGCTCGTCGAGACGATCGGACGCACATCGCCCCACACCTTTGCCAACCCAAGCAAGCGCAACCGGATCATCTTCTCGTCGCCAACTTCACTCCAATATTGGAGGTCGCGTCCGAGATACCATAGGCGCCCGAGCTCGGGAAGAGGGGCCCGTCCGAGCTGCCTCCTCAGGTCCCAGACGATGTCGCCCAGTTGATTACAGGCGAAGATCGCTCCGGCGACATCTTCGTCCGCGAGCGCGCGCTCGAGTTGCACGCGATAGAGATGGAAGAAATCTATGAGCGCGACGGAAACGTCAGGATGTTTCAATCCGGGTGAGGGGAGCGCACGCATAAGTTGTTCGAACTCTTGAAAGTGCGAGCGCGCGCGGATCCAATCCCCTTCCTCCACAGCGTCAAGGAGTGCGTCCAACTGCTCGAGCGCTCGCTGAAAATCAGGCACATGGGCTTCCTGTGATGCTCTGGGGAGGATAACCGATGAAGGTTTTCCGTCTCGTGGAGCCGATCGCCATGTTCGCATCCAGAGGATGCCACTCGTGAGGAGAAGGATCCCCCCCACCACCGCGAGAGATATGGACCACCTACGCATAACGGCTCGCGAACGAACTCCAAAAAGAGCAGAAGAGCCAGCTTGGCTCTTCTGCTCCAAATACACGCGCGTGTTGCTTACTGCGGTTTCTTCGTCTCGGTGGATTCAGATGGAGCCTTCTTCGCTTTCTTCGATTTCTTCTTGGCTTTTGTCTCTTTCTTTGTCTCTTTCGCAGCCTGAGCTTGAGTTTGCGGGGTCGCGGTCGTTTGAGTGGGGGTTGCCGGTGGCTTCGTGGTCTTCTGCGAGGTAGTTTGGGCGAAGACTCCCGATCCGCCAATGGTCAGAAGTACGGCGATGGCCAGTGCATTCCACATCTTCAACATATCCCTCCTCCTTATCCGTGATCTCAGCCCGCTACGGGCCACCAAGTGGAAAAGCAAACGGCGTGCCGCAGCAGAGAAAGTAGACCATGGCTGTAACTGCCCATCCGCTCGCCGGTTAATTTCGCGCTCACGCTTCACGCCACCTCACTCTGTGTGGCGAATCTGACGCTCGCTTCCATTTCGCCACAGCCTCCGGCCATCATGACGGTCGAGATGCCTCCTGGTGCTGTTCGCTCGGCTCGACAACAGACCCCTTTGGACTTTCCGACGATCCCCCTTTTGGCATATCTCCATAAAGACCTCGCTTGAATTCGCTAATGGCGCGGCCGAGCGAGCTGCCCAACTCCGGGAGCCGCTTTGTGCCAAAGAGCAGAAGCGCGATCATGAGGATGACGAGGAGTTCCGGCAACCCGATGGAAGAAAATTGAAGGGAAACCATCTCACGCCTCCGAAGCGCAAAGGGGAGAGCCATCGCACGACTCTCCCATATCCACCCAACCTTCGTCCAGCGCGCAACGGGCGGCGGAGGATCGAAATCGAGAGGGGAGCGGGGGCGTCATGATTCTCCTCTCCCGACTCTTCTCCGCCGCCCGCGCTCTCCCCACCTTCCCGGCCAAGGGGAATAGCAACTTGCGTGCCGGGTGAGTTGTGCGATCGCTCCGACGTCCCAACAGAGATTCATCGCGTTCATCTCAAGCGAGTTAGGTCGGAGATGCCCTTTTGGCCCATGCTCCGTAACGCGCACCGCCACTGTGGCGCTTTGGTCGAAGAGTGCAAAATCGCCTCATCCGCTCGATCCTGACACCCTTCTGCGATCTGCGCCAAAGGCGCTTGATGAACTCTCTTGAACTCCCCTGCGAATGTGAGGTATGATTACGACCCACGGTATGAGCGGCGATCTCTTCGCGTGGATGGGTCTGGGATCAGTCGTCGGGTTCGTTTCCTCCATGCCGATCGGACCGATCAACGCGGCTTTCGCAGTGACGACGGCCCGCGGAGAAGAGCGCGAGGGGGTAGCGCTTGCGTTGGCCGTGTCCCTTCTCGATGGTAGTTATGCCTTCACAGCTCTCTCGGTGATGTCGTGGGATCGTTTTCCTCTCTCTCTGCCTTCGTCTCTGGAGATCGCTGCGTGTGTGCTCCTGATAGGATACGGCGCTTCTCTGCTCATTCCGCGCGCTACCGCGGCCTCCACAAGCCTCCGACGCATGCGGGGAACGCTGACGGGAGCCGCTTTGGGAATTGCACTCTATCTCCTGAATCCGGCGTTCGCGGCTTTTTGGCTCGGTGCGGCTTTTGTCCTTCGGACAAAGCTCCCGGCGATCGCACTTCTGGCGCCACGTTTGGGCTTCGCGCTTGGCGTGAGCACAGGGGTCGGCCTTTGGTTCGCGGCACTTCGTGAGATCTTCCGCCGTCATCCGCTTCCCCTTCGAATAGTGCACCGAATGACGCAAGGGGTGGGCATCTTTCTCATCGGATTGGGGGCGTATCTCATGGCGAAGCGCTTGTGAAAGTGATGGTCAAGCTGCGAGGCGTCTTCTCCAAGCCTCCTTCGGATCCATTGAAATCGTCGGGAGAGGAAGTACGGAGAGTGACCCTTCGCTCTTCGCTCCCGACGACGATGCCACATCTACACCTCCTCTTCCCTGAGCTGCAGCAGGAATACGCCGACGCGGATGCGGCGCTCAATCGGGTGAAGCGTCTTGCGAGAGGGCTTGGGCTGCACCGCGTATTCCACGAAGTCCGAACGTTCGTGGAGACAGAGAATGAAGCGTTGCTCGCAGCTCTGCTCGCCCAAATGGAGACCTTCCTCGAGCGAACGGAAGAGGAGGCCATGCCATTGCGGCTGGAGCTCATGCAGATGATCGCCTCGCTGCAAAAACGCTTACGCATTAAGTCGCACGCGCTTCACCAATTGCCGTGCACGCCGGCCACGACGGTGAAGCGAGCGGAGCTGATCCGAAGCTATGTGGGGACAGAGAGTCGAATCCTCTGCCTTGGCGACGACGACTTTGTGAGCGTGGCTTTGGCGTGGCTTCTCCCAAACGAGATCACCGTCTTCGATCTCGATCTCGAGGTCCTGCGTTTGATCGAAGCGGCTGCGGCCGAGCACCGCCTTCACATCCTCTGTCGTCCCGTGGACCTGCGACGCCCTCTCCCGGAAGATGTGAGGGGCGCTTACGACATCGTCGTCACCGATCCCATCTATGCGGTGCCGGAGATGCTGCTCTTCCTCTCGGCTGCTGAGGCTTGTTTGCGCAAGGCACCGACATCATACCTCTTCACAGGCGGCTCCTGCGTCCTGGCCGGTCGCTCGTGGGCGAAGGTCGAAGAATGGGCAGCGGCTCATCGGCTCGTCCTGGAGGCTTTTTTGCCCGGCTTCAACGTTTATCCGAAAACGAAACGCATTCGGTTCTTTCTGAGCGTGGCCGAACGCCTCGCTCTCCGTTCCCCACTAGCGCGCGCGTGCGTCCGCCTACCTTATCTCTACTCCGATTACTTTATCTTTCGCTTCCAAGAGGACGCTCCCGCAGAGGGGCGTCCGCGAGCGTGAACTCCCGGAGGTCTGCGATGCCCACCGTTCCACACACCGAACGGCACTTTCGAGCGGCGCCAACGATTCGTGACATTGTGATCGGCATGGCTGACGGACTAACTGTTCCTTTTGCGCTGGCAGCCGGTCTGTCGGGCGTTGGGGCTTCCCCAAGCGTCGTCGTCACGGCTGGATTGGCGGAGATCGCGGCTGGCGCCATCGCCATGGGGCTTGGGGGATATTTGGCGGCGAAGACCGATCTGGAGCACTACTTAGCCGAGCGGATGCGCGAACGTCGAGAGACGGAGCGAATCCCCGAAGAAGAGGCCGAAGAGGTCGCGCAAATCTTCCGCTATTACGGTCTCACCGAAGAGCAGATCGCGCCGCTGGTCGCCGCCATTTGCTCCGATCCCGACCAATGGGTGGACTTCATGATGCGCTTCGAGTTGGGGCTTGAACCTCCCGATCCTGTGCGGGCGCGAAAGAGCGCGTTCACCATCGGACTCTCCTATATCGTCGGCGGCCTCATCCCGCTCCTCCCGTACATGCTGCTAGATCAGATCGACCGCGCTTTGGGCGCCTCGGTTCTCGTGACTCCGTTGGTCCTCTTTCTCTTCGGATACATCAAGGGGCGGCTGACGGGAATCAGTCCGTGGCGCGGCGCTCTTCAGACCGTCTTCATCGGCGGACTCGCCGCAACGGCCGCCTTCTTGCTCGCTCGCGCCATCGGGTGATGGTCCGCAGCCCCTCAATCCTCACCGCGGCCCTCGATGATCCGCTCCAAGCGCTCGACCAGGACAAGGAGCGCCTCGATCTCCGGATCCAACATCTGCTTCAGCTGAGGAGCGACCTCACCATATCCGCGCAGCTTGCTCGCGCGACAATCCGACAGCACCGCCCAAAAGTGCGAGAAGTACCCCCGCAAGAGGCTTCGCACCTCCCTCCGTTGAGGCTCTAATTGGAATCGCTCGCGAAGGATTCGCAACCGCTCCCGAATCTGTTCGATCGTCGCTTTGATCCGAACCTTCTCCTGGAATGTGAGATCGCTCGTCAGTTCGAACATCTCTCCCCGAGCGAGATCGAGGGAAAGATAGCTCCGCTCGATCTCCAAAAGAGCGCGATCGAAGAGCCCGAGGCTCACCTCCAAACGCCGCCGCTGATGCTCATTGAGCGCCATGACCGCTCTCCATATCGAGTCGCGCGAGCGCCTGCTCCGCCGCCCGCCGCACGCGCAGAGCTCCCTGCGCCGCACACCGTGTCAGGAATGCTCGCGCGCGCTCATCGCCGATCTCTCCGAGCGCTTCAATCACCGACTCGAGCACGTAAGGATCCCGCGCCTGTTCCCCCGCGCCCAGCAAGGCGGGAACAGCCTCGCGAGCCTTCAACCGACCCAAGATCCATGCGGCGCGCCTCACCGTTTGCGGCTCCGGATGGCGCAGCGCCGAAATGAGTTTCTCCACATACGGCGCCGAACGGGAATAGCACTCGATGTCCGTCCCACAGCTCGGGCAGGTGCTGAGACGAGCGCTCACTTCCCGCCAGCAGATAGGGCAAAAGAATATCATCCCTGCTGCTCCCTGCATCCCCTCTACGACGCCAAAATAAAAACTCCTACTCGGACATTCCCAAGTAGGAGTCATTAGCCTCGACCGACCATCGAGGCAGTTCACGGCGGACTCCATCGCCGCTGTAGCAGTTTACACCAAGCCTTCGCCAAAAGGCAACGCGCGTCCCACAGAGAGAGTGTACGGCGGCATTCGCAACGGAGGACCTTGCTGAGGCTAAAAGGGCATGAT
Organism: Acidobacteriota bacterium; assembly: GCA_030550025.1. Taxonomy (GTDB): domain Bacteria; phylum Acidobacteriota; class Blastocatellia; order HR10; family HR10; genus HR10. Next base: position 123,525 of record JAUQQC010000009.1, on the reverse strand, counting down.
AAACTTTGGGTCGTGCTTGGTGAGCGAACATGGCGAGGCTCCCTCTTCCCCGTGGTGATCGGTGGGATTCTCGCGATGTATGCTATCCCGTGGGCCTCTTTGAACGGGGCGTTTGCTGCTTCTTACGCGAGGGAGTCAGCCCTCATCGGCTCAGCGAGCGAACGCGCGTTTTCTCCTGAGCTGCCTCTTGAAGGCGATCGGCTTGGTCCTATCCCAAAGGCGAATGATCTCAGCGCTGGGTCTCCCAAAGCGCCCTTTGTTCACGGGACCGCCACGCACTCACTCCTCCCTCCGCCCGCAAGGTCCTTGACAGCCGAGGCGGAGGTTCAAAGGTCATACCACTTCCTCCTTCCACAGGCCTGGAGCGAAAGGAGCCCTCCCGTAATCCTCTCTTGATTGCACGCTATTTGCCGATTCTCCGATAAGGACTACGACCAGTAGAGAGGTATGACTCCCTGCTGGTTTCGGAACGGGAGGGCTTACAATGGAACACGCCCGACTTTTCCAGACGCTTGAGTCGGAATCTCTCGGCGTTCGACTCCTTCGAGCGCTTCGAGAGGGTTGGCGAGATCTTCGAGAAGACCCAACGGGCTTTCTTCAAGCTCTCTTCGGTGGGGAATCCGAGCCTCTGTGGAAAAGGCTCCGGCATGGGTTTCGCGATCACTGGCGGGAATTTCGGGCCGATCCGCAAAGCTATCTCCGCTTCCTGTTGAGCAGCGACGAGCCCGATCATAGACGAAAGCGGGTCCTGCTCGGCAGTGGTTTCCTTTACGTGATGGTAATCGTCGCCGTCATGTCGCTGGAGAGATTCGCGTCACGAACGATCCCCTCTCCGCCGGAGCCTTCGACAATAGCCAGGGCCTCCATCACCTTCGTCGAGCCTTTGACTCCGCCACGGCTTTACGCGCCGCGGCAGAAGGAACGCGCCGGGGGAGGCGGTGGGGGAGGGCGAAAAGAGCCGCGCCCGCCTTCTTTTGGAAGGCTCCCGAAAGCGGAACTGAAGCCACCTATTGTGGCTCCAAGTCCGCATCTGCCGGAGATCAAACAGCCTTCTCTTCCCGTCCTGCCCACGATCATGGCGCAACCCGAACTTCTCCCGAAACTCGACCTCAGCCTCCCCCTTGGGGATCCTACGAGCCGCTCATCTATTCCCTCGTCGGGGCCGGGATCAGGCGGCGGCATAGGGACAGGTCAAGGGGGCGGCGTCGGTCCCGGGCGAGGCGTCGGATATGGACCGGGAGAAGGTTGGAATACAGGCGGAGGCGCGCCTCGAATCGGAGGCGGAGACATCGCCAGCCGCCCCATCATCACCTTCAAACCTCGACCGGAGTGGACCGAGGAAGCTCGCCGAAATCGGATCGAAGGGATCGTCATTCTGAGTGCAACATTTGGCGCCGATGGAAAGGTTAAACACATTCGCATCCTTCGTGGTTTAGGCTACGGCCTTGATGAGAAGGCGATTGAAGCAGCGCTGAAGATTCAATTCATCCCCGCGCGAGATGCTCGGGGAAATCCAGTGGATTGGCGCGGGACAATTTACGTCGAATTTCATCTTCTGTGAGGGATCTATGCCTGAGCAAGGACCTCGACAACGCGTGAGTTTTTGGGGGGCCGCCTTCTTGCTCATCGTGGGCGGAATCGTTTATCTCCTCATCGAACGAGGCCACTTCCTCCTCCTCTATGCTCTGGCGACGGGCAGCCTTTGCCTCTTCTTGATCATCGTCGCCTTCGACATTGGCCTGGATGACCGAGGGGAGGGGAAATGAAAGCACAAGCGGCGTGTGTGATTCTCTCGTTCACCAACGAGGGTCGAAGAGGATGCACAGATGGAGGATGAAGCATTCCCGATCCAGAAGGAGGGGACGATGGATGAGCTGCCGATGCCATCTCAACGGCCTAGGCTCCGGCGTGAGGTCACACTGTGGGGCTCCTTCACCTGGGGTTATGCGGATGTTGGGGCTGATGTCTATGTCGCTTTGGGCCTCGTCATGGCGGCAGCGCAAGGAGCCACGCCGCTGGCCTTTGCTATCGCCGGCGTCGTCTACGTGATGGTCGGGTTAGCTTACACGGAGCTTGCAGCCGCCTACCCATCGGCCGGAGGCGGCCACTATTTTACCTTACGTGGACTGGGAGACTTCTGGGGTTTAGTCGCCGGTGCTGCCCTGGCGCTCGACTACACGATAGACGTCGCCCTCTTCGCCATGGCATCGGCCGGATACATCAACTTCTTCTTCCCTGCAGTTCGGGAATTCGCAATCTCCCTTGGCCCCTTTTCTCATGTTAACCTCATCTGGTTAGCGGAGACGATCGGCCTGATCGCATTCCTGGCGGTGCTCAACATCAAAGGCATCCGCGAGTCCTCGCTCTTCAACGAAATTCTCGGAGCGCTGGATCTCATCATGGAGACCAGCATCATCGTTCTCGGTTTCACCTTCGCCTGGCGACCGGAATTCCTCGTCCATCAATGGAGGGAGGCCTTTCCCCCGCCGCGTGATCTGCTTTATGGCGTCTCGATCGCCGTGATCTCGTACGTTGGTCTGGAATCGGTCTCTCAAGCCGCTCAGGAGACGATTCGTCCCGGCACGGTGATTCCTCGAACATCGCTCACACTGATCGGGGTCGTCCTTCTTTTCGCTCTCGCGTTCCCAACGGTTGCGCTTGGCGTTCTTCCCTGGTCGGAGCTGGCGGCCCGCGAAGGGGATCCGGTCGCGCTTCTGGCGAGCAAGCTTCCGCTTGTCGGGTTCCTCGCCGGCCCGCTTGCGGCCGTCTTGGCGGCGACGATCGTCTTGATCTCGGCGAATACGGGGATCATGGGAGCAAGCCGATTGACCTTCAGTATGGCCGAGTTGGGGCTAATTGGAGAACGCTTGGCCCATGTGCATCCTCGGTTTCGGACGCCCACGCGCGCAATCCTTCTCTTTTCGACAATCGCGATGGTCGAGGCCCTCTTCGCCTTCCTCAGCGGTCGCAAAGCCATGGAGACGATGGCGAACATGTACGCGTTTGGAGCGATGATGGCCTATTTCTTGAGCTGTCTGGCCCTCGTAGCTCTCCGGATTCGAGAACCCCACATTCCGCGACCGTACCTGGTCCCCTTCAACGTGCGCGTGAAAGGGATGAAGCTCCCCATCCCTGGGGTCCTGGGCGTTTTCGGCACGGCAGGCATGGTGACCATCGTGCTCTGGACGCACGACATCGCTCGGATCGCGGGACCGCTGTGGATAGCCCTTTGGATCGCCTACTACGTGATCTATCGTCGGAGGTCGCGGAGACCGATCTTCCGAAGTCTGGCGCGAGACTGGGATGCCGAGCATATGCGTCTGCTTGAGGAGGCTGAAGAATGGGACCTTCTCGAGTGGTTCAAAGCCGAGCGAGGCCAAAGGGCGAAGCGAAAGGCGGGGGGCACCCATTAAGTTCTCTCGCGCTCCGCAGTGAGGTGACGATTACATGCGCTGACTTCCCCCGGACGCCAATGTTTCTTGCTGAAGCGCCTCCGCCAGCGATCCGCGCTTACTGAAGGTGACGGCGATTCCCAACATGACCAGACACGCGACGATGATGCTGCCGCGGACCGTCCACGCGAGCGGGCGCGTCGCAAATGGAGCGACGAGGATGCTCACTAAGTTCATCACCTTGATCAAGGGATTGAGCGACGGCCCAGCCGTATCCTTGAATGGATCGCCGACAGTATCCCCGATGACGGCCGCCTTGTGCGCCTCAGTCCCTTTGCCGCCGAGAAATCCGTCTTCGATCTTCTTCTTCGCGTTATCCCACGTCGCTCCCGTATTCGCCATGAAGACGGCGAGCAACTGCCCGGTCAAGATCGCCCCGGCCAAGAATCCCCCGAGCGCTCCGGGCCCGAGCGCGAAGGCGACCAGGATCGGAGCGAAGATCCCCAACACGCCCGGCCCAATCAATTCCTTCTGGGCCGTCGCCGTCACGATCTCCACGCATCGCCCATAGTCGGGCTTCTCCTTCCACTCCAGGATCCCCGGCTTCTCGCGAAACTGGCGACGTACTTCCTCGACGACCTGATGCGCGGCTCGTCCGACGGCCTTCAGCGCGAATGCAGAGAAGAGGAAGGGAACAGCGCCGCCAATCAAGAGGCCGGCAAAGACCTCCGGTAGATTCACTTGAATTCCCTTCTCGAACAACCGCGCCTCGTCAATGAACGATCTGAACAGGGAGACCGCCGCGATCACCGCCGTCGCGATAGCCAACCCTTTGGTGAGCGCCTTCGTCGTATTGCCGATGGCGTCCAACCACGCGAGATTCCGCCCGACTTCCGGAGCCGCCTTGACGCCCGACATCTCAAAAATGCCCTGCGCGTTATCAGTGATCGGTCCATAGGTGTCCATCGCCAAGACGAATCCCGTCGTCGTCAGAAGTCCGAGTCCCGCGAGCGCGATCCCGTAAGCGGCCAGGGCCGGACTCCCAGCGAAGATCAGAAGCGAAGCCACGATCGTCCCCACGATCGCTAGGATCGCCCACACCGTGCTCTCTAATCCCGCGCCCATTCCCGTCAGGAGCATCGTCGCCGCTCCCGTCCGCGTGGAGATCGCCGTCTCGGTCGCCGCCGGCTTATCCGGATGCGTGAAGACGTTGGTGATCCAGAGCGTCATCAGGGCGAGCCCAATCCCCATACTTGTGGCCAGGAAGAAGCGAACGTCGGGTCGCCCCGTCACCGGGTCCACCAGATAGAAGATATTCAAGAAGGCAAATCCCACGACTGAACTGAGCCCCGAAACCCAATATCCCACCGTGATCGGGCGCATGGGATCTTTCACCCCTTCGCTCCGCATGCGCACGCTCCAGATACCAAGCATAGACGAAAAGACCCCAAGCGCACGCACAAGCAACGGGAACAGGATCAGCTTCAAGGCAAACGCGGAGGCTTGCTCCCCGTAATACCGCGTGAACGCCGGATCCAAGAGCGTGGCAGCGGCGAGAATAATGGCGGCAACCAACGTCACCTCATAGCTCTCGAACACATCGGCCGCCATCCCCGCGCAGTCCCCCACGTTATCGCCCACATTATCCGCGATGACCGCGGCATTGCGTGGGTCGTCCTCGGGGATGCCTTTCTCTACTTTCCCGATCAAGTCCGCCCCAACGTCGGCCGCCTTCGTATAAATCCCCCCGCCGATGCGCATGAAGAGTGCGGCCAGGCTGCCGCCAAAGCCGAAGCCCACGAGCACCTTCATCGCCTCTTCCTGAAAGAGCAGGAAGATGACCGTCGCACCAAGTAATCCGAAGCCGACAGTGAACATCCCTGAGACAGCCCCCGCGCGAAAGGCCAACTCGAATGCCTTGGGGAAACTCGAACGCGCGAGATTCGCCGTGCGCACGTTTCCCTTCACGGCCAGCCACATCCCAACATAGCCGGCTCCATAAGAAGCCATCACGCCCATTAAGAAGGCGACAGCGATGCCCGCCGGAAACCGCCAATCCGGATAAACCTGCTGGTACACGACGAAGAGCAAGACAGTGATCCCCAGCACGAACCAGATCATCGTGCGAAACTGTCGGCCGAGATAAGCCATCGCGCCTTCTTCGATCGCGCGCGCGACGCGGACCATCTCCTCCGGCCCCGGATCTTGCCGGATCACTCGCCGAACTAGGGAAGCCCCATACAAGAGAGCGAGCAGGGCGGATACCAGGACAGCCCACAAGATCACCCACTCTATGCGTCCCAGCGTTGGCAGCGTGATCTCGCTCTCAGATTGTGCCCAGGCGCTTCCTCGAGCGAACAGGAAAAGAAAAAACGGAAGTCCAATTCCCTTCGTCCGCATACGGCCCTTCACCTCCTGCACGGATATCTGCTAGCCGAGGAGACGCCGCTCCGTGGCCCATCGTCACCCGTTCTGTGATTCATCGTCATGTGATGGACCACTTCCTGCCCGAGCGACCCGTGGCTCGTAGACCGAACATGTGATCGTTTCTGCCGCTGAACTGACCTCCACAGGCGTACGGAGTCCCCACGCGATTCAGTCGCGCGAGGTGCTCCTTCCCAAAGAACTCTCGGTAGGGTTGCTCGGGATGGCCAACCCATGAAAACACAAATTCAGCGCCACATTTAGGTCTCCGTCGAGCTCTCGCCTGTTGGACAGGGAGAGCACGTTCGCCGGCCTTCACCCACCCGGTGAGGGGGTCAAGACTTCGCTTACAAGCCCGGTCTGAAAACGGTAGTGCTGGCAACTCCACTTCAACTCGCATAGCGAATTGGATCCTCCAGCCCGGCTTCGGCAAAACCGCGACGCCGGAGCTGGCAGCTGTCGCACCGCCCACAGGCGAGGATCTCTCCGCTTCGCTCAACTGGATCGTAGCAGCTCCACGTGAGGCGGTAATCCACGCCGAGCGCTCGCCCGCGTCGAATGATCTCCGCCTTGGTCATCCGAAGCAGCGGAGCCCGGATGCGAAACCGCATCCGGCCCTCGACCCCCGCTCGCGTGGCCAAGCGGGCCATCTCCTCGAATGCTCGCAGATATTCGGGCCGACAGTCGGGATAGCCGCTGTAGTCAATGACGTTCGCCCCGAAGAAGATCTCCTCCACTTCCAGCACTTCGGCCCAGGCGAGCGCGAAGGCGAGAAAGATCGTATTTCGAGCTGGAACATAGGTCACGGGAATCCCCGATGCGAGTTCCCCTTCGCTTCGATCCTTCGGCACAGCTACCGCCCGGTCGGTGAGCGCCGAACCGCCGATCTCGTGTAGGTTCACTTGAATGAGGAGATGCCGCACGGCCCCAAAGGCCTTGGCGATCTCCCGCGCCCGCTCCAGCTCCACGCGATGCCGCTGGCCGTAGTCGAAGGAGAGCGCGAACACGTCATACCCTTCGGCTCGGGCGATCGCCAACGTCGTCGTCGAATCGATCCCTCCACTCAAAAGGACGATGGCCTCTTTCGCCATACGAGTTCACGTGATCGCTCGCGCGTTCCCGCCGAATGGGCTCCCCGAACGTACGATTTCTGGGGGGAGCGCGAAATGCACGTTCTCCTCTTCGGCCGGCATCTCCCGGACGCTCTCAGCCCCAAGCGCGCGAAGGTAGGCGATCACGCGTGCGACCAACTCTTCGGGAGCAGACGCCCCAGCCGTCACGCCAACGGTCGTCGCCCCATCTAACCACTCTTGCTTGATCTCCGTCTCGTCATTGATCACATAGGCGGGGACGCCCGCAGCTTGCGCGACCTCGCGCAACCGCTGCGAGTTGGAGCTATTTTGCGAGCCGATCACGAGGATGAGATCCACCTCGCGGGCCAAGGCCTTCACGGCATTCTGCCGATTCTGCGTCGCATAGCAGATGTCCTCCTTGGGCGGCGCTTCCAAGTGTGGGAAGCGCCGTCGCAAGGCTTCGACGATGTGCGCTGTGTCATCCACGCTGAGCGTCGTCTGCGTGAGGTAGACGATGCGCTCGGGATTCTCCACCGGCAGGCGCTCCACGTCCGCGATGGAACTGACCAAGTACATCGGCGCCTCGCCCATTGTCCCCTCGACCTCCTCATGTCCGGAATGCCCGATGAGCACGATCGTATATCCCTCACGCGCGAAGCGCACGGCCTCCAAATGTACCTTCGTCACCAATGGGCACGTGGCGTCAATGACTCGCAGCTTTCGCTCGGCCGCCTCGGCGCGAACGCGAGGTGAGACGCCATGCGCGCTGAAGATGCATGTCGCTCCCTCGGGCACATCGGCGATTCGGTCCACGAAGACGACCCCCCGTTGGCGCAGGCGCTCGACGATATGGTGATTGTGGACGATCTCGTGAAAGACGTAGATGGGTGGGGGGAACAGCTCGAGCGCGCGCTCGACGATGTCAATGGCGCGCACGACCCCGGCGCAGAATCCGCGTGGCTTCGCGAGAACGACGTGCCGAATCGCCATGTTCGTTATCCCCCTCGCCGCGAAACCCTCAAGGTTATCAACCTTCTGATGATGCGTCAATCCCCTGAGACGATTCGCCAAGCAGAGCGCGAACGCGCGGATGCATGAAGTATCGACGCGCGCGCGCGATATCCCGCGCGATCTGAGTCCGTAAGGCCTCCACGCTCTCAAAGCGCTGCTCCGACCGCAGTCGGTGAAGGAAGCGCAACGCCGCTGGTGCTCCGAGTACCTCCCCCCCCCACTCCAGAAGATGCGTCTCGATGCTCACCGCTGGGTCGCCGCCGAACGTCGGGCGGTGGCCGATGTTGGTCACCCCCGGATACCAACGATCGGCAAAGCGCATGAGGGTGACATAAACGCCCGTCGCCGGAAGGATTGGATTCTCAGCCTGGAGATTCGCGGTCGGAACGAGGAGTTCGCGCCCCCGGCCCGATCCCGAGACGATCCGCCCGCGGATCTCATAGGGACGCCCGAGCAACCGCCGCGCCAAATTCACCCGCCCCGCCCGTAACAGTCGGCGAATCGTCGTCGCTCGAACCCGATGGCCGCGCAGGGTGACCTCTTCGATCTCCACGGCCCGCCGCCCCAATCGCGCTGCGATGTGCACGGCCAGCTCGATCCGTCCCTGCCGATCGCGCCCGAAGGCCGCTCCCTCCCCCAAGTACAGCTCACGCGCCTCCAACCGCCCGAAGACATAAGCGACCAAAAACTCTTCGGCCGAGACGGCCGCTAATTCCCGCGTGAAGCGCATGAGGATGACCTGCTCGATGCCCAACTCGGCGAAGGCCTCCAACCGCTGCTCGAGCGTCTGCAGAAGCGGGGGCGCCGTATCCGGACGCAAGACCTGTCGAGGATGTGGATCAAAGGTGATGACCGTCGGCGTCAGGCTAAGTTCCCGCGCCCGTGTGACGACCGTGCGCAAAATCCACTGGTGCCCGAGATGAACCCCATCGAAGACGCCGAACGTCACCACCGTGGGGCGCGCGACGGCTTCCTGCCAGAGATCGCGAATGATCCTCATCAACCTCCGAGACCGCGCAGAAAGAGGGACAGGCAGCCCTTCCGATCCTCCCGCCCGGCACAGGAGCGCACCGAAAGAGCGGGATCGTCACCCCCTCTCCGGAAACGGACGCGCGAAGCGACGACCATGCTTATGCCCCAGCTTCCCGTTCCCTCGGTTGCCGATTCGCCAGCTGCACGAAGCGCATGCGGAGCTGTGTGAGGGCTCCGTCGAACAATTCTTCCTCCTCCCGCGAGAGATTGCCACGCGTCTTCTCGCGCAACGCCCCCAACCAATCAATCATCTGCTTGGCGGCCGAAAGGTCCACGACGCGTTTCCCCAAAGCCGGATGCTCCATCATCCCGAGATTGACTTCCGCCGAGGAGATCAAATTCACCAGCAGCTCTACAAAAAGCGGTGATGTCTCGACCGCAGGGGGCGAAGGCGCTCGCTCCTCGACGGGAGGCGCCGTCATCGCCGGGCTCGCCTGCTCTTGCTCCAGAATCTCCGTCCGCAACGTCCCATCCGGATTGAAGAGCCGACGATCCGTCACCTTGAATGTGACCTCACCCTCTTTATTGCTCATGCGCCCTCACTCCGACTTCGGTTCCTCCAATCAGTACCGCGGCGAGGCAATCATCTTATCATCGCCCCTTCTCCGGCGGCAAGAGAAGCCGTGCTCGAGCGGCATATGGGGAACGTCACCTCCGGCCACTCCCTGGCGTCTTTTCACCAACACCGTGGGGGATTTCCCCCAACGCAGCCTCGCGTCAAGTCCACCATATCCCGCACATGGTTGAAATGGCCTGACTTGCGCATATCCGGGAGAACGCCCTCCTCTTGGCACAGCAGTTGCTCGTCCTAAGCGACGGCGTAGTAAGTCGTGAGAGGAGGCGACTCATGACACAACAGCGATTTCAGCCATCGCGACGGCAATTCCTCAAGTTGACGGCGCTTGGGGCAGCCGGCACGGCGATGACGAGCACATTGGGCTCTGACCACGCGATCTCCACATCTCCTCCGACTGGGGGCACCCTCCCTACATCCACAGGGGATCGCCTTCGGCGAATGCTCGCCGATGTGAGGCGAGCTTTGCAAAAGCCCGCCTCAGAACGCCGGTGGATCATGGTTATTGATCCACGCCGATGCGTGGGTTGCCAAGCGTGCGTCGTCGCGTGCAAAGCCGAGAACGTCACGCCGCCCGGTGTTTCCTATCGAGCGGTTCCCGAAGTCGAGCTGGGTTCCTATCCCCAGGTCAATCGCATCTTCATGCCGACTAATTGCATGCAATGCGACGATCCCCCCTGCCAGAAGGCGGCTCCAGAAGGCGCGATCTTCAAAAGGCCCGATGGGATTGTGGCCATCAACTACGCGAAGTTCACCTCGCGTGAAGCCTTCGAGGCCGCGCGTCGCGCATGCCCGTATACGGCGCTGTATTGGGATGATGGAACGTTCGCTACCACCGGAACGCCGTCTTCGCCCCAGCCATATGAGACGCGCACCTTCCACGAGTACGATGGGGTCTATGCGCGCATAGGCGGGGCTCCTCCGGTCGGGAGCGCACGTAAGTGCCATTTCTGCGTGCACCGATTGGAAGCCGGTTTGCTCCCGGCTTGCGTCTCGACATGCATTAGCGGGGCGATGGCCTTCGGCGACCACAATGATCCCGAGAGCTTCGTCTCCGAGCTGCTGGCGACGCATCGCGTCATCCGCGTGAACGAGCGCGCGGGGACTAAGCCGCGCGTCTATTATATCGAAGACGAATTGCCGAACGTGCGTCGGCTCATAAGCTGCACGGTATGTCATCGGTAAGGAGGAGAGGCCTATGACCGGGAAATGTCCATCGCACCCCAGGACAGCAAGCGCGAGCACGGCCGCGCGCTTGACACGCCGTCGGTTCCTGCACACGTCCGCCTTACTTGGTGGATCGGCCATGATGGCTGCCCGCTCGCGCTGGGCGCGCCTGTGGACGGAGGCGAATGCACCCTCCAATTACCCACTCGCCCAACCGGAGAACATCCTCTACACGACGTGCCTGCAATGTAACACCGGCTGCGAGATCAAAGTGAAACTCCTCGATGGCGTCGCCGTGAAGATCGACGGGAATCCGTACGGCCCCAGGGCGATGTGGCCTCACGTCTCGTACGAGAGTTCACCTTTCGAGATGGCGGCTCTCGATGGGAGCATCTGCCCGAAGGGACAAGCAGGACTTCAGACGCATTATGATCCCTATCGTCTCGTGCGTGTCCTCAAACGCGCCGGCCGGAGAGGAGAGAACAAGTGGATGAGCATCCCGTTCGAGCAAGCTCTGGAGGAAATCGTCAACGGAGGCTTCCTCTTCCGCCATGTCCCCGGTGAAGAGAATCGCTACGTCGAAGGGTTGAAGGATATCTGGGCGTTGCGCGATCCGGCACTCGCCCGAACCATGGCTGAGGATGTCGCCAAAATTTGGGCCAGAAAGATGAGCGTCGAGGAATTCAAGGCTAAGTATGCGGTGCATCTTGACAAGCTCATTGATCCCGATCATCCCGATCTGGGACCGAAGAACAATCAACTCGTCTTCATGTGGGGACGCTTGAAAGGTGGTCGGTCGGAACTCATCGCCCGTTTCACCCGCGAGAGCTTCGGATCGGTGAACGCGCACGGACATACGACCGTCTGTCAGGGTTCGCTCTACTTCACGGGCAAGGCGATGAGCGAGCAATACGTTGACGGGAAATGGACAGGAGGTCGAAAAGCGTACTGGATGGCGGATACGACCCATGCCGAATTCATCATCTATATCGGCGCGAGCCCAATGGAGGGGAATTACGGACCGCCGCTGAAGGTCCCGAGAATCACCGAAGGGCTTGTGGAGAATCGCCTGAAGATCGCCGTCGTGGATCCGCGGTTCTCGAAAGCAGCGGCGAAGGCGTGGAAATGGATCCCCATTCGGCCCGGGACGGAAGCCGCACTGGCTCTTGGGATGATCCGCTGGATTCTGGAGAACCATCGCTACGATCGGCGATACCTCGAGAATGCGAACCGAGGGGCTGCACTGGCTGCGGGTGAACCGACGTGGACCAATGCCACCTGGCTTGTGAAAATCGAAGCCGATGGCCGCCCTTCGACGTTCCTGCGCGCCAGTGAGCTCGGCTTGGGCGATGCCCATAGCTTCGTCGTCCTTCGCGATGGGCGCCCTGTGGCCTTCCGATACGACGACCCCCAAACGACCGTCACTGGCGATCTCTTCGTGGACACGGTGATCCAAGGCCTCCGCGTCAAAAGCGCCTTGCAGTTGGTTTATGAATCGGCCGCCTCGCGCTCGCTCTCGGAATGGGCGGAGATCTGTGGCATCTCATCCGAGGACATCATTGAACTGGCGCGCGAATTCACCTCACACGGAAAGCGATCCGTCATCGAACCACATCGTGGCGTCTCGCAACATACCAACGGATTCTATAACGTCCTGGCCGTAATGACGCTCAACCTGCTTATCGGTAACCTGGATTGGAAAGGGGGATTGATCTATGGGGGTGGTACGTATGACCAAGTGGGAACGATGTCGGGCAAGCCTTTCAACGTCCTCCGGCATCCAGCTCGAATGACCCCCTTCGGCATCAGCATCATCCGCCATGAGGTCGAGTATGAGAAGACGACGCTCTTCTCCGGCTATCCGGCCAAGCGCAATTGGTATCCCTTCGCGAGCGACATCTATCAGGAGATCATCCCCTCGGCCGGCGACGCCTATCCGTATCCGATTAAAGCACTCTTCATCTACATGGGCACGCCGGTCTATGCCCTGCCGGCCGGACACACGAACATCGAGATCTTGGCTGATCCAAACAGGATCGCCCTCATCGTCGCGAGCGACATCACCATTGGGGAGACCTCGATGTATGCCGACTACATCTTCCCGGACCTCTCGTACTTGGAGCGATGGGAATTCCACGGCACGCACCCTTCGATCCCCCATAAGGTCTCGCCCGTGCGCCAGCCGGTCGTCGCGCCGGTGACGGAGACGGTGACCGTGTTCGGCGAATCCATGCCCCTCTCGCTTGAAGCTTTGCTGCTCGGTTTGGCGGAAAAATTGGGCCTGCCGGGATTCGGACCGAACGGGTTCGCTCCCGGACAAGACCTCAAGCGTCCAGAAGACCTCTATCTGCGCATGGTCGCGAACATCGCCTTCGGAGATCGCCCTGATGGAACGGACGCCGTCCCCGAGGCGAGCGATGAGGAAGTCCAACTCTTCCTCCAAGCGCGGCGCCACTTGCCGGCGACCGTCTTCGACCCTGAACGGTGGGAACGTATCGTCGGCCCGGCCCTTTGGCGTAAGGTCATCACGGTGCTCAATCGAGGAGGGCGCTTTGAGCCCTATGAGGCGGCTTGGATCGAAGATCACGTCAAGGCGAAGTACGGCAAGCTCATCAACATGTATCTGGAGAAAGTCGCCACGACGCGCAGTGCGATGACCGGAGAATTCCTCTCTGGAATTGCATGCTATCTCCCCATTCGGGACATCCTCGGACGTGAGTTGCCAGATGCGGCGACGTTCGATCTGCAGCTCATCACCCATCGCGAGATCTCCCATACGAAATCTCGCACCATCGCCGACTATTGGCTCCTTGACCTCCTCCCGGAGAACGCCATCCTGATGAACCCGCACGATGCCGCACGTTTAAGGCTCAAGGAGGGAGATCGCGTGAAGATCATCTCGGCGACCAATCCCGAAGGGATATGGGACTTGAAGAACGGGCGCAAGATCCCTATGATCGGGAGCGTGCGGATCGTCCAAGGCATTCGCCCCGGCGTCATCAGCTTCGCCCTCGGCTTCGGCCATTGGGCCGTCGGAGCCGGTGATGTGTGGATCGACGGCGTGCGTATCCCTGGAGATCCACGCCGCGCACAGGGCGTTCACGCCAACGCCGCCATGCGCGTGGACGCATACCTCGGAAACACATGCTTGGTGGATCCCGTCGGTGGGAGCGTCTCCTTCTACGACACACGGGTGAAAGTGGTGAAAGTGAGCTGAGTGTTCCGCCAGCGTTTGGCAAATGAGTAACTGAGAGGAGG
>JAUQQC010000009.1:0-109494 GCA_030550025.1 Acidobacteriota bacterium | reverse complement strand
TCGAGAGCGCGACATACCAGCCGGATTGTTCGGATTGCCACATCCGCGTCGGCGACCGAGTGAGCCAGGAGATTTGCCTCAAGTGCCACCGGCGGCAGGCATTGGAGATCACCACATTCCAGTACCCGGACGTGCACCGAGACCTGGGCTTCACCTGCCGGAGTTGCCACACAAAGCGAGAGATGCATGGCGATGGGAACATCTACCTCTCTTGGTTAGAACCTGGCGCCATGGATGTTTCCTGCGAGACTTGCCACAGGACGATCCCCGCGACGACCAGTCATCACCTCCATCGTGAGACGGTAGATTGCACGGCATGCCACACGCAATCGGTCATCTCCTGTTACAACTGCCACTTCGAGAGCGAGATCGCAGCCGGCATCAAACGCCCCTATGGCGTCTTGCGCAACTTCACGCTCCTGGTTCGCCGACAAGGGTCGGGGAAGGTTTATCCCGCGACGATCATGGGACTGACCTACCAAGGGAAATCTTTCATTGCGATCGCGCCTTATCGCGCGCATAACATCGTGGCCAGAGGGCGCTCCTGCGGCGAATGTCACGCCAATGCGGCGATCGCGGAATACGCACGGACGGGTCAAATCACTGTGACGCGTTGGGATGAGCAGCAGAAGAAACTCATCGGTCCCAGCGGGGTCATCCCTGTCCCTCCGGATTGGCAACAGGCGCTGCGCTTCGATTTCGTGGACTACACGGGCGATCCAAAAGCAGCGACCACCGATCCCACTAAGTGGGTCTTCCTGAAGTCAGGAGCCGACAAGCTGCAGATGCTCTACGCCAGACCCCTCACGCGCGAGCAGATCGAGAAGCTGGCCCGGTGAGCACAAAAGGGGGGCCGCAAGCCCCCCTTCAATGCGCTGGGTGAGGCGGCGCACTCACGCCGATCCTACGCCCTCAAGGTTCACCCCACGGCTATTGATGGCGGCGGAAAATACCCGTTTTATCATTGAGCCAGACCTGGAGCACATCTCCCATCACATCGAGCACGACCAGATCCGGCAATCCATCGTCATTGAGATCCCCACTCGCGATCGAACCTGGTACCATGTTCACGTTGATTCGCTGCCGCACGCCCCATCGCTGTGGGCCCTCCCGCACGTGCGTCCACACCTGTTGGGCCACAGCGCCCACGGCCGCAATTCCTACACCCTCGGTGAAAAATCGCCCCACCACCACGGCCATCGGCCCTTCCCCGGTCGGCATCGTGGCCACGACTCGAAGTTGTAGCCTCGCTGTGCCCCCGACCGTCCCCTCGTTTCGCACGATCGAGAGCGTAGAAGCGCGGAAGTTGGCCGTGACCACATCTATTCGCCCATCCCCGTCGAAATCATCGGCGGCAATGGCCATCGGCCCTCGGTCCACAGGGAGTTCACCGCCGAAGGCGAATGTTCCATCCCCGCGACCAAGGAGCACTGTCACACTATCGGAATCCGCATTCGCTACCACCACATCCAAAGTCTCATCACGATTGAAATCAGCCACAGCCAAAGCCACGGGCCGTTTCCCCACGCTCGCACGACGCCCGATGGCGAACGTCAGATCGCCTCGCCCATGAAAGACCTGCACCATGTCCTCCTCCGGATAAGCGACCACGACATCCAATCGCCCATCCCGATCGAAATCGCCCAAGGCTAAGGCTGCCGGCCGAGCCGAGATCGTCAGCGCTCGCTGACGCCGGAACGTTCCATCTTCCCGGCCTTCCAAAATCGTCAACGTCCGCGATTGAAAATCAGCCGTGATGACGTCGGCCCTCCCATCGCCATTCAGATCGCCCACAGCCGCTGCCACCGGCTCCCGCCCCACGAGAATGGTCTGACTCAACCGTAACGTCCCATCCCCGTGATTGAAAAAGACCCGCACTCGATCCTGGGCCGAATCTACGACGATCACTCCCTGCATGCGCCCCGACGAATCGCCGACCATTTGGCGAATCGTCCCTCCGATCGCTTCAGATTGGAAGAAAAATGGGACGACCGTGAGATTTGCTCGCTTGAGCCGATTCGTGAACGTACAGGCGATCGTCTCTCCAGGATCCAAACGAAACGTCACCGTCGCTCGCTCCACATCGCCGACACTCGGACGAGGACCGGCCTGATCATCACAAGAGATCGAAACCAACTCGAACGCGCTCGGTACGATTTCGGTCACCGTATAGATGCCCGGAGCCAGCGGACTACTGGTCAACGTCTCCCCATTTCGGATGCTTCCGGCGATCGCTCCCGTGAAGGAGAACCGCGTATCCGTTGGATCCAGGCTCGGATCGGTCACCTTCCGCACGATGATCCGTCCCCGCTTCGTATTGATGAACGTGCAGGTCACCGTCTCCCCCGGAGCTACCACGAAGGTGGCCGTCCGCGTGTTCACATCCCCCGTGCTGTCACTGTCATCGCAACTGATCGCGTTCAGGTCCCACCCCGCCGGCACGACCTCCGTCGAAGTATAGGTGCCTGGAGCCACACTGGCGGAGATCGTCCCACCGTTGGTGGAGATCGAACCCGAAGGCGTGCCCGTGTAGGTGAAGGCGTCTGCCCCACCTACCATCACCTTCTTCACAATCACTGTTCCCCGCTTCATGTTGGTGAACGTGCAGGTCACCGTATCCCCGGCCCCCAATGCGCTCACGGTCGCCGTCGCTCCCACCACCGCCACCGACGATGTCCCCAAAGTGCTCGCGCAGGCCACGTTCGTGAGATCCCATCCCGATGGCACGCCGGACTCCGTGATCGCCCGTGATCCTCCCGCTGTTCCGGGCACCAGGTTGTCAAAGACGTGATTCCCACTCCCTCCGCTGGTCACAATCGTGAAATGGCTCATCCCGTTGCCCGTCCCCGTGAACCCGAACGCCGCATCTCCCCCCTGTGCCACCTTCTGCACCACAATCCGTCCCAGCTTCCGATTCGTGAACGTGCACGTCACCGTCTCTCCAGCATTTAACGCGAACGTATGGCTGGTCCCCGAAGCTCCCCCCTTGCCGCCGCAATTCACCTCGCTCGCGTATCCCGACGGCCCACTCTCGCTCACCACATACGTCCCAGGCGCCAAATCGTCGAACGTCGCCATGCCGCTATCGCCAATGGTCTGCGGCGCCTGCCCGGTCACGCTGATCTGCCACAGCGAAGCATCATCAGGTACCACGTCCTTGGTTACGACGATCCGCCCCCGCTTCGTATTGGTGAACGTGCAGGTGATCCGCTCTCCGACCGAAGCTCGAAACGTCGCCGTTCGCGTGCTCACATCTCCCGTGCTGTCGCCATCATCACAATTGATCCCGGTCAAATCCCATCCGCTCACCGCCCCCTCCGTGCTCGTGTACGTCCCCGGCGCAACGACCGCCGTGAGCGTCCCGTTGTTAACGCTGATGGACCCACTTGGCGTTCCCGTGAACAGGAACGTCGCCACTCCACCGACCATCACCTTTCTCACGACCAATTCCGCGGCCTGTTGCACGACCGCACACGCGGAGAACTCCGACGTGTTCCCGTTGGCGTCGGTCGCCGTCGCCGTTATCACCTCACCACTTGGGATAGCGACCAAGAGCGTGGTTGTGAACGAGCCGGGGCCGTTCACCGAGAGCCAGCCGAGGAACGTCCCCCCTTCTCCGTGACCGGATGGATCGCACGAAGGGCTGCGGAAGAACTCGATGAGGATGGGATAAGCGGAATTTCCCATCGCGGAATCAATCGAACCCTGAATGATCGTCGTCCCGGGACCAGAAAAAACACCGGTGAGCGTGGGGAAGTTTTGCAGGTTGTTCGCTCCTGCGTCGGGATCATTGGGATCGTTGGGAGTCACGCCATTGCTGCCGAGATCAATGCCCAAGCCCCCGTTGGAGAAGATCGCATTCTGCTGAATCCGATTCCTCGTTCCGGAGGCGACGAATATCCCATCGCCATTGTTGAAGGCGATGACGTTTCCGGCGCTCGCCCCGCCGATCGTGTTGGCGTTGGCCGAGGAGGAGACGTGCACGCCATGTCCGCCATTGCCCAAGGCGCTCGTCCCCATCGCGTTGGTCCCAATGAGATTCCCGTGCACCTGATTGTTCGTCGTCCCACTGCCGGTGATCTCCACGCCATCACCGGTATTGCCCGAGATGACGTTGTTAGGCCCAATGACATTTTGGTCCGCTCCGCCGGAGATCCGCACGCCATCGACGCCATTTCCCAAACCGATAGTTCCCCCGACATCCGTTCCGATGAAATTGCCCTGTACGAGATTCCCACCTGCTGCACTTCCATTGATCTCCACACCATCATTATTGCGATTTCCCGAGATGAGGTTACGCGCCCCCCCAACGGTGCCCCCGATCACATTGGAAGGAGCATCGTTAATGAAGACCCCTCGCTGCGTATTCCCCAGCGCCTCGATCCCGTTCGCCTTCGTTCCAATGAAATTCCCACGTACCACATTGCCGCTCGCCCCGCTGCCGTTGATCTCGATGCCGTCGTTGTTATTCCCCGAAATAACGTTGCGCGCGCTCGAGACCGTCCCCCCGATCGTATTATTGGGCACTCCATCAACGCGCACACCGTCATTGGAGTTGCCTTGATCCGTCGCGCCATCCACATCGGTCCCAATGAGATTCCCCTCGATCACGTTCCCCCCATTCGTCTCCAAGCGGATGCCATATCGGCGGAACCGATTGATCGCAAGTCCTCGCACGACGCTAAAGCCGGCCGCGATGCGTAGTCCATCCGTGTTGCCTCCCGCATTTGTACCATTCAACTCCACGCACCGCAGTCTCCCGCACGCGTTCTCCATCGTTGCGTCAATGGTCACCGGCTCGGTGACTGTCGGCAGCGCCGAACCCGGGGCGATCGTGTGAGGCCCAGGTCCGGGAATGTGGAAGTGGATCGCATCGACCCCGGCATGGGCATTCGCCTCCTGGATCGCGGCGCGCAGCGTGCACACTCCGGCGCTCGTCGCGCAGACGCCATCGCCTGGATTGGCATCGGGCGCATCGCCCGTATCGTTGACGACGAAGGTCGCGTGAGAGGCCGTCAAGATGAGGCTCGGAGAGCTTACCCCCTCCCGCAAGACCACCAGATCGCTGAGCGCATCCGTATTCAATCGCATGGGTAAAATGGCCGCAATGCCCGTCGGAGAGTCAAGCGACATCACTACCGGAGCCGATGGCGCACGCGCCCGAAGATCAGTTGCGAAGCTCTCAATGGGTACGAGGTTCGCGAGGATGTGCCAGCGTCGGCACCCTGGGATGAGCACGAGCAGATCGTCGCTTGGCAGGCTGGAGACCTTCGCTCGAACGAGCCCCCCTCTCACCGCTGGAGCGTACGAGGGGGCGTTCGCCGAGAGATCGGCGTCGGACCACGTGGCGATCACCTCCCAGGATGCCGCCGCCGCCAGCGGATTGACCGGCTCGACCTTCGAGGAGAGCCTTCGAGCGAACACGCGCACTGTGCCATCCTCGCCGAGCGCGGCGATCTCCGCGCGATGGCCGTCCCCCCATAGGAAATCGCCGATCGCCATGGCGATGAGACGCGAGGGCAGGAGCTGCCGGTCTATGCGAATTCGAGACGCAGTGGACGGCTGATCCGCTGACCGCTCCCGTCCGTACACGATCACCAAATGGTGGCCCGCCGCGATGGCGAGATCGGATTCGAACCCTTCATCCAGCTGTCCGAGAGCGAGAGCGGTCGCTTCGTCCGGCAGCGAAATGCGCTCGGGCTCCCGGCGCAAGGCCCCTTCAGGGCTCTCGAAGATGAGCACACAAGGTCCCTCGCGCCCGATGATTCCGACGACAATATCCGCAAGCCCATCGGCTCGATTCACCTCCCCAACGGCGAACGCCGTCGCTTGTCCCGGGAGCTCAATGGTATGAAGCCCATGCCATCCCCCTCGCCCATCCCCCCGCAGCACGTAGAGCATTTGCCCTCCGCGCACCGCTGCGATCACATCGGCATGCCCGTCGGCATCGAAATCGCCCGCCTCTAGAAAATCCGGCGGCTCGGGGAGTTCAACGACCACTGCCTCAGGCCAAAACGGTGCGTTCACCAATCTCCCCGCCGCTTGTCGCGCGCGACCCTGAACATCGTTCGGCCAGAGGAAATCCCCGTTGCCCCGATGAAGTGTCAGAAGGCCGCCGGCTGGCCCCACATATCCGCTCACCAGATCCAACACCCCATCTTCATCGAAATCCGCCGATGTTAAGGCCGCCGGTCGGACTACCCCTTGCTCAAGCGCCTCTCGCGCCATGGCAGCGCCGATGTAGATCGTCGGTAGCTCTACGCCATCATTCAAATTGCTCCAAGGATGGCCACGCGCATTGAGTCTCACGTGCAGCCGGGTCGGCGCCCGCATGGCTTCTTGGTCTCGCTGCGGAACCGCTCCCATCCCTCCGATCAACGCGACGAGCACGACACCACCCATCCGACTCATCGCGAGAGAGCGAAGATGTACTCTACAAGCATGAGCGCCTTGCATCACCACCTCGCCTTGTTGTGTCCGTTTTGGTGTTCCCTGCTTCTGCGGCGCCTATATTACCGCGTCCTTTTCCGAATGACAAGAGCACTTTTGGAAGGGGAGCCCACCGGATCATAAGCCGGCGAGCGATTGGGAAGAACAAGGCGAACTTCTTGAAACGCTCACTCAATCGCCCGGGAAGACATGTGGGTGAGCGCCGCGCACCCCGTTTGGAGACACCGATATTCCTCGGGCCGTCCGTTTCGTGAGCGGCCGGGATCGCTCTCAACGGGGCTCGGACGCCTGCTTCGCGAGCGCGCGCCCAAGTCCTATGCGGAAGGGCGCGAGCTTGACGAAGCGGAAGACATCCCTCCCCGCAGGCGCGCTCGCTAGGGGCATGGATCTGAGGGCGATTGCGCCCCGACATTCGACGGAGTATAATAAGCCCGCGCTCTTATGCGGACGACGTCGGAAAAAGCGACAGCGCCGACGGCTGCCTGTCCCTACTGCCAGGACACGGGTTGGGAGTATGTCGCCGAGCGAGTGGTCCGACGCTGTCGGTGCCGACAGGACCCGCAACGGATGCTCGAGCGTCTTCTCCAAGCCGCGCGCATCCCGCCGCGATACGCCGAATGCGGATTCCAGAACTATGAGATCAGAAACAGCACGCAGCAGGCCGCCGTGTATATCTGCCAGCGCTTGGTCGAAGACTATCCGAACGTGGATCGAGGACTTCTGATCATCGGCCCTTGCGGCGTCGGGAAGACGCATCTAGCCGTGGCGACGATCAAAGAGCTGATCCGGCAAAAACTGGTCCCCTGCCTCTTTTATGACTTCCGCGATCTCTTGAAGGAGATTCAGGACAGCTACAATCCCATCTCGCAGACGAGCGAGCTGCAGATCTTAGCGCCCATTTACGAAGTCGAAGTCTTGGTCCTTGACGAACTCGGAGCGGCCAAGCCGACCGAGTGGGTGCAGGACACGATGACGCAGATCATCAACGCGCGCTACAATCAGAAGCGGATCACGATCTTCACCTCGAACTTCCTGGACACATCAACCAGCTCCACGAAGGAGACGCTCACCGATCGCGTGGGGGAGCGCTTGCGCTCCCGTTTGCACGAGATGTGCCGATTGGTCGTCATCGAGGGCGAGGATTATCGCTTCTGGCGCCGATAGAGAGACGAACGCCTGTCTTCCCCCGGTGAGAACGCGAGCGACCGACGAAGCGCACTCAGCCCTATCCCAACAGCTGCGCGGTCACCCGCTTCGCGGCCTTTCCGATCCCACAGGCTTATAGGCACGCTCCCAATCCTTCAGGAATCGTTCCAGCCCAATATCCGTGAGCGGATGCTTGATGAGTTGCTCTAAGACCTTGAAGGGTATGGTGACGATGTCCGCGCCGATGAGCGCGGCCTGCACGACATGCATCGGATGGCGGATGCTGGCGACCAGAATGCGGGTCTCGAACTCGTAGTTGTCGAAGACCTCGCGAATCTGCTCGATCAACTCCATGCCCGAATGGCCGATATCGTCCAAGCGTCCCACGAAGGGACTGACGACGGTCGCGCCAGCCTTCGCCGCCAGGATTGCTTGCGGCACCGTGAAGACGAGCGTCGTGTTAATCGCAATCCCTTCTTGCGAAAGGACGCGAATGGCCTTGAGCCCCTCCACCAGGCACGGGATCTTCACCATGACGTTCGGATGCAGGCGCGCCAGCTCGCGCGCTTCGGCGATCATCTCGGGAGCCGTCGTGCTGACGACCTCAGCGCTCACCGGCCCCGGCACGATCTCGCAAATCTCACGGATGTGAGCGCGCGGATCCGAGACGCCCTCCTTCGCGATGAGGCTTGGATTCGTCGTCACCCCATCAATGACCCCCCACGAGACCGCTTCGCGAATCTCCGCGAGATTGGCCGTATCCAGGAAGAACTTCATCGCCCTCCTCCTTTCGACGCATTTTCTCCTCGCCTTTCGTTCGGCTCGATGCCTTTTCACTTTAGCAGCCCGCGCCTTCGGGAATCAATCTCTGATGAGCGCGTCGCGATGACGCAGGCGCGTTCGAATCTCCCGAAGCCGCGCGCGCAGGCGCTCTTCGTCGAGCGTCGTGACCGAGGCTCCGTCAAAGAGCACGCGCCCGCCGACGGCCGCGAAGCGCACATCGCTTCCGCGCGCGGAGAAGACGATGGCCGCGACGGGATCATCTACCGGCTGCACGTGCGCGCCCGAGAGATCAACAGCGATGAAATCGGCCTCCTTTCCGGGTTCGAGCGATCCGATGCGCGACTCGAGCGAAAGCGCGCGCGCCCCCTCAAGCGTCAGCAGCCGCAGCATCGTCTCAGCGCTCAACAGCGTCGGGGATGCCCGACGCGCTCGCTGCACAAGCAGCCCAAACCGCGCCTCCTCCAGGAGGTCGCATGTGTTGTTGCTCGCGACGCTGTCGGTCCCTATGCCCACGGCGATGCCGGCGCGCATCCATTCGGGAAGCGGGGCCACCCCGTGCCCGAGTTTCGCGTTCGACTTCGGGCAATGGGCAATGGTCGCCCCACTCTGTGCGACGAGCGCGATGTCCTCATCCTCCATGTGCACCCCGTGAACGAGAAGAGGGCGCGCGGCGAGCACCCCGAGATCGTGTAGATACCGGATGGGCGAAACCCCAGGGGCGTGCCACAAGAGGCCACGCCGCTCGTAAATCCGAGCGAACTCCCCTTGCCCATGCCGCACGAATTCCACCTCCGCTCGAGATTCAGCGATGTGAACGCACAGCGGCAATGCATGCGCGCGCGCGTATTCCACCGTCTGGCGAAAGAGCCGTGCCGAGACCGTGTACGGCGCATGAGGGGAGATGCCCACGCCCACGCGTGTGCGAGCGCACGGATGCGCGCGCAGCGGCTGAAGGCGTTCGATCAACCCGCGCATACTCTCCCCCGCATCTTCAGACCGCAGGCCGAAGACTTCCTGAAAGAACAGGCCGCGCGCTCCACTCTCGCATAAGGCGTCGAATCCGGCCCCCGTCGCGCCGACATCTACGATCGTCGTCTGCCCACTGCGAATGGCTTCGAGAACGCCCGCCCGCGCGCTTTCCCGCACGTCTTCCGCCGATAGCCCTTCCCGTAACCGCGTGAGGACCGCGAGCCACTTCACGAACGGGAGGTCCTCCAACATCCCTCGAAAGGCCGTCAGCTCCAAATGCGCGTGCACGTTCACCAAGCCAGGCAACAGCGCCGCCTCCCCGAAATCGCGCACGACCGCTTCCGGGAACTGCGCGCGCAATTCCGCCTCCCCTCCGATAGCCACGAGGCGCTCCCCCTCGACCACAATCCCCCCACGCCGAAACGGTGGCCGCACGATCGGCACCACCCACTCAGCCAGATACAGCGTGCGCGCTGACGGTATCGTCATAGCTCCCGCGGAAGCTCCACGCGCAGACGGCCCGGGACCGTCAGTAGGTCCCGAAGCAACCGTTCGTTCACCTCCGATGAGACCGAGAGCACGAACCGAATCTCCATGCCCGCCGTCGTTTTCTCGAACGACGCCCCTTCCATCTCCACCCCGTGCGCGCGCAAGATCTCCGTCAGCCGTGTCAGCGCCGTCAGCGCGTCGCTCGTCTCCAGATGATATTCGTAGATGGGACGCGCGCTCACGAGCATGCGCTTCTCCACCCGTCCCAACACCAGAAGCGAAAGGAGCACGATCGCCGTCGTCAGAAAAGCCGGCAGATAATATCCCCCACCGACGGCTAAGCCGATCGCCGCGACGGTGAAGATCGTCGCCCCCGTCGTCAATCCGTAGACGGATCCACGACTCTGCACGATCGCTCCGGCACCGAGGAACCCAATCCCAGTGACCACCTGCGCGGCGATGCGCCCCGGATCCCCACGACTCCCCCCATCCTGGGCCACCAGGGTCGAGAGGATCATCAACAGCGCCGAACCCGTGCAGATGAGCATGTTCGTCCGTAATCCGGCCGGCTTGCGACTCAACTCGCGCTCTAGCCCGACAAGCCCCCCCAAGATCGCCGCGGCGAGCAGCTTCGTCAGACTCTCCATCAAGAGCTCCATCCCCTACTCCCTCCTCACGGACGATTTCTCCCTCAGCCTGACGACATCGGGAAGCGTCACCATTGTAGCGCACCCAGAAAGCGCGAAAAAACCGACCCGAAGCACACAAGACGACACCTGCTGGCGAGTGCGGATCGGCTGTTCTTCATCCGAAGATCCGGAGGGCAAAAGGCCAATGCGCGCTCACGGGCTCGCGAACGAGCGCAGCGCGTGCGCTCGCGATGGATGGCGGAGTTTCTTAATGGCCTTGGCTTCGATCTGCCGAATGCGTTCGCGCGTGACGCGGAGCTCCCGACCGATCTCCTCCAACGTGTATTCCTGATCGTAAGGCGGAAGCCCAAAGCGCATGCGCAGGATCGTCGCCTCGCGCTCACTGAGCAGGCGCAAGGCCTCTTCGGTCACCCGCCACCGATCGGCCATCAGGACATCTTCCATCGGACTCCGAACCGTCCGATCTTCGATGAAATGCCCGAGAGTGGCCCCCTCGTCATCGCCGATGGGAGTCTCCAACGAAAGCGGGTCCTGAGCGATCTTGAGCATGTGCGCGACCTTGGCCACCGAGACGCCCAAGCGCGCAGCAATCTCCTCCGGTGTTGGCTCCCGCCCCAACTCCTGCACCAACTGCCGCGATGCGCGCACCATCCGGTGGAGCGCTTCGATCATGTGGACCGGGAGGCGAATCGTGCGCGCCTGATCGGCAATAGCGCGCGTCATGGCCTGTCGGATCCACCATGTCGCATAGGTGGAGAACTTGTATCCACGCCGCCAATCGAACTTCTCTACAGCTCGCATCAAGCCGATGTTCCCCTCCTGAATGAGGTCAAGGAAAGGCAACCCCCGATTCACGTGCCGCTTGGCGATCGAAACGACCAAACGCAGATTCGCTTCGATCATCCGCTGGCGCGCCTCCTCAGCCTCGCGCTCCCCTCGCTCGATGCGCTCGCAAAGGCGCGCGAGTTCGCGAGCCGAGAGACCATATCGCGCCTCGAGCGCGCGCACGCGCCGCCGCGCTTCGCGAAGTCGCTTCCGCAACGACGCCCGACGCGCGCACGAGCGCGCCCGCTCTGCCGCTTCCTCCAACGCGCGCACAGAAGCCATCGCTTGATCAAGCGCCTGAGCCGCATCTCGTACAGCGCCGATCAACTGCTGGAGAAATTGCTCGGTGAATTCCGCGCGACACGCCCGTTCCGCCCCTGCCCCGCGTAGAAATCGCTCCAGCGTCACACGCGCGCGCCATAACGCCCACTGCCCTTTCGACCATCTCCGCTTCGAGGCTCGACGTAGCATTCGCCCCTCTAATCGAACGACGCGCTCCTGAAGACGCGCCGCTTCGTCAAGCCACTCCAGAACGGGAGCGAGCATCCGCTCAGCCTGTTCCTCTTCTCTCCCCCCTCCCTCTAACTCGGCCAGAACGATCACCTCCGAAAGCGGCCGCCCCTGCCTCAATTCCTCTCTCAACGCGAGAACCCGCTGAACGATGAACGGAACCCGAAAGAGCGCTTTGAGCATGCGATTCCGCCCGCGCTCGATCTGCCGCGCGAGCCGAACCTCGTCCTCCCGCGTCAGCAACGGAACCACGCTCATCTCTCGGAAATACAGCCGGAGGGGATCCATCCCCCCCTCCTCCGACTCCGACTCCGACTCGGGCACGACCGCCCCCTCCTCCAATCCCTCGAGCCTCTCCTCCCCCACCCATTGGATCAACTCGCCCTCCTGCTCAAGCTCCGAGAGTGCGCGCGACGAGCCCAAAATCTCTCGGAAGGCCTCCTCATCTTCAAACGTCAGGGAAAACGCATCTTTAGCGTGAAACTCCCCCCCAAGCGCGTCTTTGTATCTCATAGGTCGGTCTCCCCAGGTGGGCTCTCCCTGCCTGCATCGCTGCAGACCCCGCGACCTCGACCTCCGAGCCGATCTCCGGCAAGCTGAGCAGCTCATTATACTTATCTGACCATCGAAATGCAACGACTTTTTGTCCTCCTCTCTCCTATTGGGAAACGCGATTACGCCTTACTCGATTTCAGCAGCACGGCTGATAGGAAGAAAAGTGGGGGCAAAAAGCAACTACCCTTTGGCTTTTGCGGAAACCGGTCTATAATGTGCAAGCAACGACATCGGAGGACGAGGCATCGCAGTAGGCGAGATCGGGATGCGTTTGCTGCGATGCCATGGATTACGAAGCGGTGGTCACGAAAACGGCAGACAGCTTCACCGATCTCGAACTCGCAGCCCAATCGGCAGCGGGGGATGTCGCGGCGTTTGAGCGTCTGTACGAGTTGCATCGGCGTCGCGTGTATTCGCTGTGCCTGAGGATGTTGGGGAACGCAGCCGATGCTGAGGATATGACGCAGGAGGTGTTCCTGCAAGTGTTCCGCAAGATTGGAACCTTTCGTGGAGAAGCGGCGTTCACGACCTGGTTGCACCGCTTGGTGGTAAATCAAGTGCTCATGCACTGGCGCAAGCAGGGGATTCGACCGGAAGAGACGACGGAGGAAGGGGATATGAGTGAGGTTGTGCGACCGCATCCTCTGCCCGTGCTCGACCGCATCGCCTTGGAACAGGCCATTCGAAGATTACCGCCTGGGTATCGCCTGGTGTTCCTTCTACACGATGTCGAAGGGTATGAGCATGAGGAGATCGCGGCCATGCTCGGCTGCAGTGTGGGCACTTCAAAATCGCAACTTCACAAGGCGCGGTTGAAACTCCGACGCCTCTTACAAGGGGAGGGGTGAGCGATGTCCTGTGCGAAGTATCAAGATCGGCTCTCCGACTACATTGACGGCCTACTCTTAGAGCGCGAACGGCTTGACGTGGAACGGCACCTGCAAGAATGTGGGAATTGCCGGACGATCTGCGAGGATCTGCTCTACCTTCGCCAACTCAGCCGCGAGCTGCCTGAATACGAACCAAGTCCTCAGCTCTGGGAGCGGATCGCGGCGGCGATCGCAGCCGAGACGCGAGCAGACAGTGTCCCCAAGAGGATTCAGCGATTGTGGATGCGGCCGGTTTTCGCTGCGGCCGCCGTCGTCACGATCGCTCTATTAGTGGGAGCGCTCCTTCGATCCCGTTCTCCCGTGCCAGGATCTCAAGAGGCGCACGTTTCGCCTCCCGTCCAATGGAGCGCCCTTACTCCTTCGCTCCTGGAGATTCAACCGACTGCACTCATTCTCGTCCATAAGCCCACGGTCGAGAGAGAGATCGTGCAGCAGCGGATTGCGGCCCTGGAGCGTCAAATCCAGCAGCGACGCCCGTTCTGGGATGCGGAGACCGAAGCCTGTTTCCGGCGCGCCCTGGAAACGGTCGAACGCTCCCTAGCGCACTGTCGCCAGGGCTTAGAGCGCAACCCCAAGGACGCAGTCCTTCGGGAACTCTACCTCGGCGCTTTGAAAGCCAAGCTCGAGCTGCTGAAGCGGTTCTCCGAGCTATAGCATGGGCCGTCACGCGCCTCCAATGCTGACGATGAAACAACAGATCGGCAAAAGGAGGAGCGCTGCTCTGAAGTTCGGTCTCACTGGATTGCTCTGTGGAGGGATCATTCTTCCCGCCCCGACCCTCGCCCAAGCGCGCGTGGGATCCGCACGATCCCAACCCGTGGTGCGGACGTTCCCCGTCGGTTCGACCCCAAGCGTTGTGCTTATGAACACCTCGCTTCGAGGGAATGTCTCCGTACAAGCGTGGGCGCGTCGGGAGATTCAGCTCGCCATGACGGTGGCGTCCTCCAGCGCGCACGTGGACATTCGTTTCTTCAACGACGTCCTGACCGTGAAGGTCCAAAGGCGCCGCGCGACTAGCCTCGACGCAGTGGATTTGGAGGTGAAGGTTCCTGTTGACTGCGCCATCGAAGCTTCGACCATCGGCGGAAAGATCCGCGTTCACGGTGTGCGCGGTCACATGAAGCTCTCGACGATGGAAGGCGATATCGAGCTGGTGGACATCTCGTCCCCGAACATTGACGCCATGAGCGTGACGACGGGGCGCATCGTATTCTCCGGGAACCTCCATGAGCGCGGCACCTATACCTTCTATTCTGGCGCGGGAACGATCGAGATCGCCGTCCCGGCGCAAAGCTCGTTCACTCTCGATGCCTCGACCCACGAAGGGCGCATCGAAGCCGAAGGCCTTCACTTACAAACGCGCACACACACACCCTCGCATTTGCAAGGGATCGCCGAGACCGGAAGCGCCCTCCTCAAACTCCGGACTCATTCCGGCCGCATCCGCGTGCGACATCGGTGAATCCAAAAGGCTCCGGGACTCCTCCTCTCGGTCAGAAGACGAGCAAGATGATCTGCTGAGGAGTCAAGACGGGGGCCAAGAGGGTGATAAGCACAGCCCCAGCGAAGACTCCGATATTGAGGATTGCTGGTGACAGCCCCAGGACGACCAGAAGGAGAATAATGACCGAAGGTAGGATCGAAGCCGTACTCAGGACTAGCGAAACCATCCCGATTACCGCAGCCGCGAGTCCTTTCCTCATCACTCCCTCCCTAATCTCAAATGGAGTCTCCACAGCCCCAAGGATGCTCACAAAGCATACTTCAACTTTTCACCTTCAGCAAGGTTTTTTTGCTCCCCCTTAGCCGGACCGCGCTCATCCATGAAAGGCGCCGACCGGAGCGATCTTCACATGGACGGTACCGACCTTGCGATAATAAGCCCCAAGGAGCACCACATACCGATCCTCGGGATGTTGCCCGAGCCGCTGCACGCAATCGGCGCAGGCGATGGCGGCATGTGAGAGGAGTTGGAGGTCTTCCGAAGGATTCCGCTCAGGCAAGGGGATCGTGAGTTCTCGGTGACAAAGGGAACAAGATCGTGTCAACGTGACCATTGTCCTTCTCTCCATCGCTCAGGCCCCGGTTCCGGCGAGGACGGCGATCATCTCCTCGTGGATGAGGCCATTGCTGGCCAAGATCTCCGGCTCAAAGAGGCGAAATGGGCTCCCATCGAAGCGGGTGACGCGCCCACCGGCTTCCTCGACCATGAGGGCGCCCGCCGCCATGTCCCAGGGTTTCAATCCCAGTTCCCAGAAGCCGTCGAACCGCCCGCAAGCCAGATAGCAGAGATCGAGCACGGCCGATCCATCGCGTCGGATCGCCTGAGCCGTCTTCACGAATCGCGCGAAATACGTCAGGCTCTCATCGGGCCGACTACGGATGGTGTACGGAAATCCCGTCGCGAGCAACCCCTTGGCCAACGCCTCCGTGCGCGAGACGCGAATCGGGCGACCATTGAGCGTCGCCCCCGCCCCGCGCTCGGCGACGAAGAGTTCCTCGCGCAGCGGATCATAAGCGACGCCCAGCACGATCTCTCCCCGATACTCCAAGGCCAGCGTGACGCAAAAGAACGGATATCCATGCGCGTAGTTGGTCGTCCCATCCAGAGGATCGATGAGCCACCGGTATTCGGAGACTCCTTCCTGATGGCCGCTTTCCTCGGCTAGGATCGCATGCCGCGGATAGCGCGTCGCGATCCGCTCCTTGATGAGCGCCTCCGAGAGGAGGTCAGCTTCGGTCACCAAATCAATTGGACTCGACTTATAGCTGACGTCTACAGCCCGGCCGAAA
The DNA here is from genome assembly GCA_030550025.1 of Acidobacteriota bacterium. Classification (GTDB taxonomy): domain Bacteria; phylum Acidobacteriota; class Blastocatellia; order HR10; family HR10; genus HR10. The sequence goes on along the minus strand of JAUQQC010000009.1, from coordinate 93,434 downwards.
TGATCTCGCAGCAGTGCGCCTGCCTCGCGGGCCGTCTCCACGGCGAAGTCAAGCAAGCTACCGGTTCGGAGCATAGTATCCCTCTCGCGCGATCGCGATGTAAGCCGGATTCCCCGTCATCACGCGAATTCGCCGAAAACGTCCATCACGCGCCGTATTCTTCGGCACGTAGCGCAGGATGTACTGGGTGCTCAACTCCTCAGCGATCTGCGCGTATGCCTCCCGCAATTCGGATTGCTCCAAGGGGAAATAGATTCGCCCACCCGTCTTCTCCGCCAATTCGATGAGTTGCTCCTCGGCTTGATCGAGCACCTGCAGGTAGAGTCGCACATAGAAATCATTTGGATCAAGCGGCCGGAAGATGAAGGGTGAACGCTCGCCCCTTAGGAAGGCGCGAATGGCCTTCGCCTTGCTGATCACGTAGACGATGGCCTCGGCCCGCCGCACGGCTTCCAGGGCCTCTGCGAATGTCTTTTGATCCGGTCCATCGTAGGTATCCACCCCATCCGTGAAGAGAAGGATCGCGCGCCGTCCCTCGACCGCCTTCAGCTTGTTCGCCGCTACGGAGAGCGCTTTATAGAAGGCCGTGTTCCCTACAGCCGGCAATTGAAAGAGCGCGCGCTGCAGGCGCAACTTATCGGTCTCCCAATCGAGCACTTCCTCGACTTTATGATTGAAGCGGATGATCGCGACGCGATCCTTTGGTCCCAAGGCATTGAGGAACGCCAAAGCGGCGAGGCGAATGTCGTTGATCTCCGTGGCGACGCTTCCGGAAACGTCAATGAGCAAGACGACGTTCACCGGCACCGTACCGACGGCGAAATCCGTGATCTCTTGCCGCACGCCGTCTTCATACAGGATGAAATCATAACGGCTGAGGCCTCGAATCAAGCGCCCGTATCGGTCGCGCACGGTCACCGGGACGATCACCTCGGTCGTCTCAAGCGTCACCGCCGTCTCATCCGGCTCCGTCGTCGCCTTGGGCCGTTCGGTCGGAAGGCGCCGACCGCTTTGCGCCCACGCGCTGCCGAACACAAGCAGCAGCACAATCGCGTACCACTTCCCGCGTCGCATAAGATTCCCATTATGGCAGATGCGCCCACACTGACGGAAGTTCCCGCGAGCGCTGGCTGCGCTCACCGAGGCCGGGTTTGACAGCCCCTCGCAGGTGTGCTAGCTTGGCTTCCTCAAAGGCGTCTCAGCGGGTGCGCCGACAATGACCGAGCAGCGGGGGACGACCCTACGGCACTGGCTCGAATATGGACCCGCTTGGCTCATATTGAAAGCCTTAGGACGTCTTCCACGATCCTGGGCTCTCGTCACCGGGGAGTGGTTTGGACTTCTCGTCTACTATGCCTGGGGCCGACTGCGGCGGGTTGGTCACCGCAACCTCGCCCTCGTCTTTCCGGAACTGCGCTCGCGCGAGCGACGCCGCCTCCTCAAGCGCGCGTTTCGGAACCTGGGACGGTTGCTGGGCGAATTCAGCCAATTCCCCAAGCTGACGCGCGAGACGATTCGCGCGATCGTCACCTACGAGGGATTGGAACATTACGAGCGCGCGCGGGCGCAAGGGCGCGGCGTGCTCATCCTCACGGCTCACTTCGGCGCGTGGGAACTGAGCGCCTTCGCTCACGCGCTCTATGGCTATCGAATGGCCTTTTTGGTTCGCCCCTTGGACAACCCGCTCCTTGATCGCTTGATCGAGACCTACCGCACGCTGAGCGGCAATTACCTCATCCCCAAGCGCGATGCCGCGCGGCGCGTCCTCATAGCGCTGCGCCAAGGGGAGACGATCGGCGTCCTCATGGACCTGAACACACAACCACACGAAGGCCTCTTCTGCGACTTCTTCGGACGTCCGGCGTGCACGTCCCCTCTTCTTGCACGTTTGGCGCTGCGCACGGAAGCCCCCGTCGTCCCCGGCTTCCTCATCTGGGATGAGCGGACGCGCACGCACGTGCTCCATTTCGATCCACCCATCCCCCTCATCCGAACCGGGGATCTCGAACGCGATGTCCGACTCAACACCGAGCGCTTCAACCAGGTCCTGGAAGCGTTCATCCGCCGCTACCCGGACCACTGGCTTTGGGTCCACAAACGATGGCACACGCGGCCTCCCGGCGAGCCTCCGCTCTACGAATGACACTCCGCCGGCCCGAGTCGTTCGCCTCAGCGCTTCAACATCGCCTCTCGCTTCGCCTTGAACTCCGTCCCCGGATACCATTCCGGCCACCGATCATCGTTGGCCACGCGATGGCCCACCAGGAAGAGCAACCGCAGATCCTCGACCGCGCCGCTCAAATCCCAAGTCGGATCGAATTCGTCCTGCGGCTTATGATAGCGCTCGGCCGTGTATTTGCGCCGTACCTCCAAGCCCCAGCCTTCCGGCTTCCCAATGTACTCGATGCCCGAATCGGTATCGAGCGCCGGGACGCCTTGCTTGGCGAAGCTGAAGTGATCCGACCGATAGAAGAACCCTTTCTCCGGCTCCGGGTCCGGGCGCACCACGCGCCCCTGCTCCGCGGCCACGGCTCGCACATGCTCATCGAGCGTCGAATTCCCCAATCCGATGACCGTGATGTCGCGCGTCCGACCGTACACGTTCAACCCGTCCATATTGATGACGGCGACGGTTCGCTCCAACGGATAGAGCGGGTTCTCGGCGTAATAGCGCGATCCGAGCAACCCTTTCTCCTCGGCCGTCACCGCGAGGAAGAGGATCGAACGCCGTGGCGATGGCCGAAGGCGCGCATATGCACGGGCGATCTCCAGCAAGCCCGCCGTCCCGGAGGCATTGTCCACAGCGCCGTTGTAGATTCGGTCTCCATTCACCTCAGGACCGATGCCCAGATGATCCCAATGCGCGACGTAGATGACGTACTCCTCCTTGAGCTTCGGATCGCTTCCCTCCAGTCGGGCGATCACATTGCGCGACTCGATCGTGCGCAACGTGTTCCGCAACGTGAGCGTCATGCGCGCTCCAAGGGGCACGGGGCGAAAATCCCGGTTGATGGCTGCCTTCTTCAGCGCCTCTAGGTCCTTGCCGACCATTGCAAAGAGCGCCTTCGCTCGCTCATACGTGATCCACCCCTCGACAGCGCATTTGGACATATTGCGATCCGGCGCGACCAGATCGAATTGCTCGCCCGTCCAACTGCCGCGCACAACGGCCCAAGGATACCCAGCCGGTTCCGTCTCGTGAATGATCAAAGCACCGGCGGCCCCCAATTCGGCGGCCTTCTCGAACTTGTAGGTCCAGCGACCGTAGTAGGTCATCGCGCGCCCGCCAAAGACGCGTTCATCCAACCGCGAGGGATCATTCGGATCGGGCACCGGTGGATCGTTGATGAGGACGACGAGCACCTTCCCTTTCACGTCCGCCCCTTTGAAGTCGTCCCACTGGAACTCGGGCGCTTGAACGCCGTAGCCGACGAAGATGAGGTCCGCTTCGACGCGTGAGGTCTCCACGACGCGGCGCGTCCAAGCGACGAAGTCCTCTCCGTATCGGAGCATCATCCGCTTCCCACCGGCTGTGATCGCGAGCGAAGCCGAGGGATCAGCCGTGATCCCGACAAGCGGCACTTTCTGAATATACGTCCCATCGGGATTCCCCGGCCGCAGCCCGAACCGTTGAAACTGCTCGATCAAATAGCGAACCGTCAACTCCTCGCCACGACTCGCAGGCGCTCTCCCTTCGAACTCGTCGGAGGCGAGGCGCTGAATATGCGCGGCCAGTCCCTCGGCCGTGATGCTGTTGAGCGCTTCTTGAAGCGAGGCCATCTGCCCGCTCTGTTGGCAGGCGAAGGCAGAGGAGAGAAAGAGCACGAACATCGGCCATCGGCTGAATCGTCCCATTGTTCCCCCTCCCGATGATGTACGCGATGAACTCTTATGATAACAACGCGCGGCGAGCAGGGCCACCGACAGAGGCGGCATCTTCGGTGGATACAGCATCACGCGCCAATGAAGGCGCTCGATCCACCACACGCGCCTTTCATCGCCGCTTCGCGCAGAGATCCCCTTCGCGCAAGGCCTCGATGATCCTCCGATTGGCTGCCGGGAAGGGGTATCGCGAGAGATGCGAACAACGCACCCATCGAACCTTTTGACATCCGAGCGCGCGGGGGGAGCCCCCAAGCGGCCAGCACTCGAAGACGTGCATCGTGATCCGAAAATGCGAGTAGGCGTGTCGAATGGTCAGGAGCTTGCGCCCGACACGAACGCGCAGCCCGACTTCCTCTTCGATCTCCCGCGCGCAGCAGCGACGTAAGCTCTCCCCCGGTTCGCGCTTTCCCCCGGGAAATTCCCATAGGCCACCTAGAAGCCCCCCTTCCCGACGCTGTGCAATGAGCACCTCACTTTCGAAATCCCGCTGCATTCTTCTCGATCGTGAGGAAAGCGCCGGAGGAGGGCGCCAAATCACGCCCACGGCGATCTCATAATGAGGGCGCCTCGGAGCCGCGCTCTTGACCGGGAATGCCGTCGGCGAGGCGAGCTGCCACGCCCGACAGGCAAAGCGCCAACAGCAACGCTCGCAGTGCGGCGCGCGCGGCCGACAGATGAGCGCGCCCAGGTCCATTAGCGCTTGATTGATCGCCCGCGCGCCCCCCTTGGAATTCTTCCCCATCGCCATGAGCGCCGCGACGAAAGCGCGAAGCTCCCACTCGATAGCACGCCGACGCGGATCCTCCCCGAGGGCGAGAATCCGGCAGATGACGCGCCGCACATTGCCATCCAAGACTGGAACAGGTCGGTCGAAGGCAAGGCTCGCGATCGCCGCTGCCGTGTACGGCCCGCATCCGGGCAAGGCCGACAAGCGCGCGGGATCATCGGGAATGCGCCCTCCATGCTCGCGCACAATCTGCCGCGCGGCTTCATGCAGATAGCGAGCGCGCGCGTAATATCCGAGCCCTTCCCACGCTTTTCGCACCTGGTCGAGCGACGCTCGCGCCAGCGTCCACACGTCGGGAAATCGCCGGAGAAATCGCTCGTAATACGCGCGCACGCGCGCCAGCTGTGTTTGCTGCGACATGTACTCGGCGACGAGAATTCGATACGGATCTCTGGTCTGCCGCCAAGGCACATCGCGCTGCACTCTCGCATGCCAGCGCAGGAGTGCCCGCCGCAACCGTTTCATCAGCGAAGGATCAAGAGCGATCTGCTGCGAAGCGGTCGAAGGCAGCTCCTTGGGCGCTCTCGAAGCGCCCGATGCCTCTTTCGAGGAAGCCTTCAAACGATCTCGGATCCAGCTCACGGGTCCTCCTCAGCGGTCGAGACCTCGTGCGGCAGCCGGGCCGCTCTCCCCCTGGCGCGGAAAGCGGCATAGAGATATTGCTGGGCGACTCCCGCATACACGCCGAAGCGCTCGACCGCGCATGCGTGGATCTCCCGCAATCGCGGCATCCGATCGGGAAAGTACAACTCGCGCATTGCCCGAGCGATCCATGTATCCACAGGGAAGACCTCCAGCCGATGAAAGCCGAAAAGGAGAATGCAGTCGGCGACCTTCTCCCCCACTCCTTCGAGCGCGAGCAATCGCTCTCGTAGGACTGGTGTCGGCCACTCGGACCAAGAGGCGAAATCCGAACATTCGGCGATGGTTCGAGCCGTCCGCCACACATACCGATCGCGATACCCCAGACCGCATCCCTCTCGAAGATCAGCGAGGCGCGCTTCGGCTAAGACTTCCGGGCGCGGGAACGTGTAGACTGGCCCAAACGGCGTCCGAATCTCCTCCCCATAGCGCGCGCAAAGTCGCTCGAGGATCCCCCGAATGCGCGGGATATGATTGTTGGCCGAGATGATGAACGAGATGATCGCCTCAAATGGGTCCTGCCGCAAGATGTGAATCCCAGCTCGGCGCGGCGCCACGCGCGCGAACGCCGCATCGCGTCGGAGCCGACGTAGGATCGCCGGGTAATCCCGAGAGAGATCGAAATACCGGATGAACGCCTGCTCCGCCTCTGGAGGGATCATCCCCCCTACCACTCGCACAAGGAGCGCATTTCCTCTTCTGGCCCCCGATGGGGGCGGCGCGAGGGGATCGGTGAGCGCTCGTGGCAAGATCTGCTGCACATGGATCGCGCTCCTTCCGATGACGCCGATGTACTGGCCCGCCCGCACGCGCCGCCAGCGAAAACACTGCCCGCTCTCGAACGTCGCCTCCAAGTCGAACTCCCCACCGGGGATCAAGACCTCCACCAGGTTGTGCGCTCTGGCACTCCCGTGAGCGCAAAGACGTCGGCTGATGTCCAGAGTCTCGCCCATCTCGTTGCTTCGCCCTTCCGGAGAAGGGAATAGTAAGCTGCCGTTTCCCTGTCGGCAAGACGCACGCTTCACGATCCCAACCTCAGGAGAAATCCCTCGCCCACCTAGGGTGAGAGCGGACCGAGAAGCCCCATGAACTTTTTCCCCGAGCTCGCGGGAGCGGGTGGTTCACCTGAAGAGGGGATGGGCTCCCATCCGCTTGCCGGCTCCCTTTGGTCAGGAACCACCCCTCTCCCATCCCCTTGACGCGCATTGGGCCGTTGGGCAAAATTGAAAAGCTGTGAGGTGGCGAGAAGTGGAGAAGCGGCGAGCGAGGAGCGAACAGAGGCCATTCGGAGGGTGGCCGATGGTTCCCTCTTCGTTCACCGAAGGTTTTCTTGGCACCTCGAAAGCTGGGATCTTCGGCACGGTGGCGGCGTAGCTCAGGTGGTTAGAGCGAGGGATTCATAACCCCTAGGTCGCAGGTTCGAGTCCTGCCGCCGCTACCATGATTTTTTTGACTCAGCGCATGGGGACGATGCTCATCCACATCGGACTCGCAGCGTCGTTGATCCTCTGGCCGCTTGTGCAAAGCGAGCGGCGCGCAGAGCAGATTCGGGACCTCCTTGGAAAGAGCGACGTGGTCGTCGTGGCCGTCGCTGAGGCGTATCATCCGGTCGTCGATCTGCTCAAATATCGAAGGGAGCGTGAGCGGAGTCCCCTCTTAGATCCTGCGCGCGCCGAGCGCTATATGCTAGGGGTCGTCTATCGGATGACCGTGCGCGAAGTGATCTATCGGAATCCGAAGCGAGCCGAGGACATCTCTCTTATCGGGCAACCGGGCGAGGTGCTCTTGATTTACGTGCCGGGCCGATTGGCCGATCCGCGCGAGTTCGGCAAAGCGGCATTCTTGCCCGGAGGCGAATATCTCATCTTCCTGAAGAAAGCCGAATTGAAGCGCGAGGATTTTCGCTCGGCTGTCGAACAGGTCTCGGGAGTCCCCGCGAGCCAGTGGCGTTCCTTCCCCGATCCGCGCGTCCTCTATTACACTCCAGTTCGCGATCCCTTTGCCGTTCTGCTTCTCGAAGGCGCGTGGAAGGACTTCCTCCAACAGACGCGCGCCGTCGCCAGCGCGCCGAAGTCATGAAGCGAGCGTTCACCCCACCCGCCGGTGGCGCCAGCAGCCGGATCCGAAATCGATCACAAGCGAGGCAACTCCCGCCATCGAGCCTGCAGATTCACAATGGGGAAATCGCGCACGCGAAGTCGAATGGCCTGTCGCCCTTTGGGCACCTCGAACGCCAGACGGAGCGGGACGTATGTCGTCGTCTCGCTCGCGACCGTAGCCGCGACGAAGCGTCCGCCACCTATGACGAGCGCGCGAGCGCCAGCGACTTCCACCGGAATTCCACGCGGCGCGAGCGTTTGTCCGGCATCATCGAGCACGATGACGTCTCGCTCCAAGTTCAATTCGAGCGCTCGACTCTCGCGGCTTTTGCTCTTGAACAAGAGGGCGACCTCGACCAACGTCCCCTCCGTCGCCTGCCCCGGATACGTGACGTTCGGATTCACCGACATGACCTCAAACTCCCAATCGCCGGCCGGCACCCACTCCTCAAGGCCGTACTCCGTCTTCGCCTCGCCTTTGACATAGCGATCGAACCACTCCAAACACCGGCGCACTTCGTCCAGGCGATGGTTTAGCTCGCGGAACCCGTGCCCCTCGCGCGGATAGCGCACGAACTCGACGGTCTTCCCCAAGTGCGTGAGCGCCGTGTACATCTCCTTGGAATTCGAGATGAACGTGTTCGGATCGGCCTCACCATGGAGGATGAGCACAGGCGTCTTGATGTTCTTCACGTAGGCAAAGGGCGAACGCCGAATGTAGATGTCGAGGTCATCCCAGTAGTAGGCACCCAGGTAATCCGGCTCCCAACTGGGAAGGTAGGAGTTGCTGAAGTCGGTGATGAGGTTGAAGATGCCGTACATCGAGATGGCCGCTTTGAACCGATCTGTCTGCGTGATCGCCCAATTGGTCATGTAGCCGCCGTAGCTGCCGCCGAAGATCCCCAAGCGATCGGGGTCCGCGATCCCGATCCGAATGAGATGATCCACGCCGGTCATGATGTCTTGGAAGTCCTTGCCGCCGAGATCGCGCCGATTCGCGATGTCGAATTTCCCGCCGTATCCGGAGCTGCCGCGGAAGTTCGGGGCGAAGACGGCGTAGCCATTGGCCGCCCAGATTTGGAGGTTATAGGATTGTCGAAAGGCGTTCACCACGCGCGAATGGGGACCGCCGTGCACGGCGACGAGCAACGGATACCGTCGTCCCGGCTCATACCCGATGGGCTTCGTCAAAATCCCCTCGATCTCTAACCCGTCCACGCTCCTCCAACGGATGACCTCCTGTTCGGCGATCTCGAACTCGTGCAGCTCGGGATTCATCTCCGTGAGCCGCGTCAGGCCATCGCTCCCCGGTCGGAGGAGCCAGAGATCGGGAAGCGAACGCGCGTCTTCGCTGAGCACGACCAGCGTCCGACCATCGGCGGAGAGATCGAAAGCCGAGACGACACGCGCGCCCGTGGTGATCGGCTCGGGTGATCCCCCCGCGACCGGAATGCGCATGAGGTGCGTCTCGGTACCGAGCAGAGCCAGACCATAGAGGTCCCGCCCCTCGGGATGCCACCGGAATCCCTCGACTCCTCGATCAAAGGCCTTCGTCACTTCGTGCCATTCCCCACCCTCGGCCGGGATCAGAAACACTTCGCTCTGCGAATACGGGATGTCGGCGATCTGAGGCGCGAGGAAAGCGATCTGTCGCCCGTCGGGCGACCAGCGCGGTGAGCGTTCGCCCCCGGGGCGACGCGTGAGCTGTCGCGCTCGTCGCTCTTCGATGGAGAAGATCCAGAGGTCGAACTTCTTGCCGTCGTCCACGCGTCCCGTGTAGTTCGTAGCATAGGCGAGACGCTGGCCATCGGGCGCGACCTCGAACTCGGCGATGCCATAATCGCCCTCGAAGAGGCGCGTCGCCTTCCTCGTCTCGATGTCAATCCTCCAGAACTCGCGCCGGTAACGCTCCTTCTCCTCCACGACGGCGTCGAACTTGCGCTGACGCTCTCGCTCGCGACGCTCCCGCTCCGGCTTCGGCAGTGTCTCGCGCGTCAAGTAAATGATCGTGCGGCTATCGGGCGACCACTCGTAGGCGATCACCCCCTCTTCGGCCTGCGTGAGCTGAATGGCTTCCCCCCCATCGCTCGGCATGATCCAGACCTGATTCTTCCTCTGCTCCCTCTCCTCCTCTTGCCGAGCCTCCGGCATGCGCCCCGGCCGATTGGAGAGGAACGCCAACCACCGGCCATCGGGAGACCAGCGGGGCATGGATTCGTCCTCCTTACTCCGTGTGAACGGCCGCGGCTTTCCCCCTTCGGTCTCGACGACCCAGATGTCCGTCCGATACCGGCTCTCCTGAAAATCGGCCTCAGCGACGATGAAGGCCACGCGCCGACCGTCGCGAGAGAGCGCCGGCTGGCTCACAAGTCGAAAGGAGAGCATGTCACGCATGGTGAGCCGCTTCTTCGCCGCCGAGGACACGACCTCGGGCGCAATGGAGAGAAGGATCATGAGAAGAACGATTCCACGCTTCATCGCTCGGCCCTCCATTCAAGGTTTCTTGAACAACTCTTCGGGCACGCCGGCGTTCAACTTCACCTCGCTCACGACCAGCTCGGCGAAGCGTTTTCCCCCCTGCCGCGTCACCGTACGGAAGGGATATTTCACGCCGGCGACCTCGCGATAGTCCAGGTACAGCTCCTCGAACTCCGCGCGCGTCCCGGAGAAGGGATCAGTCCCTTGATAGGTGAGCTTCAACGGGAGGCGCGAGGCCGTCTCCACGTAGAGCTTGAAGACGTGCTCGCCATCCTGGTATTGAAGGATGTCGGCGGGCTTCCCCTCGGCGGTCTCGCTCCCCAGATACGAGACGGTGATCCCCGGCTGTCCTTCGGCTTGGAGGAATTGGAAGAAGAACCGACGGAGCGCCGCGCGCAATTCCTTCACCAGCGGTGCGGGAACCTCTTGCGTCCCCATCGGGGTGCTCACCCAGCCGACGTCCCCGTTGAGGACCTGCACGAGCCTCATCTGCGGCAGCTCGACTTCCGTGCGCAGCCGATCCGGCCATTGCACGAACATGCGTTGCTCGCCCTTGAACTCGCCGAAGGGCGTCGAGACAGTCACTTCCCCAAAGATCGAGACGTCGCGGATGCCGGTGATGGCCTCGTGACCACCGAGAGCCCGGAGGACTTCGGCAAGGATCCCTTGCGCGCGCGCGATGGCTTCGGGCGTGGCAGCGATAACCGCTGGCTTCTCCCGCTTCAGATCCGGCCGCGTGAAATCCACTTCCGTATAGGGGATTCGTTCCACCGGCCCCAATTGAGCGATCTCTTTCTCAAAGGCACTCGCATTCCCCACCAGCACGATGGCCAGATCATCCGGGCGGTAATGCTTTCGAGCGACCTCCTGCACCTGCTCGGCCGTCACCGAGAGGATCCGATCCCGATAGGTGTTCAAGTAGGCGTAGTCGAAGCCGTAGTTCACGGCGTCGAGGACGATCGTCGCTAGGGATTCCGGCGTCTCCAGACGGAGCTGAAAGACCCCGGCCAGGAAATTCTTCGCCTTCTGCAGCTCCCCCTCCGTGACCGGCTCGCGGGCGATGCGTTCCAACTCGCCGAGCACCAACTGCAGCGTCTCGGCCGTCTTCTCCGTCCGCGTGAAGGTGGAGACCGTCAAGCTGCCCGGCTGTTGACGCGCTTCCAAACGGCTGCTGACGCCGTAGGTCAATCCCCGCTCCCTCCGCAAGACATCCCAGAGCCGGCTCCCGGAACCACTCGCCAAAATGGCATTGAGCACTTGAAGGGCGAAATAGTCGGGATCGCGACGCGCGATCCCCACCTTGCCCAATCGAATCTCCGTCTGCACGGCATCCGGCTTATCAATGACGAGAAGCTTTCGTCCGTGCGTTGGAGCTGGCGAGGAGATGACGGCAGCTCGAACCTCCCCTTTCGGCCAATCGCCGAAATACCTCTCCGCTTTCGCGAATGCTTCGGCCGCCGAGATGTCTCCCGCGATGGCGAGGATCGCGTTATTCGGATGATACATGGCCTGGTGGAAAGCGATCAGATCCGCGCGCGTCAGGCGCGGGATCGAATCGAGCGTCCCCTCTGGCGGATGTCCGTAGGGATGCCCGCCGAAGATCACCCGCTCAATCGCCGTCGAAGCGAGGTAGCTCGGATCATTGGCCTGAACGCGCAGTCCGGAGAGGAGCTGCTGCCGTTGCCGCTCGATCTCCTCTTCAGCGAAGATGGGATTTCGCACAATGTCAGCGAGGATTTCAAAGGCCGTATCTACACCCGGCTTGAGCACGGAGATGGCCGCGAACGAGTAATGCCACGCTGAGCCCGTGCTGATCTGCCCGCCGATGGATTCGATCGTCTCAGCGATCTGCAACGCGGTTCGCGTCTTGGTCCCTTGATCCAAGAGCGCCGCCGTCAGCGAGGCCAATCCCGGACGATCCGGTGGATCTTGTTCCGCACCCGCACGCACCAGGAGCCGCAGGCTGACGATTGGTTGCTCCCGATGCTCGATGACGATGACGTGCAGGCCATTGGGCAACGTCCGCGACGCGAATTCCGGGAATCGAAAGGGCCGAGGTGGTTGCGGAGACGGCGGCACCGGCTTCTGTCCGAGCGCCGGCAGCCCCGCGAAGCTCATCATCACCAGGAGGAGAATGTTTCGACGCACGGTTTCTCGCATTGTCATCCCCCTTTAGCTGAAGGCGGATCGCGTCTCACCGAGTAGCGCGCCTCTCCTCCGCGTGCTGCGGGAGGATGGTGAGCACGACCCGATTCGTCTCGGTGAAATATTGCCGCGCCACGCGCTGGATCTCCTCCGGCGTCACGGCCAAGAGGCGCTGAACTTCCGTGTTGACGCGCCCCGGATCCTTCAAAAGGACGGCAGCACGCCCCAGAGCATCCGCCTTGCCTTGATTCGACTGCCGCGCGAAGAGGATCTCTGCGATCATCTGGTTCTTCGCCTTCTCCAGCTCGCGCGCGGGCACGGGCTCGGTCTTCAATCGCTCCAATTCTTCGACGATCGCCTTCTCCGCCTCCTCCGGCGTATGCCCGGGATTCAAGACCGCTCCGGCGAAGAAGAGGTTCGGGTGCTCCGTGAAATTGCCCATCCCGAATACTCCCGCCGCGATCCGCATTTCATACACGAGCTTTCGATAAAGGCGCGAGCTCTGCCCGACCGAGAGGAGGCGAGAGATGACCTTGAGCGGATAAGCATCGGGATGCCCATCTTCGGGCATGTAATATCCGGCGACGAATGCCGGCAACGGCACGTTCATTCGCTCGGTGAGCCGCCTTTCGCGCGTCTTGGGCGGCTCCTTCACGGTCACGCGCGGGATCGGACGCTTCCCGCGCGGGATGTGCCCGAAGTACTTCTCCACCCAGGCGAGCGCCTGGCGCGTGTCGAAATCACCGACGATCACCAACGTTGCATTCTCAGGCACATAGTAGGTCTGGAAGAACTCGCGCACGTCCTCCACCGTCGCCGCATTCAGGTCGTCCATGCTCCCGATGACGATGTGCTTATAGGGATGCACATCGAAGGCGTTCGCATAGAGCACTTCGAGGACGCGCCCATACGGGGGATTCTCGATGCGTAGCCGCCGCTCCTCCTTGACGACTTCCCGTTCGGATCGGAAATTCTCTTCGGTGATCGCCAACGAAGCCATGCGATCGGCTTCGAGCCAGAGGACCATCTCCAAGTAGTTGCTCGGGAAGGTTTGCCAGTAAACGGTCACGTCTTCGGTCGTGTAGGCGTTATCCACGCCGCCGATGCTCTTGATCAGCTCCGCATGTTCCTCGGGGCCGACATTCTTCGACCCTTTGAACATGAGATGCTCGAACAGATGCGCGAATCCCGTCCGCCCGGGCCGTTCATCCTTCGAGCCCACGTGATACCACACCTGCAGGTTAATGACTGGCGCCGAATGGTCCTCATGCAGAATGACGCGCAGCCCATTCTTGAGCGTCGCCACGTGAAACGAGAGCGGCGGCGGCACCAATTGTGGCGCCCCTTTCGCGAGAGTCCAGAAGCCCAGCAGAAGCGCCATGGTGATGAGTTTTCTTCCTCTCATGGTTCCTCCTTCCTCCTCCGGGCCGCAAACGTGCGGGGCGCGGCTCGAAGGCCCAGCTCATACCGCGAGAGCCGCTTTTTCCACCTCCGCTCCTGGGTTCGCGCGCTCACCGTTGCCCGATCGCGAGCAGATTCTGCGCCGTATTCAAAACGGCGAAGACGCGCGTCGGCAGAAGCCCGAGGTAGAAGACGCCCACCAGCGCGACGACCATCGCCGCTACGAACGCGCGCGAGAGAGGAACGCGCGGCACCTCCTCCTTCGGTTCGCGGAAGAACATGACGATCACGACGTAGAGGTAGTAGTAGACGGAGACGACCGTCATCAAGACGCCGATGATGACCAGTTCGGGGAAGCCCGCGCCCCAGGCCGATTTGAAGAGCCAGAATTTGGCGACGAACCCGGCCGTGCCGGGAAATCCGGCCAAGCTCACCAGGAAGATGGCCAACGGAAAGCTCAACAGCGGCTGCCGAAAGCCCAATCCGGCATACTCGGCGATCAACACCCGTTCGTCCCCTCGACGTGCCCAGAGCGCGACGATGGCGAAGCACCCCAGGTTCATGATCGTGTAGACGAGCATATAGAAGGCCACGGCCGCCCAATCGCGGGCCAGCACGCCGATCAGGACATATCCGGCATGCGCGATGGACGAGTAAGCGAGCATGCGTTTGATGTTCGTCTGCGCGATGGCGATGAAGTTCCCAAAGGTCATGCTCAAGATGGACATGGCCGTGACGGCGGCAACCCAATGCGACGCGAGCTGATCGGCGGCGCTCTCGATCCCCAAGGGCGGGAACGTGAGCGAGAAGACACGCAGGAAGGCAGCGAAGCCCGCCGCCTTCGGCGCCGTCGAGAGGAAGGCCGTCACTGGCGTCGGCGCGCCCTCGTACACATCGGGCGTCCACACATGGAACGGGACCGTCGTTACTTTGAAGCCGAAGCCAATCAGCAACATCGCCGCTCCCGCCATCAGGAGGACGATCTCCGCTTGTCCGAGCGGCCCACTCACGACGCGCGCCATCTCCGCGAGATTGGTCGTGCGCGTCGCGCCGTAGAGCAACGCGATCCCATAAAGCAGAAAAGCCGAGGAGAAGGCGCCCAGGAGGAAATACTTGAGCGCCGATTCCGTCGAACGAAGGTCCTCCCGCCGATACCCCGCGAGCACATACGTGGCGATCGTGATCGTCTCCAGCGCCAGAAACAGTATCATCAGATCGTTGCCCGCTACAAGGAGCGTCATCCCTACCGCCCCGAAGAGCAACAGCGCGAAGTACTCCCCCGGCGGAATCCGCTCTTCATCCAGAAAGCCCCAGGAGACGAAGATCGTCAACAGCGTGCCGAGCAAAATGACCAGCGTGAAGAAGACGCGAAAGCCATCCACGATGACCATTCGGGAGAAGGCCGTCACCGGCCCTTCCTCCCACAGGGCCAGCGCGGCGACACCAGCCAGCACGATGCCCGCTGCGGCCAGGATCCCATCGCGCACTTTCTTCCCCGGAGAAAAGGCTTCCAACAGCATGACGAGCACGCCCGTCACTGTGAGCACCAGCTCCGGCCCGATGGCGCGATAATTGATCCCCAAAGACTCCATCCATCACCTCCGTCGCATGGACTCCGCCTGTTCGCGCGCGGCGCTCCCAAAGAGCGCCGGATTCGGCGCGCGTCGGCCCAATGGTTCCGATTGCACAAGGACAGCTCCGCGAACGGCCTGCTTCAGCTCCAAAATGGCGCGATCCGTGCGCCGTAGGATCGGATTCGGGAGCACGCCCATCACGATCACGAGCACGGCCAGCGGGATGAGCGTGAGTCGCTCCCGCCCATTCACGTCGGGCAAGTGCCGGTTCTCCTCTCGAGTGATCTCCCCAAAGAGCACGCGTTCCAGCGTCCAGAGCATATACGCGGCCGAGAAGATCATCGCCGTCGCTGCCAGGACCGTGTACGCCCGCGCGTGCGCCAGCTCGGATGTGTATGTTCCCACCAGGACGAGGAACTCGCCCACGAATCCGCTCAAGGTCGGCAGCGCCACCGAAGCCAAGGCCAGAATCCCGAAGAGCGCGGAGAAGACAGGCATCGGACGCGCCAACCCGCCGAACTCCGCGATCCAGCGCGTATGCCGCCGCTCCGAGAGCACCCCGACGATGATAAAGAGCGCACCCGTCGAAATCCCGTGGCTGAGCATTTGGAAGATCGCTCCCTGCAACCCCATCTCCGTTCGCGCCATAATGCCAAGCACGACGAAGCCCATGTGGCTGACCGAAGAATAGGCAATCAGCTTCTTCAGATCGGGCTGCACCATCGAGACGAGCGCCCCGTAGATGATGCTGAGAATGGCGAGCCCACAGAGGAGCCCAGCGAACTCCTCCGTCGCTTGCGGGAAGAGCGGGAGGTTGAAGCGCAGCAAGCCGTACCCCCCCATCTTCAACAGCACGCCGGCCAGGATCACCGAACCGGCCGTCGGCGCCTCCACGTGCGCATCCGGCAACCAGGTGTGGAAGGGAAAGAGCGGCACCTTAATGAGGAACGCCAGCGCGAAGCCCCAGAAGAGCCATCGCTCCGTCGCCGGATCCAACACGAGCCGCCCCGCGCGCACATTCTCCGTGATCGCCGGAATATCGAAGGTCGTCCCGCCATTCAGGTAATAGAGGCTGATGATGGCCGCCAACATCAAGGCCGAGCCGACCATCGTGTAGATGATGAACTTGACGGCCGCGTAAACGCGCCGCTCGTACCCCCAGATGCCGATCAAGAAGTACATCGGCACGAGCATCACTTCCCAGAAGATGAAGAAGAGGAACAGGTCGAGCGCGACGAAGACGCCAATGAGCCCCGTCTCCAGAAGGAGCAGGAAGACATGGAACGCTAAGACGTGCTGGTCAATCGCACGCCAACTCGCCAAGATCGAAATCGTCACCAGCAGCGCGCTCAGGACGACGAACCAGAGGCTCAGGCCGTCTACCCCCACAAAATAGTCCACGTTGAAACCGAAGAAGCGAATCCACGGGACGCGCTCGACCATCTGCGGGCCGGAAGCCATCGGATCGAACCGAAGGAGCAATGGGACGCAGAGGCCGAGCGGGACGAGCGAAAGCGCAAGCGCCAGACGGCGAATCGTCTCCTCGCGCGCACCCATGAGGACGCGCGCGAATAATAGCAGCAGCGCGCCCGCCGTCGGCGCGAACGTAAGCCAGCTCAACAGATGCTCCTTCATCCCCCCCTCACCGAGCCGGAAACTGACTCCCGACGAAGACGAAATACCCCAGTACAATCAACGCGCCGATCAAGATCATGACGATGTAACTACGTACCAGCCCCGTTTGCAACCGTCGCAAGACGGCCGCGCCGGCGGCAACGGCCGACGCCACGCCGTTCACCGCGCCATCAATGATGGCGACGTCGAAGACCCGCCACAGCAGCACGGTCGAGCCGCGCACGATCGGCCGGACCAAGAGCGCCTCGTAGATTTCGTCCACGTAATATTTGTTCTCCAGAAGTCGCGGCGCCGGACGCAACGGATCGCGCCGATAGAAGCGGCGCGCCCAAATCAAAGTCGCCAGCACCGCCAGAGCCGTCACGGCCGCTAACCCCAGCTCCATGCCGTGACCGAACTCCGCGATCGCCAGGTGATCGGAATGCACGGGCACGCGCGCCAGCGCCGGCCGCACGAACTGCTCGAATTCGTTAGCGATTCGTCCCCCCGTATAGGCTTCGGAGATCCCCACCCATCCGCCGCTGACCGAGAGCACGGCGAGCACCAGAAGCGGGATCGTCATCACCGGCGGCGATTCGCGCGGAACGAGCGCATGTCCCTCGGCAGACCGAGCGAAGCGCTCCTCGCCCTCGAACGTGAGCACGATGAGCCGCGTCATGTAGGCGGCCGTGAGAAGCGCCGTCGCCCAGCCGATCGCCCACAAGAGACGACCCCACGGTTCCGGGAGTACCGGACTCGTCCATGTGCGCCAAAGGATCTCATCCTTGCTGAAGAAGCCGGCGAAGGGAGGAAGCCCCGCGATCGCCAACCAGCCGCAGAGCATCGTCCCGTAAGTGAGGGGCATCGCGCGCTTCAACCCCCCCATCCGCCGCATATCCTCCTCATGATGGAGCGCCACAATGACCGAGCCTGCGCCAAGAAAGAGCAAGGCCTTGAAGAACGCGTGCGTGACGACGTGAAAGATCGCTGCCGAGAAGGCGCCCGCGCCACAGGCCAAGAACATGTACCCGAGTTGCGAGATCGTCGAATAGGCGAGCACCTTTTTGATATTCCATTGCGCCAGGCCGATGGTCGCCGCCAGCAGCGCCGTCATGCCTCCGATCACCGCGATGACGAAAAGCGCCGTGAGCGACCGCGCGTAGAGGTCGCTGCAACGCGCGACCATGTAAACGCCCGCCGTCACCATCGTCGCCGCATGAATGAGCGCGGAGACGGGCGTCGGCCCCGCCATCGCGTCCGGCAACCAGACATAGAGCGGGATCTGCGCGCTCTTGCCCGTCGCCCCCACAAAGAGCAAGAGCGCGATCGTCGTCAGAAGCCCGATCTCGCCCAGTGCTTCCGGCTCCGGGAACCGTGCGGCGATCGTCCCCATGACCTCCGAGAAGCGGAGCGTCCCGAACGTCGCGAAGATCAGAATGATGCCGAGCGCGAAGCCGAAATCCCCGATGCGATTCACGATGAACGCCTTCTTCGCCGCGCTCGCCGCATACGCCCGATCGAAGTAGTGACCGATGAGTAGATACGAACAGAGCCCGACGCCCTCCCACCCTACGAACATCACGAGGAAGTTATCGGCCAGCACGAGCACAAGCATCATGAACATGAAGAGGTTCATGTAGGCGAAGAACCGCGCATAGCCCGGATCGCCGCGCATGTAGCCGACGGCGAAGACGTGGATCCAAAAGCCGACGAACGTGACAAAAAGGATGTAGACGCCCGAGAGCGCATCCAACTGAAAGCCCCAATCCACGCGCAACGGTCCCGAGGCGATCCAGGAGAAGAACGGCTCCCAGATCACGCGCTGCTCCGGTGGCCGCGGCCAGAGGTCCCCGAAGAATAGGCGGAAGGCCAAGAGCATCGAGAATCCCACCGAGCCGCAGCCGATCGCCGCGATGAGACGCTCGCTCCATCGCCGACCGAAGATCCCGAGAATTCCAGCTGCGATGAGCGGACTCAGGACGAGTGCCTTCAGCATCCCTCTTTCCCCTCCCGGCGCTAGAGCTTCAACAGTTGCGCCTCGTCCACGTTCAGCGTCTCCCGATGCCGGAAGAGCAGGACGATGATGGCCAATCCGACGGCCGCCTCGGCCGCCGCCACGACCATGACGAAGAAGACCAAAATCTGTCCCGCCAGCTCGCGGAAATAGCTGGAGAAGGTGACCGCTGTCAGATTGGCCGCGTTCAGCATCAGCTCGATCCCCAGCAACATCACCAGGGCATTTCGCTTGACGAAGACCGTGACCGCGCCGATCGTGAAGAGCACGGCGGCGACGGCCAAATACCACGAGATCGGAATCGTCGTCATCCTCATCCCCTCCGCGCTAAGACGACCGCCCCCAATATGGCGATCAGGATCAAGATCGAAGTGACCTCGAACGGCAAGAGATACGTCGTGAACAATTCTCGCCCAATGGCCTCCGTCACGCCGACACTCGTGCCCGATGGGACCGGGTTCTCCTCAAAGGTGCGCACCAGATAGAAGATCTCCGCCCCCAGAAGGAGCGCGAAGGGCAGAGCGAGCCATCGGAGGAACGGCCGACGCGCCAGTCGCGCTTCCTCGGCCCGAATGTTGAGCAACATGATGACGAAGAGGAAGAGCACGAGGATGGCGCCAGCATAGATCACGACCTGAATCATCGCGAGGAAATAAGCGCCGAGCAGGATGTACAAACCCGCGAGCGCCCCGAGCACGACCAGAAGCGCCAGGGCACTGTGCAACGGATGCCGCCGCAATAAGACGTTGAGCGCCGCCACGATGGCCGTGAGCGCGAAGATCACAAAGAGCGCGCGTTCCATACCCCCTCCCGATAAGGGCCTCGCGCGCTCGCCCGGAGTGCACGAGGCCCTCTCACCCCCTCGCCTTGCGGTGATCCCCTCATCCTGCGGTCGCAGCCACCGCCGCGGAGAATACGATGTTCGCGAATGCCAGCGGCAGCAAGATCTTCCACCCGAACCGCATCAACTGATCGTACCGGAAGCGCGGCAGCGTCGCGCGCAACCAGATGTAGATGAAGAGAAAGATGGCCGTCTTCGCCGCGAAATAGAAGACCCCAAGCAGCGGCAGGCGCTCCACGCCCGGTCCGTTCCACCCGCCCAGAAAGAGCGTCGTCGCTAAGGCGGAGACGGCCAGGATGTTCGCATATTCGGCGACGTAGAACATGGCGAACTTCGTCGCCGAGTATTCCGTATGATACCCGGCCACCAGCTCCGTCTCCGCTTCCGGCAGATCGAACGGCACGCGGTTGGTCTCCGCCACCGCCGCGATGAAGAAGAGGAGAAATCCAAGCGGCTGGTACCAGAACAGGTGCCACTTCGGAATGAGGCCGAAATACGTCCCCGATTGCGCGCGCACGATCTCGACCAGATCGAGCGAACCCACCTGAATGAGCACGCCGACGACCGAGAGCGTGAGCGTCAACTCGTAGCTGATCAATTGCGCCGCCGACCGCAACCCGCCAAGCAGCGAGTACTTGCTGTTGGAGGCCCATCCGGCGAGCACGATCCCATAGATCCCCAGACCACTCAAGGCGAAGAGGTAGAGCAACCCGACATTCACGCTCGTGATGTAGAGCGTGATCTCTCGCCCGAACAGCTCGATCCGATCCCCAAAGGGGATCACGGCGTAGGTCATGAGCGCCGGAACGAGCGACAGAATAGGCGCCACGCTGAAGAGGATGGGATTGGGAGTGGTCGGCCGCACGTCCTCTTTGAACAAGAACTTCAGCAAATCGGCCAAAGGCTGCAGCAATCCCCATGGGCCGACGCGATTCGGTCCGTATCGGAGCTGAATCCATCCCAGGAGCTTCCGTTCAAAGAGCGCCAGATAGGCTAGGCAGGTGAGCACGATGCCGAAGACGATAACGATCTTGACGACGGCTTCAACGACCACGCCCATTCCCATCTGCCCCTACCAATGCCCCCTTCCCCGCGCCTCGCATGCGCTCCGCTCTCAGCGCGAGACCTCGACCGACTCTCTCACGTCCCATCCGAAGGCTTGTCGCAGCAAGGGGACATGTTCGGTGAGCGTCCCTGGCTCAAAGAGCCCGATGCCCAGTGGTGCCGGCTCCTGAAGGCGCTCGGCCGTGTGATCAATCGCCTCGACCTGCGCCCGGAGTCGTTCCAAGAGCCGCGCTCGATCAATCACCTCCAACGGCATGAGCGGCCGTTCCGTTTGAATCGCTCCCTCTTCGTTCAAACGCGCGTAGGTGATCCCCTGATATCCCGGGATGGTCTCGGCGATCTCGCGAAAGATATTCGCCGCCGAATGCCGGCAGCCCAGATCAGCGCCCATCTTCGCGGCGATCTGATCAATGATCATCCAATCGGGGCGCCAATCGCCAGCAACGCCAAGCGCGCGTCGGATGCGTTGTACTTGCCCCGCATTATTGGTGAACGTGCCGTCCAGCTCCGCGAAGCTCATGGCCGGCAGCACGACATGCGCCAGCTCGGCCGTACGCGTCAGAAACAGCTCGTGCGCGACCACCAACTCTGCCCGCGCGAGCGCCTGGCGCCACGCATCGCCATAGAAGCGCACAAGGTCACAGCCCATGAGGTAGAGGGCTTTGATCTGCGGCCCCACCTGCTCGGGCACCAGCATCTCGGCCACCAACCCCATATCGAGTGCTCCGAGCGAATTGTTGAAGCGCAGCAGCGGCAGCACGCGCACGATCCGTTCCCCCTTCGCTTGGAGCATCCCCCCGAGCACGGCTGCTGCCTCCAGGGCCGGGCCAGTCACCTCGCGACCCACCAACAACGCCAACCGATCCGCTTCCCAAACGAAGCGCCGCAGCTCGTACAACTCTTCGCGCGTCAGCAACGTAGCCTCAGCCGCGCGCTCCACCTCCCCTTCATCCAACAGCGCGAGCCAGACGGCCGGCTCCGATCCCGGACGAATGTGGAAGAAGCGTGTGGCGACCTGTAGCCGACCAATCGGACGCGCACTGACAATATAGAGCCGCGCCCCATGCCGGTGGACGGCTGCGCGCAGGCTATAGGCCGTCAGGGGGTTGTACTCGGGCGGATTTCCGCCGATCAGCAGAATGGTCGGCATCTGCTCGCGCAACTCGGGTTGCGTCAGCAGAGGCACCGTCAACCGCTTGAAGAACGGCCGCCAGTCGACATCCATCGCGTGCGTCACATGGGGCGTCTCCAGAACCTGCCGCCCGAATTTCGCCAGGACGTACAGGTCCTCATTAGTCAAACGCGGCGACCCGATGCACGCGATGCTCTCTGGACCATACGTCCGTTTGATCTCCAATATCCGCTGCGCCACATATTTCAGCGCCTCTTCCCATGTGGCCGGCTCCAAGCGCCCATTGCGCCGCAGAAGCGGCACCCTCAGCCGATCCGGACTGTTGACGAATTCGTTCCCATAGCGCCCCTTCAGACAGAGGAACTCCTCGTTGATCCAATTGTGCCGCGTCTCGGGCGCCGTCCGGAAGCTGAAGAGGACTTTGTTCGCGAACTCGGCATCCATCTTTGTGAGGTCCTTGGCCCAAGCCCGCACGACCCGACCATCGCGCACGCTCAACCGCAACTGGCATCCATCGGAGCAATAGGTGCACGTCGTCACGGTGTCGCGGATGTCCCAGGGACGCGCGCGGAACCGGAAGTTGGTGCTCGTCAGCGCGCCCACGGGGCAGACCTCCACGCAGTTGCCGCAATGCTCGCACGCGAGCGTCCCATCGGGACGATTCCCTACGATCACGCTGTGCGCGCCGCGCCCGCGTACGCCCAGGGCATGATTCTCCACCCATTCGTCGCATACGCGAATGCATCGGTAGCAAAGGATGCACCGCTGCGGATCGAGCCAGATGAAGGGGCTGAGCGGATATTCGCCCGTCGCATCTTTCTGTTCGTCGAAGCGGGCGAGCAGATCGCCATAGTTCATCGCCATCCATTGCAACTCGCACTCGCCCCCCTTGTCGCAGACGGGACAGTCCAGCGGATGATTGGCCAGGATGAAGTCCACCATCGCCATACGCGCGCGTCGAATCTCCTCGCTCTCGGTCGTCACGACCATCCCTTCGCTCACCCGCATAGTACAAGCCGTCTGCAATCGACCCATCTTCTCGATCCGCACCAAGCACATGCGACAGGCCGCTTGCGGAGGCAGATCCTTGTAGTAACAGAAATTCGGGATCGGGAAGCCAGCGTCAAAGCAAACTTCCAAAAGCAGCTTCCCCTTTGGGGCCTCGACCTCCTTCCCGTTGATGATCACTTTCACGGTTTCCATGCTCGCCCCCCTTCCAGCGCGCCTCAAACGACTAACAATCGGCGAGCGCCCGGGACGTCAGAAGGCTCCGCCGAAACCGAGACGGCCGCCGCGCGCACATACTTCTCGAAATCTGCACGGAACTTCTCGATGGCCGGATAGACGGCCCAGGCTGCCGCATCCCCCAACGGGCAGTGCGTCGTGCCGAAGATGTTGCGGGCCAGCTCATAGAGCAGGTCAACGTCCTTGGGCCGCCCCTCCCCGCGCAAGAGGCGTTCCAACAGCTTGCGCATCCAGCGCGTCCCCTCGCGACAGGGCACGCACCAGCCGCACGATTCGTGCTCGTAGAATTTCGTGATCCGATAAACGACCTGCGCGATGTCCGTGTCCTCGTCCATGACGATGATCGCCCCGCTGCCGAGCATGGACTTAAGCGCCAGGAGCGACTCGAAATCGAGCGTGCATTGCTCAACCTCCTCGGCCGTGAGGATCGGCGCCGACGACCCGCCGGGGATCACTGCCTTCAACCGCTTCCCCCCGCGAATTCCCCCGCAATCCTCCTCGATCATCCGCTTCATCGAATATCCCATCGGCAGCTCGTACACGCCCGGTCGCGCCACATGCCCGCTCACGGCGAACAGGCGCGTGCCACCGCTCTTCTCCGTCCCAAGACGACGGAACCAATCCCCACCGTTCAGGATGATCGGCGGCACCGACGCCAACGTCTCCACGTTGTTGATCACCGTCGGACAGCCGTACAAGCCCACGACGGCCGGAAACGGCGGCTTGATCCTCGGATACCCTCGCTTCCCCTCCAGCGATTCCATGAGCGCCGTCTCCTCGCCGCAAATGTACGCGCCCGCGCCCGGATGCACGATGATGTCACAGGAGAAGCCGCTCCCAAGGATGTTCGCCCCGACGAATCCATGCGCCCGCGCCTCCTCAATGGCGTACTCCAACCGCTCCTTCAGGTACCAATACTCCCCCCGAATGTAGATGAACGCCAAATGCGCCTGTACGGCATAGGCGGCCAGCAGAATCCCCTCGATCACGGCATGCGGATCTTTCTCCATCAGGACGCGATCCTTGCACGTCCCGGGCTCGCTCTCATCAGCATTGGCGATGACGTACTTCGGCTTGGATGAATCCTTCGGCACGAAGCTCCACTTCATGCCAGTCGAGAACCCAGCGCCACCGCGCCCGCGCAAGGCCGAGCGCTTCACCTCCTCGATGACCGCCTCGGGCGTCATCTCCGCGAGCGCCTTCCGCAGCGCTTGATACCCCCCCGTCCGCAAATAGACCTCGATCGTATGCGAATCGGGAAGATCGAACCGAGCGCTCAACACGCGCACCTTCTCCATACCCCCCTCTCATGGGAGCGATGCCAGGATCTCGTCCACGCGCTCCGGCGTCAGATGATGATAGAACGTGAAGTTGATCTGCATGGCCGGGGCCCAACTGCAGGCGCCGATGCATTCGACCTCGCTCAAAGTGAACCGGCCATCGGGGGTCGTCTCGCCCGGGCGAATCCCCAAGCGTCGCTCCAGATGCTCGCGAATCGCATCCCCGCCGCACAGGTAACAGGAGACGTTGCGACAGACCTGGATGTGATACCGGCCGATCGGACGCCGATGGAACATCGTGTAGAAGCTCACGACCGTCTCCACATCCAGGAACGTCAGATCGAGCCAGCGCGCCACCTCATGCAACGCCTCGTCGGGCAGATACCCCAATTCTTCCTGCACGACGAAGAGCACCGGCAGAAGCGCCGAGCGCTTCACCGGATACCGCGCGATGATCCGTTGGATCTTCTCCTTCGCTCCCGCCGAAAGCATCCGTCACCCCCTCCTCCCTCGAACGCTCACCGATCGATCTCGCCGAGCACGATGTCAATGCTGGCGATCACCGCCACGACATCGGCGATCAATTGCCCACGGACCATCAGCGGCAGCGCCTGGACATTGGCGAACGACGGCGCGCGGATGTGCACGCGATAGGGGTGGGGCCCGCCATCGCTCACGATATAGTAACCGAGTTCCCCACGCGGGCTCTCGACAGCGACGTAGACTTCTCCCGGCGGGACCTTTATCCCCTCGGCCGTCAGTAGGAAGTGATAGATGAGGGCATCCATCTGCGTGAGCATCTTCTCGCGCGATGGCAAGGAGACGCGTGGATCATCGCATTTGACTGGTCCAGGGGGCAGCTTCTCCACCGCCTGCCGAATGATCTTCAGCGATTCGCGCATCTCCTGCACGCGCACGAGATAACGGGCATAGACGTCGCCTTCGGTCCGCGTCGCCACTTCGAAATCGTAGCTCTCGTAGCCGCTATACGGATGCACGCGCCGCAGATCGTACGGGACGCCCGAGGCGCGCAGGCTCGGTCCCGTCACCCCCCACCGAATGGCGTCCTCGGCGCTCAAGCGCCCCACGCCCTCGGTCCGCATGCGAAAGATCGGATTGTTCGTCAAGAGCTTGTCGAATTCGTCGAGCGCCCGAGGGAATTCCCGACAAAAGTCCCGCACGCGCGCGGTGAACCCTTCGGGCAAATCCGCCATGACCCCTCCGATGCGCAGATAGCTCGGCGTCAGCCGCCCACCCGAAGCGGCTTCGAACAGCTGCAGGATCTTCTCCCGCTCGGCGAAAGCATAAAAGAAGAGGCTCATCGCCCCCAGATCCAACCCGTGCGTCCCAATCCAGACCAGATGGCTCGCGATCCGTTGCAGCTCGGCCATCAGCACGCGAATGACCTGCGCGCGTGGCGGGATCTCCACCCCGAGCATCTTCTCCACAGCCAACACATAGCCGAGATTGTTCCCCATCGCGTTGAGATAATCGGTGCGATCCGTGATCGTGATGACGTGCTGATACTTCTTGTACTCGGCCAGCTTCTCCATCCCCGTGTGGAGATACCCGATGTCGGGCTTCGCCTCTACAACCCGCTCCCCGTCCAACGTGAGCACGAGCCGTAACACCCCGTGCGTCGAGGGATGCTGCGGCCCCATGTTCACCATCATCGTCGTCTCAAGCGGGTTGCGCTTGACCTCCAACAGGACTTCCGACTCCGCCATACATTACCCCTGATATCCCCGCAGCGGATAGTCCTTCCGCAGCGGATACCCCTCCCAGTCCTCCGGCATCAAGAGCCGCCGCAGTTCGGGATGGCCCTCAAACCGCACGCCGAACATATCGTAGACCTCACGCTCGTACCAATTCGCATTCGGCCAAATCCCCACCACCGTCGGCACGGTTTCGTCCTCATTGACGCGCACCTTCAACCGTAACCGATGCCGATGCGCGAACGAGTAGAGGTGATAGACGACCTCAAATCGAGGATCGGCATCTGGACCGCGATCCACACCGCAGATGTCCACGAGCATCTTGTAGTCGAAGGCGGGATCGTCGCGTAGGGTTTCACAAATGGAGACGAGCGCTTCGCGAGCGAGGACAAGGGTCAATTCCCCCCATTGCTCCTTCACGTCGAGGATGTGCGGCCCGAATCGCTGCTCGAAGATGGCCCGCTGTGTGCCCTGCGCCTCCATACGAAATTTCGTCCGAGCACCGCTGCTTCAGCAAGCGCTCACCAATTCCTCCTCCTCGACAGTGGCGCGGCGGCGCAAGCGCTCCCGCTCGATCTTCTCCTGAAGCTTCATGATCCCGTAGATGAGCATCTCCGGCCGAGGGGGGCATCCCGGAACGTAGACATCCACCGGGATCACCTTGTCCACCCCTTGCACGATGGCATAGTTGTCGAACATCCCTCCGGCCGAGGCGCACACCCCCATGGCGATGACCCATTTCGGCTCCGGCATCTGTTCATAGAGCCGACGCACCACCGGCGCCATCTTCTGCGAGACGCGCCCGGCCACGATCATCACGTCCGACTGCCGGGGCGAGCCGCGAAAGACCTCCGCCCCAAACCGCGCGATGTCATTGCGCGAGGCGATCATCGCCATCATCTCGATGGCGCAACAGGCCAGGCCGAATTGCATCGGCCATAGACTCGATTTGCGCGCCCACTTCACCAAATCCTCAAACCGCGCCGTGAGGATCTCCGGTACTCCCGCTCTTTCCAATTCTTCGGCCATAGTTCACCGATGCCAATCGAAGACGCCTTTCTTCCAGGCGTAAACGTATCCCGCGATCAAGACGGCGATGAAGACCATCATCTCCGCGAAGACGAATCCCCTGGACACCTCGCGAGCGAGATCGCGAAAGACCACAGCCCACGGGATCAAGAAGATCGCCTCAAGGTCGAAGAGGATGAAGATCATCGCCACCAAATAGAACGCGACCGAGAACCGTTCGCGCGCCGATCCGATTGGGTCTTTCCCGCATTCATATGGGATCGCTTTCTCCGGCGTCGGTCGCCGCACGGCCAAAAACCGAGGCGCAAAGGCCAAACCGACTGCCAAGAGCGTCGCGATCGCAAAGGTCAGCAGAATCGGCAGAAAATCTGACAGCTCGGTCATCGGCGCTCTCCTGCCCCAAAACGAAGGGAAACTATAGACGAACTCCCTGGGCGTGTCAATGACGCGTTCCGTGAGATCGCCGCATCAGAAGGCGCGCCGAGAAGCCCACTGCATCAGTCTCCAGCCAATAGGTCAGCGTTCTCGAGATGCCAGGAGGGAACTGCCGGCGGCCCCTACTGGCACGCTCGGGATGCCTGATCATCACGCCGTCGGCTCCTCTCCCCCAATGACGACGTTCCACCTCCGCACGCGCCAGGACCGCACCAACCCATGCCGCACATAGGGATCGCTTCGAACGAACGCTTCAACGTCCGCAGGATCATCTACACGAAAGATCAACAGCGCCCCATCCGCCGGTTCAAAGGCTCCCGCCAGAAGAAGCCGCCCTTCCTGATGCCACCGTTCAGCAAGTGCTAAATGTTCCGCGCGAAACGGCGCGCGCCGCTGCACAAAGTTCTCCACCGTCTCATACAACAGGGCAATGTACATACGCCCCCCCCTCGTCGAACATCATCTCACCACTGCGAACGCTCGCTCAAAGTTCGACCTGCATGGAGCTCGCGCACGCCAAAGTATAGTCGAGGGCGAGGCCGAAGACGAGCTTCATTAAAGCTGGCCCATTCCGCATTGAGCCTGCAGCAGCAGGGGACCGCGCTCGGTTGAGGTTCCCTCCACCCCATGACCGCGCATGCGGGCGATCGAATCTCGCCGAGGGCGAGCCGCAAGGCGAGCCTCCGGACGACGTCCAAGCATCCAAGCCCCCGAAAGGGGGCGACCCATCGGATGATCGCTCGCGCCCTCGGAGAACACGATTTCCGCTGGGCTCATCCATCGGGGCCGCGCGCGTGCGTGTTCCCGAGGTTCGCCGGCGTGGGCTCGCATGTGGGAGATCGAACGCTTGTCTCGCGATCTCTGGTTCGATAGACTTGAAGATTCGTTGCGCTTGGGAGGCTCAAGGCATGAGCACATCGCCACGCATTCGCATCGCGCATAGTCCGGATCCCGACGACGCCTTCATGTTCTACGCCCTCGTGCAGGAGAAGATTCCCACGGGGGGCTTTCGATTCGAGCATGTGCTCAAGGACATCGAATCGCTCAACCGTTCGGCCTTGGAGGGGGAGTATGAGCTGACGGCGCTCTCGTTTCACGCCTATGCGTATGTCGCCGACACGTACGTGCTCTTGACAAGCGGGGCGAGCATGGGGGAAGGTTACGGCCCCCTCCTTGTGGCGCGAGAAGATATGACGGTGGACGATCTCTCTCGGACTCGGATCGCCGTCCCGGGGACGTTGACGACGGCATTCCTCGTGCTGCGATTGCTCATCCCAGACGTTCAACACATCGTGGTCCCGTTCGATCAGATCCCCGAGTATGTGGCCGAGGGGAAAGCCGAGGCGGGACTTCTCATTCACGAAGGGCAATTGACGTATTCGGCGCTCGGATTGCGGAAGGTCCTCGATCTCGGCCAGTGGTGGTTCGCGCACACGGGGCTTCCACTGCCGCTTGGGGGAAATGCCGCGCGACGCGATCTTGGAGAAGAAGTGTTGCGCGCGCTCGCCCGATTGTTACGAGAGAGCATCGCCTACGGACTCGCCCACCGCGAGGAAGCGCTCAACTACGCGCGGGCTTTCGGGCGAGGTTTGGATCTGGCTTCGACCGACCGCTTCGTCCGCATGTACGTCAACGAGCTGACGCTCGATTGCGGAGAGCGCGGGAAGGCAGCCATTGGCCTGCTCTTGCAAATGGGATACGAACGTGGCCTCCTGCCGCGTTTGGTCCCGGTCGAATTCGTCGAGTGATCATGCACCGGCTGTGAGGGCGGAAGATGAAGATCGAGGGGACACATACGCTCAAGGCGCCACGAGACATCGTGTGGCGAGTATTGCAGGATCCGCAGGCGATTGCCCGTTGCTTGCCCGGCTGCCAGCAGCTCGAACCCGAGGGTGAAAATCGGTACAAGGCCGTGCTCCATGTGGGCGTGGCGTCCATCCGGGGGGTTTACGCCGGAACATTCCAGCTGAAGGACCTGACCCCACCGACCCGTTACGCGATCGCCTTTGAGGGAAGAGGGCCTCAGGGATTCGCGAAGGGGACGGGGACGCTCGTCTTGGAAGAGCGCGACGCGGAGACGTTCATTCACTACTCCGGGGACGTGCAAGTAGGTGGTCCAATCGCTAGCGTTGGACAGCGCCTATTGCAAGGGACGGCCCGCATGCTCGCCGGACAATTCTTCACGGCGTTGGAAGCCGAGGTCGCCGCGCTTCAAAATGCGGAGACGACGGGAGCCCCCGTTACCCCTCCTCGACATGGAATCCTCCGAACATTCCTGCGATACTTGTGGCAGCGCCTTCGGATGTTCTTCCGGCGAGGATGACGACGGTGCGCGTGCATCCTCAAACTGCTGGGGAGTCCCCCGAAAACGAACCCGCATTGACAGTGCGCGCTGCCTTCACTATATTGCGCAGCGTGACGTTGAGCAGTCCGGAAGACGCGCGACCGACGAATTCACCAAGGAGGACGGGATATGCGAATTTCCCGAAGGATAGCGTTTCCCCCAATGGACTTTGAATGGCGAAAGGCGATAGCCCGTCTGGCGATCGGACTTCTATGGCTGGCCCTTCCCCTCCCCCGCTTGGCTCAGGCACCCTTGCAACGGATCGTGAGGACGGGCGAACTTCCCCCGCCAGGGCCGTACGAGTATCGCCTGAGTGTGATGAACAATAACGGCATGGACGTCCGACAGGGCATTTTCGGGAACAAGGCGTTCTATCGGGCGAAGTGGCTTGGATCCGTCCTCCGCGAGCACCAGATCAACGCGGCACAGGATGTCGCGTTTGCTCTCGCTGAAGAGACGGGCACGCTGCGTGGGGCGATCTTCCTCCGCGAGGCGGCGACGCGCACGCTGCGGCGGATCGTTCAGATTGGGGATCGCACGCCGGAAGGTGAAGTCTTCACGCGTCTCATCGAGTTCTCTCTCAACGATCGGCGACAGATTCTCTTCGTGGCGGAGACCTCGGGGCTACCGCCCGAAGTGGGAGTACCAAGCGCCGGGTTATTCTTGGCTGATGGAGGGACGATCGTCGCGGTGCTCAAGACAGGGACAACGACCTCGGCCGGAACGATCCTCGGCTTCTCGAACCCGCGACTGACGAACGACGGCCAGGCGTACTTCACGGCCTCGGTGCGCACGACGCAGGGAGACTTGCAGACGGCGATCTTTCGCTCTGCTGGACAGACGCTTGATCTCCTTGTGCGGACAGGCGATCCGAGTGCTGGGGGAAGAATGATCACGACCCCTGTCCTCCAGGCCGTGAGCCCGCAGGGCGAGGTGATCGCCTTCCTGGACCAAGCGGAGCAAGCGCTCTACGTGAAGACCGGTGCTTCGATGATTCGCGTTGTGAAGATCGGCGATACGGCGCCGAACGCCTCGGGAGGAACATTCGTGGACATCATTCCGCCTGTTAACACGATCTTCCCGGCCGTGCCTTTCCTGCTCTCGCCGAATTCGCTCGCCCCGAGTGGCGATCTCGTTTTCGTCGGCGCGTTTCGCCGGCCGAATCAGCAGAATCCGACCTTCGCGCTCTATCGCTACACGATCGGAAGCGGCCTTCAAGAGATCGTCCGCACGGGACAGAACGTCGGCAGTCTCAGCGTGCAGTTTCTCACGGCGCCCACTTTGGGCGAAGGCGGAGTGATCTACTGCGGCGTGGCTTCGCGCGCCATCCTCGGCGGAGGAATTCTTCGCTTTGCGGGCAGTCAACGACAGGCGCAAGAGTTTCCCGAAACCTCGCAAACGGAGGAGAACTTGCCGCCTTACGCGATCAACCGCCGGGGTCAGGCCGTGTATGATCACATCGTCGTCGCCCTGAATCAGAACTTCGGGACGCCGACCGGTCCCTTCGACAAGCCTGCCTTCGGACTGAACATCTCGCTTCGGCTTCATACGGGATCAGCGCCTGCGGAAACACTCCTTGGTCCGGTCGAGTCCGTCTCCCCAGATACCCCCCTCCTCAGCTTCCCCAATCTCGCCGCCAACGGCAGCGGTGATCTCCTCTTCATCGGGAACGTGGGCGGAGGCCGGCACCTCTTCCGGGTTCGCGAGGGCACGATCGAGCTTGTGGCATATCAGGGACAGGTGATCGAAGGGATGAAGATTCGTTCCATCACGGAAGCGGCGATCAATGATGCGGGCGTGATCGCCCTGCAGGTGGAGACGGAGGATGGATCGGCACTCCTGGTCCGTCGAGGAGGATCGTATCAAAAGGTGGTCGCTTCCGGAGACCCCGTCTTCAATCAGCTTGTGGTTGACATCTTCGACATCAGCTTGAATGGGGCAGGTCAGATCGCGTTCGTCGCCAACCTCGCCGACACGACGGGCGCGAACGTGCGGAACCTGGTGCTGTTGGCTCAACCGACGACCGGAGGATACAGCATTGATTCGAATCGGACCATTGACCTAAGCATGCTCCCCCGCATTCGGAACGTACAAGCGATCTTCATCATGGACGTAGCGCTCGCCGATGATGGGACGATTGCTCTCACGGTACGTGCGCCACGCGATGAGGGAGTTATCCTCGCGACGCCCCGACGGATGGGTTCCGGGTATACCTTCCAGAAGATCGCCGAGAGCGGCGGTACGACGCCCATCGAGGGAACCTTCTCCCGCGGCTCGGAGTTGCAGCTCGGCGCATTCGCGCCGGAGGTCTTCTCCTCCCTTCAAGTCAACGCCCAAAGGGTTGTGAGTTTCATCGGAGTGGTGAGCTCGCCCGGAGGGGGCACAAAGCGCGCGCTCTTTGCGTACTCGGGTGGGTCGCTCGTGAAGGTCGTGGCCGATGGCGATCCGACGCCTGAGGGCGTGCCGATCGCGTTTCCGCTTTTGCCGGTTCACAGTATGGCCCCCACTGGGGAGATCGTCTTTTTGAGCCTCACGTCCGACCAAACGAATCTCTATCTCTGGAAGCAAGGGACGCTTCAGCGGCTCATCGCCGCTTGGCAGCCTGGGCCGGAAGGGGAGCTGTTGACGCCGATTCCACCGCTTTTGGCGACCGGAGGGAGCATCGTCTTCGTAGGAGCGGTTCTCAAGGCCGACTCGCGACTGGTGATATATCGGCTCGCCTTGGACTGAACCGCTCGTTCAGCTCATAGGAGGCGTTTGGTCTGGGTCCAGAGGCTCCAGAGCCAATCGGCGAGCGTGTGAGCGGCCGAGCCCCACCAGAGGCCGAACCAGAGGGCGAGCCAATATCGGCGTTCTACCGAGAGGAGCCATCGCTTCAGCAAATCGAAGGCCTGACGCGCGCTCTCGCTCGCTCCAGGCTGCTCGTGAAGCGCATGCCAGAGTACGATCCCGGTCGCACCAAGAAGGGCGAGCATGATCGAGAGATACACCGTGCGCACGAACGTGCCGAGCAAAAGCCCGTGCGAGAGCCGCGAGCGGTGGCGGACGAGCACCTGATACGGCCACCAGAGAACTCGGAGCGGTCCCCACCGGGCGTAGGGTTTGCTCCGAATATCCAGGTCGGGATTGAACAAGAATCCGGAGAAGAGCGTAGCGAGCGTCACCAGCCAAGCCAGATCGCGACTCCCCGTGAGCGCGTGCGTGAGCAGAAACGTCGGCGGAGCGAGCGCCAGCGTTATCGCATCATGAGTCCTCGCCCGAGGCATCGATTCCTCTCCCAGCGTCCCTCATTGTACGAAGGGACCTGCTGGAAAGCCAGCCGCCATCGGGTTTCTTCTCGGGACGACGGAGTGTTATAATGCCGGCTCCGGTTTTTGGCCTCGGCTCCCGGTCACGTGGAGTGCGCAAGGGAAGAGGCCGAAGGGATCGAAGACGAGGAGGGATGAGGTCCTATGGTGCGCTTCACGACGCTCGACTGGGTGTGGGTGGTGCTGTATCTGCTGCTGATGGTGGGATGCGGCGCGCTCTTTTATCGCTTGGGCAAGCGGTCGGAGGCGGATTTCTTCCTGGCCGGGCGAGGGCTGCCATGGTGGCTGCCGGCCACTTCGGTCTATGCCACGCATACGGCGACGGATACGCCGATGTGGGTCACCGGCATCGTCTATCAGCACGGCTTGCGCGGCCTCTGGTACACGTTCTTCTCTGCTTGGTGCGCCATCAGCGCCTTCGTCAGCGCGCGCATCTTCCGCCGCTCGCTCGCTTATAGTCAGGCCGAATGGCAAAGCTTGCGCTTCAGCGGGTTGGGCAGCGAACTCCTGCGTGGATGGATCGCCGGCTGGATGGTCTTCATGAACATGTTCATCCTCGGCTGGGTCGGCATCGCGATGGGGAAGCTCTGCCAGCTGATCTTCGGTTGGCCAGAGTGGGTCGGCCTCGTGTTGTTCTCGACCGTGTGCGCCGTTTACGTCCTGGCTGCGGGGTACTGGGGAGTCGTCATGGCCGATTTCCAGCAGGGCGTCATTGCTTTCGTCGCGATCTTGATCGTCTCCCTCTGGGGGATTTTCGAGGCGGGAGGGCCACAGGGGATCGTCTCGAAGCTGCAAGCGATGGGGGAAGGGTGGCGCACCAGTCCCTTCGCCTTCACAGGCCTATTCGCGGGCGATTTTCCCGTCGCGTGGTTCGCGACGATGCTGGTGATCGCTGTCATGGGGGGGTTCGGCATGGGCACGGCCATTGATTGGTATGTCGAGGCCCAGCGGATTCAATCGGCTCGGTCCGTCCGCGATGCCTCCTACTCGATCTGGTGGGGGACGATGCTCGTACTCACGCGGAACGCGCTCTGGGCCGTCGCCATTTTAGGCTTCTATGTCCTCTACCCGAACATCTCCGATCGCGCCCAGTATGAACTGGGATGGTACCGACTGGGACTGGAGCTCCTCCCTGCGGGGATGCTGGGCTTTTTCTTCGCAGCGATCGTCGCCATTCATCTCTCGACGATCGCTTCGCACTTGAACCTGGGTGCCGTGTACGCAACGCGAGATCTCTATCACCACTACATCCGACCGCAGGCCTCCGAACGCGAACTCGTTTGGGTGGGGCGGATCTCGACGCTCCTGGTACTTCTGGGCTCCTTCTTCTACGGCCTGATGATGAAGGAGATCACGAAATGGCTCATCTTCGCCCTCTGGATCATGGCGGCCGGCGTATGGCTGCCCAACATCCTGCAAGTCGTTTGGTGGCGCTTCAATGCGTGGGGGTATTTGATCGCGTGGATCGCGAATCTGGGCTTGAGCTGGGTGATCGTGTGGGTCTTGCCGGCCTTCGGCGTGTTGCCGAACCTGCCCGATTATTTGCAATTCTGGATTCTGATGGGATTGGGTGCGCTCATCTACGTGCCGGTGACGTATCTGACGCCGCCCGAGGACATGCGACAACTCGTGCGTTATTACGTCATGTCGCGCCCCATCGGCTGGTGGGGCCCCGTCCGCGCGGAGGCCGAACGTCTGGGATTGATTGCCCCACGGAACGTGGCGCGCCATTCCTTCCTCAAGCGCGAGTGGTCGGCCGAGGAGGCCGACGAATGGACGCGCGAGGATTGGTTGGCTATCTTCATCTCTCCGCTCGCGTATATGGCCTTGATGCTCGGCGTCGCGCTCACGCTCCTTCGGATAAGGGGTGGCGTGCTGATCCTCATCGCGGGCATCTTGCTGACGGCGATCATGCACTGGATCATTGATCCGAAACTCAAGGCCATCTCAACCGAGTACGAGAAGAAGCAAAAGGCCTACCTGGAGCAACTGGATAAGATCCTGCGTTGGGAGGAAGTGCGATGAACGAAGGGCTCTCGGTGCTGATCGGCCTCTCCATCGCCTATGTGGCGTCGTTTCTTGGAATGCTCTTCGCCTACCTCTCCTATCGCCGACGACGCCGTGAACGCGTCCAGATGAGGAAGGAGGAAGACCATGCCTGAAGGAGCACTCCTGGTGGAGACGGCGCGGCCGCAGAGCGTGTTTTGGGGGATCGTCGTACCCTCGTTGATCTTCTGCGTCTCGTTCCTCGTCGCTTATGCGCTCTATCGGAAGTTCGCGCCGAAGTAGCCGAGAGCGGGGCTTGGCGCTCATTTGCAGACCGTGATATGATTGAGACCTCCGACGAGGGAACCTCGTCCGAGAAGACATCGAGCCAGGGGACGGACCGATGTCGGGACATTCAAAGTGGCATCAGATCAAGCATAAGAAGCTCGCCGCTGACGCCAAGCGCGGGAAGCTCTTCAGCAAGCTGATCCGCGAGATCAGCGTGGCGGCTCGATTGGGCGGCGGGGATCCGGAGGCGAATCCGCGCTTGCGGAAGGCGATCGCCGAGGCCAAAGCCAATAACATGCCGCAGGAGACCATCCAGCGGGCCATTGATCGCGGCACGGGGAAGATCGCCGGCGAACAGTACGAGGAGGTCATTTACGAGGGCTATGGCCCGGGCGGCGTCGCCGTCCTGGTCGAAGCGCTCACGAGCAATCGGAATCGCACCGTCTCCGAGCTGCGGCATATCTTCTCCCGATATGGCGGGAATTTGGGCGAGAGCGGCTGCGTCGCCTGGATGTTCCAAAAGAAAGGCTATATCGCCGTGGAGAAAGGCGCCCTCTCCGAGGACGCGATCTTCGATCTCGCCCTGGAGGCGGGCGCCGAAGACGTGCGCGTGGATGATGAGGGGAATTACGAGATCCTCACGGCCCCGGAGGACTTCGAGCTCGTCCTGGAGAAGGTCAAGCAGGCGGGGATTCAACCGCTCACGGCCCAGATCACGATGATCCCGCAGTCTTACGTGCGCCTGCAGGGGAAGGACGCCGCCCTGATGCTGAAGCTCATGGACGCGCTCGAAGATCACGATGATGTGCAGCGCGTCTCGGCGAACTTCGACATCCCGGCCGAGGAGATGGCGCGGGCCGCGCTCTCCTGAAGGACGCGGTGAATGCTCGACCTCCCACTCTGGATGCACGTCCGCGCTGGTTACCCCCCCTCGGCGCGCGAAGTGCGGGAGCCCCCACGACCTCGCCCGTGGCCTCTCCTCTCTGATTTTGGAGAATCACCGCGCCGGCTCGCTCATGTTAAGCGTGCCGCCACGACCCTCCAGTTGATGTTGTGGAAGAACGCCTCGATGTACTCCGCCTTCTTCAATCCGTAGTCGAGCATATAGGCGTGCTCGAAGACATCCAGCACGAGCAGCGGCGCGCATCCAGCCAGATGGCCAAGATCGTGCTCATTAATCCATGTGTTGAAGAGCCGACCGGAGACCGGATCGTGATAGAGCACGACCCATCCGATCCCGCGCATGGCTCCCGCCGCTTTGAAATCGTCTCGCCAGGCCTCGAACGATCCGTACTGCTCACGAATGAGCCGCGCCAGAGGAGCATTCGCCTCAAGCGGCTCCGGCGTCTGGGTCAGATTATCGAAATACAGCTCATGAAGCCGCATGCCATTGAATTCCCAGCCGAAGCGCCGCTTCAATTCCGCGTATTCGGGCGTCCCCGCCTTTCCGCTCTTCCCCAGTTCCAGAAGCGCTTCGGCCAACTTGTTCGCGTTGGCCACATATCCCTGGTACAAGGTGAAATGATTCCTCAAGAGCTGATCGCTAAACCCATCCATGCCCAACAGGTGCTCGTAGTTCTTCGGCGTGTACGTCATCGCGCGATTTCCTCCTTCAGCGAGAATCGCTAAGACTTTCAGTTTACGATCCGAACGGAGAGATTGGCAATGCGCGCAGGCGCTCGTGGAGATTTCCTCTCCGAGCAGATCGGCGATCACCTGCGGGGCTGACCGACCCGCGGCCCCACCTCCCGCATCCTCTCGCAATTGCTAAACACGCGTGGCGGACAGACCACAGAATCAAGATGGCCTGAGGAAGACCTTGTCCGAGGAGATGAAGAGAGCGCCGCTCTTCAGGATCGGGATCGGTTGTGGGGAGAGCCTTCCCGCCCCTCCGAAAATGTGTTGGAAAAAGCGAAAAAGGGGTTGACAGACAGACAGACAGTATATTCTGGGTTGCCAGAGATGAGTTATTAAGCCAGGCGGGAGGGAGATGGGAAAC
Organism: Acidobacteriota bacterium; assembly: GCA_030550025.1. Classification (GTDB taxonomy): domain Bacteria; phylum Acidobacteriota; class Blastocatellia; order HR10; family HR10; genus HR10. The sequence continues at coordinate 56,128 of JAUQQC010000009.1, read as the reverse complement.
CCGTTTCCAAATGGGGCAGCTTAGAAAGGAAGTCGTAATGCTTTGTATGGCGATCGTAGCGGCGCTCACGGCTGCGCCCTCTGTGCGAAGCACATCAGGTCCGGGCGGTGATCTGGCGTCGGCGCGAACGTTCGTCGCTTTCACTCCTACATCGGGTGGAGTACAATTTCCCTGCCAGTTCGATTGTTGGAATGCGTCCTTCCTGTGTTGCAATTCGGAAGGGGGATGCACGGCATGCTTCGATTTCGACGCCGGGCCTGGAAGGAAGGAGCTTATCGCGCAGGGCGATCCCGATGTCTGCGAATCCCCACCGGATTCTCAAGGGTCCTTCGGCGTCTGTCCGATCCGAATGAGCATTTGTCTTGCCCTCGAATGTTTGATCGAATGGAGGTGAGCCATGAGGAAGGTCATTTTGGCGACCTGTGTCGTCGGTCTTCTCGCGTCTACGGCTTGGGCTACCCCGCCGCAAGGATGCGCGGTGGAGATGGTCTCCTCTCATCGTCTTTCCCTGCCCGTTCCCGGATCAGCGGGCATTAAAGACCTCGCCGTGGTCGTGGACGAGCGTGGGACCATGTATGTGAGCTTTTCGTCCTGGCAACCGGAGGGCGATGGGCAACGGGTGCGAGCGTTCCTCGCGAGCTACGACCCACATGGGACGTTGATCCGGGTTTTCGAACGACCATCTGCTGTTCCCGAAGAAGCACAGTGGACGCGTATCACCTCGTCCATGTATTCGGAGGGCCGAGTTTACGCCACCGCTCAATGGCACAAAGGGCGTTGGCAAAGCGCTCTGCTGATCTTTGAGACATCTGGAGACCTCCGGCGCACGGTAATGCTCGATGGGCTGGGGAATCCTCGGCTCCTGCGGCTTGGATCGAACATCGGCGTCATCGGAACGGTTTGGACAGAGAAGGGCGAGGGGGTGAGCGTCCTTCGGACGTTCTCCGCGGATGGCGAGAGAATGTCCGAGCGCGTTCTCTCCGAAGCTCTCGAGTCGGAAGCGCATGTGCTCTCGGATGGAGCCGGACGGTTGCTGCTGGTCAAGCCGGGTGGGGAGATCGAAGCCCTCGGTCCGAAGAAGACATGGCTGAAAGTCTCAGGAGGCTTCGAACACATCCATGCTGCATTCACGGGGGATGAAGCGATCATCGTGAATCGTGTGGATCCGAAGACGCGTCGCACGTCCCTGGTCCTCTTGAACGATCGCGGAGAGCAATGTGAAGTGGACACAACGGGCCGTCTCACTCCAATGGTGAGGGGAGCCGATGGGTTCTTCTACGGGTTCGGACAGCTCGGCATTCGGCCCAATGCTCGATCGGATCACCGAGAGGTCCTCGTCGGGAAGTTCCGGATCGCGTGGCGCGAGAATGCGCGATGAGTGCTCTCACGATCGCGGAGGACCCCATCCGCTCTCAGAGACCGCCGCGAGCGTGCTCCAGGGGCTGAGGGACTTCATTTTCGCGCGAGCCGCCTTTTGACCGAGGCGACCTTACTGCGCATCGTCACGCTCTTGTCCCGGCGATCGTCAATGGTGATCGTCGTGATGACGCGTTGCGCGCCGTGACGAAAAGCCGCTTCGTGCATCTTGCGGGCAAGGGAGAAGACGTCTTTGAGCTCCCCCTCAAACAACGTCCCCATGGGGGAGATCTCATACGAGACCCCGGCCTTCTCCAGCACGCGAACGGCCGCGGCAATATGATCGCCCAGGCTGGGCGTCCCGGTCCCGACGGGAACGACGCTGACTTCGACAAGCGCCATACTGTCCCTCCTAGGCCGCGCTCTCTCGGCGCGAACGTTTCGGGCGAGGAAGAGGCCGTTCGGCCTTGGGCTTAGGCAGCGTCACCGTGAGCACACCATCGCTCAAACGGGCTCGCGCGCGCGTCGGATCCACGGGCTGTGGGAGCCACACCTCGCGGAAGATGGACCCATAGCGGAATTCATCGCCGTGGACGCGCACGCCCTCGGCTACGCTCTCAAGGCGCGCTTCTCCGAGAAGGAGAACGCGCTCGGCCTCAGTCAAGACGCGCACGTCTGCGGCTCGGACTCCAGGAAGCCGGAATTTCAAGACGAATTCGTGCGGATGCTCCTCCAGGCGCAGCTCCGGCTTCCAAACCAGCTGGCCCTCAGCCGCCAGCCAATCGTCCAATTCATGTCCCGGTGCATATCCGCGCTGCGCGGCCAACTCATACGCCCGTTCGGCGATGCGAGCCCGAATCCGATCGGCTTCCTCGCGGATGGACGATGAATACGGATGAATGCGAACGACGGCCATTTCGATCCCTCCTCATCAAAGAGCGCACGTCAATTTTAGGCCACCGGGGAAGGGGGAGGCAATGCGAGGACGTTCGATCAGTCCTCAAGACGACGTTGACAAAGGTTTGAAGGACGGTATATCCTTCCCGAGCCGAAGGAGGTGGGTGTGCGAACGAAAGGTTCCCTAACAATGGGCGCGATCGCCGTGGGCTTTTCGATCGGAGTAGCGCTGCCCGTTCTCCCGCAGCAGCCGCCGCGCCGTGGATCTCCGACGTGCCCGATGTTGCTGTGGGCGGTCACGCGCGAGGTCACGAACATCGAGAAGGGCGTGCGAATTCGCCTCACAAGCGATGATCCGGCGTTCGTCCGACGGATTCAAACCCACTGCACGGCTCACGAACAGATGTTCGCTCAAGCCGGTCCTCGTCATCAACAGGCGTGTCCTGCGGCGGTCGAAGGGGCACGAATGAAGGTCGCCCATCGGGAGAACGGCGTCGAAGTGGAGATCACGGCGGATTCCCCGAAAGCGATCGCTGAGATTCAAGCGCGAGCGGCTCGTCTCAGTCGCAGCTTCATGCGCGGCCCTTTCCCGCGGAGTCCATAATCCGGCGGCGCGGTTCATCCCGAAGGAATGAAACCGCAGCCGTCTTCGTGGATCATTACGGTGTAGACGCCGAGCTGGAGCGCGAACGTTCCGGTTCGGGATTCAGGCCCAAGGAAGCGGGCCTCAAGAAACCCTCGAGGAAGGAGGAGAACGCCTATGGCACTCGTTCGATGGAGGCCATTCCGCGAATTGGAGATGTTTCGACGGGAGATTGATCGCCTCTTTGATGAGATCTTCGAGCGGGAATTCCCGGCCCCGCGCCGGGCGCGAGAGATCACGCGCGTCTTCGCGCCTGCTGTGGACATGTACGAGAAGGACGATGAGATCGTGCTCAAGGCCGAATTGCCGGGAATGAGCCGAGATGACATCAACATCGAACTGACCGAGGATGCGATCACGCTCTCGGGTGAGATCAAGCGCGAGGAGGAGGTGAAAGAGGCCGACTACTATTGCGCCGAGCGGACGTATGGCCGATTCTCGCGCACGATCGATCTGCCGGTGAAGGTGAACATCGAGAAGGCGGAAGCGACGTATAAGGATGGGATCTTGGAGATTCGGCTGCCTAAGGCCGAAGAGGCCAAGCGCAAGGAGATCAAATTGAAGGTGAAGTGAGCGCAACGCAGTGGGGGGAGATCATCCCCCCGCTGGACTCTTCGAGCGCTCTCGTCACGTTTCATTCGCGCGCGTCATGAAGGAGCGGCAGACCTCCTCTGGAGGAGGGATATGTGGGTGGCGAAGCTTTTCGCTCTTACTGCCCTGATAGGGTTCTTCACCTGGATGAACGCGGCCTCTCCGCGCGCTGATTTCGACAAGCTGCCGGGAGGCGCGGCACAAGAGGAATCCGTGGAATCCGCGCTTCGCCAAGCGCGGCGGCTCGCAGACGAGTTGTTGGAGAAGGTTCGGGGGCTCCTCACGGCGGAGTTGGAGAAGGGCGGCTACGAGGGCGCTGTGCGCGTCTGTTCGGAGATCGCGCAAGAGATCCCGCGGGAGATCGAAGCGCGAACGGGGGTCTCGATCCGACGGGTGAGCTTGCGGTACCGTAATCCGAAGGACATCCCCGACGAGTACGAGCGGCGCAAGCTCGAGGAATTCGAGCAGCAGCATCGCGCGCGCGCGCTCGCGGACGAATCCTTCGAGGTCGTGCGCGAGGATGGCCGACGGTATCTCCGCTACATGAGGCCGATCCTCGTCGGCCCGATGTGCATCACCTGCCACGGACCGAAGGAAGCGATCCCCTCCTCGGTGCGGGCGATCTTGGCCGAGAAGTATCCCGAGGATCGAGCGACTGGGTATCGCTCCGGCGACGTGCGGGGAGCCGTGAGCGTCAAAATCCCCCTCAGCCCGGAGAACTGAGCCGCTATGATCACGAAGGACATCACGATCGAAGAGTTGGTCTCCCGATATCCGGAGTCGGTTCGATTCCTGCAGCAGAAGGGGATTCGCTGCTTGGAATGCGGCGAACCGTCGTGGGGGACACTTGAGGAGAACGCGCGGGAGAAGGGATACGATGCGGCGGCCATTGAACGGCTCGTTCGAGAGCTGAACGAATGGCTCGACGCGAAGGGGTGAGACCGATTGCCGCAAAAGGGCGAAAGCGGTAAGATAGACAAGCCATGGCGGAGTTGCCGCTTTCGCCGAATGCCCGTCGGGTTTTGGAGGCCCGCTATCTGCGGCGGGATGCCGAGCGTCGCCTTGTGGAGACCCCTGAGGAACTCTTCGCGCGCGTGGCGCGAGCCATCGCCGAAGCGGAGCTTTTATTGGGAACGGCCGAGCGCGCCCGACGGTGGGAGGAGACGTTCCACGAGCTGCTCACCTCGCGCGATTTCCTCCCCAATAGCCCCACATTGATGAATGCTGGTACGCCCCTTGGACAATTGAGCGCCTGCTTCGTGCTCCCGGTCGGGGATACGATGGAAGAGATCTTCGAGGCCGTAAAGCAGATGGCGCTTGTGCAGCGCACGGGCGGCGGCACGGGCTTCTCCTTCTCTCGATTGCGCCCGAAGGGAGATGTCGTGGCCTCGACGGGAGGAGAGGCCTCCGGGCCTGTCTCGTTCATGAAGATCTTCGACAGCGCGACCGAACACATCAAGCAAGGGGGGAAGCGGCGCGGGGCGAACATGGGCGTCTTGCGCGTGGATCATCCGGACATCTTAGAGTTCATCACGGCCAAGCGAGAGGAGCGAGCCCTTCAGAACTTCAACATCTCCGTCGCCGTGACCGATGCCTTCATGGAGGCGGCTCGTCGAGGCGACGATTACGAGCTGATTAACCCGCGGACCGAGCGCGTCGTCGGCCGATTGAACGCTCGGCGCGTCTTCGAGGAGATCGCGCGCGCGGCGTGGCAGACGGGCGACCCCGGACTGCTCTTCCTCGATGCCATCAACCGCGCGAATCCGACGCCGCACCTTGGCCCCATTGAGGCGACGAATCCATGCGGGGAGATCCCCTTGCTCCCCTACGAGTCGTGCAACCTGGGCTCGATCAACTTGAAGCACATGTTGCGCGAGCGCGATGGGCGAACGGAGGTGGATTGGGAGAAGCTGCGGGAGACCGTTCGAAAGGCCGTGCGCTTCCTCGATGACGTCATCGAAGTGAATCGGTATCCGATCCCGGAGATCGAGCGCATGACGCGCGGGAATCGAAAGATCGGTCTCGGCGTGATGGGCTTCGCCGAGATGCTCATTCGACTCGGCATCTCCTATGATTCGGACGACGCCGTGGAGTTGGCCGAACGGCTGATGCGGGTGATCGCCGAAGAAGCGTTGGCGACCTCGATCGAACTGGCGGAGGAGCGCGGCGTCTTCCCAAACTGGAAGGGGAGCGTACACGAAGCGCGAAATCGGCGAGTGCGCAACGCCACGCTCACAGCCATCGCTCCGACGGGAACGATCAGCATCATCGCCGAGACGAGCGCGAGCATCGAGCCGCTTTTCGCCCTGGCCTATCGGCGCACGCATGTGCTCGGCGGGCAGACGCTGTACGAAGTGAATCCCCTCTTCCTCGAATACCTGGAGCGCTATGGACTCAAAGCGGACGAAGTACTGGAGGCCGTTCTCGCACGAGGGCGATTGTGCGACATCGCCCATATCCCGGAGGAGCTCCGACGGCTCTTCGTGACGGCTCTGGAGATCTCTCCCGACCGCCATCTCCAGATCCAAGCGGCTTTCCAACGCGCCGTGGACAATTCGGTCTCCAAGACGATCAACCTGCCCGAAGAAGCGACGGTCGAGGATGTCGCCCGGGCCTACTGGCGCGCATGGGAGTTGGGATTGAAAGGGATCACGATCTACCGCTACGGCAGCAAGTCGGCGCAGGTCTTGGAGCTGGGTCTTGACGAGGAAGCACATCACTATGACTACGCCTCTCGATGCGATCCCGAAGAATGTCGCATCTGAGCGCGCAAGGAGCGCGCCCATGGTGCTCACGCCCATTGGCGTCGTGCGGAGTCCGATTACCGATCGGCAGGCGATGCCGACCTTTGGCGTTCCCGCTCAGGTCGAGATCTTTCCGGAATTCGCCGACGGGCTGCGGCATCTGGAGAAGCATACGCACGTGTGGATTCTGGCATGGTTGCACGAAGCCGATCGCACGCGGTTGCTGGTGACGCCGCGCGGCGTGAGCGACAAAAGCGAAGCGGGCCTGCACGGAGTCTTCGCCGTGCGCTCGCCCACGCGTCCGAATCCCATCGCCCTGACGGCGGCGCGAATCGAGCGGATCGAGGGGACATGCCTCTACGTGGATCGGTTGGATCTCGTAGATGGCACGCCCGTTGTGGACGTGAAGCCATATTTTCGCAGCCGCGACGCGATCTATGCGGCGCGCAACGAGCAGATCGGACGGCCGGCCAACCGTCAGGCGCTTCTGGAATCGCTACTCCTTCAGGCGGAGAATTTTCACGGCGAGCGCTGTGGGGGATTGGTCTTCGGCGCGCGCCTCGTCGAACACTTCCGCTCGACCTTCCTCGATTTCGCCGAAGCCTGGGGCACGCAGGCCATCGTTCCGGAGGATGCCGGCTGCGTGATTGATGCCGTGATGGCGCTCGTCGGGGCGACGCCGGGTCGAGGGACGCTCGGATTTCACGGTGCGCCCTTCGTGCGCTTCATTCGCAACGATCGCGTCTACAACTACGTGCTGCTGGAGCCGGGGCGACGCTGGCCGAGCTGGACGGCTCTGTCGGCCGATGAGGTCCTCGCGCTTCCGGAAGAGGAGCTGTTCCGCGCCAGCTCGACGCCTGTGCGGGTGAAGTGAGGCTCAGCTGGCCCCTTCGATCTCTCGAACTTTCAGATAGAGCAAGAAGGCGAGGAAGAGGATGAACAGAAGCGACACGGCGAGCCCCTTGCGCCGATAGTTCAACTCGGCGAGAGCGCGCTCCCCCGCTTGGTATCCCCGTCGCGCGATCTCTAGTCCCGGGCGGATGACGTTCTCCAGTTCCTTCACGGAGAAGGCGTGGATGAGCACGCGGGCGTGCGTGAGCGCGTCGCGCGCCTCGTTCAGCTCGAATTTCGCGCGACTCACCTCCATGCCCGCCCGCTCGGCGCGATCCAAGATCGCCAAAGTGCGTTCCAGATGGCGGGAGAGATCATCCAACAAGGCGCGCATGCGCTCGGCCGCCTGATACCCCGCATCCCCCGGAGGATGGCAAGAGACGCATACGGATTTCTCCCCCGTCCCGATCATCTCGTCTGTGGGGGGAAGGACCTCGTGATTCCCATGGCAGTACACGCATTCGGCCAGTTGCATGGCATCGAAAGCCGCCTTATGCGGGCTCGCTTGAAAAAGCGTGGACTGCCGCACGTGGCATTGCCCGCAGACATGCGCGACCGAAGCGACGCCGGGCGGTACCGCTCCATGATTCCCATGACAATCGTTGCAGGTCGGCGCCGAGAGGTCTTGCCGCTCGTAAAGCGCGCGCGCGTGGACGCTCCGCTTGTACCGGTCGTACTGGTCGGAAGGGATTCGATACTCTTTCATGTACGCGGCATCGGCATGACAACGCGCGCACGTCTCGGCCACGTGGAGGGGGTAGACGGGAGAAAGCGGATGCTGGGCAGGGCGAATCCCATGCGCGCCGTGACAGCTCGTACAGGTCGCCACGCGCGCATCTCCGGCTCGAAGCCGCTTCCCGTGAACGCTCGTGAAGTATTCCCGCTCTTGATCCACGCGCAGGGCGGGATTGTATCGTTTCATGAATTCGGCATCGCTGTGGCAGCGGCCGCAGAGCGCCGGGATCGCGCGCGGCGAGGGTCGTGCGAGGAATCCCTTTCTCGGGTCCATGGACTCCAGCGGATCATCGCGCGAGGGATCCCCGCCATGACAATCGGCGCAGGAAAATCCGCGCGCTCGGTGGACGTCTTCGTTCATCGCCTCGACGGGAGCCGCAAGTGGTCCTTCCAAAGCCGCGTGACATTCGACGCAGGAGTCTTTCTTCTGCGCGCGAGCGACATTCGCGCCGGATCCCCCGAATGTCGTGAGCAACAGGGTCAAGACGGCCCATTGTCGCATTCCCCACTTACACGCCATTATGCCTCCCCCCTTCAGACGAGATACCCCCAGATGGTCATGATCACAAGATAGAGGACGAGGAAGACGCCCACGCCGGTGAAGAAGCGGCTCCGCCGACCAGAGGCGGGCTTGTCTAAGAAGGGGACGAGCATCCAGAAGATCCCCCCCAGCAAAAAGATCGTGACGCCGAGCACTTCCCCTTCCACGATCCCGACCTTTGCCGGAAGAAGCCGCAGCGTTTGGAACATGAAGAGGAAGTACCATTCGGGTTTGATCCCCGCTGGCGCGGGCGCGAAGGGATCGGCCTTCTCCCCCAATCCCCAAGGGAAGAGCGCCGCCAAAGCCGCCAGCGCGCCGATGGCCAAGACCCACCCGATGAGATCGCGCAACAGGAAATTGGGGAAGAACGGCATCTTCCTCAGGCTCTTCCCCTCCAGGCTCGGCGGAACGCTCATCCCATGCTTCTGCACGAGGATGAGATGGAGCGCCAGCACGATCGTCGTCATGCCCGGCAAGATGGCGACGTGAAAGCCGAAGAAGCGCGTGAGCGTCGCCCCAGTCACTTCTTCCCCCCCGCGCAGAAATCTCAGGAGGAACCGCCCAACGAGCGGGACATCTCCCGCGATATCCGTCCCCACCTTCGTCGCGAAAAAGGCCAGCTTATTCCACGGGAGCAAGTAGCCACTGAAGCCGAAAGCGAGCGCAAGAAGCAGCAGGAATGTGCCGCTCACCCACGTGAGCTCGCGCGGCGGCCGATAGGCCTTCATGAAGTACGCGCTGAACATGTGGATGAAGAGCGTCGCGATCATCAGATTCGCCGACCAACTGTGGATCGAACGGACCAGCCAACCGAATTCGACCTCCGTCATGATGAACTGTACGCTCTCGAACGCCGCCTCCGCGCTCGGCCGATAGTAGAGCAACAGGAGGGCGCCCGTGACGACCTGCACGACGAAGAGGAAGAGCGTCATGCCACCGAAGTAATACCAGATCGTGTGGCGATGGATCGGGACGGCCTTCCGGCGAAGGAATTCGCGCACGGCGTCTGTTCCCAGGCGCTCATCCAACCACGCTCGCCACGCTTCAACTCGCAGTTCGACTCTCATAGGCCCTCGACACGTCGGTTCTCCCCCCGCCCGCAACCGACGGATTCTTCAGCGAGGTTACGCCTTGGAGACAACGATCTCCTCCCCGCGAATATTGACGACGTACTCCTCCAAGGGGCGTGGGGGCGGACCAGCGATGTTCTTCCCGCTCAGGTTGTACTGGCCATTATGGCAAGCGCACCAGATCAGCCGCATATCCGGCCGATACTGCACGATGCAATCCAGGTGCGTGCAGACGGCCGAGAAGGCCTTGTACTCTCCTGTCGGCGTGCGCACCAGAAGGCCGGGCTTGTTCCCGAACTTAAAGATCTTCCCAGAATTCGGCGGCAGCTCGTTCACGCGCCCGGCGACGACGCTCGCCTGCGTCGCTTCGATCACCTCCGGCGGGATCATGAACTTGAGGATCGGATAGAAGATGGCCACAAGCGTCGCCCCCACGCTCGTCCCCAGAAGGATGTTCAAAAGCTTCCGACGTTGCTCGCTCCACGACGGCATACGCGCTCCCCTCCCCTGATCTCCCAATGGCAAGCCCTCGACGCCTCAACGCAGGAGTACGGACGTCATGCGAAAGTCCGGGCTGATGACGAACAACACCGTCCCTTGACCCATCCCCATGCCCGGCCCCATGCCGGTCCCTGCTCCCGTCACGTAGACCGCCCATTGCAACGTCGGATGCGAACTGACGACGGGAGCAGACACAGCGCGCGGGCCAAGATCAAGGCGCGCGCGTACGGCGGCCGATGTCCCACGATCCTCAAGGGCTAGGAACGAGGAGCGCGCGAACGTCCAAGGCCCTGGCATTCCAACCGGCCCCACGGCCCCGACGGTCACAAAGATCAACCCTTCGGGGCCAAGCGCGGGATGAGAGGCGAACGGCGCGTCAAATTCATAAACCCACTTGAGCATCCCCCCCCGAACGGCCAGGAGTCGAGCGTTCCGAAAGGTCGTCGCGGGATCCAGTGGTGGACCAAGCTCCATCGTCTCAGACACGGTGAGATAGACCGTGCCGTCCGTACCCACAACCGGACGCGAGGCGAGGAGGTCTTCATCTTCAAGCACGTATCGCCATCGAATGCGAAACGTCCCCGGGTCTAAAGCGAAAAGCGCCACGCGCCCGAATTCGGGTCCCATCCGCCGTTGTGGCGGAGAGGCTACGACGTAGATCACCCCATCGGTCCCCACAGCGACGGTCTCTTCCCCCATCACAGGACGTCCCATCATCCCTTGCGCCGAAGCGACCTGCAGCGGCATCCCGCCCAATCCCCCCGTGAGCAGCGCGGGTAAAAGCACGAAACGCGTTTTGCTCCTCAAAGAACCAAAACGCATAGCACCTCCTCGCAGTGATGAACAAATTGCGAAAAGCGTTCTATCACGAGTTCCGTCGGTGTCAAGAGACACACATGTAGGGCGAGGCTCACGCTGAGCTCTCCCCCAGATCAAACGCCTGAACAAACGACTCACCGAACCCATCGGGAGAACAACTCCCTCCTCTCGGAGAGGAACTCGATGCGCGTCTCGGTCTCCGGGCGCTCGTGCGGCGAGTAGAGGTAGATGAGCGCCGCCGTGATGGTGAGATTCTCATCAGCCGAGACGGGCAGCAGGAACTCCTCCACGCGCTCTTCGGCAGGCGCCAATCGCGTATCGCGGGCGATCGCTCGCGCCCCGGTGAAGAGGAGGCTATCCCGACGAATCTCCGTGCCCCACTGGTCCAACACGATGCGTTGATAGATACGCTCCTGCCGAACGCGCTGCCCGCTCCCGGTCATGACCTCAACGCGCAAGATCACTTTTCGCGTGGGACTGCCGGTGGGGACGGCATGCCCCGCGCCGACATTTCGCAGTCGAACTTTCACGTATACTCCGCGCGGCGTGCGTTGCACTTCCATGATCCGCATCTCCAGCGCGCGCACGAGCTGATCGCGAGCGTGTCCTCCTGGCATCGTGTGGAGATTCACAAAGGCGCCTTGCACTCGTTTCACCTTCGGATCCACGATGTTGGCCAGGACCTGTGGCATATGGCAGTGTTGGCACTCCTTATCCCCCCCACGCTGCCGATACTGCTCCCACTCGGAATAGGTCGAGAGGATGGGCACGCCGTGCGCGTTTCGATATTCGTGACATCCCGCGCACTGGAGAGAGCTGAGATGGAATTCGGAGAAGGCCACGCGATGCCCGGTCGAGGCGGCGTCGCGGATTGGGCCGTACTTAGTCGCCCCCACATCGAGCAGGAACGGGTGCTCGCGTCGCTCCAAATCGATCCCCGTCAGGGAGTGACAGAAATCGCAGGTGACGCCCTCCCGCGTTACTTCTTGTGCGAGGGTGTGATCGCCCGTGAGCACGACCGTCGGGGCATGACACATGCGGCAGAGTCGGGTCGCCGATTCTCCGGCGATCTTCGCCGCCTCTTCGTAGGACTCCCGGAAGATAGGGTTCTCGATCGCCCGCGCGTGTTGCGATCCACGCCAAGCCGCATAGATGTCCCGATGACAGGTGCCGCACTGCTGGGCTGAAGTGAAGCGTCCCGCGGGAAAGACGATCGGTTCAGACATCTCCGAACGACGGCATCCGAAGGTCACCACGCCCCACAGGAAGAAGCCCAAAAAGAGAAACCCCGGCACTGCTCTTTGATTCATCTTCCCGTTCCCCTTCGGTCCCTGCTTCCAGCCTCGCGAATTCTACCCCGCCGTCAAGTTCTCGCAAATCCCGTACCGTGTTGCCAAGAGGGGGCCGAACGCATCGAGGCGCTCCGGATTTAAGCACTTGTCCGGCAGAGGCTTAGCCGCATGAGGGGAAGAGCCGGATGAGCGCGCGCGCTTTCATCCCCCCGCGCGAATTCTCCCACTTCTGGGGGAATTCCCCCGTCCGCATTTGGAGGTCACGACTCGTTCTGGTCGCTTCGCCCTCGCGAAGCGATTTCGCGCACCGGTTGAGGCATTTGACGCGCCAGGCGCGATCGGGCTTTCCCCTTGTGACGACTAACCGATTGAGCGCACGGGCGCTTCGCTCCGTATCAGGAGGTGGCATGAGATTTGCTACTCCATGCACGCGATCTCAGGAGGGGAGAATCTTCGGATGAGGAGGGGGGACGATGTCGGGAAGAGTCGCTCCGGCCAAGCGGCCCCGGATCGAGCCACGGAAGCGTCCGCCTGAAGAGCGGATTCGCGATTTCCTTGAAGTCTCATTGGAATTCACGGCCGAGGAGGCGCAGAGCGAAGCGGCACGATGCATCAGGTGTAAGAATCCGGCGTGCGAGCACGCCTGTCCGCTCAACAATCGCATTCGCGATTGGCTCGTGTTGACGGCCGAAGGTCGCTTCCTCGAAGCGGCCGAATGCTCGCGTCAGACGAACAACATGCCGGAGATTTGTGGGCGGATCTGCCCGCAGGATCGGCTCTGCGAAGGCGCATGCGTGCTGGGGATCAAATACGAGCCTGTGGCCATTGGCGCCATCGAACGGTTCATCAATGAGTATGCCTTCCGACAACTCGGCGGCATCCCGCGTCCGGAGATGGCGCCGACGACCGGCGAGCGCGTGGCTATCGTGGGTGCCGGTCCGGCGGGGCTCGCGTGCGCCGAGGAGCTCGTCAAGCGAGGGTATCGAGTCACGGTCTTCGAGGCATGGCCCTTCCCCGGCGGATTGCTCATCTACGGCATTCCCGGCTTCAAGCTGGAGAAGTGGGTCGTCGAGCGTCGCATCGCGTACCTGCGCGCGCTGGGCGTCGAATTCGTCTGCGGGACCCGCATTGGGGAGCGCGTGACCTTGGACGACCTCTTCGCACAAGGCTATTCGGCCATCTTCTTGGGCACGGGAGCGACAATCCCGAAGCGGCCGAAGCTCGAGGGGATCGAGCTCAAAGGGATTCACGATGCGCTCCCCTTCCTCATTCGGAACAATGTGGAACCGCGATTTCTCCCGCCCGGCGATTGGACGCGAGATGATCTCACGGGAAAAACAGTCGTCGTCCTTGGCGGCGGCGATACGGCGATGGACTCCTTGCGTACGGCGCGGCGATTGGGGGCAGCGCGCGTCATCTGCGCATATCGGCGCGACGAAGAGAACATGCCGGGCAGCCGCCGCGAGGTGAAGGCCGCCAAAGAAGAGGGCGTGGAATTCCTCTGGCTTACTAATCCCGTCCGATTCATCGGCGATGAGAATGGATGGGTGCGCAAGGTCGAATGCATTCGCATGGAATTGGGCGAGCCCGACGAGGAAGGACGTCGAAGACCCATCCCCATTCCCGGAAGCAACTTCGAGTTGGAGGCGGACGTCGTCATCATCGCCTTCGGCTTCGATCCGTCGCCTATCCCGCTCGAAGATCCGCGACTCAAGCGGACCCCGTGGGGGACCTACGAAGTGGATGAGAACAAGATGACCTCCTGGCCCGGGGTCTTTGCCGGAGGCGACGTCGTACGGGGCGCAGACCTTTTGGCCACGGCTCTGCGAGATGGCCGCGATGCCGCCGCGGGCATCGATCGGTATCTGCGCGCGCGCCTGTGCTAGAGCGCTCGGTCGGTCTCCTCTCCGAGAGAGGAGGGGGTACCTTGCTTCGCGCCCCTTACGCGGATAGACTTCTCCCCCGATGATGTCCGTCGAAGAGCACGAATTGGTGAAGCAGCTGAAAGCCGGTGAGGAGGAAGCGTTCGGCCACCTCCTCGATGTCTATGGCCGACGACTCTACAACTTCGCTCGCCGGATGTGCCGACACGATGAAGATGCGCGCGATGTCGTGCAAGAGACGCTTCTGGCGTTGGTACGCGCTCTTCACGCCTATCGCGGCGAAGGCTCGCTTCAAGCCTGGCTCTTTCACGTCGCCGCCAACGCTTGCCGCAAGATGCGCCGGCGGGGGAAGTTCGAGCCCGAGCAGGAATTCTCCGTGGAGGCGTTCTTCCCCGCGGGAGAAGAGCAAAACCGGGAGATTCCCGATCCCGCTTCGAACCCCGAAGAACGGCTCCTGCGCATCGAATTGAACGCCGCCCTCGAAGACGCCATCGCCGCGCTGCCGACGAAGTATCGCAGCGTTCTGCTGCTGCGCGATGTGGAGCATCTTTCGACGGAGGAGACGGCGCGCGCGCTCGGGCTCACGCCACAAACGGTCAAGACACGGCTTCATCGCGCCCGGCTCTTCCTGCGCGAGCGCCTGGCGCCCTATCTGGCGATGCGCCGAGAGCGGACGATACCCGATCCGGAGGGATGACGATGTTGAGCTGTCGCCAACTTTTCGAGCGCCTCTCGGAATTCCTCGATGGGGAGCTCTCCGAAGACGTCTGCGCCCACATCCGCGCGCATCTGAGCGAATGCGCGCCCTGCCAGACCTTCTTCCGCACACTGGAGGAGACCGTGCGTCTCTGCCAACAACTGCCCTCTCCTCCGTTGCCCGAAGAAGTCCGCCGCGACGTGCAAGAGCGGCTTCGCGCAGAGTGGCGCCGACGCTTCGCGCGTTCCGAACGATCGAATTGATGCCTCCTTGCGCCCCCCATATAATTAGCGTCCGCAGTAGCGCGATTCTCAAAGGGAGGAAATGCACTATGTCTGGATTTCGACGGATGTTCGGAATCGCGGTTGCGCTCGGGATGATCTTCGTCTTTGGCGAAGCGGTGCGTGGGCCTCAAGGAGATGCGCGAGGACGCTCGCGATCCCCCGTCGAAGCGCGCTCCCGGCAAGGAGCGGCCTGCGTCGAATGCCATAAGAAGATCACGCCCAACATCGTCTCGGATTGGCAGTTGAGCAAGCACAGTCGGAACGGGATTGATTGCGCCGTCTGTCACGGCGAGGAACACATGTCGGCCGAAGATGTGGAGAAGGTGCGCATCCCGACCCCGGAGACATGCGCGCCCTGCCATGAGACGCAAGTCGAACAATTCAAGCGGGGCAAGCATGCCCTCGGATGGGCGGCGATGAAGGCGATGCCGACGACGCACTGGCTCCCGATGGCATTGACCGAAGGGATGAAGGGCTGCGGGGGGTGTCACAAGATCGGACTGAAGACGGAGGCCGAGATCCGTGAGTTGAAGCGCCAAGGCGCGGGATTCGGCGTCGCCTCGTGCGACGCGTGCCACACGCGACATCTCTTCTCGGCGGAGGAAGCACGCCAACCGCAGGCCTGTCAAACTTGCCACATGGGCTTCGACCACCCACAGTGGGAGATGTACTCGTCCTCCAAGCATGGCGTTCGATACCTCCTGAAGCAGAACAAGACATTGCCGGAGACGGTCGCTGCCCCCACCTGTCAGACCTGTCACATGCCCGAAGGAGACCACGCCGTGCGCACAGCCTGGGGGTTTCTCGCCGTGCGGTTGCCACTGCCGGAAGACAAACAGTGGGCGGCCGATCAGACGACGATCTTACAGGCGCTCGGCGTGCTCGATCCCGAGGGCAAGCCGACGGCCCGCTTCGATCTGGTGAAGCAAGCGGATGTCGCGCGTCTCACGCAAGAGGATTGGCAGAAGGAGCGCGAGCGCATGCTTCGCATCTGTAACCAGTGTCACTCGCTCCATTTCGCACGCACCGAGTTGGAGAAGGGCGATCAGATGATTCGGGAGGCGGATCGCTTGCTGGCCGAAGCTATCCGCATCGTCGCCGAGCTCTACAAGGACGGCATCTTGAAAAAACCGGCCCATTATGCGTATTCCTTCCCCGACCTCCTCGCTTTTCATGATGCGCCGACACCGATCGAACAGAAGCTCTTCCTCATGCATCTGGAGCATCGCATGCGAACGTTTCAGGGGACGTTTCACGCGAATCCCGATTACGCGCTCTGGTACGGATGGAGCGAGATGAAGCGCGCGCTCACGGAAATCCGCGCGATGGCGGAAGAGCTGCGGCGCGCGCATCAACCGAGAAGGCGCTGAGCGGATTGTGGGACCGGAGTTGAACACTTCGGTCCCATCCTCACTAGGGTTCCGATGATTCCTCCGGCTGCGGTCGCAATTTGCGGATGCGGTGATTGAACGTATCGGCGATCACCAAGTGTCCGTCCGGGGCGATCGCTAAGCCCGTTGGGAAATTCAAGGTCGCGGCGCTCGCGAGTGTGCCGTCGCCACCAAATCCCGCCGTCCCCGTTCCGGTCACCGCGCTGATGTTCCCATCGCTGCCGATCTTTCGCACGCGATGATTCCCGGAATCGGCGATGTAGATCGTCCCCTCCCCATCTACGGCGAGCCCGCCCGGCGTATTCAATTCGGCATCTTTGGCCGCGCCACCATCTCCGCCAGAGCCCGGCGTTCCCTTCCCCGCGATCGTGACGATGGTGCCCGTAGAGAGATCCACGCGCCGCAGGCGATGATTGCCCATATCGGCGATGAGCAACCGACCATCCTTATCGAAAGCGAGTGCCGCTGGCGTATCGAGCGCTGCTGCGACGGCCGGCCCTTCATCGCCCTCGAACCCGCGCTTGCCCGTCCCCGCGATGGTCGTGATCGTGCCGTCTAGGTCCACGCGACGCACCCGATTATTCCCGGCATCGGCGACGTAGAGCCGACCCTCCACGTCCACGGCGATGGCCAGCGGAAATCGCAGCTCGGCGCGCGTAGCCAGGTCCCCATCCCCGGAGAACCCGGCTCGGCCCGTTCCAGCGACTGTCGTGATCACGCCCTCGGGAGTGATCTTGCGCACGCGATGGTTGAACGTATCGGCGACGTAGAGGTTCCCGAGCGCATCTACGGCGAGCCCACGTGGGAAATTCAATTGCGCTTCGACGGCCGGCCGATCATCGCCGTTGAACCCGGAGACGCCCGTCCCCGCGATCGTCTCGATGCGCGGATTCTCCTCGCCCACCGTCACGCGGCGAATGCGATGATGCTGCGTGTCGGCGATGTAGAGGCGGCCGTGCGCGTCCATGGCCACGCCATAGGGCAGATTGAGCACCGCCTGACGCGGATCCCCGCCGTCTCCAATGCCCCCACCGGCCACCGTGCGAATCGTGCCCTGCGGATCAACCGCTCGCACCCGATTGTTCCCCGCATCGGCAATGAAGATCGTCCCATCGGCGCCCAGAGCGAGTGCCACTGGCATGTTCAAGCGCGCCTCCAGCGCATTCCCGCCATCTCCGGCGAATCCCCGAGCGCGGCTTCCGGCCACCGTCGTGATCGTGCCCGAAGCGTCAATCTTGCGCACCCGATTGTTCCCGGAATCGGCCACATAGAGGTTTCCCGCGCTGTCGAAGACCAGATGCATGGGGACGTTCAATCCCGCTTGCGCGGCCGGACCTCCATCCCCGGAGAACATCGGCAGGCCCGTTCCGGCGACCGTCGTGATCGTCCCTCCGGAGACTTTGCGAATGCGATGATTCCCGGCATCGGCGATGAAGAGATCGCCCGAAGGCGAGACGGCAACGGCCACCGGCGAGTTCAACTGTGCCGAGGTCGCTGCTCCTCCATCGCCTCCGAATCCACGACTCCCATTGCCAGCGACCGTCGAGATGTTCCCGCTGCCATCAATCTTCCGAATGCGGTGGTTGCCCGTATCGGCGATGTAGATGTTGCCGGCGGCATCCACGGCCAATCCGCGCGGACCGCTGAGCTGCGCGTTCTTGGCCGATCCTCCATCGCCGCCGAAGCCTGAGGATCCCGTCCCCGCGATCGTCGTGATGACGAGCGCATCACCCTTGCGCTCGATCCGGCGAATCCGGTGATTCGCCGTATCGGCGATGAGCAGATTCCCATTCGGATCGAAGGCCAGACCGCGCGGCGACCAGAGCTGCGCCTTATCCGGCGGTCCATCATCGCCACTGAATCCGGTGACTCCCGTCCCGACGATCGTGGTGATGAGCCCATCTCGGTCTACCCTTCGGATCCGATGGTTCTCCGTATCCGCGATCAACAGCTCCCCTTCCCCGGTCACCAGAAGCGCCGAGGGCGACGCCAATGCGGCATTGAGTGCGCTCTCGCCTTCGCCGATCCCCCCTCCGGCGATCGTCTCGATGATCAACGGTCGCGTCTCCTGCGCACGAAGCGGCAGGACACCGTGAGGGAGCCCCACGAGAGATCCACTGATGAGAGCGAGAATCTTCGCGCATCTTCCCATCTGTTCGAGCATGCGGATCCTCCTCAGTGGGAATCTACAGGTGCAGCGTGCACTCATCCCCCTCCCGCAGGGGGCACAAGGGGGCCGAAGACGATGTAGACCGATCCGGCACTCAGGCGAACGCCGCCTCCTTCTGGACCGCTCACCAGGAGATCGAGAACGCCATCGCCATTGACATCACCGAAGGCGATGAAACTGCCGGCGCGCTCTCCGTTATTCGCGCCGAAGACGATGAGATCCGGTTGCCCGGCATCGCGCACCGTGCCACTTTGGGATATGTTCCGATCGAAGAAGACGTAGACCTCGCCGGCGTCGATCTTCTGATTCTCCTTAGCATCCCCTCCAGGGGCACCAACTACGAGATCGGCGATGCCATTTCCATCCAAGTCCACGGCGGCCAGCGCCGCTCCGAATTCATCGAAGGGCTCGGCCCCATAGAGCACCACATCCGGCGCCGGCGCCACAAGTCCCGCAACATCGCGCGCGGCCGAGGAGGCGAACGCTCCTCCTCCGAAGAAGATGTACACTTCGCCTGCATCCGGTCGCTTTCGTTCCGGCCCATCCGCTTGGAGCGCACCGACGACCAGATCGAGGACGCCATCGCCGGTCACTTCAGCTAAAAGCAGCGTATATCCGAGCAGGTCCTGAGCCGCAGCGCCGAAAATCACGACATCGGCTCCAGCAACCGATCCCGGCGCGACATCGCGCACAGTCCCCCTGACCAATTGGACGCTCCCAAAGATCACGTAGACCTCCCCGGCTTCCGGTCGCTCATTCTGCGGACCATCGGCCAGTGGCGCGCTCGTCACAATATCAGGCACGCCATCCCCATTCACATCCCCGACGGCGATCTGGAATCCGAAGAAGCTGAGGAGGCTGGGACCGAAGATCGTCACATCCGCGTTCCACGGATCGGCCAGGTCGCGCGCCAGACCACTCGCGAAGTCGCGCGAACCGAAGACGACGTAGAGCGTTCCGGCGAAGAGGCGTTCGCCCTGTGGCAGAGAGGATGTCGCGGCTCCCGCAATGATGTCCTCGACCCCGTCACCATTGACGTCTCCGACAGCGAGCGAAGAACCCAGCGAAGCCAGGGGTTCCGGACCGAAGATCACCATATCGGCTCCGGGAGCGACCAGCCCCGCCATATCGCGTATGGTTCCGCGCATCAGATGCGGGCCGCCGAAGATGACGTAAAGTTCCCCAGCTCCAGATCGCGCCTCGCCCGGCCCATCCGCTCCCGGAGCGCCCACGATGATGTCCGCGATGCCGTCACCATTGACATCTCCGACGGCGAGCGATGTACCCAGGCGGTCGTTCGCATCCGCCCCATGGATGACGATGTCAGCGCGATCGTGCAGATCCCGCGTCGTCCCGCGAATCAGGTCCACCCCTCCCAATACGATGAACACGCCGCCGGCATCGAAACGAAACCCCTCCGGTCCATTGGCCAACCGCCCGGCGACCACGACGTCATCCACGCCATCGCCGTTGACATCGGCCACGCGAATGATCTCCAAGCGATCGCCACTCGATGCGCCATTGAGGGTGACGTGAACGGCGCCTTGCGCGCCGAGATCAATCGTCGGCGGCGTCGTCTGCTGCCCCCATCCCACACCGATGCCCCACACAAAGAGCGTACCGCTCAACACCGCGAGCGCAGCGACCTTTCGGACGAAAACACTCCTCTTCTTCAAGAAAGCTCGCTTCACCTTCTCCACCCCAAAGCGATTTCGTGACGCTTCGGCTCTCAGATGAGAGATCGGCTCATCCGTCCTCTTGGCGCACGTAATCACCCGATGTCCCCCCAGTCTTTCGCTCCAAACGGATATCCGTGATCACCATCTCCCGATCCATGGCCTTGCACATATCGTAGAACGTGAGCGCGGCGATGCTCACGGCCACAAGCGCCTCCATCTCTACGCCCGTTTGTGCTGTCGTCGCCACCGAGGCGATGAAAGTGACACCGTCCGCCTTCATCTCGGCCTCGACATCAATGTGGGTGAGCGGAAGCGGGTGACAAAGAGGGATCAATTCCGCCGTCCGCTTGGCTGCGAGGATGCCTGCCAATCGGGCGGCCTCCAGCGGATCGCCCTTTGGCGTCCGCCGCTCTCGGATGGCGCGCAGCGTCTCCTCGCGCACGCGTACGAAGCCACTCGCCACAGCCCGTCGCTCGGTCACGGGCTTCGTCCCCACGTCCACCATTCGAATTCGTCCTTCGGCGTCCACGTGGGTGAGGTCGTTCACAACGATTCCCCCCACGGCAGCAGGAGCACGCGCGCGCGCTCCCCTGCCTTCACCGACGTCACGCCTTCTGGGACAATGAGCAGCGCGTTCGCACGGGCAAACCCCACGAGATCGGAACTTCCTTCCCAGGGGACACGGCGAACGAACGTCCGTCCCTCGGCGAACCAAACGAAGGCCGGCAGATAACTCCGCCGCTCGGGCGAATGCTGAAGGTCCTCGGTCACCGTCGCTTCAAGAAGAGGAAGCCACTCCGCTCGGCATCCCAACATGCGACGGAGTGCCGGAAGGACGAAGAGGAGGAATGTCACCAGGACGGAGACGGGATTGCCGGGCAGCGCGAAGATCGGTTTCCCCTCGAAGAGGGCAAAACAAAACGGCTTGCCCGGATGAAGGCGCACTCGCTCGAAGAACAGGCGCGCACCGGTCCGATGCAGCGCGACTTTCACCAGATCGGCCTCGCCCATCGAAACCCCGCCCGTGATGAGGAGCCCATCGAAGCGCTCCAGCGCCAAACGAATGGAGGATTCGATCCGCGAGAGGTCGTCGGCGGCGATCCCCAAGGGGTGCGCCGCAACCCCCGCCATCGTCAAACACGCATGAAGCGTCGGGCTATTGGAATCACGGATCTGAACGGGCGAAGGACGCGCGCCGACTTCCACCAATTCGCTCCCGGTCGAGAGCACGCCCAGCGTCACCCGACGCGCGACGCGAACCGTCGCATATCCAAAGGCCGCGAGGACAGCGATCTCCGCCGGACCGATTCGAATCCCCGGCTCGAGCACGATCTCTCCCTCTCGCGCTTGACTCCCGCGCCGCGTGATATGTTGTCCCACCCGGACGGGCTCGCGAAGGATCACCCATTCGCCCTCGCGCTCGGTCTTCTCAATGCGTTCGACGGCATCCGCTCCGGTCGGAACGGCCGCCCCCGTCATGATCTTCACCGCTTCACCCGGAGCGACCGAGCTGGAGAAAGCCATCCCGGCCAGCACTTCCCCCACCACGCGCAAGCGCACGGGCGCCTTCGCCGTGTCCTCGGCCCGCACGGCATAACCGTCCATCACCGCGCGATCAAAGGGGGGGAGATCCATGTCGGCGCGAATCGGCTGACGCAAGACCCGCCCTACAGCCTCAGCCAGCGGAACCGTCTCCTCACCGACCGGAGCGACGTTCCGCAAAACGATCGCTTGCGCCTCCTCGACCGGAATCACGGGCGATACAATACCAAATCCACCGCGTCGCTTCAAGAACAGGGGACATGGAATCCCAATACGAAGAGATCCGCGCGAGAATCCCGCTGATATCGCCCCCCATCACGGATGCATCGCGCGCCGAGATCCCCATCGCGGCCGACGGCAGGTATCCTCCGACTCGCCCGCGACCGGGTGCCACGGCGGCTCATCCGCCGACTCTCCCACGATAGAGCGCGTACGTTCCGTCAGCGCCAGCGAGGAAAAGGTCCATTCTCCCATCGCGATCGAAATCAATCCACGCCGCCCCACGAGGGAGAGACACGGGCAGTATCGTGAATCCGGGTCGCCCTACGATCCGGCCAAACGTCCCATCGCCCCGATTGCGGAAGAGGAAGACGATTCCCGCCTTCGCGACGAAGATATCCGCGCGTCCATCCCCATCGAAATCGGCGACGGCGAGTATCCCATCGCTCCCCTCATCCGCATGTCCAGCGACCTCTGGATCAACGATCTCGAACGTCCCATCGCCTCGATTTCGATACAAGACATCCTGCCCCTCCCGAACCACGAAGATGTCCAAGAGCCCATCCCCATCGAAATCGAGCCAAGCGACGTCCGCGCTGATCCCCTCCTGAAGGATTCCGACCGAAGGCGCAATGTTTTGAAATCTTCCGCCGCCAAGATTGCGATAGAGGAAGTCCGGCCCTTCGTTCGCCACGTAAAGGTCCAAGCGTCCGTCTCCGTCAAAATCTCCCCACGCGGCCGCACGCCCTCTCCGATTTTCGGTGAGACCGGCCGAGGTCGGATCAAGCGCGACGAACGTTCCATCGCCTTTGTTCCGATAGAGGACATCTTGCCCATCGTTGACGACGTAGAGATCCAAGTGCTTATCGCCATCGAAATCTCCCCATACGGCCGCGCGACCGGAAGCATTCTCAACGATCCCTGCAGCGACGGCGACTTCACGAAATGTTCCCCCTTCATTGTGGAGGAGGAAATCTTGCCCCTCATTGACGACGTAGAGGTCCAAGCGTCCATCGCCGTCGAAATCCCCCCAGGCGGCAGCACGCCCCAGGCCAAGACGTGGGATCCCAGAGGCTTCGGTCACGTCCACGAGCTTCCCGCGATCGTTTCGGAAGAGAAAGTACTCTCCCTCTCCGATGAGGAAGAGATCAGGGAAATCATCCCCATCGAAGTCACCCCACGCGAGCGCCCGGATTGGGCGAACGAAAGGCAGGGCGAAAGCCTCCTCCGGAAGGAAACGGAGCACTCCGGAGATCGCGAACGAGGCCGTGAAGATCTTGTCCCCAGTGCTATTTCTATCCCCATTGGCAGCATTCCCAGCGGCGTAAAATGTCACGCCTCCGACATCCGACACCGGCGCCTCCCAAGCGATCGACCAACGATCGCCTCCGGGCTTCGGGAAATCCATAGCGCTCTCCAAGGTATGGGACATGTACTGTCGCTGCCTCATCCCGATCTCCCGCTGCGTCCGTATCGGATCGGCCAATCCTCGATCCCCTTCGACGACCGGGAACTCCCCAGCTGGAGCATTCCCGAGGCTCGTGAGCGCCGTCAGTTGAAATCCCCATCGCCGACGATCCGGATCAGGATGGGTCACCGACACGTTCAGGATATATCGCTCGCCGGGGACATAGCCGATGGGGACTCCCTCGAGTCGCACTTTCCCCCGATCGTCGGGATTCACCGAGAATCCACGATGGCACGAGATGCACGTCGGTTCTCCTGGAGCTCCTGTGTATCCAGGAGGTGGTCCGCCGGAGAAGGCAGCGACGACGGCGACGAAGACGAAGATACCGATGAACCAACGCAGCGCGCTCATCGCCCGATCTCCTCCCCTAAGAGATGCCGAAAGCTCGAAAGCCTTCGGAGAATCGCTTCCTCGCCTCCTTGCCTTCCTGTAGGGCGCCATATCCTATCACGCCCACCGCGCGCAGTAAAGAGCCCCTCCTCTCGAAGGGTTGTGGGGATCGCCTGGACGAAAACCCCGAGCATGGGATACAGTTTAGCAAATGCTGAAGCGGGAGAGCAGACGATGATCGTCGTGGACCATCTGAATTTTCCGAAGGTCGAAGCGTTGGAGGTCGAGATCGTCGAGCGGAAAGGGATCGGACACCCGGACACGATGTGTGACGGGATCGCCGAAGCCACGAGCGTCGCCCTCTGCCGCTACTATGAGAGAGAATTCGGGCGCGTCCTTCACTACAATCTCGACAAGGCCTTGCTCGTCGGCGGGCGCACGATCTCGCGCTTCGGCGGAGGGGAGATGTTCGACCCCATCCTCTTCACGCTCGTCGGGCGCGCGACGCTTGAGGTCGCGAATCGGCGCGTCCCGATCGAAGAGTTGTACCGCGAAGCCGCGACGGCGTGGGTCGCGAGGCATTTTCGACACTTAGACCCCGAGCGACATATGCGCTTTCAATGTGTGATCCGACCGGGAAGTGTCGACCTCGTGGATCTCTTCCAACGCGCCACGACGACGCCGCTTGCCAACGATACGTCGTTTGGCGTCGGCTACGCCCCGCTGACCCGACTCGAACGGGTGGTTTATGAGACGGAACGCTTTCTGAACTCAGAGCCGCTCAAAGTCGTCCATCCGGAGATCGGGGAGGACGTCAAGGTGATGGGGATGCGGCGGGGCGAGGATATCGTGCTCACCGTCGCCATCGCCTTCGTCTCCGCTTACGTTCGCGATCTCTCGGACTACCGGGAGAAGAAGCGGGCGATTCAGGGCGAGATCGCGCATTTCGCCGAACAGCTCGTGGATCGTCCGGTCACCGTGCACGTCAATCCCGCCGACGATGAGGCGAAGGGCTCGGTCTATCTCACGCTCACGGGGACGAGCGCCGAAGCTGGTGATGATGGACAAGTTGGGCGCGGGAATCGGGTCAACGGCCTGATCACCCCCTTTCGCCCGATGAGCTTAGAAGCGGCGGCCGGGAAAAATCCCATCAGTCACGTGGGGAAACTCTACAACATCACGGCGCGACGCATCGCCGAACAGGTCCTCGAAGAGATCGAGGAGGTCGAGGAAGCGTACTGCTATATCCTCAGCCAGATTGGCCGGCCGATCACACAGCCCCAAGTCGTGAATCTGAAACTGCGCACGCGACGGCTCACGCGCGGCTTGCGCGGTCGCGCTTCCCAACTGGCGATGGCCAAGCTCGATGAGCTGCCCTCCCTTTGGCGTCGGCTGATCGAGGGGGAGATCAACGTCTATTGAGCGTCCACCGATGAATCCCAAGGGGCATCTGCTCCGCCCTTTCAGGAGACGTGGAATCGGAAATAGATCACGTCGCCCTCCTGCACGACATAGTCGCGTCCCTCCAGGCGAATCAATCCGTGCTCGCGCGCCTTGGCGATGGATCCGGCGGCGATGAGATCTTTGAAGGGAATCACTTCGGCGGCGATGAATCCGCGCTCGAAATCGGAGTGAATCAATCCGGCTGCCTGCGGCGCCTTCGTCCCCGCCTTCACGGCCCAGGCGTGTACCTCCTTCTCGTTGCCGGTGAAGAACGTGATGAGCCCAAGCCGACGATAGGCGGCGTGGATCAACTCGCGCACGCCCGTGCTCGCGACGCCGAGACTCGCCAAGTACTCGGCCGCCTCTTCCTCGGTGAGATCGGCCAATTCGGCCTCCAATTGCGCGCAGAGAACGATCACGTCGGCCTCCCACGCGCGCGCTTGCTCGCGCACGCGCGCGACGCACGGGGTCTCGCGCCCGAGATCCCTTTCGCTGACGTTCGCCGCGTAGATCTTCGGCTTGGCCGTCAGAAGGAAGAGTTGCTGAACGACGGCTCGCTCTTCTTCGGAGAGGGCCAACCGACGCACCGGAATCCCGGCGTTCAAGGCCGCTTCTAGCTTCTCCAGAACCGCCAGCTCAAAGACGACCGTCTTGTCGCCGACTTTCGCTTGTCGTTGCGCCTTCTCCTTCCGCCGCTCCACGGTCGCCAGATCCGCAAGCGCCAGCTCCATCTCCACCGTCTCCATGTCGCGAATCGGATCGAGCGTCCCCTCGACGTGCGCGACGCTCTCGGCTTCGAAACAGCGCACGACTTCGACCAAGGCATCCATCTCACGAATGTGCGCGAGGAATTGATTCCCCAAGCCCTCGCCCCGATGCGCGCCGCGCACCAAGCCGGCGATATCCACGAACTCGATCGTCGAGGGGACAGTCACCGAGGTCTTGTACACGCGCGCAAGCAATGCCAGCCGTTCATCCGGTACGGCGATGATCCCGACGTTACGCTCCACCGTCGAGAAGGGATAACTCGCGACCTCGGCCACATGCCCGCGCAAGAGGGCATTGAAGAGCGTGGACTTCCCGACATTCGGAAGCCCGATGATCCCAACGCGCAGCAAAGCTCACGCTCCTTCGATCAGAGTTCACACGAGGGTAATTGTACAGCGCGACTGAAGGATAAGGAAACCAATGCGGAAGATGGTGGAGATCAGGTGAATCCGCTCACTCACGCTACGAGGATGCCCCGGCCAGGATGTCCTGAAACACCCTCAGGTGTTCGGCGGCCGATCGGCTCCAACTGAAGGTTTGGGCCCGACGAATGCCCTGCTCCCGCAAGCGCCGCCGCAAAGAATCGTCCGCGATCAACTGTCGTATCGCCTCGGCGATTTCCTCCACCGAATACGGGTCCACCAGTAATCCCGCCTCTCCCACGACTTCCGCACAGCCCGTGCGATTGGACGTGATCACCGGACATCCACAGGCCATCGCTTCCAGGAGCGTGAGCCCAAACGTCTCCCGCAGCGAAGGTGCGACGAGTCCCAATGCCCCTCGATACCACTTGGCGAGTTCATGTTGGGGAAGAAGCCGTCGGATAAGCTTCACTCCCCGGATCTGAAATTTTCGCAGAATGCGCCAGTCTCGAGGCGAGATCACGATGAGGTCCGGGCGAGAGGACTCCGGCAGCCGCGCATACGCCACGAGAACTCGCTCGGTGTTCTTCATCGGATTCCCCCCGAAGATGTGGAGCAAATACGGGCGCTCGCGCACGAGCCCCGCTCCGTCCGGCGTGAACAGCGTGTGGTCAACGCCGTGCGGGACGACATGAACCCTCTCAAGTGGAACATCGAAAACTTCCGCGGCTTCCCGAGCCGCGAACCGCGAAGGCGTGATCACCGCCGCCACGATCTCCCGAAACCACGTTCGATCTCGCAGGATTCGGGCCTTCAGCCAGGGGTTATAAATGCGGGCGACGACCCATTCTGCCTTCGGGACATAAGCGGGCGAGAAGATGCGCGCGCCGTGGAACGTCACGATGACAGGAACGCGACTCTCCCGCAGGATCGGGGGGATCGGGCGCATCCCCAGCCCGGGATCCCAAACCACGTCGCAATTGGGAGGGATCGCCCCCCACCTCCGCATCGGGATCACGTGGATCCCCGAAGCCGCAAGTACCCGTGCCAGGTTCTCCCGATAGACCCGATGACTCGGCGCATCTATCGAACGCGTCACGACAGCCAGGCGCATCACCGGCTAACCTCGGCAATCAGTCGCTCCACACTCTCCCGCGAGTAGAAATCCCAATACGCTCCATCGGTCTTGAGCAATCGCTCGCCCAGAGCGCGCATGAGCGAAGCGTCGTAGAGGGAACTCGCGTTTCTGCTCTGCAAAGGGACGCTAAGCTCGGCGGCCTCCGGGACGATCGCACTGAGCGCGCGCCCGCCGGTGGCGACAATGTCTTCGTAGCGAAGGATCGCCGTTTCGGGAAGCATGCGCCGATAGGTCTCGAAGAACCAATCGAGAAGATAGAGCTGCCTCTCCCACCGATCCGAGATCCGAGAGAGCGTTCTCCGGAGAGACGGATCGAACCACTCGGCCGCAGGCACATGTCCTTTATTCACTGGAAGGGAGACGGAATTCCACGAAGCGAGGACAGCCAGAGGGTTACGAACGATGGCGTATACGGGAAAATGCTCCACAAGCTCATTCAAGAGCACGGTGAAAGGGGCAGGATGCTTCACGATGAGCCAGAAGCGCCCGGAGAGGGATTTCGCAACGGGAACCCTTCCGAGTCGCGCCACAGGGCGGCGCAACCGTCCGACGCGTTGCTCCTCCACGGGATTCGTGGGGATCTCCCCATCAATGTGGAAGGATGGGACCGTGCTCCCCGTAGCAATGCGCTCGCGGACCTTATTGAAGAATTGGCGAATGCCCGCGCTTGCTAACCTTCGGTCCCAGCGACCCAGCCAAAATCGTACGCCCATTTGTGGTTCGACCAACGCGACGACCTCAGGGAGCTGGTTGAGCAACCAGCAAGCAAGCGTCGTCCCCGATCGAGGAATCCCCGTGAGGACGATATCGCGCTCAGACATGGTGCCCTTCCATCCCATCGGCCAGATAGGGCTTCAGATAAGCGGTGACGGTACGGCGATCCAGGAGGAACTGCAAAAAGCCCTCCAGACTCTGTCGCGCGAGAGCGGAGAGGGGGATATCGTGTTTCTTCGCCAGACGCACGCCGTTAGCCACTGCTGCTGCCAGCGTCTTCCGGAGATTTTGCCGAAACGACATACCGCCGCCTCGCGGTCCCCCATGCTCGACGAACGTCGAAGCGTCCAAAAGCACCCGGTATCCGGCCTTCCGCGCCCGCAGACAGTAATCGTCATCTTCGTAGAGGCCGTGCGTGAAGGACTCGTCCAAATACCCGATCTCGCGAATGAGATCGCCCGAGATGGCGAGACAGAACCCGATGAGCCGAGTGACGGGAATGACGCGTCGTCCGACACGACGTTTCAACTCGCGGGCGAATGCCTCGATGCGCTCCAGCTCCGAGGGCGAGAAATCCCTCAAGCGTGGGAAAAGGCGCGTGTTCTGATACCCGCATACCCAATTCGTCACCGGGCCGACCAGTCCCGCTCCCGCCTCGCAGCGCAAAACGTCCAGCAACCCCTCCAGCGATCCCTGAGGGAGATAGACGTCGTCGTTCAGAAGGATCACGTGTTGCCCATCGGCTCGGCGCATCCCGCGATTGTAGCTTCCGGCGAACCCCAAATTGCGAGGATTTCGTAGGAATTGGAAGTCGCCGAACGCCCGGCGCAAGTCCGGGGCGAATCGCGCGACCAGGCGTTCGGTCTCCCCCTGAAGCGGGGACGCATCGTCGAGCAAAAGGAATTGCCAATGTGAAGACGCATTGCGGATCAAGCTCGGGAAGAAGAGGCGCTCGATCACCTCCAACACATCAGGCCGAGCGTTGTACATCGAAGCGACGATCGTGCACCGAATCGCCATCGCTCACCCCACGTTGGCGTATCCCAAGGAGCGCATCCACGGATCATCCTTCACGCGCTCATAAAAGGCCCGCAATTCCGAATCCTGACGGAAAGCGAAGGCCCGCCGCCCATCCACACTCTTCACAGCCTTGCGGAGATCATTCGGATGGGGTTGAAGCCCACAAAAGTCGAGAAGTCGCTTTAGGATCGGCTCCGGATCGCTCAGCAAATCTTCATACCGCACGTGGAAGATGGCCTTCTGTCCTCCACTCGGCTGAAGGGAGAACGCCTTCTCCACATAGCGGCGCCATAAGCTGAAGGCTCCAGAGAGCGTACGACACCGCGGCGAGGCATAGCGAGATAAGGCGTGAACGCGCGAATGCAACTCCCGTGTTCGAAGACTTGCTGCGACATCCACTCCATGACGATAAATGTGAATGATACGGGCCTCGGGGAACAAATGCCGCCAAATATCGAAAGTGAAGGTGTTCCGCGGGTCCTTCCAGCCCCAAGGCCGGTCGATGCGCTCCAACGTCCGGTAGCGCCCAAAGAGCCGCACCCCGAAATACAGGACGACCTTCGGGCTGAGGACCTCCCGCCGCAGGAACCTCAAAATGCGAGACATGAGGGCGGGGTCCTCGACCGCTCGGGCGATCGGCTCCGGATCGTCCCAACGCCCTCCCGTCTCTCGCTCGATGTAGAGGTTCAAGCGGTGGAAAAAAGCCGACTCCTCATTATTGAGACTCCACCCCGTGATCAGGCCAAGCTCGCTCAGGAGATCTGTCAGCAGCGATGTCCCCGAACGGTGCATGCCGAGGATGAGAAGCGGCGCTTGCAACGTCCGAATGGGTTCCACGTCTACCTGCGAGAGACTCGCCACCGGCGCGCGCTCACGCGATGCGAATCCACAACGAGGCTCCATTTCGGTTCACCCCCTTCATTCCCGGATGTTCCCAGAGCGGATCCAGCACCTGCGACAGCTCCGGATCCTGGCTGATGAACGCATTGGGGAGCAGAACCTCAATCCCCGGCTCACGCGCTAACAGCCATACGGCCAATAGATACTGCTCCGAATAATAGCGTTTCCCCCAATGAGGGGGATAATCGTAAGGCAGGAAGATATCGTGAAACTGCACGAGAACCCCACGCCGTAAACGCGGCAAGACCTCAAGGAAGATAACGGTCACATCCGAATTCATGAAGCAACGGTGCGAACCGTCAATGAAGAGGATATCGCCAGCCTCCAGCTCGTCGAAGAGCCGAAGGTCCAAATCTTCGACGCGCTCGCGGAGGATGACGTCGCAGACCGCTTCGATGGCGGCACGAGGGCGTGGATCTATGGCGATGATGCGCGTCGTGAGCCCTCCATCTCGAATGGCCCGACGCGCGAAGCGCGTCGAATATCCGGAGCCGATCTCGACATATCGCCGCGGCGAGAACAGGCGAAGGAACGCGTAAAGGCTCACGGCATCCAAAGCCGGGATCCAGAGGTTCCCCCCTCCCCAGCACGGTTCCTGCGGATCGCCCGTGACGATGGGGATGCCCCACAGCTCTTCCCGGAAGCGCAAGAAGCTCCTCAAGCGCTCCCGATATGCCGTCCGCTGCCGGTCGAAGACCTTGTAGAGCGCGGCATGCGGTGGCTTCCCATAGCCGTATCGGGGGATCGGCCGCACGCGCGCATCTAGGAACACGACCTGACTCTCTCTGAGCGTTCCCATAACGGCGGACGCGATGCTCCAAGCCCGAGCGACCGAAGGCCATGCCGTCCACTCGGCGATTACACGTCGTGGCCCCATCGTCTTCATGCTGTCGTCGCGTCTCGTTTCAGAGCGAGAACGCGTAGTTCGTTGTATACGATCAACTCGCCGAGCCACCGCCACGGGATCGGGTAATAGCGCTTGGCGAGGATCGAGAATCCGCGCGGCGCGAGCACGCGCACCAGGCGCGGATAATCGAAGAAGGTCCTGTGCGTGCGATCCACTTTGAATCCCGTCGCCGTCGGCACGCGAATGCTCAGCACGCCACCCGGCCGGAGAACGCGATGGATTTCCTCCAGCGCTGCTTCCGGAGCCTCCAGGTGTTCCAAGACGTGGCAGAGCAGGACGCCATCGAACGATTCCGCCGGAAAGGGGAGGCGGTAGAGGTCGCCCTGCACGCACCGATATCCCCGCTCGACGCAATATCGCACGCAGTAGAAGTTGTGATCTATGCCAAAGGCATCCGGATAGAGGCGGAAGAAATGGCCGAGGCCACATCCGACGTCCAACACGCGCCCATGAAATTCCCGAAGATGAGGCCGAAACGACCGCTCCAACACGGCGAAGACCAAGCGCACGAGCCATCGCGGGTACCCCGCTCCCGTGAGGTACTCGAAGTACGCTCGACTGGTCGTCATCTCCTCACCCCGATACATCTTCCCCCACCCCGTAGACGCATCGTCCGCGCCACATGACGCCCGCGCCAGACCAGAGGCGCCACGGCACGGCGAAGGCGATGGCTGCGAAGATCGCATAGCCGAGGAAAGCGAGGCCGGCCGAGAGCGGGGTGAGCCGATCGGCCTCGCTCAATCGAAAACTCAGTCCGGCCATCGCCACGTAAGCGATAGCCGCCGGAATCGCTATCGGCGTCGGAGGGCTTCCCACTCTCACGATCTCCATGAGAGCCCCAATGAGCACCAGCGGTGGGAAAACAGCCAGCAGCAGGATCACGCTCCCTCCGATGAGCGCGGCGAGCCACCTTCGCCCGACGGCCGAACAGATCGAACGGCTATAAGCTTCCCAGATCTCCGCCAGCGTCACGCGCGCCGGCGTGCGCACCAAGGAAGCGCCTTCCACGGCGAAGACGCGATAGCCGCACTGCTTCAGCCGCATGCCGAGGATCGTCTCATCAAGCACTTCTCCTCGAATCGCCGCGTATCCACCGATGTCTCGCAGAGCCTCGCGTCGCATGAGCGTGAACGCGCCGATGGTGAACCCCGAATCTCCCACATACGCCGACAGAAGCGCCAGGGGATGAAACGAACGCCATCGTCGCGCTCCTTCAGACGAGCCGGCTCCACGCTTCTTCTCCCGCCAGGCGGCGATGAGCATGCCCAAGCGCAAGAGATTCAACGCCTGGGGCTCAACGACGCGATCCCAGAAACTCACGTATTCGAATTTCGGCAGTAGAGATACGGCATCCAGCGCGCGCTCGCGCGCCAGCACCAGCGCCGTCCGCACGGCAGCCGGATGGGCGATGACGTCGGCATCAACAGCGAGGATCCATTCTCCCTTAGCCTGCTCCAACGCTTGCTGAAGCGCAAACGGCTTCCCTCGCCATCCAGGAGGCGGCTCTTCCCCATCAATGACGCGCAATCGGGAGTCCGACCGCGCCATCTCTCTGAGGATCTCCAACGTGCGGTCGGTCGAGCGGTCGTTGACGACGATGACCTCCAACCGAGGGTAATCTTGCCGCAGCAGCGATCCGATGGCCTCACGTAAAACCCGATGCTCTTCGTTCCGTGCCGGAACCAACACCGAGACCAAAGGCCACTCGGAAGTCGCCTCTGCCGGATCTCGTTCCATCGGCGTCGCAGGCGCGAGAGAGAGCCGATATCGCCAGAGAATCATCCCGAGCATAAGGAGCGTGAGCCAGAACGTGGCGATTGCCCACAGGAGCCCCTCCATCCCCTCATCCTCCTTCCGTGCCAAGAACAAGTCGAGCTGTTGCGCCCACGGACTCGCAATTCCTGAGCCGATCGTTCAGAAACGCTTCGATCGCGGCCGCCGCCGCCTTCACTCCATCGAAGGCGCGATGGGCATGCCGTAACTTCTGCATGTTTTGCGCGTACGCGTCACGATGTCTGAGCATCTCCTCGAGAGTTTGAGGAAGCCGCGTCTCATCTGCCAGGACCTCGGGAAGGGCCAGCAGCCGCCCTGCCCCTCGCTCTTCGATCTCCTGTCCGAGCAGCTCCTGCTCGAAATGCGTGGCGACGATCAGGCAGGGTGTCCCGGCGGCGATGGCCTGATAGATAGTCCCAGCTCCGCCATGGCAGATCACCAAATCCGAACGCTCCATCACCAAGCGTCCGGGTAGAAACGCCTCGACGCGCACGTTCTCAGGAATCTCCTCTGGCGCGAAGCAGATCTGTCCCCCCGTCGTCATGAGAACGCGATACGGTGTGCGGCCGAGGACTTCCAGCACCCGTCGAAATAACTGGGGATGCCCCGTGCTGCCGAGCGTCACGTAGATGACCGGGCGTCGGCTCGTCCACTCTACCAACCATTCCGGTTCCGGCGACGACGGTTCCCAATGTACGGGGCCGACGCGCACGAAGTTCTCCGGCAGCGGTCGCGTCGGCGCCAGAAGCTCACTATCCAAAACCAGGTTCAGATCGCCCAGAAAAAGCTCCCACAGATCGCGCTTAGGCTCCAAACCGTAGTACGCGAGCAGGCGCCGATAGGGGCGAATCTTATAGCGCAAGAGCCAACGGAAGCCCCAGGGGATCACCACGTCGCTGATGCGCTCCCCCAGCAAGCGCCGGACCCAGAAGGCCGGCGCCGTCCGAAATGCCCGATAGGGTTTGGCGGCATAGGGATAAAGCCATCGCCCCCCAAGAAGGGAAACGATGGGGATTCTTCGCGCCCTCGCCGAGATGAACATCGTCAATCGAAAATCCACGACGACCAGATCCGGTCGCACACGATCCAGCAGCTCCAGCTCCGCGCGCACATGCGCCTGGAGCCACCGCTCATCAGGTCTTTTCCAGAGCGACCGCAGGATGCGAAGCCCTTCGCCGGCCGGAATGTCCGGCAGCTCGATGTAGCCGAGACGCGGGTCTTGAAGCGCCCACTCCCGAAGGAAACGAGCAGCGCCTGCTAAAAGGACGCGATGGCCACGCCGATTCAGCTCACGCGCGATCATCAGGCAGCGTCCGGCGTGGGCGAGGACCGTCGAGGCCGGTGCGAAGAGGATCCGCCCCTTCATGTGGTCCCTCGAAGCTCACTCGCGCGACATCTGCCGCTGTGTGACCGGCGCATGCTCGCCGCCGCACGCTCACCCACCCTCGGTGGGACCGACCGACGCCCAGACTTAAGGACTGACGCGGACATCAAGCGCCGCAGAGGCATCAATACTCGAAGACCAAAACCCCCGCATTGAATCCCGCGCCGAAAGTCACCATGAGGATCTTATCCCCCCGCTTCACGCGACCGCGACGCACGTTCTCATCAAGCGAGATGGGGAGTTCGGCCGAGATCGTATTCCCGTAGCGCTCGTAATCTTGGATGATGCGCTCGCGCGGAATGCCGGCCGCTCGCGCCGCCTCCTCAAAGAGCGGCTTGCTCGGTTGATGGATGAAGGCCACGTCGATCTCCTCGCGCGAGATCCCGGCCGCTTGCAACGCTCCTTCGATGCATGCCCCCAAATTATGGCGCAAGACCTCGAACATGATCTCGCGCCGTCCCATGTAGAAACTCCCCCGATACTCCGGCGGAATGCGGGGCGAATGCAAGGACGTCTCATGCGGCATGGTGATCACGTCGTAGTATTCTCCCTTGGTCCACAGCCCGCCCGAGAAAAAATGTCCGCGATCGGCGGCTTCAAGCAGAACTCCGCCAGCGCCATCGCCAAAGATCGCCCGATGCATCGGATTACGAAAGGGATTCCCACGGGAGACGATCGTCCCGGCCAGCACGAGGATGCGCCGCTCTCCCGTGGCGAGGCAGCGCAAGGCATAATCCACCCCAGCAACCCATCCGACGCATGACATGCCCACGTCTATGGCCGGACAATAGGCCCCGAGCTTATATTGAACGACGCTGGCCGTCGAGGGCTCGTGGTAATCGCCTGGGGTCGCACTGACGATGATGCGATCCAATTCCTCAGGCGAGAGGCGGGCCGTTTCCAAAATCCGCCGCGCCGCCTTGACGATGATGTCCGAGCAGGCCTCATCTTCATTCACCGCCCGGCGTTCCACGGCTCCCAGGAGTCGCCGAATCTGCCCATCCGATTCTTCGAGCCCGAGGATCTCCGAGTTCGTGATCACGCGCTCTGGCAAGTACGAACCCGTCGCTGCAATTCGTGCGGGAATGTTCGCGTAGGTGTAGATCATCGCCGCTCCTCCTGAGAGAGAGATCCCGTCTGCCGAAGGTCTGGCCGCGGGTGAGGCTCACTCCATAAACGAATCATCAGAATGGGACCCTCACCGCGAGCGGACGGTTCCCCACTTCGTCGCTTTCGCAAACACACGCTTTCCACTCCATCGACCGGTTTTTGACTCCGCGCGTTCACGGAGCAGCCGCGCGCTCGCGAGGCCGAACGCCGGCGAGTAGCAAAGACTATAGACAAGATCACGAGTTGTCAAGCAAAAAATTCCCCCTCCAGGGGCTTACCACCACAGCGGCTCGCCCACTTGGTTCTTGACGGGCTGCGCACCGCTCTTCCTATAATCGTCCTCTGGAAGGCAACATCGCGCGCGGAGCCGACGTCTAAGGCGGTGGTGAAGCGCGAAGAGAATGGCGAGGGAGGACAAGCAACATGGTGGCGCCAACGCGAGTTCTGCTCAATCCCGAACGGCGGCACCCGAAGGTCGAGGAGTTCGAGCGAAAGCTTCTGGAGCGCATCGTCGGTCAGGATCGGGCCGTGCGGCGTTTGGCCAATCTCTATCAAGTCTATCTCTCCGGGCTTTGCCCGCCAGGGCGGCCGATCGGATCGCTTCTGTTCCTGGGACCGACGGGATCGGGCAAAACGCGCCTCGTCGAGGCCTGTGCGGAGATCCTGTTCGGCGATCCCAACGCCCTGGTGAAGATCGACTGCGCCGAGTTCCAACACAGCCATGAGATCGCCAAGTTGATCGGCTCGCCGCCCGGCTACCTCGGCCATCGCGAGACCCCGCCGCTTCTGAGCCAGGAGAACCTGGATCGTTATCACACGGAGACGCTGAAGCTCACTCTCGTGCTGTTTGATGAGATCGAGAAGGCCTCGGACGCACTCTGGCAGCTTCTGCTGGGCATCTTGGATCGGGCGACGCTCACGCTCGGAGATAACCGCAAGGTGGACTTCTCCCGTTGCATCATCATCATGACCTCGAACCTCGGGGCCAAAGAGATGGCCGAGCTGATCTCCGGCGGGATCGGATTCGCCCCCAAACAGGGGCAGCAGGATTCGGTCGTGGATCAGAAGATTTATCGCACGGCTCTGGAAGCCGCTCGCCGTCGCTTCTCCCCCGAGTTCATGAACCGCATTGATAAGGTCATCGTCTTCCGCTCCCTTAAGGAGGAACACCTACGGCAAATCCTGGAGATCGAGCTGAAGCTCATTCAGCAACGGATCATGAGATCTCCCGCGCCGAAGTTCGTCTTCACGTGCACGGAGGCGGCCAAGGAATTGCTCCTGCGCGAAGGGACCGATTACAAATACGGGGCGCGCCATCTCCGGCGGGCGCTGGAACGATATCTGGTCTTCCCGCTCTCAAATCTAGTGGCGACGCGGCAGATCGAGACGGGCGATGTCGTGATCGTGGATGTGGACGCGAAGGATCCGACGCGACTGGTCTTCGCGAAAGAAGTCGGAGGGGCACTCGTGGGGTCTTCCCCCCTCAACACGGAATCGGCCCTCTTCGAAACCATCGCTGCAGGGGAGCGAACGCGCGCGGCCTCGAATAGGGGCACAGCCCACCGGCTGTGAGCCTTCAGCGGCCAAGCAATTCCTCTTCCTTCTTCTTCGCTAACTCGTTGATCCGCTCGATGGCGGCATCCGTCAGCTTCTGCACTTCCTCCAAAGCGCGCCGCTCATCGTCCTCGGAGATGAGCTTATCCTTACACATCTTCTTCAAGCGCTCGTTGGCGTCACGCCGGATGTTCCGCACAGCCGTGCGATGGTCTTCGGCGATTTCTCCGACGACTTTCGCCAACTGCCGCCGGCGCTCCTCCGTGAGCGGCGGGATGGGAATCCGAATGATGCGCCCATCGTTGGAGGGCGTCAATCCGAGGTCAGACGTCAAGATGGCGCGCTCGATCACCGACAGCAGCGATGGATCGTAGGGCTGGACCGTCAGCAGCGTTGGCTCCGGGGCGTGCACCTGGGCCAGCTGCGTGAGCGGCATGGGGGTGCCGTAGTATTCGATGGTGATCTGATCGAGAAGACTCGGCGACGCCCGACCCGTCCGCACCGCAGCTAGCTTTCGCCGACAGTCCTCGACCGCCGCGTCCATTCGGGTCCTGGCATGGGTCAAGACGTCCTTGATCATATCCCCCTCCCTCCTATCGAACGCGCTCCTCGGACGTCAAGGGGCGGCCGACGGCGACGCTCTCCGGGACGACGCGCGATCCCACCTTCTCCCCGAGGACGACGCGCCGAATGTTCCCCGGCACCCGGAGATTGAAGACAATGATGGGCATCGCATTATCCATGCAGAGCGTGATGGCCGAGGCATCCATGATCTTCAAGCCTCGTTCAAGCACGTTGAAATAGGTCAACTCGTCCAGCTTCACGGCATCTTTATAGATGGCCGGATCAGCCGTGTAGATGCCGTCCACTTTCGTCGCCTTCAAGATCACATCGGCCTTGATCTCCAACGCGCGAAGCGCCGCCGCGCTGTCGGTAGAGAAGTAGGGATTCCCCGTCCCGGCGGCGAAGATCACCACGCGCCCCTTCTCCAGGTGGCGAATGGCCCGTCGGAGAATGAACGGCTCGGCCACGGCGCGAATCTCGATCGCCGTCTGCACACGCGTGGGCACCCCGAGCTTCTCCAAGGCATCTTGCAAGGCTAAGGCGTTGATGACCGTTGCCAACATCCCCATGTGATCGGCCGAAGTGCGATCCATCCCTTGCGCGCTTGCCTCGATCCCCCGAATGATGTTCCCCCCGCCGATGACGATGGCGATCTGCACGCCCAAGAGATAAACCTCTTTGATCTCCTCCGCGATCGCGCGGAAGATCTGCGGGTCGATCCCATAGCTCTGCTCGCCCATGAGGACTTCGCCGCTCAACTTCAGCAGGATGCGTCGATAGATGGGCGTTGGAGTCGTCATGCGCTCCGCCTCCTAATAAAAAAGCCCCTCGCGAAGGAGGGGCCGCAGTGGCTCAGCCGCTTTTGGCCGAGAGCGTGGCATCTTCTCCCAACTTGTAGCGCGTGAACCTCCGGATGCGGATGTTCTCCCCGAACTTCGCGATCAACTCCGCGAGCAATTGATAGACCGTCCGGCTCGGGTCCTTGATGAAGGGCTGCTCCAGGAGCACCGTCTCCGCATAGAACTTCGCCAAGCGCCCCTCGATGATCTGTTCCAGGACGCGCTCGGGTTTCCCCGCCATCTTCGGATCGGCCAACGCCTGCTCGCGAGCGATCTCGCGCTCCTTGGCGAGCACGTCCTCGGGCACATCCTCCTTGCGGATGTACCGGGGCTCGGCCGCGCAAATGTGCATAGCCACGTCCTTGACGAACTGCTGGAATTCAGGATTACGGGCGACGAAATCGGTCTCGCAATTCACCTCGACGAGGACGCCGATCTTGCTCCCGTGATGGATGTAGGCGCCAATGATCCCTTCGGCGGTCACCCGTCCTTCCTTCCGCTTGGCCGCCGCCAAACCGCGCTTGCGGAGGATCTCGATGGCCTTCTCCTCATCTCCTCCGGCCTCGATCAAAGCCGCGCGGCACTCCATGATCCCTACGCCGGTCTTCTCACGAAGAGCTTTCACCGCTTCTGCGGAGATCGCAGCCATAGTCCTCACTCCCGCTCAGGAATCTCCTCTTCCATTTCCCCCAGGAAGCGCTCCGTGTCGCTCGTTATCGAGGCTTCCGCCTCCGACGGGGTCACAGCCACCTCGGCCATCTCCGGCGCCGCTTCCTTCATCATCTGCCGACCCTCGATGATGGCATCGGCGATCTTGGAGACGAAGAGGCGCACGGCGCGCAGCGCGTCATCGTTGCCCGGAATGGGATAATCAATCCCCTCCGGATCGCAATTCGTATCCACGACGGCGACGATCGGGATGCCCAACCGCTTGGCCTCCCGAACAGCCAGCTCCTCCTTTTCCGTATCAATGACGAAGAGCACGTCGGGTAATCTGGTCATGTTGCGGATGCCGGCGAAGTTCTTCTCCAACGCCGCCCGCTTCCGCTCCAGGCGAATGGCCTCCTTCTTGGGCAGCTGTTCCAACCGCCCATCGGCCTTCATCTGCTCCAGTTCGTGCAGCTTCTGAATGGACTTGCGAATCGTCTGGAAATTCGTCAGCAAGCCACCCAGCCAGCGATGGTTGACATAGAACTGACCACATCGCATGGCCTCCTCGGCGATGGCATCCTGCGCTTGTCGCTTCGTCCCCACGAAGAGGAAGGTCTTGCCCTGTGCCGCCATCTCGGTCACAAACTTCACGGCCTCGCGGAAATACCGCTGCGTCTTCTGCAGATCAATGATGTGGATACCGTTGCGTTCGCCGAAGATGAACTCGCGCATCTTCGGATTCCAGCGGTGCGTCTGATGGCCGAAGTGGACGCCCGCTTCGAGCAACTCCTTCATCGTGATCGTGACCACCGTCGTCCCTCACCTCCTCAATACGATTTTCGCGCCCGGCCGTCCTCATTTGGTCGCGCGCGGATCCCCTATCGCGGCGACGGCCAAGCAGGGTCCGACAGCCCACGGAGGCCCCCATGGAATCACGCGTGCGAACCTCGCCAGAGATCGCCCACGATGTCCGAGGAGAATCGCTCCCGAGCGCTCACCGCTTGGAATATTGGAATCGCTTTCGGGCTCCTTTCTGCCCATATTTCTTGCGTTCCTTGATGCGCGCATCGCGGGTGAGCAGACCCGCTTCCTTCAAGCGGGGGCGCAGATCGGAATTGAATTCGAGCAGCGCGCGCGCAATCCCGTGCCGGATCGCCTCGGCCTGTCCCGTGATCCCACCGCCTCGCACGTTCACGCGGACGTCGAATTTGCCCCAGGCATCTGTCAACAATAGCGGCTGCCGAATGATGGCGCGATGCCGCTCGAGCGGGAAATAGTCCTCCAGTGGACGCCCGTTGACCACAATCTGCCCCGCCCCCGGACGCAAGAGGACGCGCGCCGTCGAGGTCTTGCGCCGTCCCGTCCCCCAATATTGAATCAACTCCGCCATGGCGACTCCTTACAAGGTCAAAGGTTCCGGTCGCTGCGCCTCATGCGGGTGCTCCGGCCCCGCGTAGACGCGCAGCTTCTTCGCCATCCTCTTGCCCAATTTCGTTTTGGGCAACATCCCCAGGATCGCCCACTCTACGATCCGCTCCGGATGCTCAGCCAGCATCCGCTTGGCTGGAATCTCCTTCAATCCGCCGGGATACCCCGTGTGATACCGATAGACCTTCTGCTCCCACTTCCGCCCCGTGAACTGCACCTTGGCCGCGTTGATGACGATCACGTGATCGCCCAGATCCAGAAAAGGGGTATACGTCGGCTTATGCTTCCCCATGAGGATCCGCGCCACGCGCGAGGCCAACCGACCGACGGTCATGCCCGCCGCGTCCACGACATACCATCTCCGCTGCGCGTCCAAATCCTTCCCGCTCGGAACGTAGGTCTTCATGCTCTCCCTCGATGCTCGACTTCAAGGCGAACGCTAAAGATAGCGAACTCAAGGCCGGAGTGTCAATGGGCGGAGCCTCTCTTTCCCGAGAGGTTGACAGAGAGCGACGGCGTTGACTACAGTTGCCCCCAATGTACATCCTCGGCCTGGCCACAATGGGAGAAGCAGCCGCCGCTCTGCTTCGCGATGGCGACCTCGTCGCCGCCGCCGAAGAGGAACGCTTCTCGCGGATCAAGCATCACGTCGGCTTCCCTCATAACGCCCTGCGCTACGTTCTGGAAGAAGCTCGAATCAGCATGGCCGAAGTAGCGCACGTGGGCTTGTACTGGCGCCCCTGGGTGCTCGGCCATCGAATTCGGACGACGCTCGCGGCGCTCACGCGCTCGCCCGATCATTTCGTCCGACGCGTTGTGCGCGGCCGCGAACAGATCTCCGGCCATTACTTCCCGATGATGCGCCTGCCGCGCCTGCTGCGCGAACAATACGGCGGCCGCGACTTCCGATTCCATTACCTCGAACACCACCTCTGTCATGCGGCGAGCGCCTTCTTCTGCTCCCCGTTCGAGTCGGCGGCCATCTTCACCTTCGATGGGACGGGCGAAGCCACGACGACGCTCTTGGCGCATGGCCAAGGGACGCGTATTCGGAAGTTGAAAGAGATTCGCCTGCCCCACTCGCTCGGACAATTCTATTCGGCCATCACGAACTTCCTCGGCTTCGACATGTTCGAGGGCGAGGAGTACAAGGTCATGGGCGCGGCCGCTTACGGCGAGCCCGAATTCTACGACTTCTTCCGCCAGAACGTCCTGCGCCTTGTGGGCGAGGCCGATTTCCAGTTGAATACGGCGCTGCTCGATCATCATCTGGCGAAGCACTATCGCTTTCCCGAAGCCCTGACGCGCGTGCTCGGCCCGCCGCGTCGGCCCGACGAACCGTTCACCGAACGCCACTTCAATATCGCGGCCAGCGCCCAGAAGGTCTTCGAGGAGACCGTCCTTCACCTCTTGCGCTGGCTGAAACGGGTCACGGGCGAGCGCAATCTGTGTCTGGCCGGTGGCTGTGCACTCAACGCCGTGCTCAATGGACGCATCGAGCGTGAAGCCGAATTCGAGGCCGTGTATATCCAACCGGCCGCCCATGACGCCGGCGGTGCCCTCGGCGCCGCGCTCTACATCTGCCACGCGCTCCTTAATCGCCCCCGAGGCTTCGTGATGGAGCACGCGTATTGGGGACCTCAGTTCGAGCGCGCGGATTATCAGCATGCTCTGGCCGCAGCTCCCCTCTTGTGGGAGGAGCTGGAAGAAGACGCCCTCATTCGCCGCGTCGCCCAGCTTCTGGCTGAGGGGAAGATCATCGCCTGGTTCCAAGGGCGCATGGAGTGGGGACCGCGGGCGCTCGGCAATCGCTCGATCCTCGCCGATCCTCGGCGACCGGAGATCCGCGACGTGCTCAATCGGAAGGTGAAACTCCGCGAACCTTTTCGCCCCTTCGCCCCCTCTGTCCTCGAAGAGCGCGTCCAGAGCATCTTCGGCCACCGCCTGCATGCCCCCTTCATGATCACCGTGCACCCGGTGGTCCCGGAGATGCGACCCGTGATCCCGGCCGTCGTTCATGTGGACGGGACGGCGCGCCCGCAAACGGTCAGCCGGAAGACGAATCCGCGCTACTGGCAACTCATCCGCGAGTTCGAGCGCCTCACGGGCGTCCCCGTCTTGCTGAACACCTCGTTCAACATCCAAGAGCCCATCGTTTGTACGCCCGAGGATGCCGTCGACTGCTTCCTTCGCTCGGAGATGGACTATCTGGTCATGGACCGATTCCTGATCCGACGGCGATGACGCTTCACGGTCCGGCGAAGGCCGCCAGCACCGCGCACAGCTCATTCAAGGCCGCAAGGACGCTCGTCGCTTCGCCCGTGTGATGATTGGCCATGAAGCTGAAGACGAGCTGCTCTCCACGCGCCGTCGTCACGTATCCGGAGAGCGTGAAGGTGTAGGCGAGTGTGCCAGTCTTCGCCCGTACGTTCCCTTCTGCCGGCGTCCCCCTCATGCGCCGCTCGAGCGTCCCATCCACGCCGGCGATCGGAAGCGACTCCCGATAGATCGCGCCATGCTCGTGCCGACTCATGAAGCGGAGCAGATCCACCGTCGTCGCCGGCGTCACCAGATTCAAGCGCGAGAGGCCCGACCCGTCCCGCACGCGCACGCCCGAAGTCCGCGCCCCGATCTCCTGCAGGAATTCGCGAATGACCTCGAGCCCTTTCTCGTCCGAGCCTTCGCCTTTCACCTCCGCTCCGAGGACCCGCAAGAGGATCTCCGCATGCAGATTCTGGCTGATCTTGTTCAAGGCGCGAATCTCCTCGCTCAAAGGGATGGACTCGACGGCCGCCAGCTCGACCATCCGTCGGAGATCAAGCGGACGCTCGCGCCGCACTTTCCAATCGGCCGCGACGGCGCGCCCGTGTACGCGAATGCCACGCCGCAGAAGCGCCTCGCGAAAGAGCGTAGCCGCATACAGCGCCGGATGATGCACGGCGACGGCTGCCCGATACCCCAGGCCATCTCGAGGCATCGCCCCTCGAATCTCCACGACATTGTCCTGCAACCCACGTTCGATCTCGATTCGCTGCGGCGTCCCTTCGGCCACCGTTACCACGCCAGGGAGAATGGTCACGTAGGACGACGGAGGGGAGAGGATCACCTGCACGGGATCGCCGGGACGCTTGCCCGGCAGAAGGATCACATCCACGAAGTTATCGTCCACCGAGAGCGCGCTCACCTCCGCGCCGTAATACCACTGCAGGTCATCCCATTCCCACCCAACGCCCAATCGCGGCCCCACGAAATAGCTCTCATCTCCGACGACATCGCCGAAGATCTCGCGCACGCCTGCGCGCACGAGCTGATCGGCCAG
The DNA here is from genome assembly GCA_030550025.1 of Acidobacteriota bacterium. Taxonomy (GTDB): domain Bacteria; phylum Acidobacteriota; class Blastocatellia; order HR10; family HR10; genus HR10. The sequence goes on along the minus strand of JAUQQC010000009.1, from coordinate 12,511 downwards.
GTCGAAGAACGGCGTCAGATACCCCCCAACGAGCGTGCGCGTGCTGAGATTGGGATCGCCTCGCCCGTAGAGGATCACATCTCCCTCCACATGCCCGCGCTCATCCGGTCGCGCCTGCGCATATACCGACGTGCGGAATCGGAAATTCGGTCCCAAGCGCACCAGCGCCGCTGCCGTCGTATACAGCTTCATGTTCGAGGCCGGCGTGAAGAGCTGATCCGCCTCACGCTGGATAAGGACCATCCGCCGATCTAACGATTCCACGAGAATCCCCCAGCGCGTCGTCGCGAACTCGGGTCGTCGAAGGATCTCCTCGAAACGCCGCTCAAGCTGCCGGAGGGTCCGAAGCGGCGGCTGCGCCAATCCCTCCCCAATATGAGCGCCGATGCCGATGAGGCTCAGTGCGACGATGAGGATTCGTCTCCTTTTGCTCGCAGCCATTGTCCCCCCTCATCGAGTTGGTCTCCCAGCGACGGCGAATGATTCGCGCCTTCCGCTTCGCCTCGCGAGATCAAGCTGGTCATTTTTGCGCGGGAGCAGCGCGTTGATCAAGCGCTCGAGAGTGCGCTATACTGATCCGCCAAGATGAGCGGGGCGAGGTGGGATGAGGTGGAACAGAAGGAACAGCGCGTGCGCGCGTGGTTCCGCGAGTTGGGATCGGCGATCGTCGCATATTCCGGGGGCGTGGACAGCGCCTATGTCGCCTTCATCGCGGCTCGCGTGCTCGGCGATCGGATGCTCGCGGTGACCGCCGAGAGCCCGAGCTTGGCCGCGCGGCATCGTGCGGAGGCGATCGCGTTCGCCCGACGCTTCGGCATCCCGCATCTGCTGATTCGGACCAAAGAGTTCGATGACCCCAACTATCGCCGCAATCCGCCCAATCGGTGTTACTACTGCAAGCGCGAGCTGTATGAGCAGCTGACCCGATTGGCGCGTGAGCGTGGCTTTCGCGCCGTGTGCGACGGAGCGAACGTAGACGACCTCGACGATTTTCGACCGGGCCGCCAGGCCGCCCGAGAATTGGGCGTCCTCAGTCCACTCATCGAATGCCATCTCACCAAAGCTGAGATCCGAGAGTTATCCCGACGGCACGGCTTGCCGACCTGGGATAAACCGGCCTCGGCCTGTTTAGCCTCTCGCATCCCCTACGGCATGGAGGTGACGGTGGAGAAACTCCGAGCCATCGAACAGGGGGAGGAGGTCCTGCGCGAGCTGGGCTTCCGGATCTTCCGCGTTCGCCATCACGGCCCATTGGTGCGTCTGGAGCTGGGTCGCGACGAACTCGGCCGCGCCGTGGAGCCGGCGACGCTCGAGCGTCTGGTGCGGGAATTCAAAGCGCTCGGCTTCGCGTTCGTGACACTGGATTTGGAAGGATATCGCACCGGAGCGCTCAACGAAGCCCTCGCGCTTCAGGACAAAGCGGCGCCGAAGCCCGACTGACATAGACAAGGGCGCGCGCGTCGAGTACACTTTGTCGCGTGAGACGCTGAAAGGGGAGTAAGACGTGCTGGACTTTGTGACGACGCTCATCGTATTCCTCTTCGTCATCGGGGTCCTCATCTTCGTCCACGAGTTGGGTCATTTCGCGGTCGCCAAACTCTTCAAGATTCGGGTCGAGGTCTTCAGCCTCGGCTTCGGCCCGCGTCTTTTCGGCTTTCGGCGCGGCGGGACGGATTATCGCATCTCGGCCATTCCACTGGGTGGCTACGTGAAGATGCTCGGCGAGAATCCCGAGGAAGCGCGACTCGGGCCCCTTCCGCCGGAGGCGTTCCTGGCGCGACCGAAGTGGCAACGGTTCCTGGTCGCGCTGGCCGGCCCGGCGATGAACCTACTGCTGGCGATCGCGCTTCCGGCTACGCTCTTCATGGTGAGCTATCCGGGCCCAGCCTATCGGGTCGAGAAAGCGCGCATCGGGGCGATCGTCCCCGGCTCTCCCGCCGAACGCGCGGGCCTGCGCCCGGGGGATGTCATCCTCGAATTCGACGGGCATCAGAACCCCACCTGGGGGGAAGTGGAGGACCTCACGCTCGCAAAGCCGAACCAAACGGTCGTCGTCGTCGTTGAGCGCGAGGGGCGACGCCTGCGTGTCCCGCTTACGCTTGAAGCGGTTCAGGGCCGATTCGACATCATCGGGGAATCGGGATTGCTCCCCCCTCCGACTACCGATGGTGTGGTCATCGCGCAGATCGAACGCGGATCGCCCGCGGAAGCGGCCGGACTGCGACCGGGAGACAAGATCGTTCGCATTGACGACGTGGAGATCACGACCTTCCCCATTCTCGTAGCTGTCGTTGGCCGGAGCATCGGGAAGGAATTGACGCTCACCTACGTGCGCGAGGGAGAGCGCCGACAGGTGAAAGTCGTCCCCTTCAACGACCGCGGGCGAGGGCGAATCGGCATCGCTCCGGAGCCCGAACCGCTTCAACGCGGCACCGTGCGCATGGGGATGGGCGCGGCACTGCGAGAATCGTTTCGGCAAAACCTCTTCTACGCGCGCCTCACGTTGGAAGCGCTCGTCGAAGTCCTCCGTGGTCAACGGACCGTGCGCGAGACGTTCGCTGGCCCCGTGCGCATCGCCGATCTGTCGGGGAAAGCGGCCGAACGCGGGTTGAAAGAGTTGCTCGTCGTCATGAGCCTCATCAGCCTCAGCCTCGGCCTCTTCAACCTCCTTCCCATCCCGGTACTCGATGGGGGGCTCATCCTCATGCTCTTCGTGGAATGGGGGATGGGATTGGCGGGGAGAGAGCTGACGATGTCGCTTCGGGAGAAGATTCAAACGGTGGGGTTGGCGCTCATCCTCTTGCTCATGGGGTACGTCCTCTACAGCGATATCGCCATCACGCTCAGCGAGCGCGCGCGTCCGGAGAATCCCCCTCCGGCGCACGCGAAGCCTTAAATCGCCCGCCGTACGGCCTCTTCATCGGCGACGGGTCTCGCTGCGACGCACCTCTTCAACCTCACGATCGCGGAATTCCTGACGCACTTCCTCGGTCACCTTCCGCCGCAGTAAGCGCAGCGCGCGATCACTCGCTTTCTTCAGCTCTCGCTTCCCGTCCTCGAATTCGACTTCAACCATCTGCGCGTTGCCCGCCCCGATGACGCGGATGACCGTCCCATAGCGCACGCTCGCCGCTCCGGCGTACATGACCTCATCGCCAACCTGAAACTCGATGCGCGGTTTCGTAGGCATGCTCCTCCCTATTCGATCACCGCGAGCAGCTCACCAGCTCCAACGGTCTGCCCCTCGCGGACGTAGACTTCGGCGAGGCGCCCGGACTTGGGGGCCCTCACCTCGTTTTGCATCTTCATCGCTTCCAGCACGAGGATCCCCTGCCCGGCCCGCACCGAGCTTCCCACTTCGGCCAACAGGCGCACGACCTTTCCTGGCATGCGAGCCGTGAGCGCGACGCGCCCTTCCGATCCCGCCTCGCTCGCTCGTCGCCGATACCGCCGATCTCGCACGCGTAGATGCCACGCGCGCTCTCGAACCGTCACCGTCACGAATCCGGCCTGCGCGTTCCCCTCCACGCGCGCTTCGATCACCTGCGGACCGAAAAGCAATGTGTAAACACCAGGCTCCGGCGTGAAGATCCTCAGTTCATAGGAGCGCCCGTCCACCTGCGCGAGGAGACCCCCATCGCGCTCTTCGATCTCCACCACATGCCTTCCCGTCTCGGATTCGATCTCCACCTTCATAGCCGCGATGTGAGACGCAGCAACCGTCCCTGCCACTTCCAGGCGCTTGGAGGCGTCGCCCACGCCGGCTCGCGCGATTCCCGCTCGCTCGCAGCGAAAAGCGCAGCCGCAATCAAGGCGGCGTCTCGCGAGAGGAGATCATCGCGCGAACGGGACGTCTCCTCCCGAGCCGCGAGGAAGCGCGCGAGATAGTCCGTATCTATCCTCCCCGCCAGGAAATCGGGATCGCGAAAGATCTCGCGATAGAGCGGGACCGTCGTGCGAATCCCCGTGATGACCGTTTCCTCCAAAGCCCAGCGCATGCGCTCGATCGCTTGCTGGCGCGTCTCCCCCCACGCGATGAGTTTCAGCAGGAGCGGATCGTAATGGATCGAGACGTCCCATCCGGCATATACGCCGCTGTCCACGCGAATGCCCGGTCCGGAGGGAAGCCGAAGCGTCTCGATCCGACCCGCCGAGGGAAAGAAATCGTTCTCCGGATCCTCGGCGTAGATGCGGCATTCGATGGCGGATCCGCGCAACTGAATCTCGCTCTGTCGCAGGCGCAGCGGTTCGCCCGCCGCCAGACAAATCTGCTCGCGCACCAGGTCCACGCCGGTGACCATCTCCGTCACCGGATGTTCAACCTGAATGCGGGCATTCACTTCGAGGAAATAGAAGTGGCGTTCCTCATCCACGAGGAATTCGACCGTCCCGGCATTCGTATAGCCAGCTGCTCGGGCGAGACGGACGGCGGCTTCTCCCATCCGCCGTCGCAGCTCAGGATCGTTCCAGCTCGCCGGCGCCTCCTCGATCACCTTCTGATGGCGCCGTTGCAGGGAGCATTCGCGCTCTCCAAGATACACGACCTGTCCATAGCGGTCGGCCAGGATCTGCATCTCGATGTGACGCGGGCGCTCGATCGCCTTCTCGATGTAGATCGAGGGGTCTTTGAACGCCGCTTGGGCTTCCGCTTGCGCCATGGCCAGGGCGCCCGGAAGCTCTTCAGGGGAACGCACCAGGCGCATGCCCTTACCTCCACCGCCGGCCGCCGCTTTCAACATCACCGGATACCCCACCTGCTCGGCGACCGCCCGCGCGTGCGCGAGGTCTCCAATCGGTTCCTCCGTCCCCGGCACAATGGGAACCCCCGCCGCCTGCGCCAATGCGCGCGCTTGCGTCTTCTGCCCTAATCGCTCCATCGCCCGCCAATTCGGCCCGATGAAGACCAAGCCCGCGTCTTCCACGGCGCGCGCGAACTCTGCATTCTCCGCCAAGAACCCATATCCGGGATGAATGGCTTCGGCTCCGGAGTGGAGCGCCACCTCGATGATGCGATCCCCGCGCAGATAACTCTCCACCGAGGGAGGCGGGCCGATCAGATACGCCTCGTCCGCCAACCGAACGTGCAGCGAGCGCTCGTCCGCTTCCGAATAGACGACCACCGGAGAGATCCCCAACTCTCGACACGCGCGAATCACGCGCACAGCGATCTCTCCCCGATTGGCGATGAGGATCTTCCGAAACATCACCGCGTCCCGCTCCCTCCCCCTGACAGCAAGACGTCATCCCGCAGGACGATATCATCTGCCGTTCCCAGAATCCCGTCCGGGCCCTTCGAGACGAGCTGATAGCGTTGGAACGGCATCGGCGCCGCCGCTGCGACATCCCCAGAGATGGTGCTATAGACGAACTCGCGTCCCCACGCATCCACAGCCGGCTTCAAATGGGGATCCATCTCTTGCAGATCAATGAGCCGGCGTGGATACGTACCATACTGCTGCCGATACGCTTCGATAGCCCATGCCAAGCGATAGAGGTTCGCCCGCGTGGCCGCCTCTTGCCGGATGCGCCTGTTCTCGATCAGGCGAGGAGCGCGCGTCAGGAAGACGCCCGCATGAACGGCGAGCAAGAGCAGCGCAGCCACCAGCCCCGCTCGCGCCAGACGCCCACCACCATATCGGTCGGGCGCGCGCTGCGCTTGCCGGCTCCCCCGATAAGCGAGATAGGCCGCGACCAGGAGTACCGGCACGAAGAAGCGCGCCAGATAGACGAGCGTCGAGCCGATCGCTTCCGCCCAGACAAACGGACTTACATACGCTTCATGCGCCAGGAGGATCGCCTCGATGAGTATGGTCAAGGCGATCACGCTCACGGCTGCGACGGGCATGCCCACGCGCGGCACTCGGAATTCGGGTCCCGTCGGTTGAGAAGCCACCCATCGCGCGCCGCATGCACACGCAGTCGCTTCCAGAGCGACCCTGCGCCCGCAGCTCGGACACGCTTTCTCCAACGCTCGCTTCATAACTCCGTCTCCTTCTCCACGCTCGCTCCTCCCGCGAAGGCGGATTGGGAGAAGGCTCGCGGCGTCGCCTCCGCCGAGGGGAACGTCTCCGCGTCGAGAGCCCGCGTCATCTTCCACGTGTAGTAGACGCGCTGCGCGACCGTCCAATGCGAGAGAATTGCGATGAGCCACAAAACGGCGGGCATCTTATGAAGGAAATAGCTCCCCTCCGCTCCAGGCACCTCCGTCAGCGCGCCGATGATCAGCAACGTCAGCCGCTCCGGACGTTCCAAGAACCCGACGCGACAATGGGAGATCAACGACTCGGCCCGCGCTCGCGCATAGCTCGTCATAAGGGAGCCGATCATCGCGATCCCCGTCAGCACGACGTAGAAGAGACTCTGATCGGGCGTCGGGCGAGCGAAGTAGACGATCAGGCCGAGGAAGATGATGACGTCCGAATAGCGATCCAAGACCGAATCCAAGAAAGCACCAAACCGCGTCACCTGACGGGTCAGGCGCGCCAGCGCGCCATCAAGGATGTCACAGGCTCCGGCGACGATGAGCACTAATCCGGCGGCAATGAATTGCCCGTGGGCGAAGAGCACGGCAGCCCAGATCGTGACCAGCAGGCCGATGACCGTCAGCAGATTCGGATGCAAGCGATAGCCCGCCAACCATCGGGCGAGGACATCGCGCGCGATCCCACCGTATTTGCCGATCACCTCGCTGAACATGCGCTCGTCCGACGTGACTTATCTTAGACCCCGCCCCCCGGGCTGTCAAACGACTTGCGGAGGACGCCTCGCTCACAGTTGGCGCGCCTTTTGAGCAACCTCCTGTACGATCTTCACGCCCGCGCTCGCACCAAGACGCGTCGCCCCGGCTTGGAGCAGGCGACGCGCCATCTCGGCATCGCGGATGCCGCCAGCCGCCTTCACCCCCATCTCCGGCCCGACCACGCGCCGCATGAGCAGGACGTCTTCGATCGTCGCCCCGCCCTTGCTGAATCCCGTTGACGTCTTCACGAAATCTGCTCCCGCGCGCTTGGCTAAGACGCACGCCTTCACTTTCTCCTCCTCGGTCAGCAACGCCGTCTCGAGGATGACCTTGCAGAGGACGCCGAACTCATGACAAGCTTCAACCACCGCGCGAATATCCCCTTCGACGACCTCATCCTGCCCCGATTTCAACGCCCCAATGTTGATGACCATATCAATCTCGCGCGCGCCCTCGAAGATCGCGCGCCGCGTCTCGTAGACCTTCACGTCGGAGAACGTCGCGCCCAAGGGGAAGCCCACGACCGCGCACGGTTTGACCGCCGAGCCTTCAAGCCGTCGCGCGACTTCGCGCACCCAGTAAGGATTGACCACGACCGCCGCGAATCCATACGCGAGCGCTTCCTCGCACACCCGAATGATCTCCTCGCGCGTGGCTTCCGGCCGCAGCAGCGTATGATCAATGTACCGAGCCAAATCGCGCGCTGCTTCAGCTGGCTCCGGCTTCCCCCCCAATCGCTCCGCCCCGAGAGCGACCGCGCCGCGCAACAGATCAGGTTGTCGCTGGAAACACTCGCTCGGCCCCGGTCCCTCAAGCAGATCCAGTTCCCGCAGCTTGGCCAAAATGGCCTCAGTGATGTCCGCCACGAGTTTGCGATCCACATTCATCACCGGAGTCCCCGTACGCTCACCCACCTTTATACCATACCGGTGCAGGCCGAGACCAGCAGCAGGGGGGACGCCATGTGCGAACCGAGAACGAGGGGATGGCCGACCGAACGCGCGAGCCGACTCGGGATACTCCTCTGAAGCCCGGGCGCGCGATGCTACGATTCGCCCTCGAGCGGCTCACGGCGCCGAACGCTCTTCGCGCGGCGACGCTTCGAGATAGTCGGCGAGCACGCGCTCCCACTTCCCCTGCGCCTTGAGGATCAGCTCGATCGTCTCGCGCACGGCGCCGCGTCCGCCCTCGCATCGAGTCACATAATGCGCCGCGCGCTTGACGTCCTCGACGGCGTTGGCGACGGCCACGGCCAATCCCGCGCGCCGCATCGGGGGGAGATCGGGGAGATCGTCCCCGATGTATGCGACCTCCTCATCGCGCGCACCTTCCTCGCGAAGGATGCGTTCGTAGGCGTCGAGCTTGCGTTCGACGCCTTGGCACAGATAATGGACGGCGACTTCGGCCGCACGTCGCTCCAACGTGCGCGAATGTCGGATCGTGATCACTCCCGTGCGCAGTCCGGCGCGCGCGGCGAGTTTCAACCCTTGACCATCATGCGCGTCGAAGAGCTTGATGTCATCGCCCTCGGGCAGCAGGATGATGCGCCCGTCCGTGAGCACCCCATCACAGTCCATGAGGAGCACGCGAATGGCCTGCGTGCGACGCTTCACTTCCTCGTCCATCGTTCCCCCTCCCCGCCCTCAACGTTCGAGGAAAACGGGAATGTCGTACAAGATCCACCGCCCATCGCTCCGTCGCAAGACATAGAGGGCGCGCGACGACGTCTGCTTCCCGCCGATCGTCGTCGCCGCGATCCGAGCGTCCACCAGGACGCGATTTCGATCAAGGGCCTCCGCGCGCAGGATCTCCGTCTTCCACCCCTTGAGGAACGACGCCCCCGTGATGAATCGCTTCAAATTCTGCGGCGTGACGAGCTCTCGCACGGCGGCCGGCCGTCCGCTGCTGAGCGCATCGTCGAGCCGACGAATGAACTCCTGAACGGAACGTTCGACGGCCGGGAGCCTCTGCGCAGCGCTCTCAGCGCGAATGAGGGCATCGCGAGCCATGAGCACCGAGATGTCCTCGGCGAAGGCAAGACTCGCCTGGCGGAAATACTCGAGCGCCAGCGCCGGTTGCCCTCGCACCAGCGCGATCTCGCCGAGCGCCATCTGCGCCCACGCGTACACCCCGAGCGCCAACGGCTCCTGAGCGAGCGCCTTCTGCACATACCCCTCGGCCTCATCCCCTTTCCCTAAAAGCGCCAGCGCGCGAGCCAGCGCCGCCTGCGCGAGGGGACGATCCGGATCCTGCGCGAGTGCTTGACGCAGCGTCGCCTCCGCCTCCTGAATCCTCCCTTGCACCAAAGCCAACGTCCCTTGGCTCACCAACCGATCCACGGAAGGACGTCGAGGCCATGTATCGTTCGTGTAATCGGCCTGCAGATAAAGCCGATCCGGGTCCACGGTGACGGACACGGGCTCCTCGCGAAATCGCACTTGCCCATACCCTTGCGCTTCAACGCGCACCGCTTGCCGCTGCGAGTGACCCTGAACCGTGAGCGCCTCCACGTCCACCGTGACCTCGCCGCTGCCGAAATTCGCCACCTGAACGGTCCACATGTCCCCTTCCGCCACGGGCTTCCCCACGGCGAAATCCGGGAGCACGACATCAGCGAACCACTGATCGAAGATGCCCTTCACGATCTCCGACGCATCGAGCGCCATACACCCGCGCCGGAGATCCTCGAACGTGAGGTTCCCGCCCGGACGCGCGAACAACTCGCGCACGAGCGCATGAAAGCGCTCGGGTCCAAGCGCGTGCGCCAGCAGCCGCAGCACCATCGGCGTCTTATTGAAGATGCTCGTGTAGTACTGGCGCGCCAGCAGCGTCTGCCGCAACAACGGGACATCGTAGGCACTCCCCCCACTCACCAGCGTCGCGTAAGCGCGTCGGAAGCGTTCGATCGCTCGCTCCCGTCCGGCCGCTCCAAACCGCCACTCCAGATAGCGGAAGGCGAGATAACTCGGCATCCCTTGGTCCAACAGGGCATGCCCGACTCCTTGAATGTTCACGCGGGCGCCCATCCAAAGCCGCGCCATTTGAGTGGCCAGGAAGAAGAGCACGTCCTCATCAAGCACATCGCGGGCGAAGATGCGTTCGTCGAAGATCAAAAGTCCCGGCGCGCCATAGGCCGGGACCTCGTTCGAAGCGACGACTCGAACCGTCCGCTCCAAGGGGATGCCGAAGAACGCCGTGTAGAATTCGCGAAGGCGCACGATCTCCGCCCGCAGGCGTTCGAGCGTCCCCGGACGAAGCGTCTGCAACCCGCGCGGCACATAGAATTCCACGCCCCCCTGATCCCCTCCGATTCGCTCGAAATCGCGCGCGATGAAGACGGGCTGCGCGAGCATCGGCTCCTCGAACGTCACAAGGCGCTTCCCCCCCTCCACCCTCTCCGCGATCAACCGCCCCGAAGAGAGACCCAAGAGCGCGTCCGGGCTCTCAATGCTTAAGGTGAAGGGCGAGAGGTCCACACGGTATTCGATCTGAAACGGCGTGTGAATCATCGGCAGCCAGAGGCTCTCGGGCAAGAGCACGCATTCCTCCGGCGTCAACGCCGCGCGCGGCGTCGCTTCTTCCACATGAACGTTGTAGGTGAGCGCAAGGCGTACGGTTTGTCCCGCTCGCACAGGCTCCGAGAGCGTCAGGGCGTAATTGACCAAACCGGTCATCTCGTCCTTGCGCGAGGTGAACGAGAGCGGCGCCTCCTCCAGGCGAATCTCCGTGACCTCCGCGATCGGCCCTAAGCGCAGCATGAGGCGATCTATGGCCCGCGACGAGGGATTCGTGACCGTGAGCGTCATTTGCGCGGCCGCACGCCCTTCATCCGGCATGAGGCGCACATGCCCTTCGTAGCGCTCCACCCGTAAGAGCAAATAGGCCGGCGCCGCTGGCTCCTGCGCCGGAGCATGTCCCAATGCTCCAAGAAGCGCGAGCGCGAGAAGCCCCACCCCAAGCCTATACGGCCACCGTCGTCTCATCCCCAGGCAACGCCTCGATGGAACGAACCAGTTGATGAATCTCCTTGAGCACAGCAAGCAGCGGAGCCACACGCTCCAAGGGGAGCGAATTCGGACCATCCGAGAGCGCGCGCTCCGGTTGATCATGCACTTCCATGAAGACCCCATCCACGCCGCAGGCGACGCCCGCACGCGCCAAGGGTTCGATGAACTCCGCTTGTCCAGAGCTGCGCCCCCCCGCCCCTCCCGGCAACTGCAGGCTGTGCGTCACATCCAAGACGACCGGATACCCGAACGTCCGCAAGATCGGCAGCGAGCGCATGTCCACGACGAGGTTGTTGTAGCCGAAGGTCGTGCCCCGCTCCGTCACCAGGATGCGCTCGCATCCGACCGTGGTCGCCTTCTCGATCACATACCGCATGTCCCATGGCGCCAAGAATTGCCCCTTCTTGATGTTGATGGCGCGCCCGCTTCGCGCGGCGGCGACGATCAAATCCGTCTGCCGCGAGAGGAAGGCGGGAATTTGCAGGACGTCTACGACCTCACTCGCAGGCCCGACTTGAGCGGTCTCATGTACATCGGTGAGGATGGGCACACCCACCTCGCGCTTGATCCGCTCCAGAATCTTCAATCCAGCTTCCAACCCCGGCCCGCGAAAGGAATGGATCGAGGATCGATTCGCTTTGTCGTAGGAGGCCTTGAAGATATAGGGGAGCCCCAGCCGCCCCACAACGCGCGCCAAACGCTCAGCCATCCGAAGGGCATGCTCCTCGCTCTCGATGACACAAGGCCCAGCGATGACGAGCAGATCCCCTCCCCCGACCACCAGGTCGCCGATGCGAAAGTTCCTTTTTGTTCCCTCCATCGCTGGTCAGAACGTGAAGACTTTCTCCGCATCGCTCACTTCTTCCAGGAGGAAGTCCGTGAGCGTGCGCGCGCCGTCAATCTCCGGAATCAACTCTTCCTCCCGCACGCCATACATGTACATCGAGGACGTGCAGGCGAAGAGCTTCACGTCATCGCCATGTTCCTTGGAATCGCGCAGGAAGGATTGTAAATCCACGAAGTCGGCTTCCCGAAGCCGTCGCACGATCTCCGGCTCCATCGGGCGAGCGAAGTCCGAGAAGTTCAACTCATTGATGCGCGCTCGGGTGACTTTCACAACGGCCTCATCGCGAAAGAAGACGCGCACGGAGGTCTCCAGCGACGCCGTCAACGCGCGAATGAGCGTGCTCACTTGAAAGAGATTATTGAAACTGCCGTTGGACACAATGATCGCGACCTTCCTCATATCCCCCTGCTCATGCATGATCCCACATCGCGTCGAGAAGGCCAATTTTAAACGAACCTCGCGGCCCGAACAACACCGCGCTTGACTTCTCCGATGGCGATTTCTAAGCTCCCTCCACGTGAGCGTTCGCCATCGGTCACCGAACACAGGCCCCCAACGGCGAGGCCTCGGCCTTGCGCTCGCGTTGACGCTTCTGACGAGCGTGGACTCAGGACGCAAGCCCGCTGAGGCATCCCGACGGTCGCCGCGGATCGTCCGTATTCGGCGGCCAATCGCCCGCGTTTGCGAGCTTACCTAGTGAGGATCCTGGCACGCGCCTTCGCAGAGCAACAGGCGCTCGCGCGCGTTGCGCGGGAGGCCGAGCAGGACCACACGCCGGCCGAGGAATCCCTCGTCGTTCGACGCTCTATCGCGCGCGCGGCCTCTCGCTCGACACGTCGCTCTGGCCAAACTTCGCCCTTGAAGAAGCTCTGAGCGCTCTTCGCGCGCGTGGGCAGATCGCCGCGCGAAGCCTGCGCA
>JAUQQC010000008.1:49300-136760 GCA_030550025.1 Acidobacteriota bacterium | reverse complement strand
GGGATGGCGAATTGCTTCAGGACCTCCTCCAAGGTGAGGACCGAGATCGGCTTTTGGCGCGCCATGACTCTCTCCTTATGCGTTCGCGCACAATTATGGCACAGGTGGGGAGCAGAAGAAAGAGCGCTGATCTCGCGTCATGGGGGCCTCACGTTCGCGTGAGGCCCCCCGTGACGCTAGAACCTCTCGGCGACGGATTTCGCTTGGAGGAAAAGGAGCAGGTAATCGCGGCCGCCCGCTTTCGAATCGGTGCCGGACATGTTGAAACCGCCGAAGGGGTGCACGTCCACGAGTGCGCCGGTGATCTTCCGATTGATGTAGAGATTGCCGACGTGGAATTCCCGACGCGCGCGCTCGATATGCTCGCGCGTGCGGCTGTAGACGCCGCCGGTCAAGCCGTAAACAGTCCCGTTGGCGATCTCCAGGGCGTGATCGAAATCCCGAGCGCGCAGACAGGCAAGGACCGGCCCGAAGATCTCCTCCTGCGCGATCCGCGCTGAGGGGGAGACGTCGCCGAAGATCGTTGGTGCGATGAACCATCCGCGGCCGACTTCCTCAAGCGCGTGCCCTCCAAGGAGCAACTTCCCCTCGTTCTTTCCGATCTCGATGTAACCGAGGATGGACTGGTAGGCTGATTGGCTGACGACGGGGCCCATCCAATTGGCCGGATCTTTGGTCGGCCCGACGGTGATCTTCTGCGCCCGTTCGATCACCTTCTCCACGCCCGCTTCATAGACATCCTCAAGGAAAATAGCGCGCGAGCAAGCCGAGCATTTCTGCCCCGAGTAGCCATAGGCGGAGATCACGATCCCTTCGGCGGCGGCATCGAGATCGGCTGAGCTGTCCACGATGATGGCGTTTTTGCCTCCCATCTCGGCGATCACGCGCTTGATCCAAATCTGACCGGGGGACGTTCGAGCGGCCATCTCGTTGATGCGCAGCCCGACTTCCATGGAGCCGGTGAAAGCGATGAAGCGCGTGCGCGGGTGAGCGACCAAATAATCGCCGACCTTCGATCCCGCTCCTGGCAAGTAGTTCACGACGCCTTCAGGGAAGGAAGCCTCTTCGAGCACCTCCATGAACTTCGCGGCGATGATCGGGCTCTCGCTGGAGGGTTTTACGACGACTGTATTACCCGCCGCGACTGCCCCCATCGTCATGCCGACGAGGATGGCCAAGGGGAAATTCCATGGGGGGATGATGGCTCCCGCCCCGAGCGGGATGTAAAACCACTCGTTGTGTTCGGCAGGAAGGGGGGAGGGGGTCACCGGACGAGGCCCCTCATACTGGAGCGCTTGGCGCCCATAGAACTCGCACATGTCAATCGCTTCGGCGACGTCGGCATCCGCCTCAGCCCAACTCTTGCCGACCTCGAGGACGATCCAGGCGGCCAGCTCGAACTTCCGGCGGCGCATGACGTGGGCGACTTGAAAGAGGTACCGGGCGCGCTCTTCAGCCGGGCGACGGCTCCACCAGGTGAAGGCCTTCCACGCTGCCTCCAAGGCATGATCCACGTGTTCCGAGCTGCCGCGGTGCGCCCATCCGACGACTTGATCCGTCTGTGAGGGATTGACGGATTTCAGCAGATCTCCGGTCGTATACGGCCTCCCTCCGATGATGAGCGGATACTCCCGACCGAATTCTGATTCCACTTTGGCGATGGCCTCGAACATGGCCTGCCGATTCGCTTCCTGACTGAAATCGGTGAACGGTTCGTTTCGAAAAGGTGGCACCATAAGATGTCTCCTTGGCGCAAATTTTCACATAAGCTCCCCAATTATGGCGCGAGGCTTGTCAAACGGCAATGCCCGTTTTGGAGGGATAACCCTATTGCATCTGCCCTTCGTCTGGAATATAATCAGGCCAAACGAATGTGAGGGGGAAATGGGTCGGCGCTATGGGAAAGATCAGAGTGCTCTTGGCAGATGATCACACGATCCTGAGGCAGGGTCTGCGGAAGATCCTGGAGGCCGATCCCTCTTTTGAGGTCGTGGGGGAAGCGGGCGATGGTCGCGAGGCCGTCAAGAAGGCGGAGGCGTTGAAGCCGGACGTTGTCGTCATGGACATCTCCATGCCCATCTTGAATGGGATCGAAGCCACGCGGCAGATCGCCAAGTCGCTGCCGAAGACGAAGATCCTCATCCTGACGGTGCATGAGAACGATCAGCTGGCGACGGAGATTTTGAACGCCGGGGCCACTGGGTATTTGCTCAAGGATGCGGCGAGTGAAGAGTTGATCGCGGCGATCCGCGCCGTCTATCGAGGGGATTCTTACTTGAGCCCTTCCATCGCCAAGCGGGTGATCCCTCAATATCTCGATTTCGCCCGCGGGAAAGTTCCGCCCGAGGAGAAATTCTCCGATCTGACGGCCCGTGAGCGAGAGATCCTTCAGCTCATCGCCGAGGGGTACTCGAATAAAGAGATCGCCCAAATGCTCTACATCAGTGAGAAGACGGTGAAGACGCATCGGGAGAACATCATGCGGAAGCTCGATCTGCACAGCGTCGCCGAACTGGTGCGCTACGCGATCCGTCGAGGGATCATCCAGGGATAAGCCCCACGCGCTTTTCGCCACCTCCCCAGAAATACTCCCTTTGAGGGACGAAAAATCCGCTGTGCGCCGAATTGTCGGATGTCCCAGAATCGCCGATCATAGAGGTTCATGAAGAAAGTGTGGGGCGGAGCAGCGCACCGCCATGGCGTGCGCTCTGCAGACCGGGATCGGTCGAGGGGGAACTGAGTGCGCGCAAAAGGACGGATGGTCATTGCGGATGCTCATCAGCTTTGGCGGCACGTCTTGAAATGTCTCATCGAGGGATTTGGCTCCTATGCCGTCGTGGGGGAGGCGTCCGATGGACAGGGACTTCTGGAGCGCGTCGCGGCGACGAAGCCCGACGTCATCCTCATGGACGTCGCCTTGCCCGCGTTGGATGGGATTCACGTTTTGAGGCGCATGGCGGGCACCATCCCGGGGCCGCGTGTGATCGTCCTCTCTGAGATCGAGGAGCCGGAGATCGTCCGTGAGGCCTTTGCGGCCGGCGCGATGGGGTATGTCTCCAAGTGCGAGAGCGCGGCGATCCTCCGAAGAGCGCTTGTGATGGTGCGTCGGGGCTTCTCCTTCCTCAGTCCCTCGATCGCACGTGCACTTTTGGAATCCTTGCAGAGGGGGACGGTCAGTCGCTTCAGCCATCCTCAGGTGCCCCTTGTCGAGGTGGAGCTTCTGAAGCTTCTCGCGAAAGGATGCTCGGACCGCACCGTTGCCTCGATGCTTGGATCGAGCCTCAACGTCGTGAACTTTTATCGCCTCGATATACTCCGACGTCTCCCTCGGACAGTGCCGGAGTGAGGGTCGCAAGCGCCCGAGGAGCTGAGACGCGCGCGCGAAGCCTTTCGCATTCTGTCATCGGCGAGGCATCGTGCTCCGCGTGGACCGGCTGGTTGCTGAAGCCGGAAGGTTGGGGTATGATCTTGCCGGCTATTAATGGCAGCAAAAGGAGGAAGGTCAATGGTGCGACAGCTCGTGGGCGTCTTCATCATCCTCACGGCTGGAGCGCTCGTGCTGCTCGCGGTTCACTTTTTCGGCTCCAGACCGGGATTGGTCGCTGAAGAAGCGATGCAGACAGCAGCCCCTCAACAGCCGAAGGACGTCTTCGAGTTCGAGCGGGCGCGGGCCAGGAAAACGGAGCTTTCCGGTCGGCTTGGGGAGGATGATGGGTTCAGCGCGGCGATCTTCTTTGGTGGAGACATCTTAGGGAGTCTGGAGGTTTGCGGCTGTCCAAAGAATCCGCTCGGCGGCGTGGCGCGCCGTCAAGGCTACATTCGGTTATTCGCGGAGCGATATCCTGGCGTTCCGTTCCTTCACGTGGATACCGGATACTTCTTCAGCGACCGAGTTGATCCAATGACGGGCGATCTCGCCGAGGACGTCGTGGTGGGTAACGAGTGGGTGATTCGCGCGTATGAGCACATGAAGCTCGATGTAGTGAATCTCTCTTATCACGATCTCCCGCAGCTGGCGCGGTGCTTTCGATTAGAGGAGTTCCGTCGCCATGCTGCCGAAACGCCTGTGGTGAAGCGTTTTCTCTCGGCGAACGTGCGCTCTCGTGAGGCGTCCTATGCGAACCCTCAACCATATGTGATCCGCGAGCTGAGCGGAGGGAGGCTCAATGGACGCACGCTTCGGATCGGGCTCATCGGGGTGACCGAAGCGGGGAACTATCGCGGGCGGGAATTCAGCATATCGGATCCGCTGGTGGCCGTGCGGTCGCTCCTGCCCCAAGTGCGCGCGCGCTCTGATCTGGTCGTGGTGCTCGCTTATCTCTCGCCGGAGATGATCGAGTCGTTGGCGCGTGAGAATCCACAGGTGGACGTGATCCTGGCCGATGTTGGACGTCCGCTCTGGTTGTCGCCGAAGACGATTGGTCGCACTTACATCGCCTACAGCGCGTATCAGACGAAGCTCCTGGGCGAGTTGCGCCTCTATGGAGAGGAACAAGGTGGGCGATGGAAGGTCCTGGCGCGATACGTCGAATTGGATGGGCTCATCCCCGATGATCCAGCAGTGGAGGCGCTGCGCGCGGAGGCCCGGCACGAACTGGCGGCCGTGCAACGGCGGCTCGCTGAACGCGCGATGGCCGCGAGCCGAAGAACCCGGCATACTGCTTCCGGGGACGGCGCCACCTTCGTCGGCTCTCGCGCTTGCCAACCATGCCACGCTTCGGCCTACGCCGTGTGGACAACATCTGGGCATGCGCACGCTTTTGCGACGCTTCAGAAGGCAAAACGAGAGAACGATCCGCAGTGCCTCGCGTGTCACGTGACCGGATACGAACAGCCGGGGGGATTTCTCAACGTCTTCTCCACGCCTCGGTTGAAAGACGTTCAGTGCGAGGCGTGTCACGGGCCGGCATCCCGCCATCTCGAAGACCCGACGCGTCCATACGGGAAGGTCGGCGTGCCCGAAGGATGTTTGCCCTGTCACACGAGGGAGAACAGCCCGGACTTTGAGCCCTTGAGCTATTGGGCGAAGATCAAACATTGAGCGATCGAGCGCGGAATCGGCGCGTCTTTTGGAAGTCCCATGGAGGAATTGATCCAGATCCTCCCGCACGCGTTGCGCATGGTGGGCTATGAGGAGAGCGCCTGCGAGCGCGTGCTGCAAGCGGCATGGGCGCGCTTGGTCGGCGAGAGCGTCGCTGCCCATACTTCTCCCGTACGGCTTCACGAGAGGCGTCTGATCATTCTGACCACCGATCGGACATGGAAAGCGCAATTGGAGAAGCTCTCGCCCGAGATCCTCGCTCGAATCAACCGCCTTTTCGGCGCCGAGCTCGTAGAGGCCATCGAGTATCGCGTGAAGCGGAAAGAAAAAGAGTCCTCCTCGTGCGAGCCGAAGGCGGACGGTCCTTCGGAACCTCAAGTGGTCCCTGACGAGCGAATGCTTCGCGAACTGGGTCCATTGGCCGAGAAGATCGTGGATCCCGAATTGCGCGAAGCGTTCCTTCGAGCGGCGATCCGATGCTTGAAGCGAAGGGAGCGCCTGTGAGGCTCCCGCTCTGCTGGTTCTCGCCCCCTCGGTATGCCGGAATCGGCGAGCGCGAAAGGGGGCGGCGTATCGACGCCACCTGAGCGCTTCCGTCTCCACGCTCACGCTTCGACCTCGATGTGAGCCCGCCGTAACGCGTCGCGCAGATCGCGCGCCGCTTCTTCCAGCTGAGCTTCGACATTCGTCGGATCGCGTCCGGAGAGCGAGAGCGTGATGCGAAAGCGGATGTCGGGGCCGAACTCCCGCGCTCGGGATTTGATGTAGACTTCGGGATGGCGCTCGGCGACCTCGCGGAGGACGGGCGCCAGTACCGTCTCATCTCGGCAGAGGGCGATGACTTCTCGTTCGCGGAAGACGCCGGCGCCGAAAAGTTCTTGCAAGATCGGGCGTAGTGGGCCCATGACGATGGCCTTCAATTCGGCGGGAACGCCGGGCAGGCTGACGAGCGTCGTTCGATCCAACCGCAGCAGGACGCCCGGGGCCGCCCCGACCGGATTCTCCAGAGGCTCGGCGCCCTGCGGGAGACGTGCCATCTTCACGCGGCTCTCCGTGAGCTGGGCATCGGCGACATAGCCGGCGGCTGCGAGTCGCTCATACGTCTCCCGCACCAGGGCGAGCGCTCGCTCATTGAGCACGAGCGGGCGTTCGAGCGCTTCGGCGACCGCCTGCAGGGTCAGATCGTCGTCGGTCGGTCCGAGTCCGCCAGAGGTGACCAGAAGTTGCGTCCCTCGCCCCAAAGCTCCGCGAATCTCTCGAACGATGGCTGGACAGTCGTCGCGCACGAGCACGGCGCGCTCGACCCGGCCGCCCAAGCCGGTGAAGGTCCGACACAACCACGACGTGTTCGTGTCGAGCGTATCACCTAAGAGGAGTTCGTTGCCGATGGCGATGATCTCAACCGTGACCATAAGCGTTCCTCTATGACGATCTCTCGGACGCGACGTCGAACGTCGTTGGGAGAGAGAAGGCCATCCTCGGCGAGAATGCCGGTGAAGAGCTCAAGCGGCGTCGTCTCGAAATATTCGTTCCAGATTGTGAGTCCTGATGGTGGCGTCCCCCAGATCTCGGCCGGGGATTGCGGACGCGAAGCCCTCAGGGGGATGGGAAAGAATTTGCTGCTCTCGGCGAGCGCGTAGATGGGGATGCCGCGTTCGCGAACCGCAAGCGCCAGCAGCCGCGTGCCGATCTTATTCACCACGCCTTCTGGAGAGATGCTGTCGGCGCCCACTAGCGCGAGCGTGCACCGTCCGGCCCATTCCGCCATGGCGGCGTCCACAATGAGCGTCACTGAGAGACCCAGCGCGAGCGCGCGTTCGGCCAGGAGTCGGCCCTCGCCGAGCGGGCGCGACTCCGTGCAAACGACTGAGAAGGAGCGTCCACGCGCGCGAGCCGCGTGCAGAGCGGAGAGAACGGTCGTGCTGAAGGAATGAGTGAGCACGCATGCGCCCTCGGGGATGAGATCGCTCGCCCGTGCTTCGAGTGCGCGCGCGTTCTCTTGTTGCTTCTGGCGGAATCGGTCGAGCGCATGTCGAGCCGCGGAGCGCGCTTCCTCAAGCGTCTTGGCTTCGGTAGTGGCGCGCACGACGGCGTTCACCAGATGCACAAGAGGCGCCATATTCGGCTGCGCGCGGATCACGCGCTCGCCGATGTCAAGCAGTGCTTCCCTAAGGGCCTCGGCGGTCGTCGCGGACGAAAGCGAGAGCACCTCGCGCAGGACTTCCGTCAATTGCTCGGTCAGCGCCGTCGCTCCAGAGAGATGATCCTCCGTGATCGCTCGCACACGCTCGTTCAGCGTCGACGTCTCTCCCTTCATGCCCGTTCAGTAGACTTGGAAGAATCGCTCGTAGAACTCGAGCGCTTCGTCCCGTTCCTTCTTATCGAGGCTGAGCAGATCGCCGAGCGAGACTGTCCCGAGGACTCTCCCTTCCGGCGTGACGACGACCAGATGCTGGAAGTCATTGGCGAGCATCGTCACTAAGCACTCGGCGTAGGTCGCCTCTGGCGTGGCGGTCATCGGGTCCGGCGTCATGACCTCCTCGACGCGCGTCGTCTCCGGATCGCGTCCTTCGGCGACGACCTTCGTCATGATGTCCCATTCCGAGAGGATGCCGACCAGTCGATCCCCATCCAAGACCGAGATGGCGCGCACGTTCCGTCGCGTCATCTCTTGGGCAGCCCGTCGCACGGAATCCGTCCTCTGGATGGTGTAGACCTCGGTGCGGGAACTGACGATGTCACGGATCCGCTTCATACTACCCTCCTCGCCGTCGGATCTCAAAAACCCGCCCGAACCGGGGCTTAGTATACTCCCAATGGGAGAACGCGTGCAAAAGGATCATTCTCCCCTGGGAGAAGCAGGGGGGGCGTTCCGCTCTCCATCACCGAAAGCGTGGTGGGGCATACTGCGGCCATCTGGAAGAGATGGCCGAGTGGAGAAGCGTGTGGAGCTCGCGTGCGGATGGCCGTCCTTGACATAATCAGCGCCCGTCCTTTTAAATTGGAATCTTTTCGGCACGGTGAAAGAGGGCGACTGAGATGTTCGCAAACGCTGCGAGGGCGTGAGATGGCACTGGTGAAGTTCGCGATCCCGAAGGGATCGCTCGAGAAGGCGACGTTCGATCTCTTGGAGCGAGCCTGGTACAAGATCTATGGTCGGGAGCGGACGTATCGGCCGAAGATCAGCGATCCGCAGATCGAGTTGAAGATCTTGCGCCCGCAGGAGATTCCGATCTTTGTGGCCGAAGGGTTGCATGATGTCGGCATCACGGGGAGGGATTGGATTCAAGAGGGGCGCGCGGACGTTGAGACGCTCTTGGATCTGGAGTATGGGCGGGTGAAACTGGTCGTGGCTGTTCCGAAAGACCTGGACGTCGCGTCGCTGACGGATCTGTTTCGGCGATTCTGGCGTCAGGGGCGAAAGGTGCGCATCTCCGCCGAGTATCTGAACATTACGGCCGACTATGTGAAGGCCAATCCGCTCTATCGAAGGACGTTCGGGCGAAAGGAACCACTGGTCATCACGCCCTGGTGGCGGCGCGGGACGAACGATCGCGTGAGCATCTATCTCTCGTTCGGAGCGACGGAAGCCAAACCTCCCGAGGATACGGATGTCATCATTGATGTCATCGAAACGGGGACGACGCTGGAGCGGAACAACCTCAAACCGATCGAGACGATCCTGGAATCCACGGCCGTTTTGATCGCCAATCGGCGCGCGCTGCGGGATCGGCAGAAGCGGGAGAAGATCTACGACATCATGACGTTGCTCAAAGGGGTCATTGACAGCGAGAAGAAGCTGCACATTTTCGTCAATGTGCGGCAAGAGAATTTGGAGAAGCTGTTGCGGGCGCTGCCCGCCCTGAAGCGACCGACGATCAGTCCGCTTTCGGCTCCGGGGTGGTACTCGGTGAATACGATCGTCGAGAAGCAGCAATTCCTCACGCTGCTTCCCGTCCTTCGCCGATTGGCTCAAGGACTGGTCGTTCACGAGCCGCAACAGATCTTGCCTCTGGAGGAGATCGCACGCAACGAGGCCCATGAGTGAAGGGCGGTTGATTCGGATTCGAGCATTGACGCCGCGCACATTTGAAACTCGGCTGCGGGAGATTCGCATGCGCCGTGGCCTCTCGAAGGTGGTGTGGGAGAGGGCACACCGTATCCTTCGGGATGTTCAAGAGCGTGGGGATAGAGCGCTTCTGGAATACGCGACGCGATTCGATGGAGTGGTGCTCTCGCGGGATCGGTTGCGGGTCGAGCCGGAGGCCATTCGCGCGGCGTACGACGAGGTCTCGCGCGAAGCGATTGCGGCGCTCAAGTTGATCAAGCGGCGGTTGGAGCGTGCCGAACGGCGTTGGCTGGGTGCGTTGAAGCGCGTGCGCGTGGTCTCTGATGGCGTCGTCATTGAGAGTGCGCATTGTCCGATTCGGAGCGTGGGGTGTTACATCCCAGGGGGGAAGGCGGCGTATCCGAGTTCCGTGCTCATGAGCGTCGTGCCCGCACGCTTGGCTGGAGTCGAGCGAATTGTGATCTGCTCACCCCCGATGCGAGAGAGGGGCGAAATTCATCCCTTGGTTCTCGTTGCGGCCGACCTCTGCGGCGTCACGGAGATCTATCGCGTGGGGGGGGCGGCAGCGATCGCGGCGCTCGCCTATGGGACGGCGACGATCCCGCCGGTGGAGAAGATCGTCGGGCCGGGCGGGCCGTATGTCGTGGCGGCGAAACTTCTGGTCGCCGAACGCGTGGGGATTGATCTGCCGGCTGGGCCGAGTGAACTGGTCATCGTGGCCGATGAGACGGCGTCCCCGGAAGCCATCGCTGCTGATCTCATGGCGCAGGCCGAGCATGGGGAGGACAGTCTCTGTGGCCTGTTGGCGACGTCTCGCCGTTTGGCGGAGGGGACGGCGCGGGAGCTGAGCGCGCGGCTCTCCGGGGTGGCGCGTCGCGAGATCATCCGGCAGGCGCTCGCTCGTCGAGGGTTTCTCCTCTATACGGAGGGGGATCTCGATCTGCTCGTGCGCTTCGCGAACGCGCTGGCGCCCGAGCACGTGCAGGTCATGACGCGGCGTCCGAGAGTCGTCGCGCGGGGCATCACCCGAGCTGGACTCGTGCTCATCGGCCCGCATTCGCTGGCGAGCGCGAGCGATTACGTGCTTGGCACGAACCACGTCTTGCCCACCGGGGGGACAGCGGCCGCTTATTCTGGCCTCTCAGTCCTCGATTTCCTGAAGCGGGTGACGTACGCCGAATGCGCGCGTCGAACCCTCGGGCGGTTTTTGGAACCGGTGCGCGTTCTCGCTCTCGCTGAAGGGCTGCCGAATCACTATCGCGCTCTGGAGGAACGCGCGCGAAGTCGGGTGAAGAGATGAACACCTGGTGGGAACGACGGCTTGACGAGCTAGAGGCCCTGGAGGGATATCCGGTCCCCGAAGCGGACGAGCTATCCGAGGGGAAGCTCGATGCGAATGAGAACGTCCTTCTGGCGAGATCGCTTTTGACCGCGTTGGCGCAGCGCGCCGTGGAGGCGCTCGACCCCCGCTTCTATGCTGTCGAGGATGCGCGGGCTCTTGTGCGGGACCTCGGTCGCCATTTGGGGATCGATGCCGCGCATATCGTCCTGGGAAGCGGTGGGGATCAGCTCATTGATCTCGTGGCGCGCACGTTCCTGGAGGCCGGGGCGACGGCCGTCACGATCGCCCCCACGTACTCCTTCTATCGGATTCGCTGCGCGCTGGTGGGGGCGCGGGTGATCGAGGTGCCGCTGCGGGAGGATTTCTCGCTCGATCTAGAAGCGCTTCGGCGCATGGCGCATGGGGCGCGCGTGCTCTTTCTTTGCTCCCCGAACAATCCGACGGGAAATCAGTTCCCCCTTGCTGAGGTCGAGCAGCTGGCGCGCGAGTTCTCCGGCCTCCTCGTCGTGGATGAAGCCTACGTCGAGTTCGCGGCGGAGACGGCGCTACCGCTTTTGGCGCGCTCGGCCAATGTGATCCTGCTGCGTACGTTCTCGAAGGCGTTCGGGCTGGCGGGAATGCGGCTCGGGTATCTTCTGGCGCCTCCGCGCCTGAGCCGTATCTTCGCCGAGAAGGTGCAATACCCTTATCCGGTGAACGCGTTCGCGGTGCGACTTGCGCGGTTGCTCTTAGATGCGTACGATGAGGTGCGCGCGAGCATTGAGATCGTCAAGCGGGAGCGCGAGTGGTTGCGAGCCGAGTTGCGTGCTCTGGGCGTGCGCGCGTTTCCCTCGCAGGCGAATTTCGTCCTCTTTGAGGTCGGGGATCAAGCGCGCGCCGTCTGGCGGCATCTGGCCGAACATGGCCTGCGCGTGAAATACGTCGGCGAGGTGCTTGGCTACGGCGCGTGCCTTCGGGCGACCGTTGGCCCGCGGGAGACGAATCGGGCATTGATCGCGCGGATTCGGGAGGTCCTCGGGTGAGCTACCGCGAGCGGCGAACCGAGGCGGGGATCGTATATGTTCGAGAGGATTGGGTGGTGGAAGCACCGTCGGTGGATGTCGTCCTGTTTGATTGCGATGGCGTTTTGATTGACGTCCGGCCGTCTTATGATGCCGCGATTCGGGAGACGGTCTCGTACATCTTGAGCAAGCTTGTCCAGCGCGCGGTCACCCGCCCCGTCTCCCGACGGCTCATTCATCGGTTCCGACAGAGTGGAGGGTTCAACAACGACTGGGACACGGTCTGCGCCATCCTGTGGGGGATCGCCGCTCAATTGCCGGAGCGATGGGTGGAGGATTTCCTTCAAGCGGATGAGGAATTGGCGGATCGAGGACTCCGCGATGCGGCGGAGCGATTTATGGCCTACGTCGGGCGCATGCGTCGTCCGAAGACTATGGATGAGGTGATCGAGCTGCGCCGCCCGTTTCCCTCGACTGCTCTGCGGCGTCGGCTTTCGGAACTCGCCGAGCGTGCCGATAGCTCTGGCCTCCCCTCGGTCGAGCGAACGATCTTGGAGGGGTGGGGGATATCGGGTCGCCGTCAAGCGGCGTTTCGCGCGTTTCAGCGGTTCCTTCACTATCCGGGGGAGCCCGAGCAGAGCATCGTCATCCGAGTGTTCAACGAGCTGTTTTACGGCGCCTCGTATTGCCGCGAGCGATTCGGATGGGAACCGAGGTTCCATCTCGGGCCTGGGCTCGTGGACGAAGAGCGGCCGATCATCACAGAAGAAGCGCTTCGATGGTTGGAGCGGACGTTCGGGCGAGCGCGCCTGGGGATCGTCTCCGGACGATCGCACGAATCGGCGCGTCGGACACTGGGGGATCGGCTCGACCTGTTCCATCCGGGAGCGCTCGTCTTTTTAGAGGACGAGTGGCGGAGTGCTCCAGCGGGAGCGGCGATTGGAAAGCCGGAACCTTATGGCTTATGGCGCGCCCTTCGCGCGATGGGCGAGTTTCGGCGCGCGCTGTATGTGGGGGATTCGGTGGAGGATGCGCTCATGGTCGAGCGCGCGCGTGAGGTTCGGCTTGAGTTCGTCGGGATTTACGGTACGGGATATGGTGCGCAGGAGAAGATCGCGTGGTTTCGCGCTCGACGCGCCGTAGCGATTCTCCCGACGGTGAACGAATTGCCCGAGCTGTTCCGTCAACTGTGAGCGGGAGGAGATGGCGCTATGGAGAGACGCGCTCGCGTGCACCGTACGACGCGTGAGACGGGCGTTTTCGCCGAGGTCGTTCTCGATGGGGAGGGGCGCGCGGAGGTGGAACTCCGTCCAGCCTTCCTCACGCATATGCTCGAGCTACTCGCTCATCACAGTCTGATGGACCTCACGGTCAAGGCCGAGGGCGACCTGGTCCATCACCTCGTCGAGGACGTCGGGCTTACGCTGGGTGCGGCCGTGAATCAGGCTCTTGGCGAACGCACGGGAATTCGACGCTTCGGCTCGGCGCTCGTCCCTTTAGATGAAGCGTTGGCGATGGCGAGCGTGGATCTGGCGCGCCGTCCCTTCAGCGTCACCGATCTGAAGCTCGTGCGAGAGATGATCGAAGACATGCCCCGCGAGGACATCGCGCATTTCCTTCGATCCCTGACGACGGCCATGGAAGCGTGCGTGCATATCGTCGTCTTGTATGGGGAGAACGATCATCACAAGATCGAGGCGGGGGTGAAGGCCTTCGCCCTCGCGCTTCGCCTGGCGATGAGCCCGGACCCACGGCGATCGGGTGTGCCGAGCTCCAAAGGAGTGATCTGACATGCGCGTCTTCGTGCTCGATTACGGCGTCGGGAATCTGTTCAGCTTGCGCGCGGCGTTAGAGCGCGAAGGCGTGGAGCCGATCGTCTCGGCGGAGCTTCCCTCAAAGGGAGATTTCGCGGCGCTCATCCTTCCCGGTGTTGGGCATTTCACCCCAGTGGCCGAGCGCCTCGGCAGGATTCGGGATCGCCTGAGGCAGTGGATCGCGCACGAGAGGCCGATCCTCGGCATCTGCCTCGGCATGCAAGTCCTCTTTGAAGAGAGCGAGGAAGGCGTGGGGTGCGGTCTCGGCTTCTTCCGCGGGCGCGTCGTGCGCTTGCCGGATTCGGTGAAGGTGCCGCATATCGGGTGGAACGCTTTGCGCGTGCGGCGGTGGCATCCTCTTCTGGAAGGGATTGAAGACGGCGCGTGGGTCTATTTCGTTCATTCGTATCATCCGCATCCGGTGGATCCGACGATCGTCCTCGCGGAAGCGGACTATGGGCGAACGTTTCCGGCCATCGTCGCGCGGGGGATGCTCTTCGGGGCGCAGTTCCATCCGGAGAAATCGGGGACAGTCGGGCGACGCGTGCTCCAGAACTTCCTGACGATAGCGAGGGAGCGATGGAGATCTTAGCTGCGTTAGATCTCTTCATGGGAAAAGTCGTGCGACTGACGCGCGGTCAGATCGCGACGGCGAAGGTCTATAGCACCGATCCCATGGCGATTGCCCAGCGCTGGCAGGAGCAAGGGGCCGATGCTCTCCATCTCGTGGATCTGGATGCGGCGCTCGGATTGGGTTCGAATCTCTCCCTGATCCGACGGCTCGTGGAGGGGGTGAAGATCCCGGTGCAACTGGGGGGTGGGGTTCGCAGCGAGCGCGCGGCGCGGGAGTGGCTCGAACGAGGTGTCGCGCGCATCATCCTTGGGACCTTAGCTATGCGGGACCCGGCTAGCGTCGGTCGGTTGATCGAAGCCTTCGGGCCGGAGCGGATTGTCGTCGCGCTCGACTTCTCGCGAGCGCGCGTCGTGACCGAAGGGTGGACGCGGCCGACATCGGTCACAGTCGAAGATGCGCTCTCGCGATTTCGCGACTATGGTGTTCAACAGTTCCTCGTAACCGCTGTCGAACGGGATGGGACGTTGAGTGGTCCGGATTTTCAGACCTACGCAGAGCTGAGCGCCATCTCGGGCGTCCGCATCTTAGCCAGCGGGGGGATCTGTCGAAGCTCCGACGTCGTGGGATTGAAGCGAGCCGGAGTCGGGGGCGTGGTGATCGGGAAGGCGCTCTATGAGGGCTGGGTGACGCTCGCGGAGATTCGTCAGGCGCTTGTCGCGGAGAGTCGGGAGGGGGATTCGGTATCGGAGACCGAATCTTCCTCGAGGGAGTGAGACGATGGGGTTGACCAAGCGCATCATTCCCTGCCTGGATGTGGATCGCGGGCGCGTTCGGAAGGGGACGCATTTCCTCGATCTGCGCGATGCCGGGGATCCGGTTGAGCTGGCCTCCCGCTATCGAGACGAAGGCGCGGACGAACTGGTCTTCCTCGACATCACGGCCTCGGTCGAGCAGCGGCAGACGATGCGGGCATGGGTGGAGCAGGTGGCACGGGCTCTCGATATCCCGTTCACGGTCGGCGGGGGAATTCGCACGCTGGAGGATGCGCGCGCCCTCTTGTGCAGCGGTGCGGATAAGATCTCCGTGAACACAGCGGCGCTTGCGCGTCCTGCGCTCATCCGCGAGTTGAGCGAGACGTTCGGACGGCAGTGCGTTGTCGTCGCCATTGATGCGCGGCGGCGAGCCGAGGGCGAGCGCCTCTGGTTCGAAGTCTACTCCCACGGTGGAAGGCGGCCGACCGGGCGCGACGCCGTCGCTTGGGCGCAGGAAGCGGAGGCGCTCGGCGCGGGGGAGATCCTGCTCACGTCCATTGATCAGGATGGGACCGAGGCCGGTTATGATCTCGAACTGACGCGCGCCGTCGTCGAACGGGTGCGCATCCCAGTCATCGCTAGCGGCGGGTGCGGGCATCCCGCGCACATCTTCGATGTCCTGACCATTGGAGGCGCTGATGCGGCGCTTGCCGCTTCCATCTTCCATTACGACAAATATCCCATCCCGCACGTGAAGCGTTTCCTTCGCGAGCGGGGAGTCGAGGTACGGCTATGACCGACATCAGGCTCGAAGACGTGGACTTTCAGAAATCCGGTGGGCTGGTGCCTGTCGTCGTGCAAGAGGCGACGACGCGCGAGGTGCTCATGGTAGCGTTCGCTAATCGCGAGGCCGTCCAGCAGACGCTGCGCACCGGATATGCGCATTACTTCAGCCGTTCGCGCGACCGGTTATGGAAGAAGGGGGAGACTTCCGGTCACGTTCAGCGCGTTCGCTCCATTCTTGTGGATTGCGATCGGGATGCCCTGCTCTACATCGTAGAGCAGACGGGCGTCGCCTGCCATCGTGGAACGCGCTCCTGCTTCACTGAGTCCCTAATCGAGAGCGCTTCGAGCGAAGCTTCCCGCTCTTGACATCGGCCCTGCGAACGGGCAAACTCTTCTCCCAGACATGGGCCCTTAGCTCAACCGGTTAGAGCAGCGGACTCATAATCCGTTGGTTCCAGGTTCGAGTCCTGGAGGGCCCACATGGCATCTCAACTCATTTCCCGAGAGAGCGATACGGCGGATAGAGGAGGATCTCAGCTCTCCGTCGCGCTTCCTCGAGCCACGCGATCATCTCCGCTTTCATCTTCTCGTCGCGAAGGATGCGCTCGATGAGCGAGCGAACGTCCCCAAGGGGTGGGGGGGGCGTCCCTCGCCGTTGCGCTTCTGGGAGGACGTGAGTCTCGTAATACCATTGGACTTCCTGTTCGCTCACGAAGACGAAGGAGCGGAATCGGAAGTCAATGAAGCGTAGGATCTCCACTCGATGACGAGCGATCTCGCGCAACGTCTGTTCGTCCAGTCCGACGGCGGCCAAGCGGCGGCGGAACGCGCTCTCGGAAGGAAAGCGCGCGCGCAGCTGGGCGAGGTAGCTCTCGATCTCCGGTTCCGCGACAGGGAGCGCCGGGAGTTTCTCAGCTTCCTGATGGAGGAGGGCTTGGTCAATGAGCTGCCGCAGGGCGCGCGCTCTCACATCTTCGGAGAACGTTCCCTCGGGCGTCTCCGGATCCAGCGCGAGGTACCAAAGGATGTCGCTCTCGGTGATCACCGTGCCGTTGACGACGGCGGCGATGCGATCTATGAGGAGCGTTTGCATGAGGGCAGGAGAGGAGAAGGTGAGGAGGCCGAAGAATGCTCCCAAGAGGGAGTGGATGAGGAAGGCATGCCTGTGGGAACGGCGCGCGGTCCGTCTGGTGTTCATATGGCGCTGTTGGAGAATGCCCATATCGCCTCAGAAGGGGTTTCCGAAAGTGATGTGCAATTGGGTGCGCGGGACGCCGGGCGCGCGCCGGAGTAGAGCGCCGAAGTCGAGCCGCAACGGGCCAAGCGGTGTCCTGATCCGAAGGCCGAAGCCTACCGTGTGTGTGAAATCGCGAAGATTCATGTCGGAGATGCGCGCGAAGACGTTTCCGCCGTCATAGAAGACCGCCCCGCCGAGACGCAACCTGCGCAGCAGGGGGAGACGCAATTCGGCGTTCACGATGGCGAGGGCGTTTCCCCCGAGGGGGCGCGTCTGCCCCGGGCGGTTGGGATCGGGCGCGCGCGGCCCCGCCTGCTCGAATCCGAAGCCACGCAGGGTCGTCGAGCCGCCGGCGAAGAAGCGCTCGCTGATGGGGATCGTCGTCGAACGCCCGTAAGGGCGCGCTAGTCCCAGGCGCACGTTCGAAGCGAAGATGACGTCGGCCAGGGGGGTAAGCCGATACATGCGCTGATGCTCGCCGAAGAAGCGCACGAAGTTCTCGCTTCCGCCCAAGAATCGGGAGATGAACGAGACGTCCAGTGTCGTGAACGCTCCGTGCGTCGGATCGAACGGATTGTCGCGCGAGTCGCGCACGAAGGACATCGAGAGCCGACCGAGTTGAACCGTCGTATCCTCTCTCCGCAGTTCTTCGGGCTCGGTCACGTTCGAGATGATCACATTGCTGAACGTGTAGCGAAAGAGGAAGGAGCTGCGCGGGCCGATGGGCTTCTCCACCTGCGCGAGCACGCTCAAGCGGCTCGCGTCGAAAGCGACTTCCTCCTGCCGTTGGAAGAGGACGGAAGCGAGCGAGGAGAGGTCGGTGCCGAAGAATTTCGGGTCGGTGAACGAGAGTTGTCCCGTTTGCTCGCGGCGACTTGCGCGGAGGCGAAACGCGGCCGTGCGGAGCTGGCCGAGAAAGTTCGTATCGGAGAGCTCGAAGAGGCCACGCGGCCCATCGTCGGTGCGGAAGCCGAACCCGTAGGTCAGCTGATAGCGCGGGGCTTCGTCCACCTCAACGCGCACGTCGCGGACCGGGTGCGATTGGGGATTGGCTTCGACCGGTTCTGCGGTGATGGAGACATGACGGAAGGCGCCGGTGCCGTACAAACGCTCCTCGCTGCGCGCCAGTTCGGCGGGGCGCAGCCATCCTCCTTCGCGAAAGCTCAGGTATCGTCGGATCGCGGGATCGCGCGTGATGCGGTTCCCGCGGATGAGGATAGCACCGATCCGAAGCGGCTGACCCTCATGGACGCGGAGCGTCACGGTGACCCGGTGGGCATCGTCCTCGCGAATGAGGGGGGTGATCGTCGCTTCGGCGTAGCCTCGATCGGCGTAGACTTCCGTAAGGCGCGCCACGGCCTCGCGCACGCGCGCTTCGACGAAAGGGGCGCCGATCTGCAGTCCGCTTGCCCGCGCCAGCTCTTCGGGGGAGAAAGCGCGCGCGCCTTCGACGCTCACTTCAGCGAGCGTCAGGCGTGGTCCCTCGTCTACGACATAGATGATGATGAGGTCCTCTTTAGTCAAGCTGACGGCCAAGCGCGCGGCGACCACGCGGGCGCGTGCGTATCCCTGTTCGCGCAGGGCTTCGATGATGACCTGTTGATCGCGCTGCATGAGCTGATGGCTCGTGAGGCCGCGTCCCCACAACCCGCCGAGGATCGAGCCCAGACGCGGTCGAAGCGTCTCCAGGGCGATGGCCGACGTCCCCTCCATGCGAATCGCGCGGAGCGCGTATCGCCGTCCGCGTTGCACTTCGTATCGGATGCGAACCCGGCCTTCCTCTTCCACGCGCACCACCTTCACTTCGGCGAAGAAATACCCCTGACGCTGGACGTGATCCAGGAGATTCAGGCGCCCTTCCTCCAGCGTCGCCTCGTCTAATCCCCCTTGGCGAAGGATCGGTAGAAGCTGCCGCCGCTGCTCCGCCGAGAGGGAGATCCCCTCAACTTCGACCTCGACCAATGGGCCGGAGTCCACGGCGATCTCCACGGCGACGGCATTCTCGCCCTCAGCGCGCTCCAAGCGCGGAGGGGAGAGGCGCGGCGCTAGGTATCCGCGTCGAAGATGCCACTCGCGGATCCGCTGCAGGTCGTTTTGCAGGCGCAGTGCATCGAAAGGCATGCCGGGCTTACTCTCCAGGCGCGCGAGCAGCTCTTGGCGATCGAGCTTCACATCGCCGGTGATCCGCACTTCGGCCACGCGCGCGGGCGAACCCGGAGCGATGCGAAAGAGCAGGTGAGCCGTTCGCCCCTCATCGGTGAGGGTCACTTCTGGGGTGACTTCGCAGTCGAAGAACCCAAGGCCGTGATAGAACTCGACGATCTCCTCCGCCGCGCGAGTCAAGAGAGCTTCGGTGAAGCGCGCGCCGGGAGCGAGTTCGCCAAGCCGAAGCAAGAGGCGGGATTGGAGTTCGGAGTCCGCGCCCTGGAAGCTCACGCGCCCGATCCGCGGCTGCGGGGAGATGCGGAATCGCAGTCGAACGCCCGGCGGTATCTCCTCCGCCTCGACGATGACATTAGAGGCCAGGGCTGCTTCATAAAGTGCGAGGATCGCGCGACGCACGTCCGTCAGACGCAGCGGATCCCCGACCCGAAGCGGAAGGGCGCGCCACAGCTCATCCTGAGGATCGGCGATGGGCTTTTCGTTCACGAGAAGCTCGATGCCGGCGATGGGCTTCCCCTGAAGAGAAGCGAGCGCCATCGGCTCACCTTGCGCGCACAGGAAGGCGGGCAGAAGGAGCATGAGCGCGACGCTGAGGAGGGGGGCGCGGAGAGATCGAAGGCGCCAGGGCAAGGGAGTCCGTGTTCGAGCAGAAGAGGCCTCAAGGAGCCGCGATGGAATCTCCGCGAGCGCGAGCTGTGCAGCCGATCGTCCGATTCGCTCCATCCTCGTTCAAAAGCGCTTTCGGATCCGCAGATCGAAGCTGAAGTTCCCGTCCTGATCGCGCGTCCCCACGAGCGAGAAGCGGTCGCTCAAGCGATATTCGACGATGATGACTTGCTCTTGCGGGCCCGAGAGGTTCGTCGCGTAGAGGATGGAGAGGTTGCGACTAATCTGTCGCCCA
Source organism: Acidobacteriota bacterium (assembly GCA_030550025.1). GTDB lineage: Bacteria > Acidobacteriota > Blastocatellia > HR10 > HR10 > HR10. The sequence goes on along the minus strand of JAUQQC010000008.1, from coordinate 117,080 downwards.
ATGGTGAGGCGCGCCGTCGGATCGGAACCGCGGCCGACGATCAGCGGATCGATCTGGAAGCGATTGATGCCGAAGATCTTCCCCGTGAATTCTTCGGCGCGGTGCGTCAGCTCTCCGATGAGCAGGTTGGCGGCTGTCCCCAATCCGGCTGACGGCGTTGTCGGTGACGCGGCGCGCTGCGAGAGGTCGCCCGTCGCAATCAGCGAGAGGATCTGTTCCAGCGGCAGTGCCGGTTCCGAGCGCAGCGTCGTCTGGAATCGATCGAGCGTTCCGAGGAATCCGACGATCACGCGATAGCCGGCGATATCGCTCTCCGCTTCGAGCTGAAAGCGGGGTGCGCCCGAGGCCTTCTCGTCACGAGGGAAATCAATCCGCCCGCGCGTGATCTGATACTCACGATTCCGAAAACGCACGACACCACTTGTGACGATCACGTTCCCGGAGACGCGGGGATCGGTGAGCGTTCCCCTCACATGCAGCGAAGCGCTCCCCACAGCATCGGCGAGATTGTTTCGGACGACGAGCGTGTCCAACGCCTGGACGCGGATGTCGAGCGAGAGCGGCGGTCGGATTGGCACTTCGGGGAACGATACGCGCGGTCGCTCGCCAGCTTGAGCGAGAAGGAGTTGCGCTAAGTCCACGTCCTGCGTGTATTCGGAGCGACGCACGGTGATCGTGCCCGAGAGGATTTGCAACTGGCGATTCCCCTGCAGCGTGAGCGTCCCATCCACGATGGACCGAAACCCACGGGGATACGTGAGGACGATGGCTTCGCTGCGAATCGCGATCCGCCATTGGTCGGCGCGGAGGTTCCTGAGCAGGAGCCCGCCACTCACGGTCACGTCGCCTCCATTGGCTTGAGCGCGCAGATTCTCGATCAGGGCTTGCGAGGCCGTGAACCGAATGCGCCCTTGCCCGTGGGTGAGCGCGACCGGCCAATCGAGCACGCGCAGGGCGAGATCTTCGATCTCCATGAGACCGCTCAAGCGCGGTTCCTCAAATGACCCTCGTAAGGAAGCGCGAATCATCGCTCGCCCCGAGGCGAACAGACCGGGGTACAGGCCGCGTAAGAGGCGAAGGTCCACCGATCCGTTCAAGTCCAGCTCATGGCCGTTGCGAGAGCGCCCGCCGAAGACTTCGCCGAGATCTATGGTGCCGCTCAGGTCAAGGCTCGTGTTCTCGCCGACCAAAGCGACAGGTTCGATCTGGAGCACTTGGCCCCGCATGTGCAGGGTGAACGGTCGGCGCGTCTGAAGGGCATATTCGTTGATGGCGAGATTTAAGCTGGAGAGGGTGAGCCTCGCGCGCAGGCCCGTCGCGAGGTTCACTTGCGGCCGAGCGTTCGTGGAATTGCTGCGCGACCCGAGCGGCCATTCCAGGTGCAGCTCTCCACTCATTGCGCCGCGCCACTCCGAAAGCCGTCGAGTGAGGCGGAAATACGGGGTCAGCGAGAACTCTTGCAGTCGCGCGCGCACGTCGAGGGTGAGCGCGGGATCCGTGAGATCGAGCGTCCCCAGGAGCGTCTGCGTCTGTCCGAACAACGTGGCCGTAATGGGGATCAGCAGCTGCCCCTGGTGCGTCTTCAACTCGGCGGCGATCTCTCCGGCAAGACGGTTGGCGATCGCGAGTTGACGCACGCGCATATTGCCGGAGAAGCGCGGCTCCGAGGGCGTGCCTTCCCCCGAAAGAGAGAGAGAGAGACGCCCTCCGATGTCCAGCGGTTGCCCCATCGCCATGCGGAGTAGAGCCGCCAGATCCACATCCTCTGCGCGCATCCGGAGCGCGTACGTGCCATCATCGGCGCGCAACGATCCGGAGAGCATCATCACCCCAAAGCCGAGATCGAGTCGTACGTCATGGATCTCGTAGCGAGGGGGATCGAGGCGGAAAGCCCCTGCGAGGCGGCGAAACGACATCGGCCGTTCCAGCAGAAGGAGCGTTCCATCTTCCATCGCGATCTGCGCTGTCCCTGTCGGGATTCCGGGCAGGCCGGAGAGCGCGATCTCGCCCGAGAGTTTCCCGGAGAGCGGGAGGTCGAGGTTCAGGGCCTTCAGCCAGTTCTGGAAGTTCACGCGTTGGAGTCGGCCGCGCACGGCGAAGCCATTCTCCTGGGTCGTTTCGAGTACAAGCTCCGCCTGCGCGCCCGTCTCCCAGAGAACGCGCGCCGCCTCGATCCGCCACTGCCCATGCGCATAGGCGAAACGCGCGCGCAGCAAGCGGACGCGTTCTCCGGCGATCGAGAGTCCGTTCATCTCCCCTTCGCCGGAGATCGCATACTCATTCCCGCGTTTCACGAGGCGAAGATGATAGTCGGCCGTTCCGGAGAGCTGCGGGACGAGATCATGCGTTAACGTGCGCAGCCGATAACCGTACGCTTCGAGCAGCCGTTGCTGCTCGGACATCTCCGCCGAACGCACGTGGAGAGTGAGATTGAGATCGCCTCTCCAACTCACCGTGCCGGAGACGTCCGCTGTCGAACGTCCGATGCCGAGCGCGGCGGACTTCACCGCGAGCGCTTGGGGCGATACGGCGATTTGGAGTGCGCCTTGTACCGGGAGCGAATCGGCCGTTGAAGCCACTGGCGGCGTGATCGTCACCGCGAGCGCGCCCGAGGCGCGGGTGACGGCCAGTTCCGGCCATCGGATCGCGAGCGTCCCATGCGCCGTACCCTCCAGAGGGAGCGCGCGGGAGAAGAGATGGGCGGCAAGGTCTCGAACGCTCACGCCCTCAAAACGCAGATGGGATTCCGACTCTCCAGAGAAGCGAATGCGAACGTATCCGCGCGCGCTCCCACCAAGCAGTCGCACCTCGAGGTCCTCCAGGAGTGCGCGCTCCGGTCCCAAGCGCACGTGAGCGCGAACTTCTTCCAGGGGAAGAGGGCCAATCATCGTCGCGCGCCCACCCATCGCGCCAGCGAAGAGCCAACCGGCCGGCCCTGGGAGCGTCCCCACCACGGAGACACCGCGCGCGCGGAAGAATGCCGCTGCCAGGGCATTCGCTTTCAAGGAGGCGAGAAAGCGCGCGCCAGTGGAATCCGCGTCGAGCGTGCGAATCTGCCCCTCCCCATTCGCGACCCGAATCCCCCACAACGTGGCGCGCTTCATCGTCGCCGCGACGTCGAGCTGATAAGCGCGCCCTTGGCCGCGCATCCGCCCTCGAAGGGCGAGGTTTCCGGAAAATGCCGCCGGAGAAGGCCAATTCGCCGCCACGCGATCCAAGTGCAGAAGCGCATCGAGCGCGAGATCATACTGCGGGTCCGCCCATCCGCGAATCGTCCCGGCTAGCAGCACATCGCCGACATCGGTTGCGAGTCGAGCGCGCTCCAGTCGTACCCGGTCGCGGGCGATCTCTGCGCGCCACTCCAGATGCGCCCGCGCGAGCACCGCCTCGTCCAGAGCGAGCTCAAGCTGCCGAATCTCCCCCTCGGCGCGCGGCGCTGGAGAAGCCGGCGCGAGCGAGAAGAGCACGCCTTCCGCCTTGAGCCACAGGCGATGCGGCCGGTCGTTTACAAAAAGGCATCCCTCGGTGATTCGCACGCGCTCCACGCGGAGCGTGTAAGGCTTGTGGGCCTTGGGACGGCGAAGCCAGGAGAGGTCAATGTCGGCGAAGTTCGGGCGTCCACTCGGATCGATCGTGATGAGAATCTGCGGACGATCGAGTTGCAGATCGGCGAGGGAGAACACACGGGCGAAGAGATCCTCGATCGTAAAGCGCGCGCTCACGTGAGCGATGCGAAGCAACGGATCGCGGTGGTGGCCGGGAAAGAAGCGCACTTCGCGCAGCTCCATCGTGCCGCGCCAGAGCGAGATGCTCGCGTCCTGCAGTTCGATCCGAAGATGGAGATGGCGCAACCGGTCATTGAGCGCCCGTTCCAAGAACCGATCGAAGTGCGCGCTCTTCGTCCACAAGACGGCCCCCAGGGCGATCGCGATGATCACCCCGAAACCAGAGGCGATGCCGATGGTGATCTTCGCGCGTCTCATGCGTGATAGCTCGGCTTCACCGCATTGAGTTCAGAAGCGGCATCGGCCTTCGGCGTTGCTCGCGTCTCACTTCCGCTCTCCTGGCATCCCCGTCGGGAAAGGGGACACAAAGGATCTCGGGCTTCAAGGCGAGAGCGCGAACGGGAAGCGTTCAGGCGCTCGTTCGCCCCCTCTTCCGAAACGGGACGACATCGGCGCTCGATTCGGAGAGCGGGAGCGTCTCGACGATCTCTAAGCCGAAGCCCGAGAGCGCGGCGAGCTTCTTCGGATGGTTCGTGAGCAATCGCATGCGCCGGACGCCGAGGTCGTGGAGAATTTGGGCGCCGATGCCGTAGTCGCGCATGTCCCAGGAGAAGCTTCCAGGCACCTGAAGCGCCGCTGCTCCGGGCGCCGACGTCTCGGGAGAAGAGGCCGCCTGATGGCGAAGCAACGAGGCGACCAGCTGTTCGCCAAAGTGCTCGCGCCGAATCAGGTAGAGCAGAACGCCGCGTCCTTCCTGCGCGATCCACTCCAGCGCGCGACGCAGTTCGGCGCCCGTCTCCTCCTTTTGAGAGTGAAAGACGTCGCCGAGGATCGAGAGCGTGTGGACTCGAACGAGGACCGGCTCGTCCGGCAGGATCGTCCCTTTCACCAGTGCGAGGTGGATCTCCCCATTGATGGGATTCTCGTAAGCCGAGACGCGAAATTCGCCGTAGGGAGTCGTCAGCGAAGACTCGGCACGCTTGCGGACGACCCGTTCGTGTTGCAGGCGGTAGCGAATGAGATCGGCCACGGTGACGATCTTCAAACCAAAGCGGCGCGCGAAGGTGATGAGTTGCGGGAGCCGCGCCATCGTCCCATCGCCGTTCATGATCTCGCAAATGACGCCCGCTGGCGTCAATCCGGCCAATCGCGCCAAGTCCACCGACGCTTCCGTCTGTCCGGCGCGCACAAGCACTCCGCCCTCGCGCGCGCGCAAGGGGAAGATGTGTCCAGGACGCACCAGATCCGATGGCCGCGTGCGCGGGTCAATGGCCGTCAGGATCGTGCGCGCACGATCGGCCGCCGAGATGCCCGTCGTGATCCCCTCGCGCGCATCAATCGAGACACAGAAGGCCGTCTCGAACCGAGACGTGTTCTCCGAGGCTTGAAGCGGAAGATTCAATTGCTCGCACCGCTCGGGCGTGAGCGAGAGGCAGATGAGCCCACGACCATGCTTGGCCATGAAATTGATGATCTCCGGCGTGACCTTCTCGGCCGCGCAGCAGAGGTCGCCTTCGTTCTCGCGATCCTCATCGTCCACGAGGATGATCATGCGCCCCCGACGAATCTCCTCGATGGCTTCCGGAATGGAAGCGAACGGTGAGGCATCACGTCGTCGGCGCGCGCTCATTTCACATATCCCTCAGCTTTGAGCCGTTCGAGCGTCACTCCCGACGCACTCGGCCGAAAGTGCGCGAGGGCAGACTCCATCATCCGCTCCATGTACTTGGCCAGAATATCCACTTCGAGATTGACCCCGTCGCCCGACTGCAACTCCCGCAGGTTCGTCATCCGCAGCGTGTGGGGAATGATGGCGACTTCGAACCACGCTTCGCCCAATCCGGCGATCGTCAGACTGATCCCATCCACGGCGATCGAGCCTTTCACGACGAGGTACCGACGCAAGTCCGGGGGAAAGGCGAAGCGAAAGATCCAGGATTCTCCATCCGGGCGACGGTCCAAAAAGCGCCCGATGCCGTCCACATGGCCTTGAACGATATGCCCGCCGAGTCGGTCGCTCACCCGGAGCGCGCGTTCGAGATTCACCAATCGTCCGGCGCGAAGTTGACCGAACGTCGTTCGACGGAGCGTTTCGGCCGAGAGATGCGCGCGAAAGCCGTCGCGTTCGACCTCCGTCACCGTCAGGCACACGCCATTGACGGCAATACTCTCGCCGACGCGCAAGCCGTCCAAGACCGCGCGCGCATCCACCCGCAATTCCCCCCCGGCGCCCGTGAGCGCGAGACGGCGAATCCGCCCAACCTCCTCGATCAACCCCGTGAACATGTCCGAGATCGTAAGCATACAGGATCGCTCTGAAATGGGGCAAGGCGTCATTTCGAGGCCCAAGTGCGCTCAACTTGCCTTTACGGACGTCGTGCATAGTCCGGGTCAATGCATTGGGGTGGGTTCGTCGCCTATCACCTTACTATGGACGGGCAGGCTCTTTCGTGCCACAATCTCAATTGTGAAAGAGCGTGCAGTCAACCGCGTAACTCCTGGCCTTACTTCCTTTGGTTGGTATTTTGGTATGCTGACTCGAAAGTGGGTGATCGTGGCTTCAGTCCTGAGTTTGGTTTTTTGCGTCTCCGGCTTCTCGGCGGAGGGGGGGGATGACCTTTCTGACGAGGACTTGGCCATGACCTCGATGCGCCATCGGTCCTCGGACCAAGCGTTGGTTCAAGCCCTACTTCCTGCCTCATTCAGCCCGGTGTTCTCCGCTGCTTCGTCTGAAGAGGTCCTTGTCGTGGCTGCAGTGGGCGACTTGATGCTTGGGACATCTTGGCCTGATGAGAGGTACCTACCTCCCGATGGCGGCGCTACGTTACTTGCCGAAGTGAGTCCAATCCTTCGACGAGCGGACATCGCCTTCGGGAACTTGGAGGGCCCATTGATTGATGGGGGAACGACCTCCAAGTGCGCTCGAAACCAGGCGAACTGCTATGCGTTTCGGATGCCACGCTCCATGGGCCGATACCTCAAAGAAGCGGGGTTTGACGTCCTGAGCCTGGCGAATAACCATGCTCTGGACTTTGGCGTCGAAGGCCGGGAGAGCACCAAAAGAGTTTTGGACCAGCTGGGCATCGCTCACTCCGGAGAGGTCGGTGACATCGCTTATCTGACGGTAAGATCCAAAAAGGTCGCCGTCATTGCTTTTTCCTGTTACGATACATCCTATAACCTGAATGACATCGAGGGGGCCACGAAGATCATCCGGGAGTTAGCGACGAAAGCCGATATAGTCATCGTCTCATTTCACGGCGGCGCCGAAGGAGCAAAATACCAACACGTCCCCTATGGGACCGAGAGGTACCTGGGTGAAAACCGAGGCAACCTCCGCAAATTCACGCATGCCGTAATAGACGCGGGCGCCGACCTGGTCTTGGGGCACGGCCCTCACGTCGTACGGGGGATGGAGGTCTACCGAGATCGTCTGATTGCTTATTCACTCGGCAACTTCACGACGTATGGGGTCTTCAATCTCTCCGGGCCGTTGGGCTTGTCTCTGATCCTCGAAGTCCATCTCTGGCCTGACGGTCGCTTCATGGGGGGGCGCATCCATGCGGTGAAGCAGGAGAGGCCTGGGATTCCCCGTTTAGACCCCCAACGGACCATCATTCCCATCGTGAGGCGGCTTTCTCAAGAGGACTTCGGTGAGAGGGCCATCCAGGTCCAGGACGACGGGACGATTGCACCGCCTCGGACTCGCTGATGAGCGCAGCGAGGGAATTCGAAATCTGAGACTTACGCGGTTGGGGTGAGCCCACAGGTGGGCTGAGCCAGAGAAGTTCGAACGGCATTTTGTGGGATCACGTCTTCGCCTCAAACCGGCTGGTTCCTGTCCACTAGCGATGAAGCTCAAAAAAACTCGTGACGGGAGCAAAAGGCGCACGATGGCCGCTTTGCGGGCCTTTTCTCTTTCCACCCCACGGCCTTGCTTGAGGGCGCGACGATGTCCTTTGATCCCCCTCTCGACCTCTCCAGTTTGGCCTTCCCTTCTTCCGCAGCGTTGGGTCTTTGCGTATTCTGCGTCTCCGTCTATGGAGGCCATCCGAAAGAGTTTCACAACCACCCAATGCCCGACTCTGCCTTCTCTCTGGACTGTCCGCTTATTTCCCTTTCCATTCGGATGAGTCCTCCGATGGCTCTTAGGGCTTATCAGGGAAAGCCGGTCTGGGGAAGCGGTGGGGTTCAAGTCCTCCCCGCATACCATCGTCCCTCAGCACAGACTCTGGCTGAAGGCCTCGCCCCTTGGCCTCCAAGAGCCTGGTTCGAAAATGCTCGTTCTTGCCGTCCAGGGGGTTGTCATACCCCTAGGGGTCGGATGAATGTTCTCCCATGGGCTGACAATCTTGCTGGATAGTAAGACGTGAGGACCGTTCCGGGCGAACCCGATCGGGTGTCCCGCAAGGGACCGGAGCTGTGTCCTGCCCAGATTTTCCGTGTCTTGGTTCCTGAGGGGAGGCACCGGCATCATCCGGACGTGCCGTTGCCCCTTTTGAATGCAAGGGCGTTGCCCTTCACCTCTAACGGTCAGCGTACGGAAGTTCTCGACGGCCTGAAGGAAGGCGATAAGATTCTGTTGCCATGATCGGGATCCGAGAGATCGTCGTCCAGACGGTGCGAAACATCCTGGCTCACAAGCTGCGGAGTTTCCTCACCATGTTCGGCATCGCCTGGGGAATCGCGTCGGTCGTGCTGATGATCGCCATCGGTGATGGATTCAAGGTTGGATACCGGGAGCAGCTCAAGACGCTCGGCACGGACATCATCATCATCTGGGGAGGCCGAACGACCGAGCAGGTCGGCGATCAACGCGCGGGTCGCCCGGTTCGGCTGACCTATGAGGATGTGCTGGCGATCCGGCAGGAAAGTGCTATCTCATTAATGCTCGTTCCCTTGACCACGCTGTCGGACCTGGTTGACACGCGGTATCTGAGCAACATCGTCATTGTGCCAGTCAACGGCGTTCCCCGCAAACGGTTGATTGGCGAAATCCGGGCGGCTCTGGCCCGGATCCACAATTTCAATCCCCGGGATGAACGGGCCGTGCGGATCATTGACTGGAATGAGTTCGGCGCGATCATCACCAATCTGGGATTAGGGTTGAAAATCATACTCGCGGTCATCGGCACGCTGACCCTGAGCATCGGGGCCGTCGGCGTCATGAACATTATGCTCGTGTCAGTGACCGAGCGCACGCGAGAGATCGGCGTGCTGAAATCGCTTGGCGCCCGGCGCCGGCATATTCTCATGCAGTTCCTTCTGGAAGGGCTCGCGTTGACGCTTGCCGGGGGCGCCGTCGGCTTTGTCGTGGCCGCCGCCCTCGCCGGAGCCATTGGACAACTGCCTCTACTCGGTCCGATCTTCAAAGACACCTCCGGTGTCGGAGACATCAGGTTGGGGATTTCATACTCTGCTCTGGTGGTTTCGAGCGCGGTTCTCGTTTCGGTCGGTGTGATTGCCGGGATGGTCCCGGCCATCCGAGCGGCGCGGCTCGATCCTGTGGAAGCTCTGCGCAGCGAGTAACTGCAGCGGGAGGCAGCTAAAAGAGGTTCCCTGAACCGTTCTCGTGCGGGGAGGTGATGGCGGTGGGGTAGATAAACGGTGGACGCCGGGTCAAGGTCAACACCGAAGAAGTCGCTTACCTCGTTGACCTTGAGCGAGGGACGGTTCAGGTGCAGTCGAGGTGATGCTGCTTCTGGTCGTGCATCGAACACTCCCCAGGTGATGGTGGGTTTCATCTGGCGAATTCGAGTCGTTTGGAAGGGGGTGGCTGAGATCGGGGAGGCGAAGAGGGTAAGCCTGGGCCTCTTTATCGGCGCGGCCGAGGACGTCCTCCTTCTTGAGGACGTGAGGGGAGATGCGAGCCCTGAAAAAGTTATGTCTGGCGCTCGTGCTCGGGTTGGCTCTGGTAGCGCCAACCAGTGGCCAAGTTGTCGAGGAGGCAGCGGCTTTTCCCGGGCAGGAGGTGCCCTGGCGGGATCGGTTCAAAAGCCTTCGGATTGAGACGGCGATCTTTTCCTTCCGTCGGGCTAGTGGGTGGAGGGGCTGCGGGGCCTCTCGCTTGTGTGGCTTCTCCGGTTGTGGGGACAGCTCTCCTGCGCCTCCCGAAATTCTTGGAAAAAGCGAAAATGGGGTTGACGGACAGATGGACAGTATGATTGTGATTTTGTCAGAGATGAACTATTGAGCAAGGCGGAGGAGGATGGGAAAACCCATTTCAATAGCTCGTCACTACCCAAGAAGGAGATCCGTATGATGATGCTTCGCCGCTTACGAAAGGAAGTCGCAACGATCCTCTTTTTCGCCCTCAAATACTTCGTCCCCTTTGGACCCTTTATCGTCAGCCTCTTCACAGTGAGTGCTTACCGGACGCAATCACCACTTGTTCTACTCCAATCATCTGAGCGCATCTTCCGCGAAGCGGGCTTTGTGCGATCCGCAGTCGCCTCAGGAGACGGCCACTTTCTCTACGTCTTGATCGCCGGGAGAGGCAGCGTCATCGTCTATGACGAAAGGCGTGATTCTTTCAGGGATATTCCAGCCCCCTCGCTCTCACCGGATGCTCTGGCCGTTGACGCTCAAGGCCGGATGTACCTCGCGGATACGGAGGCGGATCAGGTCGCGATCTTGAACCCGTTCGGACAACGGCTCCGGACGTTCCGCGTTCCTCGTCCGCGTTCTCTTGCGGTGCTCCGTGATGGGCGGATCGTCATCGCATCACCGACCGAAGGGGCTCTGCTTCATCTCTATGATTCTGCAGGGCGCAGGTTCAAGAGCTTCGGAGCGCTCAAGCTTTTCGATGAGACGAATCCGGTGCAAAATCGTTTCTTGAACAGGGGGCGGGTTCTCGTTGATGCTGCCGACAACATCTACTACGTGTTCGAGTTCGCTCCACGTCCGACCGTTCAGAAGTTCTCCAAGGAGGGGGAGTTGCTCTCGGAATTCGTCGTCGAAGGCCAGGCGGTGGATCTTCAGGTCCAGATGGCTCGTCGGTTCCTAGCGGCGAAGGACCCTCGCCAAGTGGGAGGCGTGGTGACCATCGCGTCGGCGACGCTCGATCCCGTGACCGGCCATCTTTGGATCGGCGTGAACGGTTCATCCCGATCCGGGATCCTGTACGAATATAGTCCCGAGGGGGAAAAGCTCCGCGAATACGCCTTCGTCTTCAGACCGACCTTTGCCGTCCTCGTTGGTCTGGAAGAGGTCGTCGTGAGGAGCCCGTGGATTTACGTTTTCACCCCAGCGGAGGCATATCGCTTCCATAAGGGTCGGGGCGCCGTTGGTGACTTCCGCGTCCTCGAGGAGGGGGATCGCTGTCCGATGGCGCAAGAGTGGTCTCCGTGTTCGACCAATTGTGGAACCCCGACGACGGAGGACGATAAAGATTGCAAGGCGGCTCTTCAGAGATACGTGTCTCCGACCATGCGCGTCATTCAGAACCACTGTACGATCACCACGACCTCTTGCTATGCGAGTGTGACGACATGTGATCCGACCGATGGCAGCCAGGTCTTTCATGCCATCGAGTTGGATTGCAACATCGGGGAGTTCCTATCGGAGTAAGCCACCCCCCGCAAGAGAGGAGGAGCGAGCGGCGTTCTCGGAGGCGCTCGTGGGAGGAGCGCTGGTTCGCTCGGCTGCAAAACTTCCGGCGTGTCTACTCTGAGCGGCTGGGTTGCGCCGCCCCGCGCAGGAGGCCTCCGAGGGAGAGCTCACATAACGACGGTTGGATCACTATGCTGAGGCTGGAGGAGTTGCGACCTCAAGCTGTCGTGCGGGGTTCCCTTCTGGAATCCCCTCAAGCGGGTGCTCCCCGCGAACCATCCGGTCATCGGCTGTGCCAGCTCGATTGAAGAGCTCAAGACGTTCGCTCGGCAGACGAAATTCGAGGGTGACATTTTCTTCAGCACCTGCGAAGAGGTAGAGGCGAGATTAAAGATCGGGGGTGGGATTTCACATTATCTGCTCGACGCGCACGGCGTATGTCGGGGCGTATGGACGGGGATGCCGGTGAAACCCGAATATGAGGAGAAGATCCTTGCCGAGATCGTGCAGCAAGTGAGGCGGTATTCTCCGTGAGTCACTTCCACCCCTTGCGGAGTGTAGCGGAAGCTCTTGGGAGTTTTCCTGACATGGCGCTAACCTTTGTCCTCGGAGGGAGGCGAACATGAGAGAATCCCGACCATCGCCTACAGCTTGGAGTCAGGAGTTGCTCCCTGCCTCTCAGAGTGAGAAATGGAGCTTCCGGTCATCTCATCGAGGGAGGAATTTTCTCGTCGGGCTTGTCGGAGGAGCGCTCATTCTCGGTGGAGTTCTCCCCTGTCGGGGGCAATCTGCCGCTCGGGTTCATCTTCTGCCGCGGGAACAATCGCAGGCGGTACGAAAGGACAACCCTCGAGAGAAGCCGAGCGAGTTGGAGAAAGAGCAGGGAGCCGAGGAGAAGAAAGGGGAGGCCTTCCTGCTTGTGCAGGAGGTCCTTGAGGAACCCGAACGAATCGCCGATCCTCCGCAGCGGTTGCGGATTCGTATCCAGGCGGCCGATCTTCTCTGGGCGCTTGAGGAACGCGCCGGGCGTTCCCTGTTCGAGAGGTTGATGGGCGAGATCGCGCCTCTAGAGGTGAGAGTCGAGCGTGACAAAGAACGGGCGAGCATCGAGGCTCGGCGGGCGCTCTTTCGAGAACTCCTTCACCGGGTGGTTCGGCGGGATGCGAGATTCGCCGGTCGTCTCATCGAGCGGTTCGAGGGAGAGGCCGAGCGTTCGACAAGCGGGCTCACGCGGGAAGCGCTCTATCAAGAGATGCTGGGGATATTGTGGGATGCGTCGTTGGCGGGGGAAACCTCGCGTGATGTCTCCCTTTTTGCCGACATGGTGAGTCGGGCGTTATCTCCGGGCCATGGGATCCCATCGGTAGCGAGCCTGCTTCTGACCTCGGCGGCGACGAGTTCTCCCGATGTGGGCGACGCTCTCTTTCGGGTGGTTTTTTCTCGTTTCGCGACGGTGCCCGAAGATTCAGCTCTGGCCGTTTTGGGAGCGTATTTGGGTCGTCGCTTTCGAGCGGCCGATTCGCTGGCGCCTCTGGAGCAGGAGGCGCGGGCGATTTTCGCACGAGCTTTGGCCCGGGCCGAATCCCTCTGGCAGCAGGCGCGAGCCAATCCAGCGATCGCCCTACGGCGCGAGACGCGCTCGTTTATTCGGTCTCTTGGCTCCGATTATCTTCCGCTTTTTCAGAAGTTCGAAGACCCTCCACGGGTGGCTCTCCTCACCCTCTATGCGCAGGCGCTCGCCCATGCGCTCCCGGTCGAGCAACGGCCCGCACGGCCGTGGAGCGAGGCCGAGGGCACAGTCGAAGAGCAGATACAAGAGATCGAACGAGAGCCCAGCGCCCGCATGCGGGATCGGCGCTTGCGTGAGCTGGCGCTCAAGAGTCCCGCCGACCAGGCTCGGAAAGTGGCCGAGAAGATCTCCAATCTCAAGATGCGGGAGACGACCGTGGAGGAGGTGAAGGTTCGGCAAGTGATGGACCAGGTGGCTCGCAGGCAGCTTGAGGATGCCCAGCGGACGGCCGAAACTCTGAGCGATTTCGGACTTCGATCGCGAGCGTTCATCGAGATCGCCCGCGCGTTTCTGAAAACCGGACAGGAAGAACCCGGTCGAACCCTGCTGGAGAAAGCATATCAGGAGGCCTTACGAGCAGCTCGAACAGCCCGACGCGCCGAATGTCTCTTTGAGATCGCTGGCCTCTATGCCCCTCTGGATTCGGCGCGAGCTTTCCATGTCCTGATGGACGCGAGTAAAGCGGCCGGTGAAGCAAAACCGGAAGAGAGCGTCACGGCGCGCGATGAAGCCTTTGGTGGGATCCTCTATGAGCCGGGAAAACTTTCGCTCCTCTACCGGCCCGACGTGGATCACATAACCCTCCCCTCAGAACTCGCGCTTCTTGCGCGGGAAGATTTCTACAGGATGCGGTCGGTCTCCTGGAGCATTCGATCGCCGGTGTTGCGCTCTCGGTTCCTGCTCATTTTGGCGCAGTGGCTTGTGGAAGAGGCCACGAGAGAGCACAAGGACGATTGATCCCCGGATAGGACCCTTTGCCGGGTGCTTCCGACGTTTCCCTTCGTCTCCGTGAGCTATAAAGAATATTGAGCTCGGCCGACCTCGGTGGATTCTCTTGGCGAGAATCATCATGGAGATGGGCTGTGCGCGTGTGGATGTCGTATTCTGAGGCATGCGTTGGCGATCGTCGTGGGGTCGGATATAATCGGGTTTTCAAGGCCATGAAGCGGCGGGTACTTTTCATCTGCACGGCGAATCAGAATCGTTCGCCGACGGCGGAGGCGCTGCTGGCGCGGAGTCAACGATATGAGGCGCGTTCGGCAGGGATATCGCCGCTGGCCACGCGTCCGGTGACGCGCGATCTCCTGGAGTGGGCCGACCTCATCTTCGTGATGGATGAACGATATGATCGCCATCGGACGCAACTTCTCGAACTCTTCCCTGAGGTCGAGGGGCTCGCCGAGAAGATCATCGTCCTGAACATCCCGGACATCTACGAGCGGGATTCGCCGGAGTTGATCGCCCTCCTTCGACAAAGACTCCAGCATTGGCTGCCGGACCTAGATGTCTGATCGCTCTTATCCCGATGTAAGCGTTGTCATCCCGACGTGGAACGGGCGTCATCTGCTCGAACGATTTCTCCCTTCGATTGTGGACGCCGCAAGCGCTTATCAGCGGGAGATCGGGGCGCGCATCGAAGTCGTGATCGTGGACGATGGGAGTGAGGATGGGACGTCGGAGTGGATCCGCGCGAACGCGCCGCCGTTTGTGGAGGTCATTGTGAAGTCGGGGCCAGAGGGATTCGCGCCAACGGCGAACGTGGGGGTTCGTCGCGCGCGGTTCCCGGTGATCTTCCTCCTCAATAACGATGTGGCCGTGGAGCGGGACGTCCTCTTTCATCTCGCGCCGCACTTCTCCGATCCGGCGGTTTTCGCCGTGACCTGTCGGGCGCTCGACCCACGCACGCGCGGGCTGGCCAGTGGGGGGAAGCTCGGCCGATTCCGACGTGGGTTCTGGCGAGTGCACAGGGACTATGACGTTGTGCTCGAGGGGGAAGCATCTGGCGTTCGGTCGTCTGGACCTTTCGGCGCGTGGCCCTCGCTGTTGGCCAGCGGTGGGTTCTCGGCCTTCGATGCGGAGAAGGTGCGTCAGCTCGGGGGATTCGATGAGCGGCTGCGACCGTTCTATTGGGAGGATGTAGATCTGAGCCTGAGGGCGTGGCGACGTGGATGGCAGATCCGCTACGAACCGCGCGCCGTCGTGTATCATGAGGCGAGCCGGACGATCGAGCCGCGTTTCTCGCGGTCCTTCATTCGACGGGCGAGCGAACGGAATCGGCTGCTCGTTCACTGGAAGAACCTCGACGAATGGGATTGGCTGCTGGAGCACGTGGTGGTCGTCGCCGCGCTCGCTTTGACGATCCCGATTCGGTGGGATTGGGCCTTTGGGGCGGCGCTTGTGGAAGCGCTTCGGGAATTGCCAGCGGTGTGGCGGGATCGGCGTCGAGAGCGGAGCGCACGGCGCTGGTCTGGGCGCGACATCGAACACTTCTTTCACATGTTCCGCAGCTTCGTCGGCGGCGGCTAGGCGTTCTCGGCGCTCCTGCAGTACAATACGTGGCCGCCGGTCAGAGGCTCGTGTCTCGCCGTGGGGAAATGCCCGGTTGAAGCGTCATCTGCGTTTGGGGGAGAGGAAATGGCGGAGAAGGAGCAAATCAGGCAGGAACTGGTCGAGTTGGAGAAGCGGCTGGAGGAGCTGTCGCAGCGGGCGACGACGCGGGAGGAGCAGGAGGAGCTGACGGCGCTCAAGCAGCGCGTCGAACGGTTGCGCGAGCAGTTCGTGCGCCCGGTGACGGCGATGGATCGGGTGAAGCTCGCGCGTCATCCCGATCGCCCATACACGCTCGATTTCGTCTCTTGGATCTTCGAGGATTTCATTGAGATTCATGGCGATCGGCGCTTCGCCGACGATCCGGCGATCGTATGCGGTCTGGCGCGATTCCACGGGGAGCCGGTGTTGGTAGTCGGCCATCAAAAAGGGCATGATTTCAAGCAGCGACAGTTTCGCAATTTTGGGATGCCGAAGCCCGAGGGGTATCGTAAGGCCCTTCGAGCGATGAAGCTGGCTGAGAAGTTCCATCGGCCGATCTTCTCCTTTGTAGACACGCCGGGCGCGTATCCGGGGGTGGATGCCGAGGAACGCGGTCAGGCTGAAGCGATCGCCTATAATCTTCGCGAGATGGCGCGCTTGCGCGTCCCTATTGTCGTGACGATCACGGGGGAAGGAGGGTCCGGCGGCGCGCTGGCCATCGCTGTAGGCGACATCATCCTCATGTTGGAGAATGCGATCTATTCGGTGATCTCGCCCGAGGGATGTGCGGCCATCCTCTGGAAGGACGCGAGCAAGGCGGATCTCGCGGCTGAGGCCCTCAGGCTCACGGCGCCGGACCTCCTTGAGCTTGGGGTCATTGATCGAATCGTGCCCGAACCGCCCGGAGGCGCGCACGCGAATCCGCGGCAGATGGCGGAGATCCTCGATCGGTTCCTCGTGGAAGCTCTGGCGGAGATACGGGACCTATCGATCGAGGAGCTCGTGGATCGGCGATATCGGAAATTCCGGGCCATGGGGCAATACATGGAGCTCAGTGAGGAGCAGCTGCGTGCTCTCCTCAGAGGGAATGCGGGATGAAGGCTCACACACCCTGAAGCTCTGCGATGACCTGTTGTCGCAATTCTTCAAGGCGTTCGCTTCGAGAGACGGGGTATTCGGCCGCATCCTTCAAACGGCGGTAGGCTTCCGGCAATCGGCGCACGTTCTCCAACGTCCGCTCTCGAATCTCCTCCAGCGTGGGCAAGGGCGTGACGAGGCGGCCTCCGCGCATGATCTCCTCAAGCAGCGGAAAAGCGTCGGGAGGTGGGGGCTCATCGGCCAAAGCGATCACGTCGGAGAGGAAACGGCCTTCGGCGTCCGTTCTCCTCCAGACTTGCTTGCGGCCCGGATAGGTCGCTTTCTCCGTGCTCAGCTTGATCTTATAGAGGATACGACCGTCCACCTCTTCCTCCACGAGCTTATAGACACCGCCGAGGGTTGGGGCATCGTAGGAGGTGGAGAGCTGCGTGCCGACGCCGAAGATATCGATGGGAGCTTCGTGCTCGAGGAGATCAGCGATCTTATATTCGTCCAAATCGCCGCTGGCGATGATCTTGGTTTCGGTCATGCCGGCTTCGTCTAGGATCGCGCGCACTTGTTTGCTCAGCGTCGCGAGGTCTCCGCTGTCCAGTCGCACGCCGCGGACGACCGGGCCGAGAGCGGTCGCCTTCCGTGCCCCTTGGAGTGTATCGTAGGTGTCAATGAGGAGGATCGTTGTTTCCGGAAAGACGCGGAGATAAGCGCGGAACGCATCCAACTCGTCTGGGAAAGCCATGTTCCACGAATGGGCGGCCGTCCCGTAGATGGGGATGCCGAAGAGGTATCCGGCCTCGACGTTCGACGTCCCGACGCAGCCTCCGATGTAGGCCGCGCGAGCGGCGTAGAGTGCGGCTTCCATGCCGTGCGCGCGGCGCGCGCCGAACTCGATGATGGCGCGTCCTCGGGCGGCGTCCACGATGCGCGCCGCCTTGCTCGCGATGGCGCTTTCGAAGTTGAGGTACGCGAGCACGTAGGTCTCCAAGATTTGGGCCTCGATGATCGGTGCTGTGATCCGCAGGATCGGTTCGTTCGGGAAGAAGATCGTCCCCTCGGGCATGGCCCAGACGTCGCCGCGAAATCGAAACTCGCTCAGGTAGTCGAAGAAGGCATCCGAGACATGTCGGAAGACCGGCAGACGGCGGAGGAATTCGAGATCGCGGGGGGAGAATCGCAGCTCGAGTAGATATTCGATGACCTGCGCGAGTCCAGCCGCGACCAGATACCCCCGGTTCGGCGGCATCCATCGCACGAACACTTCAAACGTGGCGGGATGGTTCATCCGATTCTCGAAGTAGGCCGCCGCCATCGTCAGTTCATAGAGATCGGTCGCCAGCGCGTAGGATCGCTCTCGCATTCGGAATCCCTCACCGGAGTTTCGCCAGAGAAATGTAGCCCAGCTCTCCGGTCGCGTCAATTCGAGCGCGCGATCCGTCTTCGTTCGCGTCTTGCGCAAGCGATCGGGAATCGCGCGTTAACGCGGCGCCAGGCGGTGATACCGATGGTTTCGTTGTGCTCGGGAGAATGGCGTGCCATACTCTTCGACTTGGAGGCGGCGATGAGGGAGAAACTGCTCGAAGAATTGGCGAGCGTTTCGGCTCGCGTTGAAGTCGATGTGGTTCTCGAGGACCTTGCGTTCTTGGACGCCGAGGCCGCTTGGTGGCCTTCGGACGTGCGACGTCACGTCTTGGCCGATGGGCTTTATCGGCGACGATCCTTCGACAGTCTCGACGCGTGTCGCGCGATGGCCGATCTCTGGATTCGGCTGAAGGCCTATTTTGGCCTCTCGCATCCGTATTTCGTTCGTCTCCTCATTCATGAGCTGAAGCATTACGGTGAGGCGAAGACGGTATCTTCCCCAGCGCGGGTGGGATGAATGGGGACGGTGGGAAGGAGGACTCCCACCGCCCCGGGGGATGGGGGCTACACCATTAGCGCGTGAGCGTCCAACTCACGCGGGAAGAGAGAAGTCCTGTTGGGTCCCGACGGACGAATGGGGTCGGATCGGTGACGACCACCGTGATCGTGTGCCGGCCCGCAGAGAAGGTCGCGATGGGGAGATGGAGGCGTGCTTCGTGATAGTCGAGCGGGAGGCCATTGACGAACCATTCTATTCGTAGCGTCCCCGGCGCGGGCTCCAAGGGGATCACGCGGAAGATGAGCATATCCCCAGCGACCTCTGCGATGGCTGTTGGCGGGGGCGTGACGGCTTCGATCGGGCGAATGTAGAAATAGAGGCGGAGCACATGCTGCTCCAGGCAGACGGAGCAGAATGGCTGGCCGAGCGTTCGCATCTTGCATGTGCGCGCGGGGCGAAAGACGCCGCGCGAGGCGCCGAGTCCCCCCTCGAATAATCCCACGCCCGAGCGGGACTCGGGCGTGGGCAGGGGCTGGGATTCCTCGATCCAGTGCTCCCACTTTCCCACTCGCCGAAGGCCTTCGCGCGTGCGTTGGAGCGTGACGTTCGCTTTCGTCGGCTCGCGCAGGGGCGGGGCTGAGGGGCCATCACTCTCATCGGCCAGGAAAGCGAAGGAATGGCCCAGCTCATGCAGCAGCAATTCTGGTCCCAATGCGTGCGTCGTGACGACCGAGATGTTCTTCAGCGGCCCGGAAGAGCCACCGAAATCTCGTTCGTTCACGAGGACGACGATGAGATCGGCTTCGGGGACGAGAGCGGCCGCGCGGTAGATCTTGTACTCGCTCTCCACGGGGGCATACACGGCGTTCGGCACGCCCTCGAAGTCGAACGTCATATCCAGCGCCGTATCGCGATCGAGCCCGAGGCTCGGCCGATCAATGCCCGAATCTCGAGAGATCACGTTGACCTTGTGAATGTTGATGGCGTGGCGGTAAGCGGCGTAGGGCGGGGTCTTCAGCAGATGATCGGCGAAGGCACGGACGTCTCGGTCGAACTTCTCCATCTCCGTCGCGCGGTAGCCGTCACCCAGAAAGACGATATCCAGGCGATTACCTGATGGCCCCGTGCGGATCACCGTCTGCGTCGTGTAGCTTGGCAACGCGCCGGTTACGTCGAGCGCCTCTATTGGGGGAGCAAGAGGGAACGTGACCGTGGGGAAGTCGTCTCCTGAGATGCGAAGTCGGGCTGCTCCTTCTTCATATGGCACTCGAAGTGGGAAGATCGTCTCCGGCAGAAGAAGCGTCTCGCTGTAAACAGACCCATCGTCATTGACGTGGTCCACATGAATGAGACGCGGGTCGTCGAATTGACCGGCGAAAAGGATTCGCCCGTCCCCAGTTTCCAAGACGAATCGGAAGGTCCCGGAGGCCGGGAACGCTGGCGGGAGAGCAGACAGCGGGTGGATTTGACTCCCGACGAGCTGGAATTGTGCTCCGTCATAATGCAACCAGAGGAGTTGCCACGTTGGCATGGACGACGGCGGACGGGCAGCAACGGTTTCCGGAATGTATCCCAAGGCGCATCCGATGCTGACGCTGAGTGCCACGATCTTCTTCATCCCCATCTCACACCCTCCGCCAAAAAGTAGAGGCAATCGGCGTGCCGAAGCCGTGCGTTTGGAGCCGCGGGCGCTTCGTCCCATCGCGATGAGCTCAAGTCTTCCCATGCCGGAGGATTTCTCAAGAGGTAAGCTGCACCCAGAGGATGGACTTCGCGCCGATCGCTCGATCCCCAAGCGTTTCACGCTTTCCCGGATCGTTTCAGGGATGAAACCTTTCGCCTTGTCTCTTCAGGGACGCCCGTGAGGCGGAAAGGGGGTGATCCTTCGTGTGTGAGATCGTCCGTTACGAGGAAGTCCCCTCAGGGGACTCCGATTGGGAGACGAATCGTTTGGCGAGCCCGTACTTTTTCATCTTTCGCCAGAGGGTGACGCGGCTCATGCCGAGGTCGCGGGCCGCGCGTTCGAGGTGACCGTCGTTGCGCTGGATCGCCTGAAGGATGAGATCGCGTTCGACTTGGTTCAGGACGGTCGCGGTCTCTCGCTCTTCCTGAGCGATCGGCGCGATTCGCACATGAACGGGGAGATCGGCCGGGGTGATCCATTGGCCGGAGGAGAGGGCGACGGCTTGTTCGATGACATGGCGCAGTTCGCGCACGTTTCCAGGGAAGGCGTAATTCATCAACGCGGTCATAGCCGCTTCGCTGAAGCCCAGGATCGCCTTCTGATCCCGTTGGCAGAACTGGCGGAGGAAGTGGTGTGCCAGCAGAGGAATATCTTCGCGCCGGGCGCGCAGCGGTGGGAGATGAATGGTAACGACGTTGAGCCGGTAGTAGAGGTCTTCGCGGAACTCGCCGCGCCGAAGGGCGTCTTGCAGGTCTCGATTCGTCGCGGCGATGATCCGCACGTCCACGGAGACCTCGCGGTTCTCCCCGAGGCGGCGAATGGTCTTGTTTTCGAGCACGCGCAAGAGTTTGGATTGGACCGAGAGCGGGATCGAGCCGATCTCATCGAGGAAGAACGTTCCGCCAGCCGCCTCTTCAATCAAGCCTTTTCGGCTCACGACAGCACCGGTGAACGCGCCTTTGGCGTGTCCAAAGAGTTCGCTCTCCAGGAGCTGTTCCGGCAAGGCCGCGCAATTGACCGAGATGAATGGTCGTGAAGCGCGACGGCTCAGGAGGTGGATCGCGCGAGCGATCACGTCCTTACCCGTTCCGGTCTCGCCAGTGAGCAAGACGGTCGCATCAGTCGGAGCGACGCGTCGCACTTTCTCCAGGACCTGAAGGAATGGTGGGCTCTGACCGACGAGATTCTCGATCCCGAAGTGGTGGAACAACTCTTCGCGCAGCCATCGGTTCTCGCGTTGCAGGCGCTTTCGCTCCAGGACGTGCTCGACGCGCAGGCGAAGTTCATCTACCGGGAAGGGTTTGGTGATGTAGTCGCAGGCGCCGAGCTTCATGGCCTGCACGGCCGTCTCGATCGTCCCGTAGGCCGTCATCATGAGGACTTCCGTCTCCGGGGAGATCTCCTTGATAGCGCGCAGCAGGTCCATGCCCGAGAGCGGGGTCATCATGAGATCGGTGATGACGAGGTCGAAGATCTCTTCGCGCACTTGGTCCAAGGCTTCTGGGACGTTAGCCGCCGTGCGGATGTCGTACTCCTCATCGGCGAGCGCCTGCTGGACGAACGTTCTCACACTCGCTTCGTCATCTACGATGAGGATCTTGAACATCGCTTCCCCTGCTCCCCGATGTGCCGCGCATGGCGCTTCTGAGAGGCGAATTATAGAGGAGCACAAGCGGGAGGGGAAGGGGCGGGGGGAGATCGCGAGGTCTTTGCTCCGGCTTGAGGGATCGGACTATAATTCAACCTTTGGTGAGGGCGCGCTATGAAGTTCACGCTCGTCTCCGATTATCAACCGCGTGGCGATCAGCCGGAGGCGATCGAAGCCCTCGTGCGAGGAGTGCGCGAGGGGAAACGCTTTCAAGTCCTCATGGGCATCACGGGCTCGGGCAAGACGTTCTCGATCTCGAAGGTCATTGAGCAGGTGAATCGGCCTGTACTCGTGATGGCGCACAATAAGACGCTCGCTGCGCAGCTCTATCAGGAGTTCAAGAAGTTCTTCCCCTACAATGCCGTCGAGTATTTCGTGAGCTACTACGACTACTATCAGCCGGAAGCCTATATCCCGGCGACCGACACGTATATCGAGAAGGAGGCCATCATCAACGAGGATATTGATCGGCTGCGGATGTCGGCGACGCGGGCGCTCTTCGAGCGGCGGGACGTCATCATCGTGGCGAGCGTCTCCTGCATCTACGGCCTGGGGGATCCGAACGAGTACTACGGGATGCTGTTCTGGGTGCATCGGGGGCAGACGCTCCCGCGTTCGGAGTTGCTGCGGCGGTTGGTCGAACTGCAATATGAACGGACTGAAGACGAGCTGCGGCGGGGCACATTTCGCGTGCGGGGGGATGTGGTCGAGGTCTATCCGGTGGATCGCGACCTGGCCGTTCGGATCGAGCTGTGGGGGGACGAGGTAGACGCGCTCGCGACGATCGATCCGCTCTTTGGAGACGTGATCGAGCGCTTAGATCGCGTGGCGCTCTATCCGAAGACGCACTTCGTCACGCGCCGCGACGTGTTGCGTCGGGCCATTCGCTCGATTCGGGAGGAGTTGGAGTGGTGGTGGCCACAACTGGAGGCGAAGGGCAAGCGGCTGGAAGCGCAGCGGATTCGGGAGCGGACGCTCTACGATTTGGAGATGCTGGAGCAGTTCGGATACTGTCGTGGGATTGAGAACTATTCCCGGCATCTGACGGGACGGCGGCCGGGTGAACCTCCGCCGACACTGCTCGACTATCTCCCCAAGGAGGCCCTCATCATCGTGGATGAGAGCCATCAGACGATCCCACAGATTCGCGGCATGTATCATGGGGATCGTTCGCGAAAGGAGACGCTCGTGGAATACGGTTTCCGGCTGCCGAGCGCGCTCGACAATCGGCCGCTGACGTTCGAAGAGTGGGAGGCGCGCGTCGGGCAGGTCATCTTCGTCTCGGCGACGCCGGGTGAGTATGAGTTGGAGAAGGCCGGTGGAGAGGTCGTCGAGCAGGTCGTGCGTCCGACGGGTTTGCTTGATCCGGAAATCGAAGTGCGCCCCGTGCGCGGGCAGGTGGATGATCTGCTCGAAGAGATCCGTCAACGAGTGGCGCGCGGCGAACGCGTGTTGGTGACGACGCTCACCAAGCGCATGGCCGAGGATCTCTGTGCCTATTATGCGGAGCTCGGAGTGCGCGTTCGGTATCTCCACTCGGAGATCGACACGCTGGAGCGAGTCAAAATCCTGCGCGATCTCCGGCGCGGGGACTTCGACGTCCTCGTCGGCGTGAATCTCTTGCGCGAGGGGCTCGATCTGCCGGAGGTCTCGCTCGTCGCCATTCTCGACGCCGATAAGGAGGGGTTCTTACGCTCGACGCGCGCGCTCATTCAGACCATTGGGCGGTGCGCGCGGCATGTCAATGCGAAGGCGATCCTCTATGCTGATCGCCTCACTGAGTCCATGGCGCAAGCGATCCGCGAGACGGAACGGCGTCGGGCGAAGCAACAGGAGTACAATCGACGGCATGGGATCACGCCGCAATCGGTCGTTAAGCCCATCGAGGAGACGCTCGTCAACATCATCGAGGCCGATTACGTGACCGTTCCATTGGACGAGGAGGACGAGGGAGTGATGACGGAGGCGGCCCTCGAAGAGCGCATCCGGCAGTTGGAGGCGGAGATGCGAGAGGCCGCGCGACAACTGCAGTTTGAGCGAGCGGCCGTGTTGCGCGATCGGATCAAGGAATTGAAGCGTCGACTGCTGGAGGTCCCCAGTTGAGCATCTCGCCAAGGAGAGGGGGAGGGTGACGGTTCGCTTCCTCACGGCCGGGGAATCGCATGGTCGGGCGCTTCTGGCCATTGTGGAGGGGTTTCCGGCCGGATTGTCGGTGGACGTCGAGTTCATCGCACAGGAGCTTGGGCGGCGGCAACGGGGATTCGGGCGCGGCGCTCGGCAACGGATCGAGCGCGATCGCGCCGAGATCCTGAGTGGCGTACGACACGGGCGCACGCTCGGATCGCCCATCGCGCTTCTGATCGAGAATCGGGATTTCGCGAATTGGCAAGAGGTGATGGCGCTCGAACCGCGCGCGTTCGAGGACGAACGGAAGGCGCGGCGCGTCGTGCGCCCTCGGCCTGGACATGCCGATCTGGCCGGGGGGTTGAAGTACAACACGCATGATTTGCGCGACATCCTCGAACGGGCGAGTGCCCGCGAGACGGCGGCGCGCGTGGCCGTCGGTGCATTGGCGAAGTTGCTCTTGCGCGAGTTCGGCATCGAGGTGAGCAGTCATGTCTTGATGGTCGGGGGGGTGCCCGAGCAGCCGCGCGACGATGTCTCGTGGGAGGAGATTCGAGCCATCCCCGAGGATTCGCCTTTGCGCTGCGTTGATCGCGAACTGGAAGCGCGGATGATCGCGCGCATTGAGGAGGCGATGCGCGCTGGAGACACTGTAGGCGGCCTCTTTGAGATCGTGGCGCACGGTGTGCCCCCTGGCTTGGGCACGCACACGCAGTGGGACTTGCGATTGGATGGACGGCTGGCGCAAGCGGTCATGTCCATTCAAGGCGTGAAGGCCGTCGAACTCGGCCTTGGTGTGATGGCCGCCCACTGGCCCGGCTCGCGCGTCCACGATGAGATCTTCTACGATGCGGCCGAGCGCCGATTCTACCGGAAGACGAATCGCGCCGGCGGCGTCGAAGGGGGGATCAGCAACGGCGAGGAGATCCGCGTGCGCGGTTATTTGAAGCCCCTCTCGACCTTGCGGCGGCCGCTTCGCAGCGTCCATGTCGTGACGAAGGAGCCAGCCGAAGCCGCCTTCGAGCGTTCGGATGTGACGGCCATCACGGCGGCCGGCGTGATCGGCGAAGCGATGGTGGCCATCGTGCTCGCGCAAGCGATGCGCGAGAAGTTCGGCGGTGATTCGCTCCAGGAGATGAAGCGACAATTCCTCGCGTATCAGGAACAGCTGCGGGCATATTGAAGCGGAATGGCGGTGGCGGAGATGAGATGAGCCGGTGGATGTTTCGCACGCTTTCGGGGAGTGGGGACTCGGGGAGATTCCGCCGGCACGCGTGGAGCCGAATCCTCGCGGCATGGCGGCGCCATCGGCGTGTGCTCGCCGCGGGCCTCGGATGCATCCTCGTGGGGAACGCCATCGGCCTGACGGCGCCGACCGTCGTGCGTTATGCGGTGGATGATCTGGCGCGAGCGACGACGGCGGAGAAGTTCTTTCGCTATGGACTCTTGGTGATCGCCATCGCTCTGGGACAGGGGGTCTTCCTCTTCTGGCAGCGGCGATTGCTCGTCGGGATGTCGCGGGACGTCGAGTATGAGCTGCGGAACGAGTTCTTCGCGCACCTGGAGCGGATGGGGCCGAGATTCTTCCACGACTATCGGACGGGCGATCTCATGTCACGAGCGACCAACGATCTGAACGCTGTGCGGATGTTGGTCGGGCCGGCGCTCATGTATTCGGTGAATGCGCTCGTCGTGTTCGCACTCGCGCTGCCGCTGATGATTCGGGTGAGCGGACGGCTGACGCTGTTGGCGTTGTTTTCTCTCCCGTTGGTCTCGGTCGCGACGAAGCTCTTCGGGGCGCGCATCCATGCGCATTTCGAGCAGGTGCAGGAGCAACTGGGGCGCCTGAGCACACGCGCGCAGGAGAATTTCGCGGGCGTGCGCGTCGTGCGCGCCTATGGACAGGAGGAGGCGGAGCGTCGCGCCTTTCGCGCTCTCAATCGGGAGTACGTGCGGCGCAACCTGCGCCTCATTCGATTGACCGGGCTCTTCTATCCCACGCTCGCGGCGCTCATCGGACTCGGATCAGCGGCCGTGCTCTGGTATGGCGGCCGGCTCGCCCTCGAGGGGGCGATCAGCGTCGGCCAATTCGTGGAGTTCCATCTTTATCTGGTGCGGCTCATCTGGCCGGTGATCGCCATGGGCTGGGTCGTGAATCTCGTCGAACGCGGATTGGCTAGCATGGGGCGCATCGTGGAGATTCTGGAGCGGGAGCCCGAGAGCCGTGACGTCGCGCCCCTCTTTCTTCCCGAGAGCGACGACGGGTGGATCCCGCAGGGGAAGATCGAGATTCGTCACCTGACCTTCAGCTACGATGGTCGAGCGCCGGTCTTGCGCGATGTCTCGTTGGTGATCGAGCCTGGAGAGACGGTGGCCATTGTCGGACGGACGGGGTCGGGGAAGACGACTGTGGTGAATGTACTCACGCGGCTCTATGAGCCGCCGCCTGGGACGGTCTTCCTCGATGGGCGGGACGTCCGGGAAATCCCCCGCGCGCAGCTGCGCGCTGTGCTCGGCGTCGTGCCGCAAGAACCCTTCCTCTTCAGCCTGAGTGTGGCCGAGAATCTCGCGTTCGGTGCCGATTCGGTCAGCGAGTCGGAGATCGTGGAAGCGGCGCGATGGGTCGGCCTTGAGGAGGAGATCCGGGGATTTCCCGAGGGCTTTCGTACGATCGTGGGCGAGCGGGGGATCATGCTCTCCGGGGGACAGCGGCAGCGCGTGGCGATCGCGCGCGCGCTCCTTCGGCGGCCGCGCGTCCTCATCTTGGATGATGCCCTCTCGGCCGTGGATGCGCACACGGAGGAACATATCCTCGCGCAGATTCGGACGCTCATGCCTCAGCGCACGATACTCTTCATCTCCCATCGCTTGTGGACGGTGCGCGAGGCGGACCGGATCGTCGTCTTGGACCGCGGACGCGTGGTCGAACAAGGGACGCACGAGGAGCTGCTCGCGCGGGGCGGTGTCTACGCCGAGTTGTATGAAGAGCAGCTCTTGGAGGAGGAGCTGGCGGCGAGCGAATGAGGGTTCGGTTGGTGATCGGTCCGGGAAATCGTTGGAGCTTCCAAGCCGAGCCGGAAGACGAGGCGGAGGCGCATCTTGAACCCTCGTTCGGTTCGAGCGGGATGTTCGCGCGGCTCTGGCAGCGGCTCTTGGCCGAGTATCATCATGCGCGTCGCGCGATTGAGGCGACGGAGCGAATGCGATGGATTCGGGAAGGCCTTCGCCGGCTCGAAGCGCGCGTTGATCCGAGCGAATCTTTGTTGCGACGGATGCGCACGGCGACGGAAGTGGTGCTGGTGTATCCGGAGTCGCTCTCGGCGGCGCTCGTGCGGCGTCGGTTCCTGCGCTTCCTCCGGCGTCGGTCGCGCGCACATGCGCGCGGGATGGCGCTCAATGCACTCCTTCTGCCGGTGACGGCGGCGATGGCCGTCTTGCCAGGGCCAAATGTCTTCTTCGCGTGGAACGCGTATCGGTTCATCGCACACGCCCTCGCGCGACAGGGGGCGCGGCGCGTCTTGCGCGGAGAGTGCGCGCTGCGCGCGCAAGCGGCGGCGGAGGGGGATGTCGTCGCGAACGTGGGTCCGAGCGCGTCGCACAGTGTGCGAGACGGGGGGTGAGGGCGATGCGGCTTCCGCGCGTATACGCCATCACGGATCGTCGGCTGACTGGGCTCTCGCACGCCGAGCAAGTGCGCCGATTGGCCGCCGGAGGGATTCGCCTCATCCAACTGCGGGAGAAGGAGGCATCGCCGCGGGACTTTTACTTCCAAGCTCGAGAGGCCATGGCCGTCGCGCGCGAGCTCGGCGTCACGTTGCTCATCAACGATCGCGCGGACATCGCCCTGGCGGTTGGAGCTGATGGCGTGCACCTGGGACAGGAGGACCTCCCGCCGGAGAACGCGCGGAAGCTCCTCGGTCCAGGTCGTCTCATTGGATTCTCGACGCATTCGCTGGAGCAAGCGCTTGAGGCGGACGCCTTGCCGGTGGATTACATCGCCATTGGTCCGGTCTTCCCCACGCGAACGAAGGAGAAGCCGGATCCGGTCGTGGGCATTGAGATGGTTCGAGCTGTTCGAGCGCGGATTCGGAAACCACTGGTGGCCATCGGGGGCATCACGTTGGAGACGGCGCCGCAGGTCATCGCGGCTGGAGCGGATGCTGTCGCGGTGATCGCCGATCTCGTGGGCGCGCCGGACATCACGGCGCGGGCGCAGGAATATGTCGAAGTGCTGTCCGCTCTATAGGGGCGTGGCGGCCACTGTTCAGGTCGGTTCGAGAGATGCAGTGTTCGCGAACCGGCATGTGCCGCGAAGGGGGGAGAAGATGAGACGCGCATCGCTCGCTATTGGGAGCGTGACGATCGGGATAGCCGGGCTGTTGAGCATCACCTTCGGCACGGCGATGCAGGATCGCTCGGCGGCTCAGGAGCCTCACACCGTGCGGTTGCGTAACGGGTCCGTTCTGCGTGGGCGCGTCATTCGATTCGAGAACGGCGAGTTCACTGTGATCCTCGCCGGGACGCAGAGCCGAGCGATCCTTCATGTCGTTGATGTGGAGAGCATAGACTTCGGCGGCGCGGAAGCCCGTGCGGAGTCGCCGCGCGCGTCGGAAGCGACGCCGAGCGCGCGTCCGGCTCAGGAGCCGGCGCCGGTCACCTCAGCGCCCACGCCGGCCGTCGCGCTACCGAGATATGTGGAGCACACCGTCAAGGTCCCAGCCAATCAGGAGTGGACCGATACGGGGATTGATCTCGTCAAGGGGCAGAAGTTGCGGCTCGCTGTCAGCGGACGTATCCGCGTCTCGGCGACACAGGAGGTCGGACCCGAGGGCGTCGAGCGAGAGGATCCGAATAGATTGATGCCGCATCATCCGAGCGGTGGCGTGATCGCCGTCATTGGGGATGACAATGATGAGTTCATCTTCATCGGTCCGGCCGCGGAGATCATCGCGCATCGGAGTGGTCGGCTTTTCTTAATGGTCAATGAGGGTACGCTTGAAGACAACAGCGGTGAATTTCTCGTGCGCATTCAAGTTGGAGAACCACCGCGCGTCGGCGCGAAGGGGCAATAGACCCGACCGACAGCCCAATCCTGGGGAGCGCATGCCTGTCGGGCAAACGGACGGTCCGCGCAAGGGCGGGTGATCGGAGGAGGAGGCGAGATGGTCGTCGAACGGTTGCGCGCGATTCCTTCTGTGGAATCCATCTTGCGCTGGACCTCGATCGCAGCGTGGGTCGAGCGATTCGGGCGAGCGGCCGTCGTGCGCGAAGTGCGCGCCGTCACCGATGAGCTGCGACGAGAGCTTCGCGCTGGGTACCTCGCCGTGGCGCGGGAGGACGTGCCGCGTGAGATCGAGCGTCGGTTGCGCGCGCGCCTGGAGGCCTTCGAGCGTCCCTCGTTGCGGCGGGTGATCAACGCGACGGGGGTCATCCTCCATACGAATCTGGGGCGCGCGCCGCTCTCGGCAGCAGCGCTTCGCGCCATCGAACGCATCGGAGCAGGGTACTCAAACCTCGAATACGATCTCACGCGGGGGGAACGCGGACGGCGCGAAGTGCACTGTCAGGATGTGCTGCGCCGTCTCCTCGATGTGGAGGCTGCCCTCATCGTCAACAACAACGCGGCAGCTGTGCTGTTGGTACTCAATACGCTGGCCGAGGGAGGGGAGGTCCTCGTCTCGCGGGGCGAGTTGATCGAGATCGGGGGAGCATTTCGCCTGCCGGAGATTATGGCGAAGTCCGGAGCGATCCTCCGTGAGGTTGGGACAACGAACCGCACGCGCCTGGAGGATTACGAACGCGCCATCACCGAACGCACGCGACTCATCCTGCGCGCGCATTGGAGCAATTTCCGCATCATCGGATTCACCGAGCGACCGCCTCTTCGAGACCTCGCTGCCCTGGCTCATCGGCATGGCTTGCCCTGTTACGAGGATCTGGGGAGTGGGTGCTTCGTGGATTTACGACCGTGGGAGATTCCCGATGAGCCAACCGTCGCGCACTCGCTGGCCGAGGGGGTGGATGTTTGCTCCTTCAGCGGCGATAAATTGCTCGGCGGGCCGCAAGCGGGGATCATCGTGGGACGCGCGGCGATCATCGAGCGTTTGGCCCGAAATCCACTGATGCGCGTCGTCCGGCCGGATAAGCTCACACTCGCGGCCTTGGAAGCGACCTTGCGGGCGTATCTGGCTGGACGCTTTGAGGAGATTCCAGTTCTTCGGATGATCGCCCTGACGCCGGAGCAGTTGCGGCGTCGCGCTCGGGCTTTCGCGAGGCGACTTCGGCGAATATGTGGCGAAGAGTTTCATGTTCGGTTGAAAGACAGCGCCTCAGTCACCGGCGGGGGGGCTGCCCCGGAAGTCGGTCTGCGAACGACGCTCATCGCCTTGCGGCACGAACGCCTGCCCACGCATGAGCTGGAAGCTCGTCTTCGCACGGGAGAGCCACCGATCATCGCGCGCATTGAGGAGGACGAGCTTCTCTTTGATCTGCGCACGGTCTCCCCTGATGAGGAACGGAGCATTCTCCAAGCCTTAAGCGCCATTGCTTCCTCAGGGAGATCCGATTGAGCGCGCGGGCCTTCGCGAGAGGCCTGTGAAGTAGGCGCCTGGCCGATAGAGCAAGCCATGGAGGCGCCTGATTAAGACGACAGATTCGGTCCCTGAAGGGGGCGGCTTATTGGATGGTCTCCTCCGCGTTCTTGACTTTACACCACAAGGCTCCTTACTTTGCACACGTATGTCTGAAAACCGCGCAGCACTTTGCACACGTATGTCTGAAAACCGCGCAGCTTGGCTTTTGCTCCTGACCGCCCTCGCTCTTGGACTCCTGGGCGATTATCTGCTTCGCGCCCCGTTGTGGGGGCTCAACGTAGCACTAGGGTTGACAGCCATGGCTCTCGTCGCGTTTGTCTGCTCCCTGCGGCCGACTCCCGGCCTGAAGCCGCGAAGCCAAGGTGCTCGGTGGCCTTGGGGTGCGGCAGTGTTCTTCGCCGCCATGTGGGCTGTGCGCGATGCTGAGTTGCTGCTTGTGGTCGATCTGTTGGCCGCCTTGAGCCTCGCCTGCCTTCCCTTAATCCCAGGTGGTCACGCCGGCCTGCGTCAAGCCGGAGTGCTAGAGTTGGTGGCCGCTGCCCTCGGCACGGCGTGGCGCACGGCAACTGGCGGTGCCGATTTGATCAGAAGCCTTGGGCCCCTCACGACGCGACGCGCGGTGGCCGTGGGGCTTGGCCTTCTCCTGTCGATCCCCTTTGTCCTGGGATTTGGCGCTTTGTTCGCATCGGCCGACCCGTTATTCGGCAGAGTGGTGAGTTCGCTCATTGGTGTCGAACTCGAACGCCTCCTTTCGCACTCCCTCCTCATAGCGGTGCTGACTTGGGCGGCAGCTGGATACCTTTGGACTCACATGGGATCTCGTCCCCTGAGGTTCCCGGCGCCACCTGCGGTGAGGTTGGGCGGCACTCAGGTGATCACCGTCCTTGGCGCCACGGCGCTTGTCTTCGCCTTCTTCGTGGCCGTGCAGGCGGGAAGCTTGTTTGGGGGCGAGGCCTTCATCCGGAACCAAACCGGTTTGACGTACGCCGAGTATGCGCGTCGTGGCTTTTTTCAAATCGTGCTCGCGGCAGGACTCTCGCTCCCCCTCGTGTATGTGGCTCCGTTCGTCGTCAGTCCATCAACTCGGCGGGCCGCAGTGCTCCACGCCCTCATGTCCATACAGCTTGGGCTCACGACCTTGGTCCTAGCCTCGGCGCTTTGGAGACTCGGTCTCTACGTGCGCGCGTACGGGCTCACTGAGGATCGTCTATACGGTGCCGCCGTTCTCTTGTGGATCGCCGCCACGATCGCCATCTTCGTGGCGACGGTTTTACGAGGTCGGCCTGCTG
This sequence comes from Acidobacteriota bacterium, assembly GCA_030550025.1. Lineage (GTDB taxonomy): Bacteria > Acidobacteriota > Blastocatellia > HR10 > HR10 > HR10. Next base: position 85,414 of record JAUQQC010000008.1, on the reverse strand, counting down.
GAGCTGCATACGGGACGATCGTGGCCGCCATGGTTATACTGGCAGCACTCAATCTCGCCAACCCAGCTGCTCTGATCGCGCGCTACCACCTGTCCCATCAAGAGCGTCGGGCTGCGGACATAGCGTACTTGGCGCGACTAGGAGCCGACGCTGTACCGACGTTAGTATCCCGCCTGGAGGATGTGGCTCCGGGGGACCGTTGCACGTTGGCCAAGTCGTTGATCAACCGGTACCGGAAGTCGTCCGAAGACTGGCGTGGATGGAACCTCGCACGCCTCAGAGCAAGGCGAGCCGTGGTGCAACTGGATCCGTTCGCCCGGTCGTGCCCATAGCTACCTCGCGCGATCCGAAAGCGGTCTTCTAGACATGTAAGTCCTCTCACACCGCGCGGTCCGGAGCGGTGTTCAACGAGTTCCGCTTACGGAGTGGACGAGACATCACGCGCCGCTTCTCCTGAACCGACAGAGAGCGGTTCCTTATCCTCGCGTGCTCCTGTTCTCTGGCTCATCACCCTTTGGACGACGTGCCACTTCCTGCCTCAACGACTCATGACTCGTAGGCCAAACCATGTAGGTCCGTTTTGCCACTAACAGCGTCTTCACAGGCGTACTGGGTCCCCACATGCTCCTCTGGATCGTTTGGAGTGCTCCCTCCCAGTAGGGCCGTCTCGGACGGCCAGACCGTAAAACCGCAGATTCAGCGCCGCCTTCCACGACGATGCGCTTGCCCGCTCAGGCTGCCTCGAACCTGAACCGGGCCAGCCGATCCCGCTGCTCCATTACAATCCGGCTCACCTTGGGATCGCGCAGTAGCTTCCGCCGCTTCCCGTTGTCAGCCCATTGAAAATTCACAGAGACTTAACGTGGCCCTAACGGGGAATTGATCTCGATCTGGTATTCTCTCCCGCGTTATGAAGTCGCAAGGAGGTGGGATCATGAGGAGGATGATGCCGATCGCGCTCACCATCGGGGCGATCATCTCCCCGATCCGGGTCATGGCTCAAGAGATCGGATCGTCTGGGGGAAGAGGGCAGGAGTTCAAAGGAACGATCTCAGGGATCGTCATAGACCTAGCGACGAATCGGCCGCTGCGGGAAGCCATCCTCAGTGTGGTCGGCACACCAGTGGAGGTTCGGACGGACGCGGAGGGAACTTTCCATCTCTCGCTTCCGCCGGGAACGTATGAGTTGCGCATCTTACGCGAGGGGTATAGAGAGGAGGTCCTCCACGGTGTTGCAGTGCGAGCAGGAGCTGTGACCGTGATTGAGATCGCTTTGAGTCCGACCGATCTGAAGCTGGGAGAGGTGGAAGTTCGGGCAGGGGATGGAGACGCGCGTCTCGCTTTGTTAGAGGAGCGGAAGGCAGCGGCCGTTGTGAGCGATGCTCTCAGCGTGTCGGAGATGGTGCGCGATGTGAAATCCGACGCGGCCTCGGTGCTCTCGCGCTTGGTCGGTCTGTCCGTGGTGCAGAACAAGTACGTCTACGTGCGCGGCTTGGGGGAACGCTACAGTCAGACGATGCTCGGGGAGGCCCTGCTGCCGACGAGCGAGCCGGATCGTCGAGTTGTCCCCATGGATCTGATCCCGGCCAACTTGCTTCAAGAGGTCCGCGTCCTGAAGTCATTCGCTCCGGATCAACCGGGAGAGTTCTCCGGAGGAGTTGTGAAGCTCCGGACGCTGGACTTCCCCCCGTCGGGGACGCTCAAGATCGCCTACTCCATCGGCGGTAACACTCAAACGAGTTTGAAGCCTTTTCTGACGTATCCGGGGGGGCGATGGGATTGGCTCGGCTTCGGTCGCCAAGCGCGACGTTTACCAACGATCATTCCCGAGCAGGCGATTGTCTCCGGGCAGTTCTCTCCAGCCGAGCGGCAAGCTTTTGGTCGGGCTTTTCGGAACATCTGGGAGCCTCGATATCAGCGCGCAGCTCCCAACCAAGGGATCAATATCTCGGGAGGCGGCAGCCGGGGACGGTGGGGCGTCGTCGGCGGTCTCAGCTTCAACAGCACCCTTCATACGCAGCGCGAAGATCGCCTCTTTTATATCCTTGGCGCCGAGGGACGTCCCATCGCGCGAAGCATTTTCGCGAGCTCGGAGTTCTTGCAGCGGCATGGGATGCTCGCGCGCGTGCGGGACGTAATCCCGAAGGAAGTGGATCTGAATCTCCTGCAGGGGTACATCTCCAGTACTCAGACGGCCCGCCTTGGGGGACTGGCTTCTCTCGCGTATCAGTTGGCGCCGCAGCACAAGCTGTTGGTGAGATCGTTCTATGCCCATGATGGCACGGATCACACCCGCGTTTATCAAGGGTGGTATGAGAGTCGGTTCACCGTCATTCGCAATCACCGGCTGCGCTTCACCGAGGAAGAGCTCGCTTCCGGACAGCTCGCCGGGGAGCACGTCTTCCCTGATCTCGGGAACAGTCTCCTGACGTGGCGATGGACCTATTCGCGCGCTCGCCTAGATGAGCCGGATGCGCGAGAGGTCATTTACGAATTCGACCCGGATCGAGAGCAGTTTCGCTTCTTCAGCCAATTGCAGAGTGGGCTTCGGTTGTTCAACCGCATGCGCGAGAACCTGCGAGAGCCAGCCGTGGATTGGAGCACCTTCCTCTTCGCGCGTGGATTCACGCTCGCGCTCAAGGCCGGTATTTCTTACAGCAATCGCGATCGTATGTTTCTCTCTCGCCGATTTCGATTTATCGCCCGGCGCTTGCGAGGGATCGACGTCTTTCTGCCGCCAGAGCGACTTTTTGCTCTCGAGAATATTCGCCCCGATGGATTCGAGCTGTTCGAGGAGACACGCCCGACCGATGCCTACGCGGCAGCGCATGAGATCTCGGCTGGATATGTGATGGGTGACCTGACGTTCAAGAAATGGCGCATCATCGCGGGCGGGCGCGTGGAGGATTCCGATCAACTCGTCCAGACGTTCAATCCCTTCGATCGCACGCTGAATCCGGTGGAAGCGGGACAGAAGGTCAAAGACGTCCTCCCAAGCCTGGGCTTGGTGCTCGCGCTCACGCCTCAGATGAACGTGCGTCTCGGATGGAGTCAGACGGTCGCACGCCCGCATTTTCGCGAGTTGAGTCCGTACGAGTATACGGACGTGACGGGCGGACCGTCAGCGCGCGGGAATCCCGGGCTGCAGCAAACGCGCATTCGGAATTTCGATCTGCGATGGGAGTGGATTCGACCGCCCGAGCTGCTCGCCGTGAGTCTCTTCTTCAAGACGATGAGAGATCCCATCGAGCCGGTGATCGAGCCATCCAACGAGACGACGATCGTCTCATTCCGCAATGCAGCTGGAGCTCGCAATGCGGGTTTAGAGGTCGAAGTTCGCCAGGGTCTCGGATCCCTAGGGCCCTCCTGGCAGAGGATGCACGTGTCGGGGAACTATACCTACGTGCACTCGCGGGTGACGATCGGGCGGCAGCAATTGAACGTCCTCACCTCGCTGCAGCGCCCGCTGGTTGGACAGTCGACGCACCTCTTCAATGCCGCCATCGAATACGAAGTTCCGCGCATGAGCGCCTACGTGCGCGTACTCGCGCAATATATCGGGCGGCGCTTGAGCGAGGTCGGCGCCTATGGCTTGGCCGACGTCGTTCAAGATGGGTATCCCACGCTCGACCTCATCTTCTCCAAACAATTCTGGGGCGAGGCGAAGCGGATGGAGCTCAAAGTCTCGCTCGAGAATATGCTCGATCGCACGATCCGATTTCGCCAAGGATCGGATCCCTATTGGTTCTATCGTCGAGGCCGAACGGTGCATATCGGCCTCTCGTATCGAATCCGATGAGATGGCAATTCCAGCAAAGGAGGTGACCTATGATGCGACCCACGTGGAAGAAAGGGGCAGTGGGTGGGTTCGCTGTCCTTTGGCTCATGAGCGCTTTCCCAATCTTCGCTCAACAAAAAGAGCAGGTGATCGTGCAGGGAGACATCACGTCCGATCGCACGTGGACTCCGGATAAGGAGTACATCCTGAGCGGCGCCGTCTTCGTGCGTGCGGGGGCGACGTTGACGATTCTTCCCGGCACAGTCATCAAGGGATTGGAGCGGAGCTTCTTGGTCATCGATCGTGGAGCAAAGCTCATCGCGGAAGGGACTCCATCAGCTCCCATCGTCTTCACGAGCGCACAACCGCCTGGGCAGCGCAGCCCTCGGGATTGGGGAGGCGTGTGGATCAATGGTCGCGCGCCGATCAACGCGCCCGGGGGCGAAGAGCAAGGAGAGGCCGGACTGACGGGCATTTATGGTGGTAACGATCCCAATGACAGCAGCGGTGTGATCCGCTATGTCCGCATCGAGTTCGCCGGATTCCCCGTCGCTCCTGATCGCGAGCTGAACAATTTCACACTCGCCGGCGTCGGTGCTGGAACCGTTGTGGATCACGTTCACCTCAATCGCGGAGCCGATGATGGGATCGAGTTCTTTGGCGGCACGGTGAACGTGAAGTATATCCTCGTCACCGGGCCGGGCGACGACGGCTTCGATTGGCAAACGGGATGGACGGGGAAAGCGCAGTTCGTCGTCATCCAGCAGGATGGGGAAGTGGATCCGGCGGCCGATCGAGGCATCGAGGGCGATAACAATGAGAACGACAATAACCTGCTGCCGCGCTCGAATCCCACGCTCTATAACTTCACCCTGGTGGGGGACCCCCGACCGGAGACGGGCGGTGGATCCGGCATCGTGCTGCGACGAGGGACGGCCGGAACGCTGCGAAACTTCATCATCCTCGGGTTCAAGCGCGCCGGGCTCGACATTCAGGGCAGCATCAGTCAAGCGCTCGCTCAACGCGGGGAGCTCACGATCTCTCACTCGATCTTCTTCGGGAATAGGCCGGACTTCGCTTCCGGCACGACCAGCAGTATCGTCAGCCAATTCGCACAGGTCGCAATCGTTGATCCCAAGCTTCGTGACCCGTTCAATCTCGATGACCCCGATTTCCGACCAACGGACGATTCTCCCGCTCTCGATCGGGCTCGCGTGACTTCACCTCCGGAGGATGGGTTCTTCGAGCCGGTGTATTTCCTGGGGGGAGTCAATCCGCAGAATGATTGGACGAAAGCGAAGTGGGTGCATATTGCCCGAGAGTGATCCGGGATGGGGCGCGCACGCTGTGAGAGCGCGTGAATGGGGGAGCGAACGGCACGAGCGCTCGCTGCACGAGGCTGCGCGCTCCCCACGGGCGGCCTTCCTGGCCATGGCGCGAGTTCTACGTGATCATGCGCGCGGATGGTGGGGCATCGTGTTTCTTCTCAGCGCACTGCTCGCGCTGGTGGGAGCGCGCCTTTGGCTCTCATCGAATGTACGGACTGGTGCTTCTGGTCCGACTCCTGTGAATCTCCCTTCCGTGCCCGATGAAGCGCGCACACCGATTCGAGCGCTCGCTGAGTCTGTCCTTCGCGCCGTTCGCTTCGGCGATCGCGTCGCGCTTGAGCGACTTCGTTTCACACGGGACGAATTCTGCCGCGTGCTCTGGCCCGCTTTGCCTCCCACGCCCAATTTGTCGTGCGAGTGGGCTTGGTCCGCCTATGCCCCACAAGATGTGGAAGGCATTCACCGCGTCCTCAAAGAACACGGGGGACGCGATTATACGCTCCTTCGCGTCGAGCCTCGGCGAGTCGTCTCTTACGGTGACGTGCGAGTGTATGAGCACGTGCGCCTCATTGTGATGGATGAGACGGGACAAGAACGCGCCGTGCGACTCTTCGGCTCGATCTGCGAACTCCGTGGTACCTTTCGATTATGCAGCTTTATCCTCGAATGAAGCCGCTCTTCATCCCCCACTATGGTCTTAGCGTTTTCACCCCACCCCTTGACTCCGAGCCAGTCCACTAAACGAAGGGGAGTGGTTCCCCCACCCTCCCCCTTCGTTTCATGCATCGGGAGCGTGCGCTTGAGCGAGGATCAGAAGATTACGGCGTTGGTCTCACGTCCTGACTCACGAGACTCTTCAGCTCGCTTCGCAGCCGCTCGATCTCGCGGATCTTCTCTTCGATTCGCTCGAAGAGACCGGCTTGCGCCTTGATCCCCTCGCTGATCAGAAACGCCGCGCTCTCGGAACGACTCTTGAAGATCCCAGCCTCGACCAATTCGTCAATGCGCCGCAGCGATTCCCGATTAACGCGCACCATGAGCGGAAAATCTCGCCCCTGAAGCGCTTTCTCGATCGCTTTGGCAATGGAATCGGGAATCCGTTGCGCGAACTCCCTGACTGACGAGGCGAGCTCTTCAAGGGGATCAGGCCGCTCCCCTTCAGCTACGGCCTTCTTCTCAATGGGTCTTCCTTCCTCCTTGCTCTCGACGGTGACCTCCGGTTCTTCCATCATAAGCTTCCTCCAAAGTCTCGCCGCGCATACGAGCGACTTGCACGGCAATTACGTAAGTGCATTACGTCACTCAGGATAACATAAGAGGGCGCAAGTGGCAAATCTCTATACGCTCAATTCGGTATGCCACCTTCTGAAATCAAGAGAATGGATACATGAGCCAACCGATCGCTAGGGCGATGCCGAGGAAGGCGAAGAAGGCTTTCACGGCATAGCGGAATTGTTCGCGAGGATCCTCTTTGGTCACAATGGCGAAGACTGTGGAAACGCACAGCGCGAACAGGGTCATAGCCAGAAGGTGCATCTACTTCTTCCTCCCGATAGCGATATCGAAGGCGTCCAGGGCGGCGAGGTAGTTCAAGAGGCCCGCGACGAGCAAAAAGGTGTTTCCGTATTCGTAAGTTGGGACTTCGGGACGGGCATCGAATCCCGTTTTGAGAAAGGCGCAGAGCATGTAGAGGCCGCCCGTGCCGGCGTTCGCGATGACTGGGAAGATCGAGAGGGGCTCTTCAGGGTTGAAGGTGTAGAGCTTTCCGCCAAAGAGGAAAAGTCCGGCGGCGAACATTCCGAGGATAGCTGCGCAGAGCAGCATGGCGCGGATCCATCGGCCAAGGACGGCGTGTCCGGCTCCTGGGATCACGAAAGCAGCAGCGCAAGCGAGCATCGCTTTAAGGGCGAGGTGCGGCGACCAGGCCTTGACCTCCGGCAAAGAAGCGGACGAGATTGGAGGATCAGAGGATGCGGGCGAATTGGTCGGAGGGTCCGGCTCTTGGGCATCAGTCACCAGGTATCCGCCGCGCTCTTCAAGGGGGGCTACAGGCGATGAGTCCAACTGCGAACGCGTTACGTCCTCCATGTTCGCCTCAGTCCTGTCTTGGTGTGACGCACACAAAATGGATTCTAGGCGTCGGCTCCGAACGTGTCAAGCAAGGCGCTCATTCATCTGGAGCGAGCCGATGAGCGAACGGATCGTCGTGATCCCGTGCTGCTCGCAGAACCGTTTCAGGCCCTCGATGATCTTGATCGAGGCGAGTGGGTCATAATAATTTGCCGTCCCGATTTGCACGGCCGTCGCGCCAGCGATGAGGAACTCCAGGGCGTCTTCGACCGTCGCGATCCCCCCGATGCCGATGACGGGAATGCGGACGGCATGGGTAATCTGATAGACCATGCGCAGGGCGATCGGTTTGATGGCGGGGCCGGAGAGGCCACCCATACCCGTCGCCAGTCGAGGGCGGCGCGTGTAGATATCCACAGAGAGGCCGAGGATCGTATTGATGGCGGAGAGGGCATCGGCGCCCGCTTCTTCGACGGCGCGCGCTACGCGCACGATGTCGCCGGCGTTGGGCGAGAGCTTCACGATGATCGGACGACGCGCGATGCGTTTGCAGGCTTCGGTCAGGCGAGCGGCTTCGTCTGGGTCATTGCCGAACTCCATGCCGCCGGCTTTTACGTTCGGGCAGGAGATGTTCAACTCATAAGCGGAGATCCCCTCAGCATCGTTCAGGATTCGGATGACCTCGAGGTACTCCTCGAAGCAGGAACCGAAGACATTGGCGATGATATGCGTTTGGAATTGACGCAGCTTGGGAAGCTTCTCGGCGACGAAGGCACGAACGCCGATGTTCTGCAGGCCGATGGAATTGAGCATGCCGCCGTGCGTCTCGACAATTCGGGGCGGTGGATTCCCTTCTAACGGTTCCAGCGAGAGGCCTTTGGTGCAGATTCCGCCCAACCGCCCGAGATCGAACCACGAGGCGAATTCCAAACCGTAGCCGAAGGTGCCGCTGGCGGTGAGGATCGGATTCTTGAAGCGCAGTCCGGCGATCTCAACCGAGAGATCACAGCTCATCCCAGATGACCTCCTCCGCGCGAAAGATCGGACCTTCGGCGCAAACGCGGCGGTAGTGGGGCATGTGCTCGGACGCGAATTGCGTCTTGACGGCGCAGCCCAGACAGACGCCGAATCCGCAGGCCATGCGGGCTTCGAGCGAGACGTAGGCCGGTAGCCTTCGCTGCGCGGCGATCTCGGCTACGCGTCGCAACATGGGCGTTGGCCCGCAAGCGTAGAGGACGGCGCGGCCCGGGCGCGTGCGCTCCAGGTAGGCTTCGACGGCTTCGGTCACCAATCCTGGGAATCCCCGCGAGCCATCTTCCGTGGCTAGCGTGATTGCCTCTGGTTCCAGCACACGGGCGAAGTCGTCGAGAAACGGGAGCGGCCTCTCCGGCTCGACCGTTGGCTCGCCGTGGAAGAGCCGAACCGCTCGCCCATCGCGAGCGAGCGCTTCGGCCAAGAGATAGAGAGCCGGAAGTCCAATCCCTCCGGAGATCAGGAGCGCTTCGGCGTCCGGATCGGCATCGTGGGGGAAGCCATTGCCCAAGGGACCCAGCATCTCCAACTCATCACCCGGGCGCTGGCGACTGAGCAGTGCCGTCCCGCGTCCGAGGACTTTGTAGAGGAATTCCAGGTCCATACCTTCGGCGTGTTCCTCCGCGCGATAGATGACGAGCGCGCGCCGCCAAATGGGCTCCCACTGCTCGCGCGTGCGCGCCATGACGAACTGACCGGGACGAATCGCGATAGTTTCCGAGAGGCGAACGCGCAAGCGCCAGTAGGTGAGGGTCTCCGGCGCATTGCTGAGGATACGGACACGGTGATCTCTCATCATGGCTTGAGCGATCGTCTCGAGGGATTCAGCCGAGGGCCCCTCATTGTGGCTTCTTCGGATTCGCCATCGTCGTCTCAGCGGCCGCATATTGCTCGCGATATGCGGGGGCGATCCAAATATAAGCATCGCGACGGAGCGTCTCGATATACTCGCGGACGGCCGCTTCGGCGCGCTGCTGTGCCAGGCGCATTTGAATCTGGCGTTTCAGCTCGGCGTCAAGCGGGCGCACGCGCGGCTGTTGCCGCTCGAGCACCTTGAGGAGTTGGAAGCCATCGGGCAGCTCGATGGGAGCGGAGACGTCTCCCGCTTTCAAGCCTTCGATCGCCTTAGCTTGCGCGTCGCCCAATGTGCGTCGCGGGCCGAGCGTGAACGTCCCGATGTCACCCTTATTGCGGGCCGAGGGGCGCGCGGAGTACTGCGCGGCGAGATCACCGAAGTCCGCCCCCGCCTGCAGCTTCTCCCGAATCTCCTGCACGATCGCGAGCGCTTGCTCGCGCGAGCGGCCCTGCGTGCTGATGAAGATCTCGCTCAGGCGGACGGTCTCCGGTTCGGTGAACTCTTCGCGATGCTGCTGGTAGTACTGTTCGACATCGCGATCGAAGATGTTTTGGAAAATTCGGCTGTAGACTTCGCGGGCGAGGACGGCCTCGCGCAGAAAGCGCAGGCGAAGTGTCTGTCGGACCTGATCGGGATCGAGACCAGCTTCCGCCAGGCGCTTCTCCACCTCGGCCGGTGGGATGCCTTGCTGTCGGCCCCAGTTGAGGAGGAATTCGTTGATCTGCGTCTCGACGGTGATGCCGAGTTCGTTGGCGCGCTGGACGAGGAGTTGATTGTCAATCAACTGTTGCAGGAGCGTCTTGGAGGCCTCCTGATACGCGCGTTCCAGTGCTTCTCCCGTGAGGCCTTGTTGCTCCAGTTCCTGTCGCAGTTCAGCCTGTGCGCGTCGTAATGCCGAGAGGGTGATGATGTCGCTGTTGATCCGCGCGACGATCTCATCCACCAGCACCGGTTCGTCTTGGCTCCACCCAAGAGGGGGAGCCGAGAGCCAGAGGAGGCATCCGAGGAGGCCGGCTATCCCAGATCGTCTCATGCGCACGCGTCCGCTCAGCGTCTTCGCCCCCTTTTCTTCAGATCGGCGCTCGTGGCGCTCTCATCTCGATACGATTGACCTGGGAAATTGTACGTCGCGCCCTGCAGCTGGAGCAAGTCGTCGCGGAGCTGAAGCAGGAGCGTGCGCTCATCCGGCGCCGAAAGGTCATATCGCAGCGTACCATCGGGCGCGAATTCCGCCGAAGGATGCGTGGCGAGAAAAGCGCGGCGGTGTTCCGCGTTCGGGAGATCGGGATCGGCGAACTGAATGAGAATCCGCGTGCCCTCGCGCTCGATGGCGCGCACGCGCACGCACATGGCCGCATTCCGGATCGAACCGAGGAGCAGGAGGCGCTCGACTTCTGGAGGCAATGGTCCGTAGCGGTCCATCAGCTCGTCGCGCAGCTCGGCGAGCTTCGCTTCGGTTCGGGCTGCCGCCAGGCGCTTGTAGACGTGCAGGCGCTCACTCATGTCGGCGATGTAGGTCTCCGGGATGCGGAGGGAGAGGCGGAGGTTGATCTGCGGGATGAGCTCCTCTTCGATCTTCTCACCGCGCAGCTCGCGGATTGTGCGCTCCAGGAGCTGACAATACAGCTCGAAGCCGAGCGCGTTGATATGGCCCGACTGCTCGGGTCCGAGCAGATTTCCGGCCCCGCGCAATTCGAGATCAAGAGCTGCCAGGCGAAAGCCGGAGCCCAAGTCGGAGAACTCCTTGAGGGCCGCCAATCGCCGATGCGCGACCGCGCTCAGCGTGGATTCCGGAGGGATGAGCAAGTACGCATAGGCGAGGCGATTGGACCGACCGACGCGCCCGCGCAGTTGGTAGAGATCGGCCAGCCCGAAGCGCTCGGCCCGGTTGATCAGGATCGTGTTCGCTTGCGGGATGTCAATGCCGTTCTCGATGATCGTCGTCGTGACCAGGACGTCCAGTTCCTGGTGGACGAAGCGCAAGACCGTACGCTCCAGCTCGCGCTCCGAGAGCCGACCGTGCGCGACGCCGATGCGCGCCTGAGGGACGAGTTGGCGAATGAGGTGCGCGATCTCATGGATCGTCTCGATCTCGTTATGGACGAAGAAGACCTGCCCTCCTCGTTGGAGTTCGCGTTCGATGGCGCTGCGGATGATCGCCGGAGAGAAAGGGACGATCACGGTCTGCACAGCCAACCGATCTGGCGGCGGGGTCTGAATGACGGAGAGGTCGCGCAATCCGGTGAGGGCCATGTAGAGCGTGCGGGGGATCGGCGTCGCCGTGAGCGTCAAGACGTCCACGCGGCGCCGCAGTTGTTTGAACCGCTCCTTATGTCGAACGCCGAAACGTTGCTCTTCATCAATGATGACCAGGCCGAGATCGCGGAAGCGCACGTCACGACTGAGCAGGCGATGCGTCCCGATGACGATGTCCACCGTTCCGTCTTCCAGCCCCTGAAGCGTGCGCGCGATCTCGGCGCGGGAGCAGAATCGGGAGAGTTGTGCGATGGTGATGGGGAACGAGGCGAAGCGGTGGGTGAACGTGCGATAATGCTGTTCGACGAGAACCGTCGTGGGGGCGAGCACGGCCACTTGCTTGCCATCCATGACGGCTTTGAAAGCGGCGCGCATGGCGACTTCCGTCTTCCCGAATCCGACATCCCCGCACAGGAGCCGATCCATCGGGACCGGGCGCTCCATGTCGCGTTTGATCTCCTCGAGCGCGCGGGCCTGATCGGGCGTCAGCTCGTACTCGAAGCCGGCCTCGAATTCGGCCTGCCAGGGGGTATCCGGGCTGAAGGCGTGGCCGGGGATGAGCTTTCGCTCGGCGTAGAGTTTGAGCAACTCTTCGGCCAGATCCCGCAGGGCGCGCGCCGCACGCGCCTTCGTACGAAGCCAGGTGGTCCCGCCCAGCCGATCCAAGCGCGGCGGCCCTCCGTCAACGCCCACGTATTTCTGCACGAGGTCCAGCCGCTCCACCGGCACGTAGAGCCGCGCGTCATCGGCATAGCGCAGGAGCAGGAAATCGTGTGGAGCGCCATCGGGCGTCGTCAATTGGACGAGTCCCTCGAATTGTCCGATCCCGTGATCCACGTGCACGAGATAATCGCCCGGCTTGAGGTCTTTGAAGTCCGAAAGGAAAGCCGCCGATGGCCGTTCCCGACTCGGTGATGGTCGCGTGAGCTCAGGCTCTTCGCGGAGCAGATCGTGCTGACTGAAGACGGAGAGATCGAGCGCGGGCAGGTGGAAGCCCGAACGCAGATGCCCGACGAGGAGGAAAAGGGGCCATCGCGGCACTTGACTCTGAGGGGCGATCGTCGGACCGCTCGTCGAGGGGAACCAGTCCACCGGCACATCGCATTCCGTGAGGAGCTTGAGGAAGTGTTCCGCAAGTGCCTTCGATCGCGCGACGAGGAACGTGAGAGCACCTGGCGGTGGCGTGAGAGCCTTCGGCCATTCGGTCGTGAGCGCACGCGTGCCTCTCTCGCTCACAGCGCGGAATTCGATTTCGGGGGGAAGCGCATCTTGAGCGTCCTCGAAGAGCCTCTGATGTCCGAGCGGATGCAGTTCGATACGGGGGCGCTCGCTCAAGCGCGCGGTCAGCTCCATCGGCGTGAGGAAATAGTGCTCAGGCGGGAGGACGATGCGTCCGTTTTCCCTGGCCGCGTCAGAGCGCTCCGTCATCGCGTGCCAGAACTGTTCGATGTAAGCGGGCATTCTCGCCGCCTCATCCACCAGGAAGAGGCCAGAGGGAAGCAGATCAAAGAGCGTGCTCGTCAGCGGACGGGTCAGAGGGGTGAGGAATTCCCAGCCCGGAGGCAGGGCTCCCGTTTGCGCCGCGATCTGCACGCGCTTCCGATCGTGCGCGAACGATGGTTCGGCCCATTCGCGCGCAAGGCGTTCGTTCCAACGCTGCAACTCCTCGCCCGAGACGGTGAATTCTCGAATGGGGACGATGCGCGTGCGGTCGAGTGACGCTCGCGAGCGTTGGGATTCCGGATCGAACGCGCGAAGCGATGCGATCTCATCGCCGCAGAACTCGATGCGCACGGGCGCGGATTCCGAGGGCGAGTAGACGTCGAGGATGCCGCCGCGCCAACTGAACTGGCCGGGCTCTCGCACCGGGTCCTCGCGCACATAGCCCGTGGTCAGCAGGAGAGAGACGAGCGTTTCGGGAGCGAGTTCCTGGCCGAGGGCGAGTCGCAGATCGAGGGACCGAAGGTCCGCGGGCGGGAGCGTGCGTGTCATGAGCGCCTTTGCGTCCACCAGGACGATCGCAGCCTCTCCTTGCGCGAGCGTCGTGAGTGCGTAGGCGCGCTGTTGGAGGACGGCCGGGTGTGGCGAGAGGCCCTCGAAGGGCGAGACGTCCAGGGCTGGAAGGAGCACGATGGCTGAAGAAGTGTCCTCGCCCAGGAGCCAGAGGAAGAGGCGTACCTCTTCGCCGAGGGCGTGGAGATCTTCCTCCATTCCGACGAAGACGAGTGGGCGCGCGTCCTCTCCCAAAGAGCGGAGGATCCACCGAAGCGCAGCCAGCAAGAATGCCTTCGCCCCCGAGGCGTGCACGCCTGAGAGCGTGAGTACGGGCTCTCGCCGAGCGATCCCCTCCCGCAGGGCGCGCAGAGCAGGGTCGGCCCGAAGCCGTCGTCGGAGTTCATCCCGAACGTTCTCCGCGTGGCTTCCCATGGGCGCTTAGCCGATCGTGGCACGAATGCGCTCGATCAGGCGCGTTGTGGAATAGCCTTCATGATACGGCAGCGAGAGGACGCGTCCGCCGGCCGCTTCGACCTCGTCACGGCCGACGATCTCCTCTGGCCGCCAGTCCCCACCTTTGACGAGGACATCGGGGAGGAGGTCGGCGATGAGTGCGCGTGGCGTGAGGTCGTCGAAGATGGTGACATAGTCCACGACTTCCAGAGCGGCGAGCATCTCCGCGCGCTCTCGCTCGGGGAAGATCGGGCGGCCCGGGCCTTTCAGGGCGCGAACGGAGGCATCGCTGTTGATCGCGACAATGAGGACGTCGCCGAGCGCTTTCGCCTGCTGCAGGAAGCGGATGTGACCGGGATGTAAGAGATCAAAGCAGCCGTTGGTGAAGACGACGCGCTGGCCTTCGCGCCGCAAGCGCTCGCGCTCGCGTCGCAGGGCTTGTGGATCGAGGATCTCCCCCATAACGGATTGTCGCGTTCAGCGAGCCCGGCGCGGCTGGAGGACCTCCACCCCGTCCAGATAAGGTTGCAAAGCGCGGGGAATGAGCACCGAGCCATCCTTCTGCTGATGATTCTCCAGCAGAGCCAGCCAGGTTCTCCCGATGGCCAAGCCCGAGCCGTTGAGCGTGTGGACGAACTCGGGGCGCGATCCCGGATGGCGTCGGAAGCGGATGTTCGCTCGCCGAGCCTGGAACGCTTCGCAATTGGAGCAGGAGGAAATCTCCCGATAGCACTGTTGGCTAGGGAGCCACACCTCGAGGTCGTAGGTCTTGGCCGAGGCAAAGCCGAGATCGCCGGTCGAGAGGGCGACGACGCGATAGGGTAGTTCCAGTTTCTGCAAGATGCGTTCGGCGTCGCGTGTGAGCGCTTCCAGCTCGTCGTAAGAGGATTCGGGCGTGGTGATCTTGACCAGTTCGACCTTATCGAATTGATGCTGGCGGATGAGGCCGCGGACGTCGCGCCCATAGCTGCCGGCCTCGCTCCGAAAGCACGGCGTGTAGGCCGTCAGGGCGATGGGGAGCGCGTCGCCATCGAGGATCTCGTCGCGATACAGATTCACCAGGGGGACTTCGGCCGTCGGCACCAACCAGAGTCCGTTCTTGAACAACTCCCGCACATGGGTGCGGAAATCCTCGGGATCGGATGTCGCGGCCTCGGACAAGCGTTCGACGAGCGAGCGGTCCACTGTCCAGAAGAGATCGCCCGCGAATTTCGGCAGTTGCCCCGTGCCCACGAGCGCTTCGGTCTTGACCAGGAATGGGAGCCAGACCTCTCGATACCCGTGCTCGCGCGTGTGGACATCGAGCATGAAGTTGATCAAGGCGCGTTCTAACCGAGCGCCCAGGTCCGTGAGGACCGCAAAGCGCGCTCCCGCGATCTTGGCCGCGCGCTCCAGATCCAGGAGGCCCAACTGCGTGGCTAGCTCAACGTGGTCCTTCGGCTCGAAGTCAAACGCGCGCGGTTGGCCCCAGCGCCGGATCTCAACGTTGGCCGTCTCATCGGGGCCGATGGGGACGGAGTCGTGAGGCAGATTGGGGAGGCTGAGCAAGAGCGCCTCCAACTCCGCGTCGAGTCGGGCGATCTCGGCGTCCAAGCGTTTGATCTCCTCGCCGACTTCGCGCATGCGCAGGCGAAGGGCTCCGGCCCGCTCCCGCTCTCCGGCGCGCATCAGACGCCCGATCTCCTCGCTCGTGCGATTACGCTCGGCGCGCAGCGCATCGGCCCGAGCGATCTTCTCGCGCCGCTCCGCATCCAAGCGCTCGAAGTCGTCAAGAGAGACCGCGAGCCCACGCCGCGCGAGTTTCTCCTTCACCAACGCCAAATTCTCCCGCACGAACCGAATGTCGAGCATTGCACCTTCCTCGGCAACGTGTTACAAATTAGCATAGCTCGACGGGAGCAGCAAACGGGGAGAATCGCCGTGCTCTGCGCCTCAGGGGGTGTTGTTCGTCGTGCGCGGGCGATGATCTCGGATCGAGGGGGAGGGAATGACGAAGAGGGGGAAGATTCGGAAGGCGGTCTTTCCGGCCGCCGGGCTGGGGACGCGCTTCTTGCCGGCGACGAAAGCACAGCCCAAGGAGATGCTTCCGCTTGTGGATAAGCCGCTCATCCAGTATGCGGTCGAGGAGGCCATCCAAAGTGGGATCGAGCAGATGATCATCGTGACCGGGCGCGGCAAGAACGCCATCGAGGATCATTTCGACATCGCCTTCGAGTTGGAACAGGCCCTCCAAGAGCGGGGGAAGCACGATCAAGCGGAAGAGATTCGGCGGATCGCCGAGATGACGCGTTTCGCCTATGTGCGGCAGAAGAAGGCCTTGGGGCTCGGTCATGCGATCTTGGTCGCGCGCGATTTGGTGGACGATGAACCCTTCGCCGTCCTGTTGGGCGACGACGTGATTGATGCGCCGACGCCGTGCGTGAAGCAGCTCATGGCCGTCTTCGAGCGATATCGGGCGCCGGTGGTCGCCCTTCTGCGGATCGAAGGGCCGGAGATCTCTCGCTTCGGCGTCGTGCGGGGCGAACCGGTTGGGCCTCGCCTCTATCGGCTTCTAGACATGGTGGAGAAGCCACGGCTCGAGGAAGCGCCGTCGAATCTGACCATCGTGGGGCGGTACATTCTAACGCCTGATATCTTCGAGGAGCTCGAGACGACGCCTCCGGGCGTGGGTGGGGAGATTCAGCTCACCGATGCCTTGCGCGCCCTTCTGCGGCGGCGACCCGTTTATGGCTACGAGTTCGAGGGCAAGCGCTACGATGCGGGGGACAAATTGGGCTTTCTGATCGCCACCGTCGAGCTGGCGCTTAAGCGGGAGGACATCGGGGAGGCGTTTCGAGAATACTTGAGGAGGTTACCGCTCTGATGTTTCGACTGCCACAACGACGGCTCCCGGCCTGGGCGCAAGAGGTAGAAGACGCGCGTGCAGCTTATGAGGCGCTCGCGCCGCTGTCGGCGGAACGACTGGGCGAGTTGGCCGGATGGCTCTTGCTCGAACAGGTCACCCATGAGATGCGCTTAGATGGGTATCGGTTGGAACGGGAGCGGCTGCGACAGCTCCTGCTTGAAGGAGGGAGGGGGGAGACTCCCGAGGAGCATCTGGCGCTTGGTTTCGCGGCGGCCGTTCAGCGGTTAAGCGCGTATGTCGCCAGCGGATTGGAGGAGGGACGACCGGTCGAGCTGACACTGGAGTTGCTTCTGGACCTGGCACGCCTGAGCATGGGGCGCACCGAGAGCGGGATGGGGCTTCTGCGTCACCAACGCGTGAATCCTTTGTATCCTGAGCACGATCCCTGTTCGCCCGAAGAGCTTCCGCATCTGTTGCCGTTGGCCTTGGAATGGTTCGCGGCTGAGAGCTTCGCCGAATTGAGCCCCATCGAACAGGCGGCCTTGGTGCACGTTCGGCTCATGGACTTACAGCCGTTTGAACGACCGTATCAGCGCGTGGCGCGTCTGGCGGCGAACCTCTACACGCTGCGCGCGGGGCTGCCGCCCATCCTCATCCCAGCGGAGGCGACCCCGGTCTATTACGAAGCGTTGCTCTCCGGACTGCGGATGGCGACGGGGCCGCTTGTGGAGCTGTTCGCGCGCCTGGTGGCCGGAACGCTGCGCACGCTTCGACAGCTCGTTCTGGAGAGCGCGTGAGCGATGGGTGTTCGCCAAGTGGAAGAGTACGAGGGGCGAATCGTCGAATTCCTCGATGAGGAAACGCCTCAACTGGGGCTCGTCCTCAGGGCTGGGAAAGAGCGAGTGCACCTTCTGGATGAACGCGGGCGGGAGGGCTCCGTGTCGGTAGCGCGAATTTATCTCGTACACGCGGTGAAACCCGCCGAGCGCGGGGAGTTCCCACAGCTGGTCGAGACTTTGCGAGCGCAGATTGAGGCCCGACGTCGGGAGATCGATCTCGATCTCTTGTGGGAGGGAGTGCGAGGGCAGGAGCGCGAATATGCGCTTGCGGAATTGACCGAGCAGTATTTCGGCGCGGCCTCCACCATCGAGCAGGCGGCGATGATGCGCGCTCTCCTCGAAGATCGTTTCTACTTTCGGCGGCGCGGCATGCGTTTCGTCCCCCGTTCTCCGGAGCAGCTTGAGCAACTGCGTCATCAAGAGGCACAGCGGCAGCAACGCGCGCAATTCAAGGAGCGGGTGGTCAATTGGTTTCGCTTTGTACTCGCCTCGGCCGAACTGGTGGAAGTCTCCGAGGAATGGGCAGGGGTGTTGGAGCGCGTGGAGGATTTTCTCTTGCGGAGGCAGGTGAACGACGTGGCGCGTTGGCTCACGGAAGTGGACGAGGAGCGGACGGCGCGCGAGGTCGCCTATGAAGTGTTGGTGAAGACGGGACGATTGGAGGCGACGGCCGACCCGTTCCTCCTCCTTGCCGGGTTAGATGTCGCATTTCGGGCGCGGGCCATTGAAGCCGCCGATCGGTTGATCCCGTTCGCTGGGGCTTCGGATCGCGTGGATTTCACCGCGGCGTGGACGATCTCGATTGATGACGAGGAGACCGAGGAGATCGACGATGCGCTCAGTCTGGAGCCGGCGGCCAACGGATGGTGCTTGGGAATTCACATCGCCGATGTGGCGCACTACGTGCGCAAGGGGGATGTGCTCGATGAAGAGGCCGCGCGGCGCGGCGTGACGGCCTACTTGCCGACGCAGCGCGTGTTGATGTTCCCGGAGCGGCTCTCCTGCGATCTCGCGAGCTTGCGGCAAGGGGAGCTGCGCCCGACGCTCACCCTCGCGCTCGAGGTGGACGACCAGGGGAACGTACACGAGGCGACGCTCGTTCCCGGCATGATTCGCGTCGGGCGACGGCTCAGCTATGAGGAGGCGGATCGACTGATCGTCGAAGGTGAGGGGGAAACGGGGAGGCGGCTTGGGCGACTTCTGCGATGGGCGCAGCGATGGGCCGACGAGCGATTCCAGCAGGGCGCGCTCTGGTTGCGGCGTCCCGAAGTGAAGGTGCGCGTGCACGGGGGGCAGATTCGGGTCAAGCGGATCGATCCGGGAGCGCCCAGCCGATTCCTGGTGAGCGAGCTGATGATCTTGATGAATCGCCTCGCGGCTGAACATGCGGCCCGTCGGGGCATCCCGATCATCTTCCGAGTTCAGGACCCGCCGGCGCATCCGCTCCAGGACGAACTACGCGCGCAGTTGCGCGCGGCCTATGATCCCCTTGGCATCGAACAGATCGTCCGAGGGCTTCAACGCTCTCGCCTCTCGCTCTCGCCGCAGCCGCATGCCGGGCTTGGCGTGAGCGCGTACACGCAACTGACTTCGCCGATTCGCCGATTCGCCGATCTGGTCGTGCAGCGGCAGATTCGGGCGGCTCTGATCGGCGAGCCTTATCCCTACGAGCGCGAGGAGTTGCTGAACGTTCTGGCGACGGCCGAGACGGTCGAGCGCGAGATGCGCGCGCTCGAGCAGCGGGCGCAACGCTATTGGCTGCTCGAATATCTTCGGCACCTTCCGGAAGAGATGGAGTGGGATGCCGTCGTCATCAAACGCGCCCGCAGCGGTTACGAGGTCGAAGTGACGACGTGGCTGGTGCGCGCGTTCCTCACCGCGAACGTGGAGCTAGCGCCCGGAACGCTCCTGCGCGTGAGGCGCGAGCACTGTGATCCCAAGTCCGGCCTCTTGCGGGTGCGGTTGGCGTGAGCGAGCGCCACAGCAAATCTGACGGGTGGAGGAGGGGGGAGATGATCACCGTTCCGAAACTGACACTCGACGATGCCAAGATCATCCTGGAAGGCGCCGAACGCAAGGCGCGGGAGATCGGCGTTCCGATGGACATCGCCGTCGTGGACGATGGCGGGAATCTGCTCGCCTTCCATCGCATGGATGGAGCGAAGATCACCAGCATTGACATCGCCATCAACAAAGCGTTCACGGCGGCGGGGGCGCGCAAGGCGACGCATGAATATGCGGAGATCGCGCAGCCGGGAGGACCGGCCTTTGGCATTCATGTCAGCAATCAGGGCCGGTTCATGATCTTCGGTGGCGGCTTGCCAGTCTTCGTGGACGGGCACATCGTCGGCGGCGTCGGTTGCAGCTCAGGGACGCCGGAACAAGATCGGTTGGTCGCGCAGGCCGGCATCGAGGCGTTTCTGGCCTCGCTCAAGCGAGAGTAGCGCGGCCCTCTCACGAGAGGGTTGTGATGCGTTCGGCGCGCCGAGCAGCTTCCGAAGGCGCGCGAAAAAGGAGGCGGTTTGTCTCACTGCGACGCGTTTGATATACTGCCCGAATGGATGGCGGGAGAGATTGCCGAACGGATCGCGCTCGTGCGCGAGCGAATTCGTCGCGCCGCCGAACGCGCGGGACGCTCGCCCGAGGAGATCACGCTCGTGGCCGTGACCAAAGGTGTGGAGGCTGGGCGCATTCGCGCGGCGATCGCCGCCGGGCTCACTCACTTCGGCGAGAATCGCGTTCAGGAGGCGGAGCGGAAGATCGCTGAGATCCGGGCCCCGGTCGCATGGCATCTGGTCGGGCATCTTCAATCGAATAAGGCGCGGAAAGCCGCTGCGCTCTTCCACGTGATCCATTCGCTCGACAGCGTTCGGTTGGCCGAGCGGCTCGATCGCATCGCCGGAGAGCAAGGACGCACGATCCCCGTCCTGCTGCAGGTGAATCTGGCGGGGGAGCCGACGAAATTCGGCATCCCGGTGGAGCAACTCATCGAAGTGGCGCGCGCATGTCGCCCCCTTCGCCATCTGGCCATCCGAGGATTGATGGCCATCCCTCCATATTTCGAGGATCCCGAGCGCGTTCGTCCCTACTTTCGCCGACTGGCCGAGTGCTTGAGGGAGTTGAACGCGCGGGAGATCTTCGAGTCACCGCTTGAAGACCTCTCAATGGGCATGAGCCACGATTTCGAAGTCGCCATCGAGGAAGGAGCGACTCTGGTCCGCATCGGGCGCGCGATCTTCGGGGAACGTCTGCCATGAACATCGTGGGGTTCATCTTCGAGACGATCCGTGGATTTCTGTGGGTGGCGTTTGTGTTCGCGGTGGGACTGGTCGTAGCACGAATGATCGTGGACGGGTTACGCTTGAACCCTTTTGGTTGGTTCCCTTACGTGATTCGGCGATGGAGCGAGCCGCTGCTCATGCCCTTGCGGCGCAATCCGCTGGCGTTCGCTTCGCGGTACGATCTGGCGCCCGTGCTCTTCATCATCCTCGCGATCGTGGTGCTCGCCTTCGGCCTCCATTTCGTGGACGATCTGCATCGCGTGGCGATCGGGTTCGGGATGGCCGCGCGGTTCTTCGCGCAGGGCGATCTGGGCTTCGGCGCGCGGTACTTCATCGGGCACACGCTTTTTCTCGCACTCTCGGTGGCAATGATCTGCGTCATCTTCGGCGTCGTCTTCTCCTGGATCGGTCTCTATCGGGGGCGACTTGTGCGCTTCATTTGGTGGGGGTTCGAGCGAATCACCGCCCCGCTGCGGCGCGTGGTGCCGCCGATTGGGATGTTCGATCTGACGCCGCTGGTGGCGTATTTCGCTCTCTTGATCCTCTCCTGGCTCGTGCAGGTCGCGTTCTTCGGATAGCGCGATCGCGCATCCTGCGCTGTCGCGCAGCCGAGGGTAGGGGTGATGCCGTATCTACCCGTCAATGTCCGGGCCTATGCGGGGTATCGGGGGGAACAACGCCCGACGGCATTTGAGCGCGGCGGGCGGTGGATCCCGGTGGAAGAGGTCGTTGAAGAAGTGGTAGAGCTGAGCGAGGGGCGAATCTGGAGACGGTTTCGGATTCGCGCCGAAGGAGGCTTCCTCACGTTGCGACGCGATGAGCAACTCGGCGCGTGGTTCTTGGAGGAAGGGCGCTGAGCTGCGGGTTCTCCTCAATTTCGACTCACGTCCTGCTTGCCAAATGGCAGCGATTCCCGTAGTATAGCGGGCGGGATGTTGAATTCGAGGGCCAAGTGGAACGTGCGACGGTGACGGAGCGGTTGGTGATCGCGGCCTCGACCTACTTGAACTCGGCACCATTGTGCTACAGCTTCCTTTATGGGTCCCTTCGTGAGGCGGTCCTTTTCCTCCCGCATACGGCGCCTTCGACTTGCGGCGAGCTCTTGCGGGATAGGCAGGTGGATGCGGCATTGATTCCCGTCATCGAATATCAGCGGATCGAAGGCGTGGCGGTCGTCCCCGGAGTCGCCGTCGTCTCCCCGCATGAGGTGCAGAGTGTGTTCCTCGCGTCGCGCGAGCCGATGGAGCGCGTGCGGCGCGTCGCGCTGGACATCTCCTCGCGGACCGGCGCAGCGCTGACGCGCATCTTTTTCGAGCACTTCTTGGGCCGTCGCGTGCAATACATCCCATGGCCGCCAGATGTGGACGCCATGCTCTCGGTCGCCGATGCCGCCCTTCTGATTGGGGATCCGGCCCTTCGGGTGCGCTATCATCGTCGGGACCTCCGCTTCTACGACTATGCACGGCTGTGGCGAGAGTGTACGGGGAAGCCCCTAGTCTTCGCCTTCTGGGCTGTTCGAGGAGAGCGCTGGGGGCACGGAACGGGCGTGGATTTCCGACAGGCGAAGGAAGAGGGGCTTCGACATCGGGATTGGATCGTCGCGCGCTATGCGGAGGCGCTCGAGCTGCCACCGGAGTTCCTCCGACGGTATTTGGACGAATCGGTCGCGTACGATCTGGATGAGGAAGGGGTCTCCAGTCTCACGCTCTTTTACGATCTCGCGCATCGGGTAGGGGTGGTGAGCGAAGTACGGCCGTTGCGCTTTCTCTCGGTGCGGAGCTGATAAGGAGGGGGTCATGAAGCGACGCTCGGTGCTGTGGCTCATCGTCATCCTGTGGTGTGGGGTGCGCTCGATCGCGGGACAGCAAGCCCAGGCCCCTTCGCCCACGACCTCGACGCTCGTCGGCGGATCGAGCATGGGATTATTCGGGACCTGGAGCGCGCGCACGCTTCGCCGGGGCGAATGGACCTGGAGCGTCTTCTGGAATAACTTCGATCGAGACCCGGGGGACATTGATGTCAACCAGATCCCTGTGAATTTCACCCTGGGGCTGACGGATCGGGTCGAGGTCTTCGGGAACATTGATTTCTTCCAGCAGGTGACGACGCGTCAGCCGTTCCTGTTAAGCGGCAGCGGATTCAATCTCGGGCGCCTGCGGTTCGGGGGGCCGGGAGCCGATCCCCTTCGCGCCTTCGGCCCACCGCGAGGTGGACGAGATGGAACGGCCTTCTTCCCGGGGACGAGCGCGCCGGGGGGGGGTATTCTCCCGGCCTTGGGGGCCTTAGCGTTTCGATTTCCCGGATTCGGACCGTTCGATCGGCCGAGTTATTACAACGACTTTCCCTTCTTTCCCTTCGCCGATGAGAGCGGTCCGCGCATGTCCTCGAATGGATTGGGGAATTTCACACTCGGGATGAAGGTCGGGCTCTCCGATCCGGATCGACGTTTTGCGTGGGGCGCGGCGGCGTTGCTTCGGCTGCCCTCGGCTCGCCACTTCTCGGCGCTCGCGCACGGCCGCGGCGCAGGAGCCGTGGACGGCGGAATGGTGCTGATCTTCAGCGAGACCTTCTGGGGAGAGCGCCTGCGTCTGCATCAAAACCTCGGATACGTTGCCACCGGAAGCGTGCATCGGGGAGGCGTGAAGATCCTCGATCGCCGCGACGAGCTGCTGCTCAATGCCGGGTTGGAGCTAGGCGTGCATCGGTCAGTGATCTATACGGCGGAGCTGAATTCGAAGGTCTTCGTTGGAGGGGGGACGCCCCTGCTGAATCCTGTGAATCCGATGGACCTGCTCCTCGGCGCGCGATTTCTGCTGCGCGAGGGGCGGGTTCAACTCGGGGGCGGATGGCGCATGTTCCTGACGAATGCGGATCGGCGCGCTTTCTTCTCCGAGGATCCGATTTTGGTCACCGTGCACAAAGACGATGCCAACGGCTTCGTCATCACGCTGAGCCTCGGACGCCGCAAGGCACGCCCGGTGCTGCCGCCACCGAATCGGCCTCCGGTCATCACGGCATTGGAAGCGGACAAGGAGCAGGTGACCGATGGCGAGCCGGTTCAGTTCACCGTGCGCGCGTATGATCCCGATGGCGACTTCTTGATCTACACCTGGGAGACGACGGCCGGGCGCATCAGGGGCACCGGCTCGAACGTCACGCTTGAGACCAGGGGGGTGAATCCGAACGTCGGCGCTCCACCCGTTCGCGTGACGGTGACCGTCACCGTAGATGATGGTCGCGGCGGATCGGACACGGCCAGCAAGACGATCACGGTCTTGGCGCCCGCTCCACCACCTCCGCCGCCTCCGCCAAACCGTCCGCCGCGCATCGAAGCGATTGAGATCACCGTCGTGGGCACACCGCAGATCGCCGGGCAGATCACCGATGGCGACCTGCTGGCCATTCGCGCCGTGGCGACGGATCCGGACGGCGACCCGCTCTCCTACTTCTGGTCCGCTTCGCTCGGCACGATCGAGGGGACAGGGCCCGAGGTGCGGCTCAATACGACGGGCTTTACGGCAGGGCCGGGCGCGCCACCGGTCTCAGTCACGATCGCATTACGCGTTGAGGACGGACGCGGCGGCACGGACGCTGATTCTCGCACCATCCTTGTGCATTCGCTCCCGCGTCCGACGCCCATTCGGGTGGGCGAACTCTTCTTCCCGCAAAATGCGGCTCGGATCACCAATGAGCACAAAGCGGCTTTGGACGATGTGGCCGATCGGTTGCTTCGAGACCCGCGGGCGCGCCTGGTGATCCTGGCGTATGCGGATCGCAGTGAGGTTCGGGATGTGGCCCGACGTCGCGCGGAGAACGCGCGAGCGTATCTGGTCACGCGCCGACGCATCGATCCCGCGCGGATCATCATCCGGGTCATTGGTACCGCGCGGCCGCATCCAAGCGGGGAGCGGCGGATGAATCGCCGCCTGGAGCTGTGGATCGTGCCGGAGGGGGCCGAAATGCCTCGATAGTCCCCCTTGCGCTCGCGCGTCTCCTGGGCGATCGGTGAGGTCGTCCGAGGCCCTCCTCGCCTGGAGGGGGAGAAATTGTGGAACTCGTCCCCACTGGAGGCGTCTCTTCTTATGGCTTGGCGAAAGTGGTATCATACAAGGGATGATGCGCGTGTGGATCAACTTGGCCAGCGAGCCTTTCCGCAATCGCCGCGCTTGGATCGCGGGCGTCGGTCTTTTGGTGAGCATATGCGTAGGGGTGAGCCTGATGCTTGCGGTGCGAGCCCGGAGTCTGGCACGGCAGGCGGACGCCCTGGCGGGATTGGTTCGGCAGCAAGAGGAGGAGGTTCGACGCCTCCGGCAGCAGCTCCCCCCGCCGGTCGCCCCGGAACAACTCTCTCCTTTGGAACGTGAAGCCTGGCGCGCAGCCGCTACACTGATTGAGCGACGCGTCTTCCCCTGGTCGCGCCTCTTGCAGGACATTGAGCGGAATCTCGTCGCCGACGCCCGCGTGACGACGATTCGCGTCGCTTTGGAGGAAGCGGCCTCAGTGGACGTCCTGAATCCCGGACGCGCTCCGGTTCGGGTTGCGCTCACGCTGATCGGTCGGCGATTGGACGACGTGCTGCAAGTGATGGAGCGCTTGCGCGCTTCCGGTCGCTTTCGAGACTTTCGGCCGAGAAAGCAGAGCCTCTTGGAAGGAACCGAGGAGGTCGAGTATGAGCTTGAGATGACCTATTTCCCAGAACCTCGCCGCGGAGGAGGAGAATGAGCGCCGCGATCTTTGTGCTTCGAAATGGGCGCCTCTGGAGGGCGAAGCGACTTGGCGTCGTCGAACTGCTTCTTTTGTTGGGTGCTCTGGCCGCGATGGTGACGGTGGGGGGATTCTTCTGGAACCTGGAGCGTCAGCGTCAGGGCGTGGAGGGGCTTCAGCAGCAGTTCCGGGAAAACCAGGAGACGATCGCCTTGCTCCGGCAACGCGTGGCCGCGGCGCAGGCTGGTTCTCGGGCGGAGGCGCCAACGCCTGAAGCGGTTCGTCGAAGCCTTCACCGCTTCGAGCAAACATATCTCCCCGATTCGGACATCGGCCTCTCGCGAGTGCTCACGGACGTGAACCGCATCGCACGAGAGAGCGGTGTCCTCCTCTCTTCGGACATCATGTTCAGTTCAATGGAAGAGGCCGAATTTCGAACTGGAACGGGCGCGGCCGCGCGGGCTGGAGGGCGAGGTTTTTATCCGGGATTGCGCCTGTCCTTCACCGTGAGCGGTGAGTATGCCAACATGAGGCGCTTTCTAGCGGCGCTCGAACGCAGCCCGCTTTTGCTGATCGTGGAGTCCCTGGCACTCAAGAGCGTGGACGAACGTGCCGGAGCGCGTCCGGCAGCGGCGTCCGGGGGCTCCATCTCTCTGGAAATCACCGTATCGGCCTACTTCCGGCGATCAGGAGGAGAATCGTGAAAAACGTGGACAAGAAGCGATTGGTGATCTTGAGCGCGTTGCTCGTGATCCTGGTCATCATTTGGCTTCGGGATGTCGGCTCCGATCCGGAGGGGACGGCGTCGCATCGGCCGAACCAGATCGGTTCGACGGGCGGGAATCGCGTCGCGCGTTCATCGCTGGCGACATCCGGTGGAGGATCGTCAGTAGAGGAGGGCTTCCGACCCCTTCCGCTCTTCGCGCTTGAGGAGCAGGCGCGACGCGCGACGGTTGAAGCCGGTCGCAACATCTTCGTGTACTACGTGCCTCCAGCGCCAGCCCTGCCGAAGGAGCTTGCGGGACCGCCGCCCACGATTCGCGTGACATCGCTCTCTCCCGAATCGGTGTATGCGCGCACGGGGGATTTTGTACTCCACGTGCGTGGGGAACGCTTCCCCGAAGACGCGCGCATCGTCGTCAATGGGCGAGAGCAGCCGACCGAGCGCGTCAGCCCGACGGAGTTGAAGGCGACCATCGGACGTCAGTGGATCAGCGCGCCGGGGAAGCTGACGATCCTCGTGCGCAACGATCGTGGGGAGTTCTCCGCGCCCATGACGCTCGTCGTCTTGGATCCTCCGGCGCCCGAGTACAAGTACGTGGGACGCATTGATGACCTGGTGTTTCTGGCCAATGGCGAAGATCGCTATGCCGTGCGCGTCGGTCACCTCGTGGATCAACGGCGGGGGAATCGCTGGCGCGTCATCGCCGCTTCGGATACGCATGTGACGATCCAGGACGTCCTTCTCGACGTGACCCATCGCGTGGAGATGGAGGCGGTACAGACGGCGGCGACGACGCCGACGCCAACGCCGATGACGCCGTTCGATCGTCGGCGCCTGATTCAGGAACGCCTCCGGCAGCAGATGGAGGAGATGAACAACGAGGAGGAAGAGCCGCCGCCCGATCAGGTGTTGCCCGAGGAGCAGCAGGAGCTGTTGCAGAAACAACAGCAGCAACTTCCGCAGCTTCAGGGACAGCCGGGGCGGCCACTGACGCCACAGCAGATCCGGCAGCAGCTCCAACAACAACTTCAGCAGTTGAGGAACCGACCGAATCGGAACTGGTAGCGTCATGGTTCGCTCGCATGGGCCATGTGGAGGGCGCGCGAGCGCATCCGCTCGCGGATACGCGTTGCTGGCGTTGATCGCCGCGATGACGGTGATGGCGATCCTGATCGCCGGATACGTGCCGCATCTGGCGCGCCAGATGCAGCGCGAGCGCGAGGAGGAGATGCTCTTTCGCGGTCAGCAGATCGTCGAGGCCATCGCGCAGTACGTTCAGATGACCGGTCGGTACCCGTCTTCCCTGGAGGAGCTGGTGCGCGGCTTTGTCATGCAGACGCCGCGAGGGACGCGTCGCGTGCGCTTCCTTCGCCCTTCGGCCCTCATTGATCCGATGACCAACGACGAATGGAAGGTCGTGCGGCCCGGCGATCCGGCGCTGCGGCGATTTGTGGAGGCGTATTTGGAGACCATCGGGCAACCAGCCAATCCAATGCTCTTGCAATTCTTGCAGCCGGGTGCGGTGATCGCGTTGCCGGGGCGTCCTCGTCCCACCCCGGCGCAGCCGATGCGCCCAGGTCGCACGAGAGTGCCAACGCCACGAGTCAACGTGCCCGATGTTGTAGAGGGAATCGCGGGCAGCGTCTTGACACCGCTGTCCGCGATCCCGGAGGAAGGGGGAGGCGGACCTATTCTCGGCGTCGTGAGCAAAAGCGAGAAGAAGAGCGTGCGCGTCTACTACGGCTTAGATCGCTACAGCGATTGGCCCTTCGTCTTCATTCCGGTTCTCCCGGTGGCGGTGGGGGAAGCGCGCGTTCGCGCAGCCCTGAATCCGGTGATGTTCCCGAGCGATCCCTTGGCGCGGTTGCTGCAAGGAGGCGTCGTCGGTCCGCGTCGCGTGGTTCCACAGCAGAGGCCGGCGGTCCAACCGGAGGCTATTCGGAGGTGAGCGCGACATGGCCGAGTACGTGTTTCGCGTCGGCACCCCCTCGGGGGAGATCGTCCTGCGCAAAGTCGAAGCCTTGAGCCCGGAAGAGGCGCGACAGCGGTTGGAGCGCGAGGGGTATCGCGTCTTCACCCTCGCGCAACGTGGGCGGCCGACCTGGAGCTGGCGCCTCTCACTCCGGCGCGTGAGGCTGGAGGATTTCTTGCACTTCAATCAGCAACTGGCGGCGCTCGTCCGCGCCGGATTGCCGATCTTGCATGCCATCAGCATGCTGGCTCGACGCCAGAGCCATCCCGTCCTGCGGAGCGTGTTGCGCGATATCGAGGATCGCATTCGCGAAGGTACGCCCCTTTCGCAAGCCTTCGCGTCGCGCAGCGACATCTTCCCGCGCTTGTACATCGCTGCAGTCTTGGCCGGTGAGCGTTCGGGAAATCTCGATGAGATGCTCTCGCGGTACATCGCGTACACGAAGCAGATGGTCGCGCTCAAACGGCGGGTGCGCGCCGCGACGGCGTATCCGATCTTCTTGCTCGTCGCGTTGATCCTCTTGGTCGCCGTGATGACCGGATTCGTGATCCCGCGCTTCTCGCTCATCTACGAGGATTTCGGGGGCGAGTTGCCCGCGATCACGCGGATCGTGTTGGCCATCGGCTATGGTGTGCGCGAGAACCTCCTCTGGGGCATTCCGGCTCTCCTCGCCTTGATCGTTGGTTTGACGTTCTGGCGGAAGACCGAACGCGGGCGCGCGACGCTCGATGCCGTGATCCTGCGACTGCCCGTCGTCGGGCCGATCGTGCGCGACCTGGCTGTGGCGCAACTGGCGCGCAGCCTGGCGACACTCCTGCAAGGGGGAATCACTCTCGTCGAATCGTTCCGCGTGGCGAGCGAGACGCTCACCAATCGCGTGCTCGCTCGTTCCTCGGACATCGTCCTCCGACGCATTCAGGAGGGGCAGGCTTTCGCCGATAGCTTGGAGGAAGCGGGGTGGCTCCCGCCACTGGCGATCGACATCGTGCGCGTCGGCGAGCGCGCCGGTAGCCTCAAGGAGATGCTCGACGAGCTGGCCAATTTCTATGATGCCGAGCTGGAGGTGCGCTTCAATCAGGTGACGACGCTCATCCAACCCATCATGCTCGTGCTCATGGCCGGATTGGTGACCTTCGTGCTGTTGTCCATGTATCTGCCGCTCTTCACCTTCATCTCGACGTTGGGGGCGAGGTGAAGGAGAAGGAGGGAGAGAAGCCCTATGGCCGAGAACACGAACGCCTATTTTGAAGCCTTGGGCGCGAAGAACGAGGCGACCGTCACGACGGCCGCGGATCCGTTCGTTGAGGAACAACGCGCGCGCCGCTTGGCCGAACGGTATCGGCTCCCGTTCCTCGATCTGACGCGCGTGCGCATGGATCAGGAACTGCTTCGGCTCCTTCCCGTCGAGCTGATGGTGCAATATCGGTTCGTGCCCGTGCGGCGAGAAGGGGACGCGCTGCTGGTGGCCGTGGCCGATCCGATGGATCTGGATCGCCTCGATGAAATTCGCGTGCGATTGAAGGAGAAAGTTCGATGGGCCGTGGCAACCCCTTCGGCCATTGAAGCCGTCCTCACCCGAGGCGATGCCTCGCAGCGCGTCCTGGATGAGACGACCGAGCATCTGCGCGTGGCGCTCGTGAAGGAGACCGAACAAGGGGAGGAAGATCTCGATCTGGATCGCCTGATGGGCGATCGGGAGATGAGCCCTATCGTGAGGCTCGTGGATTCGGTCATCCTCACGGCCTTGGAGCGGCGCGCGAGCGATATCCACATCGAGACGCAAGCCTCGGAGGTCGTGATCAAGTATCGCATTGATGGCGTGCTCTATCCGGCGGGGCCACCCATTGACATCCA
Source organism: Acidobacteriota bacterium (assembly GCA_030550025.1). Classification (GTDB taxonomy): domain Bacteria; phylum Acidobacteriota; class Blastocatellia; order HR10; family HR10; genus HR10. Next base: position 55,427 of record JAUQQC010000008.1, on the reverse strand, counting down.
GCATCACCAGACGATCATCTCCCGCATCAAGGTGATGTCGGAGCTGGACATTGCCGAACGGCGTGTGCCGCAAGACGGCCGCTTCCGCGTGCGCGTGCGCGGTCGCACGATTGACTTCCGCGTCTCCATCATGCCGACCATTCATGGCGAGGACGCCGTCATTCGCATCCTCGATAAGGAGCAGCTCAGCGAGAAATTCCGCGACCTGCGCCTGGACGTCCTCGGGTTCGATGCGGAGACGTTGCGGAAGTTCCGTCATTTCATCCGCGAGCCGTATGGGATGATCCTTGTCACCGGGCCAACCGGATCGGGCAAGACGACAACGCTCTACGCGGCCATCAACGAGATCCGAACCGGCGAGGAGAAGATCATCACGATCGAGGATCCGGTCGAGTATCAGTTGAAAGGCGTGACGCAGATTCAGGTCAACGAGAAGAAGGGGCTCACCTTCGCCCGCGGCTTGCGCTCGATCCTGCGCCATGATCCGGACAAGATCATGGTCGGCGAGATTCGCGATCCGGAGACGGCGCAGATCGCCATCCAGTCGGCGCTGACGGGGCATCTCGTCTTCACGACCGTGCACGCGAACAACGTCATTGACGTCATCGGGCGATTCCTGAACATGGGCGTAGAGCCGTATAACTTCGTCAGCGCGCTCAACTGTGTGCTCGCGCAGCGGCTCGTGCGCGTGCTCTGCCCGCAGTGCAAACGTCCGTATACGCCGAGCGATCAGGAGCTGCTCGATTCGGGGCTGCCGCCGGAACGCTATCGGACGTACTCGTTCTACGAGGCCGTCGGATGCGAGTACTGCAATTGGACTGGATACCGCGGGCGCACGGCCATCCATGAACTTCTGGACATGACCGATAACATTCGCGAGCTGATCATCGCCCGGCGCCCAGGTTCGGAGATTCGACGTGCGGCTCAAGCTGAAGGACTGCGCACGTTGCGCGAATCGGCCGTTCAAAAGGTGCTCGAAGGCATCACGACGCTGCGCGAGATCAATCGGGTGACGTTCGTAGAGTGAACACCGATGCGCCGAAGCGCAGGAGGCTTCCTCCTGCGCTTTCGATCGGTGCCAGGGGTGTTCGGAAGGAGGGATGACGTATGAAGTGGCGATCGTCATTTTCGAAACGCGTGGGGACATTCGCCTTGCTCCTTGTGACCCTCTGGAGTGGGCCCGCTCCCGTGTGGGCGGGGTCCAAGGGGAAGAAGTATTTCCAAGAGGGGCAAAAATTGGAGGCGGCGGGGAAGTTCGATCAGGCGGCTGAACAATACCTGCTGGCGCTCTCTGAGGCCGATCGGCCGGAGTATCACATCGCCTATCGCCGTGCAGCGCTTCAAGCGTCACTTATCTTGACCCGGCGTGGCCGCGAGTTGTTGGAAGCCGGGCAGTACGAGGACGCCTATCACGCCTTCCGCCGCGCCTACCAGTTCGATCAAACGAACGAATTGGCCCGCGAGTTGGCGCGCCGTGCGCTCGAGCTAGCGCAGAGGGAGGGGAAGGAGCTCTCCGTTCCCACCAGTTCGACGTTTGGATCACCGGGCCCCCCCGAGCTGCAGGCTGGGCGCGCGCGACCTGAGCCTCCGTCCGAGCCCTCCCAGGAAGAGGCGCGACAGGACGTCATCTTTCGGGACGATCTGAGGGCCGTCATCGCGCAGCTCGGTCGGCAGCTTGGCTTAAACGTGCTCTTCGATCAGAGTGTGCCCGAGCGGCGCGTCTCGGTCGAATTGCGAAACGTCACCAAAGCCCAAGCCCTCGATGCCATCTTGCTCAGCAACGGTCTCTTCTTCCAGCCCCTCAGCGACAATACGATCATCGTGGCCCTCGATCAACCGGCCAATCGCAATCGCCTGCAGCAGACGAGCGTGCAGACCTTTTACCTGAGGCATGCCGATCCCGTACAAGTGCAGCAGCAGTTAGCGCCCATGGCGGGACAATTGCGCGCGCAGATCGTGCTCAATCAGGACTTGCGCGCCTTGATCGTGCGCGCGACGCCGGAGAACCTGAAGCTCTTTGAGGAGATCATTCAGAGCATCGATAAGGAGAAGCCCGAGGTGATGATCGACATCAGCATCTACGAGGTCGCGCGCAACGATTTGATCGAGATCGGGAACCAGTTGCTTTACGATGGCTTCTTCACCTCTCCGCCGCAAGGGCCGATCCGTCCGGGCACGTTGAACCTGCTTGGCGTGACGATGGGACAGATCATCACTGAGCAGCGGTTGGCCCTCGCCATTCCCACGAGCATCATCCGCTTCCTGCAGACGCGCGGCCGGAGCAACCTGATCGATAGCATTCAGGTGCACGCCCTGGACGGGCAGCAGGTGACGGCGAACATCGGTCGCCAGATCCCCATTCAGACGGCTTCGATCCCGACCTCGTTCGTCAACGTCGCGCCGACGCAACCGGGACAGCAGCCGGGCACCCAGCAGCCTGGGCTTCTCAACAACATCTTCGGCTTCGGTTATCCGCAGATCGAATACCGGCCTGTCGGGTTGAACGTGACGATCACGCCGACGGTCTATAGCGATGAGTACGTGAAGCTGGAGATGGAGGTGGAGACTTCTGGCTTCAATGAAGGACCGACGAGCCTGACGCCGATCTTCACGACGCGGAAGCTGAAGAGCGTGGCGACTGTCCGAACCGGTCAAGCCGCCATGATGGCTGCCGTCGCGCAAAAGCGCGATGAACAAGGGCGCACGACCATCCCCTTCCTCGGCTTCTTGCCCGTGATCGGGAGATTCTTCAGCATCCCCAAGCAGACGGGCAATACGACGGACATCCTGATCACGGTGACGCCGCACATCTTGCGGGCGGCTTCGATCGAAGAACGGGATCGCCTGGCACGGCTGGCCGGGACGATGCAGAGTCAAGGAGCGAGCCTGACGATCGAGCGCTTCCTGGAACAAACTCGTGCGGCGAAAGTGAGCGCGACGGCTCGCGGCGTTGCCAGCGCGATGCCTCCAGAGGAGAAGAAAGCTGCCGAACCTGCCGTGGCGCCGACCGAAGCGGCGGCTTCTACCGTCGCGCCAGTTCCTGCGATCTCTGAAGGAGAGCCGATTCAGCTCTCGCTGCAGATGAGCACGGCTACGCCGCGGGCGGGAGAGTGGGTGCAGATTGCGCTCTTCATCAATGGCAAGGAGGAGATTCGCGAAGCGACGGTGACGCTCACCTACAATCCGCAACTGCTGCGTTTGGTCAATGTGGCCGATGGCGGGGCGCTCACCAGCAGCGAGGCGCCGGCCGAAGTCCGCACGCAGCACGATCCCAGTGGAAAGATCGTGCTCACCGTGCGAGCGACCGGCTCGCCGCGTCCCGCGCGAGGACGACTGGCCGTCCTCCTGTTCGATGTCTTGCAAAGCGGCAGCTCGCAGCTTGAGGTGGACGCTGCCGCGACGCGATTCCTTACGGCCGATGGTCGGGCGGTAGGTTGCAAGGCCTTGCCCCTGACGATTGCCGTGAGATGACAAAGAGGCGTCGGATGTGGAAGCAGTGGAGGAGAGATCGCCGCGCTGGCGGATTCACCCTCCTGGAGTTGATCCTCACGATCGCCGTCCTGAGCATCTTCACGGCGGCCGCTATCCCCATCGCACGCAATGCCGTGCAACGACAGCGCGAGGTCGAATTGCGTCGCGCGCTTCGCGAGCTGCGCACGGCCATTGATCGGTACAAGCGCGCCTATGATGCTGGGATCATCAGTCGGTTCGAGGCGCAGGCCGAGACCGAAGGATACCCCCCCAATCTCGAAGTGCTCGTCAACGGCGTGCAACTGGCCGGAAGTCCGGATCGGAAGATTCGATTCCTTCGGCGCATCCCCGTGGACCCGATGACCGGTCGCGCCGAATGGGGTCTGCGCTCAACGCAAGATGAGCCGAACTCCCGTTCCTGGGGGGGGCAGAATGTGTTCGATGTCTATTCGCTCAGCGAAGGGACTGCGCTGGATGGGACGCGATATCGCGACTGGTGAAGCCCGCATCGCGCGAGGCTTCACCTTGCTGGAGGTGATCATCGTCCTGACGGTCGTGGCGATCTTAGTCTCCATCGCCATTCCCGCCTATCAACGAGTGATCCTGCGTGCGCGGGAAGCTGTGCTCAAGCAGAACCTGCATCTGCTGAGGAGCCAGATTGAGGAGTTCGCCGCCGACTACGGCCGATATCCGGAGTCCTTGCAAGAGTTGGTCGAAAAGGGATATTTACGCGAGTTGCCATTGGATCCCATCACGGGATCGCGCGAGACGTGGATTCCCGTCCCGGAGGATCAACCGCTCTCGGTCGAAGGAAAAGCGGGGATCAAAGATGTCAAGAGCGGAGCCGAAGGGGTCTCGTCCGAAGGGACGCCGTATAGCGACTGGTGAGCGAGCACGATGATACGCCGAGGCTTCTCCGAACTCGTCGAGCGCGTGCGCGTGTTCTTCACGGCGCCGGTGCTGCCGCCGACAGCGTTGGCCCTGCGCTCGCGCGAGATCGCTTTGGTGGAAGCGCGACGAAGGCGCGGGCGCCTTTTGGTTCGCCGCGCCGCCGTCGAGCCCCTGGCCGAGGGGGTGCTCGAGCCCTCTTTCGAGGGGAAGAACGTGCGGGCAAGGGAGCCACTCCTTCGTGCCCTCGAACGCGCGCGGGAAAAAGCGGGGGTGCGACATGTGCGGCGGTGGGCGGTGGCGTTGCCCTCGGCGATCTGTCGGCTCTTTCTCCTGGACCTCGAGGATGCCCCTAAGGCGAAGGATGAGCTAGCCTCCATGATCGCGTGGAAGATCGAACGATTAGTCGGACTCTCAGCCTCCGAATTGACGATCGTCGCACAATGCCTTCCCTGGCGGTCTCATGGGACATCGGCAGAAGCTCGTTCCTCAAAACGTGAAGCCATCCCGCGACGCGAGCGATTCCTCACGGTCGCCGCTCGCACGGACGTGCTCGCCGCTTATGAAGAGGTCTTCCAAGAGGTGGGGGTTCATCCCGGATTCCTCATTCCAAATAATCTGGCCGAGAGCGGTTGGATGATGACGCTCCCATCGGACGAGGACGCGCTCCTTGTCTCCGTAGAGGGGGATTGGCTGACGCTCTTCTTCACGCGGCATCGAGAGCCCTTGGCCGTGCGCGCTGTCCATTGTGAGCCGGAAGCGATGCTGGACGAGATCCATCGAACGCTCGTTTATTATCAGGATCGGTTGAGCCACTCGGGGCTGGAACCATCGTCCTCCGAAAGCACGCCCTCAGAGACCGGATCACTAGTTTTGGAGCGGGGCGCGCAGCTTCGCGCGATCGTCGTGGTCGATCACAATGAAGAAGAAACACCCTCGTCATTCGTCCGAGAGGTCGAAGCACTCTGCACTACGCTCTTTCCCGGGAACGCGACCCCTACGGTGTACTTCTTGAACGAGCACCCGCTTGAGCAAGAGGCGAGTTGGCGACTCTCTCAGTTGGCGGCTCCTCTGGGGATGATCGTGTCCTCTCAAACGTGGGGCTAAAGCAGACGGCCGTAGGAATAGACGAGACGGAGCCCTAACTCCCGCACACGCTCTTCCACCTCGGGTCGCGTTCGGCGGCAGAAGCACACGGGGAAGATTTCCCCCTTCAGGTGCTTCCGCGCGCGCTCCACTAATTGGGCGAACCGTTCGACCTCACGCACCGTCAAGTTGTATTTGGCCTCGCCCACGATCCAAATCACCTCGTCGGGCCGTCGCGGGTCGCGCGCTCGCCCGAAGATATTGATCTCCTCCATCTCATCATCCCATTTCTTCCACGTCCGTTCCAGCGGTTCGACGTCCCATCCCAGTTCCCGCTTCAGCACATCGCGAACCACGATGTACGCCATATCTTCCAGATCCGCGCCCAACGTCTCGCTGATCGCACCAAGCTGTTGAGCCAATTGCCGCATGACCCTTTGCATGTGCACCTGTTCTTCGAGCATTTGCCGCTGCGTCTCCACCACTTGAGCGACGATCTGCTCCAGACGCTCGAGCCGTTTGATCGCTTCCGCATGGGAAGCCGCCAGCATGCGTAGCTCCTCTTGCGTCCGCGTCTGCGCCTCGATCAATTGGGCCACGATCTCCTCCAGGTGCATGGTACGTTCCTCTAGTCGTCCGACCCTCTCCTCCATGCGCGCCTGGGCCGCTGTGAGCTGGGCCA
>JAUQQC010000008.1:0-49200 GCA_030550025.1 Acidobacteriota bacterium | reverse complement strand
TGGGCCATGGCTTCCTCCAACCGTCCAACCCTCTCCTCCATGCGCGCCTGGGCCGCTGTGAGTTGGGCCACGGCTTCCTCCAACCGTCCGACCCTTTCCTCCATGCGCGCCTGAACTTCGACTAGTCGCGTCACAGCTTCTTCTAATCGTGAGGTTCGTTCTTCCAATCGCCCGACGCGTTCTTCCGTGCGTGCTTGGGCTTCCGTGAGATGAACGATAGCTTCCTCCAATCGCCCGAGGCGCTCCTCCGTTCGCGCTTGGGCTTCGGTCAATTGCGCGACCGCTCTTTGCAAGTCTCTCAGGGCGACGGCCATCTCTTGAACGATGCCGTAAAGAGCGCGCAGCTCTTCTCGAAGGGCGATCTCCGCCTGCCGTTCCGCTATTCGCTCGAAGACTTCCATCAGGGCATCAGCCACCGATTTCTCAAACGTTCGCTCGAGCTGAGCGCGAATCTCTCTTCGTTCTTCAGGCGTCAATCCGTTCGGCATGTCCCCCTCCTTAACGAAGGAACTATTCTACCACGAAGGGGAGGGGAGAAGCAGTCTCCTGCGTGGATTGTAGCGCGCGATTGGGCGTGCATGTTGGATGGCTTGATGAGGGGGATTTTGACGGATGGCGAGGGGAGTGTTATAGTAATCAACCTTTGATCCAGTGCTTGACCCAAAAGGGCTGCGGAGAGGGAGGCGAACATGCGCATCTGCGTCATCGGGACAGGATATGTCGGGTTAGTCACGGCCGCTTGTCTGAGTCACATCGGGCATCTCGTCGTGGGCGTGGATGTGAATCGGCGCAAAATCGCGCGGTTACGGGAAGGTCTCTCGCCCATTTACGAACCCGGTTTGGAACGCCTCTTGCGCGTTCAAATGGCTGCAGGAAGGCTCGCGTTCTCGGAGGACGTGGAATCGGCAATCGTAGAGGCCGATGCGGTTTTGATCGCTGTGGGCACCCCACCGCGTGTGGATGGGCATGTGGATCTTCGCCACATTGAGGCTGTCCTGCAAACGCTCAAACGCGCGTTCGAGCGAGTGGCCGAACGCACGATGCGCCTCGTCGTGAGTAAATCTACGGTCCCCGTCGGGACAGCCCGATGGATGGCCGAGTGGTTTCGGACCTCCTCTCTCGGGAGCCAGGTGCTCGTCGTGAGCAACCCGGAATTCTTGCGCGAGGGGAATGCGGTGCACGATTGCTTGTACCCGGATCGGATCATTGTCGGCGCGGAGGATGCGAGAGCTGTCCCCTTAGTGCACCAGCTCTATCGTCCAATCCTAGAGCAAACGTTCCCGACGCCGGACTATATCCCCCCTCGTCCTGATGGACTGCGGCATGTGCCGCTGCTGTGGATGGACTGGGACAGCGCCGAGATGGCCAAGTACGCCTCGAATGCATTTCTCGCCCTGAAGATCAGTTTCGCCAATGAGATCGCCAACATCTGCGAGCGCGTCGGCGCCGATGTGCTGCGAGTCATGGAGGCCGTGGGATTGGATCATCGCATTGGCCCGCACTACCTGCGGGCGGGGATCGGATGGGGGGGGAGCTGCTTGGGGAAGGATCTCCTGGCCTTGATTCGATTAGCCGAACATATCGGGTATGATCCGGCCTTACTTCGTGCGGCTTACGCGACGAACGTCGCTCAGCGTCGCATTGTGATCGAGAAACTCCGCGCCGCCCTCGGATCCCTGGAGGGACGTACGATCGGGTTGTTAGGCTTGGCCTTCAAGCCAAACACGGACGATATCCGTGATGCTCCGAGCATGGCGATTGCACGGGCGTTGCAAGATGCGGGCGCGCGGGTGAAAGTCTATGATCCTGTCGCCATGGAGAACGCGAAGGCGGAGCATCCCGATCTCGCGCTCTCCTACGCGGTCGATCCGATAGACCTCGCTCGCGAGTGCGATGCGCTCGTCCTCGTCACCGAATGGGAGGAATTTCGCCACCTTGATCTCGCCGCGCTTCGGCGCGTCATGCGGGGCGATCTTCTGCTGGACGGGCGCAATCTCTTTGATCCCGAGCACGCGCGTCGGGCGGGATTCACGTATATGGGGATCGGGCGTGCCGTCTCCGCCTCTCGCGCGCATGGCGCAGGATGAGGGGAGGGAACCGTCCTATGAGGAAGAGGGGGTTCACCATCGCTCTCGTCATATGGGCTGCGGCGTCGTCTGTCTCGGCGCAAGGGCGATTGGAGCGCGTGCTCGCCGGGCGTGGGCGCGTCGTGGATCTGACGCATCGCTTGAGTCCGACGATCCCCTACTGGCCGGGCGAGCAATATCGGCCTTTTGAGTTCCGCACCATCGCGACACTTGAGCGCGACGGCGTCTTCTCCGGTGCCTTCGCCATGCCCGAGCACATGGGGACGCACGTGGATGCGCCTAATCACTTCGTCGCCGGTCAGGTGTCGGTGGATCGACTGCGCCCGGAACAATTGATCGCTCCGGCCGTCGTCATTGACGTACGGGAGAAGGTCGCGCGCGATCCCGATTATCAGCTCGCGGTCGAAGACCTCCGGCGATGGGAGCGACGCTATGGTCGAATCCCGCGTGGGGCTATCGTCTTCATGCGCACGGGTTGGGAGGCACGATGGGAGAATCCGGAAGCATACCGGAATCGAGATGCTCAAGGGGTGATGCATTTCCCTGGGTTCTCGCCAGAAGCGGCGGAGTTTCTCGTCCGCGAGCGGCAGATTCACGGTATTGGCATTGACACGCTCAGCGTCGACTTCGGCCCCTCGAAGGACTTTCCTGTGCATCGTATCATGCATGGGGCCGGAAAGTATCATTTGGAGAACGTCGCGGGATTGGGGCTGCTGCCTCCACGTGGGGCGATCGTCATCGTGGGTGTACTTCCGATCGAGGGGGGATCGGGCGGACCGGCGCGCATCTTCGCGCTCTTGCCCTGATTATGTTCTGGCCGGTGGTGGCACTAGCGGCCGCGCAAAGCTGGGGATCCCTGTTGGCCGGGATTCGATACTGGAACTACGTGCGTGAGCGCTTGCGCGTGAATCCACCGCCTTATCATCCTCCAGCTGCCGTGATCGTGCCCTGCCGTGGCGTGGACCCCGAGCTTCACGAGAACATACGTGCGCTTCGGCAGCAGGAGTATCCCGAATACGAAGTGATCTTCGTCCTCGAATCGCGTTCCGATCCGGCTTACGCTGTCATCCGAGAGGTCGTTGAGCGGGAGCCCGGGGCTCCGGTGACGGTTCTGGAAGCCGGACGGGCAAGCGACTGTGGCCAGAAGGTGCACAATCTGCTCATCGCTCTGGAGCATCTGGAAGCCCGCCCGAGCGAGACGAGGCCCGAAGTCTATGCCTTCACCGACAGCGATGCGCTGCGCGATCGCCACTGGCTGCGACATTTGGTCGCGCCGCTGCGTGTGCTCGACGTGGGGGCGACGACCGGATACCGATGGTACATTCCAACGGGCGGCCTAGCCTCGCTCTTGCGCTCGCTCTGGAACGCGCCGATCGCGACGGCTCTCGGTCCCCACCCCCACAATTTCGCTTGGGGCGGTTCGATGGCGCTACGACGTGAGACGGCCGATCGAATCCGCTTGCGCGAATATTGGCGGGGGAGCGTCTCGGATGATTATCGGCTGACGGAAGCTATTCGGCGCGCTGGGGGATCGGTGGTGTTCGTTCCCCAATGCTTACTCCCATCATTGGGCGAATGTTCGCTGCGCGAGGTGTTGGAATTCACCACGCGTCAGATCGTCATCACGCGCCGATACGCTCTCCATCTCTGGGTGTTGCTCACGCTGAGCACGAGCCTTTTCCTTGTGGCCTTCTTCTGGTCGGGCGCTCGCGCCATCGCTCAATTCGTTTCGAGAGGGGAGGCGACCGAACCCACCCTTGCTTTCCTCTCCGTCTACATCCCTGGCGTTCTGAAAGCGATGGTGCGCACGCATGCCGTCGAGCGCCTCCTCACCGCGTATCGCGAACAATTGCGTCCGTATCGCATGGCGTATTGGTTCCTCTATCCGTTGGCGAGCGTGCTCTTCTTCTACAACTGCATGGTCGCGGCGTTCTCGCGTCGCATCTCGTGGCGGGGCATCCGCTATGAATTGCGCGCACCGAATCGCACCATCGTCCTCCCGTGATGGCATGGCGATCCTCGAGCTGAAGGAGTAGGTTGGAGGGAGGCGAATTTTGTGCTATGTTTTTCGCCGAGCTTGAAGGCGACGGCGTCGAGGGAAGTGCGAATGAAGAAACGCGCGAGACATCTGTGGTGGATCCTTCTCCTCTTCACCGCGCTTCCGTGGGTCTGGCCGCAAGAGGAGACAACCCTCCCCGGACTGCCGCGCTTCGCACAAGTCGCCGAAGGCTTCTACCGTTCGGGGCAGCCGAATGCTGTGGGATTTCAGTATCTCGCTCGACTCGGGGTGAAAACGGTGATCGATCTGCGCGGACCAGGCGAACGCGCTGAGCGCGAGCGAGCGCTCGTCGAGTCGCTCGGCATGCGATATGTGAACATCCCCTTGAGCGGATGGCGGCGCCCTCAGGATGAGGCCGTGCTCCGTATCCTGGCGCTGCTTGCCGATCCGGCCGCTCGTCCCGTCCTCGTTCATTGTCGTCGCGGGGCCGATCGCACGGGCGTCATCGTCGCGCTCTATCGTATCCTCTATGAAGGCTGGGATCCCGAACGCGCCTATCGCGAGATGCGTGCCTTCGGCTTCCGATGGTATCTGCGAGGGATGAAGCGGTATGTGTGGGAGGCTCCCGAGCGCTTGAGAACCTCGGTGCCTGTGACCGTGCGAGCTGGGCATCCATGACTCTCGGTCTCACCATGACGGCGATCTTCCCGCACGCGCCGATCTTGATCGGCGCTCTGAGTGGAGAGTTGGCGCGTGGAGCTGCTCCCTTGGTGCGTGCGATCGAGCATCTCTCGTGCGCGATCGCGCATGTGAATCCGGAGACGATCGTCCTCGCGACACCTCATGCCCCCGTCGCATTCGATGCCTTCGGCATCCACGTGGGGGATGTCTTGCGAGGGTCGTTCGCTCATCACGGGCTTCCGATGCTCGTCCTTCAGTTCGAGAACGATCTGGCGCTCGTGGATGAGATCATCGGCGAAGCCCTTGATCACCGGATGCGAATTTTCGAGATCCCGGAAGGCACGCCGCTCGATCATGGAGCACTCGTGCCTCTTCATTTCCTTCACGAAGCGGGATGGCGAGGCCGCGTCGTCGTCTTGGGCAGCTCGTATCTCCCGGATCGAGACCATATCCGCTATGGACGATGCATCGAGCGTGCGGCGCGCGCGCTCGGACGTTGTGCCGTTTTCATCGCCAGCGCGAATTTGAGTCATCGCTTAAGCGAAGCCGCCCCCTATGGGTATCATCCTCGCGCCGCTGATTTCGATCGCGAGATCGTCTCGTCCTTGGAGCAAGGAGATTTCGCCCGGCTCTCTCGGATTGCGCCCGAGCTGCGCGACCTCGCTGTCGAATGCGGCCATCGCCCGATCCTGATCGCGGTGGGCGCGGCTGAGGAAACCCCGGTGCGCCACCGCGTCCTCTCCTATGCGCACCCCTTCGGCATCGGCTATGTGGTCGCCGTTCTCGCTGATCGAAGTTCTGAGGAAGCCGTGTCATCGAGTTGATCCCCAAGCGGGAGCTGAAAAAATGAGACGACGACATCTGCCTATCGTCCTGCTTTTGGGCATCGGGCTTATGATGCTCGGTCCGGCACCATGGGGAAGACCGCGCGTGCCGATTCCCGAAGAGCCGACGGTCGAGCTGGCCTATCTCTCGGTGAACGATCACGAAGACGTCGTGTACACGACTCCTGAGGGCATTTTCCTGAAGAGCGGTCCGCGCCCGCTTCGGCTCGTGGCGACTGGCGAGGAAGCACCGATGACGCGCGGTAGTCGTTTCCGAACGTTCGGCCCCGTCCGGATCAATCGGCGAGGGACGGTGGTCTTCCATGCCTCCCTGGAGGGAGGGGAAACTTCAAGCGGTCTCTTCATTGTCCGAGCCCACGAGCGCGTCCGTCCTCTTGTGCTCGCCGGGCAACTGGCACCGCAGACGCGCGGGCGCTTCGCCGCCTTTGAACGGCTGGAGCTCACGGATCGCATCCGCGTGTTCGGCATCCTCCCGATCCCAGAGACGGAAGTCGTCCTCTTCCGAGCGGTCGTCGAGGAAGGCGAGGGGACGCGTCGTGGCCTCTTCTTCGCGCTTGTCGCAGGAGGGGACGTTGGCGCTCTCGTTCTCCAAGGGCAACCCATCGGCGTGCGCCGAGGGCGATACCGCGCGTTCGGGGATTTCTCCACGCTCTCGATTGACGCTTTTCCCTTGGGAGCTGTGCGTATTGCCTTCATCGCGGAGGTAGAGGGGGACGAATCCCCGGAGGGGATCTTCCTGATGACGCTTTTCCCGCAGCTCAGCGAATTCGCCCGATCCATTGTCCTCTCTGGAGAAGACGCTCCCGGAGGACCCGGCCTCGGACGTTTCGACCGATTTCGCTTCGTCTCCTTAAATCGAAACGAGTTGGTCTTCGTCGCGACCCTGACCGGTGAGCGCGCCAAGGAGGGCATTTTCGAAGCGGTCACCGTCGGCCCTCTCGTTTTCTTTCAGTCGAAAGTCCTTCAGGGGGGCAATGTCCCTTTTGGCCCCGGGCGATTCGAGCGCTTCGGCGAGTTGAGTAGCAACAATGGCGAGCAGCTCGTCTTTCGGGCGACGGTCACCGGAAGGGATACGCCCGGAGGCCTTTATCTTGTCAGCTTGGGACCGTTGACCGTCACCACCACGGTCGCCGAGATCGGAGATCCAGCCCCTCAACGAGATGGACGCATCGCACAGATCGGCGAGTTCGTCCTGCTTGAAAATGGCAAGACATACTTTCAAGCTTCGCTCGCCGGTGGGGATGTGCAAGAGGCCATCTATATCGGCTCAGCTCGCCGTATCTTCCCGACGGGAATTCAGCGCTGAAAGCTCCTGATCATCCGGCGAACGGCATCTCGATCGCGCTCCTCTACAGGAGCGCACCGTGAGTCGCTCACGGAGCCCATTCGTTCGAAGGCTTGCTCTTCAGCAGCAGGTGGATCTGCAGGACGAGCCAGCGAATCTCACGAGCGAGGCGCTCTCTCTCCGTGGGATCCTTCACGCGGGAGAATTCTCGCCGCAGCTCACTCAGCTCACGATGCAGCGAGAGCTCGATGGGAGACAGGCCAGCGTTCTTCAAGACCTTATTCGCCAATCGCCGCTCGGGCGGCTCCAGGGGATTGAAAGAGAGATCCACAGGCTGTCCCTTGAGCGAGAGGTTGTCAAAAACTCCCTGTTCGATCGCCTCCGCGATCTTCCTCTCGGCGATAAGGTGAAGGACATCTACGATCTCCATCCCAAGTCCTGCTACCAGCCGACGATCTCTCCTACCTTCACCTCCCCGAGGCGTTCGATCCGAAGCGGCTTCAGAGGCGCCACCGGGTGACTCCCCATGAGCCGTTTTCTCAGCGGTGATTCGCGCACGATCTGAGAAGAGACGATCTTCCCGAAGGCGAACGTCGCCCGGATGTTGGCGTTCATGAAGACAGGCAAACCCGTGAAGGGCTCATCTCGACGTGGGCGCCCCCACGTTTGGCCGTTATCAACTGAGAGGTAGGTGCGGAGAAATTGAGCCGGATTCCGGTCAAGAGCCAGCGCGATCCCCGTCTGCTCGATCGGATCCGAGGGGAATTGGAACCCAACGTAAACGACACCGGACTCGATGGTCACCGGTGGATCAATGGGCAGATCGATGACTTCGCCGATGCTCTCGATCGTCCGAGGGATCGGGAGCATCTTATCGAACAAAACGCGAGCTTGGTCAAGGGGAGGTGGCGTCGCGTCTGGCCGGTCGCTCTCTCCAGCGAGCACGAGCACGCGGATGGACTTGCCGCTTGGGTCAGGGAGATCGCGGAAGCTGAAGAACGGATGGCTCACCGCGACGAGGCGCGCCGGATAGCGGCTGGGGCGGAATCGGTTGAGGAGAATCGCTCCGGAAGGCCCTCCGAAAAATTGGATCGAGAAAAACCCATCGTCAACCTGATGGGATTCTAGCTCTATGGAGGGCGCCTGCTCCGTTCCGGTCGCGGCCAGGTTTTCAATCGTCACCGTGTATTCGGCTGCCGGGCCACTGAAGTGCTGGATGCCGATCACGAGCTTCCGCGCAAAGCCATCATTGGGCAATGGTTCTCCATCGCTCGTCCGCACGCCCTTCGGTTGCAGATAGAGGACGACCGCTTGCTGCGGCTGGTCGCGACGTGGCCAAGATTCCGGACGCTGATCCGTAGCCATCTGGATATCGCTCATGACCTTGAATCCATCAATGAAAAACGTTTCATCGTCTATCAACGCACCAACCCAGAAATCGAGATCGGTCTCTTGTTGCGCTTGTTGGGTTGACGTCGCCGCTCTCCAATCAGCGGTGATCCGCAGAGGGATCGGTCCATCTCCCAAAGCGGCATCTCCGAGGGCATCCGGATCAGCGACGATCCAATCTTGGATCTCACCCACCTCATAACCGAATTGGCTGAAGAACGTCTCCAGCTCCTCGCTGCGACTTCCCTTATCCCCGCGCGCGATCCGACCTCGGAAAGTGACCTTCTCGCCCGGACGCGGGAAAGGGAGGGTCTGAGCTGTCAATGGGGTATCATTCGGCTCCTCTTCTTCGATGACGACCTCTTCCTGGGCCTGAGGCCGTGCAAGAGGGAAAACGGAACCCCCTGTCCACGGCCTCGTCGGAGGCATCAAGCCAAGGATCAACAGAGCGGGAATAAGGGAACGAGCAAGGACCATGAAATTCTTCCTCATCAAATCACCTCCTGCATTGGTCTCTCATCCGACACAACCCCATATGTATCATCGCACCTGGGCATCGTCAAGGATGCTGAAGAAGAGTCCCGATGCTCACCCCTCATCCTGCTACCGCTGTGGATTCGATCGCGCGAAACATCTCCTCGTCCGTCGCGAACTTGAACCATTCGAGCCCACGCCGCTCGGCCTCGCGCCGTTCGGCGTCTTCCAGACGTTGGACCTCGGCGTATTCGACGAAGCGCACCCCCCGCGCGCGCAAGTGCTCGCGGAAGGCCTCAAGACGCTCGGCGAGATCTTCCACCGGTTCGACCACAAGGCGCTCCACGTAGTGAAGTAGGGCTTCGGCGCCTCGCTCGCCATCTTGTTTGGCCTTTCCGACCAAACCGTCGGACGCCTTCCGCGACCATCCGGCGACGAAGAGGCCCTCGAGGACTTCTCCCCTCTCGGGATCGTATACCTGATAAGCCTCATCGCCCGGGTAGTGCGGATCCGGGTGGGGATTAGTCACGTATTCCGTTCCTCGAACAGGTAAGCCGAAATCCTCATCCACCTTGTCGCCGACCGCGAAGATGACGGTATCACATGGGATGTCCCAGTACGTCCCCAGACCTTTGGCGACGATGGAATGGTCACGGCGTACCAGCTCCGTGTCTTCGACGCGCAAGGCACTCGGACGGCCTTCGGGACCGAGGACGATCTCCTTCGGCGCGCAGAGGAATCGGAAGCGAAAGCGCGTGGGGCTTGGGCCCTCTTCCGGTGGAGTATTCACGTGCTTGGTCAGCTCGCGATACAGCTCCTCGACGTCCTCGCCGATCGCTTCCAGGCGTATTCGAATGCGCTCTAACTCCCGGCGCAGGTCGTCCACATCGAGGTTGGCCGCGATGGCTTTGAACTCTTTATCCGTGTACGCGCGTTGGCCAGGCCCGCGACGGGCGACGGCGATGACTTCTTCCACCTTACGGGCATGGATGAGATAGTGTGCGATGTCCACCATCACGTTGCCGATGCCGATGATGGCGACGCGTTGGCCGATGAGGAAGGTGCGCTGACTGAAGGGCGGGAGGTTATTGTAGTGATAGACGAGGTCCTTCGCGTGATAGACGCCCGGAGCGTGCTCGCCGGGGATGCCGAGGAACTTCGTCCCTTGAGCGCCCGTAGTGATCAGCACGGCCGATGGGCGCAATAGCGCGCGCACTTCATCCAGGGTGACGTCGCCGTTTCTCCCCACGCGGATGTGACCGAAGTAGTGGACGTGCGGATGAGCGAGGATGCGCCGAAAGTGCTTCCGGATCCCTTCCTTCATCCGATGCTTCGTGAAATAGATCCCGTATTCGGCGAGTCCTCCCGGCTTGATGTCCCGATTCACAAGGACGATGTGATGGCCGGCTTCCGCAAGTTTCCCCGCAGCGTAGATCCCCGCTGGGCCGGCGCCGATGATGACGATCAGGTGAGAAGCCCTCGGTGCTGCCATCCGTTTTCCCTCCTGTGGAGATCCTCAACTCAAAGCTGTGAGGGGCAATCGGAGGAAAGCGGCCCTCATTGTCGCGTTCCTCTGTGCATATGTGCTGCAACGTGTCGCTGCCCAAGGCGCAAATTCTAGGGGGGAAGGGCGTGGACGTCAACTCTCTTCAAGGGGATGGAATCGCGCGATAGAACTCGATCCCATCGCGTTGTTCGCGAATGACCATCCCTTCGGAGAGAGCGAGGTCGAGATGCGCGATCGTCTCCGAGAGGGCGAGGAATCGTTGATCGGTACGCGCCTCGGGGAAGAGGCGCAGGGAGAGTTCCCACGGCGTCAACGTCTGCGCGCCCAGGGCCGCGCGAATGGCCCTTTGCCGCTCTTGCACGTGACGGCGAATCTCATGCCGGTATGCCTCGAAGTCCTGGACTTCCTCGCCGTGGCCAGTGAAGACCGACACCGGCGCTAGCTCTCGCAGCCGATCCAAGCTCGCGAGAAAACGGCGAAGGGAAGGGAAGCGGCGGCATGCGTTCTGGGGGTCTGGATTCAGCACGGGATTCGGGGTAATTCGCTTCAGGACCGTGTCTCCAGCGATGAGGAGGCGTCGGCCCTCGGAAAAGAGGCCGATGTGGCCGGGCGTATGTCCCGGCGTGTGCACGACGCGCCAGGACTCACGCTCGAACGTGAGTTCATCTCCGTCCTCAAGCAGTGCGATCTCCGGGACCGGAGCGATCAATTCGCGGAGCCTCCGGCGAAGGGCTTCGAATTGGGTGATGATCTCTTCCGGCACGCCTAATTCTGCCAGCAGGTGGCGATACGCCGTGTAGTCGAAAGCGGGACTCAAGCGCTCGGCCTCCCAGGGGTGAACGTAGACGGTCGCGCCAGAGAGCGCTCGCAAACGCGCTGCTTGGCCCGCGTGATCTTCATGCGAGTGGGTGAGGACGATTCGGCGAATCCGCTCCAGCGAGATGCCGCAGGCTCTCACTTGTTCGCGTAGGGCGGCAAAGGCTTCATCGGTCTGCGGGCCAGTATCCACAAGCGTGATCGGGTCTTCCACAAGCAGCGTGACGTTGATCGGGCCGACGGGGAACGGAGTCGGGATGCGCAGTTGATGGATCTTCATCCTCTCTCCCCCACTGAAAGTTTCCCCTCATTCATACGTGAGGGCTAGAAGCTCAATCGGGTGCATGACGCGAATGGAGAGGCCGGCTTGCCGTACGCCACGGCGAAGATGCAGGAGACACCCGGCGTTGCCCGTGAGCAACACGTCGGCACCCGTTCGGCGGAGGTGTTCGATCTTGCGATGGAGCAGCCAATCGGCGAGTTCCGGATGGTGCAGATTGTAGATCCCGGCGCTCCCGCAACACATCTCCGACTCGACCAGGGGGACGAAGGTGATGCCGGGGAGGCGACGGATTAGCTCAAGCGGCGCCGCCGTGACGCGCTGCGCATGATGCAGATGACACGGCGCATCATACGTGACCGTGAGCTTCACCGGGCGCGGTCCAGGCCGCAACCCGATCGCGATGAGATATTCCGAGATGTCGCGCACGCGCGCGGCGAAGGCCCGAGCGCGTGCGGCATATTCGGGATCGTCGGCCAGCAGCTCGCCGTATTCCTTGAGCATGGCGCCGCAGCCGGCGACGTTGACGACGATGGCTTCCGCCGCCGAGCGCTCGAAGACGCGGATGTTCCTTCGCGCGAGGGCGCGCGCCGTCTCGATCTCTCCAGCGTGAGCGTGCAGGGCGCCACAACAGACTTGATCCGGTGGGTCCTCGACCTCACAGCCGTGTGCGACCAGGACATCTTTCGTCGCGCGATTCGTCAGCTCGAAGAATTCGCGGGCGACGCATCCCGCGAAGAAGGCGACGCGCCGCTTTTGGTCCCGCGTGGAGGCGAATGAGGGAGCTCGGCGCTCGCGCGGGAGCGAGAAGATCGGGTCCACTTCGGGCGAGGTCGCCAAGAGCAGTTCGAGAGCGAGCTTCAGGCGGGTCGGGAGAAGTCTCCCTTCTGCCAATCTTCGGGCGAAGGCGCGACGTCGCAGCCATCGGGCTGGAGCGAAAAACCACCGCAGACGCGTCGGCGACGTGAAGACGTGGTTCAGAAGGAACCGCACGCTTAGGTGTTCGAGCGTCCGCCGTTGGCGCGCGAGATCAGCGCGTATGGCTTCGAGCACCCGCCCGTAGCGTACGCCCGAAGGACACACCGTCTCACAAGCGCGGCAACCCAGGCAGAGGTCAATGTGGCGCGCGAGCGCTTCGGAGGTCAGCGGCAGACGCCCTTCAGCGGCCGCTCGCATGAGATAAAGGCGCCCGCGCGGCGAATCGTTCTCATCGCCGAGCCGCAGATACGTCGGACAAGCGCTCACGCAGAGCCCGCAATGGATGCACGCGAGCAGCTTCTCCGCTTCTCGTTCGAGCGCATGCGCGATCGCCATCTTTCCCTTCATAAACCCGCGACGAAGCGACCGGGGCTCAAAATCCGCTTCGGATCGAACGCGTGCTTGAGCGCCCGCATGAGCGGAAGGCTCGTTCCCACATCGCCCCATACATCCACGTACCGCTTGATCTCCGGCGGCGCGTGTTCGACGATCACTCGTCCCCGATGCGCTGCCCACATCATTCGGAGGTGGAGGATCGCTTGCGCGCACGAAGAGAGGATGTGCTCCTCTCCGATCGCCAGCCCCCCTCCGATGTGGACGATGCCCGTTCCGGGCTGCGCGAGAATATGGAGCCGAGCAAGCTTCTCGCCCAACGCTCGCTCGCTCGCCCATAAGGCTTCGACCGTGCGCGCGGGAAGCACGCTGAGCCGAAGCCGAAGGTCGGTCGGGAGGAGTCGGTGGAGTCGGCCGAGCTTCTCCCAAATCGAGCGACTTGCTTCGTCCTTGAGCTCGACGAGCTCTACCGCGAGCGAATGCGCGAGCGCTTTCGCGCGCTCCACTTGGTAGACGACGGCCGGGGCCGTTTCGAGAAATCGCACAAGAAGCGCTTTCCGCGGATGATCCGGGAGAAGGACGGACATCGCTTCCTCATTGGCGAACACCAGGGCCGCTGGCAGAAGCTCCGACTGGAGGATCTGGCGTGCGCCCGCCTCAAGTCGCTCCCACCCAGAGTCGAAGAAGAGGATCGTCGCTTCGGCCTCCGGGGAGGGGCGGAGTTTGAAATTCACGCGCACGAGGACGCCAAGCGTCCCAAAGCTTCCGACGAAGAGTTTGTTGAGATCGTAGCCGGTGACGTTCTTGACAACGCGTCCGCCCGCGCGAATACGCGTTCCATCCGCTTGCACGACCTCTAGGCCGATGACCGAGTCGCGCGGTCGTCCATAGCCGTGGCGTAACGGACCGAAGTCGTCAGCTGCGGCAATTCCCCCCAAGGTCGCGCGATCCGCGTCGGGGGGATCAAAAGGCAGCCATTGCCGATGCGGAAGAGCGGCTCGATTGAACGCCTCCAGCGCACATCCGGCTTCGACGCTCGCAGTGAGATCGGCCGGTTCGTACTCCAAGATGCGATTCATGCGGCGCGTCGAGAGAAGGATATCCACGCGTTCCGGGAGATTCCCGAACGAAAGGCGACGACCTGATCCCATTGGGACGACGGCCAGCTCCCGCGCATGCGCCAAGCGCAGGAGAGCCGCGACTTCCTCGCTCGTCTCCGGGAAGACGACGAACGCGGGACGCCGATCATCAATCACATAGGTCTCCGGGACCGGGCGAAGGACGTTCGCCTCTCCCACGATGGAGACCAGCTCTCGTTCTACCCCGTCCGCGTTTTGAGGCGTCATCCTCAGCCGTCAAAAGGCGCGACAGCGCCGTACGGGGAGGACCTTGCCGGGATTGCAGAGCCCTTCCGGATCAAACACGGCGCGCACTCGCGCCATCGCTTCCAGATCGTCGTCGGTGAAGACGAGGGGCATGTAGGCGATCTTGTCCAACCCAACGCCATGCTCCCCGGTGAGCGTGCCGCCAACGCGCACGCAGAGTTCCATGATCTCGCGGCAGGCCTCTTTCACGCGCTGCACTTCGTCCGGATTCCTCCCGTCGAAGCAGATGTTCGGATGCAGGTTGCCATCGCCCGCATGGAAGACGTTCGCCATGCGGAGGCCATATCGCGCGGCGATGCGATAGACCTCGGGCAAGACTTCCGGGAGCTTGCTGCGCGGGATCACGGCATCCTGCACCATGAGGTCGGGGCGGATTCGACCGAGCGCCCCGAAAGCGCCCTTGCGGCCGGCCCACAGGCGCGCGCGCTCGACCTCATCGCGCGCGACCAAGACGCAACGCGCGCCATTGGCTCGGCAGAGCTCGAAGACGCGGGCCGCGTCATACTCGACGCTCGCCGCCAGTCCGTCCAACTCGATGAGCACCACGGCCGCGGCATCCGTGGGCAGACCCGCGGCATAAACGGAGGCTTCGACGGCTTCGATCGTGGCGCGATCCATCATCTCCATGGCCGAGGGCAAAATCCCGGCGGCGATGATCGCCGAGACGGCGCGACTGGCGTCCTCAACGCTCAGGAAGTCGGCGAGCAAGGTCTTCACCGCTTGAGGTTGTCGCGTGAGACGAACGGTGATCTTCGTCGCGATCCCGAACGTTCCTTCGGAGCCGATGAAGAGACCAAGCAGATCGTACCCCACGGCGTCGGTCCCATGACCGCCGAGTGTCACCATCTCGCCGTTGGGCAAGACGACCTCAAGGCCCGCGATGTGATGGACGGTCAGGCCATACTTCAAGCAGTGCGGGCCGCCGGCGTTCTCCGCGACGTTGCCGCCCAGCGTGCAGGCCATTTGGCTGGAGGGATCCGGCGCGTAAAAGTATCCGGCATCGGCCACCGCGCGCGTGAGCATCAGATTGATCACCCCCGGCTCCACGACGGCGAGCCGGTTCTCGTAATCGATCTCCAGGATGCGGTTCATCCGAGCGAGTTCGAGGATCACTCCATCCTGGACGGCGACGGCACCTCCGCTTAATCCCGTGCCCGCTCCGCGCGCGAGGAAGGGAATGCGATGCCGACAGAGGACTTTGACAATGCCGACGACTTCTTCCGCAGATTCCGGGAAGACGACAGCCGCCGGGGGATGCTTGTGAATGCTCAGCCCATCGCACTCGTACACGAGGAGTCGTTCGGGATCAGTGATGATGTCCTCGCTCCCGACGATCTCCTTCAGTTCGGCGATCCATGAGGTCATGCGAAGAATTCCCCTCGCTCATCTCCAACGGGAGATGTCGCTTCCCAATGCGAAACGTTTAGCATAGCGCAGGAAGCGGGGACTCGCCAAGTGGCAGCATCAGCCCGTTCACGCGGGCGTCCCACCCATGAGGAGATAGAGGACAGCCATGCGCACGGCGACGCCGTTGGCGACCTGGTCGAGGATGAGCGAATGCGGGCCATCGGCGACATCGGAGGCGATCTCGATCCCGCGATTCATCGGACCCGGATGCAGGATGATCGCGTCCTCTTTCGCCCATCGCAGTCGGTCGCGCGTGAGGCCGAACCGAAAGGCGTATTCCTTGAGGGAGGGGAAGAAGCATTCCTTCTGCCGTTCCAGTTGTAGGCGCAGCGCCATGACGACATCGGCGCCCTCGAGCGCTTCTTCGATCTTCGGCGTGACGTAAAGGCCGTCGGGGACCAACTCCTCGTAATGCGGGGGCAGGAGCGTCTGCGGACCGCTCACCCACACGCTCGCCCCAAGCTTCGTCAGCAAGTAGATATTCGAGCGAGCGACGCGACTGTGCAAGAGGTCGCCGATAATGGCGACCTTCAGTCCAGCGATCCGCCCCTTTCGCTCGCGGATCGTAAAAGCATCCAGCAGAGCTTGCGTGGGATGCTCGTGCGCCCCATCGCCCGCGTTGATGACCGGAATGGGAAGATGGCGCGCGAGCTGATGCGGGACGCCGGCCATCGAGTGGCGCACGACGAGGGCATCAATGGCCATCGCTTCCAGCGTCCGCACCGTATCGAGCAGCGTCTCTCCCTTCATCAGGCTGCTCGTCGTCGTGGCGATGCTGACCGTATCCGCCGAAAGGCGTTTGGCCGCCAGCTCGAAGCTCGTGCGCGTGCGCGTCGAGGGCTCGAAGAAGAGATTCACGACCGTCTTCCCGCGCAACGTGGGGACCTTTTTGACCTCGCGCTCAGAGACTTCCTTGAACGCCTCGGCCGTGTCCAAGATCAAGAGGATCTCCTCGGGGTCGAGCTCGCGAATGCCAAGGAGATCTTTCCGTTTGAGGCGCGCGCGGGGATGAGGGGAAGATGGTTCGCGCTCCGTCTCGCGCCGCGTTTCTGTAGGCTCACGCGTCATCGGTCGTCTCCCGTTTCAGCAGCAAGACTCGATCCTCTCCGTCCACTTCGCGGAGCATGACTTTGACGATCTCATCCCGCTCGGTCGGGATCGCGCGCCCCACGAAATCCGCTTGAATCGGCAGCTCGCGGTGGCCACGATCCACGAGCACGGCCAGCCGCACGCGATCCGGTCGCCCGTAGTCCATGAGATGATCGAGCGCGGCGCGGATCGTTCGTCCCGTGTAGAGCACATCGTCCACGAGTACGATGACGCGGCCCGTGATATCACGCGGCAGCTCACTCGTCTTCACCACGGGATGAGGCGCGATGCGACTCAAATCATCCCGATAGAAGGTGATGTCCAGGATGCCAACCGGCAGATCGCGCGCATATCGTTGCCACAAGATCTCCGCCAGACGGCGGGCAAGCGGCACGCCCCGCGTGCGAATGCCAACGAGCATCAGCTTGTCAGTCGCAGGCTCCGATGCGGCGATCTCGGCAGCCAGCCGTTCGAGCGTTCGCTCGATCTCCTCTGCCGTCATCAACAGCGCTTTCTCTGACGCGCTCATCGGGCCAGCTCCACAGGGAAGGGCACGGTCGGCTCTCGGCTCACGGTCGCGCCTGTCGCCATCTCGACCAGCTCGACGCGAATCTCTCCGAGCCTTTCCTCAGCCGTGATCATCAACGGCACGCGTCGTTCATCGAGGGAGAGCCAGAGGCGCAGGCGCGGCATCTCAACCGCTTTCCCCCCCACCGCTTCCACGCGCAACGCGATCTCCATCGCTTCGAAGCGTCCGAGGCGCGTCTCGAGCAAGGTGCGCGAGCCAACGTCCGCGCGAACGAGGAGACGCCTTCTCTCGCTCAACAGGGAGAACCGGTGACGGCCCCCCGGCCGAAGCGAGAGCGTGCGCAGATGGTAGAGGAAAGCGACGATATCCCGCGTCTCCGGGGAGATCGCGATCGTTCGCCCTGTGCTCAAGTGCGCGACCCCGCGCCGATGGTCGAGCGTGATCGTGAGGTCCGTGCGGCGATCGCCTTCCCGTCGCGAGTGTTCCACCCGATAGGGGAGTCCAGTCTTCGGGTCTACGTAGGAGACCCATTGCTCATCGAGGGCTTTCACCAACGTCCGCACAGGGCCAACCGTGGCAGCGCGTAGTTCCAAATGCACGCCCGAACGGTCGAAGAAGCGCCCCCGCGCTTTCACCATCAGCGTCATCTCTCCGGCGACCACATGCGACGCCCACGAGATCGTGTATGTCAAGCGCTCGCCGATGGGGAAGGGAAGGCCGCTCGAAGGAGCATACCCGGGCGTCGCGAACACCACCGCGAACAGGAAGGCGCCCATCGCGAGGGCCAGACCATTCGCCCTCCTTGGCGTGCGCGGTCTCATGCGCTCACTCCACCTTGGTCGCGACCGTCATCGTCGAGGTCGACGGGAGCGATCTTCCGTTCGAGATCGCTCGTCCACGCGCTTGCGCGCCGAACGATCCTGCTCCATGAGGAGCGCCTTGCGGCTCAGTCGGATGCGCCCCATGCCGTCGTTGGCGATGCACTTGACCTTGATGATGTCCCCCTCCTTGAGCACTTCGCGAATATCCCGCACGCGGTGCGGAGCGACCTCCGAGATGTGCAGGAGCGCTTCCGTTCCCGGGACGATCTCGACGAAGGCGCCGAATTCGGTCAGACGGGAGACGCGGCCGACGTAGGTCTTGCCGACTTCGATCTCCATCGTGAGATCGCGAATGAGCTGCATGGCCTGATCGGCCGCCTCCTTGTTCGTCGAAGCGATGTGCACGCGCCCATCGTCGAGAATGTCGATCTTGCACCCGGTCTTGTCCACGATGCTGCGGATGACCTTCCCTCCAGGCCCGATCACATCGCGCACCTTCTCAGGCGGGATCTGCATGGTGAAGATGCGCGGGGCATAGGGGCTGATGTCCGGCCGCGGCTGCGCGATCGTTTGTTCCATCTTGTCCAGGATCACCATGCGCGCTTCCTTCGCTTGCTCCAGCGCCTGGGAGAGGATCTCGGCGTCCACGCCCTTGATCTTGATGTCCATTTGCAAGGCCGTGATCCCCTCGCGCGTGCCAGCGACCTTGAAGTCCATGTCCCCGTAGTGGTCCTCAGCCCCCGCGATGTCGGTCAGAATCGCGTACTTATCGTCCTCCATGACCAGGCCCATGGCGATTCCGGCCACGTGCGCTTTGATCGGCACGCCGGCATCCATGAGGGAGAGGCTTCCACCGCAGACGGTCGCCATCGAGGAGGATCCATTCGATTCAGTGATCTCCGAAACGACGCGAATGATATAGGGCCAGGCATCCTCCGACGGCAGGACCGGTTCCAACGCCCGATGGGCCAGCGCCCCATGCCCGATCTCACGTCGGCTCGGTGCCCCCAGGCGCGCCACTTCGCCCACGCAGAACGGTGGGAAGTTGTAGTTGAGCATGAAGCGCCGCTCGATCTCCCCGAACTCCAGGCTGTCCAGATACTGGATGTCCTCTCGAGTGCCGAGCGTTGTCGTCACCAGCGCTTGCGTCTCCCCACGCGTGAAGAGCGCGCTGCCATGCGTGCGCGGCAGCAGTCCCACCTCGCATTCGATCGGGCGAATCTCCGTGAACCGACGTCCATCGGGGCGACGCCGATGGATGAGAATATCCTCACGGAAGAAGCGTTCACGGAGGAGCTCGAAGGCGCGCGCCGTCATCTCGCGCTGGTCCTCGGGGGTCGCCTCCAGGATCCGCTGCCGAAGTTGTGTGAGCGCTTCCTGGCTCTCCCGCTTCGTCTTATTGGTGACGTCAAGCGCCTGACGCAGCTCCGTTCCCCAGGTCGCTTCTACCGCGCGCACGATCTCCTCATCGAGCACTGGCGGGGCGACCTCGCGCTTACGGATGCCTAACTTCTCGCCAAGTGCCTTCTGCCAGGCGCACAGCTTCTTGATCTCCGAGTGAGCGAAGACGAGCGCCTCAACGATCACCTCCTCCGGCACTTCCTTGGCGCCGCACTCGACCATCACGATCGCGTCTTCTGTCCCGGCGACGACGAGGTTCAACCGCGACTGTCGCGTCTGCTCATAGGTGGGGTTCAGAATGTAATGGTTGTCAATCAAGCCGACGCGGACGCCTCCGACCGGCTCGAAGAAGGGGATGTCCGAGAAGTAAAGTGCGGCCGAAGCGCCCGTGATCCCCAAGATATCGGGATCATAGTCCGTATCGGCGGAGACAACCAGCGCGATGATTTGCGTCTCGCAGCGGTAGCCTTCGGGGAAGAGCGGTCGCAAGGGCCGATCAATCAAGCGGCTTGTGAGGACCTCCTTCTCCGTCGGTCGTCCCTCGCGGCGATAGTAGTTACCCGGGATGCGCCCGGCCGCATAGTTGTTCTCGCGATAGTCCACCGTGAGGGGGAGGAAGTCAACCCCTTCGCGCGGCTCCTTCTCGGCCACCGCCGTCACCAGCACGATCGTGTCGCCAAGCCGAATGAGCACCGCTCCATCGGCCTGTCGGGCGATTCGTCCTGTCTCCAGAGTGATTCGCTTTCCGCCAATTTCAATGGAATCCCTCAGAACCATCGTCCTCATCCTCGTTTGCTGCCTATCAGGTGAACAGATATCGGGTCAGCTCCCGACCGCTCTCCTGAAGAGCGCGTGGAGCTCACCACTCGCCAAATGGGTGTCGGGAAAGCCACGCCGATCCTCGAGGCGAAGGAATAACTAACGGGTGCTCCCAGCGATCCGAAGGATCGCATGATCTCCCGGCCTGGATCGCGTCCCGCGTCCGCCTCTTGTTGAGCGTGGCCGTATGGTCGTCGCGTCAAGTCACTTTCTCAACCCGAGCCGGTCAATGAGCTGGTAATAGCGCCGACTGTCGGTCCGCTTCAAATACTCCAGGAGTCGGCGGCGCTTGCTCACCAGCTTCAATAGCCCCCGGCGCGAGTGATAGTCTTTCTTATGCGTCTTGAAATGCTCCGTCAGTTGCGCGATCCGATACGTCAGGATCGCCACTTGCACTTCTGGCGATCCCGTGTCGTTCTCGTGCACGCGGAACTTCTCGATCAGCTCGCGTTTGATCTCCTTCGTCAGAGCCACAAGCGATATGTGCCTCCCTCGCACTCAAGTTTTTCTTCCTCTTCAAGTTAGAAGAGATTAGCACAGAACCGGCGGGAAGTAAAGCGGCTGCGCGCTCGAAAACGTTGGACTCCCCCGCTTGCGCCTGCGGGCCACGCGTGGTAAGGTCTATCGCTCCTTCGCTTGAGCGATGAAGCGGCTTGTGTGCATCGGCGTCGGACTTCTGCTCTTGGGTTCGTGCGCGCATCCGGCCGCATACTTCGGAAAGATCGAGCCACCGGAGGGAGCCGTCCTCCGCGTGGGGAATGGCGCCGATCCGGCGTCGCTCGATCCGCATCGAGCACCTGGCAGCGTCGAGGAGCAGATCGTGATCAACCTCTTCGAGGGCTTGACCGAGTATGATCCGGTGACCTTGGATCCGATCCCCGCCGTCGCCGAGGCGTGGGAAGTGAACGAGCACGCCACGCGCTTCCGCTTCCGTCTGCGCCGCACGGCGCGCTGGAGCAATGGGCGTCCGGTAACGGCGTGGGATTTCGTCTACTCCTGGCGCCGCGCTTTGGCTCCGGAGACGGCATCGCCGAACGCCTACTTGCTGTATTACATCAAAAACGCCGAGGCCTATAATACGGGGAGGGTGAAGGTGCGCGATCGGCGAACGGGGCGATTTCTCACCGACGTCTTCGGACGTGAGTTGATGCTCACTCCGGATGAGCTCCGCCGGATTCGGCGCGAAGACGTGCCTTCTGAAGCCCGGCATCTTCAAGAGTTGCGTCGCCGTTTGAACGACCACCCTTGGGAAGCGGTGACACTGAGCGCGGAGGATGTCGGCGTGCGCGCGCTCGATGACGCCACGCTCGAGGTGGAGATGGAGGCGCCGACGGCCTTCTTCCTCAAGCTCACGACCCTCGGAGTCTATCGGCCGGTCCCGCGCGAGGCGATCGAGCGCTATGGCCGCGCGTGGACGCGCCCAGAACATATCGTGAGCAATGGCCCTTTTCGGCTCGTGGAGTTCACGCCGGGACGGCGCGTCGTCCTAGAGAAGAATCCGCTCTACTGGGATGCCGCGCGCGTGCGACTGCAGCGCGCGATCTTCTATCCGTATGACGAGGCGACGACCGTGTTGAACCTCTACAAAGCGGGCGAACTGGACGTATTGGTGAGCGGATTGTTACCGCCATATGCGCTTCGACGGCTGCAGCAGAAGCGCGATTACGTCTCCGGCCCATATCTACTCAGCTATTTCCTGTTGGTGAATGTGCGCCGTCCCCCGTTGAGCGATCGGCGCGTGCGGTGGGCCTTGGCGCTCTCCATTGATCGGGAACGCCTCTGTCGGCGATTGCTGGCGGCAGGGCAGCAGCCGTCGGGCGCCTTCACCCCTTCGGATTTTCAAGGCAAGTATCCGCGGCCGTCGAAGGTCGGTTATGACCCGGAGCGCGCGCGACAGCTTTTGGCGGCCGCCGGATACCCCGAGGGGCGCGGCCTTCGCCTCCGATTCCTCTACAATACGGGCGCGCTTCATGCGCAGATCGCCGAGGCCATTCAGGCCGATTGGCGGCGCACCTTTCCCCTCATTCGTGTCGAGCTGATTAACCAGGAGTGGCAAGTCTACCTGAACACTGTGCGGCTCGGGGATTTCGATATCGCGCGGCGAAGCTTCTCGGCCGATTTCAGCGATCCGACGAGCTTCCTCGATTCCATGCTCTCGACGAGCCCGAACAATCCGACCGGTTGGGCCAACCCCGAATACGATCGGCTCATCCAGCAGGCGAATGCGACCTCCGACGATCACCGGCGTATGGCTCTCCTGGCTCGGGCCGAGGAGGTGTTGCTTGACGACCTGCCGATCATTCCGATCTACAGCTCGGTCACCAACTTCCTCCGCAAGCCCTATGTTCGCGGATGGCACGCCAACGTCCTCGACCGGCATCCGCTGAAATTCGTCGCCGTGGAGCGTGAGGGAACCCCACCCGGCTTCTCTGGGCGATAGTGCTATGAGGGGGTATATCCTCAGACGCATCCTCTTGGCCATTCCGCTTCTCTGGCTCATTCTCACGCTCACGTTCTTCGTGGTGCGATGGGCGCCCGGGAAGCCGTTCCGTCGGGAGCGCGCCGTACCGGCGGAGATTGAGGCGCATCTGGATCGTCACTATGGCTTGGACAAGCCGTGGTACGTCCAGTATGCGAACTACATGCGCGGGCTCGTGCGGTTGGACTTCGGGCCTTCTTACCGCTATCCCGATGCGACGGTGGGCGAGATCGTGCGCCAGGGTCTTCGCGCTTCGGTGCCCATTGGGCTGGCAGCGTATGCGCTGGCCCTCGGCCTCGGCTTGCCCTTGGGTGTTCTGGCAGCTCTCCACCCACACTCTGCCTGGGTACGCGCCGTGATGGGGCTGGCCGTCTTGGGGGTAGTGACGCCAAATTTCGTGCTCGGACCGCTTCTGGTCCTCCTCTTCAGCTTGACGCTCTACTGGTTCCCGCCGGCGGGATGGGGTGAGGCCCGACATCTGGTGCTGCCTGTCCTGACGCTCTCGGCCGCTTACGTCGCCTACATCGCGCGCTTGACCCAAAGTGGCGTGCAACAGGCGCTCGCCCAAGACTACATCCGAACAGCTCACGCTAAGGGCGTCCATCCCCGCGCGATCCTCCTGCGGCATGCGCTGCGTCCGGCGCTTCTCTCCGTCCTCTCGTTCACCGGTCCATCGCTCGCATTCCTTCTGGCCGGGACCGTCGTCATCGAGAAGATCTTCGCGATTCCCGGATTGGGGCACTTCTTCGTCCAAGCCGCGCTCAATCGCGATTACACGTTGATCTTGGGGATCGTCTCGTTCACTGCGATCGCGCTCATCGTCCTCAATTTGCTTGTGGACATCGCGATCGCTCTCTTGGATCCGCGCGTCGCTCTGGGGAGAGAAGGATGAGCAGGAATCGCACGCGGTCAGAAGGCGTGTGGAAGAAATTTTCGATGGCGCGCATGTGGGGACCTCTCCGGGAGCGCCCTTCGGCACTCTTGGCCGCGGGGTTCCTCGGCGTTGTGGGGATCGCCGTTGTGATCGGTCCGATGTGGCTCGCGTACGGTTACGATCAGACGGATCTGGAGCTTGGGCTCTCGCCTCCGAGTTTGACGAACAGGCATTATCTGGGAACCGACATCTTGGGGCGCGACCTGCTGGCCCGCCTCCTCTATGGCGGGCGCCTCTCTCTGCTGGTGGCGCTCGTCGCGACGGCGATCTCGACGGTGATTGGGGTGACCTATGGTGCCATCTCCGGATATTTTGGCGGGCGCGTGGACGAGGTGATGATGCGCGTGGTGGATGTGTTGTTCTCGCTCCCGTATCTCTTCCTCGTGCTTGTGTTGATGGCATTGTTCGCTGAGCCGGAGATCGTGGAGCCGATGATCCGTTTCCTTCGGCTCCGTCCCGATGGGGCGGTAGCCGAATGGCTTCGAGGGCCAGGCGTGCGCCTGGTATTGCTCTTCGCCGCTTTAGGGGCAGTCTCATGGCTGACGTTGGCGCGCATCGTGCGCGGGCAAATCTTGGTGCTCAAGAACGAACCCTTCGTCGAAGCCGCGCGCGCGGCCGGGGCCGGAACGTGGACGATCCTCTTTCGCCATCTCCTCCCAAACGCGAGCGGGCCGATCATCGCTTACACGGTGCTCACTATTCCCTCCGTCATGCTCCAGGAGGCATTCATCAGCTTCCTCGGTCTGGGCATTCAGGCGCCGCAGGCGAGCTGGGGGGCGCTCGTCCACGAGGGCATGCAGGCGATGAGCGTTGCGCCGTGGCTGCTCATCTTCCCAGCTGGAATCATGGTGCTCACCTTCGTCTGTTTCTACATCGTCGGCGAGACATTGCGCGAAGTCCACGAGAAACGTCCCTGAAGGCATCGCCGCCTCGAAACGGCGCATCTCCTTTGCACGAGGACGCGGCTATGTACGAACGGTCAACGAGCCGATAGAATTGAAGGGTGAGGTGATGCGATGAGGATAATGCGAGGTCAGGTGATGAGGAAGTTCGTCCTTCTCTTATTGCTCCTCTGGAGCTCTCTCCCTGTCGCGCGCGGGGCGCAATCGCCCGCTCCGGCCCAACAGACTGTGGATGGCATCCCCGTCGAGGAGCTCATCCGGAAGTTCGCCGCCAACGAGAGCCGGTTGCGTCAGGAGTTCAAGAATTTCGTCTTCCGGCAGGATATCACCATTCAGACGCTCGGCCCGCGCGACCTGGTGACCGGGGAATTCCGGCGCGTCTCCGAGATCATCGTGAACGATCGGGGCGAGCGCGAGGAACGCATCCTCTATTTCCCCGTCCCCACGCTCCGCGAGATCGTCATCACGCAGTACGATTTCGCCGATTTCGCCGGGATTCAGCCGTTCGCCCTCGGCCTGGAGGACTTGCCCAAGTATGTCGTCACCTACGTCGGGCGCGAGCGCATTGATGAGATCGACACCTATGTCTTCGACGTGCGCCCCCGGCGCCCTCCCGATCCGAAGAAGATGCACGAGCGCTATTTCCAAGGGCGCATCTGGGTGGACACGGTGGACTTGATGATCGTGAAGGTGCAGGGCAAGGGCTTGCCCGAGGATCGGCAGAACAAGTTCCCGCGTTTTGAGACGTACCGAGAGAACATCGAGGACAAGCTCTGGTTCCCGACCTACACGTATGCGGACGACGTCTTGGACTTCCCAGGACGATCCGTTCGCGTCCGCATGGTGATTCGCTATACGAACTATCGGCGGTTCAGCGGCAAGATCGAGATCGGCGACATCGAGCCCGAACCCGAGGGGAAGTCGGAGAGGCCGA
Organism: Acidobacteriota bacterium; assembly: GCA_030550025.1. Lineage (GTDB taxonomy): Bacteria > Acidobacteriota > Blastocatellia > HR10 > HR10 > HR10. The sequence goes on along the minus strand of JAUQQC010000008.1, from coordinate 23,826 downwards.
CGGGCAAACCGCCAGAGAGAAAGCCCGAGAGGCCGTAGGCCGGCACGGCGGCTGATGTCGCTTCAGGAAGGGGAACGATGCGACACGTCATCGTGGGCACGGCCGGACATATCGATCATGGGAAGACGGCCTTGGTGAAAGCTCTGACGGGAATCGATACGGACCGGCTGAAGGAGGAGAAGGAGCGAGGGATCACGGTCGACATCGGCTTCGCCTTTTTGGCTCTTGGAGAGACGCGCTTGGGCTTCGTGGATGTTCCTGGACATGAACGGTTCATCAAGAACATGCTCGCTGGTGCCCACGGGATCGATCTCGTGCTACTTGTCGTAGCGGCCGATGAATCGGTGAAGCCTCAAACGCGCGAGCATTTCGACATCTGTCGGCTCCTGCGCGTGAAATCGGGATTGATCGCGATCACTAAGGTGGATCTGGTGGACGAAGAGATGCTCGAGGTGGTCGAAGCGGAAGTGCGCGATCTCGTGGTCGGGTCGTTCTTGGAGGGAGCGCCGATCGTACGCGTCAGCGCGCGCACTGGGGAGGGGATCGAGGAGTTGAAAGCGGCACTCGCCCAGATCGCGGCGACGGTGGCGGAGAAGCGGCGCGATGCCGTCCCGCGCCTGCCCATTGATCGCGTCTTCACCGTGCGAGGATTTGGGACGGTCGTGACGGGGACGCTGATCGCCGGGCAGTTCGCCGTCGGGGACGAAGTGGATGTGCTCCCTGCACAGCGCCGGGCGACGATCCGTGGCCTTCAGGTCCATGGTCAGCCCGTTTCGGTGGCCGTCGCCGGGGAGCGGACGGCAATGAATCTGCAAGGCGTTGCTGTCGAAGACCTCGAGCGCGGTCAGGTCGTCGTGTCGAGCCGACGGTTCGTCCCCACCTCTCGGATAGATGCGCGCTTGGAGCTGCTCGGAACGGCACCCCACGCGGTGCAGACGCGCACGCGCCTTCGCCTTCATATCGGGACGGCCGAGATCTTGGCGCGCGTCGTGCTGCTCGATCGAACGGAATTACATCCGGGGGAATCCGGCCTCGTGCAGTTTCGCTTGGAATCGCCGACGTTCGTCCTACCGGGCGATCGCTTCATCGTCCGACGCTATTCGCCACCGCTGACCATTGGCGGAGGAGAGGTCATCGACGCTTTACCGGAGAAGCACCGCGCCTTTCGTCCAGGGGCGGAGGATCGGGAGGCGATCGTCGCCGCGCTCCTTCGGATCGAAACGGCGGACGCGCAAGAACGGCTTGCGCTCTGGGTGGAGAGGGCTGGAAAACGCGGGATGAGTTATCCGGAACTCGCTGCTCGCACGGACCTCTTGGAGCCGCAGCTTCACGACGCCCTGCGCGCGCACAGCGCGGTGGGACGACTCATTGACATCGCGAGCACTCCTCGCCACCTCCTCGCCCGTGCGGCGTATGAGGAGATGAAGGCGGCATTGCAACACGCGCTCGCAGCATTCCATCGCGAGCATCCGTTGGATCCGGGGATGCCGCACCGCGACGTGCGCGCCCTGCTTCTGCGCGAGATCCCGGAATTCGCCGCGGCGGAGCTTCTCGCTCGACTCTGTCAAGAACCGGAATTCCACGTCGAACGGGAGTGGGTGCGATTGGCGACGCATGTCGTCCGACTCTCGGATGAGGAGGCGGAGATTGAACGAAAGCTCCTGGAGGCCTTTCGAGCAGCGAAGTGGCAGCCCCCGACTTTGGAAGAGGTGATCCTTCGGCAACAGCTCGATCCTGAGAAGGCGCGAAAACTTTATCAATTCTTGCTCCACCGCGGGGTACTCGTGCGCGTGGGCGAGCATACGTTCGCGGCCGAAGCCCTGCGGGAATTGATCGAGCGCGTGCGCCAACAGAAGGCCATCAGCGCCACGCTCGACGTGGGGACGTTCAAAGCCCTCACGGGGGTCTCTCGAAAATACGCCATCCCACTCTTGGAATACCTCGATCGCCAGCACGTGACGCGCCGCGTGGGCAACGAGCGCATCATCTTGTGAGCGAGATCACCGCCGGAACCATCGGTCGCCGCGTTCGCGCAACGCGTCGAGCGTGGCTTGTAGCTCCGCATGCTTTTGTTGCAGGAGGGCATCATCGGCGTCCGCCGGGACCGTGATCGGCGGCCCCAGCAGGACGACCGCGCGCGTGAATGGTTTGGGGATCTGAAAGCGATCCCAACTCGGCAGCTCCCAGAAGGCCTCCGCGGAGATGTGAAAGGGGAGGATGGCGTGCCCCGTGAGCTTGGCGAGCATCACAGCGCCTTTCTTGGCCACATAGACCGGTCCGCGCGGCCCGTCTATCGTGAACGCGACATCGAGCCCGCGATGCAAGCAGGCCGCCATCACCAAAAGGGCACGGTGGCCGCCTCGCGTGGAAGACCCGCGCGCGGCTCCGTATCCGAATCGCTGGATGAAGCGGGCGATATATTCCCCATCGAAGCTTTGGCTCGTCATCACGACGATGCCGCGATGCCGCCAGAACCACGTCGCCAGGAAGATCCGATTGTGCCAGAACGCGTAGATGATCCGTTTCCCCGCGCGGCGGATCTCCTCATGGTACTGTTCATCCACGACCGTCCAGCGGATCGTGCGTCCGAACGCCGCGATCCACCAGTAGCCGAGCAGGCCGAGCGCCCGGATGCTCCACCGCTCCCAGAACGAATAGGATGAGAGGTCGGCGAACTCATACACGCGGCGGCGCAGTTGGGCCTCGTCCAGAGAACGCAGAAGGGGATTGAGAAGAAGGCGAGGACGCTCGCCACCCATCGGCCAATCTCTCTCGCCGAGAGGTTATCGGGACGCCGCCTCCTGAGCCTCCAGGTCCCGGATACGCTCTTCGATCCCTTGCAGCTCTCGCTCCAACTTCTCCTTGAGCCGCTTCAGATATTCGATTTTCTCCCGGCGCGTGTAGAACCGACGGCCGAAGAGCCACAGGTCCTCGATGTCCCTCCAGTCAACGTAAAAGCCGAATCCGAAGGGGAAGACTCCCCACGCGCATCCTCTCATCTCGTTCCCCTCCTCTCATCGGTGCCCGATAGCAATTATACTACACCTGCGGCGCGCGCGGCGCAATCTCGACAAAGGAGTACCCGTGTTGCCCTCTCGTGCCTGGCAGAGAGCGGTGTCGACGTCGGCCTCGCGGTAGTCGGCTCTGCGCGTAAAAAAGACTATTCCTTGAGCTGCTCCAGCGCCTTGATGAGCGCGGGGACGATCTCGAAGAGATCGCCGACGATCCCATAGTCGGCGATATCGAAGATCGGCGCTTCCGGGTCCTTGTTGATGGCGACGATGGTGCGAGAGCCCTTCATCCCAACGACATGTTGGATCGCGCCGGAGATGCCGATGGCGAGATAGAGCTTGGGGGAGACGGTCTGGCCAGAGCTGCCGATCTGGCGCTCCATGGGCAGCCATCCGCTGTCACACACGGGACGAGAGGCGCCGATCTCCGCGCCGAGGACATCAGCGAGCTTCCGAATCAGGGCGAGATTCTCTTCGCTCTTGATCCCACGTCCGACGGCGACGATGCGTTCGGCCGAGCTGAGGTCCACGGCCTGCTTCGCTTCGCGGAAGCGCTCTAGCGGGCGCGTCCGAATCGGCACTTGGCTGAGGTCCACCGAGAGCGAGCGAATGGGAGCCGGCGTCGCCGCCGCTTCCACTTCGTCGGCGCGGAAAGCACCGGCCTGGAACGTGACCAGATACGGTGGATCATCGGTGAATCGCACTTCAGCATGGATCTTCCCTTGGAAGATCGGTCGCGTGTAGATCACCGTTCCATTCTCGACGCGGTATCCGATACAGTCGCTCACGAGCGACTTGCCGATGGCCGCCGCCAGTTTCGGCGCGAAATCGCGCGCTTGATAGGTATGGCTCATGAGGACGAAATCCGGCGCTTCGTGACGGATCACCGGCACAAGCGCGGCCGTGTAGCCATCGGGCGTATATTCGGCCAGGCGTTCGTCTTCGATCACCAGGACGTCCCGCAGTTTCTTGGACGCCAACTCGCCGGCCAGTTGAGCGACCCCGTACCCGAGCAGGAGGACCGAGACCGTCCCGCCCACTTGAACGGCCAGGCGCTGTCCGGCCACGAGCGCTTCCCAGGTCCCTTTGTTGAGTTTTCCATCACGCTGTTCGGCAATGACGAAGATCGAAGAGCCCATCGCGTCCGCTCCTTGCGGTGGTTCACAAGACCTTGGCTTCGTAACGCAATTTCTCGATGAGCTTGGCGACGACTTCTTCCGGCGAGCCTTCGAGGAACTCCGTGCGCTTCGCCTTCGTGGGGAAGAAGACGCGCACCAGCTCCTGTTTGTTGCGCAGCGCATCGGCCGAGAGGCCGAGATCGGCGAGCGTCAGGCGACGAATCTCCTTCTTCTTCGCCCCCATGATGCCCTTGAGCGTGGCGTAGCGCGGCTGGTTGATCCCGGATTGGATCGTCAGCAACGCCGGCAACGGCAGCTCGATCCATTGAAACCATCCCCCCTCCAATTCCCGCTTCACCTTCACGCCTCCATCGAGCACTTCGATCTGCATGACGATCGTGGCGTGCGGCAACCCGAGCAGCTCCGCGAGGATGACGCCCGTTTGCGCATAGCCGTGGTCGTCCGATTGCAGCCCCGTGAGGATGAGATCGAACGATTCGCGACGCAACGCTTCGGCCAGCACGCGCGCCGTGTTAAACGCATCTAATCCCTCGAAGACCGGATCCAGGAGATGCAGCGCTCGATCCGCGCCCTTGGCCAACGCTTCGCGAATGGCTTGCTCCACGCGCGCCGGTCCGAGCGAACAGACGATGACTTCTCCCCCCAGCCGTTCTTTCAACCGCAAGGCCTCTTCGAGCGCGTAGACATCCGGTTCGTTGATCTCCCAACTCAGGTCCGTTTCCTTGATCCAAGTCCCGGCCTCATTGAGGCGCAGGGCGAGATCGCGTTTGGGGACTTGCTTCAGACATACGACGATTCGCATAGGTTCATTCCTCGTAGCGTTTGAAGAGAAGCGCCGCGTTGGTGCCGCCAAAGCCAAAGGAGTTCGAGAGGGCATACCGAATTTCGGCTCGGCGCGCGCGGTTCGGAACATAATCGAGGTCGCAGTCGGGATCGGGATTCTCGTAGTTGATCGTCGGCGGGAGGATCTGATGGTAAATGGCCAACACCGTGATGCCTGCTTCCAATCCTCCGGCAGCGCCGAGCAGATGTCCCGTCATGGATTTGGTCGAGCTGACGGCGAGCCGGTACGCGTGTTCGCCGAAGACGCACTTGATCGCGTAGGTCTCCAGCTTGTCGTTATAGTAGGTCGAGGTCCCGTGCGCGTTGATGTAATCCACGCAATCGGGCGTGATGCCGGCGTCCCGCAGCGCGTACTGCATGACGCGGATGGCGCCATTGGCGTCCTCCGGAGGCTGCGTGATGTGATAGGCGTCGGCAGACATCCCGTAGCCGACGATCTCCGCATAGATTCGCGCTCCTCGCGCGCGCGCATGTTCGAGGGATTCCAAGACGAGGATCCCGGCGCCTTCGCCGATGACGAATCCATCGCGATCGCGGTCGAAGGGGCGGCTTGCGCGCTGCGGTTCCTCGTTGCGGGTCGAGAGGGCGCGCATGGCGGCGAAGCCGCCCACGCCCATCGGCGTGACGGCCGCCTCCGCACCGCCGCAGATCATCACGTCGGCATCCCCGCGCTCGATGATCTTGAACGCATCGCCGATGGCGTGCGCGCCGGCCGAGCAAGCCGTACACGTGGCGCTATTGGGCCCGCGCGCGCCGAATCGGATCGAGACCTGGCCGGCCGCCAAGTTCGCGATCGCCGCTGGGATGAAGAAGGGCGAGATCTTCCCCGGCCCGCCTTCCAGGAACTTCTGGTGTTCACGCTCGATCACCGAGAAGCCCCCGATCCCCGAGCCGATATATACGCCGACGCGCTCGGCATTCTCCGGTGTGATTTTCAGTCCTGCATCGTCCACGGCCTCTTGAGCGGCGGCGATGGCGAAATGAATGAATGGATCCATCTTCTTGACGTCCTTCTTCTCGATGTACTTCAGCGGGTCGAAGTTCTTCACCTCCGCCGCGAAGCGGACGGGAAAGCCCGAGGCGTCGAAGCGCGTGATGTAGTCCACGCCACTGCGCCCCTCGATCAGACCGCGCCACGTCTCTTCGGTCGTATTGCCCAGGCCGCAGACCAAGCCGATTCCCGTCACTACGACTCGTCGCTTCACGTTCCCCTCCCGCCCTCTCCTCTTCCGCCCGCCGAAGCGCGAGCGGAAGAGGCGTCGTCATCCTTTCTTGTGTTTCTCGATGTACTCGATGGCATCGCGGACGCTGACGATCTTCTCCGCATCCTCGTCCGGGATCTCGATGCCGAACTCCTCCTCGAAGCGCATAACCAGTTCCACCGTATCGAGCGAGTCGGCCCCCAAGTCGTCCACAAAGCGCGCGTTCGGCGTGACTTCGGATTCATCCACGCCCAGTTCGTCCACGATGATCTGCTTCACCTTTTCCTCGATCGTTGGATCCGCCATACATCGTCCCTCCTTGTTCGAAGATTGAGGCGTAATTTTACGCTGCCCGTGACCGGGCGATCAACCGAGCGGCGTCACATGTAGAGCCCTCCATTGATGTTGAGGACATGTCCGGTGATATAGCCGGCCTCCTCGGAGGCCAGGAAGACGACACCGGCGGCCACATCCGCGCCGGTGCCCATCCGTTGAAGAGGGATAAGCGCGAGCATCTGTCGTCGCACCTCTTCGCTCAAGGCGCGCGTCATGTCCGTGTCAATGAACCCCGGAGCGACGGCATTGACCGTGATGTTGCGCGAAGCGACCTCGCGCGCGAGGGCTTTGGTGAACCCAATGATGCCCGCCTTGGATGCCGCATAGTTGGAAACGCCGACGTTTCCCATCTGCCCCATGACCGAGGTGATGTTGATGATCCGGCCATAGCGCGCTCGCAACATCGTCGGCAACACGGCCTGGCAGCACAGGAAGACGCTCGTCAGATTCGTTTGCAAGACGAGGTCCCAATCCTCGCGCTTCATGCGGAGCAGGAGCGCATCGCGCGTGATGCCCGCATTATTCACCAGAATGTCGATGCGCCCCCACTCCTCGAGTGCGCGCGCGACAGCTATTTTCACCTGTTCGGCCTCGGTCACATCGGTCGGCAGCGCCAGCGCACGCCGCCCCAGGCGGCGAATCTCTTCAGCGACGGCCTCCAGTTTCTCGCGCGTTCGCGCCAGGAGCGCCACATCGGCACCGTGTTCGGCCAGCGCCAACGCACAGTCGCGGCCAATGCCCTGCGAAGCCCCCGTCACAATGGCGACGCGTCCATCCAAGCGAATCATGCCCGTAGCTCCTTGAGCGTTTCTTCCAGCGAATCAGGGTCCTCGACGGCGAGGGTTCGAGCCGAGCGATCGATCTGCCGGATGAGGCCCGAGAGCACGCGCCCGGGGCCGACCTCGATGAACGTCGTAACCCCTTCGGTCAACAGTCGTCGGACCGATTCTTCCCATCGCACCGGGCGCGAGACCTGGAGGCGCAACCCCTCGCGGGCGGCTTCTCCCGAGGTGACGATCGCCGCCTCTACGTTGTTCACGAGCGGAATCTTCAGGTCGGCGAACGCCACGCGGGCGAGGTCTTCGGCCAGTCGTTCTTCGGCCGGGCGCATCAAAGGGCAATGAAACGGCGCGCTCACCGGAAGGGGGACGGCGCGTCGCGCCCCACGCTGGCGCGCCAGCGCAACGGCCCGTTCGACGGCCTCCTTGTGTCCAGCGATCACGATCTGCTGCGGCGAATTGAAATTGGCCGGGGCGCAGACTTGCCCTTCAGCCGCCTCGCGGCAGATCTGTTCGACGATCTCCAGCGAGGCACCGAGGATCGCCGCCATCGCCCCCTGTCCGAGGGGGACGGCCTCTTGCATATACTGGCCGCGCCGCCGCACCAGACGGACGGCATCCTCGAAAGCAAGTGCGCCGGACGCCACCAGGGCTGTATATTCGCCCAAGCTGTGCCCGGCGACGAAATCGGGACGTACACCCGCTTGCTCCAGGACGCGATAGCACGCCACTGAGGTCGTTAGGATCGCCGGCTGCGTGTTCTCCGTCCGCCTCAACTCTTCCTCGTCGCCCTCAAAGCAGAGCTGACTGAGTGAGAACCCGAGTGCGGCATCGGCGCGCTCGAAAACCTCGCGCGCGAGAGCGTACGCTTCAGCCATGCGACGGCCCATCCCGCTATATTGCGAACCTTGGCCAGGGAAGACGCACGCGATCCGATTCATACCTCACCACCGGAGGACGGCCGCGCCGAAGGTGACGCCTGCGCCAAAGCTCGCCATCATGAGCAGATCGCCTGGCTTCACCCGGCCCGCGCGCACGCACTCGTCAAGCGCAATGGGAATGGAGGCCGAAGAGGTGTTCCCCACGCGGTGGATGTTCGAGTAGACCTTCTCCAGGGGCAGCCCCAATCGCTCAGCCACCGCCTCCGTGATGCGTTGATTCGCTTGATGCGGGATGAAGAGGTCAACGTCATTCGGCGACATGCGCAAATCGTCGAGCACCTGCCGCGAGATCTCCTCCATGCTGCGCACAGCGACTTTGAAAAGCTCATTCCCGCGCATCTTGATGTAGTGCAGGCGATTGGTCACGGTCTCGATGGAGGCGGGATAGCGCGTCCCTCCCCCGGGCGTATAGAGGTAGTCCACGTAATCGCCATCGCTTTGAATCCGCGCGGCCAGCAGCCCGCGTCCATCCTCCACCGGCTGGATGATGGCGGCTCCCGCCCCGTCCCCGAAGATGACGCACGTCGAGCGATCCGTGTAATCCACGTATCGCGTGAGCAACTCTGCGCCGATGAGCAAGATCGTGTGCGCGCGCCCAGCCTTGATCATCCCCTCGGCGAGCGTCAGACCGTAAATGAAACCCGAGCACGCAGCGGCCATGTCGAAGGCCGCCGCCCGCTTCGCTCCCAAGAGCGATTGAATAATGCACGCCGTCGCCGGCAAGGCCATGTCCGGACAGACCGTCGCGCAGATGATGACATCGAGGTCCTTGGCCTCTACGCCCGCCATTTCCATGGCCTGACGCGCCGCGCGCGTGGCCAGCGTCGAGGTGTATTCGTCAGGACGCGCCTTGCGCCTCTCTTTGATCCCCGTGCGCGTGGAGATCCACTCATCGGATGTGTCCACCATCTTCTCCAAATCAGCATTGGTGATGACCTCTTCCGGAAGCGCATGCCCGGTTCCCGTGATCCCGGCGTTCACCTTCTTCATGATCCCCCCCCCTCGGATGAGCGTTTATCCCCGAGAGCAATCCCCCTTCGAGAAACCTCACGACGTAGCCTCGATGCGCTCGCCGTCGGCCTCTTGCACCCTCGCGATCTCTCGTTCGATGTGTTCAGGAGCGCGACGCTCGACCAACTCCTTCGCGATGCGAATGGCGTTTTTGATGGCCCGGCTGTCGGAGCGGCCGTGACAGATGAGGCACACCTGTCGGACGCCTAGAAGCGGCGCTCCCCCGGATTCGAAATAGTCGAAGCGCTGTCGAAAGCGCTCGAACGCCCGACGCGCGAGCCACGCTCCGAGCCGCGTCCGAAACGTGCGCTGCAGTTCCTGCCGCAGCCCTGCACGCAGCAGGTCGAAGACGCCCTCACTCGTCTTCAAAATGACGTTGCCCGTGAACCCATCGCAGACGATGACGTCCACATCCCCCGTGTAGATGTTCTGTCCCTCGACGTTTCCGACGAAGCGAAGGCCCGAGCGCTCCAGATGCTTATAGGCCTCGCGCGTCAGTTCGTTCCCCTTGGCTTCCTCTTCGCCAATAGAGACCAAACCGATTCGGGGCGAAGCGATGCCCAAGATCAGGCGCGCATAGATGTCTCCCATGATGGCGAACTGCACCAGATGCAGGGGACGGCATTCGGCGTTCGCCCCAACGTCAATCAGAACCGCCTTTCCTCCAGCGAACGTCGGCAGGACGGCAGCCAGCGCCGGGCGATCGATCGAGCCGAGCGTCTTCAAGATCATTTTCGCCACCGCCATGATCGCTCCCGTGTTGCCTGCGCTCACGAATGCTTGCGCATATCCTTCATGAACGAGCCGCAGGCCGACATGGATCGTCGAGTCGCGTTTCTTTCGGATGGCCTGGGCCACCGGTTCGTCGGGCGCGATCACCTCAGTGGCAGGCACGATCTCAATGCGCGCATCCGTACTCCGCCGCCGCACATGTTCGCGGAGCAGGGCTTCCGGCCCCACGAGCGCGATCGTCAGATCCAACTCCCGCACCGCGCGCACGGCCCCTTCCACCTCGGGCTCCGGCGCCCGATCGCTCCCCATGGCATCGAGCGCGATGCGCAGCATATCACTCTTTCACAGGGATGACCTCGCGCCCATTGTAATACCCGCAGCGAGGACACACGCGGTGCGGCAGCACCGGCTCTCGACACTGCGAGCACGTGGTGAGATTCGGGGGCGTCAGGGCATCATGCGCTCGTCGTTTCCCCCGCCGTGATTTCGAGTGACGACGCTTCGGATTCGGCATCGTCGTATACCTCCTGACCGGAATTCCCGCTGCGCGCTCATCCTCAAATACCTTCCATCCGCCGCTTCAACTCCCAGAGGGCCGCCCAACGCGCGTCCGCCGGCGGCGACGCGCAGCGGCAGACTTCGCGATTCAAATCCGCTCCGCATTGTGGACACAGCCCACGACAATCCTCTCGGCAAAGGAGGCGGAACGGAAGCGCCAGACGAATCTGTTCCCGCACCAGAGCATCAATGTCAATCAGCTCATTCTGGTAGAAGCCAAAGCGGAGATCTCGTTCGGTCAGCTGAACCTCCTCTTCCGGCGTGAGGACCGCCACTGGGGCATAGAGGACATCAAAATCCGGAGTCACCGTGAGCCGAAACGCACTCAAGCACCGATCACAATGGACTTCGACTTCCGCCTCGACCCGCCCCTCAATGCGAATCTCCAAGCCGAGCCGCTGCAGCCGAAAGCGCACGCGCGGCGGGGCGCAGAGGACCATCTCCTCATCATCCAACTCCAATTCCCCGGCCGCATATTCGTGCTCGACGCGCAGCTCATCGCGTTCAAGCTGCGTCAAATCCACGTACATGGTCGAAAGCCCCGAATTATACTCGACCTCTTTCCCGTGTCAATGCACCGGCGTCCACTTGCGGGACCGCCTCTTGCTTGTGACCGCTCCGGCGACGGCCTTTAGGTTACCAGAAAAGTCGAGGAAGTTCAACTAGAGAGCGCGGGCACCTTGACCAATTCGCCAGCTCCTCCTATTATTTCCGCCCGATGCGCGTGCTGATCAAGTCGGGGACCATCGTGGATCCCTCCGAACGGTTAGAGATGAAAGGAGATCTCCTCGTCGAGGATGGGATCATCCGGGAGATCGCTCCGGAGATCTCAGTTCCTGAGGCCCAGGTCCTTGATGTGCGCGGGTGCATCGTTGCTCCGGGATTCATTGATCTTCACGTTCACTTGCGCGAGCCCGGCCGCGAGGACGTCGAGACCATCGAGACGGGTACGCACGCGGCTGCCGCCGGGGGGTTCACGGCCGTCTGCGCCATGCCCAACACGCAGCCGGTCAACGATAATCGGGCCGTGACGCGCTTCATCCTCGAGCGCGCTCGCGAGGTCGGCGCCGTGCGCGTCTATCCCATCGGCGCGATCACGCAAGGATTGAGCGGAGAGGCCCTGGCCGAGATCGGTGAAATGCGAGAAGCCGGTATCATCGCCATCAGCGACGATGGTCAACCCGTCATGAATGCTCAGATCATGCGCCGCGCCATGGAATATGCCCGGCAATTGGACATTCCCGTGATTGATCATTGTGAGGATAAATCTCTCTCGGCCGGAGGGGTCATGAACGAAGGCTTGTGGTCGCTACGCCTTGGGTTGAAGGGCATCCCAGCGGCAGCCGAGGAAGTACACGTGGCGCGAGATATCATCCTGGCCGAGCTGACCGGCGCTCACGTGCATCTGGCCCATGTGAGCACGGCCTTCTCAATCGAGTTGGTGCGCCAAGCGAAACGTCGCGGCGTGCGGGTCAGTTGCGAAGTCACGCCGCATCACTTCACCCTCACGGAAGAAGCGGTCCGCGACTACGATACTAACGCCAAGGTGAACCCCCCGCTGCGAACGGAACGGGACATCCGAGCGATCCATGAGGCCCTCGTTGACGGAACGATTGACGCCATCGCAACGGATCATGCCCCGCATCATCCCGATGAAAAGGCGCTCGAGTTCGAGCGCGCGCCCTTCGGCATCGTGGGTTTGGAGACGGCCGTCAGTCTCGCCCTGGATCGCCTCGTGCATCAAGGCCTCATCGGATGGATGCGCTTGGTCGAACTCTTCTCGACGAATCCCGCCCGCATCGCGAATCTCCCGGGAGGGACACTGAAACCGGGTGCCGTCGCCGACATCACTATCTTGGATCCGACGCGCCCGTTCATCGTCCGGTCCGAACAGTTTCGCTCGAAAGGTCGCAATACGCCCTTTGAGGGATGGCATCTCACCGGGGCCGTACGGGCGACCTTAGTCGCCGGTCGCGTGGTCTATCACGCGGATCGCCCATGAGCCGATCGCCCGCTCAGCGCCGCCGCTTCAAAAGCCGTCGGAGTCGCAGCCGCGCCTTGTGAAGCTGAGATTTCGTCGTCCCCACGGTGACCCCGAGCATCCGAGCGATCTCCTCGTGCCCATAGCCCTCAATATCATGCAGCACGAGGATCGTCCGATAACCGATGGGTAAGGCCATTAACGCGCGCTCCAACGCAATGCGGTCTACGATCCGAGACATCCCCTCATCCATTCGACGAGCCTCCAGCAGAGCCTTCACCTCGGTATCCCCCATCAGCTCGTAGTTCGGTCGTCGCCGCCGAAGATGCATCAAGACTAAGTTCGTCGTCAGCCGATGCAACCACGTCGTGAAGGCCGCATCTCCCCGAAAGCTTCCGATCTTTCGGTAGAGGTGGAGGAACACCTCCTGCGTCAAATCCTCCGCATCGGCGACATTGCCGACAAGTCGCAGGCACAACGAATACACCCGCCGGTGATACATCTGATAGAGTCGCTCGAACGCCTCCATCTTCCCTTGGGCTGAGGCCCGAGCTAACTCCAAATCCGAAATGACGTGAGCTGCCGCTGTCGCCATATCCCTTCGCCCTCCTGATGGGAAAGTGGGGACCCCGAATGGGGTCCCGTGAGGAGGTTTATGAAGAAGCTCGACGCTGTGTACGTCGGCGCGAAACGTCCCTACAGGAGGGACGCACTAGGGAGTCGGACATTGTCCGGATCCCAAGAGCGCGGCCAACGCCAGCAGAGCCAAAAGGAGCGTTGCTAAGTCGAGTTGTCCGAATTGGGTCCGCATAGCCTCTTCCTCCTTTGCTGTGAGATGTCACGAGCCCGTTGGGCCTCGTTATTGCGTCACCCCTGGGATTGGGCATGAGCCGCTTCCCAGAAGTTGCAAAGCAGCGAGCAACGCCAGAAGTAGCGTCGCCAGGTCAAGCTGTCCCTTCTCTCGTCTCATACTCCTCCCTCCTTCGTTTCATTTTTCAAACTTCACCACTAGTATAGCATAGTTTTCTAAAAAGTCAAGAGGTAAATTTAATCTGCTGGTAGTAAAGTAAAATTAACTACCATAAGCCAGAGAACCAAGGGATGAGAGAGGGCACATCTTGACAGTATGAGACGCAGATTATATAATTCCAACTGAATCAAGTTTTGGCGATGTAAGAATTTTGATGCAGGAGGTGGATATGGCTTTGAATATTCGTCCCTTACATGATCGCGTTGTTGTGAAGCGGTTGGAAGAGGAGGAGCAAGTCCGTGGAGGGATCATCATCCCGGACACGGCGAAGGAAAAGCCCCAGCAAGGGGAAGTCGTCGCCGTGGGGAACGGGAAGATTCTGGAGAACGGCACGAAAATCCCCCTTGACGTGAAGGTTGGGGATCGCGTGCTTTTTGGTAAATATGCGGGGACGGAAGTCCGGATTGATGATGAGGAGTACTTGATCATGCGCGAGGATGAGATCCTCGCGGTGATTGAAACGGCCTCGAAGGCCAAGTCGGCCAGCAAATGAAAAATTCTTAGAGGAGGAGGTGAAAGGGGTATGGCAGCGAAGATGATCGTCACTGGCGAAGAGTCTCGACAGGCTATTCTTCGTGGGGTCAACAAATTGGCGGATGCCGTGAAGGTGACGCTTGGCCCGAAGGGTCGCAATGTCGTCCTGGAGAAGAAGTTCGGTTCCCCGGTCATCACCAAGGATGGGGTGACCGTGGCGAAGGAGATCGAGTTGGAGGACAAGTTGGAGAACATGGGCGCCCAGATGGTGCGGGAGGTCGCGTCGAAGACTTCGGATGTGGCGGGTGATGGGACGACGACGGCGACGCTGCTGGCTCAGGCGATCTTCCGCGAGGGGGTGAAGATGGTGGCGGCGGGAGCGAATCCTATGGCGCTCAAGCGAGGGATTGACAAGGCGGTCGAGCGGGTCGTGGAGGAGATCAAGCGGATGGCCAAGCCCGTCAAAGGAGATATGATCGCGCACGTCGGGACGATCTCGGCCAATGGCGATACGATGATCGGGAACTTGATTGCCGAGGCGATGAAGAAGGTCGGTAAGGATGGGGTCATCACGGTCGAGGAGTCCAAGACGATGCAGACGGAGCTGGAGGTCGTCGAGGGCATGCAGTTTGACCGGGGATATTTGTCGCCATACTTCGTGACGGATCCCGAGCGCATGGAGTGCGTGCTGGAGGACGCCTACATCCTCATCCATGAGAAGAAGATCAGCTCGATGAAGGACCTGCTCCCGCTTCTGGAGCAGATCGCCAAAAGCGGTAAGCCCTTGCTCATCATTGCCGAGGACGTTGAAGGCGAGGCGTTGGCGACGCTCGTGGTGAACAAGCTGCGCGGGACACTGCAGGTCTGCGCGGTGAAAGCGCCTGGGTTTGGGGATCGGCGTAAGGCCATGCTCCAGGACATTGCGATCTTGACCGGGGGCAAGGCGATCACCGAGGACCTCGGCATCAAGCTGGAGAACGTCCGCTTGGAAGATCTCGGTCGGGCTAAGAAGATCGTCGTGGACAAGGACAACACGACGATCGTCGAGGGAGCGGGTAAGCCCTCGGAGATCGAGGCGCGCGTCCGTCAAATTCGAGCTCAGATCGAGGAGACGACTTCGGATTACGATCGCGAGAAGCTGCAGGAACGACTGGCTAAGCTCGTCGGTGGGGTGGCTGTGATCAAGGTTGGCGCGGCGACCGAGACTGAGCTGAAGGAGAAGAAGGCGCGCGTCGAGGATGCCATGCACGCGACGAAGGCGGCCGTTGAAGAGGGGATCGTCCCCGGTGGTGGGGTGGCGTACATCCGCGCCCTGCGTGCCTTGGAGAACTTCAAGCTCGACGATCCGGATGAGAACGCGGGCGTGAACATCTTGCGCCGGGCGCTGGAGGAGCCGCTGCGGTGGATTGCGCAGAATGCCGGGTGGGAAGGCTCCATCGTCGTCGAGCGTGTGAAGTCGGCCAAGGATGAGAACTTCGGCTTCAACGCGCAGACGGAGCAGTTCGAGGACTTGGTGAAAGCTGGGGTCATTGATCCGGCGATGGTCTCCCGCATCGCGCTACAGAATGCGGCGTCTATTGCCGGGTTGCTCCTGACGACTGAGGCACTCGTCTCCGAGATCCCGGAGAAGAAGAAGGAGCGCACTCCGGCTCCGGCCGAGATGGAGTATTGAGCTGACGGGGGCGAGGCTCTCACGGTATGAGCCTCACCCCCGTTTTTTCATCACGGGGCCTGGCCTCTTTCAATCGGATGCGGGCATCCACGGCTTTGCTCGCTCCTGGGACCGGGGATGCCAGAAAGGGATTCACATCCAGCTCAGCGATCTCGGGGAAATCTCCAGCCAATTGCGAGAGGCGCATCAAGGCTTCCTCCAGCGTGGTGAAATCCACAGGAGGTTCGCCGCGCGTCCCCTTGAGGATAGGGAAGCTGCGGATTGAGCGGATCATCTCGCGGGCATCGCGATCGGTGATCGGCCAGATGCGGAAGACGACGTCGGCTAAGGGTTCCACGTAGATGCCGCCCAGGCCGAACATGATCAACGGACCGAACTGCGGGTCTTGGACGATGCCCAAGATGACTTCACGTCCGCCGCGAATCATTTCTTGGACGAGGACGCCCTGGAACACGCCGTTCAATCCGTGGCGTTCGACGCGCTCCATAAGCGTCTGGAAGCTGCGGATGAGTTCCTCATCCGTGCGCACGTCGACGATGACGCCGCCGATCTCCGATTTATGGGTGAGTGTGTGGGCAAGGACTTTCAGAACGACTGGGTACCCGATCTCCCGAGCAGCGGTCAGAGCATCTTTCAAGGTGCGCGCGAAGCCGAAGCGGCACACCGGCAAGCCATAGGCATCGAGGACCGTCAACGCCTCGGCGGAGTTCAACTCCGTTCGCCCCTCTTGGCGTACCGTCGCGAAGATGCGTTTGGCGATCTCGCGCTCGACGTCGAAGGTGCGAACCTGCCCCTCTTCCCGATCGCGGCGCTCGCGGTACGCGACCAAGGCTGAGAGCGCACGAGCGGCGGATTCCGGGAATTGGTAGATGGGGAAGGTGCGACTCGGGCGCTGGTGCATTTGGCGGAAGAAGTCCTCGGGCGCCATGAAGACGCCGAGCACGGGCTTCTCGTGGTGGCTCGTGACATCGGCGATAGCGTCCGCGATCTGGTGGGGGGTCACCATGATCGGAGGGACGAAGATCACGATGGCCGCGTCCACATTCTCGTCTGTCAGCAGGAGATCGAGGGCGAAGCGATAGGTTGCTGCATCGGCGCTTGCGATGAGATCGACGGGGTTCTCGACCGTGCACTCTTCGGGCAGTCGCGCGCGCAATTGCGCACGGGTGCGCGGTGCCAGATCGGCGATCTTCAAACCGAAGTTGACGCAGGCGTCCGTCGCCATGATGGCCGGGCCTCCGGCATTGGTGAGGATGGCCACGCGGTTTCCATGCGGGATCGGGCAATAGACGAAGGCCATCGCGAGGTCGAACAGATCTTCGATCGAGTGCGCGCGCAAAACGCCGCACTGTTCCAGCAGGGCTTCGGTCGCGAGGTCGAGTCCGGCGAGAGCTCCTGTATGCGAGGAGGCCGCGCGCGCGCCGGCGGCCGTGCGTCCTGCCTTCACGGCGATGATGGGCTTCTTCTTAGTCACGCGTCGTGCCAATTGCGTGAACTTTCTGGGATTCCCGAAGGATTCCAAGTACATGAGGATGACGTCCGTGTGGGGATCGTCCTCCCAATACTGGAGCAGGTCATTGCCGGAGACATCGGCCTTATTGCCCATGGAGACGAACATTGAGAAGCCAAGGCCGAGGCGCTCGGCCATGTTCAAGATAGCTGCTCCAAGGGCGCCCGATTGCGAGGTGAAGCCGATACGCCCAGGTAGCGGGCGCGTCGGCGCGAAGGTCGCATTCAGCCGCACCGTCGGATCCGTGTTGATGACGCCCATGCAGTTGGGACCGATCATGCGCATGCCGTACTGTCGGATTTTCTCAACCAGTTTCTGCTCGCGTTCGAGCCCCGCCGGACCGGTCTCCTTGAAGCCCGCGGTGATGACGACCAGGCCGCGCACGCCCTTCTGCCCGCATTCATCCACGACCCGAAGGACCTCTTCCTTCGGGACGACGATAATGGCCAGGTCCACCGGATCCGGGATATCCAGGACGCTCGGGAAGCATTTGATCGAGTGGATGACCTCAGCGTGCGGATTCACGGGGAAGACCTTACCGTTGAACTCATACTCGACGATGTTGTGAAGGATTTCCCATCCGATGGAACCCTTCTTTCGGGAAGCGCCGATGACGGCGATAGAGCGCGGCTTGAAGATCGGGTCGAGCGGATGTCGGGTTTCGGTCATAGCCGAGGATAATCCTATCTGAAGGGACGGACCTTCGGCAAGCGGAGGGATTGCCCGCACCTGGAGGCATTGATACAATTCCCCATGTGTCGGGAATAGAAAGTCTCAACGCGGGTGTGGATTACCGCTATTACCTTGACCTCCTTCGTCGAGGCAAGTGGACGGTTCTGGCCTCGGCGCTTCTTTGTCTCGGTCTTGCCTTCTTATCGGGGTTTTTGCGCACACCGCTCTATCAGGCGCAGGCGACGGTCTCGGTCGAGCTTCCTTCAGCGCCGATTGATCCGACGCAAGCGGTGATGACTCCGCAGTACAACAGCTACTTCGACTACGAGTACTACTTCCAAACGCAACTGCGCATCATCTCCGGCAGCACGCTGGCGTTGCGTGCGGCCGAGGCGCTCATGCGTCTGCCGCCGTATCAGGGGCGGAATCGGGAGGAGTTGGCCGCGGAGCTTCAAGCTTCGGTCGCGCCGCGTCAGGTGGAGAACACGCGGATCATCGCCATTGCGGTGACGCGTGAGTCGCCCGAGGAAGCGGCGTTATGGGCGAATACGCTCGCCGAGGTGTATGTCGCGAGCAACCTCGAGGAGCGGAAGAAGAGCTTCCAGGAGACGATCGTAGCCTTGAGAGCTTTGCTTGAGCGGGCTGAGGCGAATCAAGCGCGAGTGATCGAGCAATTGCAGCAGGTCGCTCGCGAGCTCGGCCTCATCCCGACCGAAGCGGCTCGAGGGAGAGTGGACACAAGCGCCCTGGAGGTGGCGACGCAGACTCTCCTGGAGGCGCAACGAGAGCGACAGCGGGTCGAAGCTCGGTATCAGCAGGCCGTGGCGGCGCGGGAGGCTCCTCATCGCATCGCTGCCTTGCTCACTGGCCCGAACGAACTCGGTGGACTCTTGGAGCGAAAGGCGATGCTGGAGCGGGAGCTCCGCGAATTGGCACAGAAGGGATTCTTGGAGCGGAATCCGCGCGTCGTTCAGCTCCGTGCGCAGCTGAGCGCGTTGGAAGAGCAGATCGCGCGAGCGACCGACGTCGCTTTGGAAGCGCTCCGAAACGAGCTGGAGGTGGCCCGTCAAAAAGAGGCGGAGGCCCGACGCGCGCGCGATCTCGAACAGCAGCGCGTGCAGAGCGCCAGCACCGATCCGCGGCTTCTCGACCAAATCTTGCAACAGGCCGTTGTTTCGGAGATCGCGCGCGAGCTGAAGCAGACGTTGAACCGCGTGGAGTTAGGGGGACAGCTCCTTCGCAATAATGTCGCACTTGTGGATCGCGCCGTGCCCCCTCGGGTTCCGCTCAATCGTCAAAGTCCGCGCGTTCTGTTGCTCGGGTTGTTCGGGGGACTTCTGCTCGGCGTAGGAATCGTCGTCGCCAGGGATTTCGTGAACAACACGATTCGGGATGCCGAGGAGATCGAACGGCTGCTCGGGCAGCCCGTGCTCGGAGAAGTCCCGCGTTCCCTCACCGTAGAGGAATTCGCTCGGCGCGAAGCTTTTCACGGATTGTGGACGAACCTCAAGCTCTTTCATCGGGGGCTCTCCTCGCGCGCCGTGTTGATCACCAGTTCGGTGATGGAAGAAGGGAAGACGACGATCGCGTGCGAGCTGGCGCGAACGGCGGCCCGGTTGGGCGCGCGTACGATCCTGGTGGATTTCGATCTGCGCCGTCCGGATATACATCGTCGGTTTCCTCGACTCAAGCGTCGAGGTTCGCAACTTGGAGCCGTCCTCGTCGTGGATGATGAGGCGGCGGTGCGAAATTTGATCGCCAGTGGGCTCGCCGTCTTTCAGCGCGATGGGCTTGGAGGAGGGTGGACGCTTGGCCCGATTCTCGTGGCGGAAGACGGGCAGGACGCGCTGGCGAAGCTCCGCGACAACGACGTCGCTCTCGCGATCGTGGACATCAAGCTTCCTGGGATGAACGGCACGGAGCTGCTGGAGCGCATCAAGGGGCTGAGTCCGCGCACGGAAGTTGTGCTGGTCACCGGGCACGCATCGTTGGAGACGGCCATTGAGGCGGTGCGTCGAGGTGCGGCGGATTATCTCACCAAGCCGTTCGAGCTTGAGGCCTTGCGCGTGGCCGTCGAGCGCGCGTTGCAGAGAAGGATACAGGAGGCGTCGCCGCAGGGGGGATCATCCTCGTCGGAGGCCGAAGGCGTTGTGGCTTATCTGGCGGGCGAGGCGGAACTTCCGGCGCTCATCTGTGAGACGGACGTTCCGAATTTGCATGTTCTTCCCGCTGGGCGTCCGCCGCAGAATCCGTTCCTGTTGCTCGACCGGGAGGTCATGGGTGAGCTGGTTCGAGGGCTCAAGGCGCAGTTTGAGTGGGTCATCCTCGATTCTCCGCCGGTCGCCGCGGTGAGCGATCCTATGGTGATCGCTCCGGTTGTGGATGGGGTTCTCATCGTCGTCCGATTCAATCGGACGGACCGCAAGGTCGTGCGGCGGGCCGTCGAGCGGCTTGCCCGAGCGAATGCGCCCATCTGGGGTGTAGTGTTGAACGATATTCGGCCCGAGGAGAGCCGCTACGAGCAGTACTACTATCGTCCGCGCGAGGAAGGGGCATCGAGGAGATCCTTATGGAGTCGAGGGGTGGAGGCGATTCGGAGCACTCGACGACAGGAACACAGAGGGAGCGAAGGATGATCGCCATGAGCGCTCGCAAAAGGAAGGCACTGTTCGGAGGGGCTTTCGTAGCCGTGGCATTTCTCTCGGCCATCGTCATTCAGCCTTCGATCCCGAAGCCGCTGGCGGAGCGTTCGGGGGGAGGCGCTGAGCCGGTTGTTCTGGCCGAGGACGAGTGCTGCGCGGAGATCCCGCAAGGGGAGTGGGCGATCCTTCTGGCGTGGGCTTTAGGCTTGGCCGAACCGCCGGAGGGGTGGACGGCCGAGCGTGCGGCGCGCGAATTGGAGCGTTTGGGGCGTCGTCCCAAGGAGGGATGGCGACTTGAAGCTCCATTGCGCGAGGACGATCTGGCGCCGATGCTTCGGGGGACACGCTTCGCCGCGCATCCGGCGGCGCAACCGGGACAAGGGGGCATCACCCGAGCTCGCGCGCGCGCGATCTTTCGCGACGGGATGCCGATCACCCAAGGGCAGTTCGCGCAGCTGCTTGCGCGCGTACTTGCGCCCAATCGGGCTTTCACGCCCGAGGAGGCGGCCGCTTGGCTTCATGCGCGAGGTCTCGCTCCAGCTGAAGGATGGGCGCTCGATGAATGGATGACCGAGCGCAAGATGTGGGATGTTCTTTCACAAGCCGGCTGGCCGGTCTCCTCCACTGCGCGGGTGCTGCCGGAAATCGGCGAGCTTCCGGTTGATGTCGCGCGCGCGCGCGCGCTTCTTTTTGAGCGGCGCGATCGCCTGACACAGGCGATGCTCGCCATGCTCTTGGTGAGGATCTCCGGCCTCACGGCTCCCGCCCAGGGATGGACTCTGGCGGCCGCGCTCGCCGAGCTGGAACGGTGGAATGCGCGCCCGGAGTACGGATGGACGCCCTTGGCGCCCATTTGCGAAGGGGATCTCGTGCGGCTCTTGCGGCGCGCGGGCATCGTCGTGGAGCCCGTGAATCGGTGTCGTGCCGTCACCGCCTCAGCGGTTGAAGGGACGGCTTCGGCTCTCGATCTGGTGCGCGCATTGAGCCCGACGCCGAAGCCGATGCGCGTGATCGAAGGCCCGATCTTCCGGCCGCTCTCGACGACCTCATTAATCGTCCCGTTGGCGCCGAGCGGGTTAGGGCAACTCATGCCGATGACCCCTGTTCCGCCGGAGATCGTTGGTCCGGAGATTCCCAGCGTCTATTCCGTCTCGCGCCCGGGATCGGGATTCTGAGCAGTACTGGGGGAGCGAAGATGAAGATTCAACGCGTCGAGCTTCGGGAAATCCGCATGCGGCTCCGTGCTCCGTTTGAGACGAGCTTTGGGCGCACTGACTGGCGGCGCATCTTGCTCATTCGGGTCTTCGATACGGAGGGGGGTGAAGGGTGGGGCGAGTGCACGGCTCCTGAAGAGCCATTCTACAACCACGAGTTTGTGGACGGGGCGTGGCTCGTGTTGCGGGATTTTCTCGTCCCGATGCTGCTGGGGCGCGAGTTCGCGACGGCCGAGGAAGTCCCCGCGTTCTTCCGCGCCGTTCGCGGGCATAATATGGCCAAAGGCGCGCTGGAAGCCGCGTGTTGGGATTTGCAAGCGCGTCGAGAGGGGAAGCCACTATGGCAGCTCCTGGGTGGCACGCGCACGGAGATCGAATGTGGCGTCTCCATTGGCATTCAGCCCTCGCTCTCGGACTTGGTGAAGACGGTTGAACGAGAGCTGGCGGCCGGCTATCGACGGATCAAGGTGAAGATCAAGCCGGGTTTGGAGCGGGATATCGTCGGGGCCGTGCGCGCGGTCTTTCCCGATATCCCCCTCATGGCGGATGCCAACGCAGCTTATACGCTCGAGGACGCGCAAGTGCTCCGCGCGCTCGATGACTTCAACCTGATGATGCTCGAGCAGCCGCTCGCTCATGATGACCTGTTAGACCATGCCGAGCTGCAGCGGCGGTTGCGCACGCCTATCTGCTTGGATGAGGCGATCACGAGCGCCGAGAAGGCGCGGAAGGCGTTGGCCATTGGAGCATGTCGGATCATCAACGTCAAGCTCGGGCGCGTTGGGGGGTATACCGAGGCGCGGCGCCTGCACGCCCTCTGCTGCGCTCAGGGCGTGCCCCTCTGGTGTGGTGGGATGTTAGAATCGGGCATTGGGCGAGCGCACAACATCGCGCTCTCGACATTAGAGGGGTTCTCGCTGCCGGGCGATGTCTCGGCGAGCCGACGCTATTGGGAGCACGACATCATCGAGCCGGAGGTGGAAGTCACGCCGCGGGGGACGATTCGAGTGCCAACGGAGGCTGGGATCGGATTCGCCGTGAATGAGCGTTTCATCGAGCGGATGACCGTGCGTCGAGAGGTGAGCGCGTTATGAGGACGAGGTCTCGTCGAAGGACTCTTTGGCTTCTCCTGGTGCTCGTTACGGGAACGTCATGGCGCTGGAACGTCCGAGGGGAGCGGGCTGAAGGGCTGTGGTTGCTCACGGATCATGCGGTATTGATGAGCGGCGATCGCGGGCGGACATGGAAGAAGGTCTCTCTTGGGCGTGGCCTGCGGCGTCTTCATGCGCTGCGGAGGCGAACGAGCGGAGGCGCATGGATCGCAGCCAGCGATGGGCTCTTCTGCATCAGCCTGGCGGACCGACGGATTGAACGGCTGCTGTGGGAGGAGACGTTCGCCGTAGCTGAGAGCCAAGGGCGTCTCTTTGCTGGGACTCGACGCGGACTTTTGGTGAGCGACGATGGGGGAGAGCGTTGGCGGCGTGTTCCCGCTTTGCCCGACGGACTCATTCCCCTGGCGATCGAGGCCGCACCTTCAAATCCCAAAGTGGTCTATGTTGGGACGGCGCGACACGGCGTCTATCGTAGCGACGATGGTGGGAGAAGCTGGAAGTCAGCGAGCGCCGGACTACCTCCGGCCATTGGCGCGGCGCCATATACCTCAGTGCGGCAATTAGTCGTCCATCCGAACGACTCGCGTATCGTGTATCTTGGGAGCGAAGCGCATGGCATTTACAAGACAACCGATGGGGGAGAGACCTGGCGCGCTGTGAACGAAGGATTGCCGTGGCGATCGGCGTATCCGGTGCGCTCGCCGCTTCTCGCCATCAGTCCGGAGAATCCCGAGGTCATTTATGCGCTCATCCGGCGCCGTCTTGATTCGGCGCGCGTCGAGAACGCTCTTTACAAGAGTGCGACCGGGGGACGGTTCTGGCGCGAACTCACGGGACTCTCGGCGCAACTCATCTTCCGCGAGCTGAGTGTCGATCCTTGGCAACCGCGCCGGTTGCTGTTGACGCACGCGGAGGGCGTCATCGAGGTCTTCGATCATCCCGCATGGGACGTCTTCTTCAAGACCCC
>JAUQQC010000017.1 GCA_030550025.1 Acidobacteriota bacterium | reverse complement strand
CGTCGTTCGACGCTCTATCGCGCGCGCGGCCTCTCGCTCGACACGTCGCTCTGGCCAAACTTCGCCCTTGAAGAAGCTCTGAGCGCTCTTCGCGCGCGTGGGCAGATCGCCGCGCGAAGCCTGCGCAAGGAGCGCTCCTCTTGGCGACGGTCTTGCGTGAAGCCGACCGCTAGTCCGTGAGCCTCACGTGCGAAGTCGAGCGGCCCGATCCAGTGCTGCGCGAGGGAGAGCCGATGAATTACGGAACGACACCTTGTCGCGCCATATGCATCCGACCTAAAATTGACCGTGCGCGCGGGGAGGCGCGGAATGTTCGGGCAGCACCAAGAGGATCGGCTCCAGGCCATCCTCGACGCCATGGAGGATGGCGTGATGATCATTGATCGGGACTTCTGGATCGTCGGCTTCAATGAAGCGGCTGCCCGCATCACCGGATACCGGAAAGAAGAAGCCCTTAACGCCCGATGCTTCGAGATCTGCGCCGGTCGGTACTGTAAGGAGGATTGCGATGTGATGGCGCTTTTCACGAGCGGGCGTCCCTGCGAGGAGTTCGAGACGGTGATCCGGACCAAAGACGGGCGCACGCGCATTGTCCGCATCCATACGGTCGCCCTGCGCGATCCGAAGGGAGCGATCACGGGTGCCCTGCGCATCCTCCGCGATGTGACCGAGGTGCGCGAGCTGGAGCGGAGGCTCCGCGAGCCGGAACGCTTTGGCCGCCTCGTCGGCAAAAGTCGCGCCCTGCAACAGGTCTATCGGCTCATCGAGTTGCTCAAAGACTCAACGGCTACGGTCCTGATCCAAGGCGAGACCGGCACTGGAAAAGAGCTGGTCGCCGAAGCCCTTCATTTCAACAGCCCGCGAGCCGAGGGCCCGCTCATCAAAGTGAATTGCGCGGCTTTGCCCGATCCTTTAGTGGAGGATGAGCTCTTCGGGCATGTGCGCGGGGCGTTCACCGATGCTACCTCCGATAAACCAGGGCGCATCGAGTTGGCTCATGGGGGGACGCTCTTTTTGGACGAAGTTGGGGAGTTGGGTCCGGCTGTGCAAGCCAAGCTCTTGCGCGTCTTGGAGACTGGGGAATTTGAACGCCTGGGCGATCCGCGAACGCGCCGCGTGGACGTTCGAATCATCGCCGCGACTAACACGGATTTGCGCGCTGCCGTCGCCGAACGCCAATTTCGAGAGGACCTCTTCTTCCGGCTCAACGTCGTCCCGATCTTTTTGCCCCCTCTGCGGGAGCGTATGGAAGATCTCCCGCTTCTGGCCGAACATTTTCTGGAGAAGCTGCAGCGCACCATGGGTCGGGAGCTGCGCCTTGGGCATGATGCGCTGCGCGCGATGATGCGCTACCGATGGCCCGGCAATGTGCGCGAACTGAAGAATGCTCTCGAATATGCCGCTATTGTCTGCGAAGGGACGACGATCCATGCCACCGACCTGCCACCTGCCCTTCGCGAACCCTGGCCCGAACAACCACTGCCTGCTGAGATCACTAACGAACCGCTCCGATTGCGTGCTGCTTTGGAAGCTTGCAACTGGGAGATCACGCGCTGCGCAGAATTGCTCGGCATGAATCGCACGACCCTCTGGCGGAAGATGAAACGCTACGGGATTCGCCGTCCCTGAGCGAGTATTTGAATCTCGCTCTGGGCGAGCCGAAGGTGAACTTTGGGACACCAGTCTATTTCCGCGGCCTGGCCTCTCACGCGTCAAAGAGCGCCATCGCTGCCCATCGGCTAGAGCGGCCTATGGGCACGCCCGTGGAACGAGAGTCGGTCTTCCATCGAAGCTCGTTCGTGCTTCTGCTCCGCCCGATGAACCTACCGCAATCTTTCCTCCAGCTGGGGACGCGCGGCGAATGGGCCCTCGACCGATGGCATGATATAATTCGGCGGGAGCATTAAAGGGAACGGACATGAAGGTGCGGGCCTTCTGGAGCAGGTTTTTGATCGGACTTTTCGCGTTCGGTCCGGTAGCCGATGTCGGGCGTTGGGCAAGCGCGCAAACCGTTCATCGGCAAGCGGCGACGCTCGAATCGCTCATCCCACAAGACATGGTCGCTGCCATCTTCATTCGTGATCTCTCGGCATTCCGAGAAGACATACGGCAGAGTGCGCTGACGCGTGCCGTCGTCGGGACCTCGCTCCCTCTGGCTCACTATCTTCGCGAGATCGCGGAGCAGCTCGACCTCTCCGGCGCAGCCGCTCTCGGTGTGGGCGCTCGATATGCGCTCGTCGTCCCGGAAGCTTCCGACCCGCTTCGCGCCGTCGTGCTCGCAGAAGCCGCTTCGAGCGAGAGAGCCACGCGCGCGGTCGAACGTCTGCGCGCGGCTTTTGAACGCCTCGGTCCGGTGCGCCCGCGCGAAGGACGATCCGTTTCGATTCTTCAGGCAAGCCAAGCTCTTCAAGGCGAGCCCATCGGATTCGCTCGGCTCGGCCGCGTGCTCCTTTTCGGACCAACGACGAGCATCGAACGCCTGACGGAGGATCAGGCGACAAGACCGAAGCTCGCGGAATCGTCCGGCTTTCGCCTCCTTCGCGAGCGATGCGCCGGAGGAACGGCCTTCGCCTTCCTCAATCTCGAGCGGATCGTGCCGTATTTGATCGGCCGATTGACGACGCGCCCAGCAGGTGGCTCGATCTCGCTTTTAGTCCCAATCCTCCAATTCCTCGGTCTCTCAGCCTTCAAGGCTGCCGGCTCTTCGCTCGCGTTCGATGGGAGCATGGCTCGCGAAGAACAATGCGTGATCATCGATCGGGGACACAACGCGATGATCGCGGCGTTGACGGAGTTGCCGGCCATCGAATTCACGACGGCGCACGCGATCCCTGAAGACGCCGCGCTCGTGATCTTCGCGGGACTGGATCTCATGCGCCTCTACGAGGCCACCTTGGCGACGCTCGGACCGCTGCTCACGGCTCAACTCGGCGGGCAATCGCCGGAAGCCGCTATCGCGCTATTGGAGACGCAGCTTGGGTTCCGCATTAAAGACGAATTGTTGGCCGCGCTCGGAACTGAGTTGGCCATCGCGTGGTCTCCATCGGCTGATCCGGAGCGCGACCTCGTTCTCTCGGTGCGAAATCCGGATCTTCTGCGCACCGTTTTGGAGAAAGTCGCGGCGCGGCAAGGGCAATCTCCCATCGCCTACAAGTCGCACACGATTTACCCCCTCACGGATGAGGCTTCGGTCGCGGTCACCAATGCAGAAGCCATTGTCGCTCGTACCGAACGCGCGAAGCGGCTTCTGGAGGAGCGCGAACGCGGTCGAGTCCTCGGGCGCACGCCGGAATTCGCGCGCTGGATGCGCGAGCGAGCGCCGCAGGCGGCGCTCGGCATCTATGCGACGCGCGCGGCCTTTCGCCTGCCGTGGCTGCGGCCGCTTGTCGCCGACGCGCCTGCGGTCGAAGGCTTCCCTCCTCAACTGCTGGCCGGATTCGGCGTCCGCGATCCCTTCGGCCTGAAAGGGACGCTCACGGCAGCGCTCGGCTCCCTCATCCTTCTGGACGCGCTTCTGACGATTCGCTCGGGGACTCCGGAATCTTCCCTTTTCGGCGCGCTCACACGATTCACACGCATCTTGGCGGAAGCTTCCCAATGAGAGCCGAACGCGAGGTGAGGACCGGTGTGCGGCGCCGGTGGCGATGTGGGATGAGCGCGATGCTCGTCCTCCTCGGATTTCTCCCCCTGCCGGGATGCCGCCGCCAGGAAGACGCACACACGCTCGTCCTCGCCCTCGAAGCGCCTCCATTGACCTTCGATCCGCGCGGCCCCACCAATGCCGTGACCGCGCGCCTGCAACAGCTCCTTTTCAACACGCTCACGCAGAAGGATGAGCGATTCGAGATCGTCCCGGAGCTGGCCGAATCATGGGAGATCTCGGAGGACTTCACTCTCTACACGTTCCGCCTCCGCCGCGGCGTGCGATTCCACAATGGCCGAGAGCTGACGGCACGCGATGTCGCCTACACGTTCAATACCCTGATCGCCCCCACGTTCGATTCTCCGAAGCGGGCGGCGCTCAGTAAACTCGAACGCGTCGAGCCGGTGGATGCGCATACGGTCGTCTTTCGCTGTCGTGAGCCGTATCGCGGATTGCTCGTGGACCTGATCGCCATCGGCATCATTCCCGAGAATTCGGGGGAGACGGTCGCGCGGCAGCCGATCGGAACCGGCCCCTTTCGGTTCGTGCGATATGTGGAGAACCAAGAGGTGGAACT
Source organism: Acidobacteriota bacterium (assembly GCA_030550025.1). GTDB lineage: Bacteria > Acidobacteriota > Blastocatellia > HR10 > HR10 > HR10. Next base: position 42,510 of record JAUQQC010000017.1, on the reverse strand, counting down.
GCTCGCCTTTCCGGAGCATTTCCGGGGTGCGCCGCGCATCCGGCGACTGCGGGTGAAGATCGTGCGCGATCCGACGACGCTCGCTTTGGAGCTTCTGGGAGGAACGGTCCATCTCGCCGTGAATGCGCAACTCTCGCCCGACTTCGTGGCGGAGCAACAAGCGAGCCGACGGCTTCGGGTCGTGATCTCCGATGGCGCGGCGCTCGAATATATCGGGATCAACACGACCGATCCTGTGCTTCGAGACCGCCGCGTACGGCAGGCGCTCGCCTACGGGATCGATCGCCAAGCGATCATCACGAATTTGTTGCGCGGACAAGCCCGACTGGCCAAGAGCGTCCTCCCCCCGACGCATTGGGCTTACCATGAGACCGTGAGGACCTACGAGTATGATCCGGCGCGCGCCCGTCGCCTCCTGGACGAAGCCGGATATCGCGATCCCGATGGCGAAGGTCCGCAGCCGCGCTTCCGCCTCACGCTGAAGACGTCCTCGGCCGAACACCCCCGAAAGATCGCCACAGCCCTGCAAGAACAACTGCGCGCTATTGGCATCGAGCTCCACATCCAGTCCTTCGAGTTCCAGACGTTTTTGAACGACATCAACACAGGAAACTTCCAACTCTTCTTCCTTCGCCAAATCGGAGCGAACCAGTTCACGGATATCTTCAAAGCGGCCTTCGGTTCCCGCTCGATTCCAAATGATCCGACGATCCGGGAATCCGAACGAACGGGTTTTCTCAACCGCGCCCGCTATCGGAATCCGCAACTGGACGCCCTGATCGAGCGCGCCGAGGCCACGAGCGATCGCGCCGAGCAGCACGCGCTCTACGCGCGCATTCAGGAGATTCTGGCCGAGGACGCGCCATGGATCTTCCTCTGGTACCCAGCCAACGTCGCGTTGATGAACCCGCGCGTGCGCGTCCTGGCGATCCCCACATCCGGCGACTTCCACTTCCTGAAAGAGGTGGACGTGCCGTAAAATCGAAAGCTCCGAAGATCGTGAGGGAGAGCGACGATGGAACCAACGAGCACGAAGAGCACGGAGCGAAAAGCGCGATTTGAAACTCCCTCGCATATTGAGCTGAAGGCCGTCTATCGGGCGAGCGACCTCGCCGGGTTCGATCCCGAGCGCGACTTAGGCGAGCCGGGAGCTTACCCCTTCACGCGCGGTGTCTACCCGAGCATGTACCGAGGGCGCTTGTGGACGATGCGCCAATACGCCGGATACGCGACGGCTCGCGAGTCCAACCGCCGCTATCGGTACCTTCTGGAACAAGGGCAAACAGGACTCAGCGTGGCGTTCGACCTCCCCACGCAGATGGGCTACGATTCGGATCACCCGCTCGCGCATGGCGAGGTCGGGAAAGTCGGCGTAGCCATTGATACGCTCGCCGATATGGAGATGCTCTTTGACGGCATCCCCTTGGACCGCGTCTCGACCTCGATGACGATCAATGCGACGGCACCGATTCTCCTGGCCATGTACTTGGTCGTCGCGCGCAAGCAAGGCGTCGCCTGGGATCAGGTGAGCGGGACGGTTCAAAATGACATCCTGAAGGAGTACATCGCGCGCGGGACCTACATCTATCCGCCCGGGCCGAGCTTGCGCCTCTGCACGGACATCTTCGAGTTCTGCTCGCGCTTGGTCCCGAAGTGGAATGTGATCTCTATCTCCGGCTATCACATTCGCGAGGCTGGAGCGACGGCCGTGCAGGAGCTGGCCTTCACCTTTGGCAACGCCATCACCTATGTACGGGCAGCCTTGGAGCGCGGCCTCGCCGTCGATGAGTTCGCCCCTCGCCTCAGCTTCTTCTTCAACGTGCACAATCACTTTCTCGAAGAGGTGGCGAAGTTTCGCGCGGCCCGACGGATCTGGGCGCGCCTGATGCGAGAGCGCTTCCGAGCGCAAGATCCGCGCTCGATGATGCTTCGATTCCACGCACAGACGGCTGGCTCGACGCTCACGGCGCAGCAGCCCGAGGTCAACGTGATCCGCGTCACGCTGCAAGCGCTAGCCGCCGTGTTGGGCGGCGCGCAATCGCTCCATTGCAACGCACGGGATGAAGCTTTGGGCTTACCGACGGAAGAATCGGCCCTGCTGGCGCTCCGCACACAGCAGGTCATCGCCTACGAATCGGGTGTCGCCGATACGGTGGATCCACTCGGCGGCGCCTATGCCATCGAGAGTCTCACCAATGAGATCGAGCGGCGCGTCTTCGAGTATCTGGAGCGCATCGAAGCGCTGGGCGGGATGCTGCGCGCCATCGAAATCGGATGGGTGCAGAAGGAGATTCACGAGTCCGCGTATGCGTATCAGCGCGCTGTCGAATCGGGCGAGCAGATCGTCGTCGGCGTGAACCGATTCGTCCTCCCGGAAGAACGCCCGATCCCCGTCCTTCGCATTGATCCGGAGATCGAACGCGCGCAGATTGAGGCCCTACATCGGATCAAGGCCGAGCGCGATCCGATGGCTGTGCACAGGGCGCTCGCCGAGCTAGAGGAGGCCGCTCGTTCAACTGAGAACCTCATGCCCTTCATCATCCGCGCCGTCGAAGCGTACGCGACGCTCGGGGAGATCAGCGACTGTCTCCGCCGCGTCTTCGGTGAATACTGCGAATCCGTGTGAGCGACCTCAACACGTGGGTCCTTGCCTTAGTGGACATCAGAAGAGGGGGGCACCGAAAGCGTCTCCCGAGGGAATGGCTTTGAAAGTAGGGGTGACAGCAGCTGCGTCGCTTGACGCGGCGCGCACCTTCTCGCTAGAATGCCGCCTGCGGGCCGGAGTGGCGGAATTGGCAGACGCGCCAGACTCAAAATCTGGTGGCCGCTTGAGACGGCCGTGTCGGTTCGACTCCGACCTCCGGCACCACAGCCTCTACAGATCAGAGCCGACCCCATCACTACTCCCTCCGATACGACGGCAATACACGCACAATGGGCCCTCCCCGCTGAGAGCCGGATACGAGGCCAGACGACGATCGCCCTCAGGTGCTGGAAGAACTCATACTCCCAATTCGGAGCTCATGGCGAAGCGCCCCAGGCGCGCTCGCCTCGATCAGTGCCTCTCATCTCGCCAGAAAAAAATGGAGCGGGCGACGGGATTCGAACCCGCAACACTCAGCTTGGGAAGCTGATGCGCTACCGTTGCGCCACGCCCGCTCGTCGTCTCTCCATTGTCAAAGAAAGCCCACTTGGCGAGTGTAGAATTTAGTCGAAGGCTCACGAAAAGTCAATGCCGGAAGCACCGCCCTTCGGTCAAGCGGAGTCTCCCGGGAAGCCCGCTTCCTCCCGCTCACTGCTTCCGCAAGGAATGCCCGCTACGGCTTCCGGGCCTTGGCCTGACGGACCATCTCCTCCACTTCTCGCAGTAAGGCGCGCGCATCGAAGACCACGCCATCCCGGATCGTATACTTCAAACCGTGTCTCTGAAATGCCCGACCGTCGGAGGTGAAGCGGGTGACACCAGTGCCATAGAGGACCTTAAAATCCGCCAGCGGATTTTCCTCCAAGACGAGCACGTCGGCCAAGTATCCCGGTCGAATGATGCCCAGCCGAGCCTCGCCCAAGGCCCGCGCCCCTTCTAGCGTCGCCGACCGAATGACCTCCAGAGGATGAAAGCCAGCCCGCTCCAGCATCTCGAGCTCACGAATCGTGCCGAATCCGTATAGGTGATAAGCCGAACCCGCATCCGAACCAACGGCGACACGCCCACCTCGATTCTTGTACATGTTGACGAATTCGAGCCAGCGGCGGTACATGCGATCCCACACGGCTTCGTCCCCGCTCGTCCATGCGTAATGATACGCTCCGTGATGGCGAGGATTGGGCCGCCAGTAATCCATCAACACGGGCAATGTGAACCGCTCGTGCCAAGATAAGGTCTGTACCCGCATGAGGTCCCGATTCGCCTCGTAGACGGCGAACGTCGGATCCATGACGAAGCCCGTCTCTTGGGCGATCTTCAAGAGCTCCGGGACGACCCACGTCATGAGCTTCTCCAGGTCCGTCTCCAACCAGACCTTGGCTGTGTAGCGAAAGCGAGCCGGCTCATCGAGATAGTTGTATTGCGCCGGGAGGTCCTGCACCGTTTGATTAGAGAACGCGGCTTCGGCATAGCCGTAATGGTGCTCGATCGTCGTCGCTCCGGCGCGCGCGACTTCCAGAGCGTTCATCGGCACGACGCCATCTTGCCCAATATGCACAGCCACCCCCATGCCCTGTTTTCGAGCTTCGTCGCAGATGGCCTTCAGCACGTCCGGATAAAGCCCCGGCTTGCCGGAGATCTTAATGCCGTCAATGCCCTTGGCCTTCCATTCTCGTACGAGCGCGCGCGCTCCTTCCGAATCGGCGAGGCGCGGATCGCTCCCTCGCCAGAAGGGATAGATGTACAGGCGCGGAGCAATCGCCTGAGGCGCGGCGAGGCGCCGTTTTTCGGCAGCCATCTCCTCAGGGCTCTGAGAACCGATTGAGAAGACGCGCACGCTGGTCACCCCATGGCCGAGCCAGAGCTTGAAGACGTATTCCATCGGCACGCGATCGGAGATGTGCGTGTGTAGATCCACGATCCCCGGCATCACGTAGAGATTTTCCCCCTCGATGACCCGATCTCCAGTCGGGCGTTGAAAGCCCGGACCTCGACGTGCTAGGGAGACGGGATCAACGGGGATGATCTCGGTGATCACGTTCTTCTCGATGACGATGTCCACCGGCCCCGACGGCGGCGCGCCCGTTCCATCAATCACCATCGCCCCGCGAATGACGAGCCGATTGTATGGCCCCTCGACCAATGGGACGCGCTCCTGGGCCGGAAGCCATCCTCCGCCGAGAGCGAAAATAACGATGAGCCAAACGCCCACCCACATACGCTCTCCCCCCTCAGGGTGGATTTCATTCAGCGCGCGAAACCATCAACGGCTAATCCCCCCTTGAACGGACTCCAGGGGCCTCCACAGAAGGCCGCGGAGGCCCCTTCAGCGTCTAAAATTCCACTCGCAGGCCGAACTGGATGCGGCGCGGTTGATTGAACTGGCTGCTGAGAACGCCGAAGTCCGCCGGATTCCGCAGATCCAGAGGTGGGTCGGCGAACTCCACGCGGTTCAGGATATTGAAGAAGTCAAAGCTGAATCGAAGCTTGATCGCCTCCGTCACACCAATCGCCTTGCCTGCTGAGAAGTCCACGTTCCAATGCGGCAAACCGCGAAGCACCCCCCGCCCGCTGCGCGTATCCTGGCTGAGCAGGATGGGTCGGAAGCTCTTGAACACGGCTTCCGGATCGGCGAACAGGTTCAATCCGGTGCCGCCTCGGGCCGGATCTCCGGCCGTCCCTACACCACCGGACCCCTTCACGTTCCGATGCACTTCGTTCCCGAACTTCGGTTTCTTAACTGGGATCGCTCCGGTGCCAAAGGCGAAGGTCGTCCCACCGCCGAAGACCTGGGTGCTTTGGATGACAGTCAGTGGCGCACCACTGAAGGCCCTCAGAATACCGCCTGCGAACCATCCGCCGATGAGCTTATCCACCCAATTCCCCACGCTGAAACGCCGGCCGGGTCCAAAGGGCAGCTCGTAGTACCAGGTCAGGTTGGCGATGTGCGTGTGATCGAAGAAAGAAGGTCCGTAATCGAGGTTAGGGAAGAAGCTGGAGGGGAAGAAGCTCGCTGAGTCTTGAACCGAGCCCACTTGGTCGAGCGATTTCGAGAGCGTGTAGTTGAAATCGAACTGCAAGCCATGCGACGGTCGCTTGCGGAAGATGAGCATGAAGGCGTGATAGTTCGAGATGCCGCCATCGGTGCGGAAGAAGAGTTCCTGCACTTGTGCGTTCATAAAGGGGGGAAGACCAGCCAAGCGGCGGAACCGATCGATGCCGTTCAACCAGAAGGTGCTCAACAGCCCCGTCACGATCTCGCTCGTGAACCGGGAGGCCAGACAACTTGTCGCCGTCGCGGACGTCGCCGGGCACACTCCAAGTTGTTGAAGCGTCGTGATCGGTGGCAACTGGTTCTCGAACCAAGGTTGAGGGGTGACGGCACTGGCGGCCACACCGGCGCGCAACTGAGCGGCCAGAGCATCGTAAGCATGGGCGAACGTCTGGCCGGATACGGGATCCTTCATGAAGAAGGGGATGGAATTGAGGTTGACCGATTGAGGGAGATTCCGCCCCAGGCGCCCGACATATCCGATCTCCAAAAGCGTATTCCCGGGCAGCTCCCGCTGGATCGTGAAGTTGATGCTGTGCATCATCCCCGGACGCAGTGTCGGATCCGCTTGGAAGGAGAGCAGCTCCCCAAAAGGCACCGGAGGGATCAAAGGCGGAGTCACGCGCTCGGCGACCGGAAGTGGAGCTGGACCGTCAATACCAATTCGGAAGGGCTCCCCTCGCGCGTTCTTCGGACCTTGAACGGAGATCGTCTGACCGAAGCCGGCGGCCAGCATGGGGATCGAGACCAACTGCACGAGGTTGAGCCGGTCGAACGTGAGCGAATATCCGCCACGGAAGACGGTCTTGCGAGCGCCGAACAATCGCCCGAAGAAACCGCTCTCAAAGCGGGGGTGCCAAGCCACAGCAACGCGCGGACCGAGGTTGTTCCAATCCGTATCCACCGTCTTCTCCCGACCGAGCATCCGAATGGGCGCATATCCGATCGTCGGGTTGAAAAGGGCTCCCTGCAGAGCAGCTCGCCGCTTGGCTTCGAGATATGCTTTGGGAGTGATGATCCTCCCGGTCGCCGCATCCACGGCGAGGGCGATTCGACCATCCAAGCTCTTGGTGGGAACCTGAACCTGGTAATTCACTCCATAGCTCAGCGTCAGCGAGGGGCGCACACGCCACACATCGCTGGCATAGAAGTCCCACGCTTGATACCGGAACTTATTCATCAGAGGCGTACCAAATGGCAGAGGCGTGAAGTCGGCATCGCGGGTCATCATGATGGAGACATTGTCGATGATCCCCAGCAAAGCCGCATAGAACCGGTTCCAGCGCGAGATGTCCGCCGATCGCAAGCAATTCGTCTGGATGGCCCCGCCACAAGTAGGGGGACGCCATTCGGCGGGGACGGTGAAGAAAGCCCCCGCATCGAGCAGACCGATGAGCGCCGACATCCCGCCGACGACCTTGTCCTCGCGCATGTGATAGTGATTGACGATCCGCGCCGTCGCGCCGAATTGTAGCGTATGGGACCCCTTGATCCAGGTCAGCTGATCACTCAGTTGATAGAGGTTCTGGTTATCGCCCTGGCTGCGGGAGCGTTGCACGAAGACATCCACGGGCTCATCCAACAAGGTGGCCGCCAGATCAAGCGCTACGTTCGTGCCGGCGACTTGAGGGAAGGGGGGGATGGCTTGGCGCCAGAAATAAAAGCGCGTGAATCCGAAGCGGAGGTCGTTCGTCAAATTGGGACGGATATTCCCGGTCAGAGCCGCCACGATGTTTCGCGGGAATTGGCGATTGGAGCGAACGCTCTTGGCTTGGCCCAAGACATTCCCACGCAATAGCCCCCCGATGTCGACCTGAAGGGGCGTATCGGCCAGATTCCGATGCCAACCGAAGCTCCCCTCGAAGCGCCAATTTGCCGTGAAGTGGTGATCCAACCGCAGCCACGCGTATTCGGTCCGTTCGGCCGCGCTCGCCGGAGCGCGAAATCCGATCGTGTTCAACCCATCGCCGGTGCTCGGATCATTCCCCGGAGGATAGAAGGCGAAGAGGGCCTTGATGACTGGGTTCAAGCCGATGCCTCGTGGATCACAAGGGGAGTTGTTGCTTGGCCCGCAGAGCGTGGATGTCGCCAAAGGATATTCGACGATTTGACCCGTCCCATCCCGAAAGCGCAGGATGCCCCGCCGCATCGTCTCCGTCGGGACAATTCGAACGATGTCCTGCTGGCTCGGGAAACGCCGCCCTTCGTAGTGAAAGAAGAAGAAGGTCTGATCCCGGCGGATGGGGCCTCCGATCGTGAAGCCGAAGCGGTGATCCTTGAGCTCGGGATCGGGCTGTCCTAATCGGTTGCGCGTCCACGTGTTGGCGTTCAAGTTGTCATTCTGATGGTACCAGTACGCGGATCCGTGGAAGGTATTCCCCCCTCGCTTCCGCACAGCCACGAATTGGCCACCAGCAGACCGCCCAAAGAAGGCATCCACGTTGGTGACGCCGGCCCGGAACTCTTCAATGCTCTCAGCCGGAAGCGGGAAACTGGTCGCATCGCCCGTATCGGGGAATTTCCCCTGCGTCACGTCCACACCATCAACGAGCCACGTCGCTTGATCGCCGCGCGCCCCGGCCACGGCTCCAGACGCATTGAACCCATATCCGAGCGGGGAGACCATGGGTTGGAGTTGAAAGAGAGAATTCGCCTGCCGGTCAATCAACGGGAGACGGAGCAGATAGTCGCTTCGGATCACGTTGCCGACAGTAGCGTTGACCGTCTGCAGCTCCACGCCGGCTCCTGGGGTGACCTCGACCACTTCGGCGACCGCCCCGACCTCCAAAGTGAAATCTACTGTGTATGCCTTAGCGACCTCGATCTTAAGGGCCGACACGACCGCTTGCCGAAACCCCGGTGCCGAGGCGGTGATCTTGTACGTGCCAGGGAGGACATTGACGAAGATATATTGTCCGCTCACGTTCGTCATCTGGCTTCGGCTCTGATTGGTCGCCAAATCGGTCAATTCGATCGTTGCCCCCGGGATGACGGCTCCCGCCGGATCCATCACCGTACCAAGCACGGTCGCCGTGCCGGTCGTTTGAGAAGCTCCTGAGGGGATGCTCAGAAACAGACTAACGAAAGCAAGCAGAAAGCAGCCTCTCAGGCCACTCACCCACATAGCCACGATACCTCCTGTTGAGAGATTTTTCGGCCCCATATTATCCAAGCAGTTTGCCCCTGTCAACGGCGCCATGCCCCTCTTGAAAAGAGGGGGCGTATGTGCTAGCCTTTCACGCCCTATCAACAGTTAGGAGGTTGGGCGATCGTATGTTCGAGCCGACGAGCGTCATGATCGTTGTAGCTCTTTTAGGCCTGATGGGACTGGGCTTTGCCGCCCTCACGTACGTACAGGTCGTCCGGCAACCAGCCGGAGAGGGGGTGATGATCGAGATCTCCAACGCCATCCACGAGGGAGCGATGGTCTTCCTGAAGCGGGAGTACAAAATCCTCTCGCTCTTCATCCTCGTGGTGGCAACGGCCATCTTCTTTGGGCTCCCGGAGGGGAACAAGACGGCGCTCTCGTTCATTTTCGGAGCGCTCTGTTCGCTTCTGGCGGGATTCTTTGGTATGAAGGCAGCCACGCGGGCGAACGTGCGCACGGCCGAAGCTGCTCGTCGAGCTGGACAGCGCGCCGCACTCATGGTGGCCTTCAGCGGGGGCGCCGTCATGGGCATGTCCGTGGCGAGCCTCGGGTTGGTGGGAACGGGCCTTCTGCTCTACATCTACACGCAGCTTCTCGGCTTCTCTCCGGAGAAAACGGCGATGATCATCAGCGGCTTCGCCATGGGCGCTAGCTCCATTGCGCTCTTTGCCCGTGTTGGCGGGGGCATCTACACGAAGACGGCCGACGTCGGGGCGGATCTGGTCGGGAAAGTCGAGGCCGGCATTCCCGAAGACGATCCGCGCAACCCGGCGACGATCGCCGATAATGTGGGGGATAATGTGGGCGATGTCGCCGGCATGGGCGCTGATCTCTTTGAATCGTACGTCGGTTCGATCATCGCGACGATCACGATCGCAGCGACGTCGTCGCTGCCAGGAGATCGGTTGCCGTGGATGGTCTTGCCGCTTCTTGTGGCAGCGATCGGAACGGCGAGTTCGTTGCTCAGCCTATTGCTCGTTCGTCTTCTCAAGAAAGCCGATCCGGCGACCGTGCTCAGGACGGCGACGGCTTTGGCGGCACTGTTGATGCTCGCGGGATCGCTGACCGTTGTCGTGCTGCTCGATCTGGACTTGCCGGAGAGCCCCGTTTACTACGGTCCCTTCTGGGCCCTCGCCAGTGGGACATTCGCCGGCTTGCTCATCGGATACATCACCGAATATTACACGGCGAAGAAGCCAATTCTGGAAATCGCGCGCGCGGCGACGACCGGCGCGGCGACGAACATCATCACGGGCCTGGCCGTCGGGATGAAATCCACGGTGTTGCCCGTCCTGGGAATCTGCCTCGCCGTTTTGCTCTCCTATACGGTCGCGGGGCTGTATGGGATCGGCATCTCGGCCGTTGGCATGTTGGCGACCATCGGCTTGGTGATGTCCGTGGACGCATATGGGCCGATCGCCGATAATGCGGGGGGGATTTCGGAGATGAGCCGCCTGGGCGCGGAAGTGCGCCGGATCACCGATGGATTGGATGCGCTGGGCAATACGACGGCGGCGGTTGGAAAGGGCTTTGCCATTGGATCGGCAGCGCTAACGGCGCTGGCGCTCTTTTCGGCCTATAAGAGCGCGGCGAGAATCCCCACCATTGATCTGACGAACGCCTACGTCGTCATCGGCCTCTTCATCGGGGGGATCGTGCCCTTCTTCATCGCTGCTTCGACGATGGCCTCGGTCGGGCGCGCGGCCTTCAAGATGGTGGAAGAAGTGCGTCGCCAATTCCGCGAGATCAAAGGGCTCATGGAAGGACGAGCCAAACCCGATACGGCCCGCTGTATTGATATCTCCACGCTCGCTGCCTTGAGGGAGATGATCACGCCGGGCGTGGTGGCCGTTTTGACTCCTGTCCTTGTGGGGTTCATCTTCGGCAAGGAGGCGCTTGGAGGGATGTTGGCCGGAGCGATGGTGAGTGGAGTGATGCTCGCCCTTTTGATGGCGAATGCCGGAGGCGCGTGGGACAATGCCAAGAAGCACATCGAGAAGGGCGAATTCGGCGGGAAAGGGAGCGACGCGCATAAAGCGGCCGTCGTAGGCGATACTGTCGGCGATCCCTTCAAGGACACGGCCGGTCCCTCAATGAACATCCTCATTAAGCTCATGTCGGTCGTCAGCCTCGTCATCGCTCCTGTCCTGGGCTCCGGGATCTTCTCGCGATAAAGGAGCGGCACGCGCGACCGAAGTGGACGAGGAGGAGTTCGCGTATGCGGAACGGGCAAAAGGAGGCGGACCGATGAGCCGAGGTCGCGCTCGCGGAGCAGCACGTGGCCTGGCGAGTGCGCCGCTGCTTTTCTGGGTGCTTCTGGCTGCGATCTCGGCGCACGCCTACTTTTCCGCGCTGACGTTGCAGGAGGAGACGGAGAAAGCGGCTCCGGAGGTCGCGTCGGCGCTTCCACCGGAGGAGGCGGCGCTCTCGCAAGAGATCGAACGGCTTCCGGTGCTCACGTTCCTCGCGACGGCGTATTCGCTGCCGGGGCAGACGGCCTCAGGAGAGACCGTTCGTGTGGGGATCGTTGCCGCCGATCCAGCGATCCTCCCGATCGGCTCGATCATTCATCTCTCGGCCGGCCGTTATTCGGGGATCTACACGGTGCTGGACACGGGATTGAAGATTCGCGGGCGCATGCTCGACATCTGGATGCCGACAGTCGAAGAAGCGCGCGCCTTCGGCGTGCGGCGCGTGAAGGTGCGCGTCCTCCAATGGGGGCGGAAATCGTCCACCTCCGGCCCATGAGGCGAGGTCCGATCACCCCAGGTCTTCATCCACACGATAGCGATTTCGCCATTCGGCCAGAAGACCCCGATTCCATGTCGAGAGGCGACTGAAGGTCTGCGCGCCTAGCGCCAGACCATCAAGCCGCACGCCGTGACAATGCGGACATTGCCGATACAGACCCCGCGCGCAGCGTCCGCACTCCATGCAGAGCGTGAATTCCGGCGCGGGTAGAATGCCCGCCGAATGCGTTTGGAAGAATCCGCGGGAGATGAGCGCCGCCAGTGGCTCTGCCGCCGTCACTTTCTCTCCCAACCAGATGGGGGTTATGACGCCGAACAATCCGAAGTCGTGAAGCAATCCTTCGATGCGCACGCGCTCGAGGGCGCGCACAGCAGCTTGCGGGAGCACCTTGAAGGGCCGACTGTAGTATACTTCGCCTCGCTCCGCATCCCCAGAGACCGTCTCGGCGGCACGCGCGGCGAACGGAGACCGCAAATCCAGGCGCGCCAACCGAGCGGCGGCCACCTCATCCGTCGAATCCGCCACGACGAACCGAACTTTATGCTTAGCGCTCAAGCGCTCAGCCTCTCGCACCAAGTGCGCCGTGATGCGCAAGGCCATCTCTACGGCCTGATCGGACTCATGCAGATGCCGCCCCGTGAGCAACCACACCGCTTCGTCCAACCCGAAGGGGCAGATGAGATGCGTCGTCCAGGTGAGTTTGAGGAACGTCAGGTCCTCACGACGCAGGGCCAAAAGAGCAAGCGGTCCCGCCTCGCCCAGAGCCATCAGCTTCTCCAGGAAGATGCGCTTCTCCAAATGCGCTTGGGCCACCAATTCCATCACGTCGGTGAGCTGCTCGAAGAAGGCGAGCACATCGCCCTGGGCCTGATACCCGATACGGGGGAGATTCACAGCGATCGCCTGCAGCACGGCCGTGCGCCATCGCCAGGTCTCAGCGCGCTCATGGCCGGCCTCGAACGGGACGCCGAATCGCGAGAAGAAGCTCCGCGTCTCATCCCGATCGAAGACGATGCGCACGCCTCCGCGCTGCACAAGGACGTCACACAAGAGATCGAGGAACTCGCGATAGCCCTCGATCGTCGCGAAGCGATCCGTCAGATGCAAGACCAGACGCGGCGTGAGAAAGGGACGACCCTCGGCATCTCCCTCCCGATAAACTTCCAAGAGCTGGCGCAGGAACCGACGTGCGATCTCCCCATAGGCCGCGTACGGCTGGCCGGTCTCCTCGCCCTGCGGCCCCAGCGCCGGACGCGCCGCCAGATATGCCGGCACGTCCCAATCCAGATGCACTTCGCACGCGATGACTTGCCCCCCTCGCGCGACGGCCGGTGCGGACAGCTCGAACATGAGCGCTTGCGCCAATTGGCGCAGATCGCGTTCCTCGGCGTCTCTCACATACGGCGCGAGCGCCACGTTGAGGCTATCCCAGACGACGGGCCCCGCTAAATAGCCGTGAAGCGCGGCCGAGAACTTCACCAGATGCGCGAGCAGGACTTCGGGGTGTCGCGCCGGACGCGCGCTGGCGAACCCATGTGGGAGCGCGACCCCATAGCGCTTGAGATAGTCCACCGAGCTGGCGAGCAAAGCGGGACGATCCACCGCGCCGATGCTCTGGAGATGGAACCGCCCAGTTAGATGCGCGTCCGCGACCACGTCGGAGAAGACTTCTCGAATCGCATATTCCCGCTTGATGGCTTCGGCCAAAAGGAGGCTCGTCCCTTCCGGCCCGTGCGGCGGCGCCTCGTGCTCTCGCGCGCTCTGTCGAATGATCCGATCGGCGTCGTAGAGTGGAACCCCCAAACGCGAATGCGCGCGATGCGCCGCCTCCAGGTTGTGCTCCAGAAGCTTCACGTTCACCAACTCGCGGATGAGAGAGGAACTGAGCGTGCGCACGCCCGCGCGCGCGATCGCCTCCTTGACCTCCAGGCTAATCTTCGTCGCCAACTCGACATCCACGCGCGCTTCCCGAACCAGCGCCTCCACGATGTGCTGCGGGTCAAAGCGCACGACTTGCTCATCCGAGCGGCGGACGTACAGTTCCGGTTCCGAGCCCATTGCTTCTTGTGCCTCCTCCCTCTCCATATCCCCGACCACCAGCGGACGATGGCCTCAATCCCCTCCTCCGTTTGGCCGTTCATGCTATCCCAAAATCCCCTTCGATTCAAGGCTCCCCCCCGACTATAATAAGCCCGAAGGACGAAGGCGACCTTCGAGTTCTGCTCGCGAGAGCGAGAATCGCAAGAGGCGGAGAATATGGCCATGACCGTGCGGGTACGCTTCGCGCCAAGTCCAACGGGAGAGCTTCACGTTGGAAACGTGCGGACGGCGCTCTATAACTGGCTCTTCGCGCGACAGCGCGGTGGCAGCTTCATCCTGCGCATTGAGGACACGGACGTGGAGCGCTCGCGCCGAGAGTACGAGGAGCACATTCTGGAAGACTTGCGCTGGCTCGGCCTGGATTGGGATGAAGGCCCGGATGTTGGCGGAGACTTCGGCCCGTATCGGCAGAGCGAACGCCTGACCCTCTATCGGGAATATGCCGAGCGGTTGCTCGACGCGGGCTGGGCGTATCGGTGCTTCTGCACGGAAGAGGAGTTAGAACGGGAACGCGAACGCGCGCGAGCGGAGAACCGTCCGTATCGCTACGGGGGACGGTGTCGGCGCCTCCCCGACTCGGAGGCGCGCGAGCGAGCGGAAGCGGGAGAGCCCCACGTGCTGCGTTTTCGCGTGCGCTCGGGGTCCATCGTCTGGGAGGACGTCGTGCGCGGTCCCGTGCGATGGGATGCTGAGGTCATCGGGGATTTCGTCATCCTGAAATCCGACGGTTGGCCCGTCTACAATTTCGCCGTCGTCGTAGACGATCTGCTCATGCGCATCACGCACGTGATCCGCGGCGATGGGCATCTGCCGAATACCCCACGGCAGCTCCTGCTCTATGAGGCCTTGGGGGCTACGCCGCCGGTCTTCGCCCATCTCTCGACGATCCTCGGGGCCGACGGGACGAAGCTCTCCAAGCGACACGGCGCGACGGCGCTTCGCGAATTCCGCGAACAGGGATACGTGCCCGAAGCCCTCTTCAACTTCCTCGCCCTGCTCGGCTGGGCGCCGCCGCAAGAGGTCGGCGAGATCCTCTCGCGCGAGCAACTTTTGCAGCTGTTCGCTTTGGAGAACGTCTCCAAGGCGCCGGCGATCTTCGATCAACAGAAGCTCAAGTGGATGAATCGCACCTATCTGAAGGCGAAACCGCTTGATGAGCTGGTGACGGCCGTCCTGCCCTATCTGCAACGGGCGGGACGCCTCCCCACACCCGTGGATACAGCGACCCGAGAATGGCTCCGCCGCGTCGTAGACGCCGTGCTCACCCATCTGGAGCATCTCTCGCAGATCGTCGAGGAGACGCGGATCATCTTCGAGTACGAGCTCTCGACCGCGCTCGCGTACCCGGAGGTTCAGGAAGTCGTGGAGGATCCGGGCGCCCTCGATGTCCTCGCTCGATTGGGACAGGAACTGGCCGATGTCCCCGAGGTCACGACCGAGACTTTTCGCGCGGCGGCCGCTCGTGTCCGCGAACAGACGGGACGCAAAGGACGCGCCCTCTTTCACCCGATTCGGGTCGCGCTCACCGGCCGTCCCTCCGGGCCGGAGTTGGACAAACTCGTCCCGATCTACGAGATCGGTTCGACGCTCCCTCTCCCCCAACCGATCCCCTCAGTGCGCGAACGGCTTCGGACGTTCCTGACGTGGGCCGAGCGCGTGCGAGCAGAATCGCCGTCGCGCTGATGCCGATGATGGATACCGAACGGCTCTTCTACCGAATGAACGCGCTCTTTTGTTTGGGAGTGGCGGCGAACTTCTTTTGGAGCGCTGGGCTCTTGAGCGCGCGCGCCTTGGAACGCTTGTCAGAAGAGGACCTGGAACACCTCTTGCGGCGGCTCGCCGGAGGTGGCCCGCACCTGCTTGTACTGGTGAGTTATCTGCCTGTTCTGCTCATGATCTCGTTGATGTTCGCCTTCTACCTCTACCTTCATCATCGAGCGCGGTATCTCTCGCTGCTGGCCTTGCTCTCGGGGATTCTCCTGAGCGGAATCCTCCTGATCCGGCAAACGTCTGGGCATCAGCTGACCTCGGTAGCGCTTCGCTTCGTCGCGACGACCGAGTACACGGCGCGATTAGAGTTGATCCAGGAAGCGCGTCGGCTTCTGGACCTGCACCTGTTGCATGGGCTCTTGGTCAATCGAGCGAGCATTGTCGCCTATGCCCTCTACGGATTCCTCTTCCAGAAGAGCCGGCACCTTTTGGAAGTCATCGTCGGCTATCTCTTCCTGCTGAGTGCCGTGCTGCTGATCCTCGCGCAGGTGATGGCTTCGGCGGACGGGCCCATCGATCTCTCGCCGGTCACGAGCTTTCCGGCCTTCGCCTTCATCTTGGCTGCCGTGGTGCTCTTCCGCGCCCGATCGGACGAGGAGTGAGCCGCGTCAGCGAGGATGCGACGCTTCATTGACGGATCTCCAGAAAGCCAGGTAAACTGAACGGGTGAATGTCCAACATGCGAGGAGGGCATTATGGCGGAGAATAATGGGGCCAGCCGATTGACCTATTTTCTGATCGGATTCGGTCTGGGGGCGGTCGTTGCCCTGCTCTTCGCTCCAAAGTCCGGGCGCGAGCTGCGAGAGGACATCGCCGAGAAGACGCGGCGGGGCTTGGAGAAGGCGAGCGAGGCCTATGAGACGGCGCGCGAGCGCGCGAAGGAGCTGGTGGAGACCGGGCGCGAGAAAGCGGCCGCGCTCGCGGAAGAAGCTAAGGAGCGTGTGGTCGAAACCCGAGAGCGCCTCTCGGCGGCCATCGAAGCGGGCCGACAAGCCTATCGCGAGGAGAAGCGCAAAGCGGAAGCCGAAGGATGAGCCCCCGCCAAGGAGAAGCGGACCGTGGGACATGCCGTCTTTGAATGGGTGATCGCGATTGCCGTCCTCGTCGTCTTCGCCTCCAACATCATCTTCCTCTGGCGCATCAACGAGACGCTCAAGGCCCTGATGGTGAATTCCCAACAGATGAACGAACGCTTGAACGCCATGCTCAACGAAGCGCACGGCGTCTTGAGCGATGCGCGCGGCGCCATCGCTGCGCTCGTTGGAGAGGCACGCCCCGTCGTGCGCGCCATTGCGACGACGGCCAACGAGTTGACGGATATGGTCCATCGGCAGGCGCTCGAAGTGCGCGGACTGCTGCGCGACACGGTCCTCGTCCTCCGTAACAAGGTCGAGCAGCTCGATGACCTGGTCACGCGCACGACCGAGCGCGTGGATGAGACGACGGCCATCATCCAGCGACAGATCCTGGAGCCCGTTCGAGAGATTCACTATCTGACGACGGCCATCCGGCGCGCTGCCGGCGTGCTCTTCGCCGGTCGCCGGAAATCCGTGGATCGGGCTTATCACGACGAGGAGTTGTTCATCGGATGACGACACGAGCCCCACTCGATCTCAAGCAGACGATCAATCTCCCGAAGAAGATCCTGCCGATGAAGGCGAACCTCATAGAATCAGAACCGGCGCGCCTGCGTCGGTGGAAAGAGATGCGCCTGTACGAGCGCATCTTGGAAGCGCGGCGCGATCGCCCGCTCTTCATCTTGCACGATGGTCCGCCCTACGCCAATGGCCACATTCACATCGGGCACGCGCTGAACAAGATCCTGAAGGATTTGATCGTGAAGACGCGCACGATGATGGGGTATCAATGCCCCTTCATCCCGGGATGGGATTGCCACGGTCTGCCGATCGAGATCCAGGTGGATGAGAAGCTCGGACGGCGCAAAGCCGAGTTGTCCATCCTGGAGATTCGACGCGAAGCGCGGCACTTGGCGGAGTACTACATGCGGGCGCAGTCGGAGGAATTTCAACGCTTGGGCGTCTTCGGCGACTTCGAGCATCCCTACTACACCATGGACCCGCGCTATCAGGCCGACATCGTGCGCGTGCTCGGGAAATTCCTCGAGCGGGGGAGCGTCTACAAGGGCCTGCGCGCCGTCCATTGGTGCATTCATTGTCAGACGGCCCTGGCCGAAGCGGAGATCGAGTACGAGGAGCACACCAGCCCCTCGATCTATGTGAAGTTTCCCCTGGATTCGGACCCGACCGAGATCGATCCGGCGCTCGCGGGCCGACGCGTCTCGATCGTCATCTGGACGACGACGCCGTGGACCTTGCCGGCGAATTTGGGGATCGCCTTCAATCCGGGCTTCGACTACAGCGCCGTTGAAGTGGGCGACGAGGTCTACATCGTCGCGACGGAACTGCTCCCGCGCGTGGCGGAGAAGCTCGGGTGGCGCGATCCGCGTCCGCTCGCCGTCGTGAAGGGGTGGAAGTTGGATCGGCTTCA
This sequence comes from Acidobacteriota bacterium, assembly GCA_030550025.1. GTDB lineage: Bacteria > Acidobacteriota > Blastocatellia > HR10 > HR10 > HR10. The sequence continues at coordinate 24,537 of JAUQQC010000017.1, read as the reverse complement.
GGCGCGCCATCCGTTCTTGGCGCGCCAATCGCTGCTCATGCTCGGCGAACACGTCACGCTGGAGGCAGGGACCGGATGCGTGCACACGGCGCCCGGGCACGGCTACGAAGACTATGTGCTCGGCCAGCGGTACGGGCTTCCGGTCTACTCGCCCGTGGACGCACAGGGCCGATTCACGCCCGAGGTCGAACACTTCGCCGGGATGCAGGTCTTCGAGGCGAACGGGCCGATCATCGGGCACCTGCGCGAGGTCGGGATGCTGCTGGCTGCCGAGGAGATCGTGCACATGTATCCGCACTGCTGGCGATGCCATAATCCCGTCATCTTCCGCGCGACGCCGCAATGGTTCATCTCGATGGAGAAGACGGGGCTGCGGCAGCGCGCGCTGGAAGCCATCGAACGCGTCCACTGGATCCCCCGTTGGGGCCTGGAGCGCATGCGCAATGCCATTCGCACGCGCCCGGATTGGTGCATCTCGCGGCAGCGCGCCTGGGGAGTGCCGATCACGGTCTTCTACTGCCAGACGTGCGAAGCCATCCTGGCCGATCCGAATCTCATCGAGCGTGTCGCTCGCATCTTCGAGCGCGAAGGCGCTGACGTCTGGTACGAGCGCGAGCCCGAATATTTCCTCCCGGAGGGCACGCGCTGCCCGCAGTGCGGGGGAACGGCGTTCCGAAAGGAGACCGATATCCTCGATGTCTGGCTCGATTCGGGGACGAGCCATCTGGCCGTCCTCGACCGACGAGGGCTGCCATGGCCAGCCGATGTCTATCTGGAAGGCGGGGACCAATTTCGCGGCTGGTTCAACTCCTCGCTCCTTGTCGCCTTGGAAGTGAAGGGCGCCCCCCCCTACCGCACGGTCATCACTTCGGGATGGACGGTGGACGCCGAAGGACAGAAGATGTCCAAATCCAAGGGGAACGTGATCGAGCCGCAGGAGGTCATCGCCCGAAGTGGCGCCGAAATCCTGCGCCTTTGGGTCGCCTCATCCGATTATCATGAGGACGTCCGCATCTCGGAGGAGATCCTCACGCGCCTCATCGAGGCGTATCGGAAGATTCGCAACACGGCCTGCTACCTGGTGAACAACCTCTACGACTTCGATCCGGCAGCAGATGCCATCCCCTACGAGGAGATGGAGGAGTTGGATCGGTGGATTCTGGCGGAGTTGAACCAGCTCATCCGCAAGGTCCTCGCCGCATATGAGGCGTATGAATTCCACCTGGCCTATCACGCCCTCTACACCTTCTGCGCATCGGAACTGTCGGCGATCTACTTCGACATCCTGAAGGATCGGCTCTACACCTTCGCGCCGAAATCGCGCGGGCGGCGCAGTGCGCAGACGGCGCTGTTTCGCCTGCTGGATGCCCTCACGCGCCTGCTCGCGCCGATCCTCGTCTTCACCGCCGATGAGATTTGGGAGGTGATGCCGGGATCGGCGAACCGCGAGCTGCCGTCGGTGCACATGGCCGAATTCCCGACGGTCGAAGAGCGGCCTGGTGAGGCGGAGCTACTGGCGCGCTGGCATCGGCTCCTGGATGTGCGCGACCACGTGTTGAAAGCGCTCGAGGAGAAGCGCGCTGAGAAGCTCATCGGCGCGTCGCTGGAAGCGAAAGTGACGCTCATGGCCGGCGACGCCCTCTACGACTTCCTCGCGAGCTTCGGCGATCAGTTGCGCGCCATCTTCATCGTCTCGCAAGTCGAGTTGCACAAGGGCGCGGGGGATGGACTCACCATCGCGGTCACGCGCGCCGATGGCCAGAAGTGCGAGCGATGCTGGAACTACTCGCCGACCGTCGGCGCGAACGCTCGCTATCCGACCGTGTGCGCGCGATGCATGGCCGTGCTGGAGGAGTTGGAAGCCGAATGGAGCGAAGCGCGCGTACAATGAGAAAGCCGCATTACTTCGCCCTGGCCTTGGCGATCTACGCGGCCGACCAATACACGAAGCATCTGGCGGCGGGGCTCAAGCATGAGCCGAGTCTTCCCATCATTCCCGGTTTGCTCCATCTGACCTATGTCGAGAACGCCGGGATCGCCTGGGGCCTCTTCGCCGATGCTGGAGAGGATGGACGATGGATCCTCTCACTCATCTCGCTGATCGCGGCCTTGGGCATTGCGCTTTACGCCATACGCACGCCCGTTCAGGAACGGCTGATGCAGTGGGGACTGGCGCTGGTGCTCGGAGGGGTGCTTGGGAATCTCACGGATCGGCTCTTTCGTGGTGCCGTCGTGGACTTCCTGGACCTCTTCATCGGCCACTACCGATGGCCGACGTTTAATCTCGCTGATGTGGTCATCACGACGGGCGCGCTGCTGCTGTTGGCCGATGCGCTGCGTCCCTCCTCGGAGACGCGCTGGCGCCGTCAGGCCGATGAAGGGCTCCCCTAGGAGCGCGTGACGATGCACCCGGAACTCTTCCGCCTGCCGTATCTGAACATCCCAATCTACACCTATGGCGCTCTCCAAGCGCTCGCTTTCGTCCTCGGGTTGTGGCTGGCGCTGCGGTTGGGCGAAGCCGATGGATTGGATCGCGCGCATCTGTTCAACTTCGGGATCGGCGCGCTACTGGGCGGCTTGATCGGCGCGCGCGCGTTGATGGTCATCACCGAGTGGAACCTCCACGAGGACAAGTGGCGATTGCTTCTCTCCTTCGATCTCCTGCGCTCGGGTGGCGTGTACCTGGGCGGATTCCTCGGCGGATTGGCCGTGGCCCTTTGGCTCGCCCGACGGTATCAACTCCCGTGGTGGCGGACGGCCGATGCGTTCGCACCAAGCGCCGCGTTGGGGCTTGGGCTCGGACGGCTCGGTTGTTTCTCCGCTGGCTGCTGTTGGGGGAAGCCGACCGCAGCCTGGTGGGGGGTGGAGTTCCCGGAAATCGCTCGCCAATTCGTCGGCACTCCCACGGGCGTGCGCCTGCATCCGACGCAGCTCTATGAAGCGGCGGCGGCATTCGTCCTCTTTCTGTTCCTCCTTCGAGTGCGAAAGCGGCGCGCCTTCCCCGGCCAGGTGATCCTCGCTTACATGTTCCTCTACGGCGCGCTGCGGCTGGTCATCGAATTCTGGCGAGATGATTGGCGCGGATGGGTCGGTCCGCTCTCGACTTCGCAATTTCTCTCCATCGGCCTGATGCTGGCCGCCCTCTTCTTCTACGTTCGGCTCTCGAGGCATCGGCCGGAAGCGGCGATCTCGGCAAAAGGCGAACGCTCGTCCCTCCCACGCGGGAATTGAGGATCGAGGCGACGTGTGATATAACATTCCCACGTTTTGAGGCCGCAAGCTATGGCGTTGCCGGAGAGCGTTCGATTAGAGGGACCGATCCTGCAAGAGCTGTTGGCGCTTGGTGGCCAAGAGCGCCTTCGCGTCCTCTATCGGCGACTCCTGGCGTATTTTCCTCACCTGGACGAGAAAGAGCGGGATCATGCTTCGGCGCGATGGCGAGCATTGGTGCAACGGGCGGGGGCTCGCTTGGTGAAGAAGGGCGAACTTCGGCGGGAAGCGGGACGATGGACGCTCACCGAGCGCGGCCGCCAACGCGCCGAGGCCGAGAAGATGCTCGTGGAGCCGCCACCAGCGGAATCCCCTCGACGCGCGCTCTCGCACGAGGCATTGCAGACGATGCTCGTGGAGATCGGGCGACTGCTCGGCAAGCATGCCGAGCGAGAGCACGAGCGCTATGACGTGGTGTGGAAGGACAGCCCATTGTCGCCGCGCTTGAGCCATGTGTTCGAGGTTCAAGTGCACGGGAAGTTGGAGAGTGCCCTCGCTAAGCTCAAACACGCTTATGACACGCAGCGCTCCAAGCCCGTGCTCGTCGTCTCGGATGCGCGAGATGAGCGCCGCGCGCGCGAGTGGTTGCGGCCGTATCTCTCCGGCTCCTTTCACGAGATCGGCGATGTGACGGTCGTGCTGGGCGCTGAGGATGTCCGGCGCTTGCATCGCGCGCTCACCTCCGTTCACGACGTGCTATGCGGGATCCTCACCTGACGCCACCGCTGCGCCGACAGTATCTGGAGATCAAGCGCCGCTATCCGGACATGCTCGTCCTCTTTCAGGTGGGGGATTTCTTCGAAGCCTTCGATGAAGACGCCGTCACGCTCTCGCGCGAGTTGGGGTTAGTGCTGACGACGAAATACATGGGCAAGACCCTGCGCGTGCCGCTGGCCGGGATCCCCATCGCCTCGCTCACGCATCATTTGAGCAAGCTGATCCAGAAGGGGTACAAGGTCGCCATCTGCGAGCAACTGACGCCTCCGGGCCGGCGGCTCATCCATCGCGACGTCACGCGCGTGGTGACGCCGGGGACGCTCACCGAGCCGGCGCTGCTAGAGGAGCGCGCCAGCAATTACCTGGCGAGCTTCCTCGCTGAAGGCACGCGCGCCGGATTAGCCGTTGTGGAGATCACAACCGGGGAATTCGCGGCGACCGAAGCCGCGCGCGAACAGGCCTGGGAAGAGTTGACGCGCTTGGGGCCGGCCGAGGTCCTCGTCCCCCGCAGCGTCGCGGAGACGGAAGGAGCGAAAATCCTCGCCTTCACCTTGGGGCGCGCGGCCACGGTCACGCCGCTGGAGGATGAGGCGTTCGCAACGGACGTCAGCCACCGCGCGCTCGGCGAGCACTTGGGCGCGATCCCACTGGGGATGCCTCCGCTGGCGATCCGCGCCGCTGGGGCCATCCTGCACTATCTTCGACGGACGCAACCCCGTCTGGTCGAGCAACTCGATCGCTTGAGCACATATGCGCTCGAGGCCTTCATGGCCCTCGATCCGCATACGATCGCTCACTTGGAGATCTTTCAGAGTCGCGCGGGGACGACGGAAGGGTCGCTCGTGTCCGTCTTGGATCGCACGATCACGCCGATGGGGAGTCGCCGGCTGAAGCAGTGGCTGCGGCATCCACTGGTGGACCTCACGGCCTTGCGCGCACGTCAGGAAGCAGTCCAATGGTTCTTCGAACGGGATGGCCTTCGCCGGGAATTTCGGGCACAGCTTGGGCAGCTCGCCGACGTGGAACGAGTGATCGGACGGGTGAAAAGCGGATCGGCCACGCCGCGCGAGGTCGTCGCTCTGGGCCGCAGCGCGCGCGCGATCTCCACCATCGGCGCGCTCTTCGCCGAATCTCCGCCGCCGCTGCGCCCTTGGCTTGAGGAGATCGCCCCTCTTGAGGAGATCGCGCAGCTCATCGCCGAGACGCTCGTCGAAGATCCGCCGCCCGCCGTTGAACAGGGAGGTGTCATTAAGGCAGGGTTCTCCAAGGAGCTGGATGACCTGCGCGCGCTCCTCAAAAACGGAAGGGCGTATCTGGCCGATCTCGAAGCTCGCGAACGCGCCCGCACGGGAATCCGCTCGCTCAAGGTCGGATATAACAAGGTCTTCGGTTACTACATCGAGGTCACCAAGCCCAACCTGCATCTGGTCCCGCCCGATTACATTCGCAAGCAGACGCTGGTCGGCGCCGAACGGTTCTTCACGCTCGAGTTGAAGGAGCACGAGACGGTCGTCGCCCACGCGGAGGAACGGATTCGGGAACTCGAAGCGGGCCTCTTCCGACAGCTCTGCGCACGAGTGGCAGAGCGGCGCACGGACATCCTGCGGACGGCGCGCGCGCTCGGCGAGCTGGATGTGTTGGCGACGTTGGCGGAAGTCGCCGCCGCCTATGGCTACATGCGTCCGCAGCTTGTCGCCGAACCGCGAATCGCCATTCGCGGGGGACGGCATCCGGTCGTCGAGCGCGCCCTGCCTGCCGGGCACTTCGTCCCGAATGATACGATCCTCTCGACCGAAGAGGCGCAGATCCTCATCCTCACCGGCCCGAATCTCTCCGGCAAATCCACGTATCTCCGCCAAGTCGCCCTCATCGTGCTGCTCGCTCAAATCGGCAGCTTCGTCCCGGCCGAGGAGGCCCTCATCGGCGTGACCGATCGCCTCTTCTATCGCTTCGGTTCAGAGGATTATATCGCTCAGGGTCGCTCGAGCTTCTTCGTCGAGATGATGGAGACGGCGACGATCTTGCATCAGGCGACGCCACGCTCACTCATCCTCTTCGATGAGATCGGGCGAGGGACGAGCACCTACGATGGCCTGGCCCTGGCGCGCGCCGTGATCGAATATCTCCACAATCATCCGCGGGCGCGCGCGCGGACGCTCTTCGCCACGCACTTTCACGAACTGACGGAGCTGGAGGGGATTCTGCCTCGGGTGAAGAACCTGCACGTCCTCGTGGCCGAAGAGGATGGGCAACTGCGATTCCTGCACCGCGTCGTGCCCGGACGCGCGACGCGCAGCTATGGCGTGCAGGTCGCTCGGCTGGCGGGATTGCCGCGCCCGGTCGTGCATCGCGCCGAGGAACTGCTCGCCGAATACGAGGCGCACGAGCGACGCCACGTGGCCGAGTCGCCGGCTGACTATTCCTCTTCCCCCCTTCGAGAGATTGCCGAGCGCCTGAAGCGCCTGGACCTGGATGCCCTCACCCCAATCGAAGCGCTGACGACCCTCTACGAACTGAAACGCGCCCTCGAAGCGCGCACAGAGTGACGGTCACTCGGATTTCGTCGAAGGGCTAGCGCGCAATACGGCGAGGAACGCCTCCTGCGGGATCTCGACGCGCCCGATCTTCTTCAGCCGCTTCTTCCCCTCCTTCTGCTTCTCCAACAGCTTGCGCTTTCGGGTGACGTCGCCCCCGTAGCATTTGGCGAGCACGTTCTTGCCGATGGCGCGCAGCGTCTCGCGAGCGATGACGCGACTCCCAATGGCCGCTTGAATGGGCACCTCGAAGAGCTGTCGCGGGATCAACTCCCGCAGCTTCTCGACGATGGCCCGACCGCGCGCATACGCATGATCGCGATGCACGATCACCGAGAGGGCGTCCACAGGCTCCCCAGCGACGAGAATATCGAGCTTCACCAAATCGGCCTCGCGATATCCGGCGAAGTGATAGTCGAGCGAGGCGTAGCCGCGCGAGAGCGATTTCAGCCGATCGTAGAAATCGAGCACGATCTCCGCCAGCGGCAGCTCATACGTCAGCAGCACGCGCGTGGGCGAGACGTACTCGAAGCGCTTCTGCACGCCGCGCTTCTCCTCAAGCAACTGCAGGATCGGGCCGACGTACTCGGCGCTCGTGAAGATCATGGCTTCGATGATCGGCTCCTCGATCTTGGCGATTTGTCCGGAGTCGGGCATCTTCACCGGATTCTCAATCTCCAACACCTGTCCCGCGCGCGTCGTCACGCGATAGCGCACGCTCGGTGCCGTCGTGATCAACTCCAGGCCGAACTCTCGTTCCAAGCGCTCCTGTACGATCTCCATATGCAACAGGCCGAGGAAGCCGCAGCGGAAGCCGAATCCCAGCGCCGCCGATGTCTCCGGCTCGAAGAAGAACGACGCGTCGTTCAACCGCAGCTTCTGCAGGGCATCGCGCAATTCCTCATACTGCCCGCTCTCCACCGGATACAATCCGGCAAAGACCATCGGTTTGATCTCTTGAAAGCCAGGGAAGGGGACGGCTGTCGGCCGCTCGGCCTCGGTGATCGTATCGCCGATCTTCACGTCGGAGATCGCCTTGATGTTCGCGATGACGAACCCGACTTCGCCAACGGAGAGCTGCTCGATGCGGCGCGGCTTGGGGGTGAGGACGCCCAACTCCTCCACCTCGTATTCGCGCCCGGTGGCCATGAGCCGAATTCGCTGCCCCGGGCGCAGCGTCCCCTCAATCACCCGTACCATGACGACGACGCCGCGATATGTGTCGAACCAGGAGTCGAAGATCAGGGCCTTCAGCGGCGCTTCGGGATCCCCCTGCGGTGGAGGAATGCGCTGGATGATCGCCTCGAGGATCTCCTCGGTGCCAATACCGAGCTTGGCGCTGGCCAGGATCGCATGACGCGCATCCAGGCCGATGATGGTCTGGATCTGTTCCCGCGTCTTCTCCGGATCGGCATTCGGCAAGTCAATCTTGTTGATGACGGGGATAAGCTCGAGATCATGCTCGATGGCCGCGTAGGCATTGGCGACCGTCTGTGCCTCCACGCCCTGCGAGGCATCCACGACCAGCAGTGCGCCCTCGCAGGCGGCGAGGCTACGGGAGACCTCGTAGGAGAAATCCACATGCCCTGGGGTATCGATCAGGTTCAGGACGTAGGTGTTCCCATCGCGGGCCACATACTGGAGGCGGACGGCATGCGCCTTGATCGTAATCCCCCGCTCCCGTTCCAGGTCCATCGAGTCGAGGACTTGCTCGGTCATCTCCCGCTCGCTGAGCGCCCCGGTTCGCTCCAGGAGGCGATCGGCGAGCGTGGACTTGCCGTGATCAATATGCGCGATGATCGAGAAGTTGCGGATGAATTCGGATCTGACCATCTCCGACTACTGGAACGTATCGCGCGCGAGCATGGCGCTGCCAATGACACCCGCCTGTCCGCCGAGCAGCGACGCGACGATCTCACAATGCGCGACCATGGCCGAGAACGCGCGCCGTTTGACCTCGGCGATGATGGGATTCAAGAGCAATTCCCCCGCGACCATGACGCCGCCTCCCAGCACGACCATATCGAGATTGAGGAGGTTGAGGACGTTGGCTACAGCGATTCCGATCCACTTCCCCGTCTGTTCCAGGATCATGAGCGAGAAGTCATCGCCACTGAGCGCTTCAGCGGCGATGCGTTCGGGCGTCAACTCCCCTTTGCCCGGCGCGGCCAATCGCGAGAGCGAGGAGCTGCGATCGCGAAAGAGCCGCTCGCGCGCGCGCCGCACGATATTGGGGCCGGAGGCGATCGTCTCCAAACAACCGCGATTTCCGCAGCGGCAGGGCAAGCCATCCGGATCGACGGTCGTGTGCCCGAATTCTCCGGCGAATCCGAGCGCGCCGCGATAGAGTCGCCCCTCGCAGATGAGCCCAGCGCCGATCCCCGTCCCCAAGGCGATATAGATCACATTGGCGCGACCGCGAGCGGCTCCGCAGACGAACTCACCGTAGGCGGCCATGTTCGCGTCGTTCTCGATGAGCACCGGGCAGCTCACCCGCTCAGCGACCGCCTCGGCGACGTTCACCTTCACGAGCGAGGGGAGATTCGGCGCCGCCTCCACGCGCTGCGTGCGCGCATTCACCAATCCGGGGACGCCCACGCCGACGCCCCGAATGGGCCAGTGGCGCTCGCTCGCCCGCCCTTGCAAGCGCTCGACAGATCGGCAGATGCTGTCCAAGACGGCGGCCGGATCCTCGCCGACGGCTTCCTGCGTGATCTCGTAAATCTCCCCCTCAGCATTCACGAGCGCCGCTTTGACGGTCGTCGCGCTGACGTCGACCCCCATGTAGATGGTTCCCTGGTCCATAACGCCTTCCTACGCCGATTTTCACCACTATAGCAGATCAAGCGGGGAGCGTCAAAACTTCCCCCTTTCGGACCTCCCCACCCGCCACCGCGCTTTTGATCTTGCGCGAATCGTCGAGTATGCTAAATTTAGCACTTCGCACGGAATCTCGCATCGAGGGAGAGGGGCAACCGATGAAGATCTACATGGGAGCGGAGATCCGAAACGTCGCCGTCGTCGGACATGGAGATGCTGGGAAGACCTCGCTCGTCTCCGCCATGCTCTTCGATGCGGGCGTCACCCCACGACTGGGGCGCGTGGACGAGGGCACGACGGTGACCGATTACGATGAGGATGAGATCGAGCGCAAGATCACCATGCACACGGCGCTCGCCCACTTGGAGTGGAAGGGGACGAAAATCAACCTCCTCGATACGCCCGGCTATCAAGCCTTCATCCATGATGCGCGCGGCGCCATGCGCGTGGCCGATGTGGCAGTGGTCGTTGTGGATGCCGTCGAGGGCGTACAGGTGCAGACCGAGAAAGCCTGGAGCTATGCGGAGGAGTTCGGCACGCCCCGTATCCTCCTCATCAATAAGCTGGATCGCGAGCGCGCGGACTTCGACGCCGCCTTAAAGGCGATCGTGGAAGCGTTTGGTCGCGCGGCTATTCCCTTCCAAATCCCGATCGGCAAGGAGCGTGACTTCTCCGGCGTGGTGGATGTGATCGCGCGCCGCGCTTATCGCTTCCAGAACGATGGGAGCGGGAAATTCGTGGAGACGGATCCTCCGGCTGAGCTGAGCGATGAGATCGAAGCGCGCCGCGAGGCCATCATCGAGATGGTGGCCGAGAGTTCGGACGAACTGTTGGAGAAATTCTTCGCCGAAGGAACGCTCTCGGAGGAAGACTTGCTCACAGGCATCCGAAGAGCCATCTTGGAGAAGCGGCTCTTCCCGGTCTTCGCTGCTTCGGCCTATTGGAACATCGGCATTCAGCCCCTTCTGGATGCCCTCGTGCGATATGCGCCGGCGCCGACGGATTTTCACACGGTCCGCGGGCGCGCCGGCATCGAGGCCGAGGCGCCGGTGATCGAACGCCCGATCTCGGATGAGGCGCCGTATTCCGCTTTCGTCTTCAAGACGATCGCCGATCCCTTCGCCGGACGCATCACGCTCTTCAAGGTCTATTCGGGCGTCATGCGCTCGGACATGACGGCCTACAACATGACCAAGGGCATTCAGGAGCGGCTCGGCCCACTGCACGTCGTTCAGGGCAAGCAGCTCGAGAAGGTCCCGGAGCTGCACGCCGGCGACATCGGGGCCGTCACGAAACTGCGCGAGACGCAGACCAATGACACGTTCGCCGACAAAGCGGCGCCGATCGTCTATGAGCCGATCGCGTTCCCGCAACCGGCCATCGCCTTCGCCATTGAGCCGAAGTCACGAGCGGACGAGGATAAGCTCTCGGCGGCGTTGCATCGGCTGCTTGAAGAAGACCTCGCGCTGCGCTTTGAGCGAGATCCGCAGACGAAGGACTTCCTCCTTTCAGGGACCGGACAGCTCCACATCGAGACCGTGGTCGCCCGACTCAAGAAACGCTACGGCGTGGATGTGACGCTGAAGCTCCCGAAAGTCCCCTATCGCGAGACGTTCAAAAACCGCGTCGAAGCGCACGGTCGGCATAAGAAGCAGACGGGCGGACGCGGCCAGTTCGGCGATTGTGTCTGCATCTTCGAGCCACTGCCGCGCGGCGCAGGCTTCGAGTTCGTGGATAAGATCTTCGGCGGCGTGATCCCGCAGCAATTTCGCCCGGCCGTCGAAAAGGGCATCCTCGAAGCCGCACAGAACGGGCCTCTGGCCGGTTATCCTGTCGTGGATTTCCGCGTCGAGTTGATTGACGGGCAGACGCACCCGGTGGATTCCGACGAATTGTCCTTCAAGTTGGCAGGGATCAAGGCCTTTCGTATCGCCATGGAGAAGGCCAATCCCGTGCTGCTGGAGCCCATCATGCACGTGGAGGTCGTCGTCCCACAGGAATGCGCCGGCGATGTCATCGGCGACTTGAACGCGCGTCGCGGTCGTATCCTCGGGATGGAAGCGCGCGGCAAGCAGCAGGTCATCCGGGCGCAAGTCCCGCTGGCCGAGATGCTCACGTATCAATCCACGCTCAACTCGCTCACGGGAGCGCGCGGCACGTATACGATGGAGCTGTCGCACTACGACGAAGTGCCGCCTCACATCGCCCAAAAGATCATCGCCGAAGCGCGCGCCGAAGGCCGTGTCAAGGCGGAGGAAGAATAACAGGCGGGCACAGGGGCACGTCGAAGTTCGGCCCGGTGTCTCCCGCTTTGGTTGCGGGATCGGCAATGCGCCAGAAGTTGCTCATCGCGACGCGGAATCGCGGGAAGTGGGCGGAGATTCGAGAGCTGCTCGCTGATCTCCCGCTGGAATTGGTCGGATTGGACGATTTCCCGCAGCTTCCCGAGGTCGCCGAATCGGGCACGACGTTTGAGGAGAACGCCCTCTTGAAAGCTCGGTTCTTTCACGAGCGGACGGGGCTGCTCACGGTGGCCGAAGATTCCGGGCTCGAAGTCGAGGCTTTGGGAGGGGCTCCCGGTCTCCTCTCCGCCCGATATGGGCGAAGCGATGCCGAGCGCATCGCCCGATTGCTGGCGGAGTTGCGCGATGTTCCGGCGAAGCGGCGCACGGCGCGCTTCGTCTGCGTGGCGGCGCTTGTCGGTCCAGGGCTGGAGCGCACGTTCGTCGGAGAAGTGCGCGGGAAAATCCGCTTGGAACCTTCCGGATCAAACGGCTTCGGCTTCGATCCCGTCTTCGAGTATCCTCCCCTAGGGAAGACCTTCGCCGAACTGACCCGCGTCGAGAAATCCGCTGTGAGCCATCGCGGCCGGGCCTTCCGACAACTCCGCGATTTCCTCCTACAGTGGCTCAGCCGCTCCGGCGCTCGGGGAACCGAATAACGGAAGGGGTTGAAGGAAAGCCATCGCGCCCGCGTTCAACTCCCCCAATCGCGCTTATATCGGAAATCATGCCCGATGGAACGCGAGGAGATCTTCGGGCAGAGGGGCGTTCGCCGCTTGAAGTGCGAGCGGCGGACCATCTCGGCGACGCGCCGCACGAGCGCTTCCTCATAGCCATTGCGCACGAGCGCCTCTACAGTCAGGCGCCGATCCACGAGTTCGACGAGAATGGCATCGAGCACCTCGTAGGTGATCCCCAACTCTTCTTCATCCGACTGTCCGACCCAGAGATCGGCCGTCGGGGGCTTCTGCCGAATGCGCTCCGGAACGCCCAAGTATTCGGCGAGCTGTCGCACTTCGGTCTTATAGAGATCGCCAAGCGGCCACATCGCTGCCGCCATATCTCCGTAGATCGTCCCATAGCCGACCAATAGCTCCGTCTTATTGCTCGTGCCGATAACGAGCGCGCGCAGCGCCGCCGAGAGATCATACAGGACCAGCATGCGCATGCGCGCCATGACGTTCCCGCGTCGAACGCGATCGGCGTCCGGGAAGCGCTCGAAATACGCATCCACCATCGGCGTGATCTCGACCAAGATCGTCCGAATTCCCAACTGATCGGCGACCAACTGTGCATCGGATATGCTCGCCGGATCGCTCGTCCGATAGGGCATGAGCACTCCGTAGGTATTCTCCGGCCCGAGCGCGCGCGCCGTCAGATGGGCAACGACCGCCGAATCCAAGCCTCCGGAGAGGCCGAGCACACCGCGTTGGAACCCGACTTTCGTCACCTCTTCGCGAATGAAGCGAACGAGCAGCTCCACCGCCAGCGCGGGATTGAACGCCCCCAATGCCTGCCTCGATCTGATATCAGAAGCCTCCATCATAGGGGGAGAGATGGTAGCGCTGGGCATAAATGCGCCGCAGCTCGCGCAAGACCAGATCCAATCGTTCATCGCGCAAGAGGGGGTAGAAGGTGCGCGCCCGTCGAATCTCCTGCAGATCCACTTCGCCCACGAGCACGGCTTCATCCAACATGGGGGCGCTCACCACCGGACGCCCGAACGGATCCACGATCACCGATCCTCCGGAGAACACGGCGCCGTCCTCGAATCCCACGCGGTTCACGTAGACGACGTAGAGCATATACGCCTGCGCCGCCGCACGCGTGATCGTCTCCCAGGCTTCGACGCTGCCGAGTTTCGTCTCGCCGCGCACGCCGCGTCCGGGACCGGCCGAGAGACAGAGGAGGATCTGCGCGCCATCCTGCGCCAGCAGATACACCGACGAAGGATGCCACATGTCCTCGCAGATGAGCATCCCCATGCGCCCGAGCCGCGTGTCGAAGGCCCGCAAGATATCGCCGGGCGCCAAATAGCGCCCCTCATCGAACATCCCATAGGTCGGCAGATAGAGCTTGCGATGGACGTGGATGATCTCTCCCTGGCTCACGTATATGGCGGAGTTGAAGAACCGAAAATCCTCCGAGACTTCGACCCCGCCGAACGCAAGGTCCACGTGGTGCGTCGCGCTCGCCTCTCGCAGCGCGGCCACAACCTCCGAGCGCGCCAGCTCAAGCGCGACATCGGGGACCAAATCCTCCAGATAGTACCCGGTGAGAGAGAGTTCCGGGAAGACGACGAGATCCGCCCCCTGCTTGGCCGCCCGTGCGATCACCTCCAGGTGCTGTGCGAGATTTCGCAAGACATCCCCCAAAACGGACCGAATCTGCGCCAGCGCGATCGTGAACCGCATGCGCCCGTCCCTCCTTTAGCGGAGCTCCACGTCCTGACTCACGACGAGGCGGAAGCGCGTCCCCGGACGCAGCGAGATGTCCTCCCCCGGAAGTGTGATCTCCGTCGCCCCGGATTCCCGCGCCGAGACCTTCATCAGCTCGACGCTCTCGCGCCGCAGCCCACGCTTGGACGGCTTGCCTTCGGGAATTCCAGGGTCCGGGATTCGGCGAATGCTGATCCCACCGGAGATCTCGATGCGTGGCCCGCGACGCGGCTCCCCCGTCGTCTCCTCGGGCACCAGCTCCTTTGGAGGCGGAGGCGGCTCCAGCGCCTTCACCCGCAGGGCGATCGGGAGCGCGCGCACGCCTAAGGAGACTTCCTGGAACTGCACGACGAGCGTCGAGAAATTCCCCTCCTCATCTTGTTCGGCCCGCGCCAGGCCGAGGATGCGCGCCCCGCGAGGGAGGACTTCCCGCCCCCCGACGACGAGCGCATGTGTCAGACGAAGCGCAAAGCGCCCCTCCTCTCCGATCAAGCGCGTATCCAAGTCTTCCTCCAGCTCCGCCACCAGCTCGGTCCCCGAGGGGATGACCGCGCGCTGGCCGCCGAAGCTCACCACCGTCACTAGTAGAGCCAGAAGGGCGCTCGGAGCGATGCTCCGGACGATTCTCCAACTCATCCCGCCCTCCTTTCGAGCACCTCGCAAAACTTCTCTCCTTCGGGATGGCTCCCGTTCTCGCTCACCGAAGGCCGTAAAGCTTTAATCGAAACTCATCACTGACCAGCTTGATCTCGGGGCGAATCCCCGAGAACCGCTGGGCAACAGAGAGCAGCATGGGGACGCCGCCGACCACCGTCTCCATGCCGTAGTACGGGCTTTTGAAGATCGCCTTCAATCGGGGATATGGGGCGTTGACGACGCCATAGCAGATGGGATCGAGCGCTACACCGCTAGTGCGCATGGGATTGATCAGCTCGATGCGGTCGTCGAAGACGAGCAGTCGCGTCACCTGATCGCGCGCGCTGTAATCGCGATGCACGAGGGCGTTGGTGAGCGCTTCGAGCACGGCCGCGCGCGGATAGCTCGCCCGAGGAGCAACGGGCGATGCTCCCGACCATCGGCGCGACGGGCGCTCCGCGAGCAGGTCCGTATAACGGGCCAGGAATCGCAGCGCCCGCTCGTAGACGCTCGCAAGATTCCCCACGATCTCCTCTCGCTCGATGATGGGGTCGGTGATCTCCACCCCGCTGAAGCGCGTCGCCACCAGGCCGCTGCGCGGCAAGTGCTCGGCCACCTTCTCGTCCTTGCCGAAGAGCAGAAGCCCCGCCAGCGTCGGGACGCTCTCCTGATCCACCTCGACGGCCAGTTGTAGGTAATGGATCATGACCTCATCTACGGGATACCCGTGCTCCTCGAACTCGCTCAAATCGCCTCCGCGCAATTCGCGCACGTAGCTCCAAAAGACCGCCTCATCAATATCGTCCAGCGTCGCCGTCATGATGGGGAGCAGCTCGAACCCATGCGAATGACGGGGATCGTACATCTCGGCGATCTCTTCGGCCGTCGCTTCCCGTTTCGTCGAACCGACGCGCACGTAGCACCGATGATCGAATGTCCGATAGGGCCGATGCACTCCGGTGACCTCCAAGGCGACGATGCGCTTGCCATTGTCAAAAGCGATCTTGTTGATCTGTGGGCGAATCGGCGGGATGACGAGCCGCCGGCAAACGTCAATGAGCTGCTGCTCCACCCACTCGGGATCGTCCACGCCTTCGACGCGCCGATTGTCGTTGACGCCGATGATGATGAACCCACCTCCTGAATTGGCGAGCGCGACGATCTCGGCCGCGAGCTTCTCCGGATTGTTCAAGCGGACCTTGAACTCGACGTAGCTATCCTCGCCGCCTTGAATGAGATTGAGCAACTCCGTCCGATCGAGCAAGACATGCTCTTCAAAATACTGCTGCGCGAAGAAGGATCGGGTGGAACTCGGGACATGCCGGTTGCGGAATCGCTTCCTGCCCATGAGCCGCCCTCACGTCGGGAGACTCGCTCTTGCGCGCCCTGCGCGCGAGGGAGCCCCCAATGGGATGTCCGAGCCGTTCGCACAGGGAGAATATACACGATCCGCCGCCAGCGCAAAAGCCCTTTTCGGAGGGGGGACAGAAGCGCATCCGCGGCGTCGAGACGACCGACGGAGCGTTCACTCACCGCGACGATTCGGCATACGGCTTGCGGAGATAGCGGCGAGCTTGCTCATGCGCATCGAGCACGTCCTCTCGCTGGAGGACGAGCTGATACTGGGCTTGCGCGGCGCGGCGTTCCCCGCGCAGATCGAGGATCTGACCGATGCGCAGATGGGCTAGCGTCTTCAAGTCCGCGTGCGCGTCGTCCATGGCCACCAGGCGACGAAAATGATGCAGCGCGGCCTGTTTGTATCCGCTCTGAAAGAGCGCTTCGGCGTACTGATAGCGGATCAAATCCCGCGTCTCCTGATGCGTCGGTTGCGCGAGCAAGTCCTCGAAGGCCCGGACAGCTTCGGCTCGCTCGCCGATCCGCATGAGGAGATTCGCCCGCTCCAGCCCGAAGAGATAATTGCGGGGGTATCGCGTGATCAACTCCTCGAGCAAATGGAGGGCCTCCGGGAATCGCCCCTCGCGATAGTACACGGCGATCAAGAGGGTGCGCGCGTCATCGGCCACATATCGGCCCGATCGCGCCGCTTCCTCTAATAGCTCGATGCCTCGCTCCCGACTGCCGCGAATCCCTCCGAGGGCGACGAGGATCCTGACGGCGAGGGGCAAGCTCCCGACGATGTATTCGTAGAGGCCGACGGTGAGCTTGGCATCGGCGAACTGCGGATCGAGGCGCAAGACCTCCCGATGCTCCTTCACAGCACGGAAGCCATTGCGCAAGGCCGAGAAGAATTTTCGTAAGACCGTCGCTTCATATCCGGCCAGCACGGCATACGCCGCGCCGAGGAAATATCGGGCCTCGACGTCATCTTCACGGGCACGAAGGCGCGCTTCGGCTCGCTCGATCGCCCGCTCGATATGCGCGCGAAACCGCTGCTGTTCCTCCTCGCTCACGCGCGCCTCCGATTGCGCGTAGAACGCCGGATTGATGTAGATGCCCGCCTGCAGTCGCCGTGTGCGATTGAGCCACTCGATCCACGCGTGCGTGGCCAGATAGAGCGGGCCTGCCGGATGCTCAGGGAAATCCGCAGCCAAACGCTCGAAGCACCTCCGCGCTCCTTCATAATCGAGATTGTAGAAAGCCTCGAATCCAGCTCGACGCAGCCCCTCAAAAGGTTCGGGGTGCTGTGCCGCTTGACCGACGGATCGGCCCCAGGGGGAGGCGGGCGCGCTCGCCCGCACCATGGCCACTGCAGGTGCTCCGGAACACAGGAGCGCGCTCAAGAGCGAGAGGCCGATGAACCGAGCATTCATACCGCTCATCACAGCAAAAGTATTGTATCACCGTCGCGACGTTGGGGGAACGAGAATACGGAGCGCCCGCGGGATGATCTCGAATTCCACCGGCAGCCTCCCGGCTACTTCACCGTCCACCTGGAAGGGGATCTCCTCCCCCGAATCGGAATACGCGCGCCCACGTCGCGCGCTCACATAGAGGACGCCAGGTTGATGAACGTGCCATCCGAGGAACGTCAGCGGGAGATAGAAGAGCAGATAGAGCAGCTTGCATCGGCTCGTGATCGCACAAACGCGAAACTCCTCGGTCTCGGGGCGCGCATCCGGAGCCATGCGAATCCCTCCGCCATAGCTCGGCACATTGGCGATGGCGGCAAAGGTCGCGCGAATCCGCCGACCGTCCAGCTCCAGCGTGAACACAGGCGCCCGCCAGGTGAAGAGATGCTTCAATCCGGCGAGCCAATAAGCGAGAAGACCGAGGTGCCGTTTGAGACCGGGATTCACTTCGCGCACGATCGAGGCATCAAGCCCGATCCCGACCATCAGCACGAAGTATCGGCCATTGGCCCGACCGAGGCTCACCTCGTAGGCGTGCGGCTCAGCGATCATGCGGACGAGATCGGGCACGCGACGGGGAATGCCGAGCACATGGGCCAGAACGTTGGCCGTCCCTGCTGGCCAGACGGCTAAGGGGATGGAGGAGCCGACAATCCCCTGCAAGACCTCATTCACGGTCCCATCGCCGCCTCGGACGATGAGGCAGTCCGCTCCCGCTTCGACGGCTTGACGAGCCAAGCGCGCAGCCTCGCCGGGGCCGGATGTCGCAAAGATATCCAAATGAATGCCCCGCTCGGCGAGCATCTGCCGAAAACGCGCAATCTGCGCGCTCGCCGTCTTCTGACGTCCAGCTGCCGGATTCGTGATGAGAACCGCGCGCCTCGGAGAGGACACCAGAAAACTCGTCGGTCACAGCCCCCTGAGAGTTCGCGCCTTCATTCGAGGCGATAGTTGGGCGCTTCTTTGGTGATGATCACATCGTGCACGTGACTCTCGCGCCATCCGGCCGGAGTGATGCGAATGAAGCGCGCCTTCTCCTGAAGCTCCCGGATCGTGCGACAACCGCAGTATCCCATGCCAGCGCGCAGACCGCCTACGAGTTGCTCGACGATCGCCGCCAACGGCCCCTTGTACGGCACCTTGCCCTCGACGCCTTCGGGGACGAGCTTCCCGCGCTCGAGCGCCTGATTATATCGGTCGCTGCTGCCCGCCAGCATGGCGCCGAGCGAGCCCATTCCCCGATAGGTCTTGAACGTGCGCCCTTGATAGAGGATCGTCTCTCCAGGACTCTCATCGGTCCCAGCAAAGAGCGAGCCGATCATCACGCAGTCGGCGCCGGCCGCAATGGCCTTGGTGATGTCGCCGGAGAAGCGAATTCCCCCGTCGGCGATGAGGGGAACGCCCGTGCCACGCGCCGCGCGCGCGCAGTCCATGATGGCGGTGATTTGCGGCACGCCCGCGCCGGTGACCACACGGGTCGTGCAGATGGAGCCCGGCCCTTGCCCGACTTTCACTCCATCGGCGCCTGCAGCGATCAACTCCCGCGTCGCTTCGGCCGTGGAGACGTTGCCGACGACCACATCCACCTCGGGGAACGCCCGCTTCACCTGACGAAGCGCCTCCAACACCCGCGTCGTATGTCCATGTGCCGTATCAATGACGAGCACATCCACGCGCGCTTTCACCAACTCCGCCGCGCGTTCGAGGAAGTCCCCGGTCGCGCCGATCGCCGCGCCGACCCGCAGCCGCCCCAGCGGGTCTTTGGCCGCATTCGGATACTTGATCGCTTTCTGAATATCCTTCACGGTGATCAGCCCCTTCAGCCGAAAGTCGTCGTCCACGATCGGGAGCTTTTCGATCCGATGCTGCTGCAGGATCCCTTTCGCGTCTTCGAGCGTCGTCCCCACCGGCGCCGTGATCAGCTTCTCGCGCCCGGTCATCACATCGCGAACGCGCAGGTCCATTCGGGTCTCGAACCGCAAATCGCGATTCGTCAAAATCCCCACCAGTTTTCCATCGCCATCCACGACGGGCACGCCCGAGATCTTGTAATGCGCCATCATCGCCAGCGCTTCCGAGATCGGCCGATCCGGGGTGATCGTGATCGGATCCACGATCATCCCGCTCTCGGAGCGCTTCACCTTATCCACTTCGGCTGCCTGCGCTTCAATTGAGAGGTTGCGATGGATGATGCCGATCCCCCCTTGCTGCGCGAGCGCGATGGCCAGATGCGCTTCGGTGACCGTATCCATCGCTGCACTGCTGATCGGGATGTTCAACCGCACGTTCCGCGAGAAGAGGGTCGTCGTGTCGGTCTCCGTCGGCAGGACATCGCTCCTGGCCGGGATGAGAAGGACGTCGTCGAATGTGAGCCCTTCCGGAAGGCTCCTCATCGGTATGGTCTCTCCCTTGTCGCTCATAGCTAGGCTGCGAGTTTACGCACGGCGAGTCGGATCGTCAAGGAAGAAGAGGAGCCGTTCGCCGCTTATACGGCGGCGACCTGTTCTTTCAACCTCTCGGCCTGATGATGGGTGATAAGGGCCTCGATCAGCTCATCCAGCTCCCCATCCAGGATGAGGTCGAGCTTATAGAGGGTGAGGCCGATGCGGTGATCCGTCACCCGATTCTCCTTGAAGTTGTACGTGCGAATCTTCTCGCTCCGATCTCCGCTTTTGACTTGCTGGCGACGCTCGGCCGAGACCACTTCGTGCTGCTTCCGCCGCTCCAGCTCCAGCAGCCGCGAGCGGAGCACGCGCAAGGCGCGCTCGCGGTTCTTGATCTGCGAGCGCTCGTCCTGACACGTCACGACCAAACCCGTCGGCAGATGCGTGATCCGCACGGCCGAATAAGTCGTGTTGACCGATTGTCCCCCGTGCCCTGAGGAGCAGAAGGTATCGATCCGAATGTCCTTCGGATCAATCCGCACTTCCACCTCCTCGGCCTCGGGCAGGACGGCCACTGTGGCCGCCGACGTGTGGATGCGGCCACTTGCTTCCGTGATGGGGACGCGTTGCACGCGATGCACGCCGGACTCGAACTTCAGGCGGGAATACGCCCCTTTTCCTTCGATCATGAGGATCGCCTCTTTGATCCCGCCGATGTCCGATTCGGAGACATCGAGCAGCTGCACGCGCCATCCCTGGCGCTCAGCATAGCGCGTGTACATCCGCAAGAGGTCGGCGGCGAAGAGCGTCGCTTCCGCGCCTCCGGTCCCGGCACGAATCTCCAAGATGACGTTCCGCTCATCGTTCGGGTCCTTGGGCAGAAGAAGGAGTTTCAACTCCTGCTCGCACTGCGGCAGCTTCTCCTCCAGCACTCGCACCTCGGCGCGCGCCAGCTCGCGTAACTCCCCCTCGGTCTCTTCCTCCAGCAGCGCACGCGCTTGCTCCAACTCTCGCCGCAGCCGCTCGTACTCCCGATACTTCTCGACGATCGGCTCTAGCTCCCGCCGCTGCTTGAGAAGCTTCACATATCGCTCCGAATCCGAGAGTACCTCCGGCTCCGCGAGCTGCCGCCCCAGCTCCTCGTATCGTGCGGCGATCTCTCTGAGTTTCCCCAGCATCTCCACCACGGATGCCCTCCCGAGAGAGAAACATCGAGGGCCACAACAACCCGCTCCCTAGCCGGAGCGTGCGTTGTGGCCCCACTGGCGGCACCGACCTTACCCTTTACTCTCGCCACCCTGTCGCGACCCGTACTTCTTTTGGAAGCGCTCGACCCGGCCAGCCGTGTCCACGTACTTCTGCTTCCCCGTGAAGAAGGGATGGCACGCCGAGCAAACTTCCAGATGGATCTCCCGCTTGGTCGAGCGCGTGCGCCAGGTCTCGCCACAAGCGCACGTGACGATCGCTTCCACATATTCCGGATGGATGCCTTTCTTCACCGCTTCCCCCTCTTTGGCGTTTTTCAGCAAAAGAAGGGTACACGGCGCGCTCTCCCATTGTCAAGGAAGCGCCCGAGAAGGTCCACCTCAGGACGGGAGATCGAGCACATCGTATCGGGTCACAATACCGACGATTCGCCCGTACTCCTCAACGAGGATGGCCGGGGAGTGCTTGAGATATTTCACAGCCGTTTCGACTTCGACGCTCTCGCTCACGACCGGGAATGGTGCGTCCATGACTTCGCTCACGGGCGCCTGAAGCAAGTCGCGATTTTTGAGTAGCTTGGCCATAAGCCGCCCCTCCCGCACACTTCCGACCGAGCGTCCTTCTTCCAGCACAGGCAACTGCGAGAGCCCGTAGTGATTCATCTTGTGCAAGGCCTCAGCCACACGATCCTGGGGCGCAACTGCAACCAGCGGCGGCACCATGCTCGTGTCCTTCATTTGCAGGAGCGTCCCCAGCGTCAACCGTTCGAAGCCGAGCAACCGTTTCTCCTTCATCCACTCATCCGAATAGAACTTAGACAAGTAGCGCTCGCCCGTGTCACAGACGATGAAGACGACGACATGTTCGCGCGTCAGCCGTTCGGCGACTTTGAGCGCCGCATAGGCGATCGTCCCTGTGCTCCCCCCGGCGAAGATCCCTTCCTCCCGCGCCAGCCGCCGTGCCATGTTGAACGAATCGCGGTCGGTGACGTTGATGATCTCGTCAATGTACTTCATGTGGACGTTGGCCGGGATCGTCTCCTGGCCGATCCCCTCCACCAGATAGGGCGTCGCTTCCATGAGCTGCCCCGTCTCCTTATACGTCTTGAAGACCGACCCATAAGGGTCAGCCCCGATGACCTTGATCTTAGGGTTCTTCTCCTTGAGGTACCGCCCGACGCCGCTGATCGTCCCGCCCGTCCCGATCCCCGCGACGAAGTGCGTGATCCGCCCTTCGGTTTGTTCCCAGATCTCCGGCCCCGTCGTGCGATAATGAGCCTCGGGATTCGCCGGATTCTCATACTGATTGAGCATGATGGCTCCGGGAGTCTCTCGCGCGATCCGCTTGGCGGTGTTCACATAATGATCAGGCGAGTCTGGCTTGGCCGTGACCGGAACGATAACGACTTCGGCCCCCAAGGCCTTCAGATATCGCACCTTCTCCTGACTCGCTTTGTCGGTCATCACGAAGATCGCCTTGTAGCCCTTCACGGCGCAAGCCAAGGCCAAGCCGATCCCCGTATTGCCGCTTGTCGGTTCGACGATGATCCCTCCCGGCTTCAACCGACCCTCCCGTTCGGCCTGTTCAATCATGGCGATCCCAATGCGGTCCTTCACGCTCCCTCCAGGGTTCATGGATTCGAGCTTGGCCAGGACGGTCGCCTCAATCCCCCGCGTCACCTTGCTGAGCTTCACCAACGGCGTTCGACCGATGAGTTGCAGGATATTCTCTTTGTACTCCATAGCGCTCGTCCCCTCCGAGTTCGCAGAATCCGCCGCGTTATTTTACCCGGATTCCGCCCTGCTTTCACGCGCGCGTGTGGATCGTTCTCAAGATGAGCGCGCGGGTCTACAATACGGATTCGGGAGGAAAAGCCATGATCGCGCCGAAAGCGGAGATTCGACGCTTCGATGTCTTCGCCGAATGGAATCGGCTGAAGGCCAGGACGCTGCTGCGGCTGCCGGAGCCGGAAGCGCGTACTTATGGGTTGGCCGTTGCGAAGGTCGTCGCCGCACGCAAGCTGCATGGCTACAGGCCCAGGGAGCTGGCCGAGTTCAAGCGCCAGGCGCGAATGCTGACGCGTCCCGAACAGATCACGATCCCGTGGTGGCATAAGCTCGCCTCGGCGGAGGAGTTCGAGAAGAAGATCATCCAGCGCATGGGGCGCGATTTCTATGAGCGCGTCTTCCAGCCCGCTATCACGCGAGCTTGGCAGGAGGGAAAGACTTACGAGGAGATCCGCGACGTCCTACGCCAGGAGTGGAACCAGCAGCTCCGGTAGTGCTCATGCCGGTTCCTGCCGCAGATGGCGAACAAGATGCATGAACGCCTTCACGCGCTCCCTGTCCACGGGGCGATGCACAACTCCGTCTTGCTTGAAAAATGTGCCCACGATCACCCCATCGGCCTCTTCGAGCACGCGCGCCACGTTCTCCACCGTCACTCCACTGCCGACGAGCACCGGCGTATCGCGAGCGAAGGCCTTCGCCTCCCGGATGAGTTCGAGCGGCGTCTCCCATCCCGTCATCGCTCCGGAGAGGATGATCGCATCCGCCCGCCCGCGCTCGATCGCCTCCATGATTTCTTGCGAGAGATCGCGCGGGACAAGCGGCACCGAATGTTTCACGGCGACATCGGCGAAGACCTTCACCGAGCTTCCGAGCATCTGCCGATCGCGGAGCAGAAGATGCGCCACTCCTGCAATCACCCCTTGATCGGTCACACGCACACCCGTGTAGACGTTGACCCGAATGAACTCCGCGCCGATGGCCGTCGCGATGGCCAGCGCGCTGCGCGCGTCATTGCGCAGGACGTTTATGCCAAGCGGCTTAGCGAAAGACCGCTTCACTTCAGAGCCGAGCACGGTCAAAAAGGCCACCGTATGAGGAGGGACGCGGCGGGGATAGTACGGTGTGTCACCGAAGTTCTCAAGCAGAAAGCCATCCACGCCCCCTTCGGCCAGCGCTTCCGCATCGGCCAAAACGCGCGCGCGCACGTGTGCCCAATCTCCTTCGAACCCCGGAGCCCCCGGCAAGGCCGGCGCATGCAGCATGCCGATGACGGGCTTCTCGACTCCGAAGATACGGCTCAGCATCACCGCGTCGCTCAGTGTACGACGCCCCACCTGAGGGCGCAAGTTCTACGCTCTGACCAGCTCCACCCTCTCTCGGCGAGAGCGCCCTCACCTGTTCCCGGTTCACACGCCTGATGCTCGCTCGATGCCGCGCTTAGGTTGAAAGCCGCCCGCCGAAGCATCTGCAAGAAAGGTCCTTGGAAGGGCGAATCCCCCCTTCTCTCTTAACCTCCCGGAACCCGATCGCCCGCCTCTTGGGATCGAACCTGATCCAACTCTAGACGCCCTCTTTGGGTAACTTCAAGGGGTGACGATAGCGCTGAGGCCAAATCATCGTCCGAACGGCACGCGCTCAACCGATACAAAA
>JAUQQC010000016.1 GCA_030550025.1 Acidobacteriota bacterium | reverse complement strand
GCCTGGATTGGCAGCATGCGCGATCCGGATGGACTACGCCGGGAACTCCTCGCCAAAGTGAGCAAGCTCGACCCCCCCTTGGCAATGGAGTTGGCCAAGAGCCTGGAGATCAAAAAGAGCGAGGCAGAAGAGCCCAAACACGAGGAGCGCCAAGAGGCTCACCGTATGCCACGCCCCGCTGGCTCAGAGCGCACGCGAGCGCTCATGCACCTGGCTCATCTTCTGCTGGAAAAAGACCCGAAGAGCGCCGCCGAAGCCGTCACGGCCGCCTTGAGCGAAGGAGTTGCAGACCCTTTCGTCCTCGTTCGATTCCTCATGGACCTTCGCTCGAAAGATTCCGCGTTGGCCGATCAGCTCTTCACGCATGCTCTTGGAGTGACCGCTCGGAACACCCCGCCCTCTCTCTACGAGCTGATCCCGCTTGGTTCTTACGTCGCCCAGGACTGGCAGCTCCCCATGCGCTTCATCGCCAAATCGGAGCCGCCACCGGTGAATCCAACCATTGCCGCGCAGTATCTGCATGTGCTTCTTGAAGCCCTCGCGCAGTACGTCGAGATCGCGCTGAACCCGATGTTGGCGCCCGGATTCCCTCAAACGGACATCACGAACCCGCGCGCCCTCTATCAAATCCTCACCGTCATCCGACCGCGGGTCCAACAGTATCTTCCTGATCGCGCGGCACTGGTTGATGGGCTCCTGAACCAACTCGCGATCAAACTCCCCGCTCGGGCGCAAGCCGAAGTCGAGGCCGCGGAGGCGAAACGGGCGTTCGGCCCGGAAGAGAGGATCGCCGATCTTCTTCGACAGGCGGAGCGCACGAAAGATGCGGAGGAGCGAGACGCGTATCTCTTCCAAGCGATCTCCGAAGCTGTTTTCGCCAACAAATTCGAGACTGCGGCGGACCTCGTCCCCCGCCTCAGCGATTTGAAGCAACGCGCGGAGGCCTCGGATTTCGTCCATTATCGGTGGGCCGAGCATGCGCTGGAGAAAGGGGACTTGGAGACTGCCCGCCGAAGCGCAGGGGAGTTGAACAACCCGGAGCGACTCGCCCATGTGTTCAACCGGCTCGCCCGAAAGCTCAAGGAACGAGAGGAGGAGGATGCCGCGCTCGCCCTCCTTCAAGAAGCCGAGGCCCGAATCCGGCGCTTGCCAGTGTCCATTGAGAAGGCGCGCGCGCTCATCTTGATCGCGGAAGCCCTGCTCCCACTGGATGCGGATCGCGCATTCGAACTGTTCGCTCAAGCCATCGGCCCGCTTAATCAGCCAGAGGCCGTGGCCGAGAGGCCGGGCGCCAATTTCCAATTCAATTTCAAGGACGTGGGCTTGGTCATCGGCGTCGCTGAACAGGACATCATGCTCATGCTCGAACGCGTCGTCATAGCGTTCACCTCCGCTGATCCGGCGCGCACGTTCACACTCCTCCCGAGCTTAGAGAATCCCCCGCTGCGTTTGATCGCCCAGATCGCCTACGCCCGTCGCCATCTCGAACTCCTGAAGGAGAAGAAGGCCAAGCTCGCCGAGAGACGATCCGGATGAGCTGACCTCATCCGAATGCGCGCAGTACGTTCCACAGGTTCAAGCTCACGATGGCCACGCCGATGATGCCTTCCAGCGCTCGTCTGGGAAGATGGCGGCAGAGATACGCCCCACATGGAGCCGCGGCGATCCCGCCGATCATCACGGCAATTGGGAGCCAGAGTGGGAAATCGGAGGACTCGAGCGTACGGAGTAGCCCGATCGTGCTCGCGCCGGCGACGAACAGCTCGGCGAGACTCACGGTCCCAATGGCGTAGCGAGGATGCTCCCCTCGCGTGAGCATCAAGAGCGTGGTCATCACTGGCCCATACGCTCCGCTCATTGCATTGAAGCAGCCGGCCACAAATCCGATGCCGACAAGCGAGAGGGAATTTCCCTGCTCCACGCGCTCGCTCGAAGCATTGGATCCCGGATCAAGCCGGGAGAAGAATCCGTGGGTTAACGGCTCCTCTCGCGTGAGGAAGAAGAAGCGAAAGAGGAGCATCCCGCCAAGCCCAAGCAGCGCCGCCGAGACCCAGAGGCGAACAGCGCCTTCGGGCAATCGGCCGACAAGCGTTGCCCCAGCGAACGCGCCGACCACGCCAGAGATGGAGAGTGGGATCACCCAATCTCGGCGCACATTGCCGAAACCCCAATGGGCGAGTCCCGCCATGAGGCCGTTCCCGACCTTCACCAGATTCACCGTCGCGACGACCAGAACAGGTGGAAGTCCGACGGCCAGCATGAGGCTGCTCGAGATGACGCCAAACCCCATCCCTGTCAGCACGTCCACGAATTGCGCGATGAGCCCCACCAAAAACGCCACCATCCAAAGCTCGATAGGCATCCTCACCCCCTGACGTCATGTCCTGGGCCCCTGCGAATGACTCCTCACCGGCCGATACGCCTCACGGATCGCGCAGGCGCCGTTTCCTCGTTCCGCTTCACGAATTCGACTCTGCGCTCGAGGGAAGCACGACTCCGATGCTCCCGGGGTCATAGGAGACGTGCAATCCGCACTCCTGAAGGGCAGGATTCCGCTCCCACCACCAGCGTCCGGCGCGCGGATCTTCGCCCGGTTGAACGGCGCGCGTGCACGGCGCGCACCCGATCGAAGGATACCCGCGATCGTGGAGCACATTGTATGGCACGTCGTGCCGACGAATGTACGCCCATACCTGCTCCCACGACCAATCCGCCAGCGGATTGAGCTTGAGGCGACCGCCATGGAGGACATCTCGTTCGATCTTGGCGACCTGCACGCGCGTCACGGCCTGCTCTCGACGCAACCCCGTGATCCACGCATCCAACCCTGCGAGCGCTCGCTCGAGCGGCTTCACTTTCCGGACGTGGCAACAAAGCTTCCGCAGCTCGACCGAACGATACATCAGGTTGTACCCGTGCGCGCGCACCATCTCGGCGACGTCTGTCGGATCCGGCGTGTGGATCTCCACCTCGATTCCATAACGCTCGCGAATTCGATCAATGACGTCGTAGGTCTCCGTGGGTAAGCGCCAGGTATCGAGCGTGAAGACGCGTGCGTCCGGCCGAAGGCGCCAGAGCATGTCCACAAGCACGACATCTTCAGCTCCGAAACTCGAGGCTAGGGCGATGCGCGGATGAAAGCGTTCGAGCGCCCATTCCAAAAGCGCCTCGGCCGGCTTCTCGGCGAACGCCTCATTGAGGCGGCGAATGTCTTCCAAAGATAACGCGTGCGACTCCCGAATGGCCGCAGACGACGAGGATTCGACCTCCCGATGAACGAGCAGCTCACTCATAAGGCATCACCTCCCGAAGCGATGTCCCGCAGGTCTTCCGACCAAGAGCTTTCGCTGGCCCAGCGCTCAATGAGAGCGCGGGCGTGTGCTTCGGCGGCGCTCCGTTCTCCGGCGCGCAGCAAATCGAACACCTCCGACTCGACGAGGCGGTGAAATACTTCCGCCCGCCATTTCGGATCGGGGATGCGCTCCTGCACGAGCGGGCGCATATGGCTGAGCAGCTCCGCCAACGCCCCATACTCCGGACCGATGATCGCGGCGATCTTCTGCTTGAGATGAACGGCCAGAGCCGGACTCTGCCCGCCCGTCGAAATGGCGATCGCCACCGCTCCGCGTCGGATGACGGCGGGAGCGAGGAAGGAGCAGAATGCGGGCGCATCCGCAACGTTACAGAAGCGCCGATGGCGAGCGGCCGCCTCCGCGACTCGCCGATTCACCTCGGCATCGTCGGTCGCGCTGATGATCAACCATGCTCCTTCGAGATCGGCTTCCTCGAACTCTCCCACACGGAAGGCGATCCGCCCGCATTCGGCCAGCGCTTTGAGCGAGGGCACGAACGTCCGACTGACCACGCGCACGCGGGCACCAGCCTCAAGCAGCGCGCGCACCTTTCGCTCGGCGACGGTTCCCCCGCCGACGACCACAACCTCGCGATCCCGCAGATCGAGGAAGACGGGATAGTACGTCATGCGCTCTTCCCTCCTACAACCGAGCTGACGCGAAGACGTCCCTCTCTTCAAACCAAGCCAATGGTTCCCGTAGCGCCACGACGTCTCCCACGACGATCAAGGCGGGAGAACGAACGGGCTCCTCCGCCACGTGCGCGAGGATCGTCCCCAGCGCGGCCACGCGCACGCGTTGATCCGAATACGTCCCACGCTCGATGATGGCGATCGGCGTCTCCGGAGCGAGCCCCGCACGAAGCAGCCGCTCGACGATCTGCGGCAACCGACTCGCCCCCATGAAGACCACGAGCGTGTCCACAGCGCGCGCTACCGCTTCCCATTGCACCGGTCGTGGCGACTCCGCGCATTCGTGTCCGGTCACAAACGCCACGCTCGAAGCGAGGCCACGATGCGTGAGCGGGATCCCCGCGTACGCGGCTGCCGCATGTCCGGCCGAGACCCCCGGCACGACCTCAAACGGGATGCCGGCCGCTCGAAGCGCCATCGCCTCCTCTCCCCCTCGCCCGAAGATGAACGGATCACCCCCTTTCAGGCGCACGACCCGAAAGCCACGTCGTGCTCGATCAATCAGCAGG
Source organism: Acidobacteriota bacterium (assembly GCA_030550025.1). Lineage (GTDB taxonomy): Bacteria > Acidobacteriota > Blastocatellia > HR10 > HR10 > HR10. The sequence goes on along the minus strand of JAUQQC010000016.1, from coordinate 42,302 downwards.
CGGAGGATCTCCTCGTGCGTCAGACGATGCGCCGCACGCGCCTCTCCAACGAAGATGCGTTCGGCTTCGGCCGGCGCGTAGTTCAGCACCGCCGTATTCACCAACGCATCGTAGACCACCACATCGCAGAGGCTCAGCACCTCCGCGCCGCGCACCGTCAGTAGCCCCGGATCTCCCGGACCCGCTCCCACCAAATAGACCTTCCCGAGACGAGGCTCTCCGCTCATACGTTCCCTCCCATGGAAATCCTCACGCCGCGCACTCCCCGGGCCCCATCTCCGCGCGGAAGAGATCGCCTTCGGCCCCGAGATCGCGATAGAGCTCCGGTGCATCTTCAAACGTCGGCGTTTGCTGAAGCGGCGCGAGCGCCTCCCGAAAACGATCTGGGCCGACGCGCGCGACGAATTCTCGAAACGATTCGCCCCCTCGACGCTCACCGCGATAGAGCGCGAGCACGCGCGCGAGAGCCTCCGGTGCCCACTGCGCCGGAATGCGAGCGATGGCGCGCCCGAACCGCACGTGCTCGACCTCCGTGTACCCCCCAATGAGCAAGACGTATTGAGGAAGAGCGCGCCCGGCGACCTCGCTCGAAGCACCGTAGAAGCCGATGTCGGCGATGTGATGGTGCCCGCACGAGTTCATGCAACCGGAGATCTTGATCGTGAGATCGCCAAGCTCGGAGAGCTCCTCAAACCCATCACGGATGAGCACGCGGCGAACGGCTTCGGCCAAACCGCGCGAGTGCGTGAGCGCCAATTGGCACGTGTCGGCGCCGGGACAGCGCGTGACATCCGCCACCACCTGCGCGTCGGCGAGTCCAGCCGCCACAAGCTCTTCGTAGACCCACGGCAAAGCAGCGTCCGGAACCCAACGCAAGAGCACGTTCTGCGTGATCGTCGTGCGCACGCGCCCGCCGCAGAACCGACGAGCGAGACGCGCCAGAGCGCGCAATGCGTCGCTCGTCAGATCGCCCAAGGCGCACCGAACGAGGACGGCCACATACCCCGCTTGCTTTTGCGCCATGACGTTCCGTCGCCGCCATCGCTCATATGCCGGCGTGGGCGTCCAAAGCGCGGGCGTTCCCTTCGGGAGCTCGACATCTGGCGGCTCCTCCTCTTCCTCTTCAATCTCATACCTCACCAAGCCCGAGCGTGTCGCCAAAAGCACACGTCGCTCAGCGAGAATGGCAGCGCGGAGTCGCTCGATCCCCCACTGCCGCGCCAGAAACTTCATCCGCGCCCGCATGCGAAACGTGTGCTCGGGCCGGCGCTCCCCATACCGATCGAAGATGCGGAGGACAGCCTCACAGGTGGGGACCAAGAGATCGGCCGGCGTGAAATCCTCAAGCCGCTCGGCCGCGCGTGGCTGGGCGCCCAATCCCCCGGCGATATAGAGCCGAAATCCGCGCTGCCTCTCGCGCACGACGGCGACAGCGCCGATGTCGTGAATCCTCACACGCGCGTGATCCTCGCGACACCCCTCGAAGGCGATCTTGAACTTTCGCGGGAGATTCTGCGCGATCGGATTCCGCAAGAAGTAGCGCGAGACGGCATCGGCATAGGGCGTCACATCGAAGACCTCCGTCGGCGAGATGCCCGCCAGCGGACAGGCCGTGACATTGCGCACCGTGTTGCCGCAGGCTTCGCGCGTCGTCAGTCCCGCGCGCGCGATGTGCGCGAGCACGATGGGTACATCCTGACGTCGCACTCGATGAAACTGGATGTCCTGTCGCGTCGTGAGATGAACCCGCCGATCCGGTGTGAACCGATCGGCGATGTCAGCTAACGCCTCCAATTGCTCCGGCGTGATCCGACCGAACCGCACTTTCACCCGCACCATGTGCAGATCCGGAGCCCCGCGAATGCCATAGACTCCGTTCTCCAATCGAAAGCGCTTGAAATCCTCCGGATCGCGCCGCCCGGCCTCCAGCGCTTCGATCTCCTCAACGAATCGGCGGATCTCCGCTTGCACCTCTACGGGCAATCCCACGAGGAGCTCCTCGAGCTGCCGTCCGTCTTCCATATCCCCCCTCCATAACGAAACGGCCCGCTCCGGGAATCCCGAGAGCGGGCCTCGCTCCGATCGTTCGCCTCGCCTTCACATCCCGTCACCTCCGCGAGGGCCCGCTACCGGCGCGCCGGGACACATACACATGCTGGGACACGATCCCCTCTCGCCCTTGACGCTCGCGGGCCCGTTGAACGAAATGAGCGGACGTTCGGTCATATCATCCCTCCACGCCATGCGGAGGTGGCCCCGGCCACGGAGGAGCGGCCATGGCCTCCACCTCTCCCCCCACGAGCATCGCACGCAGTTCAGCCTCGCTGTGGCGCCAACAAAATTCGTGAAAGCGTTCGCCCGGCCGACGGCGAACCAAGTATTCGCGCAGCAAGCGTTCGAGCACGTCCGGAACCGCCGACGCCGGGGCCTTGAGCCCGATACGGCGCGTGAACGTTGCACCTCGACCGACGGTTCCCCCCAAGAGGATGTCGAAAGCGTCCACCTGTTCCCCACCGACCTTCATCTTGCACCCTTGGAGCCCGATGTCGGCGATCCAATGTTGTCCGCAAGAGTTCGGGCACCCGTTGACGTTGATCTTGAGCGGCTCGGCGAATCCCGGCAGCCGTCGCTCCAATTCCTCCACGAGCCATCGCGCGAATGACTTCGTCTCGGCGATCGCCAATTTGCAGAACTCCGTCCCCGTGCAGGCGATCGCACCGCGCCAGAACGGCGAAGCCTCCAATCGAAGATCCGTCTTCTCGACCTCTCGGAGGAAAGCGCCCAATCGCTCCTCCGGGAGGTTAAGGAGGACGAGATTCTGCATATTCGTCGTCCGCAATTGCCCGTCGCCATACCGATCGGCCAAATCGGCTGCGCGACGCATCTGCTCGGCCGTGATCCGCCCCCGCAGGATCGCGAAACCCGCATAGTAATACCCCGGCTGCTTTTGCGGATGAAGGCCCACGTGATCGCGATAGACGTGATCCGGTAGCTCTTCCTCCACGGCCGGATCGAGCCGAAAGCCAAGGCGCCGTTCCAACTCCTCTTGGAACCGCTCGGCCGTCCACCCATGCTCGAGGAAGAGGAATTTCAACCGAGCCTTTGCCCGATCTTGCCGCAAGACGTCGCTGTCGCGAAAGATCTCGGCAATCCCCCGCACGACCGACAAGACCTGCGACCACCGAACGAAGGCATTCAAGCGGATACCAAAATGAGGGGTGGTCGAAAGCCCCCCGCCCACGCGCACCGAAAATCCAATCTCGCGTTCCCCGCCCACCGTCACGCGTTCGACAGCCGTCAGCCCGACGTCGTTGATCTCCGGGTACGAGCACCAGACGCGGCAACCCGTGATGCAAATCTTGAACTTGCGCGGCAGATTGTAAAAGGCCTCGTTCCCCACGAGCATGCGCGTCGCTTGCAGGACCAGAGGCGAAGCGTCGCAGATCTCATCGCGGTCAATCCCGGCGAGCGGACAGCCCGTGATGTTGCGCGTGTCATCACCGCAAGCCCCCATTGTCGTCAGCCCCACGCGAAAGAGGCGAAGGAGAATATCGGGCATGTCTTCGATCCGCACCCAATGCAACTGGATGTTCTGCCGCACGGTGATATCCGCGAAGCCCCGCGCATATCGCTCGGCCAACTCCGCGATCGCGCGCAGCTGAGGCGAGACGAGCAGACCGTTCGGAATCCGAATGCGCACCATGAAATACGGCATCGCGTGGCCGAAGACGCCACGCCCATCGCCTTGCGTATAGACCCCCCACCATCGGAAGTAGGTCTCCAACCATTCGCGCGGGATCGCCTCATGCCCCTGTTCGGCGAACCGAAGGACCTCTTCCAAGTGCTCCCACGGATTCTTCTCCGCCTTCAGTCGCTCGATCCGCGCGGCCTTCGTTTCCTTTTTTGTCTCCTTCGATGGAACGTCGCCCATAATGATGAGCTCGCCCCCTCCGACGGGAGTGCGCATTTCTCGCGGGGAGAAAACTACGACCGTGAGCGTTCAACGACGACAGACGTCATCGGCGAGGGCGCTGCCGGACTCCGAGGCCCAAGGCCCTCGGGAGATGCGGACATCGGCCTTCACGACGCGGCCCTGAGGATGCGCTGTGCTCCGCGCCGTCCTCGGCTTTTTGGCTTCGAATCCCACCATGTGTTCCTCCCGACGACGCGAGTCGGGCAGTAGTATAGCCCAAGTATGGCGACTTTGTCAACGAAAATGTATAAAAACTTGTGCCCGACGAATCCGCCGCGCCAGCGGTCAAGCGGCGCGCCGAGCGGCAAACGGTCACTCGAGGCGGCGCGCCAAAGGGGACGAATGGCGGGATGCCGTGGCGAGGGCGCGCTTGGACGGCCTCGCTTCGATACGGGCGCGGCGCCTGGACAGAAGGCGCGTGCGGTTCGCCGCCTTTTGCGCCACTGTGCGTTTGACGGCCACTCGGGATGCGCGCGCTCGGACAGCCGGGGTCTCGCTCAACCCCACCGTTTCGGAACGGGCGGGGACGGGAGCGAGCGCCGTCACTCGAAGCGGCCGACGTTGAACTTCGTTCGTCGGCCGTTCTGAAGCCGTGTGTCCGAGAGCTTGCGAAAGCGGGGCGGACCGCAGCGCATTCGCCAGGGGCGGTTGTAAGAGCGGCATCCTCGACTCGCGTCGAGGCTCGCCATGAGCGCCGTTGGGCGGCATCTCAGCGCCGGTCGGGAGAATCCACAACTCCACACGACGATTCAACCGCCGTCGTCCGCTCTCGTGAGGCCGCTCGGCGCCGAAGCTTCGGACTCGAATCCGCGCGCGTTCGATCCGGCGCTCCCGGATCAGGTAGTCGGCGGCATTTTGCGCCCGCGTGCGCGCCACATTCGACCGCTCGGCTCGATCCTGATGGCCATCAATCAGGAGCGTGGCGCGCGGGTCCTGTCGCAGCCGATCGGCCGCATCATCGAGTACAGCCTTATGCAAGTTTGTGATGCGCGCCGCATTCAACCGGGCGAAGAAGAGCGCGGGCAGTCGAATCGGCTCCGGCCGCTTCACGGCGACGACGGTGATCGTGTGCGAGCGACTCTCGGTCCCACCCCGACCGTCATCCACGGTCACGGTGATCGTTACCGCAACGGGTGGTCCTCCGGGCCCGGTGGTGATCCCCGCTGTGTCGAAGGTGATCTCGCTGCCGATGCCCACCCATCGTCCAGCTGTCGCGCTCCAGCGGTAAACGAGCACATCGCCATCGGGGTCCTGAGCTATGGCGCGAACGCGCAGGAGATCGCCATCGGTGATCTGCCCGGGCACCTGCGGCGTCCCGACATGAGCGACCTCGATCGCTTGGATGACCGGAGGACGATTCGGCGGCGGAGGCGGTGGTGGCGGTGGTGGAGGCGGAGTTGGGGGTGTGGGCGCAGTCACCGTGATCGCGCGCCGATCCGAAGCTGTTCCTCCACGTCCGTCCTCGACGTGCACGGTGACGGTGAAAGTGCGCGGTGGCGCGCCTGGCGTGGGATTCAATCCCGTCGTATCGAGCACGAGGCGATTTCCTGGTGGTGCTCCCGGAGGCACGCCGATGGCCTGCATGGCTTCGCGCGGGACCGGTGGCTCAACCGCCCATACGTAGGTGAGCACATCGTTATCGGGATCGAACGCGCGCGCTTCCAACGTCACGCGCTCGCCATCACGCACCTCGGCGCGATCCACAAAGAGCGTGACGCTCGGCGCACGATTCGGCGGCGGAGGGGGTAAGAGCGAAGCGCGACGCGCCAGGGCGAAGTTGAAGACGAAGCCATTGACGTCCCTGGAACTGATATCGAGCGTGGAGACGCCCAGACCGGGTTGGAAGACGGGGATCGTGCGTGCGTCGGATTGGTTCAGGAATCGCCGCCATCCTCCTCCCACCTGGATGCGTCCCTCATAGCCATAGAGGCGTGCGCCGAGGAGTAAATCGGAAGGGTTGACGGCGTTCAGACTCGGCGTTCCCGACGCGACGTAGATCGTATTCGCCCATTCGGCGATGAGAACCAGCCACTGCACGGGCGCGATCTCCACCCCGGCATTGAGCAGAAGTTGATCGCGCCGATCCAGGAGTTTCACCCCGCTCAGCTTCGGATCTCCGGAATGGATGTAGCCGATGTTCTGCACCAGACGAAGGCGATGGTTGAGATAATTCTGGCCGGAGATCAAGAGCACGCCGACATCGGTCGCCCCCGAGCTGCGCCCGCGCGCGAGCGCTTCCAGATGCCGCGCCGAAGGCAGCCGCAACAAGGCGGCCAGGGCGATCGGGAAAGCGCCGGAAGGTTCCGTCAACGCCGCTTTCAAGCCGACGGTCATATCCCCCAGGCCGTTGGCCGAGCGCTGCAGGTCGAAACCCAGCTCGCGCGAGAGAAAGGTTGCCGGCCCAAAGAAGGGCCATTCGTGGACGAAGCTCGGCCGATCGGCTAAAAGCGCCGGACCGAAGAAGCTGCCCGGCGGCGGCAGAACCCCCCCAAGCCGCGCGCCGCTTAACGGAAAGAACGCGGCCGCCGTCTCCCGTCCTCCGACGGGCAAGCCGAAGGCGACGAACGGATCACCGCCGAAAGCCTTTCGCACGCCGTGAAACTGATAGCCCGAGAGGGCGAAGGGCTGTCGCGACGTCACTTGCTGAAAGACGTTCGCCGTCACGAACAGCTCTAGCCGGTTCGTCAGTCCGAGCGTGAAGCTGACGGGGATTTGATTGATGTCCAGATCGCCCGGATCGCGATCGAAGTTGCTCCAAGACGTGCTGAAGGTATACTCACCGCGGCGAAGCGTTCGCGCGCCGAGCGTCAGAAAGAGTCCCGTGCTCGTCCCCCCTGTTGTCGTTGAGGCCGTCTGATTAGCCGGTTCGATCGGTCGCGGCTGCTGCGCAAAGCCTGCGCAAGGTGATCCTACACTTGCGAACAGAAGAACGAGCGCACGAACACGTACTCGCGCAGGAGATCGAGCCCCCATTTCGCCCTCCTCGAAGACGGCAAATCCCCCATCCGTCGCCAGTGCGATGCGATGAGGTCGCGAACGTGCCTACTGCACATCGCCGGTGAAGAGCGTCAGCGTCTCGCGCGCGGTCATGAGGACGGCCGTGGCGACGTTCCTTCGCACGTCAATATTCACCGTGAGCGTGAGTCCTTCGGGCCCTGTCCCCACGATGCGCATTTGCGCACCATCGCCGACGGTGCGCGCGATCTCGGTGATCGCCCCGGTGAACGTGCGACCGAGACGATCGGCACGAAATTCGAACGTATTCGTCGCCAGATTGAGGACGAGCCGATTCCCGCTCCGACGACTGTCATCCAATCGGACGAGGTTTTGCACGACGACATCTACGGTGTCCGGAACGCTGTTCATCCGCCCATCGCTCACGACGAGCGAGAAGGTGAGGCGAACCGAAACGGCCTCGGTGACGGCGAGATTCGGAGCCGTGAAGCTCGGGCGCGGCGTCGTCGCTCCCGTGAGCGTCACCGCCGGACCCGCCGTTTGCGTCCAGCGGAACGTGATACCGTCTCCATCAGGATCAAAGCTGCGCGTCCCATCCAGGGTGACGAGCACGCCATCGGGGACGGTTTGATCGGGTCCGGCATTCGCGATTGGACGCCGGTTGATGGTGACCACAACCAAATCGGGCGCACTGCTCAAGCGCCCATCGCTGACGACCAGCTCAAAGGTCACGGTGACCGGCGGAGGAACAGTCGGGGCGACCGTCGGCGCCGTGAATTGTGGTCGAGGCGCCGTCGCCTCCGAGAGCACAACCGGTGGGCCAGCCACCTGCCGCCACCGGAAGGTGATGGGATCGCCGTCGGGATCGCGACTGGCCGTGCCATCGAGCGTGACCGTCGCCCCCTCATCCACCTTCTGATCCGACCCGGCATCGGCGATCGGACGCCGATTGACGGTGATCACAACCAAATCGGGATCGCTCTCAACGCGCCCATCGCTCACGATCAGCTCGAACGTGAGGCGAACCGGCGGCGGGACTGCCGGATCCACGATCGGAACCACGAATCGAGGTTGCGGCGAGGTCGGATCCGAAAGCGTGACCGCTGGACCAGAGACCTGCCGCCACCGGAAGGTGATGGGATCGCCGTCGGGATCGCGACTGGCCGTGCCATCAAGCACGACCTCCGTTCCCTCGTCCACGAGCCGATCCGGTCCGGCCTCGGCAATCGGCGCGGCATTCACCGGCACGCACGCCGAAAACTCCGAGGTATTTCCCTCGGCATCGGTCGCCGTCGCCGTGACGAACTGACCGAACGCCGTCACAGGCAACGTGGCCGTGAACGCCGCTGGATTCGACGCGTCGCCTGTCGCCCGCACGGTGATGGCTCCAAGGAACCTCTCCCCTTCTCCGAATCCCGAAGCGTGACAGGCCGAATTCGCGAAGAACTCCACGCGGACGTCGCCCGCTCGCGTATCGAGGATTCCGGTGAAGACGAGCCGATTCGGGCGCTGCACAGCCGTCACGATCACGGGAAAATTCTGCAGATCGTTCGGTCCTGCATCGGCATCGCCCGGATCGTTGGCCGTCGGCCCATCCCCACGCAGATCGATCCCAAGCTCGCCATTGTTCCAGATCGTGTTGCCCAGGATGCGATTCCCGCGCGAAGCTCCGCTGATCTGAATGCCGACGCCGCGTTGATGGGCGATGAGATTGCCTTCGCCGACTTCGGTCCCTCCGATCACGTTCTCACTGCCGCTGCTGATGGCAATACCTGTCACGCGATTGCCCAGCGGAGCACCGCTTAGGCTCACACCGATGCGATTTGCCTGTACGATGTTTCGATCGGCGCTCCCGGGTGCGCGAATCCAGAGGCCGTTCCCCACGCTCGCAGCGATGACATTGCCCGCGCCGGGCGCTCCCACACGATTCCCATTCGCTCCACCTTCGATGCGCACCCCATCCACATTGGCGAGCGGAGCTTCGCCATCAGCCGTCGTTCCAATGAAATTCCCCAAGATGAGATTGCCCGTCGTCGTCGCTCCGCGAAGGAGAATTCCGGTCGTGCTCGCCGAGATGACATTGCGGGCCTCAGCGCTCGCTCCACCGATGCGATTCTCGCGCGCTCCTTCGATCAGGAGCACACCCGTCGTATTCCCGGCTGGCCCCCCGCCTGTCACATTCGTCCCGATCAAGCATCCTTCTACGACGTTCTCCGCTCCCCCGCGGATCACAATGGCCGCTTGATCGGCCCCGATGAAGCGCGAGAGGATGAGTCGCCGCACGGCGTTGCGATCGCTGGCGAGGACGAGTCCAGAGATCGTTCCCCCGATCTCGCCAGTCAGGACGATGACCGGGCGATCCCCATTGGTCGCCCCCGTGAAGGCGATCTGGCTCGCCCCGTCCAACGTGACGCCCCCACCCCGAATTTCCGGCAAAGGACTCCGCAAGCGGATGAAGAACGCGCCGGCGAAGAATCCGGGGTCCGAAGTCGGAATGCGAAAGCGAATGATGTCCGGCCCCGAACTCGCATTCGCCTCTTCCAACGCCTGCCGCAACGATCCAGGACCATCATCGCTCGTCGTCGTCACGACCAGCTCATTCGCTTGCGCCGTCGCCAGATGAAAAGCGCTCGGACAACTCCCAGTTGAGGTCCCGCGGCTCGTGATGAGGAGATCATCCACCCCTGCCCCTGAAAGAGAGAGCGCCTGCGCGGTGACAGGAGCGCATCCGACTGCCAAAGGGATCGAGATCCCCTGCGCGCCATATGCGAGTGCATCGGCGCGACGCATATGCCGCAACCGCTTCCCCGGCCAAAGATCAAGCCGCGCCGCATGAGCCGCGAGGATCACGAGATCGGCTGCGCCGTCTGTGTCCAAGTGCGCCGACGCCAGCGCCTGAGCCACCTCTGAGAGCGCGATTGGCGTCGTCTCCAACGAGGCGTTCCAGAGAATGTCCACGCGACGACCGGAGTCGTCCAAGAGGGCCAGATCCGCGCGCCGATCTCCATCGAAATCGCCCACCGCAAGCGCGCGCACGAAGATCCCCAACGAAAGGATCTCAGGAGACGTCAGTCTCTCCCGCGCGAGATCGGAGAAGATCAAAAGCCGATCGCCGCCGACAACGAGCAGATCGGCGCGCGCGTCGTCGTCCCAATCGGTCGTGACCGCCGAAGCGGCATGCCACGCGGGCGGCACCGGCAGCGCGCCGACATCGGCCACCGCGAGCTCACGCACGCGAACGACCCCCCACCGACCTTCGAGCTCTCCGATCGCGAAGAGATCAACAGGTACGCGAAGAAGCGCGTGCATCGCCGGCCGAAGCGGAGGGCCAACGCGCGGAGCGGAGGCCAGAAGTCGCGGCACAATGGGCAACGTGATCTCCCGAGGAACGGCGAAATGACCCCGGCCATCGCCGAGGAAGACAAGCGCGCGCGCCGCCAATCCATCAGCGATCGCGATGTCCGCATGCCCATCGCCATCGAAATCGCCCGCCTGAAGCGCCCTCGGCTCAATCGGTATGTCAACGGCGCGCGCCCGCAAGCGGTCCTCTCCCCGCACGAACGACCCGCCAAACGGCAGGACGAGCGTTCCCCCCCACGGTGCGAGGAATCCGACGACGGCATCGACGCGCCCATCCTCATCGAAATCGGCGACCGCGAGCGAGAGGGGGATGAGCTCCCGCGACTCGAAAAGCCTGCGCACGCCTGAGCCCATCTCAATGTCCACAGAGAGCGCCCGAGGAAGGTGTAAAGCCCAAACGAACTCCGATGCGCTTTCGGATCGGATGGGATCGCGGACCGAAATGCGGGGACTTTCCCGCAGATGCGCCCTCTGGCGAATCAGACGAGAGATCGAACGCCCAACAACCTCAGCACCTTCGGGAAGCGCCCGATCGCCTCGGAGCGAGAGCACGAAAATGGCCACGATCGCACAAACCCACCGCCTCACGCCGTCCTCCTTGAGCCAGGCAAACTAGGAGACCCACATTCACCCGAACTGTCCGCTCCTTTGCGCTCTTCCTCATGCGCACCCGCTTCGTGCTCAACCCTCCGCAAAAGGCCAATAGGCCAAACGCGTACGTGGGCATTTTTATTCGATTGGCCTCAGAATGTCAAGCACGATTTGTCCACACTCCCCCCTGTCGTATAATTTCCGAAGGCCTATCGAGGCCGATCTCAGAAGGAGGTCCGCCGATGCCGACAGTCATGCAAGTCGCCATTACGTTGGAGAATAAGCCGGGGGCGCTGCACCGCGTCTGCGCGGCCTTGGCCCAGGCCAAGGTCAACATCACGGCGGTCTTCGTCCCCGAAGTCAAAGAGAAGGGAAAGGTGCGACTGGTCGTCGAGGACCTGGATCGAGCGCGCGATGCGCTGCGCGCCGCGCGCATTCGCTTCTCCGAAGAGGAGGCTCTCGTCTTCTCGGCCGAACATCGGCCCGGAGCGCTGGCCGAGATCACTGAGAAACTGGCTCAGGCCAAGGTCAACATCAAATATGCCTATGCGACGACGATTCCGGGACAAGCGCACGCGACGGTGATCATGGCCGTGTCTAACATCGAGAAGGCGCTCGCGGCCATTGGTCGCTGATGACGAAGAGGCCTTGCTTCACGGACCGCGAGCGCACCTAGGGTCCGTTCACAGGGGATCTCAGAAGCGGAACCGCTCCCTCCCCGCGCGGGAGGGGTGACCGTCCACTAGAGGTCAATGCGTGCGGCAGCTCGTCCCGTTGCGGAGGCTTCAGCCGGATGTCGCGCCTGATTGAAGAAAACGCCATGATGTGTGCTGGAGAACGAATCCCCGAGACAGCGGCAAATCGCTCGCCACCGAAGGGGCTTGGGAGAGAGCGTTGAGACGCGGCCTGCGAAGACCCTCCGGTCGGGTTCATGGATCATGGCCACATGAAGAGTTCTTCAGGAGAACGTCCCCACGGCGACGCGCATCGGTCGAGATGCCGTCTCTAAGTCGGCCAAGAGAGCGCTCAAGCGCTCGCCCTCTTCGCTCAACCGATACCACACGGCCACTGGGCGCGTCGGGCTCACCTCTCGTCGGATCACGCGCGCGCGCTCCAACTTCTCCAACTTCTCACTGAGCACCTTACGGCTGATCCCCACAAGTTGCCGCTGCAGGTGACTCGGGCGCTGCGGCCCTTCTCGTAAGATCCCGATGATCTCCCGAAGCCAGCGGCACTTGAGCACTTCGCTCAATACAGGCAAGGGAACAGCATACCGCTGACACAGGGAGACGATGTGCAGAAGTCGCCGCCCCCTCTCCGTTAAATGATACTCGGCGCGCCGCGGATACCCATCGAAGATCAATACGCGCACGAATCCATCCCGTTGCAGATCGTGCAGCCGCTCGTAGAGCACCTTGGTCGAGAGCCCCGGAATCGCTCGCTTCAACTGTCCGGGACGCGAGATGCCTTCCGCCAGACAGCGCACAAGAAGCGGCGTCCACTTACACCGCAGGTGTTCCAGTGCTTGTGCGTCCTCCCACATACCTCACCTCTTTGTAGCTAAGGCACCAAAAAGTGCCTGATTGACGCTCTGGCAAGCGAATCCTATCCTAGCATATCTCGCACGAATGAAGAAGGGCGTCGAGCAAGCGCCCGAAAATTCTGACGAGGAGGTTGAGGAGATGACGCGCAGAAAGCAACTCATGATCGTGATCGCAATCGCCGTAGGGGTTGGTCTCGCGGCTCAAAAACCGGCCCCGCCGCGACGAGCCGCCGCGCGAGGCGACGTCGAGAGCCTCACGCTCCCGAACTACCGCAACTGGACGCACGTCAAGAGCATGGTGATCTTCGATGAGAAGCATCCGCTCTTTAACTCCTTCGGCGGCATCCATCACATCTACGTGAACGCTATCGGACGGCAGGCGAGCGCCGCCGGAGGGCCCTTCCCCGACGGCAGCCAGCTCGTCTTCGTCCTCTACGAACATGTGAACGAGCAAGGCGCCTACGTCGCGGGGAAGAAGAAGGTCGAAGCCATCATGGTCAAAGACCGGCGGCGTTTCCCGGAGACGGGCGGGTGGGGCTTTCAGGCCTTCGATCCGCAGACGCGCAAACCGCTCATCAAGAACGCCGACGTAAAGTCCGCGTGTTTCGAGTGCCACGCTTCGCAACAGGAGAACGACTACGTCTTCTCGCGTCTGGTCCCATAAGCGCGCCTTCGTGGAGGACGAGGAGAGCACCCGCGCGATCTTCGTCCTCCGCGCGATCTCGATGGACTTCCCATCACTAAAGGCTCGGACGCCAGCTTCCTTGCGTGTTCTCCCGCGCGGGACTACAATTCGACTCGGTATCGAGAGGAGCGAGATATGGAACCGCGCGTCGTGCAAGGAGCGCTGCGAGCCGAAGGCCTCCGATTCGCTATCGTCGTGAGTCGATTCAACGACTTCGTGACGAATCGGCTGCTGGCTGGAGCCTTAGATGCCCTGGAGCGACTGGGCGCTGAACAGAAGAACGTCACCGTCTACCGCGTGCCCGGTTCATTCGAGCTGCCGCTCATGGCCAAGCGGCTCGCCACCAGCGGTCGCTGGGATGCGATCATCTGTCTGGGAACGATCATCCGGGGGGAGACGCCCCATTTCGATTACATTGCAGCCGAGACGGCCAAGGGCATCGCCACAGCGGCGATGGAGACGGGCGTGCCCATCGTCTTCGGCGTGATCACTGCCGATACGCTCGAACAGGCTATTGATCGCGCCGGCGCCAAAAGCGGCAACAAGGGGTTCGAAGCGGCGCTGACGGCCGTGGAGCTGGCGAACCTCTATCGCGAGGTGTGATCCTTCGGCGCGGTCCCGCCGATGTTGTTTGACAGCTCGGGTGGCCTATGGGGTCCCGGCGCAAAGCGCGAGAATCCGCCATGCAGATGCTCTACCAGTATGACGTCGCCCGCCCACCGGTTGACGAGTTGCTGGAGACGTACTGGAGCGAGCTGCGCCCGGATGTGGATGACGATGTGCGGCGGTTCGCGACCTCACTCGTCGTGGGGACGATCGAGCATCTGGAGACGATTGATCAGCTGCTGGCCAGCCGCGCTGAACATTGGCGGATCGAGCGCATGGCGACCGTGGATCGCAACATCTTGCGCCTGGCCGTGTATGAGCTGCTCTACGAGACGGAGACGCCAAAGGTCGTCATCATCAACGAAGCCATCGAGATCGCCCGCCGGTACTCGACCTACGAGGCGACGCAGTTCATCAATGGCCTTCTGGATGCGATTCGGAGGCAGCTGGAAAGCGCTCCTCCGCTGAGCCCGACCTCACGGGACCTCTCCGCTCCCTCCACGACCGTTGGCGCTCCATCTTGGCATTGGGATGAGGACGAACCATGATGAGACCACTGCCGCTCATCCTCTTGCTCAGCGCCTTCGGCGCTGTCCTCTGGTCTCCCACGAGGGACGAGCGCGCGCTCGGGCAATCGGGCCGCACCGATCCCCGAAAGATCGAAGCGGAGAGAGAACGCTTGGATGTTCCGACGCCGAGACGCTCGCGGCTGGTCCTCAGTCTCATGAAGCGCGATGAGCTGCACGCCTGCGGGCTCACAAAGCTCTCGGAGGAGGAACTCGATCGGCTCGATCAGTGGATCCTCCAACTCCTACTGACGATGAGCGCGGCACCTTCGGGGGAGCTTCGGCCGCGTTCGCCCACGGAAGAGATCTCCCAGAATCTGCAGCGCCAACAGATGGAATTGGAATTGAGCGATCTGCGACAACGACTGACCGAGATCCGGCAGGCGAGCGCGCAGCTTGCGCTCGATCTCGCTCGCGCGCGGCTGGCCGCCGAGCGGCGCGATCTGCTGAGCGTGACTTCCTTTCTCTTCTCGGCCGAAGGCAGCGCCGCGCGCATTCAGCGCGCCGCACAGTGAGCGTCCTTCAGAGCGGCATGAGCCAGAGGGGAACTCCTCGCAGCGCCGCCAGAAGGACGGCTTCTTCCGGCACGCGCCTCCACTCGGTGAAGAACCGTGCCAGGAGTCCGCGCTTTTTGGGCATCGCCTCGATGACGACCGGCTCGCCGACGATCCCCGCCATCTCCGCTGCCAGCTCGATGGCGCGCTGCACATTCCCCAATTCGTCCACGAGCCCATAGGCTTTGGCTTGTTGTCCGGTGAAGATGCGACCATCGGCGAAGGTCTGCACTTCCGCAGACGTCAGCCCGCGCCCGCGCGCGACAGCCTCCACAAACTGCGCATAGGTATCGTCAATGACCTCCTGCAACAGCGCGCGCTCCTCTTCCGTCAACGGACGGAAGGTCGAAAGCACATCCTTGTACGGGCCGGACTTGATGACCTCGGATTCGATGCCGAGCTTTTGATAGAGCCCGCGCAGATTGTTCGTCTTCAAGACGACGCCGATCGAGCCAGTGATCGTCCCGGGATTGGCGACGATCTTCTCACAAGCGACGGCGACGTAGACGCCCCCTGAAGCCGCGACGTCACCGAGCGAAGCGACGACCGGGATCTGCCGACGCTCGCGCACTCGGCGAATCGCGTGATGAATCTCCTGACAAGCACCCACGGTGCCCCCCGGGCTGTTGATCCGCACGACGAGCGCGCGCGCCTTCATCTCCTCGGCGCGTTTCAGAGCCTCCAGGACGTGCTCCCGCGATGCCCCGAAGCTCATGTCCGTGATGATCCCCTCGATCGAGACGAGGGCGACACGATTCTTCTTTCGCCAACGGCGGAAGGGCCACATCCTCATCCTCCCCAATAGCCCCACCCAACCTTCATATTCGGCAAGAGGGAAGCGGGGAATGAATTCGCGAGCAAGGCGCTCAGCAGCGTATGTGAGGCCACGAGCGCCAACAGGTTCGGCTCCCGCTGAAAGGTCCACGCCCACACATATCCCCCCAAGAACGTCCCGGCGACGAGGACGGGATTCGGCAGATGCAAGGCCGCGAAGATGACGGCGACCCACAGTGCCGTTCGGTTCCCCTTCCCCAACAGATCTTGCAGGCGCCGATGGACGAATCCCTGAAGCGCGTACTGTTGGACGAGCGTCCAGAGCGGCAGCGTTCGCAAATGGAAGAAGAACCGCTCCCCGAGATTCACGCTCCCGAAAGCGAACCCGATGGCCAGGATTACGAGCGCGGCCGATCCCGTCGGTAACGCCAGCAGCCGCAGTGCACGCCCGAGGTTATCCACGCGCAGGCCGATCTCCCGCAGCCCATCACCGTGAGTGACGTTGGACACGAAAGCGACCGAAAACGCGAGCACCGAAAGCCAGAAGTTCGTTCGCCAAAACGTCGCCCGATCCTCAATGAGAAGTGGCGTCACCCACATGATGCTCAAGACCGGAAGCAACCCGAGCGCGATCTCGATCAGAGGATGGACGCTTGAGGCCCGCATCGCCCATTCCCTCCGAACCTTGGCGGTGGTGAGATTCAGAACGATCATCCGAGAGCCGATCCGCTAGCGGAGACGAGCACGCGAGGCACGCGCGCGCTGATCCCGCAGGTGATCTCGTAGGAGATCGTCCCGCACAGCTCGGCCAACTCTTCGGCCGTGATGCCTTGACCGTCGGCTTGGCCGATCAAGATCACCTCGTCCCCCACACGCGCGTCGGGGATGTCCGTCACGTCCACGAGCGTCCAATCCATGCTCACGCGCCCGACGACCGGGGCGAACCGCCCGCGCACGAGGACGCGTCCGCGATCGGAGAGCGCTCGCCGATAGCCATCGTGATACCCGATCGGTAGTGTAGCGATACGACTCCGACGCGCGGTGACGAACGTGCTCCCATAGCCGAGCGGCGTCCCCGCTTCCACCTCCTTGAGGAAGACAATGCGCGTGTGGAGCGAGAGGACGGGTTGCAATGCGTACTCCCCCATCGGAGTTTCAAGGACGATCTCCGCGCGGGACGATGGTCGAGGACCGCTCCAGAGACCGTAGAGCAATCCCCCCGGACGAACCAAATTCCCCCACGCCTCCGGATACGCGCGCACGCCCGCGCTATTGGCCAGATGCCGATAGGTCGGATGGAACCCCCGCGCTTCGAGAGCGCGCACCACTTCGTGAAAGCGCGCGATCTGCGTGCGCGTGAATTCGGCTTGGGCCGGATCATCGGCCGCCGCTAAATGCGTCATGAGCCCATCCAAGCGCACGTGGCGGAATCGCTCGAAAGCTCTCAGGGCCGCCTCCAGTTCCCGAAGAGGGACGCCAGTACGCCCCATCCCCGTATCCACCTCCAAATGCACATCGAGGACGGCTTGATGTGCGCGCGCGCACGCATCGAGTCGTTCGATCTGAGCGGCATCGAAGACGACCGGCGTCAACCGATATTCGAGCACAAGGGCCTCTTGTCCCCGAGTGACGCCAAAGCATAAGATCGGGCGCACGATGCCCGCTTCTCGCAACGCGATCGCTTCCTCCACCGCGGCGACGCCGAACCAATCCGCCCCGACCGACTCCAAAGAACGAGCGACGGCTACGGCTCCATGCCCATAGGCCTCGGCCTTGATGACGGCGCAAATCTTCACGCTCTCGCCCACGCGCGCTCGAATCGCCCGGAAGTTGCGCGCGAGGCGATCCAAGTGGATCTCCGCCCATGTGGGCCGAGAGGCGGTGGGAAGACGCTCAAGCGTCGTGATCGGCATACGCCTCCTCTCCCGACGCGCGTACGCGCTCGCCCATGCCCCTTTTGGAAGAGCCGCCCAACTCGTCGCAAAGGCGTTCACAGCGGGGGTTTGTGCGAGAACGGAAAGGCACGTTCATACGCATGCGCGGCGCGCAACAGCGTCGCCTCCTCGAAGTGGCGCGCGTGCAGCTGCAACCCAATCGGCAATCCCTCGCGCGAGAGCCCCACGGGAATACTGATGGCCGGAATCCCCGCCAGATTCGCCATGATCGTGTAGATGTCCGAGAGATACATCGCCAGTGGATCCTCGGTCTTCTCCCCCAAGCGAAAGGCGACCGTCGGCGAGGTGGGCCCGACGATGAGATCGCATCGGGCGAAGGCCTCGCGGAAATCGCGCTCGATGAGCGTACGCACTTTCAGAGCCTTCAGGTAATAGGCATCATAATACCCGGCCGAGAGGACATACGTGCCGAGCATGATGCGTCGTTTCACCTCCGCTCCGAATCCCTCATTGCGCGTACGCCGATACATCTCTCGAAGCGTCGTCGCCCCCTGAGCGCGATACCCGTAGCGCACGCCGTCGTATCGCGCGAGGTTCGAGGACGCTTCGGCCGTGGCGATGATGTAGTAGCACGCGATCGCGTACTCGGTGTGTGGCAACCGCACGTCGACGATCTCCGCCCCGAGATCGGCGAATCGGTGGATGGCTTGCCACACGACGGCCCTCACCTCTTCGTCGAGTCCCGGGCCGAAGTACTCCCTCGGCACGCCGAGACGCACGCCCTTGATCTCCCCATCGAGCGCCGCCAGATAATCGGGCACCGGATGATTCGAGGACGTCGAATCGCGCGGGTCGCGTCCGGCGATGACGCGCAGCACGCGCGCAGCATCGGCGACGGTCTTCGTGATCGGTCCAATCTGATCGAGCGAAGACCCGTAGGCGACCAAACCGTAGCGCGAGACCCGCCCATAGGTCGGCTTCAGTCCAACGACTCCACAAAAAGCGGCCGGGAGGCGAACCGAGCCTCCCGTATCCGAGCCGAGAGCGACCACACAGAGATCGGCGGCCACAGCTGCGCCTGATCCTCCCGACGAACCTCCCGGCACGCGTTCGGCATCCCAGGGATTTCGCACGATGCCGAAGGCCGAATTCTCGTTGGAGGAACCCATGGCGAACTCATCACAATTGGTCTTGCCGATGAGGATGGCTCCCGCTTCGAGCAATCGTTCGACAGCCGTCGCATTGTATGGGGGGATGAAGTTGTGGAGGATCTTTGAGGCACACGTCGTCCGCAGTCCCTTCGTGCAAATGTTGTCCTTGATGGCAACGGGAACGCCCGTGAGAGGTCGCAGCGGCTCGCCGCGCGCCAGGTCGCGATCCAATTCCTCCGCTCGTCGAAGCGCTTCGTCACGGTTGACGGTGAGGAAAGCGCCGAGCTGCGGATCAAGCGCCTCGATGCGCTCAAGCGTCCGCTGGCACACTTCGGTCACGCTCGTCGCCCCCGCCCGCAACGCCTCATGCAACCGATCGATCGTCAATCCGATGATCTCCATCACCCCTCCTCGATCACCTTCGGCACACGGAAATAGCCGCGCGCCGGATCCGGAGCGTTCGCCAACGCCAATTCCGATCCCAGCCCTTCGCCGACGACATCGTCGCGTTGTGCGTAATCGGCGCGTTCGTCCCGACCAGCGTGCGCCATCGGGGGGACATCGGTCGTGTCCAGCTCGTTCAACTTCTCGACGTAAGCGATGATGGCCGCCAGCTGAACGGTGAATTGCTCCTTCTCCTCCTCGGTGAGTTCCAGATGGGCCAGCTCGGCGATCTTCTCGACCTCCCGCTTGGTGATCGGCATGCGACGATCCTCCAACCACGATTTGCGACGTTCAATCATAGCGCGACCCTCGGGAGCGCGACCAGAGCGAGGGCCCCTTCCCTCAATCGGCGGACTCGAAAAAGCGCCATCTTGACAGCCCGCCGCCTCCTCTGCTAAATTTTCTGGCGTTGAATGACAGGGTTAGGCGCGTAGCTCAGGGGGAGAGCACTACCTTGACGCGGTAGGGGTCAGCGGTTCAAATCCGCTCGCGCCTACCATTTTTATTTGCTATCCTTGCAGAACGAGCGGCTCTGAATCGGGAGGAGAGCGCTCGCTAAGAGGATATGGCGAGGATGCGAAGCGGAGATGGGGATTTGGGTTCGTCTTCCTGGGAAGGAAACGGTTGAAGTCCCTTCGGGGTTGACGGCGGGCGAGGCGATCGCCCATGCTGATGGAGAGCTGGCCAAGCGCGCGTTGGTCGCTCGCGTCAACGGGAGGCTCGTGGACTTGGCGCACCGACCCGAGGAGGGGAGCGTCGTCGAACCCGTGTTGATCGGCACCCCGGAGGCGCTGGAGGTCTACCGCCATTCGACGGCGCACCTTCTGGCAGCAGCCGTGTTGGAGCTTTTCCCGGGCACGCTCTTGGGGATCGGACCGGCGACCGATGAGGGATTCTTCTATGATTTCCTGCGTTCGGAGCGCTTCACGCCCGAGGACCTCGAGCGCATTGAGGCGAAGATGCACGAGCTGATCGAACGCGACATCCCCTACGAGCGGATCGAGATCCCGAAGGAGGAAGCTCTGCGTTTCTTCGCACAGGCTGGGGATTACCTGAAGTGCGAGCTGATCACCGACAAAGGAGGGGAGGTCGTCAGTTGCTACAAGCTCGGCGAGCACATGATCGACTTCTGCACGGGGCCGCATATCCCCTCGACCGGCTACATCAAGGCCTTCAAGTTACTCAGCCTGGCCGGCGCGTACTGGCGCGGCGATGAGCGCGGCCCCCAGATGCAGCGTATCTACGGAACCTCGTTCTTCACCGAGGAGGAGCTTCAGGAGTTCCTTCGCCGCCGCGAGGAGGCCGAACGGCGCGATCATCGCCGGCTCGGGCGCGAGCTGGATTTGTTCAGCATCCAGGAGGAGTATGGCCCCGGATTGATCTTCTGGCATCCCAAGGGGGGGATCATCCGCAAGGAGATCGAGGACTTCCTCAAGGAGGAGTTGCTGCGGCGTGGCTATGGACTCGTCTACACGCCGCACATCGCGCAATATCGGCTTTGGGAGCGATCCGGCCACACGGAGTTCTACCGCGAGTCCATGTACGCGCCGATGCGCATTGATGAGGTCGAGTACCAGCTCAAACCGATGAACTGCCCGTTCCACATCGGCATCTACGCCTCGCGGCCACGCAGCTATCGGGAGCTGCCGATACGGTTAGCCGAATTCGGAACCGTCTATCGCTACGAGCGCAGCGGCGTACTGCATGGGCTTTTGCGCGTGCGCGGCTTCACGCAGGATGACGCGCATATCTTCTGCACACCGGAGACGCTCAAGCAGGAGATCATGGGTTGCCTTGACCTGGCCCAGCTCGTCTATCGCACGTTCGGCTTCACATATACGGTCGAGCTCTCGGTGCGCGATCCCAAGGAGCCGTCCAAGTATATGGGCGGCGATGAGCGATGGACTTGGGCCGAACGGACGCTCGCCGAAGCGCTGGAGCAGATGGGCTTTGCCTATACCGTGATCGAGGGAGAGGCGGCTTTCTATGGGCCGAAGATCGACATCAAGGTCGTGGACGCTATTGGCCGCCAGTGGCAACTGGGGACGATCCAGTTGGACTTCAACCTCCCGGAGCGTTTCGATCTGGAATACGTGGGCGAGGATAATCGGCCGCATCGTCCGATCATGATTCATCGAGCGATCCTCGGATCGCTCGAACGGTTCTTCGGCATCTTGATCGAGCACTACGCGGGAGCGTTCCCGTTATGGCTCGCCCCGGTGCAGGCGATTGTCCTGCCGATCACGGACAAGCAGAACGACTACGCGCGCGATGTCCGGGAGCGGTTACGCGCGGCCGGACTCCGCGTAGAAGCCGACCTGCGTGGGGAGAAGATCGGCGCGAAGATCCGTCAGGCGCAACTGCAAAAAATTCCCTTCATGCTCGTCGTCGGCGCCCGCGAGGTCGAGACGGGGACCGTCTCAGTTCGCGAACGCGGCCGCGGAGACACGGGGGCTGTGCCGGTGGAGGCCTTTCTTGAGCGCGCGCTCCAACTCATCCGCGCGCGCGCCCTCGGATTGGAAACGACGAGCCCACAGATCGGCGATGTTCATCCCACACCCACTAGGGCATGAATCCCGCATCCCCCCGAACGGGTATCTCGGGCGATCCGCACGATCGCGCCGAGCCCCTCGGATCTTCATCGAGAGACCATGAGAGGCCCACACAATCTACGCTATCGCGTCAACGAGCGCATCCGGGCCGAGCGCGTCCGGGTCATTGATGAGAACGGGCAACAGATTGGCATCATGAGCGTGCGGGAAGCGTTGGCGCTGGCCCGCGAACGCGAATTGGATTTGGTCGAGGTCGCTCCGCACGCCGATCCGCCGGTCTGTCGCATCATCGACTACGGCAAGTATCTCTACGAACAGAAGAAGAAGGCGCAAGAGGCCAAGAAGCGGCAGACGATCATCACCGTCAAGGAGATCAAATTGCGTCCGGCCACCGACGACCACGACTACGAGTTCAAGATGCGGAACGCGCAGCGCATTCTGAGCGAGGGCGATAAGGTGAAAGCCATCGTCCACTTTCGCGGGCGCGAGATCGTGCACAAGGACCTCGGTGAACAGATCTTGCAGCGGCTGATCAACGACCTCGCTCCGGTGGCCATCGTCGAATCCCCCCCGCGCCTGGAGGGGAACAATCTCGTGGCCGTCTTCGCGCCGAGGAGACATCCTAAGTCGTAACAGGCACCCGAAAAGGGGCGCGATGCTCGGCGCACACAAGGAGGAGACATGGCGAAGCTGAAGACGCATAAAGGAGCGTACAAGCGATTTCGCTTCACGGCGACAGGGAAGATCAAACGCGGCCATTCGCACGCCCGTCATCTGTTGACGAAGAAGGCGCCCAAGCGCAAGATGCGGCTCGATCGGGACACGTATGTGGACCCGACCGATGCCAAGCGCGTCAAGCGCCTGTTGCCCTACGGCCGTCCGTGAGGACCTTGCGAGAGGGAGAGGACAATCATGCCACGAGTTAAACGCGGACATAAGCGAGTCGAACGTCGCAAGAAATACCTTCGCCTGGCGAAGGGCTATTGGGGAGCCAAGAGCCGGCTCCATCGGTATGCGAAGGAGGCCGTACAGCGCGCGTGGAAGTTCGCCTATATCGGGCGGCGCCTGAAGAAGCGCGATTTCCGTCGCCTCTGGATCATTCGCATTAATGCGGCGGCGCGCCAGAACGGCTTGAACTACACGCAATTCATGCACGGTCTGAAACTCGCGGGCGTCGCCCTGGACCGAAAGGTCTTGGCCGATCTGGCCGTGCGTGATGCGGCGGCCTTCGCGGAGCTGGCCAGCGTCGCCAAGGCGGCTCTCGCCGCCCAGACGACTTAAGCGCGCTGTCCGAAGTTGGGAGCAAATCGCATGCGCGAGCGCGTGGAGCAGGTTCGCGCCCAGCTGCATGAGGAGTTGGCGCAGGTCGCTGATCTGGCGGCTCTGGTCCGCGTGCGCGATCGGTATCTCGGGCGAAAGAGTGGCTTGATCACGCAGCTCATCAAAGGGCTGGGGACGCTCCCGCCCGAGGAGCGGCGAGAGATCGGCCGTCTGGTCAACGCCCTGAAGCAAGAGGCCGAAGCTGCGCTGGAGCAGCTCCGCCTTCAACTCGAAGAACGAGCCGAAGCGGAACGCTTCGAGCGCGAACGCTTGGACATCACCTTGCCGGGGTTGCGTCCGGTCTTCGGCGCGCGCCATCCGATCACCCTCATCCGAGAGCGGATCGAAGACATCTTCGTCTCGATGGGCTATTCGGTGGAGAGTGGTCCCGAAGTCGAGACGAGCTATTACAACTTCGACGCGCTCAACATCCCTCCGGGCCATCCGGCGCGCGAGGCTCAGGACACGTTCTACCTGGGCGAAGATCTCGCCCTGCGGACGCAGACTTCGACTGTGCAGATCCGGGCCCTGGAACGACGACGTCCTCCCTTGCGCATCATTGCCCCGGGGAAGGTCTTCCGTCGCGATACACCGGATCCGACGCACAATCCGATGTTCTTCCAGGTCGAGGGGCTGGCGCTCGATCGGGAGATCACGATGGGCGATCTGAAGGGGACGTTGCAGGAGTTCGTCCGACGAATGTTCGGCCCACAGGTGCGGACGCGCTTTCGCCCGAGCTATTTCCCCTTCACCGAACCGAGTGCCGAAGTGGACTTCAGTTGCTTCGCCTGTGGGGGCTCCGGATGTCGCGTTTGCAAAGGGGCGGGATGGATCGAACTCGGCGGATGTGGCATGGTGCACCCGCGCGTGCTACGCGGAGCGGGGGTGGATCCGGAGGAATTCACTGGATTCGCCTTCGGCCTCGGCCTGGATCGTATGGCCGCCCTCATGTATGGCCTGGAGGATATCCGGCTCCTCTATGAGAACGACCTTCGGTTCCTCGAACAATTCGGCTTCTAGCGCGGCGCGAGGCGGCGACTTGCCGAGCGCGCGATCTCTGTCGCGGGAGCATACGACGGCATGAGGGTCAGTTACCAGTGGTTGAAGGAATTGGTGGATTTCGAGCTTTCACCGCACGAGCTGGCCGAGAAGCTCACGATGGTAGGCCTGGCTGTGGATCGGGTAGAGGAGGTGGATGGGGATGTCTTGCTGGAGCTGGATGTGACGTCGAACCGACCCGATTGCCTGTCGCATCTGGGCGTGGCGCGCGAGATCGCCGTCCTCTGCGGCACGAACGTGCGGTATCCGGAGACGCGCCTGGAGGAAGATGAGGAGGAGACGATCCGCGCCACCTCGGTGGAGATTCGGGATCCTGACCTCTGCCCGCGATACGTCGCGCGCGTGATTCGGGGAGTGCGCGTCGGCCCGTCACCGCGCTGGGTGGTGGAACGATTGGAGCGGCTTGGGCAGCGGAGCATCAACAATGTCGCGGACATCACCAATCTCGTCCTCTTGGAACTCGGGCATCCGCTCCACGCCTTCGATCTGGAGAAGCTCATCGGACGGCGGATCGTCGTGCGGCGCGCGCGCGCTGGCGAACTGCTGGTGACCCTCGATGGCGTGAAGCGCACGCTTCGGGAGGACATGCTCGTGATCGCGGACGCCGTGCGCCCGGTCGCGCTGGCCGGCATCATGGGAGGCGAGGAGACGAGCGTCTCTGAGACGACGCGCGATGTGCTCCTGGAGAGCGCCTACTTCCATCCCCTCTCGATCCGACGCACGGCGCGCGCGCTCGCGATGAGCACGGAAGCCTCGTACCGCTTCGAGCGCGGGGCCGACATCGAGGCGCCGCGATGCGCGGCCGATCGCGCGGCCCGCCTCATCGTCGAAGTGGCTGGTGGACGCATCCTGCGCGGCGCCATTGATGTCTATCCGAACCCGTTGCCACGCGCTCCGGTGCGGCTTCGCCGGCAACGGCTGCGACGGCTCCTGGGTATGGACGTACCGTGGGATGAGGCCGTGCGTTTGCTCCGAGCGCTCAGATTTCACATCGAGCGCGCCGATGGCGAAGAGATGTGGGCGACCCCCCCGAGTTTCCGCGTGGACATTGACGGCGAGGACGATCTCGTCGAAGAGATCGCCCGGCACGTCGGCTATGACGCGATCCCCACGACGCTCCCTCAGTGGAACGGCTACGGGGAACTCCTGCCGGGTGAGGAGAAACGGCGCGCGCTGCGCGCGATCCTCTCGGCGCTCGGCTTCAGCGAGGCGATCACCTTCAGCTTCGTCCCCGAGTCGTGGGATGCGCTCTTTCGATCAGAGGAGATGCGCATCTGTCGGTTGCGAAACCCCATTGATGAGACGCGCGCGCAGTTGCGGACGAGCCTGCTGCCGGGATTGCTCGAATCGCTCCTGCACAACCTGCATCATGGCGTACGCTCGGTGCGCCTTTATGAGATCGGCACGTGCTTCTTCGCCGAGGGAGAGGGCGAGCGCCCGATCGAGCGGGAACGGTTGGGGTTGGTGGCGACCGGGCTCCTCAATGAGCGCGCGTGGCAGGACCATCATCGCCCCTTTGGCTTCTATGAGATGAAGGGCACCTTAGAAGTCCTGCTCGAAAAGCTTCGCGTGCGCCGCGTCACCTTCCAGACGTCCCCACAAGAGCACTTGCATCCGGGCCAATCGGCCCGCCTTCTGGTGGACGGCGAACCGATCGGCGATTTCGGCCAACTCCATCCGCGCATCGCCGCCCTCTTCAAGTTCAAGCAACCGGTCTTCGTCGCCGAGCTGGATCTAGAGAAGCTCCTTCAGAAGGAGGGCGAGGCGATCCGGTATCGCCCGCTGCCGCGCTTCCCGACGGTCGTCCGCGATTTCTCGCTGCTTGTCCCGCGCGAGGTCTCGTACGCCGAGGTCGAACGCGGCATTGCGGAGCTGGGCATTCCGGAGATCGTCGAAGTACGCCTCTTCGACGTCTATACGGGACCGAACGTCCCGACCGACAAGCGCTCGCTCTCGATCAGCGTTCGTCTGCGCGCGGAGGATCGGACGCTGACCGAGGAGGAGATCGCCGCCATTCAGGGTCGGCTGCTCGCCCATCTGCAGGAGCGCTTTCGGATTGAGCCGCGCATGTGATCGGCGCTCGTGCGCGCAAAAAGGAGTTGCCAGATCATGGCCGTCGGAGTAGAATACCACTCAGCTGTTCGTCAAGCGGAGGGATGATCGTGGCGGGATTGAGCGGTTTGGAAAAGTTCGCGCACCTGGAAGATAAGATCTATCGCGCGATCGAGCAATTCAAAACCCTGCGGCAGGAGAAGGAGGCTCTGGAGAAGGAGGTGGCAGCCCTGCGCCGAGAGATGAGCGCGCTGCTGGCGGAGAAGGACCGGCTGGAAGCTCAAGTGGAACGCCTGTTGACCGAACGCGATGCCATCAAGCTCAAGATCGAAGCGATGCTGGAAGCTCTCTCGGTCTTGGAGCAGGAGATGGTGGATTCCCTGCGATGAGGAGCGGACCGGAGCCTATGGAGACGACACGCACACAGACGGTGAAGGTCGAGATCTACAATCAGACCTACAATCTGCGTGCCGACGGCAACGCCGAATACATCCAGCAATTGGCGGCGTATGTGGATCGGCACATGCGAGAGATCGCCTCGAAGACCCTCACGGTGGATTCGCTCAAGGTCGCGATCCTGGCCGCGTTGCTGATCGCGGATGAGCTGCATCAGATGAAGCAGCGCTACGAGCAGTTGGATGCGCAATTGGCGCAGCGCAGCGCGGAGGCGGGCGAGCTGCTCGACCAAGTGCTCAAGAGCTATCGCTCCGGCGACCGCCGGGCTGGCGACATGCCGGACGCCGCATCCGAACTGCGGCATCCCTGAGTGCCCTCAGGTCCAGTGGCAATGTGTACGGCGGGGCCCGCCGGCTGAAGGGATGACCGTCTCCGTCACCCAAAGCGCCTCCCTGAAGGTCTCGCGCACACTCTCCTCAAAGCGTCGGCTTCAAGTATAATCATGTGTCACGATGCCGAGAGAGCGTGTAATCCGGAGGGTGGGCGATCTCGTGAGAGTCACACGATGCCGCAGCGCTCAGGACTTCTCCGAGACCTCCCCGAGCGTGGGATCGCACCGGGGGTTCGCCTGCCCCAATCCTCAATTTAGGAGGACGTCGGCATGATCATGGATGATCTCTTCCGAGTGAAAGTCGGATTGGCCGAGATGCTCAAGGGGGGCGTCATCATGGACGTCACCAACGCCGAGCAGGCGCGCATCGCGGAGGAAGCAGGAGCCGTCGCCGTGATGGCGCTCGAACGTGTGCCCGCGGATATTCGCGCCCAAGGGGGGGTGGCGCGCATGGCTTCGATCAAGCGGATTCGCGAGATCATGGAGGCCGTCTCCATCCCCGTGATGGCGAAGGTCCGCATCGGCCACTTCGTCGAAGCTCAGATCCTGCAGGAACTGGGCGTGGACTTCATCGACGAGAGCGAGGTGCTGACGCCCGCGGACGAAGAGCATCACATTGACAAGCATCAGTTCAAGGTCCCCTTCGTCTGTGGAGCGCGCGATCTGGGCGAAGCCCTGCGGCGCATCGGAGAAGGCGCGGCCATGATTCGAACCAAAGGGGAAGCCGGTTCGGGGAACATCGTCGAAGCCGTCCGGCATCTGCGGAGCGTGATGGACGCGATCCGTCGCCTGACGGTCCTGCCCAAGGAAGAGTTGATGGCCGAGAGCAAACGCTTGGGCGCGCCCTATGAGTTGGTCTGTTGGGTCGCCGAGCACGGTCGCCTGCCGGTGCCGAATTTCGCCGCCGGAGGGATCGCCACGCCGGCCGATGCCGCGCTCTGCATGCAGCTGGGCGCAGAAGCCGTTTTCGTCGGTTCCGGAATCTTCAAATCCGAGGATCCGGCGCGGCGGGCGCGCGCGATTGTCAAGGCCGTGACCTACTACAACGATCCGAAGAAGCTCCTGGAGGCGAGCGAAGAGCTGGGCGAGCCGATGCGCGGCCTGGATGTCTCGCGCTTGGCCAAGGAAGAACTTTTGCAAACGCGCGGGTGGTGAGCGATGCGGATCGGCGTTCTGGCCGTTCAAGGTGACTTCGCTGCTCACGGGCGCATCCTACAGCAGCTGGGCGTGCCTTGGTGTGAGGTCCGACATCCCGAGCAATTGCGCGAGATCTCGGGCTTGATCCTTCCGGGGGGCGAGAGCACGACGATGTTGAAGTTCCTGCTGGAGGAGGGATTTTGGGAACCGCTTCAGGAGTTGGCCCGTCGCGGCGGTGCGTTCTTCGGCACGTGCGCGGGCGCGATCCTGCTGGCGCGAGAAGTCACCAATCCACGCCAGCCCTCGCTTGGCTTCATGGACATCTCGGTCGAGCGGAACGCCTACGGCCGCCAGATCAACAGCTTCGTGGATCGCGTGCTCAGTCCCGTTTTCGGACCGCCCCCCCTGGAGATGGTCTACATTCGGGCGCCGATCATCACGCGCGTCGGTCCAGGCGTCGAGGTCCTTGCCGAACACGGTGGATACCCGGTACTCGTCCAGCAGGGACGGTGTGTGGCGGCGACCTTTCACCCCGAATTGACCAATGATCGGCGCGTTCACGTGCGGTTCCTGCAACTGGCCGAGGCCGCATCCGCGCGATGATGACAAGAAGCGCGCCCCGCTTGGCGTCCCCCCCCCGGCTCGCCCTGCGCCTTGACAGCCGCATGGGCGACCGCGATAATACGGCTCTTCGTATGCGCGGGAGCCGGTCAACGAGTTCGCGACAACGGCGCGTGCTGTCCGATGGCATCTACGATCGTCTCAAGGCTGAGATCATCACGGGCGCGTTGAAGCCCGGATACTATTTTTCGGAGACTGAACTCGCCCGGCGATTCCGCGTGAGCCGCACGCCAATCCGCGAAGCGTGCGCACTTCTGGAGAAAGAAGGACTCCTGCAAAGCATCCCTTACAAGGGGTACCTCATCCCCCCAATCACTTTTGAAGACTTGCAGAAGCTCTACCAGGTACAGCTCATCGTCGAAAGCGCGTGCGCCGAACTGGCTGCTCGCGTCATCGCTTCCGAACATCTGCGCACGCTTGAGCAACTCTGCCAGTCCTCGTACACCTTCGAGGATCGAAAGAGTTACTTTGAGTTCATCCGCGCGAACTTCCACTTTCACGCGTTGATCGCCGAGGCGACGGGCAACGATCTGCTGCTCAGGATCGTGCTCGATGTGGAGAACAAGCTCCAACGATTCTTCTACCAGACGATCGGTCTGGGAGCCTATGGCCCGCAACTCGTCGAGGAGCACACGGCCATCGTGCGCGCGTTGCGCGAGGGCGATCCGCAACGCGCGCGCCGCGCCATGGAGCAGCACATCCAGAACACGAGGGAGCGGACCTCGAAGTTATTTTTGAAGTGAAGAGCGACTTCGTCGCACGAGCTCGTCTTGTCCGGAGTCGAGCGCGCGGGAGGGAGACGGAGATGAAGAACACACACATCCGCAAGAGTCTGACAGGGATCAGCCTTCTGCTTCTCCTCCCGTTCCTTCCGAACCTTCGGGCGGCACCTCAGCCGGCCGTCTCGCTGATCGAGCTCTGGGTGGATGCGTCGGAGGCTCCGCGCAAGATCTTTCACGTGCGGATGGCAATCCCTGCCTCACCAGGTCCGCTGACGCTCGTCTATCCAAAATGGATTCCGGGCGAACATGGTCCGACCGGCCCGATCGTGAACCTCGCTGGGCTGCGGCTTGAGGCCAATGGCCGTGAACTCCCGTGGCGACGCGACTCGCGCGATCTGTTCGCCTTTCACACGGAAATTCCCATGAGCGTGTCTCGCCTGGACGTGTCGTTCGACTATCTCTCCCCGACGTCCCCCGGTGGCTTCAGCACGAACCCTTCGGCGAAACTGGCCGTCATCGATTGGCATCTGTTTCTCCTCTACCCGAAGGGGATCGACCCCGAGAAAGCGCTCGTTCGCCCGACGCTTCGCCTTCCCGCCGGATGGCGATGGGGGGGAGCTTTGCAGCAGCGCATCGAGCGTTCAGACGAGGTCGCGTTCGAGCCCATCCCTCTCTTCCTGTTGGTGGATACGCCCATCGTCATCGGGGCGCATTATCGGCGGATCGAACTGGCCGGCGCACCCGATGGTCTTCCGCCTCATGTAATGGACATCGTCGCCGATAGCGAGTGGGCGCTCGATATCCCGGAGTCGCGGCTCTCCGCCTATCGCCAACTCGTTCGAGAGGCGCGGGCGCTTTTCGGCGCGATGCACTATCCGCGATACCATTTCCTCGTCTCGCTCAGCGATCACATCAGCCACTTCGGCCTGGAACACCATCAGACGTCCAACAATCAGGTCCCGGAGCGATTCTTCGTGAATGACGAAGTGCATCGGCGACTGGCCGATCTGCTCCCTCACGAATTCGTCCATTCCTGGTGTGGCAAGACGCTCCGCCCGCACGGCCTTGTGACGGCCGACTACCAGCAGGAGATGTTGACTGATCTGCTCTGGGTGTATGAAGGCTTGACGCAGTACTACGGCATCGTGCTCGCCGTGCGCAGCGGGCTGCTCTCGATGGACGAAGGCCGTCAACTCTTGGCCGCGTACGCGGACGAGTTGAACCATCAGACGGGGCGCCGATGGCGACCGTTACAGGACACGGCGACGGCGGCGCACATTCTCTACACGGCCCCCGTGGAGTGGGCGAACTGGCGGCGCGGCGTGGACTTCTATCCCGAAGGCGCCTTGCTCTGGCTCGAGGCCGATGTCCTCATTCGCCGATTGACGGACGGACGACGTTCGCTCGATGACTTCGCGCGAGAGTTCTTCGGCGCCGGCACCGGATCGGAGGGCCGGATTTTCGTGAAGCCGTACGCGGTCGAGGACATCTACGCGGCATTGCAGAAGCTCGCACCATATGATTGGAAGGGCTTCTTCACCGCGCGGCTCGCGGAGAAGCAGCCACGCGCCCCGATGGGTGGCCTCACCGAAGGGGGATGGACGGTGAGCTACAGGGAGATGCCGAATCCCTTCGTTCTCTCACTTTCGGAAGAGGTGCTTCCGCTTCCCTCCTCGCTCGGCTTGGTCGTGAAGGAAGATGGTCTGATTCTCGACGTGGGACGCGAGACGCCAGCCTATCGAAGCGGCCTCGGCCCGGGGATGCGGATCATCGCTGTCAACGGACGGCGGTTCAGCCGCGAGGTCTTCCTGCAAGCCCTCGCTTCAGCGCGCGACGGCCGCCCGATCCAACTCCTTGTGGAGAACAATGAGTTCTTCACCACGCACGAGCTGCGCTACGTGGGAGGTGTGCGATTCCCGTACCTGACGCGGGACGAGCAGAAGCCGGATTTATTGTCGCGGATTTTGGCGCCGCGCGCCGCCGGACGATGATGAGCCGAGGAGGATGATGGGCGACGAGATTCGAGAGGAGGCTGCCCGGGCGATCTCGTCAGAATCTCCACGCGCCCTTCGGGAAGGTGCTGGACGCACGGCGGAACTCTTGGCCTGGCTCCGACAGGCCTCGCCCGAGCAACGCCGAGCGCTGGTGGCCGCTTGCCTGGGATGGATGCTCGACAGCATGGACGTCATGCTCTACGCGATGGTCTTGGCTCATCTCATGCGCGACCTTCAGATGAGCCCCTCGCAGGCGGGTCTCCTCGGATCGCTCACCTTGCTCGCTTCGGCCGTGGGGGGAATCCTCTTCGGTCTTCTCGCGGATCGCATCGGTCGGACGAAGGCGCTGATGGCCAGCATTTTGATCTACTCCGTCTTCACGGCGGCCTGTGGCTTGGCGCAGAGCATCACGCAATTGGCCGTCTTCCGCATCTTGCTCGGGCTGGGCATGGGAGGAGAATGGGCGACAGGAGCTGCGCTCGTCTCCGAGACCTGGCCGGCCGAGCACCGCGGGAAGGCTCTGGGGATCGTCCAAAGCTCTTGGGCCGTCGGCTACGCGCTCGCCGCTGCGATCACAGCGCTCATCCTGCCCCGATATGGATGGCGAGCCGTCTTCTTCTTCGGCGTCCTGCCGGCCCTGCTGACCTTCTGGATTCGACGTGCGGTCGAGGAGCCCGCACTGTGGAAGAGCGCACAACGAGAACACACGCTCGCGCAAGCGCCGGCACCCCGCATCGTCGAACTCTTTCGCAGAAGGTTCCTGCGACATACGCTCACGACGACGCTCATGAACACGAGCTCGATGTTCGCTTGGTGGGGATTGTTCACGTGGATCCCGGCTTATCTGGCGCTTCCCCCGGACAGAGGAGGAGCGGGCTTGAGCATCGTGCAGACGTCCACCTGGGTGATCCTCATGCAGGTCGGCATGTGGCTCGGCTACGTGACCTTTGGCTTCGTCAGCGATTGGGTGGGACGGCGGCCCACGTATCTCGTCTATTTCCTAGTGGCCGCGGCGCTGGTCCCCATCTACGGAGGGACGCGACATCCGCTGCTTCTGCTGCTGCTCGGTCCGGCCGTCGCGTTCTTCGGGACGGGATACTTCAGTGGATTCGGGGCGATCACGGCCGAACTCTTCCCGACGCGAATTCGCGCCACCGCACAAGGCTTCACCTATAACTTCGGGCGTGGGGTGAGCGCGCTCGCTCCCTTCGCCGTCGGACATTACGCTCAGGCGTATGGTCTGGGCATCGCTTTCTCGCTCACGACGATCGCCTTCCTGATCGCCGCTGCCTTCGCCCTCGCCCTCCCCGAGACGAAAGGCCGAGCGCTCGAGTAAAAATCCCCATTGACAATGTGACCGAATCTCATAAAATAGGGGCCGATTGTATACAATGTGGATACAACAAGGGCGAGGGAGAAGATCGAGCGAAAGGAGGATGGCCATGAGGAACGGGATCCAGGGAGGATGGATCGTCATCGCCCTCATGCTCGCCTTCACCCTCGGGCCGGTCCATGCTCAGGGTGAGCTGGCGACGCTGAGAGGCAAAGTGACCGATGAGACGGGAGCGGTGATCTCCGGAGCCGTCGTTACGGCGACGAATGTCGAGACGGGCCTTCGACGAACGGCTCGGACGTCGGATTCCGGGGATTATTGGCTCCCGGCGCTTCCCCCAGGAACCTACGAGTTGACGGTCGAAGCGAGTGGCTTCGCTCGCCAGGTCCGGCGGGGTATTGTCCTGACCATTCGGCAAGAGGCGACGATTGACGTCGCGCTCAAAGTCGCGGGGATCGAAGAGACGGTCGTCGTCACCGCAGAAGCGCCGATCGTGGAGACATCGAAGTCCGAAGTCACGACCGGAGTGAGCGAGCAGATGATCCGCGATCTGCCGGTCAATACGCGTCGATGGCTCGATCTGGGCTTGCTGACGCCCGGGGTGAGTCAGGACAACATTCGCGGCTTCTACTACAACAACCTCAACATCGGCGGCGGCTCTCGCTGGTGGGCGAATGGCTTCGTCGTCGACGGTGTCACTAACACGTGGGCCGAAATGGGCGAGCCGCGCCAGAACTTCCCTCAAGATGCCATCCGCGAGTTCAAGGTCAACACGATGCAGTTCAAAGCCGAATATGGTCTGGCCAGCGGAGGACTTCTGACGGCCGTCACCAAATCCGGGACCAATGAGCTGCACGGGAGCGCGTTCCTCTTCTTCCGCGACAAGCTCCTCAACGCGCGCAACTTCTTCGAGAAGGCGCGCCCGGACTACCGGCGCTATCAATATGGCGGGAGCCTTGGCGGACCGATCGCGAAGGATAAGACCCATTTCTTCGGGTCCATTGAACGGACGGATGAAAACCGCTTCTTCACCGTCTTCACCGGCGGCCTCTATCCGCAGGAAGAGGGAACGTTCTTGAGCGATCAGTGGCGGACGATGTTCGTCGTGCGGGTGGATCACCAGTTCAATGAGAGCCACAAGCTCTTCGCACGATATGCGCAGGAGGATGAGTATCGGCCATTTCTCACCGCCGGAGGGATCAACGCGCGGAGCGCGGGCTTCGGATTCGCCGTTCCCCGCCGAGCCCCGGTCATCGGGTGGACGTGGACGATCTCGCCGAGGGCGTTGAACGACTTTCGCTTCCAGTACGCTTTCGCCAAGTACATCGTCTCCCCGGCCGATACGGGGAAGCGCGGCCATTCGTTCGATCCGGGCGATTTCCCCAAGAAGCGCTTCGACGATTGCGCGCAGATCATCGTGCGGCCCAGCCTGGTCACCGGCAACTGCAACTCGCAGATGGGACCGGAGAAGCGATGGCAGTTCGTGAACAACTTCTCTTACCACATTCCGAACCGGTATGGCAAGCACGAGATCAAGACGGGCGTGGATTACAACTGGATCGACTTCGCCGCCGACATCTTCATCAACGTGAAGGGGACATATTCTTTCGCCACGGACAAGCCGTATGATCCCAACGACCCGACGACCCGTCCGTATCTTTTCACCATGCAATTCCCGGCCTACACGCGGAAGCCCGTGACGCACTTCTCCGCCTACGTCCAGGACGATTGGTCGCCGATCCCGTATCTCACGTTCAACCTCGGGGTACGATACGATGTCCAATTGGGTTCCTTCAACGAGGACATCGACGAGATCCAGTTCCCTATCCCGGTGCCGTATATCACCTCTAAAGGGCGCGGAGATCACAACAATTTTGGACCTCGATTTGGCTTCGCGTGGGATCCGACGCGGAAGGGCAGGGCCGTGATCCGGGGCGGATATGGGATCTACTACGAGAACGTTCGGACGCTCACGAACTTCGCCGAGCGCTGGTGGCCGCAACAGAAGCTGATCGTCATCTCCAATCCGGCCTATCCGGATCCCTTTCAAGGGAGGAGTCCGGAAGAATTCGTCTCCAAGGCGCCGCCGAACATCACCGTTTTGGCCAACGATAGCGTCAATCCGTATTCCGAACAGTACAACCTCGGGCTCAGCCTGCAACTGACGCCGAATCTCGCCGTCACCGTGGATGGCGTTTATCATCTCGGGCTCAAGCAGTGGCGGGCCATAGATGCCAACTACTTCCCCGGCCCGACGGTGCGCGTGCGTCCCAATCCCAACTTCGCACGCGTGACGCGGCGGGAGACGGCGGCGAAGTCCCACTACAAGGCGCTCTATCTCAAGGTGGAAAAGCGCTTCAGTCGGAATTTCACGTTCCTGACCCACTACACGTTGGCTGAAGGGAAGGACAATTTGCACGATGGACTGCCGCCGGATCAATTTCGGCTGAGCGACGAGTGGGGACCGAGCCCGACCGATCGCCGCCATGCGTTCGTCCTCAGCGGTCTGTGGCAATTGCCTTATGGGTTCACTCTGGGGACGATCGTGCAGCTTCGTTCGAGCTTGCCATTTGAGATCACGGCTGGGATGGACCTCAATGGCGATGGCGTGGCCGGAGATCGCCCTCTGGGGATCACGCGGAACATGGGCTGTCGCGCCGTAGACCTTCAAGCGCTCAATGCCTATCGGCAAGCGAATCGGCTCGCCCCGGTGAGCGAACGAGATATCCTCTGCCCGGGATATGCGAATGTGGATTTCCGACTGACGAAGGCGTTCGCCCTCAGGGAGGCCGCGCGCGTGGAGGCGATCTTCCAGGTCTTCAACCTCTTCAATCGAGTCAACTTCAATCCCCCGACGGGGAATTTGCGTTCCGGACTTTTTGGGAGGCCCACGACAGCTCTGGATGCGCGCCAACTGGAGCTGGCACTGCGGTTCAGCTTCTGACCGGAACAGGGCTCCGGGCGATCAGGACACCGCCCGGAGCCCTTCATCGAAGACGCAGGATCGGATCCTCATGCGGATTCGCCGTGAGCACGGATCGGTCGAGTTTAGAGGAAACATTCCTCTGGCGCTTCCGTTAATTCATGCGTTAACGTTCTGAAACGTGTGACCTGAAGGAGGGGGAACTATGGATGCGCAGCGTCCGGCGAGGATCATCCCACTTCTTCTCACCATACTCCTTGCGCCTTCGGCGCAAGGACAGGAGCGATTGTCGAGTCTCGCTCAGGTATTCTCGAAGGGGTATATCCTCCAGGATCGCAACGACGATGGCGTCGTTGACTTCATCGCATTGGCGATCGTCGCCTCGGGGGAAGCGACGCCGACTGACGCAGTGGTCCTTGCGGACATTGGTGCGCGTCTCGGTTTCGAGACGATGAGCTTGGACCTTCCCCTTCTCTCCCTCGATACCGAGAGTACTTTGCCGCAGGCTCCCTTTGTGCTGCTCGTCGGAAATCAAAATCGGTGGGTGCACAAGCTCGCGAGCGAGGGGCGTCTGGACCTGGCGGCCCTCGGCCCCGGAGAGGGTGTGATCGCCCTTCTCCCTTCTGCGTTTGAGGGACGGGACGCGCTCGTCATTGCGGGACGCGACGCCGAAGGCCTTCAAGAGGCTGGGCGATTCTTCGCCGCGCGCATGCCCTATCTCTGGCGCGTAGGGAAGGAAACGCTTCGGCAGGTCGAAGAGGAAGCGACGACGTTCTTCGAACGACAGGGCCTCGGGCGTCCTCCAGTCGCTGCGCGCGCCCTCACGGTGCGAAAAGGTGCAGAGGAGATCGCCTCGTTGCTTCTCGCAGTGCAGTTCCGCAATGCGACCGAACTGGTTCAAGCTGCCCAACGGCTTCGGGAACTCGCCGCGGCGCATGAGCGAAACCAGCGCGAGGATGTGCTCAACTACGCGGGTGTGGCGCGGGTGATCTTTCAGCTTCACGCGGAAGCCACATCGCAGCGCGTGGAGGTCCCTAGAAGTGGCCCCCCGCGAAGAGAACCGCTTCCCCTCGTGCGCGAGAGTCGGGACCCCGCTCGGGAATTGAGCCTCGCCAACATTTACTCCACCGATGGACTTCTGAAGGGCTCGCCAACCGAACTCCTTCCGAATCGGGTGGATACGACGATCATCGTCGGACCGGACCGAGATGCCGCGTGGGCCGCGGAGATCGCCGCTCGTCTCGGCCTAGAATCTACGGGCGTGAGATTGCCCCTCGCCAAATCGGCCGAGGAGATCAAAGATGAAAAGAGCGAAATGAATCCGATTCTCATTGGGAGGGAGAATCGCCTGGTGCGCGCGCTCGTTGAAAAAGGGAAGCTCGCGAATCTCGCCGAGCTGGGGCCGAATCAGGGATTGGTCGAGATCGTCCACGAGGCGTTTGAGGACTCTCCGGCCGTCGTCGTCGTGGGTTCGGATGAGAGGGGGACGCGAGAGGCCGCGCGCTATCTGGCGGCTCGCGTGCCGTATCTGTGGGAACCCAAGAAAGGTCGGCTGAGCCTCGGCATGATTGAAGACGAAGCGCGGCGGTTCTTCGCCGCGCGCTCGAGTGCCGGACAAGCAGCCACGGCGCTCTATAAGCTGGATCGCCTCATCGCCTCAGAACTGGCGGGGAAGGAGATCGAATCGGTCACGGCGAGTATCTTCGTGGAGGGGGCCGATGCTGGGTTCGCCCACTTCGCGGAAGAGTATCTTCGTCCCAAACTCAAGGCCGAGCGCACGCACATCACGGTCAAGAACATTGATCTCGCTCACACCACACCCGTTCTGGAGGAATCGTGGGAGATCCCTTGGGAAGTCCACGACGTCTGGAACGTGTTGCGCGCCCGCGTCCTGCCTCGCGTGAAGAAGGGTTCGCGTGTGGAGATCGAGGTGCGAGTGAGCGAAGCCCCGCACATCCGACGCGAGCTGGAACACGCCATTCGCGCGGAGCTGCGCAAGCGAGGCGCTGCCGAGGAGAAGATCGTCGTCCGCGTGCTCTCCGCCTACAAGCAGGGCTTCAGCTGGATCGTGGATGTCGTGCTCCCAGCGATTCGGGAGAAGCGGCAGGAGATCGCGAAGATCCTGATTCGCTTCGCCCCACTGGAGCGAGAGAAGGAGAAGCCGGAGTTGCGGTGGCAGACCATCTTCTCCCCGATCCGGTGGCTGCAAGAGCTCTATCCCATAGACGAAGTGCTCGCGCGAGAGTTGGGCCTCCCCGTGGAGGCGATCGTCTTCGAGAAGGCGGCCTCCTCGAAGTCTCCGATCTATCACCTCGAAGTCCTCGATCGAGCAGGGCGGATCCTCTTTCAGGGTGATTTCGATCCGAAATTCGTGATCCAACCGCTCTTCCGCCAGTTCCCCGATTACGAATCGGTTCGCGTGACGACCGGATGGATCACAGCGGACGTGGATGGGAGGCGCGTGGCGGATGAGCGGATCGTCACGGATCCGGAGAGATTTTGGGACCTCTATCAGACGAAACTATTACCGCACCTGTTCGCCTATATCATGGACCTCTACGACGGTCAGCCCAAGCCCGAGCACGCGCCTTATTTCGGCGAATTGAAGGTGGAGCTGACGTTGAGCGAGCCGGATTATCCGTTGGGGATCGATCAGGAGCAGATCTCCTCGCTTGAGGCTGTGCACGAGGACCTCTACTTCGGCACCCTTGCCTTCCTCGATCTCATCGGGTTGAAGTTCGTCGGCGAACGCCTCCTCTATCCGGGACGAATCATCCCGATCCTCTCTCCCCCCCGCCATGGAGAGAACGGACGCGCGCGCATCGTCCTCACGGGGAAGGCGGCGGGCTCTCCACGCGTCGTCCTGGAATGGACGGAGCGGGGGAAAGGGGAGACGAACAAGCGCTCGCTTGATATCGCGAAGGTGGCTGTCGAAGATCCGCGCGTCGTGGCGGCGATCGTGGAGGCCGGGCATGAGGGCGTGCGGCGCTTGGATCTCGCGCTTCGCACCGATACGGAACGAGATGAGCGCGAAGAACTGGTCAAACGGGCCCCCGAAGAGGTCGTGGATCGGACGATCCTCTCAGCCGAACAAGCGCGTGCCATGCTCGATCTGTTGCGACGATTCCATCGGGCAGGGCTCTTCACGGCCACGCTCGCGTATCCGCAGCTTGATCGCATTCGGGTTCGCCTCATCTCCCCGGAGAAGACGACGTGTGAGGACGTGCCGAACCCGGGCTCGACCTTCCCCGTCAAGGATCTCGAAGCACGAGCGCGAGGGTATCGGTATGCGGGCGAGCGGATCGTGCAGTGGGACGAACCGATCAGTCCCGAGGAGTGCGAGGAGATCGTCGCGAAACTCAGCACGTTTCCGGAGATCACGGCGTATTGGGTCGGCCGATCGTATCTCGGGCGCGACATCTGGGCGATGGATGTCATGTCGCCGATAGAGGCGAAACTCTGGTCGCATGCGAAGGCGACGACCTTCAAGCCGACGCTCTTCATCTCCGGCCGACAACATGCCAACGAGGTCTCCAGCACGAGTCATATCCTTCGCCTCGCCGAATTGCTGGCGACCGATCCGGAATACAAGAAGTACCTGAAGCGCGTGAACCTCGTGCTGCATCCGATCACGAATCCGGATGGGGCGGCATTGGCGCATGAGTTGCAAAAGATCACCCCGCACTTTATGCTTCATGCTGGGTATTGGGGAGCGCTGGGCGTGGACGTAACCGTCGGTCAATGGGAGCGCGACCCCATGTATCCGGAGGCGAAGGTGAGGCGCGAGATCTGGCGCACATGGCTACCGGACATCTTTTTGAACCCGCATGGCTACCCCTCCCATGAATGGGTGCAGCTGTTTGGGGAATACGCCGGATGGGTCCGCTCGCGCGTGCCCGAGCGTGGACGAGCCTGGTGGGCGCCGCGTGGCTGGTTCATCCCCGGATTCTCCTACGTTCAGGATCCCCGATACCCGAAGCACAAAGAGGTGGCTTTCGCCCTTCGCGATCGCATCGCCGAGGCGATCAACAGTGACGCGCGCCTTCGCGAACTGAACCAGCGGATGTACGCTCGTTATCGGAAGTACGGCGTGCAGTGGGATCCGAAGACCTTCAAGGAAGACCTCCACAAAGGCGTGCGGATTTACACGGCCATCAAGGGAGTGCGTCCGAGTCCGAATGCGCCGAGCTTCATGGGGCGTTACCCCGGCGTGACCGTCTTCGAGAGCGGGACGGAGGCTCCGGACGAGACGGCGCGCGGGGAATGGCTCGAGCTGGTAGCGACGGCGGGATTACTTTTCGATCTCGCTCACGTGCGGTTCCTCTACGAATCCCAGTACGAAGTGAAACGGAGCGAGGAGGAGACGGCCAACGGGGTTCGGCTCGCCGTGAGCCGCAAGCGCCCGGTGCTCCCGCCCAAGACGGAGGCGCGCGACGCAGAACGCTCCACC
The DNA here is from genome assembly GCA_030550025.1 of Acidobacteriota bacterium. Lineage (GTDB taxonomy): Bacteria > Acidobacteriota > Blastocatellia > HR10 > HR10 > HR10. Next base: position 2,255 of record JAUQQC010000016.1, on the reverse strand, counting down.
CGATGACGGCGCGAATCCTCCGGAACGCGGACGGAGCGGAGGCGCGGACGCCAGCTCGTGCGACCTTTCGGATCGAATTCGGAGGAGAGGATGCTGCGGATCGGCGTGGATACAGGGGGGACGTTCACGGATTTCATCCTCGTGCGCGATGGCGCGCTGGTGACGCTGAAGGTGCCTTCGACGCCGAAGCATCCCGAACAGGCTGTGCTCGCGGGGGTGCGGCAACTGCTTGGCGAGAAGGATTCGGCGTTCGAGTTGGTGCACGGGACGACGGTCGGAACGAATGCGCTGCTCGAACGCAAGGGGGCGCGCACAGCTTTGCTCACGACCGAGGGGTTCGAGGACGTTTTGGAGATTGGCCGGCAGAATCGGCCGAGACTCTATCAGCTGGCGGCGTCGCGTCCGAGGCCGCTCGTCCCTCGGTCGCTTCGCTTTGGCGTGCGCGAACGGGTGACGTCTTCGGGAGAAGTGCTCGTCCCGCTCGATCGAGAGCACGTGCGCGAGCTGCGCGCGCGGCTCGCAGAGTTGGGCGTGGAGTCCATTGCCGTCTGCTATCTCTTCGCCTTCCTCGAGCCGACGCACGAACGGGAGACGGCCAAGCTGTTGGCCGATCTCGGCGTGCCGATCTCGCTCTCGCACGAGATCCTGCCGGAATTTCGCGAATATGAGCGGACTTCGACGACGGTCATCAACGCCTATTTGGCGCCGATCATGAGCCGCTACATCTCGCGCTTGGAAGAAGGGCTGGCTCACCTGGGCGAAGTGCGTTCCTCTGGCTCCCCCTCGCTCCGCATCATGCAATCGAACGGAGGTTCGATCTCGGCGCGTGCGGCTACGCAGCAACCGGTACGCACGGTGCTCTCCGGTCCTGCCGGAGGCGTCGTGGGCGCCTTTGCCATCGCCCAGCCCATTGGGCTCTCGAAGATCATCACCTTCGACATGGGGGGGACTTCGACCGACGTCAGCCTCGTGGATGGTGCGATTCAGACGACTCACGAAGCCCGCATCGCCGAGCTCCCCCTCGGCATCCCAGTGATCGACATCCACACGGTCGGCGCCGGAGGCGGATCTATCGCGCACGTGGATGAAGGCGGAGCGCTGCGCGTCGGCCCAGAGAGCGCAGGAGCAGATCCGGGTCCGGTCTGCTACGGGCGGGGCGAGGAGGTCACCGTCACCGATGCGCATCTGCTACTTGGACGACTTGATCCCGATCGGTTTCTCGGCGGCGCGATGCCCCTTGATCCCGCGCGCACGTTCGAATACTTCCAAGCCTTTCGCCGCCGCTTCCCACGTCCGATGTCCGAGATCGAGATCGCCCTGGGCATCCTCGATGTCGCCAATGCCAACATGGCGCGCGCGATCAAGGTCATCTCCATCGAACGCGGATACGATCCGCGCGATTTCACCCTCATCGCCTTCGGGGGGGCTGGTGGGTTACATGCCTGTGATCTCGCCGAGATGCTTTCGATCCCGCGCGTTCTGGTGCCGCCGCATCCCGGGTTGCTCTCGGCGCTCGGCGTCCTGCTTTCGGATGTGGTGAAGGACTATTCGCAAACGGTCATGCTCGCGCACGAGGAGATCACGCCGGAACGCGTGGAGGCCGTGTTCGCGCGTTTGGAAGAGAGAGCGCGCGCCGATCTTCGGGCCGAAGGATTTCCGCTCGAGCGCATCCATCTCTTGCGCTTTGTAGACGTCCGATACGCCGGACAAGCGTTCGAGCTCTCCCTGCCACTGACGCGCGACTTCGTTGCGGACTTCCATCGCGCGCATGAGCGCCGCTACGGCTACGCCGACCCCGCGCGACGCGTCGAACTGGTCACCGTACGCGTCAAGGCCTGCGGAATCACGGAGAAACCGATCTTCCGCCCGAAAGCACGTCGCCCGACGCCGACCGAACCTTTGACGCGTCGCTTCGTCTACTTCCGCGAGGGGGATGCTCCGATCGCGCGAGAGACGCCGTTTTACTGGCGCGAGGCGCTCGCCCCAGGCGCGGCGATCATCGGGCCGGCTGTCCTCCTGGAGTACAGCGCGACGACGATCGTCCCACCGGGATGGCGAGCCGACGTGGACGAATATGGGAACGTGATCCTCTCACGGGAGGATTGAGGATGGCTTTCGATCCGATCAGGCTGGAGATCTTCAAATCGCTCTTCACCTCGATCGCTGAAGAGATGGGCGTCACGCTGCGGCGCACGGCCTTTTCGCCGAACATCAAAGAGCGGCGCGACTACTCTTGCGCCATCTTCGATGGCGAG
>JAUQQC010000007.1:57500-159197 GCA_030550025.1 Acidobacteriota bacterium | reverse complement strand
GGAGGCGGTGCGTGGAGAACGTGCGGGGACTCCTCGAGAAGGAGTGGGGACGGATCGCGCTTGTCGTCGTCGAAGACGAGCGGGTGGGCGAGCTGGCCAGGGCGCTTCGGACTTTCGATTCCATCGGGGTCTGCGTCAAGCCGGACGGGGAGATGTTCGCCCTGCTGCGCATGCGGACGGGCGATGTCCTCTGGTCCGAGAACCGGGACTACGTCAGCCACTACATCCGGCTCTTGCAGGCCCTCTGCGAGCGCGCATCCTGTCGAAATCGAGACGATGTGCTCCGCCTCCTCGACCGCCTGCTGGAAACGATGCGGTGAACTTTTGCTGTCAGGCGAACCTCCACAGAGTCAAGGTGGGTATTGTTCCGGCTCACAGTCCACAGCCTCCTGAGCCTGGCGCTTCGAGAAAAACAAGGGCTTGCCTTCTAAAACAGGCTTCCCTGCTTGGAGAAGCGAAATGGCTGCTTCGTAATTCGTCGTCCTTTGACTTCGTGCTACACTATGAAACTTATGAAGGTGCTGACGGCAGCCGAAGTGCGCGAAGTGGACCGGCTGACGACGGAGCGGTATGGGATTCCGAGTCTTTTGCTCATGGAGAACGCGGCCGCACAGACGCTTCGAGCCATCGAACAACGGTTCAGGCCGATCGCCGATCGGCGCGTTCTCGTCCTCTGCGGCAAGGGGAATAATGGCGGAGATGGCGCAGCCTTCGCTCGTCAGGCTTGGATGCGGAGGGCTCGCGTGGAGGTTTTGCTTTTCGCTCGCGTTGAGGACGCGCGGGGAGACGCGCGCGTCAATTTCGAGATCGTTCGGAATCTCGCGGCGCGTGTGGAAGGGCTTCGCCTCTTCGAGGACGCTGATTGGGAGACGTGGTTGACGTTTCGGGAGCGCTTGGAGTGCTACGATTTCATCGTGGATGGCCTTCTGGGAACGGGATTGGAGCGACCGGCTGAAGGGCTATACGGAGAAGTCATCTCGGACTTGGCTCGATTCGCCGAGACCTCGCGTGCGACGCGCATCGTCTCGATCGATTTGCCGTCGGGATTGGCGGCCGATCGCGATCACGTGATTGGGCCGACAGTGCGCGCTGATCTGACGGTGACGTTCACAGCGCCGAAGCCGGCCTTGGTCTTGCCGCCAGCATACCTGCACGCCGGGGAAGTCGTCGTAGCTCCTATCGGGTCTCCCGACGAATTGATTCGCTCGGTGGGCGCGACACTGAATCTGGTCGAAGCGTCGGACGTGCGCCGCTGGTTGGAGCGGACGCGTCGGCAGCCGCTCAGCCACAAAGGGACGTATGGGCATGTCCTCTTGATCGCGGGATCGCGCGGTAAGCCGGGCGCAGCGTGTCTGGCCGCGCGCGCGGCGCTCACGGCGGGAGCAGGACTAGTCACTGTCGCCACCGTACCGAGCATCCAATCGGTCATCGTCGCGCAGGTCGCCGAAGCGATGACGGAGGCGCTGGAGGAGACGACCGAAGGAACGATCTCCGAACAGGCGCTCGCACGCGCACTCGAACTCATCGCTGAGCGCGATCTCCTCGCCCTCGGTCCCGGACTCACGACGCAGGAGAGCACGCGGCGGTTTGTGCGCGAGTTGCTCTTGCGCGCGCGATGCCCGATCATCGTGGATGCCGATGGGCTCAACAATCTCGCGCCCTGGCCCGATGAACTGGACGGGCGAGAACGCCCACTGATCGCGACGCCGCATCCGGGCGAGATGGCGCGCTTGATCGGAACCACGACTCAATACGTCCTGGAGAATCGCGTAGAAGTCGCGCGCGAATTCGCTCTGGCGCATCACCTTTGGCTTGTGCTCAAAGGCCACCGGACGCTCATCGCGACACCGGATGGACAAGTCTATGTGAATCCCACGGGGAATGCGGGGTTAGCGACGGCGGGATCGGGCGATGTCCTGACGGGAATGCTCGCCGGATGTCTGGCGCAAGATCGAGGGAGGGAGCCGACGGACGCCGTGCTCGCGGCCGTGTACTTGCATGGATTGGCCGGCGATCTGGCTGCGCAACGCGTGGGCGCGCGCGTGATGCTCGCCTCGGACGTGACGGCGCATCTGGGCGAGGCCCTCGCACTGATTGGAGGGGAAGATGAGCGGCGTTCAGGGAACGTTCCTCACGCGCTCGGCTGAAGAGACGCGCGCGTTGGCTGAAGGCCTGGCGCGTTCGCTTGAGGCGCCCGCCGTCTTCCTCCTCATCGGAGAGCTGGGCGTGGGAAAGACGGTTTTCGCGAAAGGCTTGGCCGCGGGCCTTGACATCGATCCCGACGAGGTCACCAGTCCTTCGTTCACGCTCATCAATCTCCATCACGGGCGATGGCCCTTCTACCACATTGACCTCTACCGCCTGGAGGATCCGCGCGCGCTCATTGAACACCTGGGTTTGATGGAGATCCTAGCCACTCCGGCTGTCGTCGCCATCGAGTGGGGGGAGAAAGTACCGATCGAGCTGCTCGACGATCGAAAGGGAGGAGAGTCCAGGCTCATTTATCGCGTCGAGCTGCTCTGGATCGATGAGACGACGCGACAGGTGACGATCCGCCGTGATCCCCTTCACACAACGCCCCCGGATGCTTGAATCCCCCACGGCGCTTCTGCTATAACCGATAAACACCTGGCGAGGGAGAACGATGGCATTGCTTGGCAGACTGCGCGCGAAAGCCGACGCCGGTGAGAAGACCTTCACCGTCGAGATCAGTCCGCCCGTCAACTACAAGACCATGGTGAAGACGGACGAGATGGTGCGTGCGCTGAAGGACTTCGACATCGCGGGCATCGCTGTGACCAACAGCACCGGCGGAAGCTTCCGCATGAATCCGCTCGCGGTCGTGGAGACGATTCGCGCCTGGCGGCCGGAGACGCCGATCGTCATCCATTTGACGGCGCGCGATGAAGGTTCAGTCCGCAGCATCTATAGCCGCGCCGACGAGATGGATCGAAAGGCCGTCTCCGATGTCCTCGTCCTGCGTGGCGATCCGACGCCGCAGCGTTCGCGCCAAGTGGACGCCTTCAAGTTCTCCACAGTCGAGCTGGTCCGGCTCCTGCGGGAATATCGCGATGGGCAAGGCTACGCGATTGACATCTTCGTCGCCGGGCACCCGGAATATCCCGCGCATGCGCTCTCCAAGCACATGGCCTATCAGCGGCGAAAGATCGAAGCGGGCGCGCAGGGGATCATCGCCAACATCATCACCGATCCCACGAACTACGCCCGCTATGTGGACGCGGCGCTCGCGCATGGGATCGCGGTTCCGATTCTCCCCTCCGTGATCCCGCTCACGAGCGTGCGCCGCTGCATCTTTTTGCAAACGGGCCTGCACATTCCGGTTCCTCGCTGGATCATGGAGCGATTAGACGAGGCCGGGAGCAAGGAGGAAGCTGCGCGCCTCGGTCTGGAAATCACGATTGGGATCGTCGAGCGGTTGCTGTACGAAGGAGCGCCCGGAGTGAATTTCAACCTCATCTTCCCCCAGGACATCGCCTCGGTCGCCGACATTCTGCGCACCGTTCGCGGCCACGCCACAATCTGGGAGAAGTACAAGATCGAAGACCCGGAGGAGATCGAGTATTACAGCCAGCTTCGTGGCCGGCTCTCGTGAAGGGAAGCGCGCTGTTAAGAAGCGTCGAGTCTCCCCGCCCCTCTCGAAAGGGTGTTCCCCGATGTGCGGAAGGCCGTACGAGTCACCGCCCTTTGGGGCGTCATCTTGTCCTGGGCTCACGCGACCCCACTTGGTCACTTGCTTCTGGTGGTCGCTCACCCCAGGCGAGGGCTCCGCGCGAGCGTGCGCGGAGCCCGTGTGCGCATCAATGCTTCCCTGGCTCGAGCGGCACGCCCTTGCGCGTGCTCGTGATATAGGCTTCGAGCGCGATCATGCGCGGATCATCGGGCGGCAAGGGCTTGCCTTTCATCGGGTTCTCGATGCACCAGTTGATCATATCGCGCAGTGTGGCCACGCGCTTGAGCTGCGTCTGGAACTTCGGATAAGTCTCCGGATGCGTCGCCGCCGCATCGGGGTGGCACATATCGCAGGAGATGCCGATTGTGCCGCCCAAGGCTCTCCAATCGTGGAAGAGCTTATACCCCTCCTCGATCACGCGCTTTTGCTCGCGCTCCCAAGTCAGGCGATCGCGCGCCGTCCACTTGGAGACTTGCTTCGCCTGTTGTTCAGCATAAGCGGCCATCATGCGGCGCGCGACCTCGCGCGCTTTCTCCGGCGGCAGGACTTCACCAGCGCGGGCATCGGCGATCTCCAACTTCGTCTCTCCGTCGCAGAGCTGCACGACGAGGCGATCGGAACCGCCAGACGCCTTGGACTGCTGGGCGCCCACCGTCCGCCGCTCAAACGATGTCGCCACAAGCGCGAGCCCGATGATCCCAACGACCAGAATGAGCAATTTCGCCGTCCTCATCGCGGCCTCCTCCTAATAGGGTGGAAACTCGGGAGCCGGAGGAATGGCCTCCTTGCCCCACGACTCCAGATATGCCTTGGCGACCGTGATCGGATTCCGACTCCAGAGGTTGTAGTGCTTATCCACGTAGCCGTCGCGATGCACATCTACAGTCCCCCATCCTGTTCCATCGGCTTCATCAAAGGGATCAGGTCGCTCCATCGGCACGGTCAGCTTGGGCAAGCCCTCCGGAGCATACGGCCACGGCCACGCCGTCGAGAGCATCCCATGGAAGTGGATATTCTGGATCCGATGCGTCAGCAACTGATGCGTGTGCCCGTGAATCACCGTCACCGACTTGAAGGGGAAGAGCATCTCGTGAATCGCCTCGGCATCCTCGGTCCAGAAGTTCCACGGGCGATAGTACTTGTAGAGCGGCGAATGCGAGAAGATGATGATGGGCGTGTCCTTGGAGACCTTCGCCAGATCGCGCCGCAACCATTCGCGCCCCTCTTCCCCCACCTCAAACCGACTCTGGATGGGGTTATCCAGTTGCGCGACCGTGAGCATACGCTCCATCGGCGTCATATTCCGCTCGGTCCAGAAGTCCTTCTCGTTCACGCTCATCAGGACGATGAAGTGCACGCCCTTATGATCGAACGAGTAATTCTCCGGCCCGAACAACTCGCGCCATTTCTCGCCCATGTCGAGGAACCAGTCGTGCTCGCCGACCATCATCTTCACCGGTACCTTCAGCTCGCTCAGGATCTGCTTCCCCAACTCCAGCTCTTTCGGCTGCCCCAGTTGCGCCAGATCGCCACCGAAGATGACGAAATCGGGAGGTGGATCCAGGGCATTGACGTCGCGCACGGCTCGGAGCGCCGCATTGACGAAGCGTTCGTTCAGCTCTCGCTCATACAGGTGTGTATCGGAGATGTAGGCGAAGCGGAAGAGCGGCTTCTCTTGTGGTTCCGCCCGCACGACATCCACGACCTGGAAGGAATGGGGTGGAACGACGGTCTTGGCCGTGAAGACGGCGGCCGACAGGCCGGCGACCTTCAGAAAGTCCCGGCGATTGAGCCGCTTCACAGCTTCGAAGAATTCCTCGCGCTGCCGACGATACTCCTGTTCCCGTTTCTTCCATTTCAAGGGCCACATAGCGTTCACCTCCTCGAAGACCGAGAATCGCGCGCCAGGCGTAGCGCCGGATTCTCGGAAGTGGGTCCGGCGGCCAGCTTGATCTCACCGCGGGCGACCCGCCGTACCCAATCGCTCGTCAAACTTTTCAGAAACTCTTCCAAATCCGCTTTCTCCTGCTCCGTGAGATTGAGCTTCACAATCCCGCCGTCGAGGTTCGGATTAGGCTCGCCGCCCTTATCGTAGAAATCAATGACTTCGCGGAGCGTCTTCAAGCTCCCGTCGTGCATATAGGGAGCCGTCAGCTCGATGTCGCGCAAGGGAGAGGTCTTAAACGCACCTAAGTCTTTCGGCTGACGGGTCACAAGGAAACGCCCGAGCTCGGAGAACCCCTCGGTGAGCGCGAGCCGATCGAGCGCTTCCTTCGTCAGGCGGTTCTCCTGAGCCATCTGTTGGATCTGTCGCACAAGTGGCTCGAAATTCTGCGTGGCTTTCATGCCGATGCCGATGTTGTGATACTTGAAGTCGGTGAAGAACGGCGAGGATGGATTGAACTCGTGGCAGGTGATGCAGCGGGCTTTCCCCTTGAACAACTCCCATCCGCGACGAGCGGCCTCGCTGATGGCGTTCGGATTGCCCGCCATGAAGCGATCAAAGGGGGAATCACCCGAAAGGAGCGTGCGTTCGAAGGCCGCGATCGCCTTGGCGATGTTCTGGATGGTCACGGGATTGGGTCCGCCGAAGACCTCCTGGAAGCGTCGCGCGTATTCGGGAATCCCACGGATTTTCGCCACGACGGCATCATGGGAAGGCATAGCCATCTCGACGGGATTAATGAGCGGCTGCAAGACTTGTTCTTCGAGCGTCTTCACCCGCCCATCCCAGAACTGCTCCTCGTTGAACATGGCGTTCAGAACTGTCGGCGCATTGCGCGCGCCCTTTTTGCCCCCGACTCCTTCGGAGACGGGCTTACCGTCGGTGAACGCGAAGCGCGGATCATGACAGGTCGCGCAACTAACGGTATTGTCCACCGAGAGCCGCTTATCGAAGTAGAGATCGCGACCGAGCGCGACTTTTGCTTCGGTCATCGGGTTATCGGCCGGGATCATCAACTCCCAAAGATCGGCGGGAATCCCCAAGGGGATTTGGATTGGAAACTTCTGCGGGACGGGGGAAATCGCCCTCGTCCCCCCAAGCCCCAGGCCGAAGCCCACGAGGACAAGTCCCAGGGCGAGCAACTTCGTGCGTCTTATCTCCCCTCCGTTCATAACCCTCCCCTCCTTCGGCCTCGATCCGGAAATCTTCCATAAGGACATACACACCGAGGGCGGAGATTTATTCCCGCATGCCGGAGTTGCTCATAGCGCTCAAGCGAGGCCGTGGGCTACAATGAAAAGCGGGATGAATGGGGTGGCGGTCGCACGCGGGCAAGAGGTTTTGACCATCGTCTTGGGATTCGGACAAGGCGCTCGCCTTTTCCCCTTGACGGCGGAACGGGCCAAAGCCGCCCTGCCCTTCATCGGACAATATCGGCTCATTGACCTCGCACTCAGCCAATGTCTGAACGCGGGGTTGCGGCGCATCTACGTCCTCACGCAATTCAACTCCCTCTCGCTCAATCGGCATGTGATGCAGACGTATCGGTTCGGGCGGTTCTCCGAATCGGCGGAATTCGTTGAGATCATTGCGGCCGAGCAGACGCCGGAGAGCCAGCACTGGTATCGGAGTCCGACCGATGCCATTCGTCGCGCCTGGCGACACTTCGAACCATGGCCGGCGCGAGACGTCTTGATCTTGCCAGGAGATTACGTCGGCCGAATCGCCCTGCAGGAGGTCCTCACCTTCCACGTGGAGATGGAGGCGGATCTCACGCTGGTCGTCGTCGCGGCCGGTGAATCGGTGGCGCGCACGCGGGGTGTTGTGAGGATCGCGGGCGCGCGTGGGGATGCTCCCCAGCCATCGGATTGGCGCGTCCTGTGGTATCAGGAAGAGCCGCGCGAAGATGCCCTCAGGGACCTTCGCTTCTCAAGCGACGGCGCGCTGTATCTGGTCGCTACGGGGATTTATCTCTTTCGACGAGACGTACTCGCTGCGCTCCTGGCGCAAGCCACTGGCCCATTCGACTTCGGGTTGGAGTTACTGCCACTGGCCGTCACCCGGTACCGGGTCTATGCCTATTGGCATCGGGGATATTGGGAGGACGTGAGCACGATCAGCGCCTACTATGACGCGCACATGCGGATGCTCGATGCGGAGCCGCCGCTCTCCTTCTACGATCCGAATGCGCCGCTATACACGCGCCCACGGTATCTTCCGCCGGCCAAAATTCACGAGAGCGAGATCGTAGATTCCATGATCGCCGATGGCTCTCTGGTGACGGGCGCGCGGGTGCGGCGCTCGATCCTTGGGCTCCGCAGTCGCGTAGGACGAGGCGCTCACTTAGACGGGGTGATCGCCTTCGGCGCGGAATTCTTCCCTTCGCCGGAGGACGAGCAACGGGATTGCGCGCGCGGCCTCCCGCCTATAGGGATCGGCGAAGGCGCCGTCATTCGGCGCGCGATCCTCGATCGCAACGTGCGCATCGGCGCTCGGGCGCGTATCGTGAACGAGGCTGGACGGTGGCACGCCGATGGACTGAACTATTACATTCGGGAGGGCATCGTGATCATTCCCAAAAACGGCGTCATCCCGGAAGGACAAGTGATTTGACGGGCGACGTCGGGATCATGAGATGGCTTCTCGCCAGGAGAGCGAACGTATGAAGCGCACGCGCGTTCTGATCATGGGAGCAGCCGGTCGGGACTTTCACAACTTCAACGTCGTTTTTCGGGACAACCCGCAGTACGACGTGGTCGCCTTCACGGCGGCGCAGATTCCGAACATCGAGGGGCGGCGCTATCCGCCGGAACTGGCTGGCGAGCTGTATCCCGAAGGCGTGCCCATCTACCCGGAAGACGAATTGGAACGATTGATCGAGGAGTACGCGATTGACCAGGTCGTCTTCTCTTACAGCGATGTTTCGCACGAGCACGTCATGCACGCGGCGGCGCGGGCGCTGGCGCGAGGCGCCGACTTCCGGTTGCTCGGCGCGCGGGCGACCATGCTGCGGGCGCACCGGCCCGTCATCTCCGTCTGCGCCGTGCGCACGGGCTGCGGCAAGAGTCCGGCGAGTCGCAAGATCGCCCGGCTGCTCCGCGAGATGGGGCGCCGCGTCGTCGTCGTGCGTCACCCCATGCCCTATGGCGATCTCTCCCAGCAGGTCGTGCAACGGTTCGAGACGCTCGACGATCTCCGCCGCTACAACTGCACCATCGAGGAGATGGAGGAATACGAGCCGCACCTGCGCAACGGCGTGATCGTTTACGCCGGCGTGGATTACGCGCGCATCTTGCGCCAGGCGGAGGCAGAAGCCGATGTTCTCGTCTGGGACGGAGGGAATAACGATCTCCCCTTCTTCGTTCCCGATCTGGAGATCGTGCTCGTGGACCCGCATCGGCCCGGACACGAACGCACGTATTTTCCCGGCGAGGTGAACTTCCTGCGGGCCGACATTCTCATCATCAGCAAGGTCAATACGGCGCGACCCGAAGATGTGGACGTCGTGCGACGCAATATCCGCACGTTCAATCCGAACGCCCTCGTCATCGAGGCGAACCTGCCGATCGTCGTGGATGCGCCCGAGGCGATTCGCCATCGGCGCGTGCTCGTCGTCGAAGATGGGCCGACGCTGACGCACGGCGAGATGAGCTATGGGGCCGGCGTGCTCGCCGCGCGACAGTACGGCGCGCGCGAGCTGGTGGATCCTCGTCCGTATGCCGTCGGGAGCATTCGGGAGACGTTCGCCGAATATCCGCATATCGGGCCGCTGCTGCCGGCCATGGGCTACGGCGCCGAGCAGATGCGCGAGCTGGAGGAGACGATCAACCGCACGCCGTGCGATGTCGTGCTCGTGGCCACGCCGGTGGATCTGCGCCGCGTCTTGCAGATCCGACATCCCACCTGTCGCGTCGCGTATGAGCTGGAGGAAGTCGGTCCGCCGACGCTCGGCGATGTCCTCCGAGATTTCCTCACGACGGTGAACGCCTGATGAGCGAACGCCTCGTCATCGCACTTGGCGGCAACGCTTTGATCAAACCGGGACAAGCCGGAACGATCCCCGAGCAACTCGCCAATCTGGAAGAGTCGCTCGGCGGCGTGGTCGAATTGATCCGCGAAGGACATCGGATCGCGCTCACGCATGGCAACGGCCCGCAGGTCGGCAATATCGTCATCCGCGCTGAAGAGGCGCGCGGGAAGGCCTACGACCTGCCGCTCGATGTCTGCGTCGCGCAATCGCAGGGCGAGATGGGGTATCTCATTCAACGCACCCTCCACAATCTGCTTCGCCGAAGCGGCATCGCGCGTCCGGTGGCGACCGTCCTCACGCAGGTCGTCGTGGATCGGCAGGATCCTCGCCTCCACTCGCCGACCAAACCCATCGGCCCGTTCTACACGGCGGCGCAAGCCGAGGAGTTGCGGCGCAAGGGATACACGCTCATGGAAGATGCCCATCGAGGCTATCGGCGCGTCGTTCCCTCGCCGGTGCCGCTTCGTTTGGTCGAGCAGGAGGTGATCCTTCGGCTTTTCGAGAGCGGCGTCATCGTCATCGTCGCCGGCGGCGGAGGCATTCCCGTGGCGCTCGTCGAGGACGGGACGCTCGTCGGCATCGAAGCCGTTGTGGATAAGGACCTGGCGTCGAGTCTATTGGCGACGACGCTCCGAGCCGACCGACTGCTCGATCTCACGGCCGTCGAGAAGGTCAAACTCAACTTCGGCACGCCCCAGGAGCGAGACATCGAGCGAATGACGCTCGAAGACGCGCGACGATACCTGGCCGAAGGCCATTTCGCTCCCGGAAGCATGGGGCCGAAGATCGAAGCCGCCATCGCATTTCTCCAGCGCGGCGGACGCGAGGTCATCATCACGCGACCGGAAGTCGTGCTCGCGGCCTTTCGCGGCCACACGGGCACGCACATTTACCCCGAATGAGGAGGATGAGGCGATGAAGCACCTTCTCTCTCTGGCCGATTGGCCCCGGGAGTGGATTGAAGAGACCATCGAGCACGGGTTGCAGATCAAGCGCGATCCGAGCCAGGTCGCTCGTGCGCTCGACGGGCGCGTGCTGCTCATGCTTTTCGAGAAGCCGTCGTTGCGCACGCGGCTGTCGTTCGAGGTCGCCATGCTGCAGATGGGCGGGCACGCGATCTACTACGATCTCAGCACATCGCCGCTCGGGAAGGGGAAGGAGAGCCTCGCCGATACGGCGCGCACGGCCTCGCGCTACGTGGACGCGATCATGGCGCGGCTGTTTCGGCAAGCCGATCTGGAAGAGCTGGCCGCGCACGCGAGCGTGCCCGTCATCAACGGCCTGACCGATCACGAGCATCCCTGCCAGGTGCTCGGCGATCTGATGACCATTCGGGAGAAGAAAGGCCGACTCCAGGGCGTGAAGCTCGCCTACGTGGGCGACGGGCACAACAACGTGACCCATTCGCTGCTGCTTGGCGGGGCTGCCGTCGGAATGCGCGTGAGCGTGGGATGCCCCGAGGGTCAGGAATACGAGCCGGATGCGACCGTTCTCCAACGCGCGTGGGCGATGGCCCGCGAGACGGGAGCGGAGATCGAGATCGTGCACGAGGCGCGCGCCGCGGTCGCTTCGGCCGACATCGTGTACACGGACACGTGGATGAGCTACCACATCCCGCCCGAGCATCGGGCCGAGCGCGAGCGACGCCTCCGCCCCTTTCAGGTGACGATGGACCTCATGCGACAGGCTCGCCCGGATGCGCTCTTCATGCATTGTCTGCCTGCCGAGCGCGGCGCCGAGATGACCGACGAGGTCATTGACGGACCGCAGAGCATCGTCTTCGATCAAGCGGAGAATCGCCTCCACATCGAGAAGGCCATCTTGCTTCGCTTGCTCGGACAGTAGCTGCTGGGATCGCGAAGCGTTTTCACTCGCCGCGCGCTCGGACAATTGTCCGCCGCGGACACCTGTTCCCGGCCAGCCTCAAGGTAGATTTGCCCCATATCCACGGTCCTTCTGATGAGATCCCCATGAACGAGGAGCCCGAGTGAGAAGCGAATGGCGTGTGATCCAATGAACGGTTCGGGGAGAGCGCGGACCTAAAGATTCGCTCGCTGATTTATTGCCACCTTCCGATCAACGCCGCGCGGGCGTCAGAACCCGGCCCGGAAGTCTCCCCGTGAGTTTCCCCCCATCCACGACGAACTCGCCGTTGACCAGCACGTAGAGGATTCCCTCGGCATACTGATGCGGATCTGTGTACGTCGCGCGGTCGGCGATCTTCTCCGGATCGAAGACGGTGATGTCCGCCCAATACCCCTCGCGCAAAAGGCCGCGATCCCGCAAGCCGATGATCTGCGCCGGAAGCGACGTCATTGAGCGAATGGCGAATGGCAAGGAGATCACTCCGCGCTCGAAGACGTAGCGCCGGATCTTCCGAGGGAAAGCACCATAGTAACGCGGGTGGGGAATCCCCTCGCCGAAAGCGACGGTGCCGGCATCGCTACAGGTCGCCGTGAACTCTTGCCGCATGATGTGCTCGATGTCCAGCTCCGAGAGCGAGAAGCCGCGCATGCGCGCTCCGCCTGGACGGTCTGACCCGTTCAGTTGGATCCACAGAGCCGTGTCCACCGGATCCTCGCCGCGCTGGCGCGCGATCTCATCGAGCGATTTCCCAACGAGCTTCGGATCCGGGAATTCGTAGACGAGGATGCGCTCCGGTCCGCCGCGCCGATCGATCTCATGGGCGATATCTCGGCGGATCTTCTCGCGCAACTTCGGATCGTTCAACCGCCGCTGCAAGTTGTCCTTCATTCGCGCAAAGGCTTCGGCGCGTCCGCGCGCGAGCTGTCCGAGTTGCCCGCCCACTTCGACACCCTCGTCGGCGAGCGCCCACAAAGGAATGAGCACTGTTTGCCCATCTGTCCCCGTCGTATCATAAGGATACTGATCGGCGTAAACCGGCAGCCCTCGCTCCCGCGCTTCAGCAATCAAGCGCACGGCGGCATAGCTGCTCCCCCAGTACGAAGCCCCCTTCGCCTTCAGGTGCGAAGCGACGGCCACGACGCCCGTCCGCGCGCTGATCTCGATCGTCTCCTTCACCGCCTGCAGCAGATCCACCGACGGCGTCTCATCGGACGCGTTCTTCCACAAGGGATCGCGCCCCTCGCTCCGCTGATGGGCGATATAGAATCCGCCGAAAGCGGCGACGACCTTCGCCAATTCGATCAACTCCTCGGTCGTGCTCCAGCGGCCCGGCACGTACTCCAATCCGGCGCTCAGCCCGAAGGCGCCTTCCTCCAATCCTTGCCTGACGAGCGCCTTCATCCGCTCGATCTCCTCCGGCGTCGCGGGCCGACGGACGTCCTCCTTCATGACGAGGCTGCGCACGGTCCCATGCCCGACCATGAGCACAACGTTTGTTCCAATCCCCTGCCGTTCGTAGAGCGCTTTCTGTTCGGCGATCGGCCACGGCGATCGTCCATCCTGATTGACGACGACCGTCGTCACTCCCTGCATGAGCATGTTCGGATTCGCATTGGTACGCGGCGAGCTCAACCCCTCATCCGCATGCGAATGCAGGTCAATGAATCCCGGAACGACATATAACCCGCGCGCGTCAATGACGCGCGTGGCCGTCGCTCCCTCCAGTCGTCCGATGGCCGCGATTCGTCCATCCTTGATCGCCACATCGGCCGAAAACCACGGATTCCCCGTCCCATCCAAGATGCGCCCCCCACGAATGAGCACGTCGTAGGGGGGCGTTTGCCCGCGAACCGGCCATATCGAGAGGAGAACAAAAAACGCCATAAGGGCGGCGATCGGCTTCATAGCGCTCCCCCTCTCCTTGAGATCCCGCGCAGCGGGAAGATAACAGAAGGCCGCGCCTTCTGTCCAGAGGCACCCATCTCTGGCCACAGTTGGAGGAGCTGCCGAGCGCTCCCGCCAAGGGCCGTCGCAGCGAACTTTCCCAAGAGAGACGCACGCGGCGCGCTTGACTCTTTCGATCGAGCGTTCACAATTGGGGATCGGAGGAGGAGAGCTATGGTGAATACGGAATTGCCGGACGTCTTGCGAGAGTTCGCGGCGAAATATCCGCAGGTTTGGGAGGCGTACAATCGGCTGGGGGAAGCGACCACGCAGGCGGGGCCACTGGATGAGCGAACGCAACGATTGGTGAAACTCGCCATCGCTATCGGTGCCGGTCGCGAGGGCGCCGTCCATTCGCATGCGCGTCGCGCGCTGAAGGCGGGGATCGCCCCGGAAGAGCTGATTCACGTTGGCCTGCTTGCCATCACGACGATCGGCTGGTCCGGTGCCTTCGCCGCGATCACGTGGATCATGGACGTGTTGCCGAAGGAGCAGGCGTAGGGGCGCTGCGCGCTGCGCCCCCACGCGCGATCAGGGCCGATTCCGATAGCGCTCGTAGAGCTGCGTGTGCTTGGTCTCGAGCGGCACGGGCCGACCGTTGATGAAGAGATGACGCACCTGCGAGCGGATTTCAAGCGGGTCGCCATCCCAGACGACGAGGTTGGCTACCTTGCCGACCTCGATACTCCCCAGTCGATCAGCGACGCCAAAGATCTCGGCCGGATAGATCGTCAGCGCTCGCAGCGCTTCCTCGCGCGGTAGGCCGAAGGCCACGGCCATCGCCGCATGATACGGCAGATTCCTCGCGTTGGAGGCATCATTGGTCAGGAAGGCGAACTTCACTCCGGCCTCGTACAGCTGCTTCGCTGCCGTGAACGTGCTGTCGTAGGGATCGTCCTCGCTGCGCGGGAGGCTGAGCACCGGCCCAAGCAGCACGGGGATGTTTTTCTCCTTAAGAAGCTGCACGACTTTCGGGGCTTCGAGCCCTCCGCTGATGAGAATCTTGACCTTCTGCTCCTCGGCGAACTCGACGGCTGCTTTGATGTCCCGATCATTGTTGGCGGCGACGATCAACGGCAACGTCCCTTCGACCACGGGCACCAGGGCTTCGAGGACGGGATTGACCAGAAGGGGCTGCCGATCCCGAATGTTCGCCGCGTTCCCCTCGGGCACACCTGCTTCGGCCGCACGCTTGGCCTTGGCATAGGCGCGCGCATCATCCAGAAGCTGTCGCACGCGCTGCAGGCGCTCCTCGCGTTGCCGTCGGGCTTCCTCGAAACTTCGCTCGCGCGGCTGGAACGTCTCCGGATCGAAGAAGCGACCCGAAGCGATCGTGGGGAAGTTGAAGTAGATGCCGACGGGAGCCTTGACGAGCATCTCCTCCCACGTCCAGCCGTCTAGATTGATGAGCGCCGCCTGCCCGGAGAGGATCCCCCCGCGCGGCGTCGTCAGCACCGTTGTGATCCCATTGACGCGCGTCACGGGGATAATCTCGCTCGACGGATTGACGGCTACGATCGCCTTCAGCTGCGGATTAAAATCCCCGATCTCGTTGACGTCCACCGTCGCCGCGACCTGGCCGATCTCGGTCAATCCGATGGTCGTTCCCGAATCGATGAAGCCGGGATAGACCCACATCCCCTGCGCGTTGACGACGCGCGCGCCAGCCGGGATCGAGACGTTCCGGCCCACAGCGGCGATCTTCCCATCCCGAATGACGACGGTGCCGCGCTCGATCACCGGTCCGGTGATCGGCACAATGCGCGCGTTGGTGATCGCGTAGGTCTCTCCGCGCTGCTGCGCCCACACGTTCAAGAGTGAGAGCGCAAGCACAAGCCCAAAGGCGATGATGAGCACAAGTGCCCTCTTCCTCATGGCCTGACCTCCTTGCCCGATCTGGGCGATAGTGGATGCTCAACGCCTCCTGTGACCGCTTCCTCAGGCGGACGGCCGCGCGGCTCGGGACGACGCCCAGCGCTTCGCTCGCGGGCCTTGAGCGCTTCCTTCTCCTTTTGGATCTCCGCGCGTCGAGCCAGATCGGTCTCGCGATCGAAGTAGAGCTGACCGTCAATGAACACCTTCTCGACGATCGAGTAGACACTGAGCGGATGTCCGCTGTAGATCACCAGATCCGCATCTTTGCCGACCTCGATCGAGCCGACGCGATGCTCGATGCGCAATTGCTTGGCCGGATTGATCGTGATGAGCGCCAAGGCCTCGTCCTCGCTCAAGCCACCATACTTCATGGCCTTGGCCGCTTCCAGGTTCAAGCGGCGGGCCAATTCGGCGCTGTCGGAGTTGAATGAGACCACGACGCCCTTGCGCGCCATGAGCGCCCCGTTGTAGGGAATGGCGTCATAGGCTTCGACCTTGTACGCCCACCAGTCGGAGAATGTGGATGCGCCCGCGCCGTGAGCCGCGATCTCTCGGGCAACCTTGTAGCCTTCCAGCACGTGTTGGAACGTCGCGATCTTAAAGCCGAACTCCTCGGCCAGACGGATGAGCATGAGGATCTCATCGGCGCGATAGGCGTGCGCATGAACCAAGCGCTTCCCCTGTAGGACTTCGACCAGCGGCTCCAACTTCAAATCGCGACGCGGCGGGACGACGTTCTCGCCAGCTCGCTTGCGGCGCTCATACTCTTCCCACTGGCGCATGTAGTTGCGCGCTTGCGTGAAGGCTTCGCGGATCGTGTACTCAACGCCCAAGCGCGTGGCCGGGTAACGGCGCGGCGTCCCCGGTGGCGGCGTGAAATTCGAGCGCTTCGGATTCTCCCCGAGCGCGAACTTGATGCCCGGCATCGCTCCTTCAAAGAGCATCTCTTGCGCTGTCTTCCCCCAACGAAGTTTGATCACGGCGTTCAAGCCGCCGATGGCGTTCGCACTCCCATGCAAGATGTTGGCTGTCGTTACTCCTCCGGCCAGGTCCCGATAGATGTTGATGTCGGTCGGATCGAGCACGTCCTCAATGCGCACCATCGAGGTGACCGAGAGCGTACCTTCGTTCACCCCGCCATCTATGGCGATGTGCGAATGGCAATCGATGATGCCGGGCATGATGTACTTGCCTCGAGCATCAATGACCTTGGCTCCCGGCGGCGCCTCAATGTTTCGGCCCACGGCCGCGATCTTCCCCCCGCGGATGAGGATCGAACCGTTCTCGATCCGCCCCCGCGTGACGGTCAAGATCGTCCCCCCACGAATGAGCGTCACGTCATCCCCACTGGAAGGGGCCTGGGCCGAAACCGATCCACCAAGCAGAAGGAAGCTCACGACCATGCTCCAGACTCGTGCGGCAAACGCTCGCGCGTCTCTCATAGCGCCTGACCTCCTGATGAGATTCTCGGTCGCGTCCCCGAGAAGGGAAACGACCCCATGCCTTCGACGGTTACTGTCCCGCTCATGCGATCGCCTACGACGCGACCGACGAAGGTGACCGCCATGGGCGTCCCTTGAATCTCCACCGAGAGCGTGAAGCGCACCTCACCGCCGGAGACCGATCCGCTAGAGATCGTGGACTGTCCGAACGGGCTGGTCACCGTGCCGGAGATCGTCTCTCCCTCTTGCTGAAGATCCGCCGCGACGGCGACCACCCCCTGCGGAGATTCGACCGTGAGATTCCACGTTCCGGTCACCGAGACGGAGGGCGCCGATGAGGCCGAAGGCCGTTCGGGCTCGGGCGGCCGCAACTCGATCTGACGTCCGTCAATGAAGAGATACCGGATCCGCGTACGCTCCTCGAAGAGGTTCCCATCGGTGACGAGGAGATTGGCGATCTTGCCGACTTCGATGCTTCCCAACTGCTCGGCCACGCCCAGAATCTCCGCCGCGTGAATGGTCAGCGCGCGAAGCGCGACCTCTTCGGGAAGCCCGGCGCGAACCGCCCGCGCGACGTTCCGAATATAGTCTCTGGGATTGGATAAGCCTCCGGAATGAAATGCGAACTTCACTCCGGCCTGATGCAAGCGCGCGGCATTTTCAGGCGCTTCCGCCCGCAATCGAAGGACGCGCAGCGGTTCATCCGCTTCGGGATCGGCATCGCGCGGCCGCTCGGGGAAATTCACGCTCACCAGAAGCGGCACGCGCTTCTGGCGGAGCACGTCCACGGCCTTATAGGCTTCGAGCGCCCCGCTCAGGATGAATTTCAGGTTGAACTCCTCGGCCAAACGAATGGCGCGCCGGATCTCCGATTCCGAATTGACGTGAAAGATGACGGGCAGCTCACCGCGTACGACCGGCTGCAACGCCTCTAGCGACTCGTTGTACTCCGGACGCTCCAAACCGCGCGGATTCCGCCGATATGCCTCCCAATGCTGGCCGTAGTGCTGCGCATCGAGCAACGTTTGGCGAATATGCGCGAATACGCCCATGAGCGAGCCGGGGAATCGCCCGCCGAGTCCGCCTCCGGTCGGCGTGAACCCGATGTGCAGAGCGACTGGCGACTTCACCACAGCGCGTTGCGAGGTCTCGCCGGCCGTGTTGATCAGCGCGCTCCGGCCGATGAAAATCCCCCGTGGCGGGATGACGAGCGCAGTCGTGATGCCCGCGACGCGCGCATTCTCGAAACGCTGTCCGCCAAGCTGAAGATGCCGCGCCGCCAGCCACTCCGGTTGGGTATGAGGGATGGGCGGTTGTTGCTGGGCTTGGGCTTGAGCTGGCGGGGCCGGCGCTGCCGCAGGCCGCGGCCCAGGCACTTGTGAGGCCGACGGTAAGCCAAGATCCGTCTGGGTGTCAAACAAGCCGGGATACACGACTAGCCCGCTCCCATCGATCACGCGCGCTTCAGGAGGAATCGGAACGTTCTCCCCCACCGCCGTGATGATCCCATCGCGAAAGACCACGGTGCCCTTCGGAATCACCGGGCCCGTCACCGTGACGATGCGCGCATCCTTGATGGCATAGACCGAAGGCGTTTGGCTGAAGCTGGCCCGTGCAAGGCTGCCAAGTAGAAGCGCGATCCCCAGCATACCGATCGCGCGCCTCTGCCCGAGAAGATAGCCCCTCCGTTGGTAGGTGCTCCACCTCATAGCTCCTCCTTTCCCCGAGCGTTCTCCCCAATTCATGCGCCCGAAATGTACACGGATACGCTTTCATTTGGCAATACCTACGGCCTGCTGAAGCTCAAACATGGCAAAGGCGTCATTGTCCGCTCCGATCTGGCCTATCCCACCGATCAGTCGCTGGTGCGTCGGGCCCAGAAGTTGGCTCCTGAAGCGCTAGATCAAAAGTCACAGCGGCCGGGCTGGTTGACCCGTCCTTTGCCCGTATGCTTTATCAGCTCGGGTTAGAGCAAGAACACTCACAACAGCGGTTTTTCTACACGGACATCACCGAGCCACTGGCCCGCGAGCGCGCCGATCAGATCAGTCGGGCTTGGCAGATCACTATCGTTGGCCTGAGCATGGACCAGATTAAGACCCTGCATGAGCTTCCGCCAGAAATACCGCTGAAAATCTTTACCAGTTATTATCGCTATGGGGAAGTCTCCTCACTAGCGGGCGGGCTCAATGCCGAGGTCATTCCGGTTGGGCTGAAGTTTACCGACGCCATGATCAAAGAGGTCACCCGACTTCCCGATGGTGCCGTGATTGAGATCATCCTGGACGAGCACGACTTCGCCAGTTACGGCGGATTGATTTTGGCCAACTACCAGCGGGGCTTTGCCGCCAAGAAAGTCACCTTCAAGGTCAGAGCGCTCACCACGATCAACGATCTGGTCAAACGGCTCAAGTCTGGGGAGTGCCAGTTGATGATCATGAGCAACAAGCTCTGGGATGATCTGCCGACGGATTTTAAGCGCCTCAAAATGGTGACCCGCGCCAAAATGGAATTTGACGGGCGAGCGTCAGAGGCGGCGCGGCTTCGGGCCGGTATCGTGGTATGAATCAGATTGGTAAGCCAGTGATCAGTAAGTCAGTGATCAGTCATCACCGGCGGCTGATTACTGGACGTAGACACCGTCAGGTGGCAATCTCCTCCACCTCCACGCCTGAGGGGATCGGTTTCAGGGTGAGAAACACAAGCCCGGAAAGGAATAGGGGAATGGCCACTACGGTAGTGAAGGCCCAGTTCCATCCATACGTACCAATGGCGTAGGAGACAACCAGCGGTCCAAGCGCCAATCCCAGGTTGACGGCCAACGAGCCGGAAAAGGCTACCCCCGTGGCTCGCACTCGCGTGGGAAAGTGCTCGGCCAGGAATGTGAACTTGGCCGCCGTAGTGCCATAGAAAAACATGGTGGTCAGCCCGAATACCACAATGATCGAAGCCATGGAGGAAGTTCCCCACACCAGGAGGAGAAACAGCAGCGTTCCGGCCCAACTCCAGATTACAATGGTGTTGCGACGGGTCAGCAAGAATTCGCCGACGAAGGAAGAGATCACGTACCCCACCGCGCCGATGCCGTAGGCCGCTCCCACCAACCGTGTGGCCATCTCCAGGCTAAACCCACGTTCTTCGACCAAGTAGGTAGGGAAGAAAAACGCTGACCCGCCATACGCCGCCACATGGAGGAACTCACCCAAAAAGAGCACAATCGTGCGTCGGATCAGGTCCGGCGCAAAGAGATGGCGAATCTTTGCCGGCTCCCGCCTGGCGTGGCTGCCACTGGAGCCACACCCCAGGCCTTCGGCAAGCTCGGAGCGCTGCCGGAGGAATCGCTCGGTTTCTCGCAAGTATTTCCACACGACCAGCATGTAGGGAATGCTGACCAACCCGATCAGAAACATAGGCCGCCAGCCATACCGCTTCAGAATCGGCGCGGCCATCAGCGAAGCCAGAAACCAACCAATCGGATATCCCGTTTGCAAGATCCCGGACAACAATCCACGAAACCGCGCCGGCGCTTCTTCGACGACAATGGTGCCCGCCACCGGGGTCTGCAGGCCACCCGCGGCGAAGCCTAGGGTGCGAAGTACCGTCAAGATGACGACATTCGGCGCGATGGCATGCAGAGTGACAAAGATCGAAGAAATCAGGTTCGACAATTGCATCATCACCTTGCGTCCGACCCGATCCGTCAGCACGCCGAACCAAGCAATCAGCAGACCGGCCACGCCAAAGGAAATACTGAAGATCCAGCCAACGGTCTGGATGCTCAGGCCGAATTCTTGGCGGATGGCAGGTACAGCATAGCCAAACAGCGCTTGATCCATATTGGCGAAGCTCAGGCCGATTAAGCAAATCAAGAACGCCCGCAACGGATAGCCCCTCAAGGCTGACCACGAGTGAGATGACGACCGAAGATTCAAGGCCCTAGCTCCCTACACGAGTAGAGTAAAAGGGAAATGGGGAAAGGGGAGAAGGGAGCATCTTCCCCAGTTTCTTTTCGCCCTCCGCTTTTGCCCCTGGCCTCGTCACTTTTTCACTTTTGCCTTTCGCCTTTTCTCTTGCGTTCGGCTTTTGGTCCCTGGCCCTCCTTGGACACGGGCGCCTCAATCAACTCGATCCACTCCCCGGCTGCGCCAATGACTATCGCTGCCCGCCGGCCGTGATAAGGAGCTTGCTTCAGTTTAATCGGTGGCCGTATCCACTCCAGCTTCAAAGCATCCAAGGAATCAACTTCAAAGGAGACCATCGCCATGCCGGGGGGTAAATCCCCAGCACGTTGAGGCCGCCTGGTGGCGCTCTCCGGATACTCATCAATCTCAATCAAAAACCCCCCGGGCAACTGAGCCAGCGCCAACTTGTGCATCCGCTCTGGATCCATCCCGTACGCCTTCGAGAGCACAGAGATCCGCACCTGCATGGGTTGGGTTACCGGCAGCTTCAATTGTTGAGCATAGAAATCGAGAGCGGCTTGAAGGTCTTTGCTACCAAGCACGACGACAAACACACGATCAACATAGGTCTTGGCGCTGCCCAGGTTAAATCCCGATTGGCCGGGCTTCAGACGCGTCAGGTATAAGACTTCGTTTGCCGGACCCAGAACCTGCATGGCGCGGATATTCTCGTTGGACGAAAGGTTTCTGGGCGGACCGAGGATCTGAAACGGAGAGTTCTCCAGCTTCTTGGCCAGATCGTCCACGTCCTGAACCAGCAGTTCGGTACAATTCCAGCCGACGGTGCGCAACGGAGCATAGCCCTCGGTGGGTTCTGCCTGGACAAATCGCAGGTAGACCTTCTCACCACTGGGCGGTTGCAGGAGCAGATAGGGACGCCCGATAGCGGCTGGCGTTCCCCAAACGCTGGCCAGCACTCGGCTGATGGTGCCGCGCTCAACCACCTCATACCCTAAATACTCCCGATACGCCTGCTCCACAGCCGTCAGATTAGAGGCAGTGATTGTCACAATGAGAATGGTCCTCAACATAGGTCGCTAGATGCTATTCGAGCTGCGGGGTGGGTGCTTGCTCACCTTCGGTGACCTCCTCTTCTTGGGCACCTCCACAGCTCAGGCTGAGCAACCAAGCATGGACCTCATATTGCCAGTTGCGGATTTTGCCTTTTGCCTTTAACTTTGGAGGAGGTCCCCCACTCAGTAACCAGTGACCAGTGGGCCAGTAACCAGTTACTGATTTCCAGCCACTGACCACTGATCACTGATGACTGGTCACGGATGACTGGGTGACGCGCCGCTCGACGATGATGGTCACTTTGATTAACTCGTTGCCCTCGAACACCTGCCACAGGCGCGCTTTGCGATCCTGGCCCTTGAACACGATGGTTTCTACGACGCGATTGTTGGGCCTATCCTTCCAGTAGTAGGAGAAAATGGAAATGTCGTCAGTGACGTGAAACAACTGGCCGTGAAACTGCGGATCGTCAAAAACGAGTTGGTCGCCTTCCAGTCGGGCGTGAAAGTCTAACGTCTGCTGTCGCCCATCGGGCCACCGGTAGATAATCCGCTCATACCACTGATCTCCTTCCAAGCGCGTCTCCTGGCGACTGGCATGTTGATCTATCAGTTGACCCTCGGGCGTCAGATGGGTGTAGATCCCCTCCCACACACCAGCGGCTTGCCGTAAGCGTTCTCGGTTCGTCATAAGCTCTTCAACCCTAGTTCAAGTCTCACAACTCACACAGAGAGCGCAGAGAAGTTGCTGTGAGTCCTGTCCCTCCGTGGTGACTCGGATACCAACTTTGTGGCGAAATGTCGGATCACTTTCGGCAGATCGCACAATTCGTGCTCTCTACCTCTTTATTTTCCCACCCGCCATCTGCTATCCGAGGCCTCGGGCTGACTACACCATGGTTCAACATCTACCACCAAAGTGCGCAGAGCTTACCGCACTCCAAAATCCGCAGCCCGAGGCCAAAGGTCACGAATTAGTTCTACTTTTTTTACCTTCGCCCTGTCACTCCACTTTTTGCCTAATCCGCTTTCTCATCGCAACTGTTCCATCCACATGCATCCGCGACTCATGCCTTCCTAGAAGCTAGAGAATGACGACCTCACCTGAGATACCTCAACAGATCAAAGGATTCAATGACGACGCCTAAGATGACGCTGCGGCCGCGAGCCGGAGCTCGTTGGAAGGGATCGGTATAGAACTTGTTCCCCACATTATCCACTGACAGCGCGAACGACGTCTTGTAATGCTCGCTATGGTGAGTATAGCCGACGCGCCAATTGTGGACCGTCTTACCGGCCAATCCAGCCCAGCCAAAGTAATTCAGCCGAAGGAAATTGGGCTGGATGTCGGGATCGAGTCGTCTGACGCGCGTATGCGCGCGGGCATCATACTCGGTCCAGAACCGGTTCCGTTTGTCGGCTAAGCGCACGTTCCAGGAGGCCATGAACGGAATGACTCGCTCAAACGGCACGTCAGAAAAGACCGGCCTGCCGTTGGCGTCCAAGCTCCGCCGACCGAAGTCAAACAGTTTCTTCCCTGCTCGTTCATTGGCCTGGAACTGTCGCTCCAGGAAAGCGAATTGACCAGGGGTGGGGCGTAAGTCCCGGCCATGCTCCCAGCTCATAGTTCCGGCCACGGTCAGAATGGCACGATCTTGGATCTGTAGAGGAACCTCAAACTCCGTCTCCAAGCCGTGCACTCGCGCCCGTCCGGTGTTCAATCGTTGGACCCACAGCAGAAACTGAAAGCCCAGCCGCTCGGCCAGAGATCCCGGGCCACCTGGCTGAAACAGCGGAGGCGTTTGTTCGATGAAGTTTGTATAGGTGTTGTTGAAGTACGTGGCCGCTGCGCGGAAAAATCGGTTGCTGACTTTGACGCCGGTATCCACATTGACGCCCCGCTCCGGCTTCAGATTGCCGTTGGGCAAAAAGATGAAACCGAACGTGCCGAATGGGAATCCGCGAAACAGCCCCATCTCGACCAGCGCTGGTTGGCGGAAGCTGTTGCCAATACGCCCAAACACGCTCACCGTGCCGTGCGGGCGGCCAATAATGGCGAAACTGCCCGTATAGACGTTGCGCTTGAATGAGATGTTGCCCGTGCGGTTGATGACCGGGGCGAACGGCACAGCCCCGTTGGGATCAATCCCAGCAGGAAACGGGCCATTAATGGCAATGTTAAATCCGGGCAACGGGAATCCTTCCGAAGGTCGAAACTGCGTAGTAAATCGGCTGTAACGGAACGTGCCTTCTAAACGCAGCCAACGAAAGGCGTCTAACTGATCCTGAAGGAAGAAGGCGCTCTCCTGGGTGTAACCATCCGGGACGCCCTTGCCAAAATTGCCCGCGCCCGACAGCAGAAACCCGTCTAACGGAGACCAGGGCAACAGGACTCGGCCCGCACCACCCCGCTGGGCGTTGTAGAACCACTGCTGGAATTCGTCAGCCGAGCGGTCGCGCCAGAACTGGTAACCGACCAGCAGCATGTTGGCTAGAGTCAGTTGCAGCGTCGCCTGACCATCGAAGCCGGTGGTGACCACCCCTTGCTTGCTGAAGGTGAGCGCACTAGGACGAACGTAGGTATCCAGCGTCGCCGTCGAACCGGGTGCAAGCCGATTGGTTCGGAAGAAGGTCAGGCTATCGCCGGCACGATAGAGATACTGGCGATAGAATCCACCCGCGACCCGCGTGATGAGAGGGCTGAGTTCCACACCTTGATAGCGCACCCCATAGCGGTCGACCCGGTCAAACGAAGCGAAGAAGTATTCCGGATGCCACGGCACAGCCTCTCCCGGATAACCGTACGGGCCCAAGTGCGTATTCATCTGCTTGTAGCGAATATAGTGGTTCTGATGAGGATGCAAAAAGAGGTTGAAAAACCCGGTAGCACCATGAGCCTGGGTTCCGAAGACTGTCGTCTGTGTGGCGTTGGCCGGAACTCCCAGATTGGTAAACCGCCGATTCCATTCCTGCGATAATTCGAAATCCATGCGATTGTCGGTGCTGTTGGAGAGGAACTTGAGAAAATCCTGCTGCTGCATGACGGCCGCCAAGGGCACCACGCCACCGGTCGAGCCGAAGTGATAGTAACCATATCGGTACAGCGAGCCGGACAGGTTGATGGCTATCCAGGGGTTGGACAGATTCAATGTCACATTACCCTTTCGGCCATTCTCATTCTGACTATAGAGTCCTTGGAACCGAGTTCCTAAGATCCAACCCTTATCGGGTCGGGTAGGGATTTTGGTGGTAAAGTTCACTGTCCCCACCAATGAATCTGTTCCATACAGGGATGACCCAGCTCCGGCTACCACCTCAGCCGTATCAATTTGAAACGTTTCGATGAACGCCCCAACCGAGGGTCCAAACGTTTGGATCTCCGTGCGCGAATTGTTGACCCGCTCGCCATCAACGACGATCAGCACACGACTCGATTGCAGCCCCCGCAAGTTGGGCGAGCCGAGCACCGGACCGGGGTTGAAGATGAACAGGCTGGGCGTCGCTTTGAGCGCCTCTCCAACACTGGTGGGCAGGCGCGCTTCAATGCTCTCGCTGGTGATGGTCGTCACGTTCAACGGAATATCTTGTTCACCCGCCAGTCCACGGGCAGCCGTCACCGTTATCTCCTCGATGATCGATCCCGGCGCCAGGACCACATTTTGCACCACCGGCTCGCCAGTCACTGCGATGGTGCGTCCATAGTTATTGTAGCCAGTGGCCTTCACCACCAAGCGATACTGACCGCTGGGTAGTCCGGTGATCTCGAACTTTCCATTAGGATCGGTAACCGCAGTGCGAATCACGTTCGAGGCGAGGTTGATGAGATTGACGGTGGCGCCAGCCACCACCGCCCCACTGGTATCAATGACCGTGCCACTGACGCTCCCCTGTTGGGCTCGCGCCACACCAGGCCAACCCACCAGGAGCACGATCACAATGACTTGCCAAATCTGCTTCCAGTACTGTGTTGTCATGACGTTCTCCCTCCTACATAAAAATCACCCATCAAATACACGAACGGCACGAAATGGCCCCACGACCCACCGCTCGTGACGAGCGTTAGTCATGGGTAATTGCTTGAGTGGCCAGTACCAACCTCAGTTGAGGTATTGTCACACCCGTCACTAATCACTGCTTCCCCCAAAAGGCCGCGTCCTGAGCCCGCAGCCAGAGGCAGCAGGTTGCTAGATGATGATGGTTATGCTCCACGCCGCCCTATTTCCTGAAGCCAGAGTAATGCTCTCAGAGCGTGTTTGAAAAGCGCCTTCTCCACCCTGAACGAACAGGATGTCACAGCTCGGCGCCTGGCACTAGGTTCCCAGAGTAGGTAACAGTGACCAGTGATCAGTGGGCCAGTGACCGGTGATTACTGAGCACTGAGGCTGTGGGTATCATGCCCTGATGGGGCTTGAATCATCATCCTCATCCATGCCCTAGGCCTGGCCCCATTGACCCTAAAAGACGATCTCCTAGCTGCCAGACAAGTCCCAGTGAAAGATTCTCTCGGCCTTGATGCGCAGGAGTACAGGAGCGCCGAGGCTTTGAATGTATTGCCAACCAGGATTGTCCGGATGACCGTAGTAGCGATAGATCAACGCCTCACGAAAGCGGTTATGTATTGCCTCATCCTCAACAACCTCTGCTGTACCCTGGATGACGATGCCTTTATAAGGAGGCTCGGAGGTATCTATTGTGAAGCACACCTTGGGATTCCTTTGGATATTACGGAATTTCTTCCGCGTCCGCTGTGTCCCGACGTAGATCTCGCCGTCCATGAGCACGTAAAAGACAGGCGTCGTGTGAGGTGTGCCCGTCTCATCCACAGTCGAAAGACGACCTATCTTCTGCAATCCGACATAGACAGCCCAGGAGCCCGAGAGCTTTTTACTCATAGTCTCACCTCTACAGCCGCGAAACTGACTCAACCGAGAAACGACTAAGAGTCTATACGAAAACTCGTCGCCAACCCAATGGAAGCCCTGTAGGAGGGCTCTCCGGAGGCCGATCCGTCAGGCTCCGGCGTGTCCTCCTATAGGTTTTCGTACGGACTGTTGGCCGCTAGCGGAGAGCCATAGCCAATCGCCGACCGAGCCAGCGTCCGAAGCTGAGGGATGGTGTCAGGAGCATGCCGCTGCAGAACGCCTGGCCACTGGTGGCGGCAGCGCCCAGGATCTCACCCGCGGCATACAAGCCAGGAATGGGGTTGCCTTGTTCATCCAACACTCGAAGCCGGCCATCAACGGCCAGCCCACCAAAGGAGACCAGTGAGGTACCGTAAGTCAGCAACGCATAAAAGGGCGGTTTCTCGATCGGGTGGGTTAACTGGACTCGGCCCAGAGGATCATGACCACAGCGCACCGCCTCATTGTAGCACTTGACAGTCTGCTGGAGCCCATCCGCATCAATGCCAGCCTTACGCGCCAGCTCCTGCAACGTGTCAGCCGACCAGACAACCTTACCCTCTGCCGCTCTGGCGCGTATCTCTGCCGCGTCCCACTGCCGCACGACTGATGGACCGTCATGCAAGGCCACATCGTCAAATACCAACCAGAACCTCTGTCCTGGTTGCTCTAGCAGCGCTCGCTCGCGACGATCCGGACTCATCTCATCCTCAGCGATAAAGCGCTCCCCCCGTTCGTTTACGTAAATCTCTCGCGGCAAGCGATAGACCGGGGAGAACACCAACGCCCATGCGGCCCACCAGTCGGCGCGTCCCGAACCGGGTTCTAATTCCAAACCGCCCAGACTGGGCAGATACTTATCTCCGTTGCGAAAGGCGGCGCCAAGGCGGCGGGCGGCCAGCAGGCCATCGCCAGTGGACGTCGGGCTAGCCGCGCTGATTAACCTGGGGTGTCCCGGCGTCACTTCAGCAAACAAGTGCGGGTTGGCAGCATACCCGCCAGTAGTAAGCACTACCGCTTTGCCTTGCAACTTGAGCCGGCCACGCCATCCCTGCACCACCACGCCGACCACTCGTTGACCATCCCACAAAAGCTCGATCAGCTCGTGCTCAAGCAGAAGGGTGATGTTTCCAGACGCTCGATACCGGTCCCATAGGGGACGAAGGGTGGCCAAGATAGACTTTCCGGCCTCAACTCCCCAGTAAGTACGAGGCACAGAATAAGGCTCATGGCCATACACCAGCGCCGGTGTTTCGGGCGCGAAAGGAAACCCTAAATCATCGAGCCAGTCAAGAGTGCGCGGCGCTTCATCTACGGCCAACCGAACCAGTACGGGATCGGCTGTCCCACGACTGATTCTCATGACATCTGCGAAATGACGATCTGGTGAGTCGTCAATTCCTCTCTGGCGTTGGCGACGAGTGCCGGCTGCGCTCAGGTGGCCGCCGGTGATGTGCAGTGTACCGCCAACGTCAGACGCCTTTTCGATGACCACCACTTGAGCGTGATGCTCGGCGGCAGCAATGGCACAGGGCATTCCCGCCGTGCCCGCACCGACGATGATCAGATCCCAATTAGTTGATTGACTGATCATAACCCGCTCACCCGCTTTGATTGGTCGCTGGTTACTGGTCGCTGGTCGTTGGGGAGTTGGGGGCTGGTAAAAACGCTCTCTCCAGCCTCTAGCCCCTGACCCCTAGCCCCTAATTCACCAGCGACTAGCAACTGGCCACTAGCGACTGGCCGACTGCTAATGCGCCGATCACCTCATCTTTCGCTTGCCCCAGGCCTCCCATCACCCGTCACACAGCCTGCCGAAATTCTAACCGCAAGCCATCGGGCGACAAAACGCTCATCGCCTCCTGTACGCCTTCCGGCCCAAAATCCACGCGACGGGGCGCGCAGCTTATGGTGATCTTAGCTTCCACCAACCTCTGATAGAGCGCATCAAGATCATCCACCAGGAATGAGTACATGAAGAAGCCCAGGTTCGGGGGATGGGCCAGCGTCGAGCGATTCTCGCCGGGCAGGCCGGGAAAATCAACCAATTCGATCTTGCCCGAAAGGCTCTCCCCAGCAGTGAAAATAGCCAGCCGAAGCGGTTGACCAGCCGGCAACCCCAACATGACCTCCACTTGCGGCTCCCGCAGCTCGGCTTGCCGATAGAGCGTCAGGCCCAGTACATCGCGGTAGAAGGCCATGGAGGTCTCCAGATGCGCCACTATCTGAGCCGACGTCGCAATCTCTGAATAGCGAAAACCGGTCTGTCCGGCCGCAGCGGCCGCCGGAGCCGCGAGCCGCTCGATCAACACGATGGCTTCCCCGTCGGGGCCATAGACTAAGGCCTCTGCCACCGGCACATCACCCAGCGAGTATCGCACCGGCCCACAAGGTCCGGGTCGCGCGCCTCGCTCAATCATATACTTGACGCAGGCTTCAATATCGGTGACCATCAGATCAATGTCAAACAGGCCGACATCGGCCACTCGATTCGGATTGCGAATCGGTTGGCGGGAATCGCCGGGGAATTCAAGCAGCTTCAACTTGCCGTAGTCAGAAGCTACATGGCGCAAGAGAGCTACGTTCACGTCGGCTTGCTGATGATAGCCCCAGAGCTCTCCTATATCGGCTGCTCTCAACGATCCCTGATAGACCACCTCCCACCCAGGAATGGCCGCATAAAACCTCATCGAGTCGGCCAAGTCGCTCACACTTAAGTACACCGCATCAATCGGACTGATCATATCCCTTTCCTCCTTCCCCCATCCCCGATGGATTTCGACTTGACTCACCTCCTTCAGTCACGAGCGAGACGAGTACATACTCCAGACCTAATCCGCTCCAATCGTACTTGACTAGAACCAGGTCCTCACCCGTTATCCATAGATCAGACGTCGGAACGTTGATGAAATCCGACTCAAAGCGAAAATGAGTGGTGTGGAACCGGCCCGCCGGAACCTCCATCTCCTCCTCGCCCACCAGGGTCACGCGGAGCGTCTCCTGCCGCCCCAGCGGCCCGTCCGTCCCATCCCACTGTGTCGAGGTGTTGTAAATCGGAATGCATTGCTCCCCACCCTTGGCCTTGTCGTAACTCCAGAACATCCAACCATCCAACATCACGGCATGCGTGACGATGTAAAAGCACTCGGGAACGCAGAGCGTTTGATTGACATGACCGGTGTCCCAGCCGTCGGTGACCACCCTCATCTGATCCCCTTCCACCCGGAAGTAGCCACTGCCCACGAACCGCTCGCCTACCTGTAACCGGATGAACACATCCAGCGGGCGATGATCTTTCCCCAACGTGTAGGTGACATCGCGCACAAATTGCGAATCCTCGGTCATAGCTACACAGCGCATGGTCCGCGTCCCATCCCGGTGCCTGGTTAACGACCAGTATTCCCGCCCTCGCTCAGCGCCGGTTGACTTCCGACGATACGACAGCATCCCGTGATAGTGAACAAGGTTCTTCCCCATCGCCTCGGTTGAACCTCCTTCTTGCCCGGAGCAACCTATTGCCTACAATTAGTGATCAGCAACGATAGATCAGTGACTTACAGGTCCATGGGGCAAACCGATCACTACCTCGCACCGACTTATTACCCCATCACTGACTTATTGATGGCGCGGCTGTTGCACGAGCGTCCAAAAGTAACCATCTGGAGCGACGAAGGAAAAGCTCTTCTCCCCAAACTCATTGAGATAAATCTCCGTCACTGAGGTGGCGGTGCTAGCCTTGACGCGAGCGTGATACGCCTCGATGGAGCTGACGCGGTAGGTGTAAAGTGAGTATCCCAGAGCGCCAGGGCGAGACAAGGCGAGTTTATCTTCCAAGCGGACTTCGGGAGGAAACCAAATAATCTTCAATCTTCCCGAGCGCATCTTCTGGGGATCGGTAGCGGATGAGCGTGGATCATCAAAGTCGGTACTCACATACCATTGGCCCGGTTCGAGCTCAAAGATAGCTCGTGCCGAGGGGTCAGTATCGCCGCTCACCTTCTGGTCTCGGACTCGAAGTAGCCCCAGGACGTGATCATAAAAATCTAGCAGCCGCCGGTCGCCCTGAACGACCATCCCAACGTGGGTGATTTGACTGGTGCGGAAGTGGGACGATTCGTCAATGCGGCCGTAGAGCGGAAGTTGATAGTTGAACCGTTGAAACAGAACCTGTCGAGTCAGCGGCTGAATCAAGACCATCTCGCGGACGCAAACCAGAGGATCCAGGAAGGGCGTGGGAGGGCGCTCCGGCGGATAGATCTGGGCCAGCTGTGGTGGGACGTAGTACACGGGCAGGCCCTGACTGGAAGCGACTTCAGCGTGGTTTAGCAGATTGTAGACATCGGCCGTCAGCATCGCACCCCACCGATTTCCTTTCACTTTCATGTGACTGAGGCCTAGACCTTCACTGGTGGGGCGTTCCCACACCATGAGCCGAATCAATCCATGATCGGCATCTTGATGAAGGAGTCGGATGGAGCGCAGCCTGGAGTTAACACCATATAAGCGCAACGCCTCTGCCGCGCTCAACTCACCGCTGGGGCCCGGACGGTAACCAAATTGCTGCCAGTACCGTATCAGCGGGAGGGGGTCCGTCGTGCCGATCCCGACTTCGTAGACACCACCAATAGTCGGCTGCTCTGCCCATGACCATCGAGCTGGCACGCTTGAACCCAGGAGCGTCAAGACCACCACAATTATGACGACGGCCTTGGTTTTTCTGGCAGAATGATCAAGGGCAACCAGAGACGGCATAGGGTTATTTGGTCTTTGCGTCGAACTCAAAATCAGTGGGATGATTATGTCCATGAGCCACAATCCATTTGTAGAGCTCCGGCTTGCGATGCAGCAAGCGGGCAGCAGCGCGTTCTCGGTTTTCTTCAACTGTTGAGTAGGGGTTGTAATGGAAGTGATTATAGAGCTCGCCGTCAGTGCGGCCAAATGCCAGAATGCCATGTTCGCTGGCAAACGGCCCGTGGTTAATATAGGGCGGTCGCCAAAAGTAGCCGCCTGTCGGCAAGTAGCCAAACTGCATGATCCAGGATGTCCCCCAGATATGATAGGCCTCTTCTGCGCAATCGTGATAGGAGATGTTATCCTGGAAGAAGCCGGGAACCATGCAGTACAAAAACGAGAGGGCGTGGGTCTTTTCGTCCATACGAAGAATCTTGATCAGACAGCCGGGGGCCGTGCTCGGAAAGAGCGTGGGCTCTTGCCAGTAGAGATCGTCGTAGGCGTTGACCTGAATGAGTCCTGAGCGGTCAGCACCATCGCAGTCCTGATCGGATTCCTCAAAGCTGGGCTCCGCCTGGTTGTACATCAGCAGCGCCAGACAGCCCGTCTTGGTCGAGATCTCCGGCATAGCTACGCCAGCCGGGATGAAGAAGTAATAACCTGGGCCGCACATTTTTTCGCCCACGCGGAGTCCGCCTTCCATGATCAGCAATTCGACATCCGAATAACTGAAGCCAGGAGGCTGCTTATAGCCGGCATCAAATTGGACGGTCATCGTGCAGGCTCCAGTATCCTTATCCAAACTCAGCATCTTGTACTGCATCCCTGGAGGGAATCCGGGCAGCGTCATTTTCTTGAATGGTACATCTCGATCACAAAACGGTTCGATATGGGGTCGCGCCATCTCTACCTCCTTCGCCAAGTGAAATGAAAACAAAGATGTATAAGGTAAACAAATCAAGAAGTCGAATCTCAGCCACAGATGACACCCCGGCACTGCCTACAAGGGGCCCCTGTGACCACGGCACACAGATGCATATGGCGCAGGGAAAAAAGCGAGGGAAAGGGAGGGGGGAGATACGTTGCGTCCTCCGCTTTTTCCCATTCCCATTTCCCCTTTTCCCAACCCTGCCATTTGTGTGAGTGGCACACAGGCCTGCTCCAGCTTAATACACCACTCGCAGCTTCCGCTTGGGCCGTGGCGGGATTTCTTCCGGCTTAATACGCCGGCGAATATCCTTATGGACGCAGAATCCGCGTGTCTGAATGCGCTGGAAGAATTCCTCGATCCACTGCTCTCGTTGCGGCGAGAGGGCTTCCATCTCGGCGACGATTTTCTTGTATCGCTCCTGTTGCTCTTTGAGCTCCTGCTTTAGCCAAGCCTTAACCTGACGGCTGCGCTTCCGCCGCTTAGCTATCATAATCTGCCTCCTTCGTCGCACCATCCTCTAGCTGGCAGTTCGACCTCCAATAAGCCATCGTGCTCGATGGTGCAAGGCCAAGGACTGTTATGGGCTCGTGCGCTTGAGGCGACGACTAGCAAAACGAATGAAACCATAGAGTCCGTAAGCGAGCGTCAGCCCATAGATCATCACGTCGGCCCACTGATATCCCCCTAGCGCCCCCCCGCGCGCGCTCTGCCAAAGGCTCCACAGTGCATAGAAAGAGAAGGCTAGGATCTCAAGCCAAAAGATCCATAACAGGAACATCGCTCGTTCCCCAAACTGAGGATCGTTGAATGGTAATCAGCGATCAACCAACCCGGTGACCCGTTGTTAATTCCAGACATTTGCCGTTCTTCCTACTCGTGCCCTTGCCGCAAGCGTTCCTAAATATCAGGTCAAGCTCGATGACCATCATGAACCAGCCTTGCATACTCAAGGCCAATCTTGCCCGAAATATCCATTCGCCATCCTGATGGCATGAGTACGAGATGCCTACCATCCCTAGAACTCATTTCCAAACCTTTGGAAGGGTGAGCAAGGCACACGCCAGATGAAAGGACCCGGCATAGGTGAGAAAGAGCCGCTCATAGCGCACCACCAGGTGCCGAAAATGCCCAAGCCAGGCAAAGGTTCACCCCACGATCCACTGCCGGTAGCGGCGCAACTTCCTCCCATCCTGATCGGTGGCAGTGGGGTGGTTGCGCCGTGCGGGGATGATCGGCTCTGTCCCCCGCCGCTTCGATCGCCGGCGCAAGGGAGTGCTGTCGAAAGCGCCATCGGCAATCACCCGCTTGCGGGGCCGTCCGGGCTTGCCTGCTCGCCTTATCGCCACTGTGTCGAGGGTCTTCTCCAAGAGCAGGCCTTCCGCCAGGGATGCCGAGTCCAAGTATGCTCTCGGCGGAGTCCTCGCGCCACCGACCAAAACCAGCCACTTCGTGCCCTTTCCCCTTTTGGTCTTGCCCACCTTGGGCCCCCTTCTTTGGCCGGAGCAAGGCTGCCCTTGGCAAGGCACTCATCCCAGCGGATCTTCTGTTAGCCGTTGAGCTGGACCAAGAATGCCCACCACAGCTCAAGCAGCCCACCAGACTCTTCCCACTGCTTGAGCCTTCGCCAGCAGCTGCTGGGGCTACCATACCGGCGCGACAGCTCCCTCCAAGGAGCTCCAGTCCACAAGATCCAGAGGATCCCCTCAAAGCATCGGCGGTCATCGCCTCAGGGTCGGCCCCCCTTGGGCTGCAGCTTGGACGACGGTAAATGAACACGAGCCCTCTGCCACTGTTCATCAGCTAATCCCCTCCATGCCATGCCTCCAGTCCACCACAGAACCAAGACGGTTTTGAAATGGGTCCTAGCGATTTAGACTCACCGACCCCTAATTACCGATCACCGATTGCTCGCCTACCAACGGTCTCTCGTCAGAGCAATAAACGCGATGATTAAGATGCATAGATGAATACAGAGCGCCGGCGGCGCCATGATCAAGATTCGCCGACGCAACCGTGCTTCCAATTGAGTCACGTCCCCAGTAGCTGCGGCAATCTGCTTGAGCATCTGCGTAGTCTCCGCCGCCCCAGTCAGGATCATAATTGCCATCAAGATGATGAGGCCAAAGAAGAACAACTTCAAGGTCAGCCAGGGGGTATCGAAGATCGGATAGCCAACCAGATAACTGAGCGACAGGCCGACGGGAATCGTCAATACGAAGGCTACCAAAACCCAACGATCGATCTGTTCTGCAATATGAGCTCGATCCAGCCGAATGGCTATCGGCAATTCCCGTTTCAATAGACTCATGCTCAAGAAAAATACTACCAAATCACCACCCAGCCAGATGATGATCAGAAACATATGTAACAATAAGAGAACGTCATATAAGAGGGTCATCGTTATCTCTCCTCCCGTAGGGAATCTCCCATGTGCTCTTGCTTACCAAGGAATGAGCTTCAGCGCTCACGGATAAAAATGCCCACAGATATCTCACCCATGCAGAGGCTCTTTGCCTAGGAACCGACTATGTCCCACCCACACTGTAGAGGACGAACATAACATCAGCGGCACATGAAGACATATCAAATCTACTGGTGTCTTTGTTATTATTTTTCGGAGGAATCGATTATGAACTGACGTCGCCAGAAATGAAGGAAAAACCCAGAGACGTTTGCTGGTGACAGACCCAGCCAGTACGTCGGAGGCGTGCGCTCCCCTTATAGGAACGGCCCATATATCAATGCATCCGGACGGAGGAAAAAGTGTTTTTGACGTCGTTCGTATGTTTATGGACATTTCGCCAAAATCGCCCATAAGATCAGTACGCCATGACGGATGAAAATAGAACGCTTTCGCGTATTCCGTGTGTCAAGGGAGTCAATTAGACTTGCCATCACTACCGAAGTACTCGCGGAACGCGCAAATTTTGTCACCGCACACGTCCAGGAAGATAGCCACCCGGTTCTTGTAAGGTTGCTCACCAAGCTTCCCCTCAACGCGACATTCAAACCCAACCGTCGTAGCACTGCTGGTTACGCTAATGACCTCGGTGATGAGCAACCCCTCCTTAAACGTCTCAGATACGAAGCGAAGGAACTCTGCCGCCCTAGCCTTTCCCACATTGAGACCCTGATATTTTCCGGTGGGAAAGTAGAGCGTGAAATCATCTGTCAACATCCCCAGGAACGGCTCCCACTGGCCCGTGGCTAAGCCATGCTTGAAGTGCTCGAAAGCAGCTCTGGCTATTTTCAACGTCTTGGCAGACTGGTCTTTTCCACCCATGAGAACACCCATTGTGGGAGTGGTCAGCACACCAGCAGGAGCGTTGGCCTTGAAGCCTGTAGCTCCCAGGTTCGTGGTGATGGTCAGCAGACTGATAAGCAGCACCGCGATGACCTTCGGAATTTTGAACAACGACTTCCAGTCCTTGGCGATTAGCAAGTCCATAAGCTCAGATGGCTCTCCACGTTGACGTTTGGCCATTTCGGCTTTCAAGGTGGCCAAGGCTGAGTCCACTCGGGGGCCAAAGAGAAATCGCAGATATTCGAGCGGGATCCGCGGTTTTTCGCTAAATCGCCCTTCTTCATCAAAGGCGTCGGGCAATAAGGGGGGCACGTAAAACACATTTGGTTGTGTACCATATTCTTCATGCAGTGGTAGGGCTACCTGCCACTTGTGCACCAACAGGTAGATAGGCCCGGTCGGGTCATCTAAAAAGCCCACAAACCGCAACCGTCCGGGACATTGTCGGGCGCACGCTGGAGCTATCCCCTTTTCGATGCGGGGAAAACAGAAGATGCACTTTTGCGACACGCCCTTGACCGAGTTGAAATAAATCTTCTTGTAAGGGCAGGCACGAATGCATTCTCGAAAACCTTGGCATTTCTTCTCATCAATGAGGACAATTCCATCCTCCTCTCGTTTATAAATGGCACGGACTGGGCACGCTTCCAAACAAGCTGGGTGAGTGCAATGATTGCAGAGCCGAGGCAGATAGAAATGGTAATTATTGGGGTAGACTCCCGCACCCACATCTTCATCCCAGTTGGGCCCCCAAGTCATCTTCTCTTTAGCATGTAGATAGTAGTCCTTACCAGTTTGATAAACTTCGCGATAGTTCAATTCCACAGGTTTACCATAATCCTCCTCGGCAGGCAGCTCGCCGAAACTCAATTCACCTTCCTTCCAACCTCCGCCCATGTTTTGCCAATTACGAGGATAGCCTTGACCAGGAACCGTCTCCACATTATTCCAGAGCATCGTCTCCTGACCAGCCCCATCCGTCCATAGCGTCTTGCAGGCAACCGTACAGGTCTGGCAACCAATGCATTTATTCAAGTCTATGACCATGGCGATCTGTCGGCTCATAGATCTATTCCTCCTTAATGTGATCAACGATCGGGAGGCAATGATCAGCCATCAGTAACCAGTGATCAGTGATGACTCATCCACTGAGGACCGAAGGCTACCCCCTAGGTTTTTCTGCTGCCAGGCAAAATCCAGATGGAGGAATTTGCCCAAGGTTTCAAACAGGGTTTGATAGTAAGTCGATGAGATGGGGGATATCTCCAAGGTTAGATTAGACATCCCCCTTGGGATCTGATCGTACCAATCGAGAATATGGCGCTCCAAGAAATCCCGCTGGGCTGTTCGATACGATGCAATGTCATCAGCTTCGGACAACTGGCTCTCTTGATAGGTGAGAAAGTGCATGAACTCAAGCAGAACGGACAGATGATCAGGAGCCCATTGCCAGGAGGGTTGTAGCTTATAACCAAAGAACTCATAGAACCGGACCAGCTCTTCCTTCCGCTCTGGCGAACGCCCTCGCGCGAGTTCAGCCCGAATAGGTAAAGGAGGACCATCCGATCCGACCTCAAACAAGCTAGCATAATCCTGGCGTAAGGACTCAGCATCAGTTGACGAGAGCCTCTGGGCCACTTCGATCAGCGTCGAAAAATCAACGGGATAAGGGAGCGCTTGCTGAAGCTCGTCTAGCACCGTCGGCATGTCGGCTGGAGGCAGTACCAGGACTGCCGACGCAGCTTCATAGGGAGAGGCAGTCAATTGCGAAAAGAGTGCGTAGGTGATGCTCCTCAATTTGGCCTCGGAGTTTGTTTGCCGTTCGTTGCCCATGATTCTCGGCCAGTGATACGTCACCGGTAATCAATAGTCAGCGATCAAGAGTCCCATCATGGATCCTTGCCTCACTGTTAACTGATCTCTGCCTACGGATCACGGATTACCGACTCACCTGTGGGGTAACGGGTTGATACCGCTCAAAATCTACGGTGAAGTCCCGATAGGTTTGGTTAGGCGCAAACTGTAGTAAGCGATGCCCTAGGTGGCCGTACCCACCGACCACCGAGGTCGGTTTGATTAAACCGCCGCTGCAGATAACGGAGGAAAAGTTATGGCGAGTTGGAAACATCATAGGGTCCCAGCCATGATACATAAAGACCATGCCCGGCTGAACACCATGACTAATGTGGGCTTGGGCAATGAACTCACCGGCTGGGCTAAAGACCCGCACCAGATCCCCATCCCGGACGCCTCGCTGAGCCGCATCCTCGGCGCTCACATACACGTCGGGCTCGCCGCGCTGCAATTGCAGCAACAACGGATGATCCCGCCACATGGTGTGAACTCCATGTCGAGCATGGCCCATGATGAACCGGAGTGGATATCGCTCCAGCCGCAAGGGCTCTTTATAGGTAGGCAGCGTTTCATCGAATTGAATGAACCAGTCGTGGTCAAAGTAGAATTGCTGCCGACCAGTCATCGTCTTGTATGGTCGCTTGTGCACCACGCTGTCAGTGATATCTGTGTGATAGGGTGACTCAGGCGAACCCCACATCGTCGAGTCAGAACCCTTGACGCGCACTATACCCCGGGCCGCCAGCTCCTCAACCGTGACTTTGGGCACGCCCGGAGTCCGGTCCAGCACAAACTGGATGACATCCCGGATGCCCTTGATCTGACCGTTCATGGTGTACAGATCCAAGTACTTCGTGAAATCGCGCTTGACGGTGCGACCGTCAACGACATCCTCAATGGGCTTGATGCCGCGCTGCTTGGCTCGCTTGCTGATGGCAGCCAGAAGTCTATACATCGCCGTCCAATCATCCACCGCCTCTCCCAATGGTGGCACAGCCGCATCCAGCACCTGGATGTAGGGAAGCCGTGCATGGAACATTATATCCACCCGTTCGTAGTGGTGGGCAATGGGTAGCACATAATCAGCATGATGGGCAGCAAAGCCCATGTCAGGTGCCATCACGACTATAGTCTCCAACTTGTCAAACGCCTCTTCCCTCCACTGCTTAGCTGAAGCCACCCAGCCGGGACTGCCATTGCCGGCGAAGATGCCCATCTTCCAACCCTGCTTGGCGTAGGAAGGAAACCACCCCTGGCGAATGCTCGTCTGGTAGTGAGTATCTATCACCTGGGCTAGGTCCTTCCCATAAACCTGCTCGTTGAGCTGTTTCATGTTACCTTTTTCATAATCCCAGGTAGTGCCCGAAACCATGCGAAGGGTGGGATCAATTCCGGCAAAGGCAAAAGCAAAGAGACCATCAGCCCGGACAGAATTGAGAATTTGTAGTCCACTCCCCTCGGGGCCAATATTGCCCGTCAGTGACAGAAGCAAAAGCATGGCTCGGTGAATCAGGTCACCATGAAGCCACTTACAGGCCTGATACCCCGTGTAAATCATGGCTGGCTTAGTGGCGGCAAATTCACGCGCGATCTGCCGAATGACTTGGGGATGAAGTCCAGTCACACCAGATGCCCACTCTGGGCTGTAATCGGCCATCTTGCGCTTCACCAACTCGAAGACGGTCGTCACCTCAACGAGGCCGTCCCGCGTTTGAACTTTCCATCGGCCTTCCAAGCTTGGCTGGAGGTCGCCCAGTCGCAATGTGGTGGTCGGAGCTTTGACGGGCTGCCCCGTTCGCTGATCCCACACATAAAAGACCTCGACCTGGCCGTCCTGCAGAAAATCGCTCTCTCGAAGGAAGCGGTGGGTATCGGTCCG
Source organism: Acidobacteriota bacterium (assembly GCA_030550025.1). Lineage (GTDB taxonomy): Bacteria > Acidobacteriota > Blastocatellia > HR10 > HR10 > HR10. Next base: position 119,829 of record JAUQQC010000007.1, on the reverse strand, counting down.
CACTAAGAAGGGCAAATCGGTCTGTTCGATGATATACTCACGATCGTAGGATTTGTCCTCGATGACCGTATGAATCATAGCCAGGACCAACGCTAAGTCCGTGCCTGGCCGGGGATTAAGCCAATGGGTAGCGTGCATGGCTGTAGCGTTGAATTCCGGACAGATGGCGACGACCTTCGCGCCGTTATACTTGGCTTCCCAGAAGAAGTGGGCGTCGGGTATCCGGGAGACAGCCGGATTCGCTGCCCAGATCAGAATGTATTTGGACTTGAAGACGGCCGCGATCGTATCGCCCACTGTCGGCGTCCCTAAGGTCATGTAAGCGCCCGTCGGCAGGTCGCCCACGCCCGAGTAATACTCGGGCACAGAAATGCCGGTAATCGCTGCGAACCGCAAGAAGGCTGCCAATGTTCCAAACTTGATGACCATCTGGGTGCCGCTACCCATGCCGATGGCGTCAGGTCCGTACTTGACCGATATATCAATGAACCGATCGGCAATCTCCCGACAGGCTTGCTCCCAACTGATGCGCTGCCACTTCCCTTCGCCACGTCGCCCCACCCGCTTCATCGGATAGAGGATGCGCTGCTTCCCATACATATAGGACGAGTGGCACAAGCCCTTTTGGCAACCGCGCGGGTTGTAGTCGGGGGCATCGCCAGAGGCTTCATATTCGGCCTGTTGCTCCTCGCGCCAGACAATGCCGTTTTTGACGTAGACATTGAAGGCACAGGCCCCGGCGCAATTGGTCCCGTGCGTCCCCCGCACCACCTTATCCCAAGTCCATTTCTGGCGATACACGTCCTCGACCCCTCTATACCGAGCCACTGGAACGGTCTCAGCATGAAGCAGAGCTGGCGAAGCATACTTCAGCATTAAGCCGGTGGCTCCCAAGGCTGAGCCTTTGAGAAATGAGCGTCGAGTGAGTTTAGGACCTTTCATGGGATCCTCCTCGGTTGGTGGTCAACATCCAGCGTTCATCCATAGCGCCCAACTGGGCGTGGGAATAGCGCAGAGGCACCTTACGGTCAACCTCGTTCACCGTTCACCATCCGCCCCTGATGTCACACCCATTTCTCGAGATTGAAAACCCGGACGGCATTCTCCATCAGTAACTTCCTCTTTGCCGTCTCTTTCAATTCCAGGGCCTCGATTTCCTTGACGGCGCGAGCAAAATCAATCACTGGCCAATCGGTACCAAATAACACCTTATCCTGTCCACGGCCATTGATGAAGCGGATCAATGACTGGTCCCAATACTTTGGAGCATGGGCATCAGTCCCGATGAAAACATTGGGATGCTTCCAAGCCACAGCAATCATCTCCTCCGTCCAGGGATAACCGATGTGGATGCCGATGATCTTTAATTCCGGGAAATCAATAGCCACGCGATCCAATGTCATCGGGCGTGCGACGGTGGGCAAGAACTGTTGAGCCGAATGTCCCACCTGGATCTCAATCGGCACGCCCAACTCAGCACACTTCGCGTAGAACGGATAGTAGGCTCGATCATCTGGCGGCGCGCCGTACCAATGCGGATAGACGTGAGCCCCAACAAATCCCAACTCGCGCACTGCGTGCTCGAGCTTTTTCAACCACGGCATGATTTGATAAGGGTTGACGCCAATGATCCCTTTGAATCGTTTGGGATACTGCTCGATGACCTTCTGGATGAGCGTGTAGGGTTTCTCGAAGAACTCATCGGAACCGGGCTTGCCGCCTGTGGTCGCCACTAGCAACCCGCGATCAATGCCCGCCTCGTCCATACGGCGTATTTGTTCCTCAATCGGAATACCTGCCTTAGTTTCCTCGTAGATTTTAATCCATTTCCAAAAGGGGTCTAATTTTGCCGGGTAATTCCGCGTGACTTCTGGCGTCCACAAGTTAACGACAATGTCAATGATCATGATCTATCACCCACAGTATGAAAGTTCACTGCAGTTCAAATACGTTATCACCAATCATTGATCACTGGTTGCCGGTCGCTGATTCTTGTAGGCCTCGCGCAAGACTCGCCGGAGCACTTTGCCGGTCGGGTTGCGCGGCAACCGGTCAACGAAATCGACCGACTTGGGACACTTAAATCCGGCTAATCGCTGTTTGCAAAACGCAATGAGCTCAGACTCGGATACCGTCATGCCTTCTTTGACCACCACCACAGCCTTGACAGCTTCTCCCCAAATTTCGTGCGGCACGCCGATGACCGCACACTCGTGCACCGCCGGATGTTGATACAGGACACGCTCCACCTCTGACGGATAGACATTGAGCGCACCGCTGACGATCATGTCGTGTTTCCGGTCGACCAGGTACACATAGCCGTCCTCGTCCATGGTAGCCAGATCGCCGGTATACACCCAGCCGTCGCGCAGCACTTCCGCCGTGGCTTGGGGATTGTTCCAATAGCCGACCATGTTGCCCTCGCAGCAGATGGCGACTTCACCAACTTCACCAGGAGCCACATCCTGACCCTGCGCATTGACCACCCGCACGGCCACCCCCACTTGAGGCCGCCCGCAGGACGACAACAACTTGCTCCATTGCGCTTGCTCAAGCGCCAGTCGGTGCTCGTGGGGCTCCAACACTGTCCCCGAACAACCGGTTTCAGACGTAGCATAAGTCTGACGAAAGTCGCAGTGAAACACTTGCGCGGCTCGACGCAAGACCGGTTCCGGCATCGGCGCGCCACCGTAGAGCAGCACCTTCAGACTGGACAGATCGTAGCGATTGATATCCTCCCGTGTGACCAGCATTTGAATTGTCGTGGGCACCAGATTGGTGAAGGTGATGCGCTCCCTTTGAATCGTCTCCAATGCCCGCTTCGGCTCAAAGTTGATCACAACAGTGTAGCTGCCCACATAAACGGCGCAAAAGATCCCGGCGATGCCTGCTGCCGAATACAGCGGCGACGGGAGCATAACGCGATGACTAGAGTGGCTACCGATGGCCAATACATGGATGAGCATCCCGACCAAGGTGCGATAATGTGTGTACATGACGCCCTTGGGAAAGCCGGTCGTCCCGCTGGTGTAAAGCAACAGCAGCAAGTCATCTGGCGCGATGGGACGCTCGGGCTCCGGCTCGGCCTCGCTCCCCTGTTCGATCAACGCATCATAGGCCAAGCTGACGGCCGGAGCATCTGGACCTAAAGCAACAAGCTCCTTGACCATTGTCGAGCGCGAGGCAATTCGCTCGGCTACGGTTACGTACTCCGGTCCAGCCACCAGAACCACCGCGCCAGAGTCGTTCACGATGAACTCGACTTCCGGTTCGGCCAGGCGATAATTGATCGGCACGCTGATGACGCCGATTTTGGCCAAGCCGAAGAGTAACTCCACGTACTCGTGACAATTACGGCTCAAAATGGCCACACGGTCGCCCTGCCGCACGCCGCGCCGGACTAGCGCCGAGGCCAACCGATTGGCGCGCGCGTTAACCTGCTGCCAGGTCAGGCGCACGTCGCCATAGACGATGCCAACCCGCCGTCCGTGGTATCGGGCGTTGCGATAGAGTAGATCACCAAAATGCCGAAGATCCCCAAACATCTGCCTAACAGTGATCAATTATCAGTGACCAGTGATTCGGTAATGAATAAACACGGATCACTGGCCACTGTCAATTTTTCCGTCGCTCAACTTTTCCGTCTCTCCTTGATGATCGTACGCTTGTAGAGTTCACCCTTTTCATCGAACCAATGCCAAGTGCGGGCTCGATGCTGGCCATCCGGACTGAGCTGGATCATCTCATAGAGATATTTCTCCGGCTCGTGCCGGTAATACCAGGTCAGGACGATCGTCTTGTCATCGACTTCCCAGGCATATCCTTTGATACGTTCGGTATCAAACCAGATCTTACCATCACGATAGGTGGCCGGGAATTGGTACTCCTCCGTCCGACCATCGTCCCAAGTATAACGATTCGTCTGATGATAAGAATTCGGATCTTCCTCGGGGAAGCGACAGATTAAATGGGAGGCGTGACGATCCAAGACCCTACCCTCTGCATCTATGTAAATGTATGTTCCGATCCATTCACCCTCATGCCGGGCAAGCAATGGCATTTTATCGCGTAGCGACATAAGCCAATCCCTCCTGTGAAAGTTCTTAGGAGCGCACGCCTCCAGCGTGCTCGCTGGAGCCGAAGGCCGAGCCCGCCGGAAGTGAGTGCTCCTTGATGTTCATCTTTTGAACTAATCAGCAGTGACTTTCCGCTTGTAGAATGGTCATTTTTTCATCACTCTTAGCGCGTAATGCGCTCAGTAATTGGTTACCAGTCATCAACTGGTGACCAAGTGTTGAAGACCAGCTGCCGACGACTGGCTACCGATTTTGATCGCATCGAACCACCACGGATCCGAGATCGGTTCCTTCTTAATCAAGAGCGCTTTTTGCCGCACAAATCGTTTGATGGCCGATGGCCCCATGCGTGACCCACCCAGGCCTGAGGCTTTGAATGAATTCTTTTCAGCTTCCCGTACGACCGCTGTCAGTGCAGCATCATTGATACTAATGCTACCAGCGTCCAACGACTCAGCCACAGCTCGCGCTTCGTCTTCAGAACCAGCAAAGACGGCGGCACTGAGTCCATAGATGGTGTCGTTAGCCAGATGGATGGCTTCTTCTACAGTGGCGAATGGCATAACAGGCATCAGCGGACCGAAGGTTTCCTCAGTCATCACCTTCATCGAGTGATTGACGTGGGTCAGGACTGTAGGCCGACACCACAGACCCCCACCAAGATGTTCAATGGTCCCACCACAGTGAACCATAGCACCTTTCTGGACGGCATCTTGCAAATGCTCTTGGATGATGGCCGCCTGCCGCTCGGCAATAATCGGACCAAGCTCGCCATCTTCGAACGATGGATAAGCCAACCGGACGCGCTGCGCCTTGTCTACCAGTTGTTCGACAAACCGATCGAAGATGGACTCGGCTACGTAAATGCGCTCAATCGCCAAGCAATTCTGCCCAGCATTGCTCGTCGCTCCCCACAGAATGGCCGACGTGGCCAACTCGATGTCGGCCGAGGCCAGCACCACGGCGGGGTCTTTGCCGCCCAGCTCGAGAAAGGCCGGGATGAAGCGACGAGCCGCCGCCTCAGCCACCTGACGACCAGTTTTCACACCACCGGTGAAACAAACCAGATCAATGTACTCGATCAAGGCAGCACCGGTTTCGCCCCCTCCTTCCACAAACTGCAATACCTGGCGCAACTCGGGCACTAATTCAATGGTATGGGTCAGCGGTCGAATGAACCGAGGCGTCACCTCGCTGGGTTTGACCACCACCGCACAACCGGCCAGGAGTGCGGGAATCGTATCAATGAGCGACAGGGCTAGAGGAACATTCCAGGGGCTAATGACTCCCACCAAGGGATAAGGGACAAACTCTCTTCTCATCCTAATGAACGAGATGGAAGTGAGTTGCTCCTGACCTGTGGATAGGACCTCTGGGGCTACCCTTGACCACCAATCAATCATTAACGGGACTGAATCCACTTCGATCACGGACTCCCTGAGCCGCCCGGTATCGGTGCTCAGCGCGGCGATCAGCTCATCCCGATGCTCCAGCACGATCTCTTTCCACCGCTGCATGACTTGGATGCGCTGCGCTAGCCCAAGCCGCCACCAACCGGGTTGCCCCTGACGCAATCGCGCACAGAGGTCGGCAAGCTCCGATGCCGTCGGTGGCGTGATCCAATAATCGATCTGCCCCGTCCTAGGATTGCGCACACCTAACCGTTCGCTCATAAAATTACCCCTTCCCGGACCAATCTCTCGATAGTTTCCCTCTGGGTCTTGATGAAATGACTTCGGTCGGTTATCCCATGGAGCAACGTGTTGGCCGGATAAAAGTGAAACTGGCGATAACTTTCGGCATACAACTCGAAGCGTTGGCGTGAGAGCAAATTGTCCATCCCGGGTCGGCGACGCCAGCGGCGCAAGGCAGCCAGATCAATCTCAGCATGTGCTACGAGGCTTTCACCCGGACCGGCCTCCGCCAATACCTGACCGCGATAATCAACGATCATGGAGCCACCATCGGTTGAGCGGCTGGGCATATTATTGCCCTCTATCCCAGCAGAGTTAGCGGAAACGAGATAGACCGAATTCTCGATAGCTCGAGCGATCTTAGCGATCCCCTTAGGGGTCGGTCGGGGGCTACCCGCTTCAGACGAGGAATGGACGATAATCTCCGCGCCGCGCATAGCTAGGCAGCGCGTCAGCTCTGGGAAGAGGATCTCCTCGGAGGCCACTGCTGCCAGCCGTCCGATCTCCGTCTGTGCCACAGGAAAGACGCCCTCCAAACCATAGATATCAAGGTAGCGATCCCAGACATCGTGCGGCGTTGGCGCGAACATCGAGTTGAGTCGGCGATAACGCAGTACGACACGACCCGTCCCGTCAATGATGAAGCTCGTTTGGAAATACAACCCTGGAAAATGAGCATCCAACTCATAGGCATTACCAGCCAGAAAGATCTTATTTTCCTCAGCGATCCGGCTCAACATCTCATACTCAGGACCATCGGGTTCCAAGCACGCTTTCTGGGCCCATTCTTCGATGGTCTCACCCACGGGGAATCCCGTCAGGAAATACTCAGGAAGGACTACCAATCGAGTATCCTGGCCGACCCAGGCTAGGCTGGCTGGAATCAGGCGTCGGAGACGCTCCAACGTCTGGCGCATGCGCGCTCTCGCTTGCTCGCGGTTGGGGAGTTGATTGACGGCATGGCAAGTCACCTGCAGCGCTAACGCTCGAAATGAGGTCATTGTTTCCGCGCTCGTCTCCATCACTCTTCCCTCAACAATCGACTGCCGATTCTGGCGATATACGTCCTCAACCCCATCGTATCGAGCCACCGGAACGGTTTCGGCATGAAGCAGAGCCGGCGAGGCATACGTCAGCATCAAGCCGGTGGCTCCTAAGGCTGAGCCTTTGAGAAATGAACGCCGAGTGAGTTCAAGTCGGGGATAATCAACCGCCGATGGACCAATTAGGCGGGTGATCGATCCTGATTGATAAGTACCATCCATCACGGAATGGTGATTCGAAAGCAAAGGGTTGCGTTTTACTTTTGCCTTCCCACCTTTGCTTTCTCATCTGCCCCCACTGTTTGGCGAAGCAAGAGCGCATCAGCCGGAGGGTCGAAAAAGTCTGGCGGGAAGTCCAGGTTGTAGGTGACCGTATCCCACATCACGTCAAATAACGTGTGTCCTCGAAAAATGAGCTTGACCCGGCGTGCCTCCTTCACCTCATCCTTCAGGTCGTAGGGCCAGTAAATTCGCTCATGGTGACCGGACAGCGTGTCGAAGGCCACCTTATGGATGAGCCGCGTTTCTTTGTCAATCCAAAAATCCGTACGGCGCTTCTCCAGGTCTGTGATGGAGATATGATAAGCAGGCCGCCCCTCCACTTCATCATCGGCCCATCGTTCAACGACGAATCCCGGCGTTTCCGCAAATCGAATGATGCCGAATCCGAAGTGGCGGTCCAATTGCAGATATTCGGCAATGGGCCTGGCCTGGTCACCGACCTCCGACCATAGTTTCGTTCCGTCGTAGCCCTGACGAAAGAAAAGGCGACCGTTGACCCAAGCTTCGACACGCAGCTTGCCGCCCGGATTGCGCGCCGAGATGCTGGCCTGAGGCACTAGACGGGTAATGGTCAGGCTGTCAATAAGAATGTCGGGACTCCCATCCAGAGGGTGGTAGACGGCGCGTCCTTTCAGTTGGATAGACCGGGGATGGTGAAACGCCTGGCCGCCATGAGCGGCAATAGCTGCCCGCACCAGTTCAATAGCTGACGCACCAGCCAGTGGATCGTTGGTTGCTTCTAATAGTGGCTTGACCACCGCTTCGAACTCTTCGTAGGTTTTCCGGCCCATCAACGTCGCCTTCAGCTTGCCCTGCCGGTCCAATACGTAGGTTGTGGGGATGATCCCATTGAATCCGGGATCCAAGTGAGCGATGAACTTCTCCGAGTCAGGCTCTTGGCTATGATAGGTGGCAAAGCAGGGCGACCGCTCCTGGACAAATGGCTTCACCTTCGTCCGGAGCGCATCCGGCTCATCCGGTGAAATTCCGATCACCTTCACCCCCCGCTCGCCATACTGCTCCTGCAGCTTGGATAGATCGGGGAATTCGCGAATGCAAGGAACACACCAGGTAGCCCACAGATTCACCAGCACGACGTTCCCTTGCCACCGCTTCAGCAGAGCCTGAAATTCTTCGGTGGTGATGGGTTCAACAGTTTGTGGGTTCAGCAACCCGTCTCTCAAGGGAGTGGCTGAAGTTCCAGCCTGAGAGAGTGAGCTGGTCGTAAGGCCACTCTTCGCTGTCCCAGAGACGATCAACTGCAGGACAAGAATCAGACGGCCGGCCGACCACAGATGGCTTATGGTGGTCTTCATGCTTTACCTCACTTCCAGCCACAGATTACACAGAGGTTTGTGAGAATCTGTGCAATCTGTGGCGATGATGACAAACTACTGTATTCGGAACGCCGTGAACGTGCCCACGGTGACCACCCGATTCAGATCAGGATTAACCGTAGAGGGATCCGTTGAAGGAAGGACATCAGACAGCAGAATAGCCTTCCCCTGAACGGCATTGGCATCCACAAAGTCGCCTTGGAGAACAAACGTTCCCGGGGAGACCGGACTTTGGAGCTCGAACGAAAGGGCAACCCCCGTCGGATTCGCGCCGCTCAGCGGCGTATGTCGCCAACTAAGCCCAATCTCCCGACAGTTACTGGTGCAACCAAAATTAAGCGCACCCAAGACACTGCCGCCACCTCGTGCCGTCGATGGCGGGCCACTTTGCGTTCCTGTGGAGGTCGTCCCACCTGGGCTCGGCTTAGCCTCGATTTCGTAATTAAAAACGCTCCCTCCCCCCAAGTCGATTGTCAGAAACCACTTACCCACAAAGCTGTTGGCCTGACCTTGGGCGTGGGACGGAACCCGTGCCGCAAGGATGATCAAACTCAGCGAAATCATCACCAATAGTGTTTTTCGGATCATAGTTTCCTCCTTCTTATGAGATTTAGTTTTTAAAGCCGGAAGGCTCGTTGTCAGTGGAAGGTAGGGGCTAGAGACTAGTGAAACCCATCATTCAGTACCAGCCTCCCGCCCCCAGCTCCCATCCGCTGCCCACTAAAAGATAACCTTGAGCGCCACTTGCATAACGCGGGGATCAAAGGCGCTAGATACTCGGCCAAAGTCGGGATTGATGTTCGTATGCAGACCACTGGGCGCGTCTAGCGGTGCGACATACAATCGGTTCGGCACAGCAAAGTTCGTATGGTTCAGCAGGTTAAAGATCTCCCAGCGAAACTGCACACGAAGCCGCTCGCTCACGAACGTATCCTTTTGCAGCGACAGATCAATCGTACTGAAGCTGTCAGCTTCCACGATGTTCCGCCCGGCATTGCCGAACACTCCCGGTCGAGGATTAACGAACACCGTGGTATTGAACCATCGCTCCGCCGTGCGCGGCCCGTTGTTGGGATTGCCTATCAGATCCGGCCGATTGCTGTTGGTGCGTCCGATCTGATGGAAGTCGGTCGTGCTGTCCACGGTGAAGGGCAGCCCACTGCGATACGATCCGATGCCCGCCACCTGCCAACCTTCGATCAGCTTCTTAACCACGCCGGTCGCGCTCGCGCCAAACGCGCGCCCGGGGCCCAACGGCAACTCATACACAGCGCTGATAACGAACCGATGGCGGGCGTCAAAGGCCGACCGCCCCTTCTCCAGTTTCCGATTGAATGGATTGCTGATGCCTCCGGAATCCGAATCGTTCGTGCCCGAGGAGCCAGCCGAATTATTATCCAGTGACTTGGCCAGGGTGTAGTTGGCTGAAAGCTGCAATCCATACGATAGCCGCTTAACGACGCGAGTCTGCCAACTGTGATAAGTGGAAAATCCGTAGTCAGTCCACACAGCCATGCCAAACCTGTAGGGGGCGAACTCGCGGCTGGAGTCGTCCTGGAGCGGACGTCGGTAGTTCCGGCTATCGGTCAAAAACAGGCGAGTCCCCTTCGTGCCCACATAACCGCTCTCCACTAACCAGTCGTTAAACAGCGTCACCTGGAGGTTCAAGCTCCACTGCTGGGAGTATCCAGACCTCATGTTAATGTCCACAGGCAGAAGAAAGGCCAGACCTGCTGGCGAGCCTCCCAGAAAGTTGGCGATGGTGATGGGACTGCCATCGGGATTGCGGGCTGGAGTCGGAGTGAAGAAATTCTGCCGGCTACCCACCAGACCGAAGGGGGGTCGGGCAGCCATAGTGGCAGCGGCAAATTGCTCCTTACGGTTATAGTAAATGCCGTACCCCGTGCGCAGGATCAACCGATCATTGCCCAGCACATTCCAGGCCAGCCCCAGGCGCGGCCCAAAGTTGTTCTTATCCGGCCGAATCAAACCCGGATGAGTACCGAACTCTTCGGAGGTGACGATCGGATAGTTGGGGGCACCGCCACCGGTGAATCCCTTCTGACGGCTCCCAGAGCGAAAGGCAGAATCCGGCGCCGTTCGACCATTCAGGCTGGGGATGATGATCACGCGCTTATCAAGATCGAACGTCGCCACCCGCAAATTCCTATCAATGAGCGGCTCCTGGTACTCATACCGCAATCCGTAATCCAGCGTCAGCCGTGGACTCACTCGCCAACTGTCCTGCACATACCAGTAGAACTCATTACCGTAAAAATCAGCCGCCGCTACCGAACCGAAGGCACCGGTCGTCGGCAGCCCCAGCAGAAAGTCGGCAAACCCCAGACCGCTAGTATTCCGTGTCGAGCCAAAAGAGAATTGGCCGCGAACCAGGTTTTGGATCGAGGGCGCAAAGTTGACTCGCGCGTACTCGAAGCCGAACTTGAAGGCGTGGACCCCGACAGCATACGTGACATTATAGTTGTACTGAAAATCCTCATTCCGGCGGATGATGGTGTTCGGTTCATCGCCAAACGGGCTCAAGCCGATCACTTCAATACGGGGAATACCTGCCTCATCCGGCCCGGTTCCCAAGATCCCCTGAATGCCCAGCCGAACAGCAATGTCATTGCCCACATTCTCGTGCACCTGACCGCCGGTCGTCCGGTTATAGCCGAAGCGAAACTCGCCCGCCAAGCGGCTGGTCCACACGCGCGTGTAATTGATGGCCAGGTTGCGATTATTGGTGGTCAAATCCCAACCAAATCCCGGCATGGCTGCGCCACCGCGCGTGCCTTGCGTCACTGCCCCGAAGGGCGAAAAGGCAGTGATGTTGGAGAAGAGAAATCGTCCATAAAGTTGGTCTCGGTCCGTCAGGCGATGATCAATGCGAATGATGAACTGATCGGTCCTATTGCGGAACGAGGGTGAGGCCACCAAGTTGTTGGAGAGCCCCGGACGATTCGGCTTAGGCAACAGCGCCAGAATCTCGCGGGCGACCGGATCAAAGCGCTCTTGAGGGATGATGTTGCCGGCAAAATACGTCCGGCGGAACGGCGCGCCGGCGGCGTAGGGATCAACCAAATCAACGTCGCCCGTGGTAGCTGGATTGCCATCTCCGAACTCACTGAAATCCCCACGCCGCATCTTCATCGTCGGGACGGTGACTGTTCGCGTGATGGGCACTCGTAGCCGAAGTCCCTCAAAGTTACCGAAGAAGAAACTCCGGTCGCGGATGATAGGGCCGCCAGCCGTGAACCCGAACTGGTTTTGCTGATACAACGGCTTGGCGGTGTCGAAGAAGTTCCGGGCGTTGAGGCGGTCATTGCGGAAGAACTCATAGACCGATCCATGAAAATCATTACTCCCGCTCTTGATGGCGATATTGATGTGAGCACCACTAGTGATGCCGCTTTCGGCCGAATACAACCCAGATTGGACCTTGAATTCCTGAATCGCTTCCACCGATGGTGACACCGTCAGCGAATTGAAGAGGCGATCGTTGACGCTGACGCCGTCCACCGTGTAGTAGTTATCGGTGTCGCGTGCGCCATTGACGGTGATATTGGGACCGGTCAGATTGCCCGTCAGTCCGCCGCGGAAGCCTCCGGAGGGCCCCCGGCTGACGCCTGGCGTCAATTCCGCTAACTGCAGGAATTGCCGGCCATTGAGCGGCAGATCCAAGATGCGCCGGTTTTCGATGACCTCGCCCAATTCTGGACTCTCGGTATTGACCAACGTCGCCCCAGTGGCGACGGTCAGCTCTTCGATCGTGGGACCTAATTCCAGAACAAAATCGAGTTTCAGCCGCTGCGCGACTTGCAACACGACGTTGTTTTTCACCGCGGTTTTGAATCCTTCCTTCTCGCACTTGACTCGGTAAATTCCAACGGGTAAGAGAGTGAAGTTATAATTCCCGTTGTCGTCTGTCTTAACCGATCGCTCCAGGCCCGTGGCTAAATTTGTCACTGTGACCAACGCGCCAGGAATTACTGCTCCCGACTGATCTTCGACCGTCCCCAAGATCGTGCCTGTCGTCTGAGCGTGAACTGGTTGCCTCACCCCCAGCGCGCTGGTCAGCATGATGAGGCTCAGCACCACCAGCCACCAGGACGGCCAAAACGCTGCTCCGAGCGGCTTAGGCAAGATCCTTCGATGTAGAGATGCCAATGCTCGAGTGATGCTACAACACATCATAAGCACCTCCTTGACCGGGTAGATTGAAATCCGTGTTCATAATCTGTGGCCCGTTGTCCAGGCCACATCTGGGAACCACAGATTTCCCGGATTTTCACAAACCTTTGTGTAATCTGTGGCTGCGTGTATCCGTGGTTGGCCCCATGGATCTGCTTAGAACTCATTTCCAAACCTTTGGAAGGGTGAGCAAGGCACACGCCAGATGAAAGGACCCGGCATAGGTGAGAAAGAGCCGCTCATAGCGCACCACCAGGTGCCGAAAATGCCCAAGCCAGGCAAAGGTTCACCCCACGATCCACTGCCGGTAGCGGCGCAACTTCCTCCCATCCTGATCGGTGGCAGTGGGGTGGTTGCGCCGTGCGGGGATGATCGGCTCTGTCCCCCGCCGCTTCGATCGCCGGCGCAAGGGAGTGCTGTCGAAAGCGCCATCGGCAATCACCCGCTTGCGGGGCCGTCCGGGCTTGCCTGCTCGCCTTATCGCCACTGTGTCGAGGGTCTTCTCCAAGAGCAGGCCTTCCGCCAGGGATGCCGAGTCCAAGTATGCTCTCGGCGGAGTCCTCGCGCCACCGACCAAAACCAGCCACTTCGTGCCCTTTCCCCTTTTGGTCTTGCCCACCTTGGGCCCCCTTCTTTGGCCGGAGCAAGGCTGCCCTTGGCAAGGCACTCATCCCAGCGGATCTTCTGTTAGCCGTTGAGCTGGACCAAGAATGCCCACCACAGCTCAAGCAGCCCACCAGACTCTTCCCACTGCTTGAGCCTTCGCCAGCAGCTGCTGGGGCTACCATACCGGCGCGACAGCTCCCTCCAAGGAGCTCCAGTCCACAAGATCCAGAGGATCCCCTCAAAGCATCGGCGGTCATCGCCTCAGGGTCGGCCCCCCTTGGGCTGCAGCTTGGACGACGGTAAATGAACACGAGCCCTCTGCCACTGTTCATCAGCTAATCCCCTCCATGCCATGCCTCCAGTCCACCACAGAACCAAGACGGTTTTGAAATGGGTCCTAAGGGTTCGGTCATCACGTCGTGTAAGGCGGCAGCGAATCGGTCGATCTCGGTTGGGGTGTTGTAGATATGTGCGGAGACGCGGATCGCGTTGAGCGGCTGAGGCAATTCAGCATCGGCTACCTCCTTGACCGTAATGTGGTAGTGGTCGCGCAACCGCTGGAACACGTCCTTATTGCTTTTGCCGATAAGCCGCAGCGTGGCCATTGGCGAAGCCATAGCGCCGTCAAACGCCGAAATCAATTCGACGCCAGGAATAGTCACGACGGCCTTTTTCAGCCGGTTAATCAACGCCATGTTGCGGGCATAGACACGGTCTGGACCAAGGCGCTGGTGAAACTCAATGGCCGCCCCCAGACCGAGAATGTCATGAAGATTGTTGGTCCAGACGAAGTTCAATCGGCTGACCTGGCGATCAAGCGTCCCCACATCCGCCGGCACTCGATGCTCCGAGTAGGCGTGAACGAAGCGGTGTAATCGCTCCAGGTGCTCCTGACGCACATAGAGTAACCCGGTGCCGCGCGGACCGCACAACCACTTATGTCCGCTGGCTGCATAAAAATCGCAGCCGATCTCCTTGACATTGACCCGCAGCAGTCCCACCGGGTGCGCGCCGTCAACCAGGTACAGCGCTCCAGCCTGTTTAGCGACCTGGCCGATCTCCTTGACCGGCATCACTAAGCCAGTGGAATAGAGAATGTGGGAGACGGCCACCAACCGCGTGCGGGAGCTGATCTGGCGCTGAATCAACTCCACAATCTCATCCGCGCTCTTGGGCGACAGCGGTACATCAACGAAGTCCACCTCAATCCCTCGGTGGTGATGCAGAAAATCCCAGATCGCCCGGCCGCCCGGATGCTCATGGGTGCTGACTAAGACTCGATCGCCCGGCCGCCAGTCCAGGCCCAGACCGACGATGTTGATGCCCTCCGTGGTGCTATGCGTGATGGTCACCTCGACGGGTTCGGCGCCGAGCAGGGCTGCGGCCTGCTGTCGCACCCGTTCGGCGCTGGGCATGCCGCGCGCCCAGTAGCCGTAGGTGGGCCGCTCATCCATCATCCGCATGGCTTCGATCACCGTCTCGCTGACCACGCGCGGACACGAGCCAAGCGTCCCCGTGTTGAGAAACACGTGATGCGGATCGAGCCGGAACTCGCGGCGCACGCCGGCCCAAAATGCCTCATCGTCATCGCCGTCGGTCTGAGCCAGGGATGACACATCAAGCGCGCGACACAGCGGCGCAACTGTCATCGCGCCGAGAAATTGACGACGATCAATCATCAGTGAAAATCGGTGAAATCGGTGGCTTGGTGGCTTACAGCTCACCGGATCAGTAACCGGTTGTCCGGTGATCAGTTGCTCCCTGACCTGCCGCGCGTTCCGGGCACCTGGCGCGGGCCACTTCAATTGGACTTCCCATCGCTGCCGAAGTATTCGCGATAGCCGCAGATTTTATCGCCGCACACATCTAACGACACGGCCACACGATTTTTGTACATCTGGCCGTGCAGCTTGCCTTCGTCTCGGAACTCGAAGACCACGGTCTTTTCATCGGCCGTCACGCGCAGGACCTCGGTGATCTGGACACCTTCGGTAAACACTGAGGCCACATAGTGGAAAAATTCGGCTGCCTTCGCCTTGCCGACATGGAGGCCTTGGTACTTGCCTGTCGGGAAGTAGAACGTGAAATCATCGCTCAACATGTCCAAAAATGGCTGCCATTGGCCTGTAGCCAACCCGCGCCGGAAGTGGTCGAAGGCTCGTTGCGCCACCTGCATTGTGCGCGCGACGGCATCTGAGCGGTCGTTGGGGTGTCTGGCGTCACCGCCGACTTGCTGGCCGGTGGCGACTCGGCCCAGCGCCGTAACGCTCAGCAGCAGAATCAGACTCAGCCACCAAAACGTGAAGTGTCGAGCTGGTGACATGGCGTTTACTCTCCTTAGTTGAGCAAATGAGCCGATAGGTCACGACTCAAAAAAGTTCCCTCGAACCATGGATTCGTTACCTGCTCCCCCACTTTCCTATCCCAATGAAACTTCAGGGACCAAGGCCGATGGATCAGAGTAGGTCTGATGTCCGAAGCAAGTTGCGAAGTTTCAGGTTCGCAATCCGAGATTCGAAATCTCGGCGGGGAAATGCTGAATCCTAAATCCCAAACTTGAAACTTTTGAGGATTTCGGATTTGGCATTTCCCTAACACTGACCCAAGATCACTTAATCTTGGTCACCAGCGAGGGATGGGACTCCACCACCACGCGGTCATTCTGTTGGTAGGCCAGATAGACCCGGCCGTTCTTATCAACGGCGACAGCAGGATAGGTCGCCGACCCTGAAGGATCGCCAAATTCTCTGATCGGCCCAAACGTCTTTCCGTGATCTGAGGACACACGCAGATACACTCGGCGTCCATCTCCGACCTTGGCATCCCAAGCCACGTACACCACCCCGTCGGGTCCGACGGCCACGCTGGGATGGTCCGAGACTTTAGCCTCCGGATGTATGGCGACCGACTTGGTGAAGGTTTTTCCACCATTGTCGGAGACCGTAAAGTAGACGCCGGCAGGCTGCTCGCCGGCCGTATAGTAGGCGGCAAACACGCGACCTTGCTGATCAATCGCTATCACCGTCGGCTTCAAGGGACAGGCGTTGATCAGCCATCGGCTGGAGGCAACACGAACCGGTTGGGAGAAGGTTTTACCTCGATCCTCAGACCACGCCACCAAGCTATCACGCGAGCCATCGCTGCCCACTGCCCTAAACGACAGGTAGGGTTTCGCCTCCGGCGAGAACGCTACCCACAGTTGACAGCAAGGGCAGGCCAGGTTAGCGAAGATCATCCGCTCGTGTTCAAACGACTTCCCCTCATCCCGTGAGACGACGCCGTAGATGGTGCTATTATCACCCTCCTTCTTCATGTGTCGCGTGTCAATCCAGTATACGTAGACTGAGCCGTCCAGTGCTACCCCCATAGTGCCGAAGCAATGGGCAGCCTGCAGCTCGCCATCATCATACTGACTTTCATGAAGAGAATTGAGCCGCCGAGGCTTTTCAAACGTCCGCCCGCCATCAGTGGATCAAGTGTACATGGCATCAACTGCCTGTCTGGGGGCTGAGGCCGACCAGCGATTTCCCGAATAAAACACGTGAATGATGCCCGATTGGCCAACGGCAATTCGGGGTTTGCTGGTACCGAACCCCCACACCGTCCCTTCCACGTCGTTGACGCGAAGCGGTGGAGTGAAGGATCGCCCTCCGTCGGTGGAACGGGCAAAGTAGAGATTGGTATAGCTTTTGTGTGTATGCTCGCCCGGTTTCAAGCGAGCACGATTGGCTGCATCCGGCGCGCGGTCAACCCAAATGACATTGATGCTGCCATCTGGGCCGATAGCCAGATCTGGACTGGCTGCCTGATGATTGGCCGGCGAGAGCACAACCAGAGAGGAACCATCGGGCTTGTCGCCACCGCCGATGACGGGCAGGGCTACAGACGGCACCCCAGGTAAGAGAAGGCAGAAGGCCAGGATGGCAAACATCGACAAGATGAGTGTCACTGGTCGCTGGTTTCTGGTCGCCAGTTGTCCCTGACACCCAACCGGCGACGAGCAGCTGGTGAACGACGGGCTGGTTCTGACCATTTCGCTCATAGACTTTTGCTGATGATTGGCACCTCGAGAGTTCAAACTCGGAGCTATATGGTGGGCTCTTCCTACACCTCCTTGGCAAGATCCTAGTTCGTCCTTTTGCCCCGCTTGGCGTCGATCACCTTCTTGAAATAGGTCCAACTGGTTTCATTCGGACGGCGATCATCCAGCGGCGGTGGGGTTTTATAGATCGGATAGTTCGCCTCAATTTCGCGCTTCATCATCTCCGGCAAGTCATCCCACGATCTGAGCTTCTTGCCAGCGGCGTGAAAGATCAGCTGACCAGGGCGATCTCCCATCTCCATCCAAGGCAGCCACTGGGACACACGAGCCCATCCCACCAGCACGTTTTCAACCGACGGCTTGTTAGCATCTAGAAGCTCGTCCAAGGGTAGGAAGTGGTTGAACATTTCGATGGCCTGATACGCACCGCCAACGTACTCCTGATAGTCCCCACCTAATGGGTTAGTGTAGAACAAAGGAACTTCAGTCGTCAGCCACACCCAGCCGTCTTTGATCGTGCCGCCCAACTGATAATTGCCATGCGGCCCACGAGCGAAGACCGGACGCATATTGACCGGATCGTTGGCGACGTGCACGACCTCCACGCTCTTACCCGTCCAGGGATTGTTCCAGGTGCGAAGAATTTGGTCGGTCTCCGGATCCAAATAGAACATGACTTCACGGGAAACCATGCGATACCCATAATTGCCCTGTGGATCGATGAGAGTAACACAGGCGCGGATATTCATACCCTGCACGTGAAACAACTTACGGTCTTTCTCCCCCGGCACACGACTGTAGACGTGTCCGCGCCACCAGTACACAGCAGGCTGCCCATCGTTCAACGAGCAGTGGATCTTGCGGCTAGCTTTGACAGCATCCTCCGGCTTGGATAGGTCAAGTTGTTGCGCCTGACTGCCCCGGGCCAGCATGACCAACAGGCAACATCCCAAGAAAATATTAGATCTCATACCTCCCTCCATTAGCAATGGGAACCATAGATTGCGAATGACGAGCGAGAGGCCCCCCCCAAAGGCCAACCCGTCGGATTCATGGTGTGTCTTCCAACGTTGCGTATGGACTCTCGGCTACTGAATGATGAACCCACGAGACCGCCCCCGAAACACACGAAATATCCTCTCCCACCTAACAGTCCACAGATGCGTACAAGATGTACGCGGATAGACCTTTTTGCCTGCGACGAATGGCGAATGGGCCATCCAATCGGCCACCAAGTTCATGCATTTCGTGCGTCCTGTAGGCTCCCGCGAAACGCGGCTTGCGAACCATTCGGTCTCCTACGTCATCTATGGCTTGGTTACTGACACTCAGCACTATCGCTAGCTGCTGACGCCAGCACCGATCGCTGGTCACTGGTCAAATCACGGGCGATGCCTTTGAATGGATTCGATATATTTAGTCAGCGCATAGATATCCAAATGCGCCAACATCTCGCCCTTGGCCTTGCGGAAAATCGTCCCCCACACAGGCATTTCACGAGAGCCATGAGCAGAGATAACCGTCTCGCCGTCGATGATATTCATGACCTCATCAAAGGGAAACTTTTCGCCTTTCTTCTGAATGAGCGTCAGATCCGGCGGATTTTTTTTGAGAGCATCGGCTGCCGGGCCATGGCCTTTGGCATCGACTCCGTGACAAGAAGCGCAGTGTTGACGGTAAATCTCGCGCCCACGCTCGATCACCTCTGATTCCTGAGCGGTCACAGCTAATTGGGGGAGCATCAAAGCCAGGCCAATCAGTGCCAGTGTTACACAAGCCAAGGTTATCCCGAGTCGTTGTCTCATGGCCAGCTCCTGGCAAAGGAGAAATCGACATCAATGTCCCGAATCCAATCTATTGCTGGTTTCGGGTTGCCGATTCTTTTTTCCGACCAATGAATGAACCATCATCAGCGCCCAATGATCAACGGATGACTGATGAATGACACCGATCGAAGGGATCAGGACATCACGAATGAAGACCAACGGGCCGCTTCAGGTACTGCCCTATTGGTTGGGCAACCAAGCGACCTTGGGAAAACACAACTTGCCCTCGCAGGATCGTCTGCGTAGGCCATCCCGTCAGTTCGATTCCATCAAATGGCGTGAAGTTCTGGGCCGAATGCAATATCTCCGGTGTTACCTTCTGCCGATAGTTTATGTCCACGATGGCCAAGTCGGCGTCCGCGCCCACCATAAGCGTTCCCTTGCGAGGATAGAGACCAAAAGCGGCGGCCGGATTGGCCGCTACCAGCTCAGCGATGCGCGTTAGGGGAATGTTTCGCTTATGATAGCCTTCAGAAATCAGGATGGGATATAGCAATGAGGAGCCTCCAAATCCCGGCAGGGCGGTCCACAGATCGTTCCCTTTTTGTTCCTCAAAACAGCAGGCATGATCGCTCACGACTGTGTCTACGTCCCCGTTGATGATGCCTTGCCACAAAAAGTCGGCATCGGCTTGGGTGCGAATGGGTGGGTTAACCTTGCCCTTAAGATCACTTGCTGTGTCGTACGTCAGCACCAGATGATGGAGCGTTGTTTCCAATTTGATGCTCAGATGTGGATACTGGCGTCGGACTTCCAGCCCCGCCTGCAAAGCTTGCCGACTGCTCAAGTGCAATAGGTTAATCGGGCAGCTGGTGGCATCGGCCAGGATCGCTGCTTCATGAATTGAGAGTCGTTCCGTCAGAGGTGGGCGGGCTCGGCTGTAGGCTTCCAACCCCTGCCCACCTTGCGCCTTGACTTCTTCGATGAACACACGGATCAGTTCAGGATTCTCGCAGTGAAGGCTCAGGGCAATTCGACCCTTGTCCCAATATCTTGCGGATACACGCGACACCTGTTCCATGAGCCGGTAAAGATGGCCCAGATCATAGTTTTCGGTCATGGTATATTCGCGGCCACGCGTAGAGTCGGCAGTGAGCGTCAGCCCTTTGTAAAACATGTAGAATTTGAACGACCCGACCCCATACTGCTCGACCAACATCTGGACCTCACCCAGCTGCTCTTCGGTCATAATGGCGATATGGTAACCGTAGTCGGTATAGAAGCGCCCGCGCGAAAGCTCTAATACCTCGGGAAAGATTTCGCGATAAGGTCCGGATTTGTTCAGGTAATGATGACCAGTGCGAAAGTAGCTCAAGATCGTCGTCACCCCCCCGACGGTGGCTGAAGCTGACTCACTCTGAGCATCTTCCGACAACGGGCGATAAATGCCCACGTGGAAATGGGAGTCCACCGCACCGGGGAAGACGACCTTGCCAGCAGCATCTATGACCTGTTCGCCATCAGTGGAAGCGATTTCTGAGCCCATGCTGGCCAGGCGGCCATCTTTAATCCCAAGATCGGCTTTGACTATCCCTATGTAGGGGATGACCAGGGTGCCATTTTTGATAACCATATCATAACGACCCATATTACCTCCTCATACCAGCCTCTTCCACCACGAGCATCTCCATCAAGGTACTGATGTCCCCTAACGACTCCAACTCACCGATAAGACTGAAAATGGTCTGACAACGTTCAGACGACAGCAGCCCTTCCACCAAAGCAGAAAACTTGTTCTTCAGCTCCTCATCAGTTAAGGGATCGCGGGGATCGCCTTTGGGATAGTCTACGCGACAATTGAACGTCCGACCCAACGTAGTGCGGATTTCCACCAGGCATGGCTGCCGGTCGGGGAAGAGCCGCTCAAATTCATCGTCGGCCAAGACCCGGACCTTCGGAACCAGATTGAGAATACGAGGATCGCCGAGCTTATCAGGCCTAAATTGGCGCGGCGTGACCTCACCATCGGCAATGGCGGCTGCCAGACAGTAAGGCAAGCTGTGATCAGCTGTCTCTTTGGAGGTGATCTGGTATTTCGATGGATCGGCCAAAATTTCTGCCGCCCGAGCAATCGTCCTGACGGTCACCGCCTCGATGTCTTCCGGTCGGAGACAGTGTTCACGTACCAACGCCAGCGTCGCTGTGATCGGCGAGTGAGTCAGCGCTTCCGTGGGAAAGGGTTTCATCGAGCATTGCGTGATCTTGAAGTCAGTGCCCAACCCAGCCGTCAACCTGTCGGGGTCCCACTCGCGCCCCACTTGGGCAAACAGTCCCTCGCGGCCCTCGAAAATTGCCTCCGGTCCAACATAGCCCTTTTGAGCCAGCAGTGCTGCCAGGACACCACTTTGCGTGGCCATTGGGTCTACCGTGTTCTTCATCATCGTCAGTTTGCCCGCCGTAACGGCACCGAGCGTGGCGTTGTGTGCGCCTGAGATGCCAATGGCGTTGACCATCTGCTCAACCGTCAAGCCCAGCATCTTCCCGGCCACCACTGGCGAGGCAAATTGCGTCAGCGTAGCATGGTGCCAGCCTAACTCGCGAATGCCGGGGAATGCAGCCTCGCACAGCCGCATCTCCAAATCGTAGGCGATGACGATGGCCGTGATCAAATCCTTGCCCGACCTTCGTTGCCGTTCACCCACGGCCAGGGCGGCAGGAATGAGGTCGCTCGGGTGAGATGGATCTTGCTTCCAGTAGACGTCGTTGTAATCCATCACCCGCACGGCAAGGCTATTGATGAAGGCGGCATTGACGGCATTGGTCTTCTCGCCAGAACCGATGATCGTAGCTTCCGGCCGTCCGCCCATCTGGCGGATGACCTCACGCCCAATCTCACAATCCTCGATTCGATAGCCTCCCAATGCGCATCCCACCGTATCCAGCAGAAACCGTTTCGCCGCCTGAACGGCCGCCGCTGGAATATCCTCAAACGTGAGCGCCACCGCGTACTCAGCCCACTGTCGTGAGATCGTCTTAGCCATCGGTCAACAGTTGTTCCCTGCTTAATCTACGAAGATTTTGGCCATCCTTGTGATTCAGCCTTGGGTTCCTGGTCGGTGGTTCCCACCCATGACCAACCGGCAAAAACGGGATGCTAAAATGGCCGCTTTTTGCTCACCAGGTCGAAGTCAATGAAATCGGCGTGATGAAAAATTATGGATTCCGGTGATCGGGCCACATGATCGCCCTCTTTGGAATGCGTCGCAATGACATGCATGACGCCCTCGGGCAACCCTCGCCGATAGGCCATCCCCACACCCACAAACGGATGCCGCAAGTACTCTCCTTTTTTGCTTCTGACATACTCGCCGTCCTTCTTCTCATACTCGATGAGCTTGCCCACATCGGCCAGCAGAGCTCCGGCGATAAGATAATCCCGATTGATCTTCACTCGGTCGCCGTAGGACTCTCTTAAAACCTTCTCAATCTCGATACACATACGGCAAACCGTGCGGACATGCTCGATGAAACTCACCTTGACATTCTCTGCCCACAGCGTGAAGGGCATGCGGAGCAATTCTTCCGGCTCCCACCCTCCATCTTGAAGTGCATCCTCCCAAACGGAAAGCGCTTTCTGCCGTAGCTCGTCATCCCTAATCTGGTCAAACTCAGGAATTAATTCCCTGATCTTCTCCTTCATGCTCGGCCACCTCCTTTTGCGGATTACGGATTCCTGACTTACCGATCACTGAGTGATCACTCCGTTCGCTCCAACGCCCGCTCTGCCGGACCATCATACTCAATATCTGTTAGATGAATCCGCCGCATGGGTTTCTGTCGTGTCTTTTCCTCATGGATGTGGGCGACCAGGCCGGGCACGCGGGCCATCATGAAAAAGGCATCGGCTACCATTGGATCAAAGTCCATTTCGCACAGTAAGGCCGCGATGGCTCCATCGGCGTTGATTGGCAGTGGTTTGCCCAAACGTTCTTTCATCGCTTGCTCGATCGCGCGAGCCATTTGGACAAACTCCCCGGCAATCCCCCACTGTGCTGCTAGATCAAACAGCCGGGTTGTGCGGGGATCTTGCGTATGCAGGCGATGGCCGAACCCAGGAAGACGTTTGCGGGCACGAGTGTGTTCTTCCACCACCCAGGTGGCGGCTTCTGCTACTGAAGTTCCCTGTTGTCGCCGATGATTGACTGCCTCGCGCAACACGGCCATGCATTCCCCGATAGCTCCACCGTGATAATGCGAAATGGCCAAGATCCCTCCAGCCACAGCAGCACTGAGCCCAGCCCCGGTGGATGCAATCGTGCGGGCCGCTAGCGCAGAGGGGGGGGTCGCACCATGATCAATGACCGACACCAGAATGGCTTCGATCAGTTTCCCTTCATGCCGAGGCGGCAATTCCCCTTTGAGCGTCAGGTAAACAGCTTCTCCGTAGGAGATGCGACCAATCAGCTCGTCCAAGCGATAGCCGCGGAGCAGGATCTTATTGGGTTCCACCTTAGTGATGGCTGTCTTCCAGTGCCCGCTTTCCATAAGGCGCACACATACGAAAAGTAACCACTGAGCCGCCTTTAGGCGGCAATGCCTTAGGGCCACCAGCCAGGCCGGCCGTTGGAAGACTGGTAGCGAGCGGGGTGCCAGGTCGAGTCTGTTTCAACGGGCTTCTCCCAACGGCTTGAGCCACGGCTTGCCTAGGTTCGAGGCATGATCGGAAGAACGCTCAAGCGTCCCACAGAAACTCGAACGGCCGCCTAACCAGTCCTCCAAGGACCAGCCTATGGGTCCTTCGGCAAAACCCTATGAATCAGGCTCGATCCGAAACAGTTTCGAATTTCGATTTCCTCGCACTCCGTAGGAGGGTTCTCCAGAGCCTAATCCACTAATCACCCCTGGCCACGTCAGCGACCAGATGCTCTTGACCGGGTCTTTCAAGGCCGGGAATAGACCATAGACGTCCATGCTCATCCGCGGCGCCGCTTCAAAACTCGTTTGGTGACGTGGGGTATGTCATGGAAAGAGTCAACAACATAGGCGCCAACCTCTCGGAGCCGCTTGACCTTGCCTTCATACGTCCCTCGGTCACCTTCTACGATGGCTCCAGCATGGGAAAAGCGCATCCCGGACGTAGCGGCTACACCGCCAATGTAGGCAATGAGTGGCTTGGTGAACTCTCCCCGCTCAATCAAATCAGCTACTCGCTCTTCTTGGGATGTACCGATCTCTCCGAACAAGACGACTGCCTCCGTTTGCTCATCAGCTTCAAATAGCTTGACCACCTCAGGCATAGGTAAGCCGACAATGGCATCGCCCCCGACGTGGACGATCGTACTGGTCCCAATGCCTTCCTTGCCCAAGTAGTAGGCCGTTGAAACGCTCATGCCGCCGCTGCGCGAGACGATGCCTACAGGCCCGGGCTTAAACCAAGCTCGCGCCAACTCAGCCCGCCCGCCTACCATGCCCAGCACACCCCGGCCCGGGCTAAGCACGCCGACCGTATTCGGACCCACAAATTGGGCGCCGTGCTGCTCAGCGACGCGCACGATTTCCAACACATCATAAAGCGGCACCCGATCAGGAATGAGGACTAATAGCTTAATGCCAGCAGCGATGGCCTCCAACGCTGCTTCTTTGACCGTCGGCGCAGGAACAAAGACGACACTGATATCGATCGGCCCCACCGCCGCCTGTGCCTCAACAACCGTGTCGAAGACCGGCACGCCATGAACCACGGCCCCGCCCTTGCCCGGCGTACAGCCGGCAACCACCTTGGTGCCATAGTCAATCATCAACCGTGTGCGGGTCGAACCCTCTCTCCCGGTAATGCCCTGAACCAGGACGCGTTCGGTGCCATCAACTAGAATCGCCATATCCGCGGGAGGAAAATTGCAAATCCGAAACAGCCCTCGGATTTAGAATTTTAGGATTCTAGGATTTCCCTGTAAGGGTGATTGAGCCCTGAGATACTCGTCCAATCCGGGAATGGGTAAAAGAATGCGAGCCCCTTGATGTCCGTGAAACCAACATTCCACCTCGCAGGCTAGACATTCAATGCATCCCCCTTGTTTGGCTTCTTCACGAGTAATGGCCAGCACGGGAACGCCATTCTCTAGCTTAAGAATCTGCGGGACACAAACCTGGACGCAGATCTTCGTCTCACACTTGGCGCACAGGGCGTGATCATAAATGATCTGCCCGGTGCGGATGTCAAACTGATAGGGTTTTTCTGGCAGCGGAGCCGGAGCCTGTCGGCGGATTGGCTTCTCTCGCTTTTCCCCTCTCTTTTGCTCCGTGAGCAACATCTGCAGATACTCGACGCAGGTCTCTATTGAGTCATCTTTCTTGAATCCCTTGACCGGAGCCGGCAGATCCCGCGTGTAGTTCTCTAGGATCTCCACCGCTTGGTCCTCACCATTGCCGCCCAAGCGCATCACGGCTGGAATTGAGAGATTCTCCTCGCGAAATGCCTTAACTAGCCCACGAGCCACATGAAACTGTTCTTGGCTAGCCACGCCGGAGCCGGAGCCGAAGTAAGCATCAATGTTGGGTTGGGCGAGAATGATCTTGGCGGCGCGATAAACTTTGGATGCCGGTGGATTTCCACTGGTATCGCAGAAGTTAGCCACTTTGAATCCTCGCCGCATCAATGCATCCATAGCCATCATCGAGCCGCCGCCGCCTGCACCATGAAACCCGATGTATCCCTGCCCAGCCTCAAAGCCTTGCTCCATCTGAGCGAAATAGAACGTGCCTCGATAGTCATTTTTCTCCACCTCATAAGCAATCTTATCCAGTAATGTCGGCGGATGATTTAGCTCGCGAGCAATCTCAATCCCAAGCTCGGGATGACGGAATACCGCATAGTCGTCCACCGTGATGCGACAGTCGGCAGCCACCAGCCGACCATCCGTGGTGAGCACCAAGGGGTTAATCTCAGCAGCGCGCGCCTCGACGCCCCGGGCCAGTTGATACAACCTCACGAGCACATCGGCAACGTGGGTCTGGAGCGGATCGTCAATTCCGACCTGGCCAACCAGACGTCGCGCTTTGGCCTCCGGCACGCCCTCTCCAAGATCAACGTGTAGCCGAGCCACCTTCTCAGGCTGTGAGCGGGCGATCTCTTCAATCCCCGTGCCCCCCACCGAACTCACCAGCAGCAGTGGACGACGGGCACTGTCATCAATGAGAAGACCGGCATACAACTCGCGACAGATGGACAACCGCTCTTCGACTAGTACCCGCTCGACAGGAAAACTCCGCACCTTCAGCGACAGGATTTGGCGGGCGGCAGCTGCCGCCTCGTCTGGCGAGTCGGCGAAGCGGATCCCTCCCAAGCTAGCACGTCCGGTCACCCATACTTGCGCTTTCACAACTACTGGCCGAGCTAACTCAGCAGCGATACGACGGGCCTCTTCTGGACTACTGGCTAGTTGGCCTTCAGGAGTGTTGATGCCGTACTTTCTGAGGAGCTCTTTCCCCTGATATTCGTGTAGTCGAGCCATCTCCGTCCCTTACTCCTCATAGCTGCTTACGGTGAGTTACCCTCATCTCACTAACCTGAAGCAAAGGAGCTTCTCGATGGGCGTACAATTGCTTGTCCTCCACATCAGTAAGAGCGGTCCTGCTTGAGTAATTCGAATTTGCTTCTGATCGACACCGTAAGATAGAAAATCCTCTCTTGGCGAATGCTATTACCGGAGTTAAGCCGATGCGATCGAAGTCCCAGCCTGGCTATTCTCTCCATGAGCTTTCTCGAGTTCGGTGGATCAGATGCCGCTACCCAGTTCCTTGGGAATCCCAGTCCTCGTTATCGATAGGTGGGCTTCCGCCTCCTGCGCCAACAGCGCTTCTTACCGAGTCCCTAAAAGGCGTAGAGGCAGCACAACGGAGCTTATCCACTCACGGGGTGGGAAGAACTTTGTGCCCTATCGCTTGTCCTTGCCCCGTCTCCAGTGAGCCAACACCACCAACCGTGCCCCCGCCAAACAGAAACGAACTTCCCCTCACCAATGCCACTGCCGATCAAATCGCAACTCCGGCATACATTGCCACCGTTCGAGACCGTCACTGCCACCTTCGCCCCCCCGCAGCGGATCCAACCTAACCACCTCTCGCCATACTGCCTGTGGACAAGCCATCCCCACCGCCGCTGTCTATACCAGCTCGGTTGTCTGACCCACCACAGCACAGTATCATAATGACCCTACATGCTCTGCCACCTTGTAAGTGGCCTGATATTCACATCAACCTGAGGTTATATTTTTACCACAACCTACCCACCTCTGTCAAGAACTGATAAGGGCCAAGGAGTCCCGATGAACAACTTTCAGAGGCCATTGATCCAGGTGGGAGAATGAATCACCAGGGATGGATTGAATGGCTTATCCTCAAGATGGGTCGCTGAGTTGATGATAAGGAGGCAGGGTTGGAACAGAACCGTGCTGAACGTGGCCCCGGCGACAGGAACAGCCGGGGTCTACCTTCATGCCCTCATCCCACAAAAACAGAGACTGCTGCATGATGTTAAATATGACCTCCCTAATCGCTTTCCAACATGTCTGAAATAAACGGTTGCACGTGCCTCGTTCCGAATTGCTGGTGATTCGTTACTAGGCTTATTTGCTTATTTGTGGGAATGACCAATCACAAGTTACAAAGAAGGGCCCAAGACATACTCACCGTCCAATTGTCCTCGTCTCATAAGGCAATGGTCGCACGAACCACACGTTAATCAACCCCAGCAGTGAGACGATCACCACCGTCAGAAAAGGGATCAGGTAACTTCCGGTGGCTGTGCGCAAGTATCCGGTGAGCGTAATCCCAGCAAACGCCCCAAATGTATCAATCAGTGTCACCAGACCCAGGATACGTCCCAGCTCCCGGGGACCGAAGCATTCCGGCACCATGAGCTGAATCATGCTGAAAGTGCCGCCGTAGCCCAGTCCGAACAACACGGCAAACGTGATGAGCTGAGCGCGACCGGTCACCAAGCCCAAGGGAAATCCTCCGGCGTCAGGGTCGAATTTGAGTAGCAGCAGACTGCCGACAAACAGCAGGGCCGTGGTGAGAATCATAATGCTTCGTTTGGTGAACTGGTCGCTCAAGTAGCCGAAGCCAAATTTGCCAGCGATGCTGAACATGAAGATCAGGCTCAAGTAGAAGGCGGCCAGTTCCTGCGAGAGTCCCAGGTCGCGCTTGAGGTAGATGACCAGTTGATTTTGCACCGCCAGGATGGCGAACCAGATGAACGCCGACCCGAGGGCCAGAAACCACAAGACGCTGGTTTTGAGGGCATCTCGGAACATCACGCCAGGCAGTACGATCGGTCCGTCGCTCATCATGGCCGACGGATTTTCACTGGGGACACGGCCGTCCGCGTGTTGTCCAACCTCGCGCGGATGTTCTTTGATCACCAGGAAGGTCAGCGGCACAGCCACCAGCCACACTAACCCGGCAATGACCCCATAGCCCCAACGCCAGCCATAGTCCGGGTGGGCGATAATGGGGGCGACTACATTCGGCAGGATGGCGCCAGCCAAGCTGGAGCCGGCCACTAGCAATCCAATCACGGTTCCGCGCCGTGCCACAAACCAGTTCGAGAGCAAGACGACGTTAATAAGCAGACCGCAGAGAATTAACGCCACAGCAAACAGCGCATGCAGAATATAAAGGTGCCAGATCGCTCCAACGAACGGATAGAGCGTAACACTAGCAGCCAGCATCAAGATGCCTACTCGCATTAGTCGCCGCACCCCGAACCGATCGATCAAGGCCCCACCCAGCGGGGCCAGCAGTCCCGCCAGCATCAGCGTAATTGCACCGCAGAAGGTAACCGCCGCTTCTGTTGACCGGAACTCTTCGATGAATTTGGGATAGAAGACCGGTGGCACGGCAACAGTCGCGCCATTTGTCATGAAGTAGATGACTACAGCGGCCAGTGCGATATACCACCCATAAAAAATCCGAGGCGACGCCACAGCGCTGTCAGCGACCGAGGAAGGTCCCGCCGATTCTCGCATGCGATCCTCCTTCATACGAAGCCCCGCGCCAACTCCTTAATTTCAAGAAAGCTGGTTTACACGTAACCCAGCACGCCTAGAGAAGCTCAGCAAGGAGTCTGATCGACGGCGAAGTCGAGAAAAGCCTGGATCAACCTGTGTGCGCATCTCAAGAGGCATCTCCGGTGTAGCATTACGGAGATGTTGTTTGATGTTGCGATCGCGATCTTCGATGCGCTGGGCTACCGAGACATGATTGAGTCCACGACTATGGGACTGCAAGTTAGGAACAGGGAAGAAGCGATTGATGATCGTTTGAGCAATGGGCCCAACAGGAACTTGGAAAAAGGTCTGACCATCAACGGTCACCGTCGGATAACTCTGCCCGGTCGCTGGATCCCTGACCGGGAAACTGAAAAGTCTGAGCCGCTCGTTGGCCCTCAGCAGTGCCGAGGGCATCATCTCCTCCTTGCGAATGCGCAGCCCCTCAATAGGTAAAGAAGAAGGCCAGATCCCCAATGATGGGACCGTCTGAACTGCCACCAAAGTTGTTCTGTCAGAACGCCGGTTTATCACGGTTGGCCAGATCAAAGAAGTCCTTGGCGTCCAACCGATCATTGCGAAGAAGCTCAGAGGCCGAGCCGTGCCAGGTATTGCTACCTGACTTTATGGCGATGTTAACTTGACCTAAACCGAACGTCCCAAACTCCTTGGAGTTGAAGTTCTGCAACGCATGGAATCCTCGAGCCGCCTCCACCGATAAAATGATGGTTGGAATGACGGTCGCTAGCGTTGTCCTTCCTACCTTCAGCTCAACATTGATGCGAGCCATTTGCTCAATCTAAAACGCAATGTCTTTTTGGATGCCAGCTTGGAACTCCCGCGCCTCCATCGCGAGACTACAACTGCTGATGGACAACTGCAGGATCGAATAAAAGCTGGTGTTACTGGTCACGATTGAGTGCCTCAAGCCCATCGCTATGTCCAGGACGTGACCTTGGCACCAGAGATAACGGCACTCTGTGGGTTAGTGATGACGCCTTCAATCGTGGTGGTCATCCGTTGGCCAAACACTATCATGCTTACACTCAGTGCGATCACCGCCAGCAGGGCAAGAATCAAGAATACCTAATCATCCCCAAACCCTTCGACAGATTGGCTCACCGAATCGAGTCATAAGCTCACCTCTCAGGGAGCCCATCTCAGCAGCGACGCTTTCCCAAGTTCTAAAAGGCGCTCCTGACGAGGCGTAGCTGACTACCACGTCGGACCTTTTCGCTCCTCTCATTGAACAATTCCCTCAGTTTCCAACAAGAGTTCATAATGGTTTGTAACAACACAATTGTCTCAAAAGTCGAACACCATATTATGACACACCTAATGGATAAATGTCAATTCGACCACCGCTAGTCGCCAGAAATATCATAAGCCGGCTCGGCCTAGAAATCCGAACCATTTTCGATCCTCCCAAGGATACGAAGAGGACATGAGGGACGACATGCAAGTTTTTCGAAATAGCCCAATTCCGCCTCACGTTCCGATCATGGACTGCATTAAGCTGGCCTTGTTAGCAGACGACCTGCGAAGAGGTGATACATTACCTTCCATCCCAAGACATCGTGACGTTGTTCAAGGAAACTGGCTTGAATCGCAACATCGTGTGGCAGGCCTATTGGAGATAGAAGCTGACAGATATCTCCAGGCGCTGATTCAAGATGAGCAGATGCGGCGAACCTCGTTGCGGTCACTCTGCTTCGCCTCAAACCTGCGAGGCGGACGATCGGGGACGGCATACGATCCCCCCCAAAATCTCCAAAGGGCACGGCCCACTCGGTCATCCCCCTATCGCCTAATACTGAGGAGAACCCCCACCTGGAGAAATGCCTGCATCGTTCTCCTTGTCCGCATGGACTGTTTATATGCGCGAGCTTGGTGGGAATCCTGAAGGGGACGCGCGATCCAGGGATTCACTGTGCTCACCTTGGGTGAGATTCTCACCTTATGGGCTTAGTGGTGGCGGGAGGCTCACCTCTCTAGGGCTCGCTCGCGCTCACCCTTAGTTTGGATGCTCCCTTCGCGGGCTTGCGGGTGGCAATGGCCCTGCTTATTCTTCCTTACGCACCCTTCTTGACTTTGAGCAGTGGAAGAAGTAGAGTACGGGCCGGTCGTTTGATCTGCCGATGAGAAAAGGGAGAAGACGATGACACAAACCTTGAAACGCCTCGCCTCAGTTACGAGCATCCTTCTCGGTCTGATCCTCGCTTCGGGCTTCGGCGCTTGGAGCGCGACGCTCACCCCGCAGATGCCCCGGGTTCCTCTACCCGAGGAGACGCTGGACGAGCAGCTGGCCCGCCTCGCCGAACAGATCCCGGGATTCGGTGGGATATTCCTGGACGAGAACGGACGGATCGCCGTGTACCTGGTCGAAGGTGAGGTCACGACACTTTCGGTCCGGGAGGTCGGCGCGACGATCGCCCGCGTGCTTGGGTGGGATGAACCCCGACTTCGCGCTGGAGTCATCCGCATCCTGCCTGGCCGGTACAACTTCCGACAGCTCAAGGAGTGGAACGATCAAATCTTCCCCCACGCCTTCGAGCTCAGAGGGGTGAGGTGGACCGATATTGATGAGGCGCAGAATCGGCTGCGGATCGGCGTGGAGAACGAAGCGGCAGCTGAAGAGGTCATCGAGACGCTGGTTTCCCTCGGCGTTCCACGCGAAGCCGTCATCGTGGAGGAGGTCGAGCCTATCCTCCCTATGCTCACGCTGCGGGACAAGGTGCGTCCTTTGGTCGGAGGACTGCAGATTAACTTCCCGGGTTATCTCTGCACATTGGGATTCAACGCCGTGCGTTCGGGCGTCGCGGGATTTGTCACAGCCTCGCATTGCACGAACGTGCAAGGCGGTGTGGAGGGCACGCCGTATTGGCAACCGCTCGAGGCGACAGACACATTCATTGGCACGGAGATCGCCGACCCGCTGTACACGTGGCGCTTGGGCTGCCCGCGCGGAAGGCTTTGCCGGTACAGCGATAGCGCCTTCGCTCAACTCGCCTTTGGAGTCAACGCTAGCCTCGGCTCTCTGGCTCAAATCGCGAGTTTAGGGGCGATCGAGATCACGGGCAGCTTTCAGATCACGGCTGAAGCCACACGACGAATTCGCGGAGAAGTGGTCAACAAGGTCGGGCGCACGACGGGATGGTCGCAAGGCCCGATCACGCAGACGTGCGTGAACGTCGGCGTCACCGGCACGCGGATCGTGTTGCTTTGTCAAGATTTCGTCCAAGCGACCGTGGCCGCCGGGGATAGCGGCTCGCCAGTTTTCAAGATCAACGGATCGGGTGTCACGCTCTACGGATTGCTCTGGGGAGGGAATTCCTCCGGTACGAGTTTCGTCTATAGCCCTATCGGGAATATCCAGCGCAGCGATGAGCTTGGCTCGCTGAGGACGTGCGCCGTCGGAACCTGCTGAACGAAACGTTCGGGCAGCGAAACGAGATGCACCTTCCCTCCGCTGGCGTCGAAGGAAGGAGGATCCTTCTTCTCGCTGTCGTTGTGGGAAGCGCGATCGGAGTCGGTGCGATGGAGGGGCAGGCGCTCTCTGCGCGCATCGAAGCGATGGAGCAGGCCAGTCGCGCGATCCACTTGATGTTGCGGGTCCGAAACGAGAGCGAGCGCCGTCTCGTGCTCACGCTCGGCGGGCGCCCGGCGTATAACTTTCTGGTGAAGCGTTTGGATGGGACGCTCGTGTGGGAGTGGCAACGAGGGAAGATCATCCAGCCGATTCTCGAACGCCGAAGCCTCGAGCCCGGAGAAGAGTTGATCTTCGAGGCGACGTGGAAGCTTACGGATATGCGGGGTCGTCGCGTGCCTCCTGGAGAGTACCAAGTGCAAGGCGTCCTGAATCTGGAACCTCCGGAGAAGCTCTTGACCGACCCCTGGCCTTTGCGCGTTTCTCCGCCGCCGAGGAAAGCTCGCAAAGTGGGTGATTGACGTCGCCCCCAAACGGGCACACGCGAATCTCCGTTTTTCACCCATCATCGCTCGTGAAGCCAATCACGGGCCCGAGCGACATCTCTTCAACGCGCGCACGTGGGAACGCACGACCGGGGACTGCATCGTGGGAGGCATTCCCAACTGATGGGAAGCCGTTGCGGCAGCTCCCTCGTCCTGCGGGCGACGCATTCGGCGGCGTTCGCGCTCGCCCGAACGCCGCGGGCACGCTGATGCTACGACCCGTTTCATCTTGGGACGCGCCGGGAACGACCCAAGGCCCAGGCTCGCTTGACAGAAGGCGTTGCGGTCGAAAATACTTTGGCATGAGAAGAACGGAGGCGGTGAGGTGCGTGAGCCTGGCTGAAACGGACGGTTTGCTAAACCGTTGTAGGGCGATAAGCTCTACCGTGGGTTCGAATCCCACCCTCACCGCCAGACATCGGTGGGAGGCCCAAGAGTTTCGACTTGGGAGCCCCAGGATGAGGTAACCGCGGTGAGCCACGTTCGCGTTCGATTCGCGCCATCGCCAACCGGGTATCTGCATATCGGAGGAGCGCGCACGGCTCTTTTCAACTGGCTCTTCGCTCGCAAGTACGGAGGCACGTTCATCCTGCGCATCGAGGACACGGATGTCGAACGTTCCTCGCCGGAGATGATCGAAGGGATCATCGAGGGCCTGCGATGGCTGGGGTTGGATTGGGACGAAGGGCCGTATCTCCAATCCGAGCGTCTGGCCCTTTATCGTGCACGAGCGGAAGAGCTGGTCGCTTCCGGCTGGGCCTACTATTGCTTCTGCGACCCAGAAGAGCTGGCGGCCAAACGGCAACGAGCTCTCGCGGAGAAGCGGACGTGGAAATATGAGGGCACCTGTCGGCGGCTTTCGGCTGGGGAGGTCGCGCGACGGATCGCCGCCGGGCATCCGCGCGCGATTCGCTTTAAAGTCCCGGAGGAAGGGGTGACGCGATTCACCGATCGCGTGTACGGGGAGATCGAAGTCCGCAACGAAAGCATTGAGGATTTCGTCCTACTGCGCTCGGATGGCTATCCGACGTATCATCTCTCGGTCGTCGTGGATGACGCCGACATGCGCATCAGCCACATCATTCGCGGCGCGGATCATCTCTCGAACACGCCCAAGCAAGTATTGCTCTATCGCGCCTTCGGTTGGGAACCGCCGGTCTTCGCGCACGCGCCGCTCATCCTCGGCCCGGATCGGCAACGTCTCTCCAAGCGACATGGGGCGATGAGTGTGACGGCCTATCGGGACATGGGCTTTCTGCCCGAAGCGATGCGCAACTTCCTGGCGCTGCTTGGCTGGTCGCCGGGAGATCCCAGCCGAGAGATCTTGCGCACGAGGGAACTGATCGAGCTGTTCTCTCTGGAGGGCATCAGCCGCGCCAATGCGATCTTCAATTTCGAGAAGGCCTTATGGATGAACGCCGAGCATCTTCGGGCGATGAGCGCCGCCGAGCTCTTCCCCTTCGTGCGCGCGGAGTTGGAGAAAGAAGGCCTCTGGCGCGAGGAATACGGGCAGGAGCGTCGAGAATGGTTCCTGCGGGTCGTGGACCTGCTGAAGGTCCGCGCGCGCACGCTGCGGGATTTCGTGACGAGTGGGCGTCCGTACTTCAGCGACGACTTCCCGATGGATCCCGAAGCCGTCCAGAAGAACCTGCGCACGAATTCGGCCGTGAAGGGCTTGCTCCTGGAGCTGGCCGATCGCTTCGAACGACTGGAGCCTTTCGATCTGCAGACGACCGAGCGGGTCTTGCGCGGTCTGGCCGAGGAGCGCGGGGTGAAAGCCGGAGTGATCATCAATGCGGCGCGCACGGCGTTGACCGGCAGCGCCGTGACGCCCGGCATCTTCGATGTCATCGTGGCGATCGGACGGGAACGCGCGGTTCGTCGGCTGCGCCAGGTGGCCGCCACTCTGTCGGAGTGACGGAGCCGATTCGCTATGAACCGGTACCGAGAATGACGAAGATTCACGAAGCGAGACGGCGAGATCGACGAAGGCGAGCCATTCGCTTTGGTTCGGGGCTAGCGCTCGCGCTGATCCTGAGTGCGACCGCTCTTTGGGGAAGGCCGTCGCTGGGCGGAGAGGGCCCAACGCCGGCGCAGATCAAAGAAGACTTCCTCGAAGCGATGCGCCTGGTGCAGACGCAGTACGCCGGCGAAGTGGACTCGGCGGCGCTGCTTACGGCGACCATTCGAGGCATGTTGGCGGCGCTCGACCCTCACTCCAATTACCTCACGCCGCGCGAATACGCTGATCTGCGGCAGGAGCAGGAGAGCGAGTTCTTCGGCATCGGGGTGACGATTAATCAGCGTCGGGGCCGCGTGTACGTGATCTCCGTGATCCCGGACACGCCCGCCGACCGGGCCGGATTGCGCTATGGGGATGCTATCCTTGCCGTAGATGGGCGATCGGCTGAAGGCTGGTCCACGCAGGAGGTCGCTCGTCGCGTGCGCGGCGAACGTGGC
Organism: Acidobacteriota bacterium; assembly: GCA_030550025.1. GTDB lineage: Bacteria > Acidobacteriota > Blastocatellia > HR10 > HR10 > HR10. The sequence continues at coordinate 84,308 of JAUQQC010000007.1, read as the reverse complement.
ACGACAGTCGAGCTGACCATCGAACGCGCGGGAGAAGCGACACCGCTTACATTTCGCATCGCGCGCGCGCCGATTCCGTTGCCCACCATCCGCACGGCCTTCGTGATCCGCCCCGGCATCGGCTACATTGGCTTGACGTGGGGATTTCAGAGCACAACGACGGAGGAGCTGGATGAACAGTTGCGCCGCCTGAAGGCGCAGGGGATCAAAGCGCTCATCCTCGATCTGCGGGGGAACCCAGGGGGATTGCTCGATCAAGCCGTCGGCGTCGCCAGTCGGTTCTTGCGCCCGGGGGAGACGATCGTACGGATTCGCGGGCGCACCCGCGAACGTCACTTCAAGGCCGAGAGCAAGCAGGTGGAAGAAGTACCGATGGTCGTTCTCATCAATCGCGCATCCGCCTCGGCCTCGGAGATCGTCGCCGGCGCGCTGCAAGATCACGATCGGGCGCTGATCGTGGGCGAGACGAGCTTCGGCAAGGGGCTCGTACAAACGGTCATTCCGCTGCTGCGGGGTACGGCCGGAGCGCTCACGCTCTCGACGGCGCGCTACTATACCCCCTCGGGCCGCCTCATCCAACGCGATTACCGCAATGTCTCCGCCTATGAGTACCGGCTGGGACGGCCCGACGGACGGCCGCCTGGACCGGCAGCGCGCACCGATGGGGGGCGGCGCGTCTATGGCGGCGGGGGGATCGAACCCGATATCCCCGTGCCCGTGAAGCTCGATCCGGTGCGCCAACGGCTCTTCGGCGCCGTCTTCGAGTTCACGCGCCATCTCATCAACGGGCGCATTCCGCGGTTCGAACACTTTCGGGTTGAGCGACAACGCGAGCCCGCCTCACCGAAAGACCTTTTCCTCGAGGTGGAGGATCCGCTCATTGAGGCGTTCATCGCCTTCGCGGCACGGCGGGCAGATCTGGGCGTCACGGAGAAGGAGATCCGCGCGCATCTTGAGTACGTGCGCCAGAAGATCCGAGAGGAAGTGGCCACAGCGCGCTTCGGTATTGATGCCGCAATGCGCGTGATCCTTCAGTCCGACGAGCAGGTCCAACGCGCGCTCGAGGCCATCCCGCAAGCACGACAGCTCGTTGAGAACCTCCGCCAACCTCGCCGACGATGATCCTCACCCGCGCGCGCGATCCTCGGGTTCGCTTCCCTCGCCTTCGACGAGCTTCTGCTCGTGCGAGCGGATATCTCCTGGCTGCGCTCCTCCTGCTGCCGTCGCTGGCGCACGGGCAACCGAGGTCACCTTCTCTGGAATCATGGCTTGCGGCCCTTCAAGCGAAGTACGCGCGCGTGCGCACGCTGACGGCCGATTTCGTGCACCTCTACACGGCGGCCGGCTCGCCACCGCGGCGCGAGGAGGGCACGGTTCTTCTGGCGCGGCCGCGTCGCATGCGCTGGCATTATCGCCGGCCCGAGGAGAAGCTCTTCATCTCCGATGGCAAGCACGTCTACCTCTACGTGCCGGCCGAGCGACAGGTCATCCGCGCGAAGATCCGCGAGGCCGAAGATATCAAGGCGGCATTCGCCTTCCTCCTCGGCGAGCTGGACCTGCATCGTCTGTTCGCGCGCATTGAGCGGATCAATAGCCCGTCGCCGCTCCAGGCGGGGAACATCGTTCTGCGGTTCATTCCCAGGGACGCGCGACTCGGCTTCTCCGAACTGATCGCGGAGGTCACGCCCGCATCTCTCCAGATCGTCCACGTCTCGATTCGCGAATTGGATGGCGCGCGCTCGGACTTCCTCTTCTCGAACATCCGAGAGAACGTGCCCATCCCTCGTTCCGCCTTCGTGTTCACGATCCCCCCCGGTGTTCAAGTCCTCGACGCACGATAGCCAAACGCTCCGAGAAGCCGTAAAATGGTGAGGAGAACGCCATGTTCGTGGATGTCGCTCTGGCGGTGAACGCCCGTCGGACGTTCACCTATCGAGTGCCCGAAGGGATGACAGCCCCCGTCGGCGCGCGCGTCGTCGTTCCTTTCGGCGCGAAGGTGCTCGTAGGATTCGTCGTCGCGCAGGCAGAGGAACCTCCGCCTTACTTGGAAGAATCAGCCGTCAAACCCGTTTTGGCCGTCATGGATGAGACGCCGCTGCTTAGCTCCGACCTGCTGGAGCTGACGCGGTGGGTTGCCGAGTATTATTTCGCGCCGTGGGGGGAGGTCCTCCAGGCGGCCGTGCCACCGGGGCTGATGTCAGCCGTAGCTGAGGTCTTCTCGATTACTGAGCGGGGGCGCGTGGCTCTGGCTGAGATGACGAGCGCGCGGCAGAGACGTTCGCGCCGCGCGCAAATTCTGGAGCGGCTGGCCTCGGCGACCTCACTCCTCGCCTCCGAATTCACCAAACGGTTTGGGGCACGGCGCGCATGGACGACGCTGCGGGAGCTGGAACGGCGTGGGGAGATTCAACGCCAGTATGCGCTCGTCGAACCGCGCGTGAAGCCGAAGCGCGAGGAGGTCGTCGTGTGGATCGGGCCCTCGACCACGCCTGAAGGGAGCGCGTCCAACGGAGACGCCGAGCGTACGAAGACGCTCCGACACGCGCGAGCGAAAGCGCGCCTTCAAGCGCTGCTGGAGAACGCGCGCGAGCCTCTCCCCTTGCGGGAAGTCGCCGAACAAGTCGGCGTGCGCCCGGCCATGATCCGCGCCCTGCAACGAGAGGGCTTGGTCCGCATCTTCTCCCGACCGGTCTCGCGGGATCCACTCGCGCACATCGAAGTCTCTCCCCCCGAATGGTTCGAACTGACGCCGGAACAGCAGGCGGCGCTTGAGCAGATCACGCGCAAGCTCGACGAAGGGACCTATGCGGCGTTTCTGCTGCATGGCGTGACCGGAAGCGGCAAGACCGAAGTCTACATTCGCGCCATCCATCAGGCGCTCGCGCGCGGGAAGACGGCGCTCATGCTCGTGCCAGAGATCGCTTTGACGCCCATGCTCGGCCGACGATTGCGCGCCCATTTCGGTCGGAACGTGGCGGTGTTGCATTCCTCGCTTTCCGAAGGAGAACGCTTCGACGAGTGGCAGCGCATCGCGCGCGGAGAAGCGCGCGTGGTTCTTGGCACGCGCTCGGCCGTCTTTGCGCCGCTCCCCGCTCTCGGTTTGGTCATCGTGGACGAAGAGCATGATCCCTCGTATAAACAGGACGAGGTCCCACGCTACCACGGACGCGATACAGCCATCATGCGCGCGCTCCGACATCAAGCTGTCGTGATCCTGGGCAGCGCGACGCCGTCGTTGGAGTCCTACCACAACGTGCACTTGGGCAAGTACATCTACCTGCGCCTCGGCGAGCGGATCGGGGGCCGACCGCTGGCGCAAGTTCAGGTCGTGGATATGCGCGAGGTGTTCGCTCGCTACGGGCGTCAGGTCGTGCTCTCGGACGAGCTGGTGGACGCGCTGCGCGAGACGCTCGCGCGTCGGGAGCAGGCGATCCTTCTCCTCAATCGGCGCGGCTTCTCATCGTTCGTCCTCTGTCGCCGCTGCGGCTTGACCATGCGCTGCCCGCGTTGCGATGTCTCGCTCACGTATCATCGGTCGGTCGAGCAACTCATCTGTCATTACTGCAATCACCGCACGCCCGTGCTCACGCGGTGTCCCAGTTGCGACGGCGAATACATCTACTTCGCCGGCGTCGGAACGGAGCAGGTCGAGGAGCGAGTGCGTCGCCTCTTCCCCGAGGTGCGCATCGCGCGACTCGATCGCGACACGGCGAGCCGACGCCGCGCGTATGAGCGCATCATCACAGCCTTCGCGGCTGGGGAGACACAGGTGCTCGTGGGCACGCAAATGGTCGCCAAAGGCCATGACTTCCCGAACGTGACGCTCGTCGGTGTCATCTCGGTGGACGCCATCTTAGGCCTCCCGGACTTTCGCGCTGCCGAACGCGCGTTCCAACTCCTCACGCAGTCGGCCGGTCGAGCCGGACGCGGCGATCTCCCCGGACGCGTGATCATCCAAACCTACTACCCGGAGCACTACGTCCTCCGCTACGCGGCGGCGCAAGACTACGAGGGCTTCTATCACCGCGAGATTCACTTCCGCCGCATGCTGCACTATCCGCCGATCACGACGCTCATCCAAGTGCTCGTGCAGCATCGCGATTTCGAGCGCGCGAACGCGCTCGCGCAGGAATTGGCGCGGTATCTGCGCGAGGCCGAACCATCAGGCCTTCTGCGCGTCCTCGGACCAGCCCCGGCTCCATTGGGCCGACTGCGCGGTCGTCACCGTCTGCAAATCCTCATCAAGAGCCGCCAACGCCTGGCCGCGCATCGCGCTCTGGACCTCGCGGTGGAGAATCTACGCGCTGCCGGCTTCGATACGCACGCGCTGGTCATTGATCCCGATCCCGTCGAGGTGATGTGAACGACCTACGCCATCGGATGCAGTGATCGGAAAAGAGCGCCCCCCTACACGCACATCGTCACCGAGCGAGAAGACGCCAGCCGCATCTTTCCCACGTCAACCGCCGAGCCCGTTTGCGCCATTTTGGAGACGGCGACGGGTCGAAAGGCTCTTAATCCTTCCCGAGCGCCTCTTCGCGGCGCACAAGGAGCGCAAGAGCGCGCGCCGGTAAGGGCATTGACAATGCTCCTTCTTTCCTCTACTCCATTTGCGGACCAGATCGAGAAAGGAGGACATCGGTCATGCGCAGAGCGAAGGTGAGCGTCGGCATCGGCATCACCGCGATTTTGGCTCTCGCGAGCGTTTCCGTCTCTCGGCCTGGGCGTGGGGTTGAAGACGCGGCAGCGCTCGGGTATGAAGGACGCCTCTTGCGCTTGGAAGGGAAATGGCTGCGCGCGAGTGCACATGGTCTTTTCCAGAGCCGCGACCAGGGGGCGAGCTGGCAACGGGTGACACGCGGCCTTGATCCCGAAGCGATCCCCACGGTTCTGGCTGCAGCGCCCAGTGATCCCCAACGGGTGTACCTGGGAACGCGCCGACACGGCCTCTATCGCAGTGATGATGGCGGCGAGAGCTGGCGATCAGTCGCGCGCGGCCTCCCCGAAGCCTCCATCGGTCGCCTCCTCGTCCATCCGGACGATGCCGATGTGGTCTACGCCGTGACGGATCTCGCCGGCTTCTATCGCACGCGCGATGGAGGAACGTCGTGGGAGCCTGTGAACGAGGGGCTCCCGATCCCCTTCGCCTATCGGACCTCCACACCGTTGCTCGTAATGAGTCCGACGAACCCCTCACTCCTGTATGCCCTCCTTGCGGTCCCCGTTCACTCCCATCGCGTGGATAACGCGCTCTACCGAAGTCGCGATGGCGGCGAGCACTGGGAGAAATTCGCCGAATTGCCCGATGACGTGCGCTTCGAGCACATGAGAATCAGCGCGCGGAATCCGCGCGAGTTGGAACTCTTCACTCACGGACGGATCGTGCGGATTCTGGACAGTGAGCCCGAGGTCCGTGCTGAGACGTCCGTTCCGGTCGAGCGCCCGCATCGGGAGCCGGAGGCGTGGACGATGGCTGCCGCCCAAGATTTCGACGCCGGGGAGATCGCCGTCCTGCATGACGATGGCACGCTGATGCACGTCTTCGATCTGATGGGGAAGACCCTGCAGTTCATCCCCACCGGCACTGGAGGATTCGCCATCTCTGTCTCCAACCTCACCTTCGATGACGACCTCGGACAGAAGCTGAATCTGGGCAATGATGACAGTGTGGAGATCGCCTTCCCCTTCGACTTCCCGTTCTACGGGAGGGATCGAAACCGAGTGTTCGTCAACTCCAATGGGACCCTCTCGTTCGGAGGACGGCGGCTCACCCCGAATCCCTCGACGGTGAGCGACCTGCCGATGATCGCGCCGCTATGGACAGATTTGGATCCGAGTGCGCACGGGGGCGTCTTCGCCAAGGCGACGTCCGAGCGCGTCACCATCACCTGGAGCGATGTGCCGAAGGCACGCACATCGCTCATCAACACCTTCCAGGTCGTCCTCGAACGAAGCGGGCGATTCTCGCTCAGCTTCCGGCGTGTGGACACGCCGACGGGGCTGACGGGCGTCTTCAACGGGAACGTGCTCGCGCAAATCCTCTTCGGCCGCTCGATAGATTTTTCGGACGATCTCCCGATTCGCGGTGCCACCCTTCCGGCTGTGTACGAGCTGTTCGACGGGGTCTTCCGAGATCAGCAGATCGCCCGACGGTTCTATCTCGCACATGCGGATGACTTCGACATGCTCGTCGTCTTCGGCGCCAGCTCGATCCCTCATGAGGTGACCGATGGACCGTTCTCCTACTACAAGCCGATCCGAAACGACGTGAACGGGATCGGGCAAGGCATGGGGACGTTCAACGGCGGACCTCGGGCCTTCGGCAGTCAAGGTCGTCTTCAAGGCTTCCTCAACATGAATAAGCTCTCGCGGTATCCCGCCGATCCCGAACAAGTGTTCTTCAATAACGTCTACTCGCCGCTCACGCTCCTGGCCCGAGAGACCGGACGCCGATGGCTCGCCTACGTGAACTTCAACGACCAGGGGGTCGAAAGCAGCGCTTTGCGCACGTATGCGAATGAGTGGAGCTTCTTCCTCGATACCGACGCCTCGGTCATGGGGGGGAACAATTGGGTGGACAATCAAGATGGGACATTCGAGAGCCTGGAGGCGGCGTTGCGCTACAGTCCGCTTGATCACTACCTCATGGGCATTCGCTCGCCGCGCGATATTCCGAACTTTTTCCTGATCGTTCCTCCCAGCGAATACACGCGGCGCTCGCCGAGCAGTCCCCCCGAGGTCGGTATCCTCGTGCCGGGCACGCCCAAGGTGATCACCGTGCAGCAGATCGTGCAGGTTGAAGGACGGCGCACGCCCGCATATCCGCAGGCCCCTCGACTCTTTCGCCAAGCCTTTATTCTCGTCGTCCCGCGCGGCGAGACAGCATCGGTCGGCGATTTAGAGAAGCTCGATCGGCTCCGCCAAGAGTGGGAGGTCTTCTTCCGCATCGCGACCGGAGGCCGGGCCCGCATCTCCACTCGCTTGAGGTGAGGACGAGGAGCGGGACATCGCGCGCGATGCGCTTCGAACGTCGTATTCCTGTGAGCCGGCAAACGCCGCCTCCGAGCCCGGCCTTCCCAATGTCTGCGGAAGCTCAGATTCTCATCCGGCAACTCATACCCTGGGCGGAACCTTACGCTCGCCAAGACCGAAGTCCCCCTCCGCAACGGTGAAGATGCCGAAGCCCTGTGCGCCGTCATCAGGATCGGTCTGGCGATGGGACCATGCGCCCCCCTCGAACGCGAGCTGATGGGAGTGAAGTTGGCGTCGCCGCGCGAGATGGTGGCCTCGGATCGCGCCTCACACTGGCCCGCTTCCTTGACGAATTCGAACGAACCGAGGAGAATTGAGAGCTAAAATCCCGAGAGTGAGGACCGGGCATGTATCGAGGGCGCGAAGGGATGTGGTCGTGGATCCTGCACCGCGTGACCGGATTGGGGATTCTGCTCTTTCTCGCCATCCACATCGTGGACATTTACCTTCTGGGATGGCCGGACGTGTTCAATAAGCTGCTGTTCCTGTATCGGCATCCGGTCTTTCGCGTGGCCGAGGTTTTTTTGGTCGCCGCCGTGCTCTATCACGCGCTCAACGGCCTTCGCATCCTGTTGGTGGATTTCTGGGTGGAAGGAACGCGGCTTCATCGCCAAATCTTCTGGGTGCAAGTGGGGATCTTTTTGCTCATTTGGATTCCCACTGCGTTTCTGATGCTTAGCCCGGTCGTCTTCGGACGATGAGGAGGGGCCGATGTACGTGGGACGAGAGCGGCCGACGGGCGGATTCGAGTTGTTCGCCTGGTTCTTCATGCGCATTTCCGGGGTCGTCTTGATTCTTCTGGTGCTCGGGCACCTGGCCATCATGCATGTCATCAACACGGTGGACGAAATAGACTTCGAGTTCGTCGCCGCGCGTTGGAGGAGCCCGTTCTGGCGCACGTATGATCTGGTGATGTTGTGGTTGGCACTGCTGCATGGCCTGAACGGGCTGCGGATGGTCATTGACGATTACGTGCATCGGAAGGGTTGGCGCGTGGTGACGCTCACGGCGCTGGCGCTCGTCGGCTTCGTTCTCCTGACCATGGGCACGCAGATCATCCTCACATTCGAGGCGCCGGCGAGTCGAGCGACGGCCGGGCTTCCATAGGGAAGGAGAGGACAGTCGTATGACGACGGTTCATCGGTATGATGCGGTGATCGTCGGCGCGGGGGGAGCCGGGCTGCGGGCGGCGCTTGAAGTCGCACGGGTGACGCCGCGCGTCGCCGTCGTGAGCAAGCTCTACCCCATCCGCTCGCACACGGGGACCGCGCAAGGGGGGATCGGCGCCGCCCTCGGCAACATGGAGGAAGATCATTGGGAATGGCACATGTTCGATACGGTCAAGGGCAGCGATTATCTGGCCGATCAAGATGCCGTCGAGCTCATGTGCCAGGAGGCGATCACGTGCGTCTATGAGTTGGAGCATTGGGGGTTGCCCTTCGATCGCACGCCGGATGGCAAGATCGCCCAACGGCGCTTTGGCGGCCATACGCGCAACTTCGGGGAAGCGCCCGTGCGGCGCGCCTGTCATGCGGCCGATCGAACGGGCCACATGATCTTGCAAACGCTCTACCAGCAATGCATCAAGCACGAGGTCACGTTCTTCAATGAGTTCCATGTCTTGGACCTCCTCCTTGAGGATAACGTGTGCCGAGGGGTCGTCGCCCTTTCGCTCGCCGATGGCGAGCTGCACCTCTTTCACGCCAAGGCCGTGCTCTTCGCCACGGGGGGATTCGGCCGCATGTACAAGGTCACCAGCAATGCCCGCTCGCTCACCGGAGATGGCGTGGCCATCGCCTTGCGGCGGGGGATCCCGCTGGAGGACATGGAATTCTTCCAATTCCATCCGACGGGGATTTACAAGCTCGGCATTCTCATCTCCGAAGCGGCGCGGGGCGAAGGAGGCGTCTTGCGCAACCGCCAGGGCGAGCGCTTCATGGAGCGGTATGCGCCGACATTGCTGGATCTGGCGCCGCGCGACATCATCTCCCGCTGCATGTACACGGAGATTCGCGAGGGGCGCGGCATTGACGGAAAGGACTATCTGCATTTGGATCTGACGCATCTTGGGCGGGAGGTCATCGAGAAGAAGCTGCCCGATATCACGGACTTCGCGCGCACCTATCTCGGCATTGATCCCGTTCGCGAGCCGATCCCGGTTCAACCGACCGCTCACTACGCCATGGGGGGGATTCCGACGGATGTGCGCGGACGCGTCATCCTGGATGAGAAGAACACGCCCGTGCTGGGCTTTTACGCCGCCGGCGAATGCGCCTGCGTCTCCGTGCATGGCGCGAATCGGCTCGGCACGAACTCGCTCGTGGATATTCTCGTCTTCGGAAAGCTGGCCGGTCGCGACATGGCCGAATACATTCGCGGTGCGGATTTCGCCCCTCTGCCGAAGGACGCGGACGGGCCGGCTCGCGAAGAATGCGAGCGTTTGCTGACGAGCAACGGCTCGGAATCGGTCGCCCGCTTGCGCGAGACCTTGCAACGCGAGATGATGGACAAAGCTTCCGTCTTCCGCACGCAAGAGGGGCTGGAGGCCATGCTCACTACGCTCAAGGAGCTGAAAGACCGATACCGGCGCGTGCGCCTCCAGGATAAGGGGAAGATCTTCAACACGGACCTGCAGGAGGCGCTGGAGCTGGGATACCTGCTCGATCTGGCCGAGGTGACGGTCGTCAGCGCGCTGGCGCGGCGCGAGAGCCGCGGCGCGCATTACCGCGAGGATTTCCCCAAGCGCAACGATGCCGAGTGGCTCAAGCACACGCTCGCTTATCGCATCAACGGTGAATTCGAGTTGCGCTATAAGCCGGTCGTGATCACCCGCTTCCAACCCGTCGAACGAAAATACTGAGCGCGGAGAATACGTATGCGCGTCGTGTTGAAGATCAAACGGTTCAATCCCGAACGCGATCGCGAGCCGTACTGGGCGGAATATGAGGTGGACGTCGAACCGGTAGATCGCGTCCTGGATGCGCTCGAATATGTCAAGTGGCACTTAGATGGGACGCTCGCGTTCCGACGCTCTTGCGCGCACGGCATTTGCGGCTCCGATGCCATGCTCATCAACGGGCGCAATCGGCTGGCTTGCAAAGTGCTCGTCAAAGAGCTGGGCGCTCGCATCACGGTCGAACCGCTGCGGGGGTTTCCCGTGATCAAGGACCTCGTGGTGGACATGGAGGGCTTCTTCGCGAAGTATCGGGCGATCAAGCCGTACCTCATCAACGACGAGCCCCCGCCGGAGACCGAACGGCGACAATCGCCGGAGGAGCGCGCGCGCTTCGACGATACGACCAAGTGCATCTTGTGCGCGGCGTGTACGACGTCCTGTCCGTCGTTCTGGGCCAACGGCGAATACATCGGCCCGGCGGCGATCGTGAACGCCCATCGGTTCATCTTCGACAGTCGGGATCGCGGGGCAGCCGAACGCTTGGCCGTCTTGAACGCGCGCCTGGGCGTCTGGCGCTGTCGCACGATCTTCAATTGCGTCGAAGCCTGCCCGCGCGGCATTGACGTCACGCGCGCCATCGCCGAGGTGAAACGCGCCTTGCTCTTCTCGAGTCTCTGACACGAGTTTCCCCCGAAGGAGGGGCCGGGTTGATCTTTCCCCGCCTCCACCCCTCGGCCCCTCCCTCTGCCTCATCCTACGATCTCCTCATACGCTGCGCGAAGGCGTCGCCGATGCTCCCAATGCTCGCGCTCCAACTCTTCGGGCGAAGCGTATCCGAGCCATCGCGCCACTTCTTCGAGCGTCGCGCGCTGGACGGGAAATACCGGCAGAGGACGCCCGAACAACAGACGCAGCGCATGATCGAGCTGGCGAAGGAAGTGGTATCCGGCCGAGAGGCTCTCGAACTGTGCGGGCGTGAGAGCCCCTTGCTCCTGCAGATAGCCAAGGAGTGGGAGCGTCCCACGCTCCTCCGGTTCCGGGATGCAGTGCTTCAATTGGAGATAACGGGTGGCGAAGTAGACGTCCATCATCCCCCCACGGCCGAATTTGAAGTTTCGGGCCGAGTTGGGACGCGCCTTCTCCCGCTCGATCCGATCGCGCATCTCGCGCACATCGCGGGCGAGCGTCTGAGCCTCCCCAGGCCGCGGTTGAAGGATGAGCGCTTGCAACTCCGCGTGAAGGCGCCGACCGAAGTCCAAATCCCCGGCAACGGGGAAAGCCTTCAAATACGCGAGCCGCTCCCACACAGCCGCCTTCGTCCGCAGATACTCGCAAAAGGCCGAGCGGCCCTGCGCCAGCGGCGATGCGCTCCCGCCCGGCCGCAGTCGCACGTCCACGCGATAGAGATACCCCTCATGCGTGATCGTCGAGAGGATGTGGATCAGGAGTTCCATCAGATGGCTATACGTCTCCTGCGCGGAGAGTCGAGCCAATGGACTCGCCGCGCGATCCTCATAGACGAGGATCACGTCCAAATCCGAACCGTAGTCCACACCGTTGTGCCCCAACCGTCCCAGACCGAGGAGAGTGAAGATCGCCGGCGCTTCTCCAACGCCGTATTTTCTCCGCAACGTCGCGAGCGCGAGCTCACTGGCGACTTCGAGCGAGGCCGAGGCCAACGCCGTCTGTTGGGCATTGACCTGGCGCAGCGGCGCTCGATGGACGACGTCCCTATATCCGATGCGGAGCAGCTCCTCGGTCCACGCTCGACGTAACGCACGCATGGAAGGTGCCAGGTCGTCCCCATCACCCGCCGACGCCACTTCCGTTCGGAGGCGATGCGCATATTCGGCGCGATCGGTCTCTTTCACCACGCCCGCTGCGCTCGCGATGTGCTCAAGGAGCGCGGGCCGTCGAATCGCCATGTGCGCGAGGAAATCGCTCGTGCCGAAAAAGCCAAGTAACCGGGGCAGTTCCACCTGAAGCCAAGAGAGCGCCTCTGCGCGGTCGACCTCCGACGTGGCCAGTTCGGCGATCCACGCGCTGAAGTTCACGACGGCTCGCTTCGGATTGAGCGCGCGCTCCAGCCCCTGCACGATCAGCGATCTCGCCACGGCCAGACGCGGGAACGCACGCTCAAGGCTCTTCCTCAGGACGTCCGCCAATGCCTCCACCGACGGCGCCCCGACCCCAACGGGAGCGCGCTGCGGCGCGCGCCCAAGCGGTGCTTTCTCATGAAAGACGCGCTCGAAGACTTCCATGACCTGCCGACGATGTCGCTCCAACTCCTCCAATAGCGCTCGCGAATCCGCATATCCCATGCGACGAGCCAGACGCCGCAATCGCTCCTCCTCCATCGGTACGATGTGCGTGCGCACGCCATGTTCCATTTGGAGGCGATGTTCGAGCGTGCGCAGGAACACGTAGGCTTCTGCCAGGCACGCTCGCTCCTGATCGGTCAACCACCCCTTATCCGCGAGTCGTCCCAAACCGATGAGAATCTGCGGATGACGCACCCAAGGATCCCGTCCGCCGCTGTAAAGCTGCAGCGCTTGCACGATGAATTCGATCTCGCGAATGCCTCCGCGTCCGAGCTTGATGTCCACCCCATTGGCCGATGCTTTCTCCTGATCCAGCCGTTCCTTGGACGTGCGAATCTCATCGAGGATCTCCACCAGCGGCTCCGGCCGATAGAGCACATCGCCCACGCGCGCGAGGAACTCTCGCACGAGCGCCTCGCTTCCGGCCGCCGCGCGCGCACGAATGAGCGCTTGCCGCTCCCACTGGCGCGCCTCCGTGCGATAGTAGGTGATGGCCTCCTGAAGCGTCGTCACCAGATCACCATCGCGCCCTCGCGGACGCAACCGCAAGTCCACGCGGTAGACAGCTCCTTCCGGGCCAATACCGCTCACCCACCGCGTGATCCGCTCCGCGAGCTTGGTGAAAAACTCCTTGTTCGTCACGCGACGCGACGACGTCCACCCCTCGCCCGAATAGAGGTAGAACAGGTCAATGTCCGAGGCGTAATTCAACTCCTGACTCCCCAACTTCCCCAAGGCGACGACAGCGAACTCGGCCTCGCGCAAGCGACCGCGCGCATCGGCGACCTCCGGCCGACCGTAGTGCTCCACCAAGTCCTGCCAACATCGCCATAACGCGTACTGCAGGATGACGTCGGCCAGATCGGAGAGCTCGCGCATCGTCTCCGAGAGCGTCGCCAGCTGCAGACAATCGCGCGCATAGATGCGCAGCAGCTCCCGCTGCTTGAATCGAAACAGGATGCGCGAATCCTCCACCTCCGTCTGCATGGCCGCAAAGCGCGCCAAGTCCTCCAGCAGCTCCTCCTTCGACTTCCTGCGCTCCAAATCCTCCGCGGCGAGCCACCGGATGTATTCGGGGTGCGCGAGCAAGACTTCCCCGAGATACGCGCTGTGCGTGGCCAGGACGAGCAGATGCACAAGGAGGGACGGCTGCGCCTTGCAAAGCGGCGCCACATCGGGATGTTCCTCGAAAAGTCGCGCTAAAAACGTGCGCGCCGCTTCCGGCGTCGGCAAGCTCTCAATGAACTCCTCCGAAAGCCGCGGCGTCATTCGCCGAATTCCCGTCATGGGTTCCCTCCCATTCGCTCCAGGCGCGCCGACCTCCCCGGCTCAACGCGAGAGGAGCCAGTCTCAATGGGGCTCGCCGCAGCTCGCCATCGGCGAGACTCGATCGCCGGCCATGATGGTTTGAGGCGACGGGATATTGGTCGCACGCCATACCGTGCAGGCTGCACCTCCGGGACCCGCCCGATCGCTTCCTGTCCCAACGCCCACACGCAGCGGGAGAGCCCCCAGGTTGTAGGCGAAGCGCGCAGCTCCCACATGCGGGGTCGGCAGAAGGTGCGGCTCAAACTCGTATCGGTCGCCACGCTCAATCCTCACCCAGGACGCCATGTTCGTTCTGGGCCAAGCGGCCGCCGCATAAGCGCATATACGATGACGACCGCACCCACGGCAGGCCGCCTTGCAGAAGACCTCCTCCTTTCGCGCCCATTCGTTCCGACTCGTGTGATTTCGCCCGCACGCGCGGACGCAGGTGAGGGGATCGGTCCTTCGTTCATTGCGGTTCGGGCGATTGAGCCGCATCGGCCGCGCCTTTTCGCGAGCCTTTTTGACCGTACTGCGCCAACTTACGGTAGAGCGTCTTCCGCCCGATCTTCAGGAGTTCGGCGGTTCGACTCTTATGTCCGCCGGTGAAATCAAGCGTTTGCAAGATGAGGCGTCGCTCAGCCTCCTCAAGAGGAGTGCCAATGGGGATCTCCACGACTGGTGGAGTAGGCCAGTCCCTCGCCTCCTTGGAGACCGACAGATTCCGAAGGGATTCGGGCAAGCTCTCCAGCGTGATCACCGGATCGGTCGTGCGCATGACGGCTTGTTCGATGACCGCCTCCAGCTCGCGAATCCCCCCTGGCCAAGCGTACTGTCGCAAGCGCTCGAGCACGGGCTCGCTCAGCTCCAAGCGCGGACGCCCGTACTTATGCCGATACAACTCCAGGAAGTGCAGAGCGAGGGGGTAGACGTATTCGGGGCGCTCGCGAAGCGGCGGCATCAGGGACTCCAGCAGGACGCGCCGCTCGACCTCTTCCATCGGCGCGCCGATTTCGGATTCCCCACTTGTAGCCCCCGCACCGCGACGCACCGATTCCGGCAGATCGCTGACCGTGATCATGCGCCCGGCGGCCAGAATGACCGCGCGCTCGATGGCGTTCTCCAATTCGCGCACGTTGCCCGGCCAATCGTAGCTCTCCAAAAGCTCCAACGCCTTTTGCGTGATCCCCGTCACGCGCTTGCCCGACTTCTTCTGGTACAGCTTGATGAAGTGGATGACGAGCGGTCGAATATCCTCTCTCCGCTCGCGCAAGGGCGGGATGTGGATGGGATAGACGTTCAGGCGATAGAAGAGATCGAGCCGAAACTTCCCAGCCTCGACGGCCTTTTGCAAATCCACGTTCGTGGCGGCGATGATGCGCACATCGGTCTTGATGACCTGATTCCCCCCAATGCGCGTGAACTCACCGTCCTGGAGCACGCGCAGGAGCTTGACCTGTGCGCTCGGGCTCAGCTCCCCGATCTCGTCCAGAAAGAGCGTGCCGCCGTTGGCCTCTTCGAATTTTCCGATCCGGCGCGCGCGCGCATCGGTGAAAGCGCCGCGCTCATGTCCGAACAGTTCCGTCTCCAGCAAGGCCTCCGGCAATGCGCCGCAGTTGATCTTGATGAACGGCCTATCGGCGCGGCGACTGTTGTAATGGATGAGGTCGGCGATCAACTCCTTCCCCACGCCCGATTCTCCTTGCAGGAGCACGGTCGTCGAGCTGTCGGCGACATGCAGAGCCATCTCGATGCAGCGTTTGATCTTGTCGCTCACGCCGATGATCGGCAGGGCCGCTTGCGTCCCTCGCAATTCCTGGCGTAAGCGCACGACTTCCGCGCTCAACTGATCCTTCTCCAGCGCCAGCGCGATCTGATTGGCGATCCCCTCGACGAGCCCAGTCTCATGGACGGTCAAGCGGGTCGTCGGTCGCTGCCATGCCAGAAGGAGGGCTCCGAAGGCGCGGTCCTTGATCAAGATGGGAACCAACAGCGCAAGCTGCGCCCCACCGAGCACCTGCTGCAAGAAAGCGTGAGCCGCCCCGCCCTCGGTCGCTTCCACTCGACAAGCGCGCCTCTCGGCGAAGGCGCGCTGCAGGATCGGATACTGTTCGAGCGCAACCTCTGTGACCGAGAGCGCATGAGCCGCTCGCCCGCGCACCGTATCCAAGCCCAAGCGCACGCCCGCCGCATCCAGAACGGCCAAGCATCCCACGTCCGCCCCCACCAGCTCCAACGCGCGATCGATGACCAGGGCCGTGACCTCCAATAAGTCTCCGCTCCGATTGATCTCGTTGGCGATCTCCAAAAGCGCGCGCGTGATCGTGGCCTCCTTCTCCTTCTCCATGTAGAGCCGCGTGTACTCATATCCGATGGCCACCTGTCGGGCGATGGATTCGATGAAGCCGATCTCCTCGGGCAACCACCGATGCGGACGACGGCAGTGATGCAGCCCGATCAACCCGAGCACTTCCGATTTGCGCACGACCGGAACGATCAACAACGAGCGCGTCTGGGTCAGCTCCACAATCCGCGCCAAGACGGGATCCAAACGCAGCGAAGCCGTATCATCTACGGCGATCGGCCGGGTGAGGTCCACCCGCCCCTCCAGCGCCGACAAATCCACCGGAATCTTCATCCCCAGCATCGAGGGGATGTCCGGGTCAGCGCGATATTCGTACTCGATGCGCAGCTCTCCCGCCTGCGAACGCGCGACCAAATGGCACCGATCCACTTCCATCAGCTTCCCCAGCTCATCGGTCGCGGCCCTTAAGAACTTGTCCAGATCAATGAGCTGGCTCGCCTCCGGGTTCAAGCGATCGATGATGGCATCGCGCGCCTGATACATGCGCAGGCGCTTCTCCAGCGGTAAGCTGCCGGTTTCCACCACTTGCGACATCTTCGCTGACCTCCCGTGAGCGAGATCAGAGGGTTCGAATCACGCGGCGCCGCGTGCCCTCCTTCCCGCGCGATCGCTCCTCATCGCATCACGAACGTATACCACGCGGTCTTCCCAATGACCCACACGCCCCAGAGCGCGAAGACCAAAATGGCCGATTTCCGCACCGAGAGCTTGTGCGAGATGGCCGAGAGTCCGATCGAGGCCAAAATGAGGAACCAGATCGTGAAAATGTCCAGTGAGGTCGAGAACGCGAACAGCGCCGGATGCGTCCTCTCCGGCGAGAGACCAAGCAACGCTCCCAGATTCGTCACCACCCAGCTCTCGGGGTTGGTCGGATCGAGCAGCTCCGGATCGCGAAGCGAGAGAACGAGGATGCTCAAGAGCGCGCCCACGCTGGAGGTCACGCCGTAGGACCAACTCACGACTGAGAACGTCTTCTTGAACGTCGCCTCCGCCTGCAGCAGCAACAGCCCCAGGAAGAAGACCCCGGCCAGAAAGAGCGCCACAATCGGGATGACAGCCACCGGCAACAGGGCGAAGAATCGGAAGAAACGCGCTTGCATCTCGACTTGTCGGTCCAATGCCTCCTTGGGCGGTTTGGCCGCTCCCTGCTTCTCCAACGCCTCCTCGATCCGCTGCCGGACGAGTTCCTTGTAACGCGCCTCGAAATTCGGAACGCGGAATTGCAGCAGGAAGATGGAGGCGGACGAGAGCACGATCGTCACGATCAGGATGAACGCCCAGGTTGGATGCCGAGCAATGTCGGCGAAGGCCTCCTTTGGCGAAACGATGATGCCGAAGGCTCGACTCAGAGGGGCAAGAGGAGGACGTTCCTCCTCCGCGCCCGAGACCTCGTGCGGTCGCTCCTGTTCTGTCATGATTTGACCTCCCGAACACAGTGCTCGTCGTCTTGGTGGCGGCGATAGAGTCTAGCGCAAGAGGCGCTGTCAAGGGAAGGTGCGATCGCCCACGCGCCGGCAGACGCCTAACCCACGGTATAGGCGAACGGGGCTCATCGTGCAGGAGCAAGCGCCCGACGTGAGTGCGCTCCGGGGCAGCATTTTGCTATAATGCGCCTCCTTATGGGCTGTTTCCCCGCGGGCATCGAGAGCGGGATTCTCGGAGGAGGCCGGGGCATGAGGAGGATTCTCATTCTCATCGGCATAGGGGGAATCGCGTGGGGATATGGGCTATTTGCCGCCCTGAACGCACAAGAGGTCACGACGGGGGCGTATTCGCCGCAAGTGGAACCGCCACGCGTGCCGGCCTCGCTCACGCTTGCGACGGCGATCGAGTACGCGCGCCGGTGGCATCCGCGTTTGCAGGCTGTGCGGGAGCAGATTCGCATGGCTCAGAGCGAGGCCGTGACGGCCCGCCTGCGTCCGAACCCCACGTTCACCTTCAGCGGCGAGAACGTCACCCAGACGGGCCGCGAGCAGGAGTGGTTCGCCTTCTTCTCGCAGACGATCGAGACCGCCGGCAAGCGCCAGCGACGTCGTGACGTCGCCGAGTGGACGGTGCGCGCCGCCGAAGCGGCCGCCCAAGAAGTCGAGCGACACCTCCTCACGGAGGTGAAGCTCGCTTACGAACGCGCCCTCCTGGAGCGCGCGCGGTGGGAGCTGGCGCGCGAAAATCTTGAAACCTTCCGACAGATCGTGCGGTATAACGAAGTGCGCGTCGCCGAAGGGTACACGGCTGAAGGCGATCTGATCAAAGTTCGATTGGAAGCGCAACGCGCGGAGTTCACCCTGCGGCAGGCGCGATTGAATTACGAACAGGCGAAGATCGCGTTGCTTCGAGCAATGGGCGCCACGTCGTTCGATCTCGAGTTCGAGCTGCGCGAGGAGCTGACGTTCGAGCCGGTATCGTTTCAAGCGGAGGAGCTGGAACGGGCGGCCTTGGAGCGTCCGGAAGCCGTGCGCGCCCGTGCGGAGGTGGAACGAGCGTACGCGTTGTGGCAATTGGAACGGGCGCGCGCCAAACCCGACCTCGTCGCCTCGTTCGGATACAAGCGCCATGGGCCGGACAATACGCTCTATGGCGCCGTGAGCCTACCGTTGCCGATCTTCAATCGCAATCAAGGGGAGATCGAGCGCGCGGAGGCCCAATGGCGACAAGCGGAGGCCGAGTGGCGGCTCGTGCGGGGGGAGATCTTGGCGGAATTGGCTGCGGCGCGCCGCGCCGTCGAGGTCGCGGCCGAACAGGTCGAGAACTTGCGCCGCGATTTCCTGCAACGTGCCGAAGATGCCCGCGCCGTCGCTTTGGCCGCATATCGGGAAGGTGCGGCCGATCTCCTGATCCTGCTCGAAGCGCAACGGGCGCACACGGCTGCACGGGAGTTGTATCTGCAAGCGCTCTCCGAATACCGGCGGGCTCTTCACGAACTGGAACGGGCGACGGGACTCGAACGTCTGCCACGCGGTGTGCGCCCTCCGGTTTCCTCCGATGCCTCGCGCGTATCGCCATGAGAGGAGAGGAAGGACGTGCGCTCGCACCAAGCGTATTGGATCCGTCATCGCTGGCGGCTGCTGCTACTGTTGGCGGTCGTGGGTCTGGCCGCCGGACTGGCGGCGCGATACTTCCTTCGCTCGGCGGAACGGGAGGCCGCTTCGACGGCGACCGATCCGAGAGCGAACGCCGGTGATCTGGCGACCAACATCGTCGCCCTCACTCCGGACGCCTTAGCCCGCAGCGACCTTCAGATCATCGCGGTCGCGCGACGTCCTCTGCCGCAAGAGCTTCGGGTGACCGGGCGCGTGCAGATCAATGAAGACCGAGCGGTGCGCATCGGCTCCCCGGTCGAAGGGCGCGTCACGCGCGTTCTGGCGACGGTGGGCGATCGCGTGAAAGCTGGGCAACCCGTGCTCGTGCTGCACAGCCACGAGCTGGCCGCGGCGCGCAGCGATTATGAGAAGGCCCGGGCGGCCGTCGCGCGGGCGGAGAAAGCGCTCGCGTATGCGCAGGCCGAGCTGGAGCGCGCGAATCGGCTCCTGGAGGCCAAAGCGATCTCTCGCCGCGAACAACTGCGCGCGGCGGCCGATTTGGTGGCTGCCCAAGCCGAATTCGAACAGGCGCGTGCGGAATTGCGCCGCGCCGAAGAATTCCTGCACCATCTGGGTGCGTGGCCCGAAGTGAGCGACGAAGTCCTCATCCGCGCCCCCATCGAAGGCGTTGTGCTGGAACGGCGCGTGACCGTCGGGACGGTCGTGATCCCGTCAATGGATTTGCTGACGATCGCCGATCTCTCGACGCTCTGGGTGATCGCTGAGGTCCCCGAGCCGCAGGCGGCGCGCATTCGTCCCGGCCAATCGGTCTCCATCTCCGTCGCCGCTTTCGCCGAGGAGCGCTTTCCGGGCCGCGTCGCCCACATCGGCGAAGTGCTCGATCCGCAAACCCGCACGGTTCGCGTGCGCTGCGTCGTCCAAAATCGGCGAGAGCGCCTGCGCCCGGAGATGTACGCCACGATCGCCATCACCCTGGGGACGACCGCGCCGCAAGTGGTCATCCCTCGCGAAGCCGTACAAGAGATCGGCGGCGAACCCATCGTCTTCGTGGAAGTCGCGCCCGGCCGCTTCCAGAAACGTCGCGTTCAGCTGGGCCTCTCCGCCACTCTGCCCGACGGCGAATTCGTCGAAGTGATCAGTGGTCTGCGCGAAGGCGAGCGCATCGTCGCGCGCGGCAGTTTCTGGTTGAAATCCGAGTTGCTGAAGGCCGTGATCCAGGAGGAACCATGAGCCGAACGTTCCTCCGGACGGAGAACATGCGTCCAGCGTCGCTATGATTCGCGCCCTGATTCACTTCTCCCTGGAGCAGCGCGTGCTCGTCCTCGCGCTGACGTTGCTCGTGGCCGGAATCGGCTTGTGGGCGCTCAGCACGCTCCCGGTCGATGCCTTTCCGGACCTGACGAACATCCAGGTCAACATCGTGGCGGAAGCGCCGGGTCTAGCACCGGCCGAGGTCGAGCAATTGGTGACCTTTCCCATCGAGAGCGCCATGATGGGCTTGCCCCGTACAGAACAAGTGCGCTCGATCTCGAAATTCGGCCTCTCGATCGTCACGGTCGTCTTCGAGGATGGCGTGGATATTTACTTCGCGCGGCAGCGCGTGGCCGAACGCTTGCAAGAGGTCAAGGCGCGACTCCCCGAAGGCGTCGAACCGACGCTTGGCCCCGTTGCGACGGCCTTCGGCGAGATCTATCAGTACACGGTCGAAGGCGAGGGATATAGCCTCATGGAGCTGAAGACGCTCCACGATTGGGTGATCCGACCGCAACTTCGCACCATCCCGGGCGTGAGCGAAGTGAACTCCTGGGGGGGATTCATCCGTCAATATCACGTCCTGGTGGATCCGGAACGCTTGCTCGCCTACGGCTTGACGCTTCGCGAGGTCTACGACGCCATCGCCCGCAGTAATACGAACTTCGGCGGGGGGTACATCGAGCGAGGGGCTGAAGCCTATCTCATTCGAGGCTTGGGCCGTTTGCGTTCGGCCGATGATCTGCGTAACGTGATCCTCACGGCCAAAGCAGGCGTCCCCGTGCGCGTGGCCGACGTGGCAACAGTGGACGTGGGGCCGGCGCTCCGCCATGGGGCGGTGACCAAAAATGGGGAGGGCGAGGTCGTCTCCGGCATGGTCATCATGACCAAGGGCGAAAATTCCAAGCGCGTCATCGAGCGGATCAAGGAGCGCCTGCGCGAGATCGAGCGGACGCTTCCGCCAGGGGTGCGGATCGTGCCCTTCTACGATCAGACGGAGCTGATTCGGCGCACGACGCGCACGGTGGCGACGAACCTCATCAAGGGAGGGCTGCTGGTCATCCTCATTCTCTTCCTCTTCCTGCACGATCTGCGCGCAGCGGTGATCGTCGCAGCTGTCATCCCGCTCTCCATGCTCGCGGCGTTCATCGGGATGCGCGCGTTGGGGCTTTCGGCGAACCTGATGAGCTTGGGAGCGATTGACTTCGGCTTGCTCGTGGATGGGGCCATCGTCGTGATCGAAAACTTCATGCGGCGGCGCGCCTTGGCGAGCAGCCCGAATCTGCCCGCCGAGGGGATCATGCGCGAGAGCGCTCTGGAAGTCGCGCGCCCGATGGTCTTCGGCGTCTTCATCATCCTGACCGTCTATTGGCCGATCTTCGCTCTTCAGGGGATGGAAGCGCGTATGTTTCGGCCGATGGCGCTGACGGTCAGCCTCGCCATCTTCGCCTCGCTAATTCTGGCGCTCACGTTCGTTCCGGCGCTTGGCAGCGTGCTCGGAGCCCGAATGAGGGCGCCCGGGCGCGACCGGCTCTTCGAGCGCATGCAGCAGGCATATCGGCGCGCGTTGCGGCAAGCGCTGCGATACCGCCCGCTGACTGTCGGCGCGGCCGCCCTGTTGGTCGCATTGGCGCTTCTGGTGCTCTCGCAACTGGGGACGGAGTTCATGCCTGAGTTGGACGAAGGCGCCTTGCTCATCGAGACGCGCCGCTTGCCTTCGATCTCTTTGAGCGAATCGGTGGAGGTCGCTGGCCGCATCGAACGACTCCTTCTGGAATTCCCCGAAGTCGAGACGGTCGTGACCAAGATCGGACGTCCTGATCTGGCGACCGAAGCCATGGGGATGTATCAGGGCGATATCTACGTGCTGCTGAAGCCGCGCCAAGCGTGGCGCACGGCACGGACGCGCGAGCAGTTGATCGAAGCCATGGATCGGCGATTGCGCGAGATTCCAGGCGTCACCTACAACTTCACGCAGCCACTGGCGATGCGCTTGGACGAGGTCGTCTCCGGCGTCCGCTCCGATGTCGCCGTGAAGCTCTTCGGCCGGGATCCAGAGACACTGCTGGAGCTGGCCGAGACGATCCGACGCCTTCTGGAACGCATTCCGGGAGCTGCCGACGTTCAGGTCGAACCGATGCTCGGCGCGCGCGAGTTGCGCCTGGAGCTGGACCGAACGGAGATGGCGCGTTTCGGTATCTCGGTGGACGAGATCGCGCATCTTGTGGAGACCGCCATTGGGGGGAAAGTCGCCACACAGATCATCGCTGAGGCCGCTTCGCGCGAGGGCTCGGGGAACTCTTCGGCCGAAAGGGACTCGAGCTTCAGCGCACCGCGCGTGGATGTCCTCGTGCGTTTGCCCGAGGCCCATCGTCGGGATCCACAGACGATCGGTCAGCTCCTTCTTCAAGCGCCTGCGGGAGAACGCGTGCCACTCGCCCGATTGGCTCGGATCACAACGACCGAAGGCCCCGAAGTCATCAATCGCGAGAATGCGACGCGCCGCATCGTGATCCAGGCCAACGTGCGCGGCCGCGACTTGGGAGGATTCGTCGAGGACGCCCAAGAGCGCCTTCAGCGTGAGCTGCGCCTCCCCACAGGCTACTACATCGCGTGGGGTGGACAATTCGAGAATCAACAGCGCGCCATGCGGCGGCTTCGCGTGGTCGTCCCGCTGGTAATCTTCCTCATCTTCCTGCTCCTGTTTGCGTCTCTCGATGACCTGCCGCGCGCCCTCTTGATCATGGTCAACCTTCCCTTCGCACTGGTCGGTGGCGTCGCCGCGCTCTGGTTGCGCGGCTTGAACATAAGTCTCTCGGCCGCCGTCGGCTTCATCGCTCTGTTCGGCATCGCCGTCTTGAACGGATTGGTCATGGTGAGCGCCATCAACCGACTGCGCGAGCAGGGTGCCTCGCTGCGACAGGCAGTTGTAGACGGCGCGACGATGCGCTTACGCCCAGTTTTGATGACGGCGCTCGTCGCCAGCTTGGGCTTCGTCCCCATGGCGACCTCTACAGCCCCCGGCGCGGAGGTGCAGCGCCCCTTGGCCACAGTGGTCATCGGCGGATTGATCAGCTCCACGATGCTAACGCTCTTTGTCCTCCCCCTCCTCTACGAGTGGATGGAACGCAATCGCCAGGGGCGACGCCGGCCGCGTCCCAAGCGGGAACACCGCGAACCCATCGGCCGATGAGGGCGCTGCGACCCATTCACACTGAAACCAGCATCTCCACACGAAACACCGAAAACGGGATGAAAGCGCCACTTGTCCGCAAATAGTCTGCACCAACCCGATAGAACGCCAGCGCGTCTTCGTGCCGCCCGACGGCCACAAGCGCCTCGGCCATGCTGACAAAATGCCAGAAGTTGTACTGCCCGTGATTCTGAAAGTGAATGTAGGCGCGATCCAAATGCTCCAATGCCTCCTCATGCCGGCCGAGAGCCGAGAGAATCGTCCCCTTCAGCCAGGTGAAGCGGACAGCCATCTCCGCGCGCACGAATGGGTCCTTCTCCTTGAGCAAGTCCTCGAAGGCTGCTTCTACGGCCTGTAGCGATTCCAAGGGACGACGCAGATCAAGGAGCGCCAAGGCGCGCAGGGCATTGAGCTTGGCCAATTGCCGCGCAGGCTGCAGACCATATTGCGCGATGAGGGCATATCCTTCTTGAGTGGCTTCAAGGGCATCGGCAGGACGAGCTACATACAGGGCTTCGATGGCAAGTTGATAGAGCGTTGCTCCGAGACCCCGGGAGGCTTTCACGCGCTGATCGGTCGAGGTGGACTGTTGCGCCAGGTTGCGATAGAGGCGCGCGGCCTGCTGCAATAGCTCGAGCGCGCGCGCGTGATCGTGCTGACGACTGGCCCCGGCCGCTTCCGTGAGCAGCGCGGCAGCGCGTCGAGCGACGATGGTGGAATCCTCGCTCATAAGGGTGCACAAACAAAAAGAGCCGCCAAATGGACGTCCATTCGGCGGCTCTTGAAAGCGCTTCCCTGGCAGCGACCTACTTTCCCACGCCGTTGCCAGCGCAGTATCATCGGCCCTGGCGGGCTTAACGGCCGTGTTCGGGATGGGAACGGGTGTTTCCCCGCCGGTATGGCCACCAGGGAAAAACTTCGAACGATTCCCAATTGAAGGAGAGCCCAGCACACGCCACACATTCGCGTCCACGGACGCGCTCTCGTTTGCTCTCCAGCGCATCTTGTGGTCAAGCCGAACGGGCGATTAGTACCGGTCAGCTCAACGCCTTGCGGCGCTTACACCTCCGGCCTATCAACCTGGTCGTCTACCAGGGCCCTTCAGGGAGACCTTATCTTGGGTCGGGCTTCCCGCTTAGATGCCTTCAGCGGTTATCCCTGCCCAGCCTAGCTACCCGGCGCTGCCACGGGCGTGACAACCGGTACACCAGAGGCTGGTCCAGCCTGGTCCTCTCGTACTGAGGCCAGATTCCCTCAAGTCTCCTGCGCCCACACCAGATAGGGACCGAACTGTCTCGCGACGTTCTAAACCCAGCTCACGTACCGCTTTAATGGGCGAACAGACCAACCCTTGGGACCTTCTTCAGCCCCAGGATGCGATGAGCCGACATCGAGGTGCCAAACCGGGGCGTCGATGTGAACTCTTGGCCCCGATCAGCCTGTTATCCCCGGGGTACCTTTTATCCGTTGAGCGATGGCCCTTCCACACGGGACCACCGGATCACTAGGCCCGGCTTTCGCCTCTGCTCGACGTGTGTGTCTCGCAGTCAGGCCGGCTTATGCCCTTACACTCTACAGGCGATTTCCAAACGCCTTGAGCCGACCTTTGGGCGCCTCCGTTACCGTTTAGGAGGCAACCGCCCCAGTTAAACTACCCCCCTATCACTGTCCCTCCACCCGATTCAGGGTGGCAGGTTAGAACCCGAATTTGATCAGGGTGGTATCTCACCGGCGGCTCCCCTGCCCCCGAAAGGACAGGTTCCTAGCCTCCCACCTATCCTGCGCAGACCAAACCCAGATTCAGTGACAGGTTGCAGTTAAGGTCCACGGGGTCTTTCCGTCTTGGTGCGGGCACCCGGCGTCTTCACCGGGACCACAAGTTCGCTGTGCAGCTCGGCAAGACAGTCGCCACGTCGTTACGCCATTCATGCAGGTCGGAACTTACCCGACAAGGAATTTCGCTACCTTAGGACCGTTATAGTTACGGCCGCCATTCACCGGGGCTTCGGTTCGGAGCTTCGCCCGGAGCAAGTCCGGGCTAACCCCTCCCTTTAACCTTCCGGCATTGGGCAGGCGTCAGCCCCCATACATCCTCTTCACGAGTTTGCGGAGACCTGTGTTTTTAGTAAACAGTCGCGTGGCGCTCTTCACTGCGACCCACCTCGGCTTCGGAGGCAGCGCTCCTACACCTAGCGTGGGCACCCCTTCTCCCGAAGTTACGGGGCCAATTTGCCTAGTTCCTTGCCGAGCCATCACACATGCGCCTGTGGATATTCTCCTCGCCTACCTGTGTCGGTTTGCGGTACGGTCACCTTCCGCGCTCGCCACCGAGGCTTTTCCTGGCCGCATGGACTCGGCCGCTTTCCCCCTAACGGGGTCGTTCTCCCCTCTCGGTGTTCACGAGGGAGCGGATTTGCCTACCCCCTCCACCTACCGGGTTGAATCGGGACGTCCATCACCCGACCGGCCTATCCTTCGGCGTCCCCCCAGGCTCCTAGCGCACGGAAGGTGGCGCAGGAATATTCACCTGCTTCCCTTCGGCTACGCCTTTCGGCCTCGCCTTAGGCACCGGCTAACCCTCTGCAGACTGACTTCACAGAGGAAACCTTAGGCTTTCGGCGCGCGGGGTTCTCACCCGCGTTATCGCTACTTATGCCGGCAGAGTCTCTTCCGGGGCCTCCATCCGCCTTCACGGTGCGGCTTCACCGGCAACCGGAATGCTCCCCTACCAACCGAGGACGAGCCGCAGCCCGCCTCGATTCCGTGGCTTCGGTGGCCGCCTTGAGCCCCGTTGGATTGTCGGCGCAGAGTCGCCTCGACCAGTGAGCTGTTACGCACTCTTTAAAGGATAGCTGCTTCTAAGCTAACCTCCTGGCTGTCATCGCGACTCCACATCCTTTCCCACTTAGGCGGCACTGAGGGACCTTAGCCGACGGTCTGGGCTGTTCCCCTCTCGACCACGGAGCTTAGCCCCCGCAGTCTGACTCCCGGGCATGACTCACGGGCATTCGGAGTTTGGTTGGGTTTGGTAGGCGGGTAAGCCCCCTAGCCCATCCAGTGCTCTACCACCCGTGGTATTCACCCGAGGCTAGCCCTACAGCTATTTCGGGGAGAACGAGCTATCACGGAATTTGATTGGCCTTTCACCCCTACCCCCAGCTCATCCGAGCCCTTTTCAACGAACACCGGTTCGGGCCTCCACCGCGTGTTACCGCGGCTTCACCCTGGCCAGGGGTAGATCATCCCGCTTCGCGTCTCGTGTGTGCGACTAAGTCGCCCTGTTCGGACTCGCTTTCGCTACGGCTCCGCCTTTTCGGCTTAGCCTTGCCACACACACGAACTAGCCGGCTCATTAAGCAAAAGGCACGCGGTCAGGCCACCCAGAGGCCCGAGGGCCTCTG
>JAUQQC010000007.1:0-52500 GCA_030550025.1 Acidobacteriota bacterium | reverse complement strand
CTCCGGAGTACATTGAGTTCCGAACGCCGGACATTCGTGGGGCTTCATAACCCCTTGCAGCACGAGCCCGCTCATACACTCGGACGATTCCTCGACCGTCCGATCAGCCAGACCAAATCGCACCTCAGCATCGAATTCCGCGTATTTCTCCGCGAGCCCCAAACCGCTTCGAGGAATCTCACCGATGCCCCGCCACTTACGGGGCACAATACGGAAGACCTCGCGGATGAGCTGCTGCGCCAGGAGGTTTCCTTCGCGCCGCACCGATCGTGCGTATTGGTTCTCGACTTCCGCCCGTCCCTCCTCCAACTGCTTGACGCACATGTACACGCCCTGCAAGATGTCCAACGGCTCAAATCCGGTGACCACAATAGGAACATGGTACTTGCGAGCAATGGGCTCGTACTCGGTGTAGCCCATCACCGTGCAGACATGCCCGGCTGCCAGAAACCCTTGCACGCGATTGTTGGGCGAGGAGAGAATCGCCTCCATCGCCGGGGGGACGAGCACATGGGCGACCAGCAGGGAAAAATTGCGGATCCCTCGCTCGGCCGCCTGATAGACGGCCATCGCATTGGCCGGCGCCGTCGTCTCAAATCCCACGGCGAAAAAGACAACCTGTTTGGTCAGATTCTCCTCGGCGATCTTCAAAGCGTCGAGCGGGGAATAGACAATACGCACATCTCCGCCGTTGGCCTTGACGGTGAGCAAATCCTTCTCCGTTCCCGGCACGCGCAGCATATCCCCAAACGAACAAAAGATCACATCGGGCCGCGAGGCCAGAGCGATCGCCTTATCAATCAGTTCGAGCGGCGTGACGCACACGGGACAACCGGGACCGTGAACGAGCGTGATTTTGTCCGGCAGCAGTTCGTCCACGCCGAACTTCACAATGGCGTGCGTCTGCCCACCACAAACTTCCATGATCGTCCACGGTCGCGTCGTGATCCGGGCGATGGCGCGCGCATACCGCTCGGCTGCTTCAGCGTCGCGATATTCGTCGATGAACCTCATGTCGTCCCCTCCTCCAGTCCCCTCAGTTCGTCGATCTGCCGCAGGTACTCGAACACCTGCTGGGCTTGCTGTTCGTCCAATCGGCTGATGGCGAACCCGACGTGCACGATGACGTAATCGCCGACCTGAGCGTCAGGGACATACGCGAGGCAAACCTCCTTGAGGATACCGCCGAAGCTCACTTTGCCCATGCGCGTGAGGGGATCATCGCCGCTGATGCTGATGATCTTTCCGGGAACGCCTAAGCACATATCGTGTTGCTCCCTCGCTCGCGAGCCGCCGCCACCACTTGGCCGAGCGCGATGCCACCGTCGTTCGGCGGAATACGTTGATGCCAGTAGGGACGAAAGCCCTCGCGCTGCAGGCGGCGGACGGCCCGCTCGGTCAAGTACGTATTTTGAAAGCAACCACCAGTCAGGACGATGCGCTCCTCGCCAATGCGGTGCGCCACGGTGACGATGGCTTCGACGAGCGCGTTGTGGAACTTCGCCGAGATCACGCCAAGCGAGCGGCCCGCGCTCAGATCGCCCAAGATGCTTCGGATCATCGGTTCATAGTCAACCACGATTTCGGAGGGCGAAGGTTCATCAATCCGCAATGGGTATGCTTCTTCCGTCTGAACGCCGTCCAGCGCGAACTCCAGCTCCATCGCCGCCTGGCCCTCAAATCTCACCACCTGACGCACGCCCACCAGAGCCGCCACCGCGTCGAAGAGCCGTCCCACGCTCGATGTCACCGGCGCGTTGATCTTCCTCCTGAGCATTGTCCGCAAGATCGTGCGCTCTTCTGGAGAGAGCGCTTTCACCGGCGCGAGTTCTGTCAAGGCGAAGACGTCCTCGCCGAAGATCTCATAGAGTAATCCAATGGCCGTTCGTCGTGGCTCCTTGATGGCCTTCTCTCCGCCGGGCAGCCGAAAGGTTCGGAGGTGACCGACCCGACGAAACGAGCGCTCTATGACTTGCAGGAATTCGCCGCCCCAGATCGTTCCGTCCAATCCGTAGCCCGTTCCGTCCCAGGCCACGCCGAGCACCGGCGGCTTCAGCTCGTTTTCGGCCATGCACGCGAGCACGTGCGCATAGTGATGTTGCACGGAGAGGACTGGAAGCCCGTTGCGCTGGGCATAATGCGTCGAGAGGTAATCCGGATGGGCATCGCACGCTACTGCTGACAGGCGAAGGCTGTAGAGCCTCCGGAAGCTCTCGATCACGCGTTGGAACGCCTCGAAAGCCTCCGCCGTCTCCAGATCTCCGATGTGCTGACTGACGAAAACTTGAGGACCTACGGAGACAGCGATGGTGTTTTTCAAGTGGCCCCCGACGGCGAGAATGGATGACGCGACATCCTCCGATACGGATTGATGTAACACCCCGCACGTAGTGACCGGCAGGGGCGCATAGCCACGCGCTCGCCGGAGCACCAACTCCCGCCCCATCACCACGCGCACGACCGAATCATCCACATGCCGGGCGATGGGCCGATCGTGCACGAGAAAGAGGTCGGCAATTCCCGCCAGTCGCCGGAGCGCCTCCTGTTCATCGGTGCAGATCGGCTCGTCGGAGAGATTGCCACTGGTCGCCACAACAGGAAATCCTAATTCCGCCATGAGCAGATGATGCAGCGGCGTATAGGGCAGCATGATGCCGAGATATGGATTGCCGGGAGCGACGGACGGAGCGACGGCTAATGACGGATGGCTTATGGCGGATTTCCTGCGGAGCAGGACGATGGGTGATTCGGGAGAGAGGAGCAGCCGCTCTTCGAGTTCCGAAACCTCACAGTGCTCTTTGATGAGTTCGAGCGTCGGATACATCAACGCGAAGGGTTTTTCCTCGCGATGCTTGCGCTGGCGGAGGCGAACGACGGCCTCTTCATTGCGGGCCTCTACGAGAAGATGAAACCCGCCGAGCCCCTTAACGGCCACGATCCATCCCCGACGAATCGCCTCGGCGGCCTCAAGGAGCGCGTCGTGATGTGATGCGAGAACTTTTCCACCGGCATCCCACAGCTCCAGATGCGGGCCACAACGAGGACAAGCGTTCGGCTGCGCATGAAACCGCCGGTCGCGCGGGTCTTCGTATTCAGTCCGACATTCGTCGCACATCACGAATCGTTTCATCGTCGTGTTGGGCCGGTCGTAGGGCAACGCTTCGATGATCGTGAAGCGCGGCCCGCAGTTCGTGCAGTTGGTGAACGGATACCGATAACGACGATTCGTCGAATCGAAGATCTCTCGCACGCAATCCGAGCAGGTGGCGATGTCAGGAAGCACGAGAGCCGTCTTGTCTCCCGATCCGTCGCTGTGGCGAATCTCAAACGTCGCGTAACCGACCGGATCGAGGAACGAATATTCCAGGCTCTGAATGAACGATCGTGGCGGCTTCTCCCGTTCGATGCGGAGAAGAAAGGTTTCGAGTTCAGCCGCGCTTCCTTCGACTTCAAGGAAGACCCCCTGCGTGGAATTCAACACCCATCCAGGGAGACCCATCTCGGTGGCCAGCCGATAGACGAAGGGGCGGAAGCCAACACCTTGCACCGCGCCACGAATGATCACGCGAAGTCGTGTCGTCATGGCCAAAGAGCGTGCGACCGGCGATCCCGCCAGCCGCTTGTCACTCGCCGCGGGTTTTTACACCCCGCGCTACGGTCATCAACAACCAATCGCACCACCGCGTGATGCCCATCCCCGTTGTGCAAGAGGTCTCGAACACGGTCAGCGATGGGTTGATGCACAGGGCGTTCTGCTTGAGGACCCTGAGCCGGACGTCGAGATAAGGCAATAGGTCAACTTTATTGATCACCAGCACGGCGGCCTGGCGGAACATGGCCGGATATTTGAGCGGCTTGTCCTCGCCCTCGGTCGTGCTGATGATGACGACTTTCATCGCCTCACCCAGATCATAGTTGGCCGGGCAGACGAGGTTGCCGACGTTCTCGATGATCAATACGTCCAAGCGCGTCAGATCGAGCTTGGTCATGGCTTCGGCGACCAGGTGAGCATCGAGATGACACCCCCCATGGGTGACGATCTGAACGACGGGAACGCGATAGCGGGCGATGCGCTCGGCATCGAGACTGGTGTGGACATCGCCCTCGATGACGGCCACCCGCAATTTCCCGTTGAGATGTTCGAGCGTCCGCTCGATGAGGCTCGTTTTGCCGGAGCCGGGCGAGCTGACCATGTTAAGGGCCAGAACGCCATGTTCGGTCAGCCGCGCCCGATTCTGCCGGGCGATCTCGTCGTTCTTCTCCAGAATCTTTCGCTCGATAGTAATTACGGACATCCCTCTTCCTCCACCTCCAGCTCTACTACATCCAGCTCGTCGCCGGAGATGAGTTCGACCCGTGGACTGCCACAATGCGGACAGATGAAGACATAGCCCTCGACATGAAAGGCAACGCCGCATGTCCGACAGCGACCGATGAGAGGCACCGTCTCGATCACCAGCTCGGCTCCGTGCGCGACAGTGCCTTCGCTCGCCACCTCGAAGCAAAAGCGCAGCGATTCCGGCACAACGCCGGCCAACTCGCCGATTCTCAGGCGCACGACCTTCACGCGCGCGCTGCCGTTGGCGGGCGCGTAGCGCTCGATCACCTCCAGAAGGTTCCTGGCGATGGACATCTCGTGCATGACGCTTCTATTCGTCCTCTTCCCTGATGATGTAGGCCGGCAGCTTTCCGTAGCTCATCAGAAAGACCATGACGATTGATCCGAGGATGACGACGGAGATGACCACCCACTCGCCCAGGCCCAGCGGTTCTGTCGACCCCCGACCGGTGAATGTCGAGTAGGTCAGCCATCCCCATACGGGCAGCATGATCGCGGCGATCATCCAGGCGATCCACTTCGGCAGGTAGACCTTCTTTTCTTTGACCATGATTGATTCCTCTCCGGCTAGACCCAACGAGCTGACATGTTCCTCTCGCGCCTCAAGAATATCATCAACCATCCTGACCGGACAGTTCCTGAGAAGCTGCCGACAGCAGCCGGGCAATTTCCGCCGCGACGCGCGGCACCGCTCGCGCCACCGGCTCAGACAGTCCCGGCTCGACGCTCTCCGGCACGCGACCGATCTGACAGACGATCATGCGAACGTCAACGCCCGCCGCTTTCAATTCTTTAGCCAAATTCGATGAGGGAACCTGGTGCAGCGAGAAGTCATCGCTTTTCTCCGCCGGCAGGTCATCGAGCGACAGCTCGAAGATTTCGCCCGGCGTTCGTCCCTTATCCACCGCATCAATGAGAATGATCTGCCGTGGTCGTTCCGGGCTGAGGCAGAGCGTGACGAGCAGCTTGCGCGCGCCCGTGCCGACGTCCATCACGCACACATCGTCAGGAAGCCGATAGTGCTTTTGAAGATGCTCGACCACCTCGCTGCCGAAGCCGTCGTCGCCAAAGAGCCGGTTCCCACAGCCCAGAACGAGCACCGGCTTGGTGCAAAACTCCGGCAGATCGTCCTTATCGGTCATACGCCGTCTTTCGCTCACGGATGGAGCGCCCCTTGGCGCGACCACCTTCGCCATCAGTTCGCCAGCGAATCGATCAACCGGCCCTCGTGATCGTAGATGTCAATCCTCACCGCCAGCGTGCCGTCGAACTTATGCGTCGCGCAGGAGAGGCACGGATCGTAAGCGCGAATCGCCATCTCCACGCGATTGAGGATACCCTGGTCGTATTTCCCGTCTCGGATGAGCGATCGGGCTGCCTGCTTGACCGACATGTTCATCGCCGCGTTGTTGTGCGTCGTGGCGACGATCAAGTTGACATTGGTCAGAATGCCATTGTCGTCAGTCGTGTAATCGTGAATCAACGTCCCGCGAGGCGC
Source organism: Acidobacteriota bacterium (assembly GCA_030550025.1). GTDB lineage: Bacteria > Acidobacteriota > Blastocatellia > HR10 > HR10 > HR10. The sequence goes on along the minus strand of JAUQQC010000007.1, from coordinate 46,663 downwards.
TTCCACGCAACCGATGCCGCGCGCGGCGCGAGGTTCGACTTTCTTTCGCGTCTCCGTGTTCGTGATCTCCGGATCATCGAGCAAGCGAATCACGTTCTCCGCGTTATAGAGCAACTCGATCAATCGCGCCCAGTGATAGAGCAGCGTCAGTTGCGCCGGGCGACCGAAGGTCTTGCGGAATTCTTCAAGTTCCGCTTGCGCCAGCGGTGTATCAATGTAATCGCATACGTTCATGCGCGCCAGCGTGTTCACCCGATAGATGCCGTTCGGATGCTCGAGGTCCATCGAGAAGGCTCCCGCCCGCTTATCGTAGGGGAACTTCAGGTAGCTCCACGGCTCGATGTGCTCGGCGATGTAGTCGGTGTACCGCTCGTAAGGGAACTCGACATACGAGCCGTCTTTCGACATCAAACGAAGCTTCCCATCATAGAGATTGAGCGCGCCATCCTCAGTCACCGTGCCGAGGAAGCCGGTCTCGATGACACCGAGCGATTTCACCATATCGAGATACTGCGGGAAGATGTTCTCCTTGGCGAACTTGATCGAGAATTTGGCCAGCTCCAAGCACTCCTCGGCCATCTTCCTGAGCTGATCGCGTTCGGCAGGCAAGAGCGGTCTGCTAAATCCACCCGGCACCGAGGCCTCGGGATGAATCGCCTTGCCGGAGATGATCTCCAACATCTTGGCGCAGAGATGGCGAACGCGAACCACTTGGCGCGCGACATCAGGCATCTTCTCGACGATACCGATGATGTTACGAACAGCCGGATCCGCATCCGGTCCCATCAGGAAATCCGCCCCAGCCAGGAAATAAAAATGCAAAATGTGCTCCTCCATGAAGGCGATACTGTTGCAGAGTTCGCGGAGCTTCCGTCCGGCTGGCGGTGGCTCAACCCCGAAGACGGCATCGGCCGCTTTGCTCGCGGCCAGATGATGCGACCAGGGGCAGACGCCGCAGATACGCGTCACGATCCGCGGCATCTCTTCGACAGGCCTTCCGATACAGAACTTCTCGAAGCCACGCAGCTCGATGACGTTCACGCGCGTATCCGCCACGTTGCCGGTGTCGTCCAGTTGAATCGTGACCTTCGCGTGACCTTCAATGCGAGAGACGGGTTGAATGACAAGTGTCTTCATACAGGCCTCCCTCCTTTCGGCATGGGCCGCAAGCGCCCATGCGCACCGACGAACCGATTGAACGTGGCCGCTCGATCCGGAATTTGTTTGGCATCGAGACCGATCGAAGCGAGCGCCCCCATCATATCCACCATAGGATTGGCCGTATCCGAGAGCGGGCCGAAGCAACCTCGACACGGCATGTAGGCGCGGATGCAGCGCGGGATCCCCTCTTTTCCGCCACAGCCCGCTCTGGTCGCCGGACCGAGGCAAAGATACCCCTGCTCCATGATGCAGCGCACGGTGTTGAGCGGCTCGCCCGGTTTGAACTCAATCGGCTCGAGCGGTCGCTTCAGCGTGGAGACGGCCTTTTTCTCCCGAATGAGCGGACATTCATCGCAGACGCTCTTGCTCGGCAGCGAGAGCGGCTTCCCCTCGAGCAGGGCCGCGAGCGCTTCGACAAACAGCTCCGGCGTCGTCGGACAACCGGGAAGCTTGATGTCCACGGGGACGACTTCATCAACCGCATAGACGCGATCGGTCAACGGGGGAACCTGTTCGCTCGGGATGCCATCGGGATCCGTTGAGACTGACTCTCGATAGACCTTCTCGTAGAGTTCTTGCACAGTGGAAAGATTGGCCAGAGCCGGTATGCCGCCATAGCAGGCGCACGAGCCCATCGCAATCAGGGTCTTACATTTTCGGCGCATCTCTTGCGCGAGGCGTCGGTTCTCCTCGTTCCGGATGCCGCCGGTGATGATCCCCACGTCCGCCTCAGGGATCTCCGGCTCCGTTCCCTCGCCGGTTTGACCGTAGAGCTTGTGATCCATGAGGACGGGCATGTGAACGATCTCCAGTTGAGGCAAGATATCGAGCAGTGGCTCGCCGACATCGAGGATGGTCACTTCGCATCCGCCGCAGATGGCGAACCACTCTTGAGCTAAACGCACAGCCATAGGTCACCTCCTTTCTGAGTCATGAGTGGCTCATACCGCCATTCGGTAGGGGCTCGGCCCCAAGCGTCGCACTTGCTCGACCATTTCGGTGACCACCTGAGCAAAACGCTGCGCTTCGGAAGCCGAGACCCACTCCAAGCGAAAGCGTTCCGGCTCAAGGCCGAAATCCTCGAGCATCAGCTCGATCGCCTCAGCGCGCGCCTTGGCCCGCAGATTGCCCTCCAGGTAATGACAATCGCCGGGATGGCAGCCGCAGATGAGCACGCCATCGGCGCCGTTGGTGAGGGCTTCGATGACGAAGTTGGGATGAATCATGCCGGTGCACTGCACGCGGATGATGCGGATGTTAGGCGGGTACTGGATGCGCGACGTGCCCGCCAAATCCGCTCCGGCGTAGGCGCACCAGTAGCAGCAAAAGGTGATGATCAGCGGTTCAAATTGCTTCTCGCTCATGATTCGTTCTCACCGAGAATGATCGCCCACGGATGAAATATCAGCGGCCACTTTCCATCCGCAGGCGATCGCGTCATACCGCCAACCCCAATGCCGCCCTCACTTCCGCCAACAATTGCTCCGGTCGGAAGTGCCAGACGTAGATTGCCTTCTTCGGGCAGGTGGCCATGCAGGTGCCGCAACCCTTACAGATCGCCTCGTTCACTTCCACGCGCTTCTTGGTCTCGCCGTTCACCTGGTATTCGACGAGTGTGATCGCCTTGAACGGACAGGGATCAACGCAATAAGCGCAGCCGTCGCAGTTCTCGGTGACGACATGTGAGATCGTCGGTTCAAGCTCGATAGTGTCTTTCGAGAGAATCGTAGCTGCTCGCGCGGCCGCTCCGAGGGCTTGCGAGATCACTTCCTCGATGTCTAACGGGGAGTGGGCATTGCCGCAGAGGAAAATCCCGTCGGTGGCGAAATCGAGCGGTCGCAGCTTCCGGTGGGCTTCGAGGAAGAATTTGTCCTCGCTCAATGGAATCTTGAGTAATTGCGCCAGCTCTTTGTTCTCATCGCGGGGAATCGTGGCGGCCGCCAGGATCACGTGGTCAACGAGAAGCTGGATCGTTTCCCCCAGCGTCTCATCGCGCACGATCACTGAGAGTTTTCCATTGTGGTTAACGACGGTGGGCGGACGATCATCGGCGTAGCGGATGAAAGCGACGCCGAGCTTCCGCGCCTTCGTGTAATAGGTTTCGCGGAAGCCGTACGTGCGCATCTCCCGATAGAGGACATAGACCTGTGCGTCGGGATCCAGCTCCTTGAGCTTCAGAGCATGTTTGATCGTCTCCGAGCAGCAGGTGCGGCTGCAATACGGACGCTCTTTGTTCCGCGAGCCCACGCATTGGATGAAGGCGACGGATTTCGCCTTGAATCCGTTTGCTGCGATCCGTTCTTCCAGTTCCTGATGGAGCATTACGCGGTCATCTTGACCATAGAGGAACTCCGTCGGCCTGTACGTCTCTGCTCCTGTCGCCACGATGATGACGCCATGTCGAATTTCTTGCGTCATGCCGTTGCCACCGACGGCGATCTTCGACTCGAAGTTGCCGAGTGAGCCTTTGACCTCGACAAGCTTCGCGTTGGTGTAAACGCGAATGTTCGGATGGGCGGTGACGGTGGCGATCAGACGTCTCAATGCCGCTTGTGGATCCTCGCCGCTGAGCAGATAATACATCCGGCGTAGGTAGCCGCCGAGCTGCGCCTCCTTTTCGACCAGGTGGACGGTGAAGCCCTGATCGGCCAGCGCGAGCGCCGCCGTCATACCCGCCAGACCGCCGCCGATGACCAACGCGTCGTGACACACCTTCAACGGACGCGGATAGAGCGGATCGTTGAGCTTCACCTTCGCCACGGCCATGCGCACGAGGTCTTTCGCTTTCTCCGTCGCTTTCTCCGGTTCGTGACTGTGCACCCAGGAGCAGTGTTCGCGGATGTTGGCCATCTCGAAGTAGTAGGGATTGAGGCCGGCGGCACGGACAGCACTTCGGAAGAGCGCTTCGTGCGTGCGCGGCGTGCAGGAGGCCACGACCACGCGATTGAGCCCGTACTCTTTGATCTTCTGCTTGATGCGTTCGAGACTGTCATTGGAGCAAGTGTAGAGATTATTCTCGGCGTAAACAACGCCAGGCAGGGTTCGAGCATATTCAACCACAGCGGGGACATTCACGACGCTGGCGATATTCGTCCCACAGTGACAGACGAACACGCCGACGCGCGGCTCCTGTCCCCGCACGTCAATTTCCGGAGGATAGACCGTCGGAGCGATGAGACTGCCGCGCGCTTCGCCAAGCAGCGCCATCACCTTCGCCGCCGCTGCCGAGGCTTGCGAGACCGTCTCCGGGATGTCTTTCGGCTCGGTGAAGGGACCGGCCACGTAGATGCCTTCGCGTCCTGTCTCCACCGGACTGAAGACGGACGTCTCGCAAAAGCCAAACTGATTCAGTCGGACGCCAAATGTCTCGGCGATCTGGCGCACGCTCCGTGGCGGCTGCATACCGACCGAGAGAACGACGAGGTCGTATTCCTTCGACACCTTCCGATCGTCATCGGTGAGATAGGTGATCCTCAGATTCTTCGTCTCCGGCACCTCTTCGACCTTCGGCACGCGGCAGCGGATGTAGTTGACGCCCAACTTCCTGGCCGTCTCGTAGTATGCCTCGAAGCCTTTACTGAACGCGCGGATGTCCATGAAGAAGATGTCGCACTGAAGGTCTTCGCCGGCGTGCTCCTTGGCGATGATGGCCTCTTTGGTGGCGTACATACAGCAGACGGCCGAGCAATAGTCGCGCTCGTAGTCGCGCGAGCCGACGCATTGAATGAAGGCGATCCGTTTGGGCGGCTGCAAGTCCGACGGACGCAAAACCATTCCGCCATACGGCCCTGATGGAGAAAGAATGCGCTCGAATTGCAGCGAGGTGATGACGTTTGGATAGCGTCCGTAGCCGAGGTCGTTATTTGCCTTCGGCTCGAAGATGTCGTAGCCCGGCGAGAGGATGACCGCGCCGACGTTGAGCTGGATCGTCTCGTCTTTCTGATCGTAGCGAATCGCTTTCGCTTCGCACACGACGTCGCAGATGCCGCAGGCGTTGTACTTCAGGTGCACGCAGCCCTGGGGATCAATGGCCGGCTTGTTGGGGATCGCTTGGGGATAGTAGATCGAGACGGCCGGGCGTTCGTTGAGTCCCATGTTGTAGGGATTGAGAATTGGGATAGGAATGTTGGGGGAGGTCAGGCTTCTCACCTTCTTCCCGACCGGACAGATGAAATCGCAGGCGCCGCAGGTCCAGCACATCGGGTTGTGCTTGCCGAAAGGCGGCTCCAGTTTCTTCCTCGGACCCCGACCGGTGAATCCGATGGCGCTTCGCCCCATGCGTTCCTGACACATGCGCACGCAGAGTCCGCAGTAGACGCAATCGTCGTACTTCTTCTTGATGCGTGGCTCATGGACGCCGTATTCGGCGGCGATGCGTTGAATGACCTCCGAGTCAGGGCAGCGGGCCAGGAGCAGCTCAGCGGTGATTTTCCTAGCTCGTCTAACTCGTTCCGTATCGGTGAAAACGCTGATGCCTTCAAGCGCCGGATAGGAGCAGGACGCCTGAACCGTCGGCGCTCGGCCCGGTGCATGAACCTCCACGACGCAAAGCCGGCACGCGCCGTAGGGCGTGAGCGCCTTATGGTAGCAGAGCGTCGGCACGCGCAGCCCGCACCTCTCGATGGCCGTGAGGAGATTCGTCCCCTCCGGCACTTCGACCTCTTGATTGTTGATCGTCAGCCGTATCATGACCGATCACCTCAATCAATTTCCACGTGTTCGAAACGAAAGCCGACTTCGGGATGGGTCGCTTTCAAGCACCGCACGGTTTCCTCGAGATTTCCTAATGGCTTTCGATCAATATGACTCAGTCGGAACGTGGCCGTCACTTTCGTGCCCTTTCCCGGCGCACTTTCGATGTGCAGTTTCCCACCGGCCTCTTCGGCGGCTTGCGCCAGGAAGGGCAGACCAAGACCAATTCTCTTGCCCGCCTTCGTCGTGAAGAAGGGGTCGAGGGCTCGTCTTAAGGTCTCTTCATCCATGCCTTCACCATCGTCTGCCACTTCAAGGATGAGCCAGTCCTCTCTCTTGTTCTGGACCAGTCGGATGATGACATTGTTCGCCCCGGCCCTGAGAGCGTTCTCAACGATGTCCAGGATGTGCAAGGAGAGGTCTTCCATCGCTAGATCCTCACCATTCGTCCCCCTTCCCCGGAGAGGCATCGCCTTATTTCGTCCAGGCTGATGCTCTCCATGAGAAACGTGGTGCACCTCTGGCCGATGCGTTCGAGCGTGTGGGCATCGGAAGATGTGATGAAGGGCAGACGGTTGAGTTGCGGAATCGTCCGCTGGTTTGCCGGATCGGCCAGTTCCAGGGCATCCAGGGGCAACCCCTGGGGGATGAATCCAAGCTGACCGATGATGCCGAATCCTTCTCGATCCACATGAGCCGCAATGGCCAGTCCGCCAAGGTCATGGATCATGGTCACTAACTTCTCCAGAGCGATTTCGGTTGATCCGATGAGGAGTCTTTTGCTGAAGCCGATGACCTCTTCCTCCTCGTTGACGATCACCTGTTCTCCGTAGAGCTTCTCATCGTTCGTTCCGTGAAGATGCTCATAGACGATTTCTTGAAGGGAGAACAGGTCCTCATCCTTGTCAAATAAGGCGAGGATGTGCACTTCTTCCCTGGACGTCACTTCCATCCCGCCGATGACGGCGATGCCTTCACGGGCGGCATTTTTTGCCACGGCGGGAACGTTCTCGGCCGAATTATGATCGCAGATGCCGATCACGTCGAGGCCCCTTCGCTTGGCCGCGCTCACGATGAGGCGCGGCGACATCTCCAGCTCGGCGCAGGGCGACAAACAAGTATGAATATGAAGATCGGCCTTAAATTCTCGCATCGTTTTTAACCCCCAGCTCGCACAACCGACACACCACATCGTAGGTCGAGAGCGAGCTGATCATGATCGGGATCTGTTCCTCTTCCGCTTTGCGGAGCGTTTCTTCATCCGGCGTTCTTCCGTTGACGATGATGATTCCGCATAGCTCTTTTGCGCTCGCGACCGCCACGATGTTGGTATGCGTCTGAAGCGTAATCCACACGCTCCCTGGCCGGGCATGGGCCAGAACATCGCTCAGCAAGTCTCCGGCATAACCACCTCTCACCGGGCGGTCGAGCAAGGTCTCGCCGGTTCTCACGACCAGATTCAACGCATCAACGATCTTTTTCAGCGTCATCGTCATGTGAAGACCGTGAATTGAAGAGTCGTTCCCTCTCCGACCTTTGAATCAATTCTCATCTCATCGGAGCAATTTTTGATGTTCGGCAATCCCATGCCTGCTCCGAAGCCGAGTTCTCGAACCCAATCGGGTGCGGTCGAATATCCCGGCTGCATGGCCAGTTCGATATCGGGGATGCCGGGGCCGCGATCAGCGGCCGTGACGGTGACTTTCCCCGGCTCAATGGTGGCGACCAACTCGCCCCCAGGGGTGAAGATGACTATATTCATCTCGGCTTCATAGGAGGCGATGGTGATTCGACGAGTCGCTTCGGAGGGGATCCCGAGCTTTTTCAAATTTCGCTTCAATGTGCTGCTGGCCTCCCCCGCCTTCTGGAAATTTCCCCCTTCAATGTCATATCGCAGCACAATGGCCGTTCGATCGGAGGGGAGGTCTGCGAACCAATGGCTCGGTTTGTCTTGCTGAGCCTCCCGCTCGTGGTAGTTGATCTCCAGGCGTCGGAGCAGGCATCGGATGATGTCCGCTTTTGTCAAGATGCCGACCAGCTTTCGAGTCTTCCGGTCAATCACCGGGAATCGCCCGTAGCCATAGCGCTCAAATTTCTGCACCGCGTGAACCAGGGGATCATCGGCATAGAGCGTCACGACGTTCGTACTCATCCGCTGCTTCACCGGCTCTTGAGTATTTCCCTCACGAAGCGAGCGGATCAGGTCCTCGATGCTGACGATTCCCACCAGGTCTCCGGCTTTGGTCACCGGCATGCCGGAGATGCGGTGCTCTTTGAGGAGGCGGCGGACATCCTCCATCGTATTCTCAGGCTCGACCGTAATCACCGTTCGAGTCATGGCTTGCTCGACCTTCAACTCGTAGATCAGTTCTTGCGTTCTTCCTACCCGGAAGACCTGGTTGACCTTGTCCTTCTTCATCTTTCCACGCAGCCCCTGAGACCTCGCAGATACAATCGTCCGCAGCTCTCGTACATAGGGAGATCGGTGCTGAGAAGAACCACGTCCTTCTCCTCGGCAAGACGGAGCGTTTCACCCTGAGGCTTTTTCCCTCGGACGTAGCAAATAACGTGAATATCGGCCATTTCCGCCGTATAGACGGTTTGCGGGGTGGTCAGTCCCGTGAGGAGCACGGCGCCGGGCGTGGCAAAGGTCAGCACGTCGCTCATCAGATCCGAGGCGCAGGCCCGGTCCACCGCCAGGTCATTCCCGATGGGATTGAGCAGCACCTTTGCCTCGAGCGCCTCGATGATTTCACTGAGCGTCATGACGGCCTCCCGCATGTCCGCCGTCATGCGGACGATTGTTCTTGTAGCGGCGTAGCGGTCTTCTTCTTGCGTTCCACTTTCATTCCCCGTTCAACAGGTGGAACCGGCTCGCCCGAAAGTTTCTTCACCGCACCGAACCGCGGCGGACAGACCTCCAGGCAAGTGCCGCACTTGGTGCACTTGCTCTGGTCAATGACGTGGACGATGTGCTTCTCGCCGTAAATCGCTTCGGCGGGGCACTCTCTCTTGCAGATGAGGCACGCTTGACATAACTGCGGATCGATCCAGTACGCGATCAGGTTCTTGCACACTTTGGCCGGGCAGCGTTTCTCACGGATGTGCGCCTCGTACTCCTCGCGGAAATATCGGATCGTCGTGAGAACGGGATTGGGGAGCGTCGTGCCAAGGCCGCACATCGAGGCGTCCTTGATGGCCCAGGCGAGTTCTTCCAAGAATTCGATGTCTCCTTCCTGGCCCTCACCATCGGTGATCCGCGTCAGCACCTCCAGCAGCGCAGCACTTCCATCACGGCAGGTCGTGCACTTGCCGCAGGATTCGTCGTTGGTGAACTGGATGAAGAACTTGGCCACATCCACCATGCAGGTGTCTTCATCCATGACGATCATGCCGCCCGATCCCATCATCGAGCCGGCTTGCGTGAGGCTCTCATAATCAATTGGCAGATCAATCAGGCTCGCGGGGATACATCCGCCCGACGGTCCTCCCGTCTGAACAGCTTTGAATTTGCGATTTCCGGGGATGCCGCCGCCGATTTCATAAATAATTTCGCGCAGGGTGATGCCCATGGGCACTTCGATCAAACCGGTATTGTTGATCTTGCCCACCAATGAGAAGATTTTCGTTCCTTTGCTCGTCTCGGTCCCGATCTTCGAGAACCACTCGGCGCCTCGGTTGATGATGACGGGAACGGTGGCCAGGGTCTCGACGTTGTTGATGACGGTCGGGCAGCCCCAGATCCCCACCTGGGCAGGGAAAGGGGGACGCTGGCGGGGCTCGGGACTTTTTCCTTCAATGGAGTGAATGAGCGAGGTCTCCTCTCCGCAGACGAAAGCTCCAGAGCCTTCCCGGATCTCCAGATCAAAGGAAAAACCGGTGCCAAGAATGTTCTCGCCGAGCAGGCCGTACTCGCGCGCTTGCTCAATGGCCTTCTGCATCCGCTTGATGGCCAGCGGGTATTCCGTGCGTACATAGATGTAGCCGTGTGAGGCGCCGATGGCATAGGCGGCAATCGTTTGACCCTCGATCACTGAGTGAGGATCGGATTCGAGCACGCTGCGATCCATGTAAGCCCCGGGATCTCCCTCGTCACAATTGCAGATCACATACTTCGGCGTTTTTGGTTCGTTGCGGCAGACTTTCCATTTGATGCCCGTCGGGAAGCCGGCGCCGCCGCGACCTCTGAGGCCTGACTTGATGATCTCTTCAATCACCTCCTCCGGGGTCATCGAGGTAAGCACTTTTTCGAGCGCCGCGTAACCGTCCCGTGCGATGTAATCATCAATCTTCTCCGGATCAATAATTCCCTTGTTCCGGAGCACGATCAGCATTTGTTTCTTGAAGAAGGGAATATCGCTCAGCAACGGGATGGGCTCTTTCCTCTCGGGAGGCGTGAACATGAGCTTTTTGACCGGCCTCCCCTTTAGAAAATGCTCCTGAACGAGAAACGGGATGTCTTCGGTCTTGAGCCAGCCGTAAAAGATCTTTTCCGGCATCACCACCAGCAGCGGCCCTTGACCACAAAAGCCATTGCAGCCAGTGGGCACGATGGAGATTTCACTCTGCAGGCCGTGTCGGGCGATCTCTTCCTCCAGGACCTTCTTGATCCGGAAAGCCCCACCGGCGACGCAGCCCGTGCCGGTGCAAAGCATCAGTTCGATTCGTCTTGCCGCCATAGTTTACCCTGCTCTCTCTGAGCCAATCCCCAGAGCGTATTCGGCCACGGCCACGCCGCCGAGGATGTGCTCTGCAAAGATCCTTCGGACCTTCTCGGGCGTCAGGAGTACGTACTTCACCGGCGGCGAGTCCAACATCTCGACCGTGGCCATCGGTTCCTTCGAACAGAGTCCCGCGCATCCGGAAGTCGTCACCAGGATGTCAGTCCTTCCACTTTTCTCCAGCTCTTCCAGGAAGGTCGCCACAATAGCCCTGGCTCCGGCAGCAATACCACAGGTTCCCATGTGCACGATGACCTTACCTCGAAACTCTCCATCTCGGAGGTAGATGCTCTTTCGTGCTTGCTCTCGTCTTCTTCTGAGTTCATCCAGTGTGAGCTTGGCCATGGCCGTTTGCTCCTTGAAACTTCTTGATGATTCCGGGAATTTCCTTGACGGTGAGCTTGCCATAGACGGTGTCGCCGATCATCACCGCAGGCGCCAGGCCGCAACAGCCGATACAGCGAACCGCCTTCAGGGTGAAGAGCATGTCCGGAGTTGTCTCCTCGGGTTTGATCTTAAGCGTATCGGAAAATCGTTCCATGAGCCTTTCGCTTCCCCGGACATAACACGTCGTCCCCATGCACACGTTGATGATATACTTGCCTCGTGGGACGATGCTGAAGGCGTTGTAGAAGGTGGCTACGCGAAGGATGTGGGTCAGCGGAATGCCCAGCTGTTGAGAAACATACCGGAGGACATCTTCGGGGAAGTAGTTGTACACCGCGTTGATGGACTGGAGAATCGGCATGAGCGGACCCGGACGATTCCGGTGCTCGGCGATAATCTGATCAACCCGTGCCTGCACTTCGGGGGCCAATTTCACCGGCGGTATGCTATCGAGCGGCTGCGGGATGAAGCGGACGGGACAGTTGGCCACGCAGGAACCACAGCCGGTGCACACATTCTCGTCTACGAATCGCGCGCGGCGCCTCAGCGTGACGGTGAAATTGCCCGGCTCGCCCTCGATGCGCTCGACCTCCGTGAGCGTGAGCACCTCGATGTCCTTGTGTCGGCCGATGGCCACCAGGCGCGGAGCCATCGTGCACATCGCACAGTCATTGGTGGGAAATGTCTTATCCAGTTGCGACATGACGCCGCCGATGGCCGGCTTCGACTCGACGAGATAGACCTTGATCCCGGCGTCGGCCAGATCGAGTGCGGCCTGCATCCCGCCGATGCCGCCGCCGACGACCAGCGCGGCTCCAACCTTTTCTCTTCTTTCACCGCCGTTGCTCATACCGTTTATGCTCCTATGGCCACCGCCCTCTCTGGCAACTCGCGCTCCACTTGGGCTTCGACTTCTTTGAGTGCCCGCTCCTTGACAGCCTGAAAATAAAGCGCCATCGGACGATAGACGACATGCGACCACTTGCCGAAAGGCAATTCGATCAGAACGAGCGGGACGGCAATCGCCAGATGAACCGCATAGAGAAGGTGCGCGGTCAATGCAAACTCCAGATAGCGGAAGACGTGAACGGCGAGCCCGCTCACGGCGACAAGAAGAAACATGACCGGAAGAATCACATCGCTCGGCTCGGAGAATTTGTATATCTCCTCTTGCTTCTTGATCCGACCGATGAGAATATCCACCGGAACGTAGATCAAGATGGCCGCGACGAGATACCCTAACCATCGTTGAGGATGGTAGAGCGGATAGATCTCATCCGTCTGGAACCAATCGAGGAAGAAGAACTTGATCACCAGCATGAGCGACACGGCCAGCCCGAGCAGCCAGTGCTTGGTCCAGCGTCTCCGGTGAATCTCCTGGAGGCACTTTCGAATGTTTTGGTGGGAGACGGCATGAAGAAGCAGTGACCGAGCTTCGCTCAAATAGAGGCGAAACGGGATTTTCACGGATTCCATGCTTCGCATCGTCCACCGATGCATGCGCAGGATGTTGAGCGTCAGGAGAACGAGCGGGATCAAGAACACGACCATCGTGAAGTATGTGATCGTCGGGAACATGTGCTCCAACCCAAGGGGCGTCGTCACGAACTCCGAGACCGACATGGGAATTTCTTTGTAGACGAGGTGATAGAAGAGCACGAGGGCGAAGACGAAGAGACCGACGACGGAGAGGGCGATGATTTCTCCTGCCGTTGAGGCGAGGATTTTGGAAGCAAGGCCGGTGACGTCATACTGGGCGACGAGATAGCGCCGCAGCGTCATCATGGACTCGCGCGGCTCAGCCTGACGAGGGCACGTGATCGAGCAATCACCGCAGTCATGACAGAGCCAGGGCTCCAGGCTCGCCCGCAGGGAATCTTTAAGCCCGAGAAGGGCACGACGGATCGGTCGGCGCGGAAAGGACGCAGCATCCGTGGAGAGGTTGCACACGATGGTGCAACTGCCACAGTTCAGACAGGCGCTGACATCAAACCGGCCGTACCGACGGATCTCTTGAAGTAGCCCTGGAATGGCTCTCGTGCTCATTTTCGGACCTCATTACGTTCCCGACCCGATGTCGGCGCTGGAGACGCCACTAATAGAGAGCGTTATCTTGTGCCGGTCACAAAGCCTATCCGCTCCGCTTCTGTTCCACAGGTGGAGGGACGGAGCCGCAGGAGGACCTTTCAGCGACTGACGCTCTGCTCGTCCTCGAGAGTCTTCCGCTTACAGCCTTATTGACCATCCTACAAGAGCTCCCTTTTGTTGAGTTTGCAAATCGCGTACCGTCACCACGCTTCTACGTGAAGTGATTCTGAATGAGCGGCTTAGTTCGCGAATGCGCTCGTCGATGTCGACAGTCACATGGGGCTTTTTTCCCATCCGTGGGCGTTTTTGCGCAGGTCAAGCGGGAGGTTCGATCAGCCATGGGGCGGCTGCGACGGCCCAAGCTTTGTCACGCTCTTGAGGGTCTTTCTGCCGCCGCGTCGGGACTTCTCTCCAGCACGGCGGCGAAGAATCCATCCATCCCATGTCGATGGGGGAACGTTCGGATATATCTGGCTTCGGTCCGAAACGGCTCGGCTACCGACGGAACCACGAGGCGAAACTCGTGCCGCGAGGCGAGGAACGCGTCGATGACGTCCTCGTTTTCTTCCCGCTCCACGGAACAGGTCGCGTAGATGAGCCATCCGCCAGGTGCGACCCACCGCGCGGCCTCTTCGAGCAAGGCCTTTTGGTGCTCGGCCATTCGCTGAATCTCCTCCGGCGTCAGACGCCATTTGATCTCCGGATGCCGTCGCAAGGTTCCCGTCCCCGAACAGGGGGCATCCAGTAGCACGCGCTCGAACACGGCGGTGGGAAGAAGAGGCAACGGCCTGCCTCCGTCGAAAACGACCGGATGGGCGATCTGCACGCGCAGGCGTTCGGTCAACAGCTTGAGCTGTCGCAATCGCGAGGGGTGCCGATCGCCGGCGACGATCATCCCGCGATTCTCCATGAGCGCCGCCAGATGCGTCGTCTTACCGCCTGGAGCGGCGCACAATTCCAAAATGCGCATTCCGGGCCGAGGCGCGACGAGGTGGGCGATGAGCTGCGAGGCTTCGTCCTGGATGTAAATCCACCCGCGCTGCCACGCCTCCAGGCGCGGCAAGAGCGAACCCGAGCGCACGCGGTATGCTCCGGGCACGTACGGCGACGGCTCGATCTCAATCCCCTCGCGTGCGAGTGCGCGCGTGATCTCCTCAGCCGGAGCGGCCAAGGGATTGAGGCGAATCGCGACCGGCGGCGCATGATTGTTCGCGCGCAGGAGCGCGAGCGCTTCCTCCACGCCGAAATCCTCCACCCACTTCCGAACGAGCCAGACCGGATGTGACCACTCGACGCTCGCGCGCTCGATCGGATCAGCGATCTTCTCCCACGGGCGATCGTCCAACGCCGAGGCCGCTCGTCGCAAGATGGCGTTGACTAGCCCCGCTCCCCACGCCGGGCCGTAGTGCTTCACCAACGCGACGGCTTCGCTCACGGCCGCATAGGGCGGGATGCGTCCCAGAAAGCGGAGTTGGTACAGCCCCAAGTGCAACGCGATGCGAATCGGCTCATCGAGTCGTTCGGGCTGTCGTCGGCCGTAGTGGGCGATGAGGTGATCGAGCAACCGCTGCCAGCGCAAGACGCCAAGCACCAGCTCGTAGGCCAGACGCCGATCGCGCTCCGAGAGTCGCTCCACACGCGAAGAGGCCAGCAGATCGGTCGCTCGGCCCCCTTGAGCTATGACGCGTCGCAAGACCTGAAACGCCAGCTCCCGCGCCGGGCTGATCATGGGCGGTCATCCGGTGGGGCTTCCTGACCGAGCCGTAAGCCGACCGAAAGCCGCGCGCCTTTTAAGAACTCGCTGGCAGGCAAGCGCCGTCTTCCCTCAAGCTGCACTTCGGTGATGCGTAAGCGCGTGCCTTCGCCGCAGGCGACGACGAACGCGTCGCGCTCGATGGCGCTCACGGTCCCTGGCGGAAGCGGTGCCTCTTCACCGAGCCGACTGCTCTCTGCTTGCGCCTTCCACAGAATCAAGCGCGAACCGCGAAGCGTCGTCCACGCGCCGGGCCACGGTTGAAATCCACGGATCCGATTACGAATCGCCTCGGCGTTCAACGTCCAATCCACCCACCCGTGCTCGCGCCGAAGAAGCGGCGCATAAGAGGCTTGCGCTTCCTCCTGAGGTCGGGGCTCGATCCGTCCCTCGCGAAGTCCTTCGAGCGTCTCCACCAGCAACTCCGCCCCCATGTGCGCCAATCGCGCGGTCACTTCTGGCGCCGTCTCCTCGGGACCGATCGCACACGCGCGCTGAAGGAGGATCGGCCCCGTATCCACCCCCTCGTCCATGAGCATCGTCGTCACGCCGGTGATCGTCTCTCCCATCGCGATGGCCCACGGCACAGGCGCCGCCCCTCGATACTTCGGCAAGAGCGAAAAATGCACGTTCACGCATCCGAGCGGCGGGAGGCTGAGCAGCCATCCCGGAAGGATCTTCCCATACGCGACGACGACGATCACCTCTGGCGAGAGCGCGCGCACAAGCGCCCGCACGTCCTCATTCGTCTTCAGCTTCTCCGGTTGGTAGACGGGGATGCCGCGGGCCTGCGCGACCTCCTTCACCGGCGGCGGCGTGAGCACCTGGTGTCGCCCGACGGGCCGATCCGGCTGCGTGAAGACGGCGACGACCTCATGCTCTGAGTCAAGGAGCCGCTGAAGCGTCGGCACCGCGGCTTCCGGTGTCCCCATGAAGATGATGCGCATCCGGTCGCTCCTTCAGGCTGGGAGAGGGGATCGAGCCGTGCCCGTCTCACCACTCTCCAGCCTTGATCAGCTTTCGGATCTTGCGCTCCAGGAGATCGCGCTTGAGCGGGCTCAAGCGGGAGATGTAGAGCCGCCCATCGAGATGATCCACCTCGTGGCACACGCAGCGCGCGGCCAAACCCGTCACCTCCAGGGTGATCTCCCGCTGCTCGGGATCGAATCCGCGCACCAGGACGCGATAGGGGCGCGCGACCTTCGCATAAAGCCCCGGCAGGCTTAAACATCCCTCCTCCTCGACGACTTCCCCTTCGGTCGCGAGGATCTCCGGGTTGATGAGCGCGACCTTCTGCCCGGCATCGCGGCCGCCGCTGCAATCCATGACGAAGAGCCGACGATTGACGCCAATCTGCGGCGCGGCCAGGCCAACCCCACGCGCCGCGTACATCGTCTCGAACATATCCGCGACGAGCTGCCGAAGCTCATCGGTGAATTCGGTCACCGGCTCCGAAGGTCGCGTGAGCCGTGGATCACCATACTTGAGGATATCGCGCACCAACGCTTCCCCCTCCCTTCGCTACTCCTCATCGGCACGATTCAAGTCGCCGTTTTTACTTCACTGTCGGTCCCTTTGTCAACGCACAGACAGGAGTCGAACGCGCGCGAGGTCGGCTTGAAACCCGGCGCGCATCTGACACTCTTCGCGCGCGACCCTTCGCGCTATCGGCGTCCTCTCCGATCGCCCGAAAGCGTAATCCTTCCAGCCCGATGAGGGCAAGGGCGCGTGAGCTCGGCCCGATGCGCTCTCTGGAAGCACCCGGGCGATTCTTGACTTTTCCTCGGCGCGCAGTAGAATCGCCCGTAACGGGTCGCGTGCGTGAAGGAACGGGAGGGACGAACGTGAGAGGGATCTTGCTTCTGCTGGTGAGCCTTCACGGGAGTGCACTCGCGCAGACGACCGAAGAGTTGATCGCTAATCTTCGCAGCCCGATTGTGAAGACGCGCCTGGAGGCTGCGCGAAAACTCGGCGAGCGCCGACAGCGCGAGGCCGCCGAGCCACTGGCGCACGTCCTCCGGACTGACGCGCGCGCCGACGTGCGTCGGGAGGCCGCGCGCGCGCTCGGCCTCATCAAGGACGAGACGACGGTGCCGGCTCTGCTGGCCGCGCTCTCGGATGCTCATCGAGAAGTGCGACTGGCTGCGATCCTCGCCCTGGTCAGTTTCTACATCGAGACGAATATCGAATTCATCACGGCCGAGCGCCGCGGCTGGCAGGTCCTGAATCCCTTCCTGAGCACTCATGAGGCAACCATCGTGGAGCCGGAGACGAACGTTGACGAGCGGATCATTCAAGGCCTTTTGCGCGTCGCTCAAAGCGATGGGGATCTCGGCGTGCGGCACGCGGCCATTCGCGCCCTGGGAGTGTTGCGCGCCACGACGGTCGTTCCGCAACTCGGACGACTGTTCGTCGGGCACAGTGCCCTTCGGGTCGAGCTCCTGAAGACGTTCATGAAGCTCGGCGATCCGCGCGCTGGGCCGTACCTCATCCCCTTCCTCAACGATTCCAATGCCGATGTGCGGAAATCGGCCCTGATCGCCGTCGGACTTCTGCGCATCGCGGAAGCCGTGCCGAAGCTCATCGAAGTGTTCGAGCGCCCGCGCGATGAGGAGACGGCGCGCCTGGCTTTGGAAGCGTTGGCGCGTATCGGAGATCGTGCTGCGGAGAAAATCTTCCTTCAGAATCTCGAACACCCGCTTGCGGAACGGCGCCGCTTCGCCGCCGAGGGGTTGGCGCGGCTCGGCGACACGACGTACGTCGAACGCATCTCGCGCCTGCGGTTGCAGGAGCGGGATCGCCGCGTGCAACTCGCACACGCCTTCGCCCTGTATCGGCTCGGCCGACGGGAATTCCTGGAGGCGATCTTCCAGGAACTCGATGGAAGGCATCACGCGCAAGCCGCCAGTTATTTGCTCGAAGTCGAACCGGAAAATCTCTATCCCTTTCTCCAGCGCGGCAGCCTGCGCGCGCGCCAGGCGGTCGTAGAAGCCCTCGGGCGCATTGGTTCGCGGGAGGCCATCGAGTACCTCAAGCCGCTGCTTCGCGCCGAGGACCCAGTTCTGGTGAACGCCGCTAATCTCGCCATCCAACGCATCGAACGTCGAGAGCGCGCAAAATCGGTCCCGCCGGAGCCCCGCACGCGCCCCCGACGGGTGGGAAAGCCCACCGAAGCAGACGGTGAGGGCGCATTCCGCGTGCGAACTTCGCTTGGAAGGGGTAGCCGCGAATCCCGCTGAAGGCCACTCACCCCGCGAGCGGGCGGCCCTAGCGCAACCTGTCGCGATTGAGAATGAGCCGCGCACCTCATCAGCAGCTTTTATCGAACCCATAAAATCTCCTCGTTCGACTTTTCCCCGGAAGGTCGGTTAAAATCGCAATGGGCGTGAATCTCGATGCTAAGGAGGGAACCATGAAGAGAGAACTTCTCTCTCGCCTCATCATCCTCATTACTATTACTTTTGGACTCTGGACGGCCACCCTCGGAGCGCAGGAGTTGACGGCGACCATCTTCGGCCGCGTGACGGATCCGACGGGGGCTGTCGTTCCGGGAGTGGACGTCGTGGTGAAGAACATGGATACGGGGCTCTCCCGCAGCGTGCGTACAGATGCCGAGGGGAACTATGTGGCGACGTATCTCCCGATCGGGAGATACCAAATCACGGTCGAGGCCCCGGGATTCAAGCGCTTCGTGCGGGAGAACATCGTCCTCTCGGTCAACGATCGCATCGCCATCAATGTGACGTTGCAATTGGGCGAAATTCAAGAGACGGTCACCGTCACGGCGGAAGAAGTGCTCGTTCAGCAAAGTCCCACCATCAGCGGGCTCGTCTCCGGGCGACAGATGACCGAGCTGCCCTTGAACAATCGAAACTTCGTGCAATTGACGTATCTGGTGCCGGGCGTCTCCTCGGCCCTGCCGAGCCAAGTGGGCTTTGGCGGACTTAGCGTGATCTCGATCTCCGTCAGCGGGAGCCGCACCAGCGGCATCAATTGGCTTGTGGACGGCGGGCGCAATGTGGACACGGGATCGAACCTGACGCTCTTCAACTATCCGAGCGTGGACGCCGTGGCGGAGTTTCGCATCCTCACGAATGTCTACAGCGCGGAGTTCGGCCGCAATGCCGGAGGCGTCGTGAATATCATCACCAAGTCGGGGACACGGGAGT
This sequence comes from Acidobacteriota bacterium, assembly GCA_030550025.1. Lineage (GTDB taxonomy): Bacteria > Acidobacteriota > Blastocatellia > HR10 > HR10 > HR10. Next base: position 27,692 of record JAUQQC010000007.1, on the reverse strand, counting down.
TTCACGGAGGAGCCTATCACTTCCTGCGCAATGATGTAATCACGGCGCGCGAGCCGTTTCGGTTCACGCCGCCCATTGTGGGGCGCACGAGCTTGAAGCCACCGCTGCGATACAACAATTTCGGATGGAACATCGGAGGACCGGTCACGCTCTTCGGCTATAACAAGCAGCGCGATAAGACGTTCTTCTTCTTCTCGCAGGAGTTCCGCCGGATCCGGGAATTCACCACGCCGCGCACGACCGTGCCGACGGCCGCCATGCGCCGAGGAGATTTCTCGGGCTTCCCGCCCATCCGGGATCCGCAGACGGGGCAGCCCTTCCCGGGCAACATCATCCCCGCAGAGCGCATTGATCCGAACGCCCGGATCATTGTCGAGCGGCTCTTCCCATTGCCGAACGCTGCCGCCGAAGGGGATCCGCGCTTCTACCGTCCCACGCTGCCGCAGCCGGTCAACTTCCGCCAGGAACTTTGGCGCGTAGACCATACGTTCACGCCGAACTTCCGCGTGTGGGTGCGATACATCCGCGACATCTTCTCGCGCGTGGAGCCGGGCGGATTGTTCAATAACATCCTGCTGCCGGACGTCGCGACGACGGCCACGGATACTCCAGCCGTCAACTTCAAGGTGGCCGCCACGCACGTCATCGGGACACGAACCGTCAGCGAATTCGCTTATGACTTCTCCCGCAACCAAATCATCAGCGACATCATCGGACGTGGTAAGCGCAGCGCTCTGGGCTTGAGAATCCCCGAGATCTTCCCTGGCAATCGTGATCTGGTGCCGAACATCTCGATCTCTGGCTTCGCCGGCATCAGCTTCTTCGGACCGTATCGCAATGGAAATCCCAGCCACTCGTTCACCTACAACTTCACCTACACGACCGGCAAGCACACGTTCAAAACCGGCGCCTTCCTCGCGACGGAGCGGAAGTTCGAGAACTCCGGCGGTAATCCTGTGGACGGCTCGTTCACCTTCGACGGACGCTTCACGGGCAACGCCTTCGCCGACTTCCTGCTCGGTCTCGCATCGAGTTACACGGAGGACCAAGTGGACGTGAATCTGGACCTTCGGTACAACACCTACGAGTTCTACGCGCAAGACAGTTGGAAAGTGCGCCCGAACCTGACGCTCGACTTCGGCGTTCGCTTCTCGATGTTCGGCAATCCGGTGGACAAGAACAATCTCCTGCAGACGTTCCGGCCCGATCTCTATCGTCCGGAGCGCGCCGTGCGATTGGATTCGCGCGGCTTCATTATTCCGGGGAGCGGGGATCGCTTCAACGGGATGATCTTCGCTGGGGAGAATTCCCCCTTCGGGCGGCGCGTGCAGGAGAACAATTTCGATCTCATCGGCCCGCGCTTCGGCTTCGCCTGGGATCCTTCCGGGCGCGGGAAGTCCGTTCTGCGAGGAGGGTATGGCATTTACTACGATCGCTCGCTGACGGGGATCGTGCTGCAGAACGGGTTCGTCAATCCCAAGGCGAACACGCGCGTGACCATTGACAACGCGTTGCTCAGCAATCCGGCAGCCGGCGTCACGCGCGAGACGATCCTGCCGATCAGCTTGCTCACGACGGGCTTTCCGTTCCGCGCGCCGACCATGCAACAGTGGAATCTGAGCTATCAGCGGGAGATCTTCCCCCAGACGCTCTTCGAGATCGGCTATGTGGGCTCAGGCGGCAACAATCTCCTGCGCCTGATCAACATCAACCAGCCACGACCTCTGGAAGCGACCAAGGTCGGCAACGTCATCAACCTGGTGCGCCCGTACCTCGGATACGCGCTCATTCAAGAGCGCCAGACGACGGGCATCTCGCGCTACCACTCGCTGCAGATGTCCATTCAGAAGCGCATGAGTCGAGGATTTCAGATCAGCGGAGTCTACACCTGGGGCAAGAACATGACCAATGCCTCCACGGACCGTTCCGATGCCCCACAGGATTCACTCAACATTCGCGCCGAGCGCGCGCCGTCCTCATTCCAACGGCAGCACGTGCTGACGATCAGCTACATCTGGGAATTGCCCGCTTTGAAGGAAGCGCATCCGGCCGTGCGCGCCGTCCTGGGCGGCTGGCAACTCTCCGGAATCACCACCTTCTGGAGCGGCCTGCCGTTCACCGTCGTGCAATCCGGGGACACCTTGCTGGTCGGGCCATTCCCGGCCGGTGGAGCGACGCGCCCGGATTTGATCGCCAATCCCCGCTTGCCCAAGGGTCAACGCACTGCCGCTCGGTGGTTCAACACCGACGCCTTCCGACGAGCGACGACGACCTTCGGGACTGCGGGGCGCAACATCATCCGCGCTGCGGGGGTTAACAATTGGGACCTCAGCCTCATGAAGAACTTCGCGCTCACGGAGCAAGTGCGCCTACAGTTTCGCGCGGAATTCTTCAACGCCTTCAACCACACCCAATTGGGCACGCCGGGCGCGACGCTGGGCGTCGCCGGATTCGGCTCCATTAGCAGCGCGCGTGATCCGCGTATCCTTCAATTTGGCCTGAAGCTCTCCTTCTGACCGTCCCCGTGGAGGGGTTCCCCAACATCCTGGAGCCCCTCCCACGGGTATTCCTCCAGTCAATTCGGGATGCGCGCGTGCGATCCCTCAGGCGGAGACCTCGTGCAATCGGCCCGTCTTCACGTCGTAAATGAAGCCTCGCACGACGAAATGCTCGGGGATCCACGGGTGTGATCGCACCTTCTCGATCTGCTCCCGCACGTTCGCCTCCAGATCGCGGAAGGCGAAAAAGCGCGCTGGAGCGACCACAGCCGTCCCCGTCTTCTGCCGGAGGCGCTCAAGAAGCTCATCATCCGCAAAGGTGAGCATCCCGCAGTCCGTGTGCTCGATGATCATCAGCTCTTGCGTCCCCAGCAGATGGTGCGAGATGAGCAGTGAGCGCAGGACGTCGTCGGTGACGACTCCTCCGGCATTACGGAGGATATGCGCATCACCGGGCTTCAAGCCCAGAACCTGCGAGACGATCAGCCGGGCGTCCATGCACGCGAGCACGATCAGTTTTCGAGCGGGCGGGATCGGGAGCTCCCCCCACGCGAACTGCGCGGCATAGGCCTGGTTGGCCTTCAGGACTTCGTCAATGGCGCTCATGTCCGACCTCCCCCGCTTACCTTCGGCGAGACGCGGATGTTCGAGCGTATCGCCTCGGACGGGGCTTCAATACCGGGGCACGCTCGGATCCACCTCGACGGCCCAGCGATCAATTCCCCCCTTGAGATTCTTGATCCGCCGGAAGCCCGCATTGTAGAGGAACCGAAGGACCTGCGCGCTGCGCCCCCCCGTCTTGCAATAGACGACGATCTCATCGGTCGTCGGCAGCTCGTGCAAGCTCGCCGGAATCCGATTCATCGGGATGAGCGTCGCCCCTGGCAGATGCGCGATCTGCCATTCCTGGGGCTCGCGGACGTCCAGCAAGAAGACCGGCTCGCCGCGATCAAGACGCTCCTTCAACTGGCGCGGCGTGATCTCCAGCTCCTCGGCGAGCACTGGCTCGGGCGTCACGCCGCAAAACTCCTCATAATCGATCAGCTCGCGAATCGTTGGACGCTCGCCGCAGATCGGGCACTGCGGATCCTTGCGCACCTTCAGGGTGCGGAACTGCATGCGCCAGGCGTCGAAGAGCAGAAGGCGCCCGATGAGCGGCTCCCCTCGCCCCAAGATGAGCTTGATCGTCTCATTGGCTTGAATCGCGCCGATGATCCCCGGCAGAACGCCGAGCACTCCGCCTTCAGCGCAGCTTGGCACCAATCCCGGCGGCGGTGGCTCCGGATAGAGGCATCGGTAGCACGGCCCTCGCTCGGCAGAGAAGACCGAAGCTTGCCCCTCGAAGCGAAAGATGCTCCCGTAGACGTTCGGCTTGCCCAGCAGCACGCACGCATCGTTGACCAGATAGCGCGTCGGGAAATTATCCGTCCCGTCCACGATCACATCGTATTCGCGGAGGATCTCGAGCGCATTCGCCGAGGTGAGCCGCGTCTCATAGGTCTCGACCACAACGTGCGGATTGATCGCCTGGAGCCGCTCCTTGGCCTTCTGCACCTTGGACTGACCGACATCGTGCGTCGTGTAGAGGACCTGCCGCTGAAGATTCGTGAAATCCACGACGTCGAAATCCACGATCCCAATGCGCCCGACGCCGGCGGCGGCCAGATAAAGCGTCAGGGGGGAGCCCAATCCCCCAGCCCCTACAATCAGGACGCGCGCCGCCTTGAGCCGCCGCTGCCCGTCCATCGTCACCTCCGGCATAATGAGATGGCGGCTGTAGCGCAGGATCTCCTCCGGGCTGAGCTGCACGGCTTCGGCGCGCTCGCTGATCGTCGAAAGCCTCTGCTGCGAAGGCGCTCGGCCGTTCCCCCCGGCGACCGAAGGCACGATGGTGATCTCATCCCCCTCTTTCACCGGTGTCTCCAGCTCTTGCAAATACCGCACATCCTCATCGTTGAGGTACACGTTGACGAAGTGGCGCAGCCGCCCCTCTTCGGTGAAGAGATGTCGCTGCAAGTCGGGATACCGCTCGACCAAACGGGCGAGCGCTTCACCCACGGTCCGCCCTTCGACCTGAAGCGTATCGCTCTCGGCAGCGTATCGCCGTAAGGCCGTCGGAAGTGAGACCTTAACCGACATCGTTCCCTCCTTTCCCCGGGGACGCAATGTGTCCCCGCGTGAGATCATCCGATGAGAATCTCCTCTTGCTCAAACCGCGAGCGGTCCTCGCGCAGCACCCAGGAGTGCACGCTCTCGGAAGCCGCCCGTTTGACGGAAACGATGAGGTAGGAATACCACGGCCAGGCATGTTCTAGGTCATAGGACGACGGGCGCGCCTCCGCATCCGGGTGCGAATGGAAGAAGCCGAGGACTTCGCGCCCGCGAGCGCGCGCCTCACGCTCGAGCCGAAGCAACTCCGTCGGCGCAATGGCATAGCGGTCGCGCGGCGAATCCCGCCGCGCGTTCGGCGTCGGACGAATCTCCTCGACGATCTTCGTCTCGCCGTCAACGTGTCCCAGCAGCACACCGCACCCCTCTTCGGGATAAGCGCGCTCACCATGCCGCTTGATCGCCTCCAGTTGCTCGATCGTGAGTCGAATCATAGCTCCTCCCAGAATCGCTCGCTCAGGTATTTGTCTCCACTGTCGGGGAAGATCGTCACGATGACGCCCCGACCGACCGTCCGCGCGATGCGAAGCGCGCCGGCCAAAGCCGCTCCCGAGGAGACGCCGACCAGCATCCCTTCCTCACGGGCCAAGCGTCGCACCATCGCATACGCTTCCTCAGTCGTCACCTCCAGGTTCACGTCCGCCAGCGTCGCATCATAGATGCCCGGTCGAATGGCCGTCGGCATATGCTTCAACCCCTCGATCCCGTGAAACGGCGCGTCCGGCTGCACCGACACGAGCGTGATCCCCGGGCACAGCTCGCGCAGGCGACGCCCAGCCCCCACAAACGTCCCACTTGTGCCCAAGCCGGCGACAAAATGCGTGACCCTCCCTGCAGTCTGCTCGAAGATCTCCACGCCCGTCGTCTCATAGTGCGCACGCCAATTGGCCGGATTGTTGTACTGATCGGCGTAGAAATACCGATCGGGATGCTCGGCCGCTAAGCGCCGCGCCATGCGGATCGCTCCATCAGATCCCTCGCGCGGATCGGTGAAGATCAACTCGGCCCCCAAGGCCCTCAAAATGCGCTTTCGCTCGGGCGTCACATTGGCCGGGACAGCAAGCGTCACCCGATACCCCTTCACCCGCGCGATCCACGCATAGGCGATGCCCGTATTGCCCGAGGTCGCATCGAGGATGCGCTTCTCCGGCGTCAACCGCCCCGTCGCTTCCGCCTCCTGAATGATCCAGAGTCCCGCCCGATCCTTCACCGATCCCCCCGGGTTATACCACTCCGCTTTGGCGTAAATCTCCACCCCAGGGAACTCGCTCCCGATTCGCCGCAATCGAAGAAGCGGCGTCCGCCCAACAAGCGACAATAAATCGGTCGGCCGCTCCCATGTCCGCCACACCGCCGGATGGTTCTCCGACGCGTTCGACTGCTCGCCCGTACTTCCAAGAAGCCCTCCTCGCCGCATGCTCATTCATCCACAAAAAAACCCACTGCCGGATCTCTCCGGCAGTGGGTCTTCTCAATCCCGAAGCGGTGTCGCGCGGCCTAGCTCACGAACGCCACCGCCGGAGAGCCATCCCACGTCCGACGACAACAACACATGGCCATCCGGCGGTTACCCCCTCCGTCTACCTTTTGCACACCAAGCTTACGCATGAGCTTCATCGGCCGCGCGAATCGTAAGATCAAAATTCTTCACACGCTCGGCTCCACTGTCAAGGCCTTCCGCTTCGCCATGCGAGGCGAGAGGAATAACCGTCTACTTCCCCAACCGCCCCACAACGCATGAACAAGCGGCCGTGACCGTCTCAGCCGCTTCCGGCTTCAACGACCCGTCAGACCAACTCTCGGCCATTCTCACTTTGGTTTGACCAAAAAGAGCAGGTCAGCCGGACAGACATCGCCCTGACCGGCTTGAAGCGCCCGCTCGGGCACGCGCTGCCCGTTCCGCTCCATCACGTTCTCGCCCCCGGCGATCACGCCCGTGAATTCCCCAACCGTCCCGGATAAAAGCTCCAGCGCCACGTCCAAAAGCTCAATCCCCATAGCGATATTCCAGAGCTTGACCGTCCTATCCCCGGAGCCCGAGGCCAAAAGCTTCCCATCCGGACTGAAGGCGACGGAGCGGACCCAATCGGTATGCCCGGTGAGGGTGCTCGTAACAAGGCAAGGGGGATGGAGAAGAAACGTCCCCCAAAAGGCATGATCGGTGATCGTGTTTCCATCGAGGATAAGCGTCGCCGAATCCCGAACGAGCACACCGGCCAAACCACCGCTTAGCTTCATCCGTTGCAACCGCGCGCGCGCCCGCTCGCTGACTTTCGCATTGAGCCCATCGCTTGTGACTTCCGCACCTTCCATGACAAGCCGTGCGTCTTCCCCCACATCGAGGCCGATCCGACCCCCCAGAATCGCTCCCCCAAAGGCCGTCACCCGAACCGCCCCCCTCAAAGAGAGCCCAACCTCTCCTCCTGCGAACGCCGAATCCGTTAGGTCCAGCGCCAGCTCCGCCGACCCTCTGAGGCGCAGGGCCGTTTTGCCCGCCGTAGCTTGCACCCCTTCCATCGTGAGCGAACCAGCAGAGGAGAACGTGAGTCCGTCACCACCGGACTCAATATTCACGCGAGTGAGCATCAGGTTTCCAGAGCTGGAGAAGGTTAAGCCAGATCCCCCAGCCGTGATCTCCACATTGCGAAGCGTCAGATTCCAGGAACCCGAGAAAACAAGACCAGCTCCATTAGCCGCCGTGATCTTCACATCATCTAGGATCGTGGGATGGGACGAATCTACTACTTCCAGAGCAGACGCCGTACCGAGATTTCCGATTGAGACGCCCGTCGCTCTGAGGGATCCATTCCGGACAAGGACTGCGCTCGCTGAAGCAGCGGGCCGCGTCACAAGCCTCAGCCGTTCTATGCGCACGTGCGTGTCCTTACCTTGAATAATCAGCACCGGTCGGTTTAAGTCCTGCCCTTGAAGGAGTGTTTGAGATCCCGTGCCCTGTAGTGTCACGGATTTATCCACGACCAGATTCCCACTGTAGATCCCGCCGCTGATAGCGATGAGATCGCCCGGTTGGGCAGCCGCCACGGCTTCTTCCACTGTAGAGAAATCTTGAGGCACGCGTAGCGTGTACGACTGAACCACAACCTCCCGTTCCGCAGAGCCCATCAAGCCAAGAACATCTGTCACTGTTAGCCGAACCCGGTAGCGCCCCTCGGACGCATAGGTGTGCTGGACCGTCGGCTGATTCGTCTCCTGCGTGGAGCCATCGCCAAAGTCCCAGCCGTAGCGGGTGATCGCCCCATTTGGACTGGACGAAGCCGAGGCGTCGAAGGTCACCCGCTGTGTGGAACGCGGGTTTTGTGGAGTGATCACGAATTGGGCCACAGGCGGTCGAATGTACTCGATGTGAGCCGAGAACTGTCCGACGTTACCCGCTCGATCTCGCACTTGAGCGGAAACGGTCTTGCGACCGGGATCCGCATTCCCGCCAAATTGCGAGAGGTCCCAACCGACCTTCTCCGTTGCGAAGGGCTCCCAAGGCGACCAAGTCTGTCCATCGTTGGAGAAGCGCATCTCGGCCGGTCCGCTCGCCGCATCTTGAACCTGAAGCGTGAGGGTAACCTGAAGCTCCGTCGTCTGCCGCGCTCCCCGATTGATGAGCAACGTGCCCGAAGGCGGCGTTCGGTCAAACCGCAGCGTGCCGCGAGCGACATTCAGGTGGGTCTTGTTCCCCATCCCGTCTTCGAGCCACACAAAGATGGCCTGCTCTCCTTCGGGCGGGTTCTCGAGGACAAGCGGCTTTTGCGCGATGTCGCGCCGAGTGCCGTCGGTGGGGCTTGTAGGCGCACTGCCCAGCTTGAAATAGTAGCCCGCGATTCCCGCCAGGTCTTCGGGATCTTCCCAGGCGATCTCAAAGCGTCCTTGATCGGTCCAATCTGCCGGCGTGACTCGCAGATTCTGTGGCGGTGGAGGAGGGGTTTGATCCAAAAGGCTCGTGCGGCCTTGCACACTGCCGCAAAGATTCTGCCCGTTGGCGAAGACGGCGTTGTTGGAACCCAGCAATTGAGAGCGATCATCAGCTTTCACCCCACAGCCTGAATTAGCAGTGATCACGTTCTCCTGCAACTCCGCACGATCGGCATTTAGGGCCTCCACTCCATTTTCATTCTCGCGAATTTGATTCGCGGCAAGACGCAAGGTCGCGCGCGCTCCGATGAAAACTCCCGTTGCGTTCCTCCGGATGAGACAATTGTACACCTCGCCCGATTGGACAAACTCGGCATGAATCCCTCGTGCTCCTCCCGCGAGAGTCAGGTTATTTATGCGCGTCTCCGACGCACGCAATGATATGACCGGCTGGTCTGTCACTCGGGCCTGAAGAATGACTCGTGTCGGGTCCTCCCCACGAAGGAGGAGGCCTTGCTTTGCGATGACCAAGTTCTCCACGTAGGTCCCGGCCTGAATGAAGATCGTATCGCCGGGACTGGCCCGACTGAGGGCTTCCTGAATTGAACGGAACGGACAGCCCTGCGGACACACCAGAAGCGTCTCCGCCCGTGCCGGGAGACCGGGCAAAAGCAAGCCCGCGACCAGCAGACTGAGGATCGCCACCGACGGAACGCGATACCTTCCCTGGGAAACCATCTCCACCTCCTTTCCGTTCCGAGCGGGTCAGCCCCCTCGAAGCTTCGACCTCCTGCGGCATAGTAAGATGCGCCAAGGGGCCTGTGCCGTCAAGTCGAATTTTCCTCCTTGAGGCTCGAAGCGAAATCCTTCCCGCTTCGGCAAGCAGAGGCCACCGTTGAATGCCGCTTCCCTGTTGCGGCGGCAACGTCTAGCGGTGGAGACGGCGACAGAGCACAGGTCTCATCGCCGGAAGGGGTGGAGGGTGCCCATGGCCAGAGCCAGCTCCAGGCGCGCCAGGTTGTAGGCGTAGAGAGCGGCAACCAGGTTCTCCCGCGCCCGCTGCAGGCGCGTTTGCGCATCGGTGACTTCGAGACCCGTCGTCACGCCGGCTTCGTACCGATGGCGCGCCTGCACGAGTTCGCGCTCGGCCAGCCGCAGCCCGTCTTCGGCGATGGGATGGGCCGCCCCCTTCGGGGGCTTGGGGGAATTACGGGGCCATTGTCCTATGGCTCGCTACGCTCGTCCTAGGCTAAGCTCAGTCGCCTGCTACCGCAGGCTTCATTCGGTCGGCAACCTTCACTTGTTCTTCGGCCGAGCACACGTCATCCGGGGCGAGACGTACCTCCCGCTCGATCCAGCGAGGAAGCGACGCCTTCGCGTTCGCTCAGGCGCAATGGGCTTCCTCACTTACTGATCGGCATTCACGCGCTCGCGCGGTGGCGCGTTTTTGACATACTTCTCAAACCAGGTCAGCATCTCGAAGAGGACGTGCTCGACCGATTCGCGAGCCACATAGCCATGCGACTCGTGCGGGAGCATGACCAAGCGAACTGTCCCCCCATTGCCGCGAACGGCATGATACATGCGCTCGGATTGAATCGGGAAGGTCCCTGGATTGTTGTCCGCCTCACCGTGAATCAGCAGCAACGGCTCGTTGATCTTATGCGCGGACATGAGCGGCGAGACCTTGATGTAGAGATCGGGCGCTTCCCACAGCGTGCGCCGTTCGTTCTGGAAGCCGAAGGGCGTCAGCGTGCGATTGTACGCTCCACTGCGGGCGATGCCCGCGCGGAACAGGTCCGAATGTGCCAGCAGGTTCGCCGTCATGAAGGCCCCGTAGCTGTGACCAGCGACGCCTACGCGATCGGGATCGGTCACGCCCATTTCGACGGCCTTGCGAATGGCCGCGCGCGCGTTCATGACGATCTGATCCAGAAAGGTGTTGTTCACCGTCTCTGGATCGCCGACCACCGGCATGGCTACGTTATCCAGCACGGCGTATCCGGCCAAGACGAAGAACAGATGCGATGGCCCCTGAAGCGTCAAGAACCGATGAGGCGAACCGGTGACTTGGCTGGCGACCGCTGGATCGGTGAACTCGATGGGGTACGCCCACACGACCGTCGGCAGGCGCGTCCCCTCTTTGTAATCGGGCGGCAGATAGAGCGTGAACGAAAGCTGCACGCCGTCCTCGCGCTGATAGGTGACCAGCTGCCGCTTGATCTTTCGAAGCTGTGGCGTCGGATCCGGGAAGTGCGTGAGCGCACGAAGCGCGAGCGCTCGTCCGGCATTCAACGTGCGGACGTAGTAATTCGGTGGATCGGTGGGCGTTTCTCGACGCGTGAGCACCTCGGTGCCATCATCTCGAAGCAGGGCGATGACCGTCTCATAGCTCCGCTCATCGCATCGGAAGAGGCGTTCGGTCGCCAACGTCTTCAAGTGGAACCGATCCAGGAAGGGCCGTTCGCCTTCGGGTGAAGCCCCGGCACCGATCAGGAAGATCCAGTCCCCATCCTGCTGGATCACGCGTTGGCCGTTGGGGAGCATACGAAGGACGGGCGTTCCGGGATCGTTGTACCGATCCTGCACGTTGAGGCTCCAGATCAGACGCGGCGCTGCCGCTGGATCATCGGGGGTGATCAGGAACGTGCGCCGCCATCGGCGATTGCGATCGTAATCGCGCACGAAGGCCCATCCCCCCTTCTCCCCCCACTGGATGCCGGCGAACCGATGTTCGAGCTTCAATACCTCGATCGGGGAATCGGTGAACGGCGCCTTGAGCATCATCAATCGGTCGCGATGCGGGACGCGCTTGCGCGGATCGCCTTCATCGAGAGCCTCGACCCATACGAGCGTCGCCGAATCGGTCGGCCGCCAAGCGTACTCGCGAGGGCCGGTCGGCACACCTTCAATTGGCACGTGTTCCTGAAGCGGCAGGCTCGCCAGCTTATAGACCATCCGGCCCGAGCGATCCCACACTTCGACCTCTTTCGGGAATGCCGTGTGGGGCACCAGATATGAGTAGGGCCGATGTACGCGCGCGACCAGAAGATATTGACCGTTGGGAGAAGGCTCGACCGTTTGGAAGATGTCCGGCGTCCCAATACGCGTCAAGCGGCCATCCGCGCTCTCCACCAGGGCGAGCTGCGCTCTGGCGTAGTACTCAAAGAGCGCCTCATCATGTGGCGTCCGCAGCAGGTCCTGATAGGTACGGACCGGCGTGGGGCGCCCCGATCCTTCTTGCACGTTCGGCCCGGTAGGAACAACAGGTGGCTCCGGCGGCCGCCCACGCCCCTCTGGGACGAGCTGAACAAGCAGCGTGCGACCGTCAGGCATCCACTGGAACGGCTCTCCGTAGGCCGCGTTGATCTTCGCCTCGACGAGCCGCCGAATCCGCCCCGTCGCCGTCTCGCCCACCCATAGCTCGATCCCGTTCTCCAACGTGTTCAGGAAGGCGAACTGTCGTCCATCCGGACTCCACCGTGGGAAGCTCGGACGCGCACCCGAAGGCAGCGCGACCTTCACGCTCGTCCCATCGGCGATCTTCACGATCGTGAGCGAGACGATATAGGGATCGCGATGCGGCCCGTTCGTCTTCGGATTAATCCGAAGGCCGGCCAGACGCAACATCGGCTGCGCCAGGTCCGCAATCGGCGGATACCGCACGCCTTCGATCAGCATCAGGAAATCGCGCGTCGGACTGACGGAGACTTGCGGCGTGACAGGCGCATGAAGGACTTCCAGGATCTCCGGCGGTGGCTTCTTATACGTCTCCGACGTCTGTCCGCTCGCAAAACCGACGAGCCAGACGCTTACCCCCACCAGCAACGAAAGAACGATCCGAATAGCTCGCACAAAGGCATATCGGTTCCTCATGGCTCACCCCCCCAATTTCTCAAATTGCGCTTGCGTCGTCCATTGAGTTCGGTGATCTTATTTTCCTTCGCTCCCGAAAGTCAAGTGACAGTGGGACTGCGCTTTCAGGATTCGTAGCGCTGTCGGCGGCTCAAACGGTTGTCGTGAAGGCTCGGCCTCCTTGTGCGCCCTCGCCAAGAGAATATTATGCCTGGGGATGCGCGCCTTACAGTGACGCGCTTCGCCCGATCTTGAGGGCCCATCGTTCACGACAGATCGTCGAACCACTCCAGAACCTCTCCTTCCAACTCCTGTTGTGCCCTTGTCGCGCGGGCCGCTCTCTGATCCGCAGCACGATTCAGGATCCATCCGAGCAGGAGAAAGAGTCCCAAGGCGAGGAATGGCCCCTCCGCATACTTGTAGAGCATGTAGAAGAGGAAGAAGAAGGCGCCGAAAAGCGGTAGGCACAGAAAGGTGAGCGTCATCTGTCGCGTTTGGGTCATCTTCATCGGTTCCTGCGAGAAGGGAAAGCCGCCTCGATAAAACAGAAACGCGATGCCAAGGAAGATGTAGCTGAGCGCAAATCCCAACGCCGCATGCAGGAAGGCATGCCACGGCGTCCAGAACCAAGAAAGAGCGGCACCGATGAGAAGGAAAAGCGGTAGAATGAGAGCGACGAGAAACGCCTTCTTCACGCCTGCGAAAAAGCGGACGAGGTCTCGCACGGGCGTCACGCGAAAGAGCCACGCCGCCGCATGCTCCGACGAATAGGGCAAAAGCGCATGGAAATTCAGAACCAGAAGCGGGCCAACGAGCACCATGAAGAACGCTACCGAGGGAAAGCGCTTGCTCGGGAGGAAGGGATCGGTCAGCCCCTTCTCCAGGATGCCGAGCACGATGAAGGCGATGGGAAAGCCAAGCGCCGGATAAAGACGGAGCTTCAGCGTGCGATCTCTTCGGAGCATCCGTCGGACGAAGTAGAAGGCGGCGCGTTCCTCGGGACTTCTCGCCAAGAGCCGCTCGAGCGCGCGCGCCATCCGCCGGCGGAAAGGGGAACGCGCGCGCCGTCGCTCGGCCGTCGCCGCTCGCAATCGCGCCAGATGGAACGAATACTCCAAGGAGAAACTGCGCAGGCCAGCTCCGACGAGAAACCCCGTCATGAGCATGCTCCACCCCGCCCACAGCACAAAGTCGCGCTCCCAGTGTCCAAGCCCCACTTGAACTAATCCCGCGAACCACCCCGGCGGCATGATGAGGATCGCGCGACGACTTCCGGCAGTCGCCTCTTGCTCCCAATACGGCATCGCCCGCAAGATCACTTGATAGCCGAAGAGGACGAGGAACGAGAAGGCGATCTGAACGTAGACCAGAGCGTCCTTGAACTTCTCGTAGTTGATGACGCGCAACAACGCGCCATACAGGAGCACGACGAGCATTGCCGAGAAGAGACAAGCCAAAAGCGCCACCGGAAAATAGATGAGGGGGAAAAGTCGCTCAGCGGATTCCGAGAATGCTCCGAGGAACGCCGGGAAGACGTTGAGCGCCGAGCCGATCATCAGGATGTAAAACAGGAGATTGCTCAACTTCACCGCGAAATACGTTCGAGAAGTGATCGGACGATGCCCCAGGATCTCGTAATCGTCCGGGCTGACGATCGTCGCCCCGAACTCGGAGAGGACGATGAAGGCGATCATCAGCATCGAGTAGGAGAGGAAGATGAGCGAATAATGGAAGAGATCGAGCACTCGGAAAGTGAAGAGCGCAAGGAGCAGACTGAAGATCCCATAGACGAGGCATGTCGTGAGTAGAGCCGAAGGCGTAGATTGGCCGGAAGAGAGAGCATTCTGGCGTCGGAAATCCAAAAGAAGCGAGACGCGCAGCAGATGCCAATGCTGGTGCGGGTCAATCCCTAAGCGGCGAGCGCCATGTTCCAACAGGGCGAGAAGCCGGTGCCTCATCCCTCCATCCCCAGAATGCTTCGCGCGAACGCTTGTGCCAGCTCTTCAATGTCCGAACTGTAGGTCAACTGCTTGAAGACATCTTCGAGCGTCCCCTGACGCGTCAGCTCCTTGAGCTGCTCGACGGTGCCATCGGCGACGATTCGCCCCTTGTGGATGATGATCACCCGCGTGCACGTCCGCTCGACGACATCCAAAATGTGCGAACAATAGAAGATCGTCTTCCCCTCAGCGGCCAGACGCCGAAGCAACTCCTTCAAGAGCAAAGCGCTGTGCGCATCCAGCCCCGTGAGCGGCTCATCGAGGAAGAGGACCTTCGGATTGTGAAGGAGCGCGGCCGAGATCAGCACCTTTTGCTTCATCCCCTTGGAATAGCTGGAGAGCCGTTCGTGCATGAAGGATTGCAGCCCGAACAGCTTCAAGAACTCTTCAACTCGATGGTCCAGGACCTCCTCGGGAAGATGATAGAGGCGCCCGACAAGGTGCAGATATTCATAAGCCGTCAGGCTCTCGTACAATCCGCCCGTCTCCGGGACATACCCGATGCGTCGCTTCACTTCGATCGGATCCTTCAAAAGATCGAGGCCATCAATGGCGATGGAGCCTTCAGTCGGACGCAAGATGCCCGTGAGCATCTTCACCGTCGTGCTCTTTCCCGCTCCGTTCGGGCCGAGGTACCCGACGATCTCCCCCTGAGCGATAGTGAAGGAAATGTGATCCACAGCTAGCACGCCATCATATTGCTTCGTCAGATTGACGACCTCGATCATTGGTTCGCTCATCTCCCCATGCCCCCTGCGAAGTACTCGTGCCTTGCCATTCTATCCACATTCGCTTGAAGAGCCGAGGAACGTTCCTCCGCGTGGCTTCCAACAGTCACGTTCGAGGGCATAATGCTCGACTCACCCCAGCCTCATCGGCATTACAACGTACACATACCGCCCGTTATCCTCGAGCGCGCGCAATCGAGCCGGACTTTGTGAGTCCACAAGTCCGATCTCCACATCCCCCTCGACCACCCGGAAGAAATCCAAAAGATATCCGGCATTAAAGGCCACTTCCATCGGCTCCCCTTCGTAGGAACACTCCATCTCCTCCACAGCCTCCTCGTCCCCGGACGTCGGCCGCGCTGTGAGGACCAGAGCACCCGGTGAGAAACTGAGCCGCACGGCCGGAGCCCGTTCATCCGCCAAGATCGCCACCCGACGACACGCCTCATGAAAACCTTCCGCCGAAACCACAGCCCGCGCCTTCACCTCCTTCGGAATCACCAACTCATAGTTCGGAAACTGTCCAGTCAAGAGCCTGGATACAAGCTCCCGCCCAACCGTGCGGAAGTATACGTGATTCCGATCCGCCGCAAACTCCACCTCCCCTTCCTCGTCCTCGATCAGCCGAACCAGAAGCTGCATCGTCTTCTTGGGGACGAGAAGCGTCTGACGACCAGATGCCGGCTCGGCCGTCTCCCAAAGCGCCAACCGATGCCCATCGGTCGCAACCAACCGAATCCCACCACCCCACCACTCCAGCTGCACTCCAGACATCACGTATCGCGTCTCTTCCTCACTTGTGGCGAAGATCACCCGTCGAAGGCCCAGCGCCCACTGCCGGGCCGCCCGGGCGGCACCGCCTTCCGGAAAAGCCGGAATCTCGGGGAAATTCTCAACCGGGAGTCCGGCGAGCCGAAACCGAGATCGCCCACTCCGGATCATCACCCGCTCCCCATCGGCCACAAGCTCCATCGTCCCCTCAGGCAATGCTCGCACAAGATCGAAAAGCTTTCGAGCCGGAAGACACACCACCCCAGGCTCCCGAACCTCCGCTTCGCACACCGACTGCATCCCCACATCTATATCCGTCCCAGCTACCCAAAGCCTCCCCTCCCGCGCCTCGAGCCGAAGGTAGGACAAAATGGGAATCGTATGCTTGCGCTCAACTACTGCCTGCACTAGCCCAAGCTCTTTCTGAAACTCCGATTTGGCAAGCTGGATGTGCATAGCTACTTCTCCCTAAAAAGATTCTTAAAAAAAAGAGATAGATCCAGTAGTCGTAGTAGGCACTGTGGAAATGTGGATGACTTCCAGCAAGCAAATGAAATAAATGCACTTATTTGATTTCTGGCTTGTGGAAAACGCTGTGGAAGAACTGTGGAAGCCAGTGGAAGAATGCCCCCTCCAAAGGGTTTCCACAAATTTCCACAAGCCATCCACAGGTGGGGTCTGTGGAAAACCATAGCAAGTCTATTTTAATCTATCAATTAGGTTGTTGATAATCCTGTGGAAATCTTCTCGCTGCTCATACAGCTCGCTGATCTTGTTGATGCTGTGCAACACAGTCGTATGATGCTTCCCGCCGAATTCCCGCCCGATCTCCGGAAGACTCGCTTTGGTCAGGCGCTTGCACAGGTACATGGCGATCTGTCGAGGCTCAGCGATCGAGCGCGAGTTGTTCTTCGACTTCAAATCGGAAACCCTCAGACCGAAGTAGTCGGCCACCGTCTTCTGAATCAATTCGATCGTGATCGTCTTCTCTTCCTCCTCGTCCACGAGCCCGCGAAGCGTTTCCTGAGCGAGCCCGAGGGTGATAGGACGCCCGGTCAACGAGGAATAGGCGATCAAGCGGATCAAGGCGCCTTCCAGCTCGCGGATGTTTGACTTGATTTTGCTCGCGATGAAGAGCGCCACGTTATCCGGGAGAGCGATCTTCTCCTGCTCGGCCTTCCGCTTCAAAATGGCAACCTTGGTCTCCAAATCCGGAGGTTGAATATCGGCGATCAAGCCCCACTCGAATCTGGAATGGAGTCGTTCTTCAAGCGTGGGGATCTCGCGGGGCGGACAATCGCTGGTGATGACGATTTGTTTCTGCGCGTCGTAGAGCGCATTGAATGTGTGGAAGAACTCCTCCTGCGTGCGTTCCTTTCCGGCGAGAAACTGAATGTCGTCAATGAGCAGCACGTCTATGTTTCGATACCGCTCGCGAAAAGCCAGGGTCTTATCGTAGCGAATAGCGTTGATCAGCTCGTTCATGAAGCGCTCCGAGGAGACGTAGGTGAGGCGCAGGTGTTTGTTCTTGGCCCGAATGGCATGGCCAATGGCATGCATAAGATGCGTTTTCCCCAACCCCACACCACCATAGATATAAAGGGGATTATAAGCCTTCGAGGGCGCTTCGGCTACAGCTAAAGCTGCCGCATGCGCAAATTGATTCGAGGAGCCGACGACGAATGTGTCGAACGTATATCGAGGATTCAACGGTAGCTCGACCGGTTCTAGATCCACGAACCGCGTCGCCGGAGGGACGACCAGATCGTCCTCCTCTCCTTCAAAAAGCGAGAGCCGGACGTGATTCTCCGAGACGTCATCTTTGGGGGCCAACTCAGGGACTTCTCCCTCCCCCTTGACCAAAAATCTGATCGTATGATTCTTCAGTTGAAGCTCGGCGAGCGCTTCCTCGATCACGTCCATGTAATTGTCCGTGATCCAGTCCCGAAACATCGCGTTGGGCGCTTCGACGGTTATTGTGTCATTCCTCACTTCGCGGAAGACCAAAGGCGAGAACCAGGTGCTGAAGCTATGATGATTGACTCTCTTTTCTATGGCCGAAAGCAGCGCATCCCAGATCCGGTGCGACATAGGCCCTACTCCTTTTCGAAGTTTTCGCTCCAGCTTTGCTTGGCAAGAGGGAAATCTTGGGACCGAGCCGATCGCCTCGACCCTATTGAAGAAGCGCGAGTAATCCGATTTTTCCACAAGTTTTCCACAGCCACAGAAATCTCAGCCTCAAATTCGACTTTAAACGTATAAGTGCCTTTATTCTCAATAACTTATCTTGTTGAAAACCCGCCAGAGATTAGCACAAAATTGCCCGTTTGGCAAGAAAAATCCACAGGCCGCCCAAAAATTTTTTCCGACCTCAAAGGGTGGCCCGTCGCGATGGCGGCACTCGGCCAGAGTCTATGTAGATCGCGCGGGAGTAGCCGTTTTCCGCCCAAGGGTGGGGATCACGGGCTTGGTTGGTAGGCTTGAAGGATTCGGCGTCCTTCCTCGCTTTTCGGGTCAATCGTACGCAGATGCTTTCTCCCTTTCATGACCCAGATCGCCGTGATCTCGCCGTCTTTCTCGACGGCGTGATAGGTGATCTCCTCCTCTTGAGTTGACATCGTTTCCTGCTCGCGTTTCTCCTCCATAGGCATTCCCTCCCCTTTCAGATCTCTCCCATTGTGAATTGGGAAAACGCCGCTCGTCAAGCTGCTATCGCACAGTTTCGACCTCTCCGGCAGCGCGGGCTACGTGTTCATGGGGCTTCTCCCGCGTCTCCGCAAGGGTCGTGATGCTTCCCTCCCATTCGGCGCCTTCATCTACGCGAAGGATGGGCGTTGAGACATCACCTCGTATGCGAGCCGTATTGAGGAAGTGCGCCTTCTTCTTGGCGATGACGTTGCCGATGAGCGTTCCACCGAGAGTGAGGATACCGACTTCGACGTCTCCCTCGATGATGCCCTTCTCGCCGACGACGAGCTCTCCGTCGGAGACCACCTTTCCCTTGATATGCCCATGCAGATGTAGGACATCAGAGAACCTCAGATCGCCGATGACCTCCGTCCCTTCATCGAGGAATCCACGGACTTCCACAGCAGGCTCTTTTCGGAATCTCATACGGCGGCGTCTCCTTTCCGAAGGATGAGCGTATAGAGGCGTTCGAGATCGGCGGTCGAGTAGTATTCGATCTCGATCTTCCCTCCGATCGCTCCTGGGATGATCCGCACCTTGGTTCCCAGGTATCGGCTGAGCCGTTCGGCGGCCGCACGAAGATGCGGATCCGACAGCGCGCGCTCTCTCCGCGTGGGGTGCGATAGCGCGGCGTTCCGGCGTCGCACGGCGGCTTCGGTTTCACGCACGGAGAGCCCCCGAGCGATGATCTCTTGAGCCAGTTGCTTTTGCGCTTCAGCCGAAGAAAGCCCAAGAAGGGCTTTCGCATGTCCGAAGGAGATCCTCCTTTCCTGGATCAGGGCTTGGACTTCGCTGGGAAGGCGGAGCAATCTCAACGAGTTGGCAATCGAGGTGCGATCGCGACCGACGCGACGAGCGATCTCTTCCTGTGTCAGGCCGAGTTGTTCGATGAGCCGTTGATAGGCTTGTGCTTCTTCGATGGGATTGAGATCCTCGCGTTGAATATTCTCGATGAGCGAGAGTTCCAGCACCTGTTCATCGGGCACATCGCGGACGACGGCCGGGACTTTCAGCAATCCAGCCAACTGAGCTGCTCGCCATCGGCGTTCTCCGGCGATGATCTCGTAGCGGAGGCCACGACGGCGCACTACGATCGGCTGCACGAGGCCATGAGCGCGAATCGAATCGGCCAATTCGCGCAGGCGATTTTCGTCATAGCGCGTGCGGGGCTGATGTGGGTTCGGATCAATGAGATCAAGGTCTAGCTCGGTGATCTGCTCTGCTGCGGTCGTCTCACCAAGGAGCGCTTCAAGTCCTCTGCCGAGTGCCTTTCGCGTCATGGTTGAGAACCTCCAGGGCGAGAGTTCGATAGCTCTCCGCTCCACGGGAGCGATCATCGTAGAGGATGATGGGCTTGCCGTGACTCGGAGCTTCGGCCAGGCGCACGTTGCGCGGGATGACCGTCTGAAAGACCTGCGAGCCAAGGAAATCCCTGAGATCGGCCATGACCTGATGCGAGAGGTTCGTCCGTTCGTCGTGCATGGTGAGGAGGAACCCCTCGATCTGAAGGCGGGGGTTGAATTGTCGCCGGATGCGGACGAGCGTATCCCACAGCTCGGAGACGCCTTCCAGAGCGTAATATTCGCACTGGATGGGCACGAGCACCGAATCGGCGGCCGTCAGCGCGTTGAGCGTGAGGAGTCCGAGCGAGGGCGGGCAGTCAATGAAGATGAAGTCGTACTGGTCTCGGATGGGATCAAGGGCATCGCGGAGGCGGTATTCGCGCCGTTCCATATCCACGAGCTCGACCTCGGCACCGGTGAGATTGCGTTCCGACGGCACGAGCCAGAGCGTGGCGATCTCGGTCGGGTGGATGAGACTCGAGATCGGCTCGCCGAAGATGAGGGCGTGGTAGACCGATTTCCGAATGGCGCCTCGTCGGAGTCCGAGCCCTGAGGTGGCGTTAGCTTGCGGATCGAAATCCACAAGCAGCACGCGCCGGTCCAAAGCAGCGAGCGCAGCTGAGAGGTTGACGGCCGTCGTGGTCTTGCCCACGCCTCCCTTTTGGTTCGCGATGGCGATCGTGCGACCCATCGTCACGTCGGCGTGAAGATAGCACAAAATGGCGAAGTTGAAAAGCCGAATTTTCCGTTCCACGTGGAACGCCAACCGAGCGTCGTTCCACGTGGAACTTCTCAACGGGCCAACCGCTCAAGAAGGAGCACCCGTCGCTGGTGCGCGTAGGGGATAGGGAGAGAGCGCCAAACCCATCCGGAGCCGACATGACGGGCAACGGCCCGCTCCAGATCGTTCCCACCAAGAAGGAGGACTTGCCGACATCCTTCGGCGAAAGCCAGAAGTTCAGGGACCCGCTCCACCATGCGCTCGAGCGCCCGACAAAGAAGCACATCGAAGTCCCGACGGTCGTAGGCCTCAAACCGTTTGTGAACGACCTCGACGTTCTCAAGACCGAGTCGGCGGACCGCCTCCGCAAGGAAAACGGCGCGCTTTCGATCCTTCTCGATCAAGACCACTTCAACGTCCGGCCGTGCCATGGCTAAGGGGATCCCCGGAAATCCCCCTCCTGATCCCACATCAGCAATCCGTCGAACCGAAGGGAGCAAAAGTTCTCCGACATATAGCGATTCCACATAGTGAAATCGAGCCGCCTCCTCGGGCTCGATGATCCGCGTGAGGTTGATTCGTTCGTTCCAACGAAGCAGAAGCTCGTAGTGCTCACCGAGTTTGCGACAGAGTGCTTCCGGAAGGGAGAGGCCAAACCGTTCCGCCCACGCCCTCACGTGCGCGCAAAACTCTTCCCGTTCACGCGCGGGCTCGCTCACACCGGGACCGTAATTCGAGATGAATATTCAAAAGCGCCAGAGCCGCTGGCGTCATGCCCGGAATCCGACGTGCCTGTCCAAGTGTCCGAGGCCGAATCCGCGTCAGCTTCTCCACGATCTCCCGTGAGAGCCCCGAGATCTGACCAAAATCCAAATCCTCGGGGATCACCCGCGTCTCCATCCGTTCGAGCTTCTCCGCCAACTGCTGCTGGCTCTCGATGTACCCCGCATACTTCAAATCGTTCACCGCAACCCGAAGCTCCTCCCAATCTACGCCCTTCCGCAACGCCTCAGGCAAAAGAATCGCGACGTGCTCGACTTCAACTTCAGGACGACAGACGAGCTTCGCCAAAAGCGTCGGCTCATTCAGTTGAATCCCCGTCGCCTCACGAAAACGTTCAAAGCCCGGAGTATCACCTTTGATCTTCGTATTCCAGAAGTGGTGCTTGATCGTTTTTATATTTTCTCGTTTCTTTGAAAATTCAGCGTAGCGATCTTTGCTTATCATTCCTATGTGATAGCCGATTTCGGTGAGTCGCATATCTGCATTGTCATGTCGAAGGAGCAGACGTAATTCTGCTCGTGATGTGAACATACGGTATGGCTCGTCCACTCCCTTTGTCACTAGATCGTCAATGAGGATGCCGATGTAAGCTTGGGAACGGCCAAGTACCAGAGGGTCTTCGCCCCGAACGCGTAGGGCGGCATTGATCCCGGCCATAATGCCTTGAGCGGCTGCTTCTTCGTATCCAGTCGTCCCGTTGATCTGGCCGGCATGGAAGAGGCCTCGGATGCGCTTGGTCTCCAACCAAGGGTGAAGTTCGGTTGGATCCACGAAGTCATACTCGATGGCGTAAGCCGGGCGGATGAACTTCGCGCGTTCCAGTCCGGGGATCGTCCGCACGAATTCCAGTTGTACCTCGACGGGCATGCTGGAGGAGATGCCATTCGGATAGACCTCGTCGGTGTAGTAACCTTCGGGCTCGAGGAAGATCTGGTGCCGTTCCTTATCGGGGAATTTGACGATTTTGTCCTCGATGGACGGGCAATAGCGCGGGCCGATGCCTTGGATTTGTCCGCTATAGAGGGCGGACTTTTGGAGATTTCGGCGAATGACCTCGTGCGATTTCGGAGTCGTGTAAACGATGAAGCAGTCAATGAGTGGCTGCTTGATGGTGCGCGTGGTGAACGAGAACGGTTGCGGGGGATCGTCGCTTGGCTGGCGTTCGGCTTGGGAGAAGTCGATGGTTCGGCCATCGAGGCGCGGTGGGGTTCCCGTCTTCAAGCGTCCGATGCGGAAGCCGATGCGGCGAAGGGTGTCGGCCAGTTGTAGCGACGGTTTTTCGCTCAAGCGCCCGGCTGGAAATGTCAATCGTCCGATATGGATGAGGCCACGCAGGAACGTTCCGGTCGTGAGCACGACGGCGCGAGCGGCCAAAGCCCGTCCATCGGCCAAACGAACGCCGTATACTTCACGCCCATCGGTAATGAGATCGGCGACTTCGCCCTCGAGGATCGAGAGACCGGGCGTTTCTCGAAGATGCCGCTGCATTTCCCGACGATAGACGGTGCGGTCGCATTGGGCGCGCGGGGATTGGACGGCGGGTCCACGGCTACGATTGAGGACGCGGAAGTGGATCCCGATGCGATCGGTGACCACACCCATGAGGCCCCCGAGAGCGTCGATCTCGCGCACGAGATGGCCTTTGGCGATGCCGCCGATGGCCGGATTACAGGACATTTGAGCGATCAACTCGGCCGAGAGCGTGATCAGAGCCGTTCGGCAACCCATGCGCGCGGCCGCGTGAGCCGCTTCGCAGCCGGCGTGTCCACCGCCGACGACGATCACATCGAACCGATCGTCGAAGTTCACCGCATTCATTTTCCGATGCAGAAGGTCGAGAAGATTTGGTTCAAGATGTCCTCGATGGTCACCTCGCCCGTAAGCTCTCCCAAGCAACGAAGCGCGTCATGTAGCCCCACAAGCGCGACCTCTTCCGAATAGCCCTCATCCAGCGCGCGGCGCGCCTGAACGATGGCGTCGCGCGCGGCGAGGATCAACCGATGGTGACGCGCATTGGTGAGTATAACATCCTCGGGTTGGAACGCGCTACCGGCGGTGAGGATCTCCAGGATCCGTCGTCGAAGTTCGTCCAGGCCTTGACCCGTCAGAGCGGAGACGCGGCAGAGGGGAGCAGGCTCCTGAAGCGCTTGAATCGCCGCCGGGTCGAGTCGTTCGGGGAGGTCGTGCTTATTGATCACAAGGAGGCGCGGCACTGAGCGGGTGGCATCGAGGACCGTGCGATCGTCCTCATCGAGCGGCTGCGAGCCATCTAGGACGACGAGCACGAGATCGGCATCGGCGATGGCCTCTCGACTGCGTTCGATCCCCAAGCGCTCCACCCGATCGCTCGCTTCGCGCAAGCCCGCTGTATCTACGAGATGCACGGGGACGCCTTCGATCGAAGCGGTCTCGATGAGCATATCACGCGTCGTCCCTGGGATCTCGGTCACGATGGCGCGCTCGCGTTCTAGGAGCCGATTGAAGAGGCTCGACTTCCCCACGTTCGGCTTCCCCACGATGGCGACGTGGATCCCTTCGCGGACGATGCGTCCGGTGCGGTATTGTGCGGCGATCGTCTCAAGCTCAGCGATCATGCCATCGAGTCGTGCGATGAGGGAGGAGCGGCTCTCGGTCAGGATATCCTCCTCGACGAATTCGACGGCCGTCTCCATCTGCACGATCGCGTCCACGAGCGATTGTCGGATTGGCTGCAGGCGTCGAGAGAGGCTCCCCTGCATCTGTCGCAGAGCGACGCGAGCTTGTGTGACGGTTTGCGCCTCGATGAGGTCACGGATCGCTTCGGCTTGAACGAGGTCTATGCGCCCGTTGAGGAAAGCGCGCAAGGTGAACTCTCCCGGTCCGGCGGCGCGCGCCCCATGTTCGAGCGCAAGGTCCAAGACCCGTCGCAGCACAACGGGGCTTCCGTGACAGCTCAGTTCAACGACGTCTTCTCCCGTGTAACTATGCGGCCCCGGGAAGAAGGTGACGACGGCCTCATCCACGAGGTCTCCCGTATCGGGATCGCGAATCTCGCCGAAGGTCGCCCGACGTGGTGCGAGATCGGCGCCTTCGGCCTTGGGACGGAAGATCCTACGGGCGATCTCTCGCGCCGCCGGACCACTCAAGCGGACGATGCCGATGCCGCTGCGTCCGGGTGGCGTCGAGATCGCCACGATCGTGTCTTCGGACAGATAGGTCATGGCTGCTCTCGTCGTGTGACGTCTCGGAAGATATTTTGCCGTTTGTGCGAGACAATGCGCAAAGCTTCGTTGAGGGGGCACACGTCCCCCATCCCCGCCTCACATTGATGGAACGAGTGACCGAATATTGAGCTCCTCTGCCACCAAGCTGGCAGCCGCTGTGCCCGTCAGGGCGAAAATTCCCGCGCCGATGATAGCCCCACGCCCAGCGCCGTCAGATCAATAGCCGTGAGCGCCCGTTTGAGCGAATACTCCGGCTTCTCGCTCTCGCGGAGGATCGAATCAACGCTCTTGACCCGAAAACGCTCTTTGAACATGCGCCCTCCACCAGTGCGCCGCAGGCTTTTCAACGTCGCGCCGCCGCGGATGTGAAGCGATGACCCTCCGGCAAACAGAGCATTATCGGCGGCGGTGCAGGTCGTATCGGCTTCCCTTCCGAATGGAGAAGGCGTGGGAATTTTTCAAACTCACGCTCGGTGGAGCGCGTCTCAAATTTCGACGAGGTGCTTTGATCGAAAGACGTCAGGCCATGGGCATTGGGACGATGCGTGTCCGTGTTGATTCTGAGCGGTCTTTGAGAAAATAGAGCGTGGACTTTGCAGCCTGCTGACACGCGCCTGCCTCTAGCATCGCCTTTGTGCGTGCGCCGCATCAGCAGGCGCGCGGCACGCTCGGAAAGCGTGAGCGACGTTTTCGGAGGTGACGATGAAAGGTTTCAGTAAGCGCAACGCCGTGACAGGGAAGATCGTTTCGGGGGTCCTGCTTCTGTTTCTCATCGGGAGCCCGATGCGCGGAGAGACATCACCGCCTCTGCGGAACGCGGCCGCCCTCGCCGAGACCGTGAGGGAGCAGAACCCTTTCGGGATTATGCTCACGGGACCTCTGCCGCTTTCTTTCCGGATGGAGCTGGCGCGGAAGCTCGGGGTTGTCTATTTCCGCCCCGAATCGCTCTTTCTCGACCGTTGGAAGGGAACCTGCGTCCCGTGCGATGCCATTCTCGACGCCGGATTGAAGCTCGTTCTCACCGTGCGCAACAACGGCGGCCTGGCGCCCACGTCGCCGCCACGCGATCTGCAGGCGTATCGAAGGACTCTCGCCGGTGTTCTGGATCGGTATCGTCCCCACCTGTTGGTCGTCGAGAATGAAGAGAATTCCACACTCTTTTATACCGGCACGCCCGAGCAGTATGGGATGGAGCTTCAGGCCGCCTGTGAGGTTGCTCATCAAAAGGGTCTCGTCTGCGCCAACGGAGGACTCGTCAGCACGCTCGTGGCCTTGCTCGTTTACAACCACTATCGAGAGATCGGGGATCACGCCCGGGCGGAGGATTTCCGGGCGCGAGTTTTCACTCCTGAGGAGCAACGCATGCTGGAGACGCCGAGAGCGCGAGAGCAGGTGGAGAAGGGGAAACGACTGCTCGCGGCCTACAAAACAGCGGGAGTGGACTATGTGAATTTCCACTGGTACATCGCCGATCCGGGAGCGCTCGAAGAAGCTGTCGCCTATCTTCATGAGCAAACCGGACTGCCCGTACTGACCAATGAGGTCGGACAATTCACCGACGATCCCGCGCAGACCTGGGCCGTGATGAGCAAGATCGTCGAGCTTGGTTTGCCCCTCGCCGTCTGGTTCGCTCAGGACGGACCGAAAGCGCGCGGGCTCATCAATCGTGACGGCAGCCTCCGACCAACCGGCGCGGCGTTCCAACGATTCATCGAGCAGAATTTCGGATCTGGGCCGGCAGTCTCCGAGGCGGCTGCGACCGGAGAAAGAGGACGCCCGCCGATGAAAAGTGGCCACTGATGTACGTTGAGAACCTTTCATCCGTAGGCGAATTTTTGGAGGAGTTGGTCATGATGCCGAACCAGTGGATGAAAAGGGCGAACTGATGAGTGATCCGTTGGAACCTTTCATCGGTTGGGAAATGATTTTCGAGGGAGGACATTTATGAACACGTTCATGCGGACCGGTTGTCTCGCGGCAGCGGTCTTATTGGGGATACGAGCCTCGATTGTCGGCACGCATGGAGTGAGTCGCGCCGAGCCCGTCTTACTTTTCAGCATCGGGATGCATATCGAGCCGCTGGGTCGAACGGCGCAAGGCTACGGCGGTGGCGGAGCCGATTATCGCCAAGGCCCGCTCTTTGAGCGCCACGTGCAAGACATTCTCACCGTGGCGAGGATCATCGAAGCCCACGGCGGCCGCATGACCGTTCAGGCGCAATCGCCGTTCACACAGGTTGCGACCGAGAGAGGCAACGCCATTCTCGCCGATCTTGAGGCGCGCGGCCACGAGATCGGCTTGCACTTTCACGAGGACGCTCATCTCGGAAGGAACCCGGAGAGGCTTCCCGTCGAGACTTGGTGCGCCGTGATGCAACAGGAGATCGGGCTCATTCATCAAGCGGGCGTGAAGAATCGCATTCGCTACTGGAGCGGGGGCAACCTCTATCCCGGACTGCTGGAAGCGGCATCTTGCGCCGGACTCGAAGTCAATAGCGACTGGAAGAATCCGCGGACGCAAGCGACCGACCAATCGCTTTTAGGAGTGAATCCCTGGCGTCCGGCGGGCGGCCCGAGCGAGACCGATCTCTCGGCCTTTGCCGCGCACGACCCCACCGGGAAGATCATCTTCTTGCCCGAGGGCATGTATGACCCGGAGGAGTTCGCGCGCAAGCGCCAGATCATCGCTCAGGGAGGAGATCACGCGTGGTTCGAGGTGCTGCGCGAGGCGCTAGAACGCTCGCTCGCATCAGCGAGAGCTGATAGAGTGAACGTCTTTCACTTCACGGTCCATGCGTGGGAGAAGGCCAATCCGGGAGTAGACCCTCGCTCAGCTCAACAGCCCCTCCGCCCCACTGAGCCTGACGTCACGTATTGTGTCATGGATGGGGTCGAACTCAAGATGGACATCTATCGTCCGCCCTCACCCCCGGCTCCTCTCCTCTCTGAGGGAGAGGGGAGCAGGGGTGGGGGGATGACTCCCACCCCAGCGTTGCTCTACGTGCATGGCGGCGGCTGGACCGGCGGCGACAAACGCTCCGGCGCGGGTACGCTTGATTTCGCAGAGCTG
>JAUQQC010000025.1 GCA_030550025.1 Acidobacteriota bacterium | reverse complement strand
CCAACTGCTCCACAGCTGTCCTTAACTGCTCTACTGCCGCCTCTAACCGAGCGACAACAGCAGCTAAGCCCTCTAGGCGTTCCTCCGTCCGCCGCTGCGCCTGAGCTAGCTGCCGCTGCGCTTCGGCCAACTCCTGGACGATGACCGGAAGCCTCAAGAGGTCTTCCGTCAAAATCAAACGACGCAATTCAGCCTGCCACTCCGGGTGCTGCGCCAGGAGGCGAATTAAATCCGAGAAATCGCTTACTGTGAACGCCATCGCTCACCGCTCCCTATCCGTCTGAGAGTGTATCACATCGGCTGTGTGAAAGCGAGCACACTCACCATTGCGCGAGTTCCCTTTCGCGCCGATACGCTCTTCCTCACGCGGGCAACCTTATTCCTCAGGACCCGAATCTTCACGCCCGCGTATGGGCGAATTGGGCCAATCGCGTGACAGCCTCTCGAAGCACTTCCAAAGACGTGGCGTAGGAAATACGCACATATCCCTCCGCGCCAAAGGATGCCCCCGCCGTGAGAGCGATCCCACACTCTTCGAGGAGACGCACTTCCAAGTCTCTTGACGTCCGAACACCACGCGCACGCATCAGACCCCGCACGTCAGGGAAGACATAGAAAGCTCCTTCGGGCTCCGCGCATCGAATCCCCGGCACGCCATTGAGCGCTTCGACCAGGAAGTCGCGCCGCCGTTGATACTCCCGAAGCATGTGCGCCACCAATTCCTGAGGCCCCGTGAGTGCTTCCAATGCGGCCTTCTGGGCGATCGAGGTCGGATTCGATGTGGAGTGGCTCTGGACTTTGATCATCTCTCGAATCCAGGCCTGCGGTCCGACGGCATACCCGATGCGCCATCCCGTCATCGCGTAGGTCTTGGAGAACGACCCGACGATCAATACGCGCTCGCGCAAAGCCTCCGGCAGCGAAGCCGCTGAGAACGGGATATGCGGGGGATAGACGAATTCGCGATAGCATTCATCGGAAAGGACGTAGCATCCGCGTTCAACGGCCAGCTCCACAATGCGCCGGAATTCCGTCGGTGGGATCACGCTCCCCGTTGGATTACTTGGCGAGTTGAGAATGAGGAGCTTCGTCCTCGGTGTCAACGCTTCGCCGATCATCTCCGCCGTGAGATGGAACGCGTTCGCTTCTGTGGAGAGGAAAACGTTTCGTCCACCGGCGAACGTGACGATCTGCGGGAACGTCACCCAATAGGGGACAGGGATCAGAACTTCATCTCCAGTCTCGATGAGGGTCACAATGGCGTTGAAGATCGCTTGCTTCCCCCCGGCCGTCACCATGACCTGCTCGGGGGTATAGGTCGAACCGAAGCGCTCGTTCAAAACTCGAGCGATCGTGGCGCGCAATTCGGCGATCCCAGCGGCCGGCGTATAGCGAGTGAAATTCTCCGCCAGGGCGCGGCGGGCCGCCTCCTTAATATGCTCGGGCGTTGGGAAATCCGGCTCTCCCGCTCCCAGATCGAGCACGCGCTGTCCCGCAGCGCGCAATCGCTCAGCGGCTTGCAGAACGGCCATCGTGGACGACGCTTCCATGAGACGCACCCGCTCGGCGGCGGGAAACTCACCCCCTTTGATCACCCGTTCATCACCCATCCTCTTCTCCTCCCGTCTCCATCGGATCATGCCTTTCCGAAGAGCTTCTCCCTCATCCGCCGTTCGACGCCCGGCGGAACAACGCCCGCGACGTCTCCCCCAAGCGCACACACCTCCTTCACGAGGCGAGAGCTGAGGTAGGTGTAGGGTTCGGCCGGCATCATGAAGATCGTCTCGATCGTCGGATCAAGCCGCCGATTCATGAGGGCCATCTGGAATTCGTACTCGTAATCGGAGATCGCGCGAATCCCTCGAATGATGACTTGCGCTCCGACCCTACGTGCATATTCGACGAGCAACCCGTCGAACGTATCCACGCGGACCTGGGGAGACCGAATGACCTCGCGGATCATCTCCACGCGCTCCTCGACCGTGAAGAGAGGCGTCTTCGCCGGATTGATGAGCACGGCGACGATCACTTCATCGAAGAGCCGCGCAGCCCGCTCGATCAGATCGAGATGCCCATTGGTGATGGGATCGAACGATCCCGGATAAATCGCTCGACGCATGCCTCCCTCCTCCCGCTCCGGACCGACATGCGGAGAGGGAGGGCCTTGCCCCCTCGCTCATCCGCACAAAGTCGTTGCGGAAAGGCCAATTTTAAGCTACCCTATTGTCGGATTCAAACCAACGGCGTGGTGTGATGGACCGATGATCGAAGAGTTTCGCCAAAAGCACGAGGAACTGAGAGAACGCGCGCTCGAACTCAGGAGGTTTCTTTGACATCGAGTCGAAGAGAGCGGAGCTGGCCCGACTCGAGGAGACGATGGCGCGGCCGGACTTCTGGAACGATCCGGCGCGCGCGGGGCAGACGCTGCGCGTCCGACACCGCTTAGAATCTGAGATCGAAGCCATCGAGCGTCTCGAACGCGAGCTGGAGGAGATCGAGATCCTCCTCGACTTGGCTCAGGAAGACGAGGCGTTCCTTCAGGAGCTGCGGGAACGCACCTCCCGTCTGGCGACCGCGATCGAGGAG
This sequence comes from Acidobacteriota bacterium, assembly GCA_030550025.1. Classification (GTDB taxonomy): domain Bacteria; phylum Acidobacteriota; class Blastocatellia; order HR10; family HR10; genus HR10. The sequence goes on along the minus strand of JAUQQC010000025.1, from coordinate 11,658 downwards.
ATGGAGCTGAAGGCGTTGCTCTCTGGAGAGCACGATGCGGGCAATGCCATCGTCACGATCACAGCGGGAGCCGGAGGGACGGACGCGCAAGATTGGGCGGAGATGCTCCTGCGCCTCTATTTACGCTGGGCGGAGAAGCACGGCTATAAGACCGAACTGCTCGATCTGCAACCGGGCCAGGAAGCGGGGATCAAATCGGCGACCTTCCGCGTCGAGGGAGAATATGCCTACGGCTACCTGAGTGCCGAATCGGGCGTGCACCGGCTTGTGCGCCTTTCGCCCTTCAATATCGCTCATAGCCGCGAGACGAGTTTCGCTTCGGTCTCCGTCTACCCCGACTTGGACGAAGACATCGTCGTCGAGATCGATGAGAAGGATCTGCGCATCGAGACGTTCCGCTCCTCCGGGGCCGGCGGGCAACATGTCAATAAGACCGAATCGGCCGTGCGCATCACCCACCTGCCGACGGGGATCGTCGTCTCCTGTCAGAATCAACGTTCGCAGCACCAGAACCGCGAGATGGCCATGCGGATTCTCCGGGCCAAGCTCTACGAGTACGAACGACAGAAGCGCTTGGCCGAACGGCAGCAGTTCGAGCAGAATAAGCGCGAGATCAGCTTCGGCTCGCAAATCCGAAGCTATGTCCTGCACCCCTACAAGCTGGTGAAAGACTTGCGCACGCGATATGAGACGAGCGATGTGGACGCCGTCTTGGATGGCGAGATCGACGAATTCATCCGGCAGTATCTGATCGCGAAGCGACGGGGCGCCCTTGAGCCGGCGCCAACGAAGACGGGCTGAAGAGGACACACATGCTCGCCTCTCACCCCTCGATGAACAGGTCCTCGCGCTCGCGCATGGATGAAGCCCTCGGCCTGCTGCTGCTGGCTACCGGCGTGATCCTCTTGCTGAGCGTGCTCTCCTATCACCCAGAAGATCCCTCCTGGAACGTGCTCACCTCCCGTTCGATCGTGCAGAACAAGGTCGGACGCGTCGGAGCATACCTGGCCGACTTCTGCCTTCAGGTGTTCGGATTAGCGGCCTTCGGGATGCCGGCGTTGCTGTTCAGTTGGGCGTGGGCGAAACTTCGATCGCGTCCTCTGCGAGCACCGCTGGTGAAGGGCATCGGCTGGATGGGCATTCTGCTGGCAGGGGCGGGATTGTTGAGCGTGCTCTTTCCCAAAGACTATGTCGTGTGGCCAACGGTCCGTCCCGGAGGAATGCTTGGGACGATTGTGGCGACACAGCTTGTGGCCGTCTTGAACACTGCGGGCGCGGCTCTGGTGCTCGGCGTGGTGGTGATCCTCGCCCTCATGGCTGCGGGCAACTTCTCCGTCATCGCTGTTGGAGAAGCCATGATCCGCGCCTTGCGCCATGCCGCCGTTCGCTTCCGAAAGCCGGTCGAGCGCGCTCCCGAAGCGCCGATGCCGCCGCCTGCGGAATCCACGAGCGCACCGAAGCCGAAGGTCGTCACCTGGGATACGCTCCAGTTCACCGAATCGGCGAGAGCACCGGAGCGATCGGCTTCGCCAGGGGAACGAACGGCGCAACCTGTGCTCTCGGTCCCGGAGACTGATCTCGAAGCGAAACCGCGAACGCGCAGTTCCGTTCCACCGGTACCGGTGGACGTCGAAGAGATCATCGAACGCCGCAGTCCATCGCCGATCCCAACCGCACGACGCGGACTTGGCGAGCCGGAGCGCCAGGTCGCGGCCGATCCGATCGCCGAGATGCTCTCAACCGCATCAGTCCGGAGCGCCAAGCACGTGGAGAAAGCGAGCCCGGCGGAGCGCTCCGCGGCGACGAGCTCCAGTGGGCGATTCCAGCTTCCCACTGTCGAAATGCTCATCGAACCGCCTCCCCCACACGAGCAAGCCCATGACGAGCTGATGCAACGCGCTGTCCTGCTGGCTGAGAAATTCAAAGAGTTTGGCATCACGGGTCACGTGCATCAAATCAGCCCCGGCCCGGTCGTCACGACCTTCGAGTTCAAACCCGATCCGGGGATCAAGTACAGCCGCATCGTCAGTCTGGTGGAAGACCTCTGTCTGGCGCTCGAAGCCGAATCCATTCGCGTTGATCGCATTCCTGGCAAGTCCACCATCGGCATTGAGGTCCCGAACAAACATCGCGAACTGATCCGGCTGCGCGAGATCATCGAGTCGAAGAAATTCCAGGAGTCTCGCTCTCGCCTGACAATCGCTCTGGGCAAGACCATCGATGGCGGAGTCTACGTCAGCGATCTCGCGAAGATGCCGCATCTTCTGATCGCGGGGGCGACGGGCTCGGGCAAGTCCATGACGGTCAACTGCATCCTCGTCTCCATCCTCTTCAAAGCGACGCCCGAGGAGGTGCGGTTCATTCTCATCGACCCGAAGCGCTTGGAGCTGGGACTCTACGATGGTATCCCTCATCTGCTGGCGCCGATCGTCACCGATCCGAAGCGCGCCGCGTATGCCCTGAAATGGGCGGTCGCGGAGATGGAGAATCGGTACAAACTGCTGGCGAGCTTCGGCGTGCGCAACATCGAGCAGTTCAATCGCGAGATCCGCGATCTCGCGGATCGGCCGCTCACGTTGGAGAGCGGAGAGCCCATCCATCCGCTCCCGTATATCGTCATCATCATCGACGAGCTGGCCGATTTGATGATGATCGCCTCGAGCGAGGTCGAGACGGCGATCACGCGCTTGGCGCAGATGGCGCGCGCCGTCGGCATCCACTTGGTCCTGACGACGCAACGGCCTTCGGTAGACGTCATCACAGGACTCATCAAGGCGAACTTCCCGTGTCGGATCGCCTTCCGCGTCTCCTCGAAAGTGGATTCGCGCACGATCCTCGACGCCAACGGAGCCGAAGCTCTGCTGGGGCGAGGCGACATGCTCTTCCTCCCGCCAGGCTCCTCGCGCTTGGTGCGCGTGCATGGCGCCTTTCTTGAGGAAGCGGAGATCAAGCGCCTGGTGGAGTTCCTGAAAGCCCAAGGTACGCCGCAGTACGATGAGACCGTCTTGATGTCGGACAAAGAGTACGCCGCCGCGCAAAGCGGTGGAGAGAAGCGCGACGAGCTCTACGAGGAAGCCCTCAAGATCGTCGTGGAGATGGGGCGCGCGTCTACGTCTGTTCTCCAACGCCGTCTGCGCATCGGCTACGGACGCGCCGCCTCGATCATTGACATGATGGAGCGCGAGGGGTATGTGGAGCCCGCCGACGGGCCGCGCCCGCGCGCCATCACTCGCAAGGCCATCGAATTCCGAGAACGCCTCCGACAAATGGAAGCCGAAAGGTAGAAAAACGCCCCACCGGCCAGGTATAATCCCCATACTGCGGGCGATGGGAGCAGAGATCATGAAAGGGGATGAGAAGGGCCTCAGTGGGTTCCTCACTGTACTTCAGGTTCTGGACTCTCCTCCTGGGAAGAGACGTCCGGAGTTCACTGGATTTTCCGCACTTTGGAGGCACTCATATGTGCAGTCGAGCTTTGAACGAGTGGATCGAAGAAGTCGCGCGCGTGACGCAACCGGATCGCATCGTTTGGTGCGATGGGTCTGAAAGGGAATACCACGCCCTCCTCGAGCAAATGCTCGGCGATGGGACGCTCTTACGGCTCAACGAGCGGAAGTACCCCAACTGCTATTTGCATCGCAGCCATCCGACCGATGTCGCCCGAACCGAACATCTGACGTTCATCTGTACGCCGAAACCGGAGGATGCGGGGCCGACGAACAACTGGATGTCCCCGCAGGAAGCGCGCGAGCGCGTGGGCGCGCTCTTCCGCGGGTGCATGAAGGGGCGGACGATGTACGTCGTCCCGTATCTGATGGGGCCACCGGGCTCCCCCTTCAGCGAAGTCGGCGTCGAAGTGACCGACAGCCCATACGTCGTCGCGAACATGCGCATCATGACGCGCATGGGGAAGATCGCGCTCGAACACCTGGGCGACTCCGAGCACTTCGTTCGCGGCTTGCATTCGCTCGGCGATCTGAGCCCGGAACGTCGCTATATCTGCCATTTCCCGGAGGAACGCGCCATCTGGAGCATCGGGTCGGGATACGGAGGCAATGCCCTGCTCGGAAAGAAATGCCATTCCCTGCGCATCGCGAGTGTCGAAGCGCGGGATGAGGGGTGGTTAGCCGAGCACATGTTGATCATCGGAGTCGAGGATCCGGAGGGGAATGTGACGTATCTGGCCGGCGCGTTCCCGAGCGCCTGCGGGAAGACGAATCTCGCCATGCTCGTCCCCCCACCGGCCCTGAGCCGCTATAAGGTCTGGACGGTCGGCGATGACATCGCGTGGCTGCGATTGGGTCCTGATGGCCGCCTCTGGGCGGTGAATCCGGAGACGGGGTTCTTCGGCGTCGCTCCCGGCACGAGCGTGAAGACGAACCCCAATGCGATGATCGCGCTCTCGCGGAACTCCATCTTCACGAACGTCGCGCTAACTCCGGAAGGGACGCCTTGGTGGGAGGGGATGAGCGATCCCCCGGAATTCGCTTACGATTGGCAGGGGAAGCCGTGGACGCCAGCAAGCGGCCGACCGGCCGCTCATCCCAATGCGCGATACACGGCGCCGGCGCGCCAATGTCCGTCGATCTCCCCACATTGGGAGGATCCGCAGGGAGTACCGATCTCGGCGATCCTCTTTGGCGGACGGCGAGCGCGCGTGGCACCGCTCGTCTATGAGGCATTCGATTGGGCACACGGCGTCTTCGTCGGCGCGAGCATGGCCTCGGAGACGACGGCCGCCGCGATGGGAGAGATCGGCGTCGTGCGGCGCGACCCCATGGCGATGCTTCCCTTCTGCGGCTACAACATGGCCGATTACTTCCGCCACTGGCTTTGGATGGGCACCCGAAGCCCGAGAATGCCCCGCATCTTCCATGTCAACTGGTTCCGCACGGATGAGCGCGGTCAATTTCTCTGGCCCGGATTCGGCGAGAACCTCCGCGTCCTCAAGTGGATCATCGAGCGGGTGAATGGACGCGGCGACGCCGAGGAGACGCCCATCGGATATGTGCCCACGCCCGAAGCCCTTGATCTAGAAGGGCTCACGCTCTCGAAAGAAGCCGTACGGGAGCTGCTGCACGTGGACCCGAACGAGTGGCGTCAGGAGGCGGAAGCCATCGCTGAATTCTTCCGCCGATTCGGCGATCGTCTCCCTGAGGAGTTATGGCAGGCACATCGCCAGCTCCTCCGCCGCTTGGGGTAAGTCGATCTCCCTAGCCCCCCATGAGGGCTTTTGGCCGCTCCCTCACGGGAGCGAGAGGGCCTTGGTGCCGCCCTTCGTTCGCCATCGCGGACGCCGCCGCAGGTGCGCGCCCTCACTCTTTCCGCTCCGGGCTGATGGAGATCTCGCTTACCTCTTGCTCGAAGGTCGGCCCTTCGACGAAGAGATAATAGGCCACGCCCACCAACACGAGGACGACCAAGATGGCGATCACCACGATATACCATGGGAGCCCATAGGGCATGAGTAGGAGAAATGGGCCAATGATCACCAATCCCAAACCCGTGGCGATCGAGGCTCGCACGATCGGCGTCTCCTCAGCCGGCGTTCGCAAGCGCTCGCCGATCAACGCCCCGGCGACCGTCGCGACGACGCCAACGGCGATCGTGACCAAAAAGGACATCCACGCTCCCGCCTTCGCGAAGGAGACAAGGAAAATGGTCTCCGGCGCCCCTGCCAAGACGGCGAGCGAGGTCACGACCATTGCGCCCAACGCGGCGACGACCGGTTCCCCCAGGATGACGCGCTCTTGCATGAGGCCGAGAATCAATCCACCGATGAAGAAGCTCCCCAACGTGATGGCTAAGAACAAGGGGTTCCCGAATCGCAGCGTTGCCATCAGTGGTTCCGATCCCGATTCGGCGATGCGCTGCGCATAGAGCGAGACCAAGGCCCCGACGACCAGATGCATCCCCACGATGACGGCCATGCTCGTGAGGACTCGCTTCGCTCCACCTCTCATCATCCCCCCCTGTTTAGGATCTCCTCCGCGCGAATCCGGCGAGATCATAAATCCCCATCTCGCCCTCTGTCAATCGAAGGCGCGCCAGGCGGTCTCAATCGAGGTTTTGCATGGAGGCGAGAAATTCGGCGTTCGAGCGGGTCTTGCTCAGCTTCTCCAAGAGGAGCTCCATCGCCTCGACCGGAGAGAGTTGGCTGAGGATGCGTCGGAGGACGAAGATGCGATTGAGGTCTTCGGGCGGAGTGAGTAACTCCTCCTTTCGCGTGCCCGAACGCAAGATGTCGATGGCCGGGAAGACGCGCTTCTCCACGAGACGACGATCGAGATGGATCTCCAGATTGCCCGTCCCCTTGAACTCCTCGAAGATGACGTCGTCCATACGCGAGCCCGTATCAATGAGCGCCGTGGCGAGGATCGTGAGCGATCCCCCTTCCTCAATGTTGCGTGCGGCACCGAAGAAGCGCTTGGGATGACGCAGGGCATTCGCCTCAATGCCGCCGGAGAGGACCCTCCCGGAGGAAGGCACCGTAGCGTTATACGCCCGCGCCAGCCGCGTGATCGAATCCAGGAGGATGACGACATCGCGCCCATGCTCGACCAATCGCTTCGCCTTCTCGAGGACCATCTCAGCCACTTGGATGTGGCGCGTCGCCGGTTCGTCGAAGGTCGAACTGATGACCTCCCCATGAACCGAACGCATCATATCGGTCACCTCCTCGGGCCGCTCGTCAATCAAGAGGACGATGGGGATGATCTCCGGATGATTCCGCGCGATCGAATTGGCGATATTCTGCAAGAGCATCGTCTTCCCCGCTCGCGGCGGGGAGACGATCAACCCCCGCTGCCCCTTCCCGATCGGCGTCAACAGATCCAAGACGCGCGCCGAGAGATTCTCCGGCCCCACCTCCATCCGAATGCGCTCGCACGGATAGAGCGGCGTGAGATGATTGAACGGGACCTTCTCCCGACGCCAGTCCGGCGGCTCGTAGTTGATCGCCTCGACCTTGAGGAGCGCAAAATACCGCTCCCCGTTTTGCGGAGGGCGCACGAGGCCGGAGACGACATCCCCCGTGCACAGATGGAACCGCCGAATTTGCGAGGGGGAGACGTATACGTCCTCAGGACTCGGCAGATAATTGTGCTCGGGCGAACGCAGGAACCCGAACCCCTCAGGAAGACATTCGAGCACGCCCTCGATGAAGATGAAGCCATTGCGCTCGGCTTGCGCCTGGAGGATCTTGAAGATCAACTCTTGCTTGCGCAGATCTCCCGCATTCGAGACGCCGAGGTCCTCGGCGATTCGCACCAACCGTGAGAGGCTCAACCCCCGCAGTCCGTTCAGGTCCAGGGTCATAGGCGATCCTCCCTTTCTCCGCCACGGGCGCGCGACCGCGCCATCACCTAACGGGATGCCGGGCAAGCCAAGGCCTTCTCGATCTCCCGCCACACCTGCTCGCGACCGAGTCCCGTCCGCGCCGAGTACGGAATGACCGTCACCATGGGGAAGACGCGCGCAGCTCGCTCCACCGAGCACTTCACCTCGCTGGCTGAGAGCTTATCCGCCTTGGTCAACAGGATAACGTACGGCCGCCGGTGAGCCTCCAACCACTCGCGCATCTGGAGGTCCAAGGGAGTCGGCTCATGACGCGCATCCACGATGAGCAGCGAGAGGCAAATCTGTGGGCGATTCTCCAAATACCCCTCGATCAACCGCTGCCACGCCCGACGCAAGGAGCGAGGGACTTCGGCGTATCCATATCCCGGCAAGTCCACGAAGTAGAAGCGCTCGTTGATCGCATAGAAGTACACGCCGCGCGTCCGCCCCGGAGTGGAGCTGATCCGCGCTAGATGGCGCATCCGCAACAGGCTGTTGATCACGCTCGATTTTCCGACGTTCGAGCGCCCGAGGAAGACGATCTCCGGCTTCTCGTCTTGCGGGAGATCCTCTAACCGATAGACGCTCGCATGTAATCGCGCGGACACGATCTTCATAATCGCCGTGAGCGAGGGCAACGGCGCCCCTCACCTTCTCATCGGAGTGAGATCAGCCTCTGCGGGCATCGAAGAGATCGAGATTGAGGCCGACGCCAACGTCCGACGGCCTCCTTCGTCCCGATGCGGTCGACAGACCCAGAAAAGGGCCTCGCGTCGCAAATGGAAACGGGCGGACGATGGTTCACCCCCTTCGATGTCACATCGCCGCACTCGCGCATAGGAGGAACGAGCGGCGCCTCACCAATCACCCCGCCTTCTTCTCCAGAAGCGGAAACATGACGCATCGCCTCTCGACCATCTCGCGCGTGACGACGAATTCCTTGATCTTCTTCTGCGCCGGCAGAATGTACATGGCATCCAGCATCAGCTCCTCCAGGATCATGCGCAGGCCGCGAGCGCCAACTTTGCGTCGGAAGGCCTCGCGCGCGATGGCGTGCAAGGCATCCTCGGTGAAGCGCAACTTCACGTTGTCGAACTCGAATTGCTTCTGATACTGCTTGATGATGGCGTTCTTAGGTTTAGTGAGGATCTCCACCAAGGCGGCTTCATCCAATTCATGCAGCGTGGCGATCACCGGAAGCCGCCCCACGAACTCCGGGATGAGACCGAACTTAATCAAGTCCTCCGGCTGCACGTGTGCGAGGATGTTCTCCCGCCGCCGTTCGGCGGCCGTGCGAATCTCCGCGCGGAAACCGACCGAGCGTCCGCCCAAACGCCGCTCGATGATCTTCTCCAACCCCACGAAAGTCCCCCCGCAGATGAAGAGGATGTTCGTCGTGTCCACGGGGATGAATTCCTGATGGGGATGTTTGCGCCCCCCATAGGGGGGGACGTTTGCGATCGTGCCTTCGAGGATTTTCAAAAGAGCTTGTTGTACGCCTTCTCCGGAGACGTCGCGCGTGATCGAGGGGCTCTCGTCCTTCCGGGCGATCTTATCCACTTCGTCGATGTAGATGATGCCGCACTGCGCCCGCTCGACATCGCCGTTGGCCGCCTGGATCAAACGCAAAAGGATATTTTCCACGTCCTCGCCCACATAGCCGGCCTCCGTCAGCGTCGTCGCATCCGCGATGGCGAACGGGACATCGAGCATCTTCGCGAGCGTCTGCGCGAGCAAGGTCTTGCCCGTGCCCGTGGGCCCGATGAGCAAGATGTTGCTCTTTTGGATCTCCACATCACTGGTGGTACGACTCATGAGGACGCGTTTGTAATGCTGATAGACGGCGACGGCGAGCTTCTTCTTCGCCTCCTCCTGCCCGATGACGTATTGGTCGAGGAACTCCTTGATCTCCGTCGGTTTGGGAAGCTTAGGTTGAGGGGCGGACTCAATGGCGTCGGAGAGGACAGCCGTCTCGGACATGAGGGCATTGCAGATCTCGACGCACTCGTTGCAGATGTAGACGTTCGGACCAGCAATCAACTTCTTCACTTCGTTCTGGAATCGTCCACAAAAGGAACATCGCGCCACCTCCCCCGTCTTTCGCACCATGGGCTCCTCTCCTCGCTCATGAATTTCTCTGGGCCTGCGCTCGCGCCACCATCTCCTCCCAACCACCGGCGGCTCATCGGCGCGGCCTCACCTCAGGACTCCCCGCGATGGGTGATCACGTGATCAATGATCCCATAGCTGACGGCCTGCTCCGCCGTCATGATCAGATCGCGCTCCACATCCCGCTCGATGACCTCCAAAGGCTGACCCGTATGTCGAGCCAGGATCGAGGAGATCAAGCGTCGCATGCGCAAGATCTCTTCGGCAGCGATCTTAATATCGGTCGCCTGCCCGGAGATCCCTCCCGCATGGGGTTGATGGATGAGAATGCGCGAGTTCGGCAGAGCGAATCGTTTCCCCTTCGCCCCTGCGGCCAAGAGCACGGCCGCCATCGAAGCCGCTTGCCCGACGCAGATCGTCTGCACGTCAGGGCGGATGAACTGCATCGTATCGTAGATGGCCAGTCCAGCCGTGATCGAGCCCCCCGGACTGTTAATGTAGAGGGAAATGTCGCGATCCGGATCCTCGGCCTCCAGAAAGAGCAGCTGAGCGATCACCAGATTCGCGACCGTGTCATCAATGGGCGTGCCGATGAAGATGATGTTGTCCTTGAGCAAACGAGAGAAGATGTCGTAGGCGCGTTCGCCCCGACTCGTTTGCTCGACGACCATGGGGATCAACGCATCGTAATCCGTGTATCGCATACTTCTCATTCCCGCTCTTCCTCCGCCGGTGGAGCCACCTCAGTCTCCACCTCGGCATTCGCCACGACGACCTCCAACGCCTTTCGCCTCCGAATTTCGTTTCTGATGGTATCGAGCCCCCCCTCCTTTGTCAAGCGGCTCCTGAGGTCCGACACCGACATCTGCCGCTGCGCGGCCCACCGCGCGATCTCCGCCTCGACTTCAGCGTCGCTCACCTCGATCCCCTCTTGTTCGGCGATCCGATCTAAGATCAACATCGCCCGCACGTCGCGCGCGGCTTCTTCGACTCGACGACGCGCGATCTGCTCCCAATCGAGCGCCGGCGCCTCCTCGGACGCGGCGAGCGCGTGCGCCAAACGCTGCAAGCGCTCGCGCGCCAAGCGTTCCACCACCGTCGAGGGGACCTCGAACCGATGTTCCTGCAGGAGCCGATCCAGAAGCTGCTCCCGTAACGCGGCCTCTGCTTCCTCCGCGTGTCGTCGCTCCAATTCCCGTCGGATCAGCTCGCGCAGTTCCTCTAGCGTCTCTGCCCGTTGACTCACCGTCTGCGCGAATTCATCGTCCAGCTCTGGGACCTCTTTACGCCGCACCTCGGCCACGCTGACCGTATACCGGATCGTCTTCCCCGAATCGGCCGGAAGCGAGAAGGTCTTCGCCTGCCCCGCCACCAGGCCCACGATCTCTCGCGCGAACGGATCCTCGTTCACTTGTTCCGGCGTCAACTCCAAGGTCAGCTCCTCTCGCTCGAGCACGCGACGAAGGGACTTCCCTTGCGCGTCCATCTCCTCGGCCGTGACAAGCAGCGTGACGTGATCGCCGATCTCCACCGGTCGGCTCTCGACGGGGACTAAGACGGCATGGGCTTGGCGCAGCCGCTCAAGGACCTGCTGGATCTCTTGCTCGGTCACCGGACGCACGCGCTTGACAGCTCGCAGTCCCCGGTACGCGCGCACTTCGATTTGAGGAAAGATCTCGACCGTCGCGCGCATCCGAAGCGGTTCTGTCTCCGAGACGGCGAAATCGGAGATCTCTGGTCCAGCCGCCAATCGCCACCGATGGACCGAGAGAGCATACTCGAGCAATCGGGGGATCAACCGGCGTTGCAACTCCTCCCGGGCTTCCCGCTTGAACCGCTGCCGGGCCACCGAGAGCGGTACGCGTCCCGGTCGAAATCCAGGGATCGTCAAGCGCCGTGCTAACTCGCTGTAGACGCTCTCTAACTCCGCGCGAACTTCTTCGGTCGGCAGCTCGATGAACAGCTCTTTCCGGCATTCGGAGATGTCCCGGACTTCAACCTTCGGCGCCATGATGAACCTTCACCCTCTGGATCCGCTCGTCCAATCTGCGGGGGACTTGCCCCTCGGTTTGTCGAAAGAGATCGAAACTCGCCGCTCTCTCGGACCGCTCACCTTGGAGGGACTCAAGGAAGAAGGATTCGGATTGGTGCGAAAGGGGGGATTCGAACCCCCACGGCACGAGGCCACCAGATCCTAAGTCTGGCGCGTCT
>JAUQQC010000015.1 GCA_030550025.1 Acidobacteriota bacterium | reverse complement strand
GTGCGCGCGGTCGCCTAACGGGCTGTGTCTTCACCGGGACTCGCTCTCAGGCGCATTCGGGGCCTTATGGAGAATTGGGCGCTTTTCGATCACCCTCGGCTACTCTCGATCCTCCTCTTCTGGCGAGAAGGGCAAGCGGCGGAAGTTCAGGAATCCTTGGGAGCTTCCGCCACTGACGAACCATTCGACCAATTCCGCTTGCGCCAGCACCTGCGATTCGGGCGTCGCCCATTCTTCTCCGATGACGACAGGCGTTGCCTTCACCCCGACTTCGCGCAATGTGTCCGCCCGTTGGCGCGCCCGACGGATATCCTGTGCGTCCACTTTCTGCGAGATCTCAACCAGGAGCACCTCGTCCCCTTTCCACCAGATGAGGTCAGCCAGGAAGGGATCGCCCAACGGGTCTGGGGCTTGACCTCGCTGATAAAGCGGGCGAAGCCAATGGGTGAGGCGGCGACGGACGTCGGGCTCGCTGGGCGTTCCTCCCTCGCCGCCGAGGAACAGGTTCGGGGCTCGCGCCACCGTTCGCCGTTCATACCGCTCGCCCTCGCGTCGGCCCGCCTCACCTTGCTGCCACCCGACCAGTTGCAGCAGGACTTGTTCCACCCGTTGTTGCGCGGCCGCCAGTTCAACCATTGGCTGCTCCAGTTGCCGTTGGGCTTCGGCCAGCTCCCTCACCTGCTCCGCCAAGACCTGCATCTGTCGTTCCGTCCGCTGCTGGGCTTCGGCTAATTCGTGGACAAGGGCGGGAAGCTCTAGCAGTTGATCGGTCAAAAGGAGTCGCCTCAACTCCGCCCGCCATTCCGGATGCTCCTCCAAAATCCGAACCAAATCATGAAAGTCCTTCACCGTAAGGGCCATGTTGTCCACTCCTTCTGTTCGAGTTTCCCTATTATATCTCATGTTGACAGCGGAAGCGACAGAAAGCTCAAGGCCTTACCAGAAGGCCGTACCTATCGAGTTCGCAGAAGGTGAGCAGGAGCGGATTCCAGTAAGATCGCCTCTCATTCCCCCTGTTGAAAGGGGTGATCTGAACCCAGCCCGAAGCGAGCGAAGCGCCCACCCTTGAGACCAAACCCATTCCACAGGCAGGCGCGCGCAAGCGGGCGATTCGGATCGAGCCTGGCGGCAGCGAATTCCAGTCAAGACCAAATCCAGATTCTGTATGCGAGCCTATGAGGGGGGCGATCCCGAAATAGCCTGAGGTGAGCGCGAGAGAACCTTGGGAACGCGCACGCGGAGGAAGCAAATGGGGTCGCTGTTCCCGGGCAGGTGAGGGGCGGCTCGATGGGTGGCTCCCTTCAAGGGCTTGGAGGGGTGGGCACAGTTGTTCGTGGGCTCGCCTTGCGGCTCGCCCAAGGCCAGACCCGGTCGCTCGCATGTACAGGCTCCGCGTGGTGGGGGGGGCATCGCGAGCGGCCCCATCTTGTCCGATCGCCTTGGGCGAGATTCGGGTCGCTTGCTCCCGCAGGCTTCTCGGAATTATTGGCCCTCTGTGGAATCGCGATCGGGACTCTTCACGAAGTGCAGCAGCTCGACCGGCTCGCGGTCTTCTCCGGCGAAGAGTTGAAAGACGAGGCGGGCCATTTCGATAGCGGCTCGTTTGAGCAGACGGGTGTCCGTCGTCAGGCGGCGAAGCGGAAGCTGAGGATCGAGGAAGAGGGCCACGATGTTCGCCGGCGTCTGGAGACGGCCGAGAGCGAGATCGAGGGCTCGGTTATAGGCTTTGTGCCGATGCAGGAAGGCGCGTTCCAAATCTGGGCTGAGCGGCCGGAGCAACTGGGCGGCCAACACGCGTTCGAGCGCGCTGGGAGGTTGAGCGCGATACATTTTGGGGACGGTGAGCACGACCAAAAGGTCCGTACAGCCATCCAGCACTGCCTGTTCGATGGGGATCGCGTCCACGAGGCCGCCGTCCACGTAGAGGCGATCACCGACGGGTACGGGATGGGGATAGAGGATGGGCAAAGCGGCGCTGGCTTTGAGCGCGGCCAGCAGATCGAGCTTTCGGTCCTGGCTGTTGAGAAGGACTTTGCGCCCGGCCTGGACCTCGGTCGCGACGATGTAGAGCGGCGTGCTATTCTGGCGCAGGCGCTCGAGATCGAGCCGTTTTCGACGTGCGATGATCTCTTGGAAGAGGAAGTCCATGTCCACGACTTTCCAGAAGCGCGCCGGATTGATGAAGCGGCGATTGGCGATATCTTGGTAGTAGATCGAGGTGCCGAAGGCGGCCTGTCCGGCCAGGAAGTACGCGCCGTTGATGGCTCCGGCCGAGGCTCCGTAGACGGCGTCGAAGGCGTGGGTGAAGCCGAGCTGCTCCAGAGCGATGATGGCTCCAGCGCTGGCGACGCCGCGCATGGCGCCGCCCTGAAGGATGCAGGCCGTCTTGCGCGAGATATCACGCTCGAGCTTGCGCTGGAGGATATGCTGCAGGGCGACCTCCGGTCGAACTCCTCCGACGCGATCCGAGAGCGCTTGGATCGTTCGTGCGATCCGCGTTCGATCAACACCGCGCCCGCTCATCGCACTTGGTCAAAGGGGTGGCGTCCCATGAATCCCGTATCGAGCGGATGCCAAAAGGCGAGCCGTGGCTCGCCGACTCTCCAGGACGTCGGTGGTCCACAAGCCGTCGTGCTGCAGGTGCGCGATGATCCACGAGAGCGCGAGGAATCGGTACGGCCCGAGCGGATTGGGATGAGCGGCCCCGGGCGATGTTGCGCCGTCCAGACGTCGAACCCACGCGCCAACGTGCGCCCGGCTTCCTCGATCGAGAGAGAGCATTCACGTCGCCTCGTTCCCCATCCGGGAAGGCGCGCTTTGACTCAGACGTCGTCCTCACGGAATCCAATCCGCGATGAAGATGTTGGTCTCGCCAGGCGTTCGCGCGTTGCGATTGGAGGCGAAGACGAGCTTCCGACCATCGGGCGAGAACATGGGGAAGCCGTCAAAGGTCGGATTGAAGGTGATCCGCTCCAATCCCGTCCCGTCATCGTTGATGAGGAAGAGGTCGAAGTTCCGCCGCGCCGGATCGTGATAGTTAGAGGCGAAGATGATGCGTCGGCCACTGGGATGGAAGAAGGGGGCGAAGTTGGCCGCGCCGTTATTCGTGATCTGGCGCTGGCGCGACCCGTTGGCGTCCATGATATAGATCTCCAAGCGCATCGGACGAAGGGCGCCATCTTTGAGCATCGCTTGGAAATCGGAGAGTTCGGCCATCGTGCGGGGGTGATGCGCGCGGTAGACGATGCGTTTGCCATCGGGGGAGAAGAAGGCGCCGCCGTCATAACCGGGCGTGCGCGTCAGACGCCGGACGTTGCGACCGTCGGCGTCCATGACGTAGATGTCGGGATCGCCGTCGCGCATCGAGGTGAAGACGATCTTCTTCCCGTCCGGGGAGATCGTGGCCTCCGCATCATAGCCGGGCGTATGGGTGAGCTGCCGCAGATCGGAACCGTCCACGCGCGCCGAGAAGATGTCGTATCCTTCATAGAGCGCCCAAACGTAGCCGCGCGCACGATCCGGCGGTGGGGGACAATCCGGGCTGACATGATGCGTTGAGGAATAGATGATACGATCGCCCTTGGGGAAGAAGTAGGCGCAGGTCGTGCGCCCCTTCCCCGTGCTGACCAGGCGAACGTCGTTCGTCTCCAGGTCCAGGATGAAGATCTGGTCACAGAGAAACGGCGGGCGCGTGGATTGAAAGATGAGCTTCTTCCCATCGGCGGAGAAGTAGGCTTCGGCATTCTCGCCGCCGAAGGTGAGTTGGCGGATATTGGCCAAGTGACGCTCCTCGCCAGGGAAGAGCAAGCCGCGCGGTTCTGTCGCGTGCGGCTCCTGCCCGGCCGAAGGACGGCCGCCGACGCTCGCGCCGATCACCATGAGGATGAGGGCACTGGTTCGGATCCACAGGCGTCCTCTCACGGCTCCTTCTCCCCTCAGAAGTCGATGGGATGCTTCATGCGCGAAACTCCCATCGCAGAGGCGGGGAAGTTTATGCCATTTCCCCGCCCATTTCAAGAGCGAGCGGACTTTTGAGTCCTCGGGCTCGAGGGATCGGCTTGGTTGCCTGCCTGGAGGAGATCAGGTATGATTGAGCGCAGAAGATCGGCCCCAGGGCGATCCCGAAGAGGGCGGAAGGGGGGAAGCGATGGGGCACAGGAAGGGAGGGAACATGCCGGAGCCATCAAGCGCCAGACAGCGTCTGGCTGAGGAGATCGAAAACTTGAGCGAGGAAGAGGCCGTGGAAGTCCTCGAATACATCTCCATCATGCGGTTGATGAAAGAAGAGGAGCGCCATCCGGAGCAGTTCCAGAAGGAGTTGCTCTCCTTGCTCTCCCCTTCGGAGAAGGGGGGCGTATCCGCTTCACGAGGTCGGAAAGGCGCATCGTGAGCGCTTCGAGGGCGGGGGAATGTACCTCTGACCATCGGGGGACCGCATGAAATTCTCTTCCAGGCTTCTGACAGAAGGCGAATGCACGGGCTCGCAGTGATTGTGGTGCTCGTCGGCGGCGGGAGTTTCCAGGCGATTGCTGCTCCGGAGGATTGGACGGAGGCGAAGCGTGCGTTGATCGAGCAGCTTCGAGCTCCGGAAGCGACGCGCCGTCGAGATGCGCTCTTGGCCCTGAGCGCGTTCTCCGATCCGACTTTGCTCCCCGTTTTTCAGGCGGCAGCTCAAGATTCGGAGGCCAGCGTGCGGGCAGCGGCGATCATGGCCCTGGGGCGGCTCATGCCGATGGAGAAGTCTGCAGAGTTGGAGGACGTGATCCCTCTGCTGTTGCGCGCCGTGATGGATTCGCATCCGCTGGTTCGACGCACGGCCGCATGGGCGCTCGGACGCGTACACGATCCGCGAGCGACGAACGCCCTCCGGGAAGCGGCGCGAGATTCAGAGGCGGCCGTGCGCGCGGCGGCCGTCGAAGCGCTCGGCGAGCATCGGGAGGAGGCCGCGCTCCTTGAGCGCTTACAGGACAAGGATGCCTTCGTGCGGCGTCAGGCTGCGCGCGCCTTGGGGCAACTTCGTGCCCGGGCGGCTACAGCTCCCCTCATCGCGCGCTTGGGGCGGGAAAAGGACCCGGAGGTCAAACGCGCGATCGCCTGGGCGCTTGGCGAAATTGGCGATCCACAGGCGGCGGAGACGCTGCGGACGCTCTCCCGCTCTCCCGATCCGTATTTGAGCGCGATGGCTCACGAAGCGCTCCGCAAAATCCGCGCCCGCGAGCGATAACGTTCATCCCTGCTTCACGAAGACCTGCTTGCGCGTCCGCTCGCCCTGCGGCGTCACCGTCGTCGTTTCGATGATCAGTGTCTTGCCGTCTTCCGAGAGCGTGCGCGTCTCAGTGATTTCCAGATCCATCGTCCCCATTGGGGATTGGATCGTTTGCGTGCCCTTGGTCACCAGCTTGCCCTTCTCCCACTTCGTCTTGGAGCGGAATTCACCACCGCGCATGCCAGGGTTCACGTTTTCCTTCCCATCGGTCGTATAGAGAAGCTCCTGCACCTGCTCGCCGCGTTCGGTCTTGACGATGCGCTTGATCTTGAGGATGGGCTCTTGATGCTCGATGATCAGGGTGACGTCGGGATTGAACCCGCCGCGTCCCCCCATCCCCATGCCAGGTGGGTCACTCCTCTCCTTATCTAAGACCCACGTCCCGCTCAAATTGGGCTTCTCCTGGGCCAGGCCCACCAGCCCAAGGACAAGGATGCTGATGGCGATGGCAGCTACTTGCTTCATGCACATTCCTCCCTTTGCTGAGATATTCAATTCGGTCATCTCCGGTGGCTAAGAACGTCCTCGATGGAGAAGAGGTTACACGGAAAAATGCGCGCAGGCCGATCCGCAGAACTTGGGAGAGCCGAAAGAGGGGATCACGAGCGCGCCCCTTGAGTGCGCTGTCGAAGCGCCTCGAAGAGGACGATTCCGACGGCGACCGAGACGTTGAGCGAAGTGATCCGTCCCTTCATCGGGATGGAGACGATGAGATCGCAGTGGGCGCGAGTGAGGCGGCGCAATCCCCTTCCCTCACTGCCGAAGACGAAGGCGATGGGACCCGTGTACGCGACGTCCGTATAGGGGACAGGAGCATCGGCTTCCACGCCGATGATGCGCACGGCGCGCTCGCGCAGCTGGCGGCAGAAGGCGGCGAGATTCGTCACGCGCGCCAGTGGCGTATAGACCCATGCTCCGGCCGAGGTCTTGGCGACGACCTCCGTCAGACCGACGGCGCGATCCTTGGGGATCACGACGGCCTGCGCGCCCGCGCCGTGCGCCGTGCGCAGGATCGCGCCTAAGTTGCGCGGATCCTCGACCTGATCCAAGAGCACCAGCAGCGTCTCCTCCGTGAGATTTGCCAGAATCTGTTCGGGATCAGCGTATTCGCCCGCCGCCAAATACGCGATGACCCCTTGATGGACGGCCTGCGGAGCCAACCGATCCAAGACCGCGCGCGAGACAAGATGCACGGGAACGCCCGCGCTGCGCGCCTCGGCCAACAGCTCGTTCCGGCGGTGTTGCTTCCCCCCTCGGGCGACGAGCACCTTGTGCACTGCTCGACTTCGGGCGCGAATGGCCTCGCGCACGGGAGCCCAGCCGTAAATGATCGCGGGCTTGGTCGTCATGGCGTCTCTGACCTGGGAAGTCTAACACGAAGCCGGAGGGAGGAGGAATCTCACCGAGCTAGAGAAGCGGGGTGCGATCGAGTGGAACGAATCAGGTACTGACAGACGGCCTCCCCGTGCTGGATGAAACACTCGCGGGTGACGCACGCGCGGAGGACCTCCGCGTGCATGCGCAACTCTTGCTCGCAGAGCTCCGGGCAGACCGATGCGATGCGACGCAGGGGACAGTGAGCCTGGGTCAAGAGGAAGCGACCCGCGCCGATCTTCTCCCATGAGGCGAGGAAGCCCATCTCCGTCATCGCCGCAGTCAACAGCTCCACGCGCTCTCGCAGTGATTTGCCCACCAAGCGCGCCCGGAGCCGGGCGACCAGCTTCGCCGTCCGATGTTGCAACAACCGATGGAGGGCGCGCTCGCCAAAAAGCTCGCGCACGCCTTCGAGCACCTCCACGGCGAACTCACTATAGCGCTCGGGGAAAAACCGATCGGCTTCCTCCGTGAGCCGATAGACCTTCACCGGACGCCCGCGCCCTCGGGGCTGAATCTGGGCCGTGACCAAACGATCGCGCTCCAAAAGATCGAGATGGCGGCGGAGGCTCACGCCCGAGAGCCGCAGCTCGCGCGCCAATTCCGCGACCGTCGCGCTTCCCCACTGCTTGAGCCGCTCGACGACGCGCATGCGCGTGGACGTATTGGCGACCGACCATCGCTCCATAAGTCCTGGGGTATTGTACCACAGGTCCGCGCCTCCGCAAACGCAGAATATTCAGGCAAAATATTGCCTATTTCGCGGCGAGCTGGTAAGATTAACCTTTCGCAAGAATTCGCAGCAGGAGGGAACGACCATGACACTCACGATCACCGAAGCGGCAGCGGCCGAGATCAAGCGGTTCATCGAGAGCGAGAATCTCTCGCCCGAGCAGGTTGGCCTGCGCGTGCGCGTCATCCCGGGAGGATGCTCGGGATTTCAGTACGACCTCGCGTTGGACGACGCGCCCGAAAGCGGGGACGAGGTCCTGGAGATCCAAGGGATTCGCGTCTTCGTGGATCCGCTGAGCAAGCGATACCTGAACGGCGTCGAGATCGATTACGTGCGTTCCGTGATGGGCTCGGGTTTCACCTTCCGGAATCCGAACGCGCGCGGGACCTGCGGCTGCGGCAGCAGCTTCACGGTCTGATGGGGCTTTTGGCGAAACGCCCAGCGCTTCGCCGAACCCCTCCGAAAAGGAGGTGCACATGTTCGGCAAGAAGGTGAGCGAGAGCGATGTCCTCCGGGCTCTGCGTCAGGTCGTGGATCCCGATCTGCATCGGGACATCGTCTCGCTGGGATTCATCAAGAATCTCAAGATCGAAGACTCCGTCGTGAGTTTCGACATCAACCTGACGACGCCGGCTTGTCCCGTGAAGGAGCGGATGCGGGAAGAGGCGCGGCGAGCCGTCGCGCAACTGGAGGGCGTGCGCGAGGTGCGGGTGAATATGACGGCGGAGGTCCGACCTCATCTTGGGCTCGACCGATCGGCGCTAGCCGGAGTGCGAAACCTCGTCGCCGTCGGCAGCGGCAAAGGCGGCGTGGGCAAATCCACCGTCGCCGTGAATCTGGCGGCCGCTTGGCGTGCGAGCGGCGCGCGGGTCGGATTGCTCGACGCCGACATCTACGGCCCGGCCGTCCCCATCATGCTCGGGCACGGGCAGCAGGCCGAAGTCCGCGACAACCGCATCCTACCGGCCGAACATCACGGCCTGCGCTTCATCTCGATGGGATTATTTGTGCCCGGCGATAAGCCCCTGATCTGGCGCGGCCCGATGGCGCACAAGGCTCTGCAACAGTGCCTCTTCGACGTGGAATGGGGAGAGTTGGATTATCTGCTTGTGGATCTGCCGCCCGGTACGGGCGATGTCCATTTGACGTTGGCGCAATCGGTGCCCGTCACCGGAGCCGTCATCGTCTCCACTCCGCAAGACGTGGGGTTGGTGATCTCGATGAAGACGCTGCGCATGTTCCAGCAGACGAATATCCCCATTCTGGGGATCGTGGAGAACATGAGCTATTACGTCTGCTCGCACTGTGGCGCGCGCGAGGAGATCTTCGGCCACGGCGGTGCGCGTCGGGCGAGCGAAGAACTGGGCGTCCCCTTCCTCGGAGAGATCCCCATTGACGTCCGAATTCGTCAACAGGCCGATACGGGGACGCCGATCGTGCTCGCCGATCCGGAATCGCCGGCGGCTCAGGCGTATCGCGCGATCGCCGAGCGACTGGCCGCGCAGATCAGCATCGTGAACTACCAGATGACCCCGCTGCGGATCGAGGAAGTCTCGACCTGATCGAGAGCGCCTTGATCCAAAGAACGAGAGCATGAGCGCACACGCATCCGTTCGCCCCACTGCGATCAAGAAGATCGGAGCGTCCGAGATTCACATCCTGTGGAGCGATGGGCACGCGAGCACCTATCGCGCGAGCTATCTACGGCGCCACTGTCGCTGCGCGCTGTGCGTGGAAGAGCTGACCGGTCGCCCCTTGCTCGCTCCCGAGATGATCCCGGACGACCTCACGATCGTGAGCGTCGAGCTGGTCGGCCAGTATGCCCTGCACTTCCAATGGAGCGACGGGCACAGTACGGGCATCTATCCGTTCGCTGAACTTCGCGCTCTCTGCCCGTGCCCGCACTGCGCGAGCGCGTCGTCCTAGCGCCCTTGACAGGAGGATCCAAGGGCGGCATGCTCATCCTCACGGCACAAGGATGAGGAGCGAGCGATGCACCTGGCTCGGGTCATCGGACGCATCGTCTGTACAGCGAAGAACGAGACGCTGCAAGGGTTGAAACTGCTCCTGATTCAGCCGCTCACCCCGGAGGGAAAGCCTGTGGGGAAGCCCCTAGTCGCCGTGGATTCGGTCGGCGCCGGAGCGGGCGAACTCGTCTTCTGGTGTCGCGGGCGCGAGGCGAGCTTTCCATTCCTCCCGCGCGAGGTCCCCACCGATTGCACCATCGTCGGGATCGTTGACGACGTCACCGTCTCCCGGCGGCAATGAGAGCGGCCGTGCCCGACCGGCCTTCGAGCGGCGAAAAAAATCTTGACTTCTTCACCCTCTTGCTATAGTATGCAGCCGCGTCGGCTGTACGTATGCTGTGGAGTGCACGTGGTGAAGGGAAGAATCGAACCGTCGCTCATCGCCCGAGGCGTCGGTTCGTGATCCCCCGCGAGGCTCTTGGCCTTTTCTTCAGCTCTCTTCTCTCGCGGAAGACCTTCTTTGGAAGTGCCGAGCCCGCCCGGAGAAGGTCTGGCGAGGGGATTTTCCGTCAGGAGGTCGGACCATGCCGAGAATGCGCGGGAGAGTGAAGTGGTTCAACAATCAGAAGGGGTATGGATTCATCGAGCAGCCCGATGGCCGTCCCGATGTGTTCGTCCATTACTCGGCAATTCAAGAGGAGGGGTACAAGTCCCTGAAAGAGGGGCAGCTTGTGGAGTTCGATCTGGTAGAAGGTCCGAAGGGGTTGCAAGCGGAGAACGTGGTGAAGCTCTAGCGTTGGTGTCTTTTGACACCTTCCGGCACCTCCCCTGACTTTCGCAGCGAGCAGGCGAGTCCTTTGAGGCCTTCCCGGAGGAAGTCCTTGTGGACTCGTGTTGGGAAAGCCTTTCGTTTCGCGGCGCACCTCCCCCTTGATTGTGCGAAAAGCCCCATCTGGACGTCTGCCGGCGCGTCATCTTCCCCATCGGGAGGGGGGGTGGTGAAGCGCGGACGATGCTTGTGACCGTCATGGGGGAGGTTACCGAAGCTCCGGCTGCTCGCGTTCGACGGAACGCAAGTTGCTTGCTCGGAGATCGGGAGCCTCGAGCGAGGCCTCTTCGCCGATCAGGAGGAGACGTATGCCGGAGCCGGAAGAGGAGAAGGCGCCTCAGACGGAGAGGGGATTCGACATCGAGCTGCTCTTCTTCATCATTGGGGCGGGGTTCGTCTTCTTCGGTCTGCTGTTCATCCTGACGGGGATTGGCGCACTGATCGGAATCGGCATGGTCGTGTTTGGGGGATTGATCGGGCTGTTTGGCTCGGCCATCGGCGTGATCCTCGAATGGCGAGCGTCGCGCAAGAGAGGATCTTGAGCCGGGCCTCACGACGCGCGCAGATGCTCCAGAAGCCGCGCGAGCAGTTCCGAACGGTTCGTCGGCGTCAATTCCCACAGTTGGACGTCGGCGCGCGCGCGAATCCGCTCGATGACTGGATGGGGGCTTTGTTGAACTGTCGCGATGAGGCGCTTGGGGCCGGCCAGAATCTGTTCGAGGACGCGAACAAAGGCGCCAGAGAAGAGCTCCATGCGTGCGATCTCATCCACGATGAGGGAAGTGACGGCTTCGGCGACCAATCCGCGCTCCAGAGCGGGGACGGCGACCGCTTCCATCGCGTTGATATCCACGCCGTATCGGGAGACGCGATAGGGGGTTTGAAAATCCACGTGAGCGAGTAAGCGGCGTTGGCCCTCCAAGGTGACGATCTCGAATCCGACACGACGGCCTGCGGCATCTCGTACCTCAAGCGTGTAAAAGCCCGCCGCCTGTGGAGCCAAGCGTTCGGCCACTTGGCGAATGAGCGTCGTCTTACCGACGCCCGGCCGGCCCGTGATGAGAAGATGGGGTCGTATTGGTGGGATCACCGGCCTGGGGTCGCTCATGGATTCCCGATAGGGGCTGGACGTCCGATGTCTGTTGGCGATTGCGTCGCGACCTCGCGATGTTGCCAACACCGACCGCCGCCGCGCACGCGGCGTTGGCACGGTCGTCCGCTTTTGGTCGGCGCGCCACACCGGGTGATGTTCTCGGAGGCGCCCGCCGTGGGCGAGCGCGGATCGACGGAGGGGAGCGTTGAGGGCGTCTGAGGAACGGGAGCGAGGCGCTCGATCCGAAGCACGGGGTTTGGGGAAGGAGCGCGTCCGGAGAGGCGGCCCATCAGAAATCCCAGGACGAGGCTCGCGATGAGAAGCGCACCAAGTCCTGCGCGTCGGCGGCGCTCGAAATGGCGGGCGCACACATCGCAGAACTGCCGGCTATGCCACAAGCGCCAGCGTTCTCGCTCAATGCGACGTCCGCATTCCGCGCAATAGCGAGGCCGATACATGCGCCGCCTCGTTCATCAAGCGTTCGTCCATGCGGCTACAGGCGTCACCGACTTTCTCGCAGCAACTCGCGCAGGACGTAGGGCAGAATGCCACCGTGCCGATAATATTCGACCTCGATGGGCGTATCCACGCGCGCGATGGCCGAGAAGACGATCTCCGAACCGTCCTCGCGCCGAGCGCGAAGGGTGACCTGCTGACGCGGCGCGAGTCCCTGTGCCAAGCCTTCGATGTCATAGACCTCGCGACCGGTGAGGCCGAGCGTCTCACGATTCTCCCCCTCGCGAAACTGCAAGGGGAGAATGCCCATGCCGACGAGGTTACTTCGATGAATGCGCTCGAAGCTCTCGGCGAGCACAGCGCGCACGCCGAGCAAGCGTGGACCCTTCGCCGCCCAATCCCGTGAGGAACCCGAACCGTATTCCTTCCCAGCGATGACCAGAAGCGGCACGTTCTCAGCTCGGTAGCGTTCGGCAGCCTCGAAGACCGTCACCAGCTCGCCATCCGGAAGATGCACGGTCCATCCTCCTTCCAGGTCTGGCACCAGCAGATTTCGCAGTCGAATATTGGCGAACGTGCCGCGCATCATCACCTCGTGATTGCCGCGCCGTGCACCATAGGAATTGAAGTCTTGAGGAGCGACGCCGCGTGCGATCAGGTATTGCCCGGCTGGGCTCGGAACGGGGATCGAGCCGGCCGGCGAGATATGATCGGTCGTCACTGAATCGCCGAGCACCAGCAGCACGCGTGCGCCGCGGATGTCCTCAAGCGGAGGGGCCTCGACGGGCATCGCTTCGAAGAATGGGGGACGGCGAATGTAGGTGGAGGCTTCGTCCCAAGCGAACAATTCTCCCGTCGGCGCCGAGAGCGCGCTCCACCGCTCCTCGCCCCGGAAGATATCGGCGTAGGTTCGGCGGAACATCTCGCTCCGAATGACCCCGCCGATCGTCGCGCGAATTTCTTCGGGCGTCGGCCAAATGTCCTTCAGGTACACGGGACGCCCTTCGGAGTCCACGCCCAGCGGTTCCACCAGCAGATCCACATCCATCGTCCCGGCGAGCGCGTACGCGACCACAAGCGGCGGCGAGGCCAGGAAACTGGCGCGCACTAGCGGATGCACGCGCCCCTCGAAATTGCGATTGCCGCTCAAGACGGCGGCGGCCACGAGCTTTGCCTCTTGAATCGCGCGAGCGATCGGTTCGGGCAGCGGGCCGCTATTCCCAATGCAGGTCGTGCAGCCATAGCCAACTAGATGAAAGCGCAAGGCCTCCAGATACGGCAGCAATCCGGCCTCGTGCAAGTACTCGATGACGACGCGCGAGCCCGGCGCCAGGCTCGTCTTCACCCAGGGCTTGACCTGAAGCCCTCGCTCGACGGCCTTCTTCGCCAGAAGCCCTGCAGCGATCATCACCGCCGGATTCGACGTATTCGTGCAACTGGTGATGGCGGCGATGACGACCGATCCATGCCCGAGCTCCACCTCCTGATCGTTCACGCGAACTGGGACGCGCTTTTGAAGCGAAGCCGGTATGGGCTCCACGACCTCGCCCCCCACCCATCGAGTGAGCCGTTCCGCGCCGAGCTTTTGCACTTCGCCATTGACCATTGCCACAAGCGCGCGACGGAAGGCGCGCCGCGAGTCCTTGAGGGAAACCCGATCTTGCGGACGGCGCGGTCCAGCAACGCTCGGCTCGACCGTGCTGAGGTCCAGCTCGATCGTGTCGGTGAAGATCGGATCCGGCGTCTCCTCGCTTCGGAAGAGTCCTTGCTCCTTCGTGTACACTTCGACAAGCGTCACAAGCTCTTCCTCGCGTCCGGTGAGGCGCAAGTAGTGCAGTGTCTCCTCATCCACGGGGAAGAAGCCGATCGTCGCGCCATACTCCGGGGCCATGTTAGCGATCGTCGCGCGATCAGCCGCGCTCAAGCTTCGAAGTCCCGGCCCATAGAATTCCACGAACTTCCCGACGACGCCTTTTCGGCGGAGCATCTCGGTGACGGTGAGCACCAGGTCCGTGGCCGTCGCTCCCGGAGGCAGTTCCCCCGTCAGCTTGAAACCCACAACGTCCGGGATGAGCATGGAGATCGGCTGGCCAAGCAGAGCAGCTTCCGCCTCGATCCCTCCCACGCCCCAGCCGAGCACGCCGATCCCGTTGATCATCGTCGTATGCGAATCCGTCCCGACCAGAGTATCCGGGTAGGCAATACCCTCCTCGACGAACACGACGCGAGTCAGGTATTCGAGGTTGACCTGATGCACGATTCCCATCCCCGGGGGGACGACGCGAAAATTCGCGAAGGCCTGCTGCCCCCACTTCAGGAAGCGATACCGCTCATGATTCCGCTCGAACTCGCGCGCCACGTTCTCGGCGAAGGCCGTCGGCGTGCCGAACTGATCCACCTGAACGGAGTGATCAATGACCAGGTCCACCGGAGTCAGCGGATTGATGCGCCGTGGGTCGCCGCCCTGCTGACGCATCCATTCGCGCATCGCCGCCAAGTCTACGAGCGCCGGCACGCCTGTGAAATCCTGCATAAGGACACGCGCCGGCCGAAACGCGATCTCGCGCTCTTGGCGATTCGCGGTCACGCTGCGACAGAGAGCCATGATGTCCTCAGGCGTCACGGTCCGCCCGTCTTCGAACCGCAAGAGGTTCTCCACGAGGATCTTCAGCGAGAATGGGAGCCGTGTGACCTCCGGCACACCAGCGCGCGCTAAGGCCGTCAGAGAGAAATACTCCACCGAGAGCGAACCAACGGAGAGTCGGGATCGGACGCCGAAGCTATCCTTCCTTCCCACGTTCATATGCTGTCCTCCCCTTCTGCCCCCGTGCTCGTCGGAATCTCCACGAAGGAGCTTCCTCTCGAAGAGGGCGAACATTCAGCTCGTTATGATACCAGTCCCGCGCCGAATTTTCCACCGGAGGATAGTTCGCTCGGCCGGAGGGAGAACCGGCGAGCGCACATTTGACGACCTTTTGAGCCTTTGGCTAACATCAAACGCTATCCTTGATCGTTTGGAGGAGTCCCAAGTGGGGATTCCGGCGGAGAGAAAGGGCTGTGGCGGTCACGGAGGCGGAGCTGAAGCGGATCTTCGCCGAGGCGGTGCGCGAGATCACGGGGCGGCGATCGGTGCCAGAGATCGAGGTGGGGTTCTATCCGTTCGCCGGCCTCAACAGCTATATCCGCTTGCGGAGCAACCGGCTCTACGTGAAGCTCTCGGACATCCTACGAGGAGCGCCGCGGCGCGTCCATCAGGCGCTGGCGCATATTTTGGTGGCGAAGCTCTTTCGGCGAAAAGCGGACGATGAATGCGAGCGCATCTATCGCGCGTATACGGCCGATCCCGCCATCCTCCGCGCTGCTGAGCTCGCCCGGCGCCACCGAGGGCGCAAGCGGATTCTCGGCCCACAGGGCCGGTATCGAAATCTCGAACAGGCCTTCCAACGGTTGAATCGGCTCTACTTCGGCGGCGCGCTCCGGATGCCGATCTTGACCTGGAGTCCGTACCGCAGCCGGACGGTGCTCGGCCATCTCGACCACACGCATCGGACGCTGGTCATCAGCCGGTTGCTCGACGATCCGCGAATCCCCGAGTTCTTCTTCGAGTACGTGCTCTTTCATGAGATGCTCCACCTTGTGTACCCCCCGCGCACGATCAACGGGAAGCGCTATTATCACACGGCCGAGTTTCGCGAGGCCGAGAGGCGCTTCAAGGATTATGAGAGGGCGAAAGCCCTGGCCGAACGCATCGCCAACGGGCGCTGGCATCGCCGATGAAGCGGATCGTGGCATGAGAGCCTCGGACGTCATCGTCGTGGGCGGTGGGATCATCGGGTGCGCGATCGCCTATGCGTTGGCGAAGGAGGGGATCAGCGTCCGGCTCATCGAGCGCCAGGAGCCTGGGTGCGAAGCCTCGCGTGCAGCGGCCGGTATGCTCGCGCCTCAGTCCGAGGTGATGCACGAGCCCCACGGCCCGTTTTTCGAACTGTGTCGGGCGAGTCTCCACCTCTACCCTGACTTCATCGCCGAGATCGAAGAGGTGACTGGTCTCTCGATCGAATATCGCCGCGAGGGTGCGCTATTTCTGGCTTTCGATTTCGCCGAGGGTGAGGTCCTAGCCGCCGCCTACGAGAAGCAAAAGGCCATCGGATTGGCCATCGAAGATCTGACGGCCGATGAGGTCCGCGAGCGCGAGCCGGCGCTCTCGGAGGCTGTGCAAATGGCACTCCTTCTGCCAGAGGATCATCAAGTGGACAATCAAAAGCTCATGGAGGCGCTCCCTCTGGCGGCGCAGCGTCGCGGCGTGGAGATTCTGACGGGTCAGCCCGTCCTCGGTCTGATGCGAGAGAAAGATCGCGTGGTCGGGGTGCGCACCAGTCACGACGTGTACACCGCTGCGTGTGTCATCAACTGTGCCGGCGCGTGGGCGGCCACGGTGGATCCTCACCGGCATCCGCCGCTTCCCGTCAAGCCCATTCGTGGACAGATCGTCGTCCTTCGCACGCGCGCGCCTCTTCTGGAGCATGTCGTGCATTCAGCCAACTGCTACATCGTCCCGCGTCGCGACGGCCGCTTGCTCGTCGGCAGCACGATGGAGGACGTCGGCTATGAGAAGCGCGTGACGGCCGATGCGCTCCTTCGCCTTCTCTCGGCTGCGCGACAAGTCCTCCCGGCGATCGAGCGCAGTACGTTCGTTGAGGCCTGGGCCGGATTTCGTCCCGATACGCCGGACCATCTCCCCATCCTGGGAGAAGCTGAGCCCGGCCTTCTCATCGCTACGGGCCACTTCCGCAATGGGATTTTGCTCGCCCCGATCACGGCCCGCTTGATTGCGGAACTGGTCACAAGTGGACAAGCGAGCCGAGATCTTACCCCTTTTCACCCCCATCGGTTTTGATCCTTCCCTGAAGCGATGCGGAGCCCCCCAACAGGAGCGAACCGCCGGCTTGTCCCCTATCGACTTCACGGGAGACTCGTGCTATAGTTCCCCAACGAGCTATGCCGAACGCGCATACATTTGAAGCCTACCGGTTGCTGCGGGAGAAGCTGGGGGATGAAGCCACGGCGGCGTTGTTGCAGTACATTCAAGAGGTGACCCAAACTCATGTGGCCACGAAGGAGGACATCTATAAGCTCCGTGAGGAGACAAAGGAGGAGCTCTACAAGCTGCGGGACGAGCTAAAGGGGGACATCGCGACCGTTCGCGCGGAGATGTATCAGATTCGGGACGAGCTGAAGGGGGACATCGCGACCGTTCGCGCGGAGGTGTATCAGATTCGGGACGAGCTGAAGGGGGACATCGCGGCCGTTCGCGCGGAGATGTATCAGATTCGGGACGAGCTGAAGCGGGACATCGCGCAAATTCGTGAAGAAATGAGGAGCGAGCTATTCCGCGTCAAGGCGATCCTTTATGTGGTGATCGCCCTGGTCGTTTTGAGTAATCCTAAGGTCATTGACACCCTGGGGCGGATCGTTGACTTCCTCAAATGAGTGCCTGTAAAGCCCCTTGATGGGTTGGCACAAGAGCGCTCATACGCCGCGCGCGAGCTGAGAGAGAAATCCCTTCGAGGGAACGGAAACAGGCGTGGCTGAGTATTGGGCGAGCGAAAACTAGCCCCACATTATCCGGAGGAGGAGTCGTTCCCTGAAGAGAGCTGTCCTAACCGACCCTTTGGATGCAGGAGATGGTATTGCTGGCGGGTGAGGCCTTTTTCCACCTGCAAGGCGACCGAGAGCGCAGCCAGCACGTAGATCTCGGCCAACACGCTCGCGCGCGGGGGAAGATTCAGGGGATCGCCTTCGTGAGAGACGCCGGCGTAGAGGAAGACATCCGAATGTCGTGCGAGCCACGAGTGTGGTTGACCGCTGACGCCAATGATGCGCGCCCCAATACGTTTCACGGTCGCGACGGTCTCCTTGAGTTCTTGCGTCTCGCCGCTATTGGAGATGGCGATGACGACGTCGCTGGGCAAGACCTGTCCGGCGCTCCCGTGCACGGCTTCCGTCCCGTGCAAGAAATAGGCGGGCGTGCCCGTGCTATTGAGCAGCGAGGCGATATAGGTCGCCACATGTTCGGGCTTGCCTACGCCGGTGACGTGCACGCGTCCGCCGCGCTGTTCGGCTTGCAGGATCAATTCCACGGCTCGATCGAAGTATCCGGGCGTGAGTCGCTTCCGCAGCGTCTGCAACTCAGCGAGCGCGATGTCCAGGAATTCTCGAACGGCCGCTTCATAACGGCGGACCGGTGCCGCCTCGCGCGTTTCGAGCCGTCCCCTCATGTTCCCATGCCTCCGGTGAGGTCTGTGACGACATGGTGGAATCGCTGCCGGAACTCTTCCGGCGTCATCGGGTGTTGCTTAGTCGAAGCCGCCCGCGCCAGCTCGGCCAAGCGGCGCTCGTCTTCGAAATCCTCGCGCTCGAGTCGGATCATATATTCGCGCGCGATGCGATACATCGGGGCCGTGACCTCCACCGTGCGAATGCGTGTGCGCCCGGTGGCCGGATCCATCAAGTCCTCGAATGGCAGGAACTGAAGTTGCCCGCTCACGACGCAGACCAGTGCACCAGGCCGTTCGGCCTGCTCCGGCGTGGGATTGAGCAAGAATTCGACGGCCCCATACCCGAGCGTCTTCACGTACTGGCAATCGAAAGCGATCGGAGGTGCCGACCGCACCTCATAACCGATCGTCTTGTGGACGATCGTGAGGGTGTCCCCGCGCGCGGCGAAGCGGCGTTCGACGATCGTCTTGAGGATATGCGCCAGGTCCATTTCGGCCAATCGCAAATGGCCATACTCATCGCGAGTGAGGCGCACGCCTTCAATCTGGCTGAGTTCCTCCTCCGGGATGCGTTCCAACAGCCCCTCAGCGATCACGGCCACGCCATCGCGCCGTTGCCAGAACGCGCGCCGCTTCAGGATCGCTCCCTCTAGGACATCGGCCACCGTCTCCAGATGCACAACCTCCGGGAATTCCTCCGGGATGATGATCGTCGTCACACCGGCAGCCATACCGCTTTGCAGAGCGAGATGGCCGGCCGATCGTCCCATCACGACCACGAAATACCACCGATTCGTCGTCCGCGAATCCTCCATCAGGTTGCGCAGCAGCTCGAAGATTAACTGGCGCGCCGTCTCAAAGCCGAACGTCGGCATGTCGCCCGGGAGCGGCAAGTCGTTATCAATCGTCTTGGGGACGTGGCAGACGCGAATACGCCCGTTGGCCTGCCGCGCCACGCAATGTGCGGCGTACATGGTGTCATCGCCCCCGATGGTCACCAGATACCGAACGCCGAGCGCCTCCAGCGAGGCGACCACTCGCTCCAGGTCTTCCGGACGACGCGTCGGATTCGCCCGCGAGGTGTTCAGGATCGAGCCTCCCTGGAAGTGAATGCGCGAGACCTCGTCATGATCCAGAAGCCGCACGCGGCTGGTCTCCCCCTTCATCAGCCATGCGAAGCCATCGTAAATCCCCACGACCTCATATCCGCGGTTACGCGCTTCGAGGGTCACGGCGCTGATGACGCCGTTGATCCCCGGCGCCGGCCCCCCTCCGACCAGAATCCCCACACGATCGGAACGCTCGGCACTCATCTTTGATCGTTCCCCCTCCTCCATGGCGTGCGCGAGGGCCTAATCTTAGCACTGATGTCGCCCTCGCGCCAAACCGAACGCCTCCAGAAACCGGCGCTCGCCTCAGGTGCCGAAGAGACCGCTCTGGCGCTGTCTTGACTTCCCCTCCCACTCCCCCTAAACTCCAACCGCTGATCCTGAGCGGAAGGAGAGGCTTCATGCGAATACATGAATATCAAGCGAAGGAACTGCTCCAACGTTATGGGGTGATGGTCCCGCGAGGAGAAGCCGTCGTGACGCCGGAGGCCGCGCGCGCCGCGGCCGAGAAGCTCGGCGGGCGCGTCGTCGTGAAGGCGCAGATTCACGCGGGGGGGCGGGGGAAGGCCGGAGGTATCCGTCTGGCCGATTCGCCGGAGCGCGCTTATGAGCTAGCGCGCGAGATGCTGGGGATGACGCTGGTGACGCCACAGACGGGGCCGCAGGGTCGGTTGGTACGCACGCTCCTCATCGAGGAGGCTCTGCCCATCCGGCAAGAATATTACCTGGGCATCATCTTGGATCGGGCGGCGCGCTGTCCGGTCCTCATGGCGAGCCCAGCCGGCGGCATGGACATCGAGGAGATCGCGCAGCGCTCGCCCGAGTTGATCTTCAAAGAGCATGCGCATCCGGCGCTCGGCCTCCAACCGTATCAGGCGCGCAAGCTCGCCTTCGCCCTTGGCTTCGCCGGAGAACAGCTCGGGCCGGCTGTGCGCTTTCTCCTTGGCCTCTATCGCGCCTTTGTCGAGCTCGATGCTTCGCTCGTCGAAGTGAACCCCCTCGTCGTGACCGAGGATGGACGCCTCTACGCCCTCGATGCCAAGGTCACCTTCGATGACAACGCGTTGTTTCGGCATCCGGAGTATGCCGAGCTGCGCGACGTGAACGAGGAGGAACCGCTAGAGGTGGAAGCCTCGCGATACGACCTGAACTACATCAAGCTGAACGGCACGATCGGGTGCATGGTCAATGGCGCCGGCCTGGCCATGGCGACGATGGACATCATCAAGCTCGCCGGAGGGGAGCCGGCGAATTTCCTCGATGTCGGCGGGAGCGCAACGACCGAACGGGTGGAGAATGGCTTCCGCCTCTTGCTCTCGGATCCGAACGTGCGGGCCGTCTTGATCAACATCTTCGGCGGCATCGTCCGCTGCGACATCGTCGCCGAAGGCGTCATCCAAGCGGCGCGGAAGATCGGCGTCACCGTTCCCATCGTCGTGCGGCTGGAGGGGACCAACGTCGAGCGCGCGCGCGAGTTGCTGGCGCAATCGGGATTGAAGATCACCGTCGCCCAGAGCATGAGCGAAGCGGCGGAGCGGGTCGTCGCGCTCGCTCGCCAGGGGTGATCCTCGAAGACTCCTCCGTTGACAGCCCGGCCACGCGCGCGATAAGGTGAATCCGCCAGACGTCGAGAGCACGAGGATGAGACGATACGTCCTGAAGCGAACGGCGATCCGGCGCACGCTGATCAACTATCGCGCCGAGCTGAACGAGGAGCAATATGCGGCGGTCACCTCGGGCGAAGGCCCGGCATTGGTGATCGCCGGCGCCGGCTCGGGCAAGACGCGCGTGATCACCTATCGCGTCGCCTGGCTCGTGGAGCAAGGAGTGGATCAGTCGCGCCTGCTGCTGATGACCTTCACCAATAAGGCCGCGCGAAGCATGCTTCAGCGCGTCGAGGCGCTGCTGCAGACGGAGTGCCGTCGCATCTGGGGCGGGACGTTTCACCACATCGCCAATCGCATCCTCCGCCGACATGCGGAGGTGCTCGGCTATCACCCGAACTTCACGATCCTGGACAGCGAGGACGCGCGCGAGTTGCTCGATGCGTGCGTGCGCGCCTGCGGCATAGAGACGCGCGCGCGGCGATTCCCTCGCGGCGAAGTCCTGCAGGACATCCTCAGCCTCTCGGTCAACACGGGGCGCTCGCTGGAGGAGATCGTCCTGGCGCGCTTCCCCTACTTCGAGCCGCTGCTCCCGGAGATCGAGCGCGTCTTCCACGCCTACGCGGAACGCAAACGGCGCGAGAACGTGATGGATTACGACGATCTGCTCGTGAACTGGTGGCGACTGCTCACCGAACATCCGGCGATCGCCGCCCTTTATGCCGAGCAGTTCCAGCACATCCTCGTGGACGAGTATCAGGACACGAATCGCCTCCAGGCGGAGATCGTGGATCGGCTTGCCGTGCGCCATCGGAACGTCATGGTCGTCGGCGACGATTGCCAGACGATCTACAGCTGGCGGGGGACGGACTTCCGCAACATCTACGAATTCCCCGAGCGCTACCCGGATGCGCGAATCTATCGGCTCGAGACGAACTATCGGAGCACGCCGCAGATTCTGGCGTTGGCCAACGCCTCCATCCGACACAATGAGCGGCAATTTCACAAAGAACTGCGCGCGCGACGTGCGGACGGGCCGAAACCGGCTCTCGTGCCCGCGCAAGATGTCTACGAGCAAGCCGCCTTCGTCGCCACGCGCATTCTGGAGCTGTACGAAGAGGGAGTACCGCTTTCTGAGATCGCCGTGCTCTATCGCTCGCATTATCACTCGATGGAGCTGCAGGTCGAACTCTTGCGGCGGCGCATCCCGTATGTCGTCCGCTCCGGACTGCGCTTCTTCGAACAGGCGCACGTCAAAGACATCCTCGCTTATTTGCGCGTCGTCGTGAACCCGCACGATGAGCTGGCCTGGCGGCGCCTCTTGCGTCTGGTCCCCGGCATCGGACAGCGCACGATCGAGCGCATCTGGCCGGTCATCGCCGGAAGTGCGGATCTGCCGCGCGCGCTCGCGGACATCGAAGCGCGCAGCCTCATTCCTCGCCGCGCCCGTTCGGGATGGCACGAGTTGCGCGAGCTGCTGGAGGCGCTCCTCAACGAGCCGCTCGCCCAACGTCCGGCCGCACAGATCGAAGCCATTCTCGCCAGCAGTTACACGGACGTTCTGCGCGCGACCTACAGCAACGCCGAGATGCGCCTGGAAGATTTGCGCCAGCTCGCGCAGTTCGCCGCTCGTTACCCCTCGACCGAACACTTCCTGAGCGACGTCGCGCTCCTGGGGCAGGAACGGTTCTCCATGCGCGACGGCCTCTACGGCGAGGACATCCTCGGCGGAGCCGAGGGGGAAGCGGAGTCCCTCGTCCTCTCCTCCATCCATCAGGCGAAGGGCCTGGAATGGCGCATCGTCTTCCTGATCTGGGCTGCCGATGGGCGCTTCCCCACGGCGCGCTCGCTTCAGGATCCGGATGCGCTGGAGGAAGAGCGCCGACTCTTCTACGTCGCCATCACCCGCGCCAAAGACGAGCTGTACGTCTGCTATCCCCTCATCGCCCGCGAAGGTGTGCGCACGATTCTGCTCCGCCCCTCTCGCTTCATCCTCGAGGTCGAGCCCGAGTTGTTCGAGACGTGGGTGATCGAGTCGGCGTGAACGCCACCTCTCCA
Source organism: Acidobacteriota bacterium (assembly GCA_030550025.1). GTDB lineage: Bacteria > Acidobacteriota > Blastocatellia > HR10 > HR10 > HR10. The sequence continues at coordinate 30,339 of JAUQQC010000015.1, read as the reverse complement.
CGCGCGGTGAGGCAGCCGACGTGAAGCGGTGATCGAATGGCCCCTCCCGCCCTGGCACCGCGATCGGTCGAAGCGCAGCGCTTCGTGCCACTGGATCTGCGCTTTCAGCCGATGTTCTTTCTGGCGGCGGCCTTCGCCGCGGGTGTCGCCCTTGGCCGCGCCCTTCCTCCTCGTCCGCTCCTGTGGGGGATCAGCGCCGTCGGCGTTTGGCTCCTCAGCTTCCGCGCACGGCGCTCCCGCACCTTCGTCCCTCTGCTCCTCGTCGGATATGGCCTGGCCGGCACCCTCCATCTGCAACTTGCGGAGACGCGCTCGCAGCGCCTCCAGACGCTTTACGACCGCGGGCTCATCGCGGCCGGAGAGCCCGCGCGTGTGATCGGGAGACTCGCCGCTCCACCGGAGCGCGCGCCGGAACGGGTCTATCTCGACCTCGAAGTCGAACACGTCGTCGCGTTCGGACGCGTTCACTGCACCGGCGGTCGCCTGCGCCTGATGGTCGCCATCCCCGATGCGGAAGCGCGCGCCGCCTATGAGCGCTTGGGGCTCCGCTACGGCCGACGCCTGCAGGCGCTCGTTCGCTTCGCTCCGCGCAAACGGTATCAAAATCCCGGTTCGCCGGAATACGACGAATACTTGGAGCAACGCGGCTACGAGCTCGCGGCCGTGAGCAAAAGCCCACGGCTTCTGGAGCCGCTGGACGAGACCGCGCTCCTCCCCAAAGGCATCTCGCACGCACTGCCGTGCGCGCGATCTGCCAATCCGGAATTCCTCCGCCGACTTGGCAGGCGCCTGCTCGCTCCGCTTTACGACGCGAAGGAGATGCTCGAACACGACATTGACCGCGTGTTCAGCGAAGCGGGACCACGAACGACCGGGTTGGTGAAAGCGCTCCTTCTTGGGAACCGACATTTCCTTGATGCCCGCATGGCGGAAGCGCTTCGGGCTGGAGGGACGTTCCACCTCTTGGTCATCTCCGGATTACACATCGGGATTTTGGCAGCGGTGCTCCTGGGAATCACCTCTTGGTACACGCGGTGGCCTCTTGGGCGCGCGCTCGGCACGCTCCTCCCGCTGTGGGGATATGCCCTTCTGGTCGGCGGCCAGCCCCCGGTCTGGCGCGCCACCGTGATGGTGACGGTCTTTCTGCTCGCCTCGCTTCTGTTCCGGCAGGCGCCGGCGGCGAACAACCTCGGCATCGCCGCTTTGGTCTTGCTCCTCGTCAACCCCCGGCAGCTCTTCTCCCCCTCCTTCCAACTCTCCTTCGCGGCGGCCGGCAGCCTGGCCTTACTGGTAGCCCCACTCATCGTGCGGCTTCACGCCATCGGCGCCTGGCGACCGACGCCCGAACATCCGTATCCCCCGCAAGCCCCGGAGATTCTCCGGCGATGGACGGAATGCCTCTTCTGGAACGAGCGAGAGTTTCAGCGCGAACAGGAGACGTCGTCCATTCGCTTCCGATTGGAAAAAGCTCCACTGGCCCGCACGCTCAATCACTTTCGACTCCAGCCCCTGGTACGAGCGCTCGCGCTCTCGCTGCTTGTCTCGTCCGTCGTGCAACTGGCCATGCTCCCCCTTATGATCGAGTACTTTCATCGAGTCGCCCTCATCGGCATTGTGCTTAACGTGATCGTCGGCGTGACGATCCCCCTTCTCGGCGCGGTGGCCGTTTCGGCCCTCGCGCTCTCGTTGTGGAAGGCGCATCTGGCCGCCTCTCTGACGACACTCGCCCGTTGGCTCACCGATGTGACGATCGCCAGCTCCGAACTCGCCCTTCGGTTCCCTGCGCTCAGCTTCCGCATCCCAGATTATTCGGGTGCGGGAGCGTTCGTTTACGTCGCCTATTGGGCTGCCGCCCTTTACGTCGCCCATCGACTTCATGCATGGCGTCCGCTGGATCCACCACCTCCAGCAGCTCACACCTTGCCACCGCTGGTCGCACAGCACCGAGAGCGCACGCAGCGAGTGCGACGATGGGCACTTGGTGTCGCACTGCTTCTTCTCACGGTGAACTTCGGACTTCTCATTGCGCATCCGTTCCAGCCGGCTCGGCCGAAGGGCTGGCTCCAGCTTCACTTTCTCGATGTCGGCCACGGAGACGCCGCCCTTCTGGAGCTTCCCGATGGAACGACGATGCTCATCGATGCCGGCGGCGAGATCGGAGCGACCCCGACATGGACGTCCGGCGACGAGGAGCCGGAATTCGTCGAGGACCGCCCACCGATTGGGGAGGCCGTCACTTCTAACTTTCTCTGGTCACGAAGGCTCAAGCGCGTTGATCTCTTGGTCCCCACGCACGCGCATGCCGATCACCTGCGCGGATTTCTGGAGATCGTCCGGAACTTCGACATCGGGTGCGTGCTCCTTGTGCGCCGCCCTTGGCACGATCCCCTTTTCGCCGCTTTCCTGCAGGAAGTCCAGCGGCGGCATATTCCCGTCGTGGAGATCAGACAAGGCGATCACCTGCAGCTCGGGCGCACGATGCCCCTCCCGGTCACGGCGACCGTGCTCTGGCCCCCGCCTTCCGACCGTCAGCCCGAAACGTGGGGGAACGAGGACTCGCTCGTCCTCCGAATTCAGTATGGGGACGTGACGATCCTGCTGACCGGAGACATCGAGCGCGCAGCCGAAGAAACGCTGCTGGCCTCCGGCGGGGAGCTGCAGAGCGACGTCTTGAAAGTTCCCCACCACGGGAGCCGCACCAGTAGCTCCGATGCTTTCCTCGACCGCGTTCGACCTCGATGGGCGATCCTCTCGGCCGCTGATCCTATCACTGGGCGATTCCGATATCCCCACCCCGACGTTCGAGAGCGATACGAGCGCCGAGCCATCCCCCTCCTCCACACGGGGCAGCAAGGCCTGATCACCCTCATGACCGATGGGCGAACCGTCCGCTTCTCCTTCTTCAGCCGGTGAGCCTCCTCAAGGCATCCGGTGCCACTACCGGATATCACCCTATTGTCAAGCCCTGGCCAAGTGTGGTATCCTGAGCCTCGATCGCTTGGCCAGGGGAAGGACCGCATATGGAGATCACGGGGCGAGAGTTTCGGACGTACACGGAAGCGGAGTTGACCGAGCGACTTCGGCAAGCCCAGCAAGGATCCCCTGAAGCCCTTGAAGAGGTTTTCTCTTTCCTGCGCGAAAGGATCCTCGCCCTCGCCAAACGAAAAGTATCGAACATTGGATTGCGGGCCGCAGATGCGGAGGATGCGACCCAGGAGACGATGATCATCGTTCGGGAGCATCTGTTGGAGTTCGAGGCGTGGAAGAACATGATGCGATTCGCACGGCAAGTCTTGAGGAATCGCCTCGGGAATTACCACCAATATCGCCTCTACCGCGATCCGCTGGAAGTCCCGATGGAGAAAGTGACCATCTCCGTTTGGATGGACACCCAACTGGAAGCGGCCGAACTCGAACGCATCCTCAAACGCGTAATCGAGGAGCTCCGGCACACGCGGCCTCGGTACGCGGTGATCCTCCGAGGCCTCCTCATGGGTTTGGGCAAGAAGGAGCTGTGTCAGATCCTGCGCATCACGCCCAATCATTTTGACGTCGAGCTGCATCGCTGCCGGCGTTTCTTGCGGCGTCTTCTCAAAGAGAGATGGGGAATTGAGTGGTAGCTTGCACCGGGAGAAAGCCCATATGTCGGCGCGCGAATGGAAATGCACGGATCCTCGGCTCGGGCGATTGCTCGCGCAATATGAGCTTGGCTTGCTGGAGGAGGGCGAGCGCGAGGCTTTCCAGAACCACCTTTTGCATTGTGACTTCTGTCACGCTGAGTTGTACGCCATGGAGCCCGTCATGGATCTATTGCGCGCCAAACGCGCAGCGGCCCTGGCCTCTCAAAGGCGAGCATTTCTGCTCAAGATGCGCATGGTACTATGGGCCGAACGGAGGCGCGCGATCCGTTGGGCGGCTTCGATCCTCATCGCCGTGAGCGCAGCACTAGCGGCTTTCTTCTGGACGCGCGCTCCCGAGAAGCCGCCCGACGTGCCGCCCATCGCTCTGCCGGAGAAGGCTCCTCCCTCTGCTCCGAGATCCTCCCTCTCGGCCGAGGAGATTGCGCGACTGCGAGGCGCGGAGACAAGGGAGACCATAGATCGCGCGCGTTCCGCTTACGAGAAGGGCGACTTCGTCCGCGCCGTCGAACTCCTTCTGCCGATCGCGCGGCTTGAGCCCGAGAACGCGGAAGCACATTTCTGGCTCGGCGCTTCCTGGCTTCAGCTCAACCGCCCGCAGGAGGCCATCGCTCCCCTGCGACGCGCTCTCCAGCTCAGTCTAGGTGTGGAGCGGGAGCGCAGCCGATACTATCTCGCCCTGGCTTACGCGCGCGCCGGTTACCGCGCGGAGGCGCTTCGCGAGCTGGAGACGCTCATCGCAGAGGAGAGCGTCTATCGCACGGAGGCCGAACAGGCGAAACGGCAGCTTCTTCAATCCGGCACGGTGAAATGAGAGGGCTCGCGATGCGGCGAATGCTGGTCCTCATCGGCGCGATGGTGGGTCTGGCGCCCGTGGTCGGGATCCTCTTCGGTTGGCGCGCCCCGCAAGCGTGGCCGATTCGCTTCGACGAACTCCGGGAAGCCCTCCTCCAGCCGCAGGATTCGTTCACGCCGGGGAGCGTATGCGGGCCGAAACACTTCTGGAGCTTCCAAGCCGAAGCCGGACAGCGGATCACACTCACCGTCACTTCCTATGAGTTCGATCCCTCGGTGCAGCTCCTCGGCCCTTGGGGACGCCCGATCGGCTGGAATGACGACGACGATTGGTTCTTCACCGCGCGCGTGCGCGCGACTCTGCCCATGAGCGGACGCTATACGGCGATCGTCTGCGGGACGAACGCCGATCAATACGGCACCTATTGGATCACGTTGCAACAGGGCGAGCAAGAGCCGCCGTGGCGCGAAGCCGACGTGTTCGCCTTCTTCCAACGCGGATTGGAATGGGCCGAACGCCAACAGAATAAGCGCGCGCAGAGCTGGTTGCACCTGGCGCTTGGCCGATATCTCCGCGAGCATCGGCGCTGGAAGGAAGCGGAAACGCACTACGCGCAGAGCGAGCGGCTTGCGAGAGAAGCAGCTTTCTCCTACGGCCAATGGTTCTTGGGCCTCGAACGCGCGGCGCTTCTGGCCCGCCGCCTGCAGTACGAAGAGGCGATCGCCGAACTGGAGCGGATGCTCACCCTCGCGAAGGACTTGCGCGCCGCCGATTATGCCCAAGCCCTCACGCTCACGCGCCTTGGCGATCTCCATCGTTCCCTGGATCGCAACGAAGCGGCGACGGCTTACTATCGCCGCGCCCTCGCGCTCGCCGAGCGGTTGAAGCATCCGACCGTGCTCGTGCCACTTTACGCTTCCTTGTTCGAATTCCTCCGCCTCTCGGAGCGGGAGCGCGCGTTCGCTTATGCCGAACGCGCCTATGCCCTCCGCGATGGCGTTGATCCCACGCTTCGCCTCCTCGCCGCTTATCGGTTCGCCGAGACCCTCTTCATGCAGCAGAAGAGCACCGCGGGGATGGAGGTCGCTTCCGAAGCCCGCGCCCTCGCTCGTCGTCTCGGATGCCGCGATCAAGAGAGCGCTATTCTCATTGCGATGAGCATCGCGTACTTTTCCTTGAACGATCCGGAAGGAGTCATTCGCTCGGCTCGCGAAGCTCTTGAGCTGACCGATCCCAACGATGACGATCCGAATCTCCGCCGCATGGCTCTGCAGATGCAAGCGGACGGGGAGATGCTCCGAGGACAGCACGAAGCGGCCTTGCAGCTCTGCATCGAGGCGCTGCGCGTGACCGAGCGGGCGTGGGCGCGCGCGACGATTGAGGAGTTGCGACAGCGCTTCCTCTCCCTATCGAAGGCGATCTCCACGCAGGTCGTTCAGAACCTGTACGCCCTCTACGCGCGCCATCCGAATGAGGAATATGCGCGTCAGGCCTTTGATGTGGCCGAACGGAGTCGGAGTCGGACACTGCTTGCGGAGCTCGTGGCCTTGAGGATCGGCGCTCCTTCAAGCCCCGAGGTCGCGTTACTCGAAGCCGAGCAAGCGCTCTTGGATCGCCTCTCGGCCCTCGGGCGTCGGCTCGTCCTCCTGCGCGCAAGCGGAGCGTTCGATGCCTCGGAGTTAAGTCGCCTGGAAGAAGAGCGCGCTCGGCTCCTCAACGAGCGCATTCGGCTTGAAACGCACATTCGTCGCACGGTGACCGACGACTCGAATCAAGCGTGGATCGCGCCGCTCACGGCCGAGCGCGTGCAGCGCGCGTATCTGTCCGTTCATCCCAACGCAGCCATTCTCTTCTATCAGCTCGGCATCCGCGAGAGCTTTCTCATCGTTCTCACGCGGGAGGCGGCCCATCTTTTCAAACTGCCTAACTGGACCGTGATCCGGGATGCCGTGAGCGAATGGCGAGCGCACATCCGACGGCAGGTCACGCCGGATGGTCGCACGCCCGAAGCCTTGCGGGCCTACGCGCGCGCCGCGCATCGGCTCTACGAGTTACTGCTTCGTCCGGCCGCTCGCGTCATCCGAGGCCGCGAGTTGGTGATCATCCCCGATGCCGCGCTTCACGATCTCGCTTTCGAAGCGCTCGTCCTGTCTCCTCCAGATGAAGCGATCGCGCCAGCCCAAGTGGCGGGCGATCGCGGGGGATTCTTCCGCCCGCGCTATCTCGTCGAGGAGCACGCCGTCATCTATGCCCCTTCGGCCTCTGTGCTCGTCGAGATCGCCGGACGACGGAAGCGAACCGTTCCGAGGAACGCTGTGCTTCTTGTCGGCGATCCCATCTTCAACGCGGAGGATCCGCGAGCGAAGGAGGTCGCGCCGACACTCATCGCGATGAACGCGCCGGCGGCGCGATGGCGCGGGGGCTTGCATCGGCTTCCTTTGACAGAGCGCGAAGTGCGGGAGATCGCTGCGCTCAGCGCGCGACATCGGCTGCGACCGACCGTCTGGCTCGGACGCGAGGCGAGCGAGCAGAACGTGAAGCGTCACGACCTCACCCCCTACCGCTTCTTGCACTTCGCGACGCACGCCGTTGCTGATCCAGACGATGGGAACTTCTCGGCCATCGTCCTCTCGCTCACAGATGAAAGCGCTCACGAAGACGGCGTCCTCACGGCGGCCGAGATTGCGCGCTTACGGTTGGATGCCGATCTCGTCGTCCTGAGCGGATGTGAGACCGGAACCGGACAGAAGACCGCAGCGGAGTCCATCATCGGACTCGGGCGCGCTTTCCTTTTGGCCGGAGCTCGTCGCGTCTGCGGCTCTCTCTGGAAGGTCGAAGATGCAGCGACGCAAGAGCTCATGGTGCAATTTTACAATGGCCTGCTTGTGCGCGGCCTTGCGACTGGGCGCGCTCTGCAACGCGCAAAACTCCACCTCCTCCATCAAGGCTTGGCGCCATTTCACTGGGCGCCCTTTATCTTAGTCGGCTCGCCTTAATGGCGAACGTCGTGCGCGCGGCTTTTGAGAGAGAAGCTCACTTGGGCGGAGTCGAGCAGCAGGAGGCTCCCAAAGCGCAGCACAAGCCATCGCTTGCCGTTGTGATCTGACCGGGCGTCCGCAGATCGGGCTCTCGCGTGAACCAAGAAGAGCCACTCATCAACAAGCTCAAGAGGATCAGAATAAACCACTTCGTCAACGTCATGGCCGTCCTCCTTTATGGGTTTCACGTGGGCCGGATTGACAAGGCCCACCCACGCTTTTTGCAATCGGTGCATTTGGAAAGGCAGGATTTTCTTACAGACATGAAAAAAAAATCAAGGGGAAACTTTCCTTCTGGCATGAGACGTTTGCTGAGGTAGCCTCTCTCGGCAGGACCAGTTCTCGATGAGCCCGCCCCTCCGGGGAGAGGCACGGATTAAGATGGCCTTTCGCTCTTGGAGAGAGAAGGCGCTATGCGCGGATCGTCAGAATGGGCATTTGGTGGAGCTAGCCGGATTCGAACCGGCGACCTCGTGAATGCCATTCACGCGCTCTCCCAACTGAGCTATAGCCCCACCGCGTTCGGTGGAGAACATATACGAAGTCGGGGCCGTTCGTCAAGATCGGGACCGCGCTTCTCAAAATGCCTATCGCCTTTTTAACGGCCCAATTCTCACGACGCGGAATCTTAAGGGACCGAGGGAGCAGCCGTAAGAGACGGCGTTCCTTCTGGACGTTGGCCGTTTTCGAAGTGCTTTGAATGGGCCTTCTCCTCTCGGCACTTGGGGGGTGGACATACCGTTTGACGTTCGCCCTCATAGGCGTTACCTTAAGACCGGCCTGTCGGCCATTGTGAGATCAAGCGGAGGCCGTATATGTTAACGATCACCCGATCGCTCGGGCTATTCTCATGGCGAGTCACCTTATGGGCTACGATCTGCGTTCTGGCCTATGCGGGCATACCGGCTCCGGCGCACGCCCAGACCGAGGCGGTCGCGGATCCGGCGCTAGTGCGATTGGAACGGGAGATCGCTCGTCTGGCGGAGATCGCCGGTGGAGTCGTCGGCGTCGCGGCACTTCATCTGGAGAGCGGCCGGCGCGTATCGTTGAATGGTGGGGAACGCTTTCCGATGGCGAGCACGTACAAGGTCCCCATTGCTGTGCAAGTGCTCAGCAAGGTGGATCGCGGCGAACTCGCCTTGGACCAAATGATTCAGATAGAGCCGACGGATCTGAGCCCGGGGAGTGGCACGCTCTCGGATCTCTTCAACAAACCGGGCGTGGCGCTCTCGGTGCGAAATCTTCTGGAATTGATGTTGCTCATTAGCGACAATACGGCGACCGATGTCCTCTTGCGATTGGCTGGGGGTGCGGAGGCCGTCACGGCGCGCATGCGGGAGTTGGGGATCGAGGGCCTGCGGGTGGACCGTTCGACGAAACAAGTGATTGCCGATTGGATGGGGATCGCGGCATCGGGGCCATGGTCGTTAGAGCGATTTCGGGAGTTGGCTCGCGCCGTCCTGCCGGAGGACCGGCAGGCGGCGGCGAAGCGATTCGATGCCGATCCGCGCGATACGGCGACGCCGGAGGCGATGGTCACGCTACTAGAGCAGATTTATCGCGGCCAGGCGCTCAAGCGGGAGACGACTGAACTGCTGCTTGACATCATGCGACGGTGTCGAACGGGCGAAGCGCGGCTGAAAGGCTTGCTTCCACCGGGGACTGAGGTGGCGCATAAGACGGGGACGATTGGCGGCACGACGAATGACGTGGGCATCCTGACTCTGCCCGCCGATGCCGGGCATGTGGCCATCGCCGTGTTCGTCAAGTCCTCGGAGAAGGACGTCCCGACGCGCGAACGCGCCATCGCCGAGATCGCCCGCGCTGTTCACGATTTCTTCCTCTTCCATCCGGCGCCTGCGCGGCGGGAAGGGCTTGCTGAATCCCCTCGGCTTCGCTAAAATTTCCTTTCGCATCGAGGGGGATGGCCGGAGGATGGCGAGATGCGCCGCCTCGACGATCCTCGATGTCAGGAGTAGGGGCCGGCGTAGCTCAGCAGGTAGAGCAGACGATTCGTAATCGTCAGGTCATCGGTTCGAATCCGATCGCCGGCTCCAGTTTTTTTCTCAGCGTGGAGACGGCGGAACAACGTCCCTTCGTGCGGCCTCAAGACGAGCGACCATGAGCGAGACTGTGCGGCCCATTGTCGTCGTCAGCCGGTGTTTGGACTTGGAGGCCTGTCGGTACAACGGGCAGGTCATTCCGAATGCGTTCATCCGGCGGCTCGCTGCGCATGCGACGCTCATCCCCGTGTGTCCGGAGGTGGAGATCGGGCTCGGTGTGCCGCGTGAGCCCATTCGACTGATTCGGCGGGGAGACGACGTGCGCGCGATTCAAGCGGCGACGGGTCAGGATGTGACCGAGCGGCTCGTGGGGTTCGCCGAACGATTCTTGAAGGCCCTGCCGGAAGTGGACGGGTTCATCCTGAAGAGCCGCTCGCCCTCCTGTGGGATTCGGGACGCGAAGGTCTTTCCATCGGTGGAGAGCGAGGCGGCTTGCGGACACCACGCCGGTCTTTTCGCCGAGATGGTGGTACGACGGTTCCCCGGCCTGGCCATTGAGGACGAGGGGCGGTTGAACGATGAGGCGATCCGCGAACATTTTTTGATGAAACTCTTCACGTTCGCGCGCTTTCGTCAGGCGGCGAAGGCCGATTCGATAGCGGCGCTCGTTCACTTCCACGCGACGCATAAGTTCCTGCTGATGGCTCAGAGCCAGAAGGAACTGCGCGCGATGGGGCGGCTGGTCGCTCACGCCGCGCATCGTCCCCTCTCGGAGGTGATCGCCGAATATCGCCGGCATCTGCAGTGCGCTTGGCAACGGAGGGCGCGCCGCATGGCCTTGGTGAACGTCTTTCAGCATGGGTTCGGGTATGTGTCGAAGCATCTGACGGCGAGAGAGAAAGCGCTGTTTCAACAGACTGTGGAGAAGTACCGGCGCGGGCGGCTTCCGGCGAGCGCCGTCCTCTCGCTCTTGCGCGCCTGGATCGTGCGGTTTGAGGTCAAGTATCTCCTCGCGCAGACCTTCTTCGAGCCGTATCCGGATGAGCTGCGGGGGCCGCTTGATCCGCGCACGGCGTGGGAATGGGACATCCCCTTGGCACGGAATCGGCGACCGACGCCAGCTTGACAGGGTCTTCGGCCGTATGGTAGCCTTTCACCCCTTTGAAATGACATCAGGCGTGCGGCCATGGGCATGATCCACGCGCTGGCGCTGCAAGAGAACGTTTTGAAGCCGGATGCCACGGTTATCGTCGTCTTCCTGACGACGTGGATGTTGGTGTGGGTGCTCGACCGATTGCTCTTTCGTCCGGTCAATCAAATCCTGGATGAGCGGGAGCGGCGCACGCGGGGATATCGAGCGGAGGCGAAGGCGATGGAGGCCGAAAGCGCGCGCGAGCGGGCGCGGTATGAGGAGCTGGTGAAGCGCGCGCGAGCCGAGGGGTATCAACTCGTCGAGGCACGGCGGCGGGAAGCGTTGGAGCGGCGGGAACGCTTGTTGCGGACCGTTCGGGAAGAGGCGCGCGCGAGCGTCGAGCGGGCGCGCCGCGAGCTGGCCGAACAGGTGCAAGAGACCAAGGGCTATCTCGAACAGGAGGCGGGAGAGCTGGCGCGGGAGATGGTGCGACAGGTACTTGGCCGCCGCGTGGAGGAAGTCACGCGCATCCCCTCGTGACCCTATGGATATCCTCCTCCTGAACGTCGCGACCGAGATCGGCGGGCCGCTTGGCCTGGTTGGCTCGGGACTTCCGCGCGTGGTGAATTTCCTGATCTTCGTCGCCGCGCTCTACTATCTGCTGCGGAAGCCGGTGAGCGAGTTCTTTCGTCAACGCGCGCAGGCTATCGCTCGGGAGCTGGAGGAAGCGCGGCGTGCGCGCGAGGCTGCGGCACGCGAGTTGGAACAGACGCGTGCGCGCCTGGCTCGATTGGACGAAGAGGTGGCCGCCATTCGCGCGCGCGCTGAGCAGGAGGCCGAAGCCGAATACGAGCGCTTGTGGCGGGAAGCACAAATCGAGGCTGAGAAGATTCGCGCCGTGGCCGAGCGTGAGATCGAGATGGCGCGGCGAGCGGCGGAATTGGAGTTGAAGACGTTTCTGGTCGAGCGCGCCATGGCCCGAGCGCGCGCCCTGCTGCGTCAGCAACTGACGGAGGAGGACCATCAGCGCTTGGTCGCGCAGTTCATCGAAGGACTGGCGGAGGTGCCGCGATGATCTCGCTCCGCATCGCACGCCGATATGCGCGCGCGCTGGCTGAGTACACGTTCCCGCGCCAGGAGCACGAAGCGGTGCGGAACGAACTCCACGCCCTCGCCGAAGTGTTTCGCGAGGCGCCGCTGCTCAGTGACGTCTTCGCCAACCCAATTATCCCGCGCGCGCAGAAAGAGCGCGTGCTGCAGACTCTGATCGAGCGAGCAAACGTCGGGCGCACGACGGCGACGTTCCTGCATCTGCTCTTGAAGAACTACCGGCTGCAGCATCTGGAGGCGATCGCACGGGCCTTCGCCGAGGAAGTGGATCGCCGATTGGGCATCATCAATGTCGAAGTGCGCGCGGCGCGGCCACTTCAGGAAGCGGAGCGCCGGGATTTGCATCGGCAATTGGAGCGATTGACGGGGAAAATCGTCCGCGTACGGGAAGTCGTAGACGAACGATTGCTCGGAGGCGTCCAAGCCCGCCTGGACAGCGAGGTCTACGACGGATCGTTGGACGCTCGCCTGCAGACCCTGCGGCGCCAGCTCTTGCTGTGACCGCCGCTCTGTGAGGAGGGAAAGCGATGGAGAGGTTGAGAGCCGATGAGATCGTGGACATCATTCGCCAACAGATCGAAGGCTTTGAGACGCGCGTCTCGCTGGAAGAGGTGGGGACGGTCATCAAAGCGGGCGATGGGATCGCCGAGATCTACGGCGTCGAGAAGGTGATGGCCGGTGAACTGCTGGCCTTGCCGCATGACGTCTACGGATTGGCCCTCAATCTGGAGGAAGATAAGGTCGGAGCCGTCCTCTTCGGCGAGTATCACTTGATCAAAGAGGGGGATGAGGTGCGGCGGACGCGCCGGATCATGTCGGTGCCCGTCGGCGAAGCGCTCATCGGGCGCGTCGTGGATCCACTGGGGCGCCCGCTCGACGGACGCGGGCCGATCATCACGGACACGTACAATCCGATTGAGCGTTTGGCTCCGGGCGTCGTGGATCGGCAACCGGTGAAAGAGCCCCTGCAGACGGGCATCAAGGCGATCGACGCTATGATCCCAATCGGGCGTGGCCAGCGCGAGTTGATCATCGGGGATCGGCAGACGGGGAAGACGGCCATCGCCATTGACACGATCATCAACCAGAAGGGCAAGGACGTCGTCTGCATCTACGTCGCCATCGGACAGAAGAAGTCCACGATCGCGCAGGTCGTCAAAACGCTCCACGATTACGGCGCGATGGACTACACGATCGTCGTCTCGGCCGCGGCCTCCGATCCGGCGGCCATGCAGTATCTGGCGCCGTATGCCGGATGCGCCATGGGCGAATACTTTCGGGATCGCGGGCAACATGCGCTGGTCGTCTACGATGACCTCTCCAAGCATGCGGCAGCCTATCGCGAGATCAGCCTCTTACTGCGGCGTCCTCCCGGACGGGAAGCCTATCCGGGTGATGTCTTCTATCTGCACTCGCGGCTGCTGGAACGAGCGGCGAAATACAGCGACGAATTCGGCGGCGGCTCGCTCACGGCCTTGCCGATCATCGAGACGCAGTTGGGCGACGTCTCGGCCTATATCCCGACCAACGTCATCTCGATCACGGACGGGCAGATTTATTTGGAGACGGATCTCTTTCATGCCGGGATTCGACCGGCGATCAACGTGGGCATTTCGGTCTCGCGCGTCGGCGGATCGGCCCAGATCAAGGCGATGAAGCAAGTGGCCGGGACGTTGCGCTTGGAGCTGGCGCAATATCGCGAGTTGGCCGCTTTCGCTCAGTTCGGATCGGACCTGGACAAGGTGACCCTGCAGCAGCTCAATCGCGGACGCAAGCTGACCGAGCTGCTCAAGCAGGAGCAATACAAGCCGATGGATGTCGAGAAGCAGATCGTCTCGATCTGGGCGGGGACGAATGGGTATTTGGACGATCTCCCCGACGAGCTGGTGCGGCCTTTTGAGGAAGAGCTTCTGCAATTTGTCGAGAACAGTCGCGCCGGGCTCTTGGAGAAGATTCGCACGCGAAAGGCGCTCGATGAGGAGATCCTCACCGAATTACGGGAGACGGTGAGCGAGTTCAAGGAGCGGTTCGTGATGGCCCACGCCATTGCGGCGCGGGCGGCATAAGGAGTGGGAGATGGCAAGCTTGCAAGACCTGCGACGGCGCGTGCGCGCCGTGCGCAACATGCAGCAAGTGACGCGTGCGATGAAGATGGTCTCGGCGGCCAAATTGCGCCGCGCGCAGGAGCGTGTGGTCGCCGCTCGTCCGTACGCCCAGCGCATGGCCGCCGTGCTGCAGGGCTTGGCCGAACGCGCGGAGCAGTACCGGCATCCGCTTCTGGAGCCGCGCGGCGAGGATCACTTCCTACTGGTCCTCATCACCGCCGATAAAGGGCTCTGCGGCGCGTACAACACCAACCTCATTCGCGCCGCGCAGGCCTTCCTCGAGCGCCATCCGAACGCGCAGATCGAACTGGTTTGCATCGGGCGCAAAGGGCGCGATTTCTTCCGCCGGCATGGCGTCCCAATTCGCGCCGAATACACGGGTGTCACGGCCCGACAAGTCGAACTGCCCATCGCCCGACAGATCGCGCAAGCGCTGATTGCGGATTTCCTCGCCCCTGAATGCGGGGTGGACAAAGTCGTGCTCCTCTACAACGAATTCAAATCCGCGGCGCGGCAGCAGATCGTCGTCGAGCAGCTTCTGCCCATCGCCCAATGGCCGCCCGAGGGCGAGCGGAAACCGCGAGAGGTCTTCATTGACTACCTGTACGAGCAACCTCCGGCCGAGATCTTCGACAGCTTGCTCCCCCGATACGTGGAAGCGCAAGTCTATCGCGCGCTTCTTGAAGCGACGGCCTCCGAGCATGGCGCGCGCATGATGGCCATGGACGCAGCGACCAAGAACGCGGAGGAGATGATCGCCTCGCTCACGCTGCAGATGAATCGCGTCCGGCAGGCGACGATCACCAAGCAGATCATCGAGGTCGTCAGCGGGGCAGCGGCCCTTGAGGAGATGGCCCGCTAGCTCCACGCCCCTTCAGCGCCCGAGCTGAGCGATCTCCGCGAAGTAGTGGACGAACATCTTGATCCCACCTGCCGTTTGTCGCCAATCGTAGTTCTCGTTCGGCGCGTGATAGCCGTGCTCGGGCAGGCTTAACCCCAGGAAGATGATCGGCGCGCGCAGGTACTCCTCCATGATCACGACGGCGCCGATCGAGCCCCCTTCGCGGGTGAAGGCCGGCTCCTTGCCGAAGGCGAACTTCATGGCGCGACGAGCGGCGTCGGCATAAGGGCCGGTGAAAGACCCGAGATAGGGGCGCAAGGTCCCCGCCCGCTGGATCACCACATCCGGGTTCTTCGAGCGGATGAACTCGCTCACCAGACGGAAGATCTTCTCGGCATCTTGATCCGGCACCAAGCGCATGCTGATCTTCGCCTCAGCGCGCGGCGGGATGATCGTCTTAATGCCAGGCCCACGATATCCGCCGACGATGCCGTGCACCTCGAACGTCGGTTCGGCCATGATCCCGCGCACCACGCGCACGGGATCGGTCGTGCGCAACGAAGTGAATTCGTGCACGCGCATGAACCGCCGCACGTCGAAACCGGAGGCGAGGTAATTCTCCAACTCCCGGCGCGTCACCTTCCGCACGTCGTCGTAAAACCCGGGAATCTTCACGCGCCCGGTCCGCGGATCATAGCACTCGCAGATGAGCTGACACAGCTCGCCGATGGGATTGCGCGCCGGCCCTCCGGTGACGCCCGAATGGGCATCCTTCTTGCCCGTCTCCAGCGTCAACGTGAGTCCGAGCAATCCTCGCAATCCATAGGGCACCGTCGGCCGGTTCCGCGCGATCCAAATCGTATCGGAGACGACGACCACATCCGTGCGCAGCTGCTTCTGCTTCTTCCGCATGAAGTGTGCGAAGTTCGGACTCCCGATCTCCTCCTCCAGCTCCCAGAGGAAATGGACGTTGAGTGGCACGCCGTTCTCCACCGCATAGCGGACGGCTAAGAGCGCCGTCAGCGCCGGCCCTTTATCATCGGTCGTCCCTCGACCGAAGTACCGCCCATCCTCTCGGACGAAGGTGAAGGGAGGCGTGCGCCACTCCTCGGGATCGGCGGGCTGCACATCGAGATGATTGTAAATGGTCACTGTCGGATTCTTCGAATCAGTGATCAGGCGGCCGAAAACGACAGGATGGCCCGGCGTGGGCACGATCTCTACCGTGGCGCCAAGCTCTCGGAGATATTCGGCGGCAAGATGCGCGCCGCGCTCGATGTCGCTTTTGCGCTCGGGATCTACGCTCACGGTCGGCGTCTCGACGAGCGCCGCGAGTTTCTCCTCGAATTCCTCACGCACGCTGCGGATGTACGCGTCCAACCCTCGGAAGAGCGCTGATGTCTGCTTCATGATCCCCTCCCCTCATTTCGTTCCGTTCCCCTCACGCGAGATGTTTCGCGAAGAACTCGTCCAGGGGCGCCAGCTCCTCCGGCGAATGAATGACGCGGCCTTCCATGCCACCATCCACGAAGATCGCCTGACCGGAGATGAAGCGGGCACACGTCTCCGAGCAGAGGAAGACGACGATCGGCGCGATGTCCTCCGGACGCGGCACCTCCCACGCGATGGCGCGGGTTTGAAACGACCGCTTCACGATGCTCGGCTCGATCCCCTCCATCATCCCCGTGAGCGTCCATCCCGGTCCGACGATATTCACGGCCGCATACGGGGCAACCTTCACGATCTCGTTCTTCAGCGAGAGCATGAAGGCGTGCAGAGCCGACTTGGCCGCCGCATACGCAGCGTTGTATGCTTCGCCGAATTTCGCCGCCGTCGAGGAGATGAGGACGATGCGCCCGCTCCGCTGCCGTTCCACGATGGGGAGGAATTCCCGCACACAGTAGAAGACCGAACGAGCATTCACCCGAAACTCGAAATCCCACTGCTCAGTCGTCAGGTCCTTGATCGCGATCCCCTCGTGCGGCGAAGCGCCCGCGTTCGCGATCAGCAGATCGAGTCGACCGCGCCAGCGCACGGCGTCGGCGAAGAGCCGTCGGACCTCATCCTCTTGCGTGAGATCGGCTCCGAGCACGAGGCTCTCGCGCGGCAATTCTTGGCGGAGCGCCTCGGCTCGATCTCGCCCCGTGTGATAGTGGATGATGACATGCGCGCCCTCGGCCGCCAGGAGGCGCACGATCGCGCGTCCGATCCCACCGGACCCTCCCGTGACGAGCGCCACCTTATCCGCCAATCCGAGATCCATCCCCGCTCACTCCTCCACATAAGTCAGCCAGTCGCCGGGCGCTTCCTTCCGCCCCGTCGCGATAGCGAAGAACTCCTCCTGCAACCGCTTGGTGATCGGGCCGCGTCGCCCTGTGCCGATCCGAATTCGATCGATCGAGCGCACGGGCGTGATCTCCGCCGCCGTCCCCGCGAAGAAGACCTCATCGGCGATGTAGAGCATCTCGCGCGGGATCGTCGTCTCCTGCGCCTCGAGGCCCAGCATCTGGCAGATTCGGAGCACCGTATCGCGCGTGATCCCCGGCAGGATGGAGGAGCTGAGCGAAGGCGTCAGCACCTTCCCGTTCAGGACGAGGAAGACGTTCTGCCCGCTCCCCTCGCTCACGTTCCCGTAGATGTCCAGCGCAATTCCCTCGGCGAAACCATTCACAATCGCTTCCATCTTGATGAGCTGTGAATTCATGTAATTGGCCGCCACCTTCGCCAGAGCGGGCAGAGTGTTCGGTGCGATGCGCGCCCAGGTCGAGACGCACGCATCCACGCCTTCCTCCAAAGCCTCCTCACCCAGATACCTCCCCCACACCCAGCAGGCGATGTACGTCTCGATGGGACAAGGAAAGGGGTTCACCCCGAAGGCGCCATAGCCGCGAAAGACGAGTGGGCGAATGTAACATTCGGACACTTCGTTGCGCCGCACCAATTCCTTGCACGCCGCCACGAGATCCTCCAGCGTGTAGGGGACCTCCATGCGGTAGATGTGGCAGGAGCGCAGCAGGCGCTCCAAGTGCTCCCGCAAGCGAAAGATCGCCGGGCCGCGTGGGGTCGCGTAGCACCGAATCCCCTCGAAGACGACCGAGGCGTAGTTGAGCCCGTGTGCCATGACATGAACCTTGGCGTCGTCCCACGCGATGAACTCTCCGTTGTGCCAGATGTATCGCGTCAATTGCTGCTGCATATCGTCTCCCCCTCACACGCTCTCTCACGCACAGAAGGGCGTCCGCGTAAGAAAAAACCGCCTCGGACGACCCGAGGGCGGTTCTTCTCCTCTTGCTCGCACAAGGCGTTCTTCTCCACAAACTGCGCGCGGAAGGGAGCCGATCGCTCCCTTCCGCCATGATCACTCATTGAGATCGCCGAGGTTCTCCTCCAGCGAAGACTCTTCGGCGACCGTGATGCCGATGTCCTTGAGCAACTCCTCGCGCTCCTCCTCCGACGGCAGGGCGACTTCCGCCTCCTCGGCCACGCGATCCACCGGGATGCGGATGTTGCGGTAGTACTTCATCCCCGTCCCAGCCGGGATCAAGCGACCGACGATGACGTTCTCCTTGAGCCCGCGCAGGAAATCGATGCGTCCGCTGACGGCGGCCTCCGTAAGCACGCGGGTCGTCTCCTGGAAGGAGGCAGCGCTGATGAAGCTGTCGGTCGAGAGGCTCGCCTTCGTGATGCCGAGCAGAAGCGGTTCGGCCTGAGCGGGTCGGCCCCCCATCTTCACCACGCGCTCGTTCTCCTCCTGGAAATGGAACCGATCCACCTGCTCATCGAGCACGAACTCGGTGTCTCCCGGATCCTTGATCCGCACCCAGCGGAGCATCTGTCGGACGATGACCTCGATGTGCTTATCGTTGATGGTGACCCCCTGCTGCCGGTAGACCTCCTGGATCTCGTTGACCAGGTATTTCTGCACGGCCTCCACGCCGAGGATAGCGAGGATGTCGTGCGGGTTCAGTGGCCCATCGATGAGCGGATCGCCGGCTTGCACGTAGTCGCCATCCTGCACGTTCAAGTGCACACCGCGCGGGATCGAGTACTCTCGGACTTCACCATCGTCGCCGATGACCTGAACCTTCTGCACGCCGCGCTGGATGCCGAGCACCTTCACACGGCCGGAGATCTCGCTCATGACGGCCGTCTCGCGCGGCTTGCGGGCCTCGAACAGCTCCACAACGCGCGGCAGACCGCCGACGATGTCCTTGGCCTTGGCCGTCTGACGCGGGATCTTCGCGATCACGTCGCCGGGAGCCACGCGCACCCCCTCGGCCTCTTGAACAGCCTTCTCCTGCCAATCCTCGCGCCGCTCCTCGCGCTTGCGCCGCCGCCATTCGTCGAAATCGTTCACGAGGATGATGGCGCGGATTGGCAGATGTTGGACTTTGACGAGCCGACCGGCGTCATCGCGAATCTCGATGCGCGGCTGTAGCTTCTCATCGAGTGACTCGATGACGAAGCGATAGGCCAGGCCCGTGACCTTATCCACCTCCTCGCGGAACGTCACGTTCTCAATGAGATCGCGGAAGTGGACCGTCCCCTCCACGTCCGAGAGGATCGAGAAGGTGTACGGGTCCCACTCGACCAAGCGCTGATCGGGCTCCACCATATCGCCATCGTTCACGCGGAGGATGGCACCGTAGTTGACGGGATAGCTCTCGATCTCACGCCCGCGATTGTCCACAATGGCGATGCGGCCGTTGCGATTCATGGCGATCAGCTCGCCTCGGCGGTTGCGGATCGTCTTGAGGTTGATGAACTTGACCCGCCCGGCGCGCCGCGCCTCGTGCGAGGACTGCTCCTTGATGGCGCCGGCCGTCCCGCCGATGTGGAACGTCCGCATGGTCAACTGCGTGCCCGGCTCGCCGATGGATTGCGCGGCCAGGATGCCCACGGCCTCGCCGATCTCGACCATCCTCCCAGTGGCGAGGTTCCGCCCATAGCAGAGGACGCAAACCCCACGCCGCGATTCACAGGTGAGCACCGAACGGATCTTCACCCGTTCGATTCCCGCGTTCTGAATCTCATTGGCCACGTCCTCGGTGATCTCCTCATTGGCCCGCACGAGGACGCTGCCGTCAATCGGATCAATGACGTCCTCCAAAGCGACGCGCCCGATGATGCGCTCGCGCAGCGGCTCGACGATCTCTCCGGCGTGGATGATCGCCTCGGCCCAGATGCCCTTGACCGTGCCGCAGTCGTACTCGGTCACGATCACATCCTGCGCCACATCCACCAGGCGGCGGGTGAGGTATCCCGAATCGGCCGTCTTCAGCGCCGTATCGGCCAAGCCCTTGCGCGCACCATGCGTCGAGATGAAGTACTGGAGCACGTTCAACCCCTCGCGGAAGTTGGCCAAAATCGGCGTCTCGATGATCTCCCCGGTGGGCTTGTTCATCAAGCCGCGCATGCCAGCCAACTGCCGAATCTGCTGCTTCGATCCGCGCGCGCCCGAATCGGCCATGACGATGAGCGGATTGGGCACCCCCGTCTCCTTCTCTCGCTGCTCCATGGCCTTGAACATCTCATCGGCGACCTTCTCGGCTACGTTCGACCAAATCTCGATCACCCGATTGTAGCGCTCGCCCGAAGTGATAACCCCCTCTTTCACCTGCTTCTCGACGGCGAGCACTTCCTTCTGCGCCTGACGGATCAATTCGGCCTTGGTTTCCGGCACGACGAGATCGTCGAGGCAAAGCGAGATACCCGATTTCGTCGCATAGTAGAACCCGAGGTCCTTCAAGTTGTCAAGCAAGGCGATCGTCTTGGCGTGGCCCAGGCGCAGGAAGCAATAGCGCACGAGCGATTGCAACCCGTTCTTCTTCATCAGGCCATTGATGAAGGGCATGCCCTCAGGCAGATGCTGATTGAAGATGACGCGCCCGACGGTCGTATCTATAAGCCGACCTTGCACCTCGTAGATCGGCGCGTTGACGACGTCTTGCGGATCGCGCTGCATCTCCAGCTCGATCAACCGCCCCTCGTAGCGGAGCCGGATCGGCGTTTGGACCTCGACGACCCCTTCCTCCAGCGCCAGCAGGACCTCCTCCATCGAGGCGAAGCGCATCCCCTCGCCGCGCGCGCCCGGCTTGCGGCGGGTCAGGTAGTAAAGCCCGAGCACGATGTCCTGCGTGGGCACGGCGATCGGTTGGCCACTGGCTGGAGAGAGGATATTGTGACTGGAGAGCATGAGGACCGACGCTTCGACTTGCGCCTCCGGCGACAGCGGCACGTGCACGGCCATCTGGTCGCCATCGAAATCGGCGTTGAACGCCGTGCACACGAGCGGATGAATCTTGATGGCCTTCCCCTCCACGAGAATGGGCTCGAACGCCTGGATGCCCAGCCGATGCAACGTCGGCGCACGATTGAGCAATACGGGATGCTCGCGGATCACCTCCTCCAGGACATCCCACACGATCGGGTCTTGCTTCTCGACGATCTCCTTCGCCTGCTTGACCGTCGCCACGTAGCCCTTCTTCTGCAGCAAGTGATAGATGAAGGGCTTGAACAACTCCAGCGCCATCTGCTTGGGCAAGCCGCATTGATGGAGCTTCAGCTCCGGCCCGATGACGATGACCGAGCGCCCACTGTAGTCCACGCGCTTACCGAGCAAGTTCTGTCGGAAGCGTCCCTGCTTCCCCTTGAGCGAATCGGCGAGCGATTTGAGCGGCCGATTGTTCGCGCCTTTGATGACCCGCCCGCGCCGTCCGTTGTCCAAGAGGGCATCCACGGCCTCCTGCAGCATGCGCTTCTCATTGCGCACGATGACCTCCGGAGCGCGCAACTCCAGGAGCTTCTTCAAACGGTTGTTGCGGTTGATCACGCGACGATACAGCTCGTTCAGATCCGACGTGGCGAAGCGTCCGCCATCCAAGGGGACCAACGGGCGCAACTCCGGCGGAATGACGGGCAGGACTTCTAGGATCATCCACTCGGGCCGATTCCCCGACTTGCGGAACGAGTCCACGACCTTCAGACGCTTGGCGTACTTGAGCCGCTTCTGCTGCGAGGGATCGGTCTTCATCTTCTCGCGCAACTCGGCCGCGAGCGCTTCCAGGTCCACCTGCTGCAGCAAGATGCGGATGGCCTCGGCCCCCATGCGGGCCACCTCCGGCCCGAACTTGCCCGGGAATTCCTGCGCGAGCTTCCGGTACTGCTCCTCGCTGAGCAACTCCTTGTACTGGATCGGCAAGCCGAGTCGCTCCAGTTCCTCATTCGGCTTGATGACGATGTACGACTCATAGTAGAGCACCTTCTCCAGATCGCGGAGACTCAGATCCAAAAGCTGGCCGATGCGCGAGGGCAAGCTCTTGAAGAACCAGATGTGAGAGCATGGGGCAGCCAGCTCGATATGTCCCATGCGCTCGCGCCTCACCCGGCTCAAGGTGACCTCGACTCCGCATTTGTCGCAGATGACCCCACGATACTTCGCCCGCTTGTACTTCCCGCACAAGCATTCGTAGTCGGCGATTGGGCCGAAGATGCGGGCGCAGAAGAGCCCGTCCCGCTCCGGCTTATGCGTGCGATAGTTGATCGTCTCGGGCTTGGTCACCTCGCCATGCGACCAGGATCGGATCTTCTCGGGCGAGGCCAGCCCAATGCGAATCGCCTCGAAATCGAGCGTGATCGGTTCACGATCGAAGAAGCGCCTCGGAAACATATGCGCACTCCTTTCCAGAAGCCCAACGGCTTCCGCTCACTCTTCCTCCTTGCCGGTCAACAACTCGACGTCCAGGCAGAGCCCTTGCAGCTCGCGCATCAGGACACTGAAGGATTCGGGCACGCCCGGCTCAAAGTCATAGTTCCCGTTGACGATCCCCTCGTAGATGCGGGAGCGCCCGGCCACATCGTCGGATTTGGCCGTGAGCAGCTCCTGCAGCGTGTAGGCCGCCCCGTAGGCCTCCAGCGCCCAGACCTCCATCTCTCCAAAGCGCTGGCCGCCGAATTGCGCTTTCCCACCCAGCGGCTGTTGCGTGATGAGCGAATACGGACCGATCGCCCGCGCGTGAATCTTATCGTCCACAAGGTGCAGGAGTTTCATCATGTAGATGTACCCGACGGTCACCGGCTCATCGAAGGGCTCTCCCGTCAGCCCATCATAGAGGATCGTCTTCCCCATCACGTTCACCATCGGCGGTATGCCCTGCTCGCGCAACCGCGCATCGGCCTGTCGGAGCAAGTCCTTGATCTGTTCCTCGCGCGCGCCGTCGAAGACCGGGGAGGAGAAGTGCAACCCGAGCACTTTCCCCGCCCATCCGAGATGCGTCTCCAGAAGCTGGCCGATATTCATGCGCGAGGGCACGCCGAGCGGATTGAGCACGATCTCGACCGGCGTCCCATCGGGCAGGAAGGGCATGTCCTCCTCGGGCACGATCTTCGCGATGACCCCCTTGTTGCCATGGCGCCCCGCCATTTTGTCGCCGACCGAGAGCTTCCGCTTCATGGCGATGTAGACCTTCACGAGCTTGATCACGCCCGCCTGCAGTTCGTCCCCCCGCTTGAGCTTCTCGATCTTCTCCTGATAGAACTGTCGGAGCACGGCGATCTGCCGCTCGATCCGCGCCTCCAGCTCCTTGACTTCGGCCATGATGTCAGCGCGTTCGAGTTGAATCTTCTTGAGCGCCGAGTACTCGAGTGACTCCAAGAAATCGCGGTTGAGGCGCGCCCCCTTCGCTGCTAACTTCTTCCGCCCCACGATGAGATCCGCCGCCAGGCGCTTCCCCTCCAACAGCTCGATGAGCCGCTTGTCGCGCTCTTCCTCCAGGATGCGAATCTCATCCTGCAGATCGCGCAGGAGCCGCTCTTCTTGCGCCTGCTCGATCTGCAAGCTGCGGGTATCCTTAGGCGCTCCGCGCCGCGTGAAGATCTTCACGTCAATGACTGTCCCTTCGATGCCCGGAGGGCACTTGAGCGAAGCGTCGCGCACATCGGAAGCTTTCTCGCCGAAGATCGCCCGCAGTAGCTTCTCCTCCGGCGTCAGCTGCCCCTCGCCCTTAGGCGTCACCTTTCCGACCAGGATCGAACCCGGCTTGACGTAGGCCCCGATGCGGATGACGCCGCTCTCGTCTAAGTCCCTCAGCATGTACTCGGGGACATTCGGGATATCGCGCGTGATCTCCTCAGGACCGAGCTTGGTCTCGCGCGCCTCGATCTCCAATTCCTCGATGTGGACGGACGTGTAGGCATCGTCCTTGACGAGCTTCTCCGAGATCACGATCGCGTCCTCGAAGTTATACCCGCGCCAGGGCATGAAGGCGACTAGAACGTTGCGCCCCAGCGCCAGCTCGCCCTGATCTGTGCACGGACCATCGGCAATGACCTCGCCGCGACGCACGCGCTGCCCAACCCGCACGATGGGCCGTTGATTGATGCAAGTGTTCTGATTCGACCTCTGGAACTTGACCAGCGGGTAGATGTCCGCCGTCACCTCGCGCGAGAGGACATCGCCGCCGCTTGTATCAGCGCGGATGATGATGCGCTCCGAATCCACGTAGTCTACGATCCCATCGCGCTTGGCGACGACCACCGCCCCCGAATCCTTCGCCACGACCGCCTCCATGCCCGTCCCCACAATCGGCGCCTCTGGACGCAACAGTGGCACCGCCTGTCGCTGCATGTTCGATCCCATGAGCGCGCGGTTGGCGTCATCATGCTCCAGGAAGGGGATGAGCGAGGCGGCCACGGAGACCACCTGCTTCGGCGAGATGTCAATGAACTGCACCTCTTCGCGACTGACGGTGACGAACTCCCCACCTCGCCGCGCGATCACCCGATCGGGGATGATGTATCCCTTCTCGTCCAGCTCGACGTTCGCCTGCGCGATCACATAGCGAGCTTCCTCCCACGCTGTCAGGTAGAACGGATAGAGCTCATACTCGGCCGGCCGCTTGCCCTCGGCCTGCAGCTGGCGATTGATGCGATCCACCTTCTCTTTGGGCAGATGCTCCCCGATGCGGAAGGAGCTCTCTCCCGGATTGAAGATGCGCACGTAGTCCACGACGCGCCCGTTCTCTACCTTCCGATAGGGGGCCTCGATGAAGCCGAACTCGTTGACGCGCGCGTAGCACGCGAGGCTGGAGATGAGCCCAATATTGGGCCCTTCCGGCGTCTCGATCGGGCAGATGCGTCCGTAGTGGGTCGGATGCACATCGCGCACTTCGAACCCAGCGCGCTCGCGCGAGAGGCCGCCCGGCCCCAACGCCGACAGCCGCCGCTTATGCGTGATCTCAGCCAGCGGATTCGTTTGATCCATGAACTGCGAGAGCTGGCTGGAGCCGAAGAATTCCTTGAGCGCCGCCATCACGGGCTTGGCGTTGACGAGATCGCGCGGCATGGCCGTCTGCAGCTCCGCATGGATGGACATCTTCTCCTTGATCGCCCGCTCCATGCGCACCAAGCCCACGCGGAACTGATTCTCCAATAGCTCCCCGACCGGACGCACGCGCCGATTCCCAAGATGATCGCGGTCGTCCACCTCTCCGATGTCCTTCCGCAGCTTGAAGAGATAGCGGACGACGTCGAAGAAGTCCTGCGGCGAGAGCGTCAGCTCGTCCAGCCGATGGCGCTCCGGATACCCCATCTTGATGTTGAACTTCAAGCGCCCGACGCGTGAGAAATCGAACTTCCGCGGATCGAAGAACATCCCCTCGAACAAGCGCCAAGAGTTGAGGATCGTCGGGGGATCACCCGGCCGCATCTTGCGATAGATCTCCAGCAGCGCCTCGGCCGGCGTGCGCGCCGGATCCTTCTTCAAGGTCTGACTCAACGTGCTCCCGATCTCATCGCGCTCCGGGAAGAAGAGATCGAACCCCGTGATGCCGCCGCTCATCACGTTGGAGAGTACCTGAGGGGTGAGCGGCGTATTCGCTTCGGCGCGCACCTCGCCCGCCGCGTCCACGAGATCGGAGATGAAATACGCTCCCTCCAAATCGTTGATCGAGATCTCAACCTCGCGGACCTTTGCCGCCAGCAACTGCCGATACAGCGCCGTCGTGATCTTCCGCCCAGCTCGCACGAGCACTTCGCCCGTGCGCGGATGCACGACGTCTTGCACCGGACGCGGCTCGAAGAGCGTCAAGACGGCCTGCTCCGGATGGGTTTCGTTCCGAAGCCGCCAATACAGCTTGCCATCGCGCACGACAAAGCTCTCCCAGGCGTAGAATTGACGCAGCAGCTCTTCATCCGTGAAGCGCGCATTCAGGATCGTGCTCTTGAGCCGCTCCTCATCCTCGCGCAAGGCCGCCATGTCGTGTTTGAGCGGCAATCCGAGCGCCCGCAAGAACGTCGTCCCCACGATCTTCCGCTTCTTGTCAATGCGCACATAGAGGATGCTCTTGGCATCGTACTCGAACTCGACCCACGCGCCGCGATTCGGGATGATCTTGCCCAAGTACGAATGGATCGTCGGCTTCTCGAAGTAGACGCCCGGACTCCGATGCAACTGCGAGACGATGACCCGCTCCGTCCCATTAATGATGAACGTCCCGTTCTCGGTCATGAGCGGGATCTCGCCGAAGTAGACCTCCTCCTCCTTGATGTCGCGCACCTGTCGGCGACCAGTCGCTTCGTCCACATCGAAGATCGTCAGGCGAAACTTCACCTTCATCGGCACGGCATAGGTCATGCCCCGCTCGCGACACTCCTCGACGTCGTACTTCAGCTTGAGTCCCACCGGCTCGCCGCAGTGCGGACAGAGGTTGAGGACGTTCGGGTTGAGCGTCCCACACTTTTGGCAAAGGACGTCCTCGATCGAGAACGGATTCAGCCGGATAAGGGCGCCACACTGCCGACAGTTCGAGCGGAGATGCCGCAATCCCTCCAGTTGACCGCACTTGCAGCGCCACGTCCCGATAGAATACTCCACGAAATCCAACTGCGCCGTCCCCCGATAGTCCGTAATCGGAAAGACCGAGAGGAACACGGCCTGCAGCCCCACGGTCGGATCGCGTTCCTCAGGTAACCGGTCCATCTGCATGAACCGATCGTAAGATTGACGCTGCAGTTCGATGAGATTCGGGATCGCGATCGCGGTCTTGATCCGCGAAAAGTCAACCCGTTGACGCCGCTGCGGATATGGTGCGGACATAGCCTTCCTCTCCTCACCCGCCGATCAGAAGGATCGGCTTCGTTTCCATCCTGCGCCGCGCCGCAGCGCGGCAGATCGGGAACGAACGGAACGGCACGCGCGCACTCGCATCGCGCGCGAGCGCGCGTTCCCCCTCCGTCCACCTCTTCCGTCCTCGATGAACCTCGATCAAGGGAATTCGCGCATCGGTCGTCCGAATAGCCCTCGGCGACCTCATTTGACTTCGACCTTAGCGCCCGCCTCTTCGAGCTTCTTCTTGATGGCCTCGGCCTCTTCCTTCGAGACACCTTCCTTAATGGGCTTGGGCGCCCCTTCGACGAGGTCTTTCGCCTCCTTCAACCCGAGACTGGTCAACTCGCGAACCACTTTGATGACGTTGATCTTCTTGGCCGGATCGACTGCCGCCAGGATGACGTCGAACTCCGTCTTCTCCTCGACGGCGGGCGCAGCCGCCGCCGGGGCTCCGGTCACAGCAGGTCCGGCGACGACGGCCGCAGCGGCCGCCGAGACGCCGAACTTCTCCTCCATGAGCTTCACCAATTCCGAAGCTTCCAACAACGTCAATCCGGCAATCTGTTCGACAATCGCTTGCAATTTCTCACTCACGTCCGTACTCCCTCCCTGAAGATTTCGCTCGGACCGGTCACGAACCGGCCTCCCGTTTCTGGTCCCGAATCTGGCTGAGAACGACCACGAGATTTCGGGATACGCCGTTGATCGCCGCCATCAAGGCGCGCGTGGGCGCCTGAATAAGGAACATGATCTGGCTCATCAGCTCCGCGCGCGAGGGCAAGGTCGCAATGGCCGGAATCTGCGGTGCTTCGACCACCGTCCCCTCAACCAGAGCCGCCTTGAACTGAACCTGCGCATTCTCCTTGGCGAACTCCGTGAGCGCGCGAACGAGCGCCACCGGATCATCCTTACTGAGCGCGATAGCCGTCATCCCGCGAAAATACTCGCTGAGCCGCTCAACGGGCGTCCCCTGTGCGGCCAACCGCGCCAGCGTATTCTTCACGACACGGAAGCGCGCGTTCGCCTTCTCCAACCTTCGCCGCAGCTCCCAATCCTTGGCGACCGTCAGCCCCTGCGTGCTCAACAGGACGATCGTCGGCGTCTCCCGGAACGCCTGCGCAAGCCACTCCAGCTCCGCTTGTCGCTGCTGCCGAGTCTTCATCGCGCCCTCCTTACGGCCATCCGCTCACATCGAGCTTCACGCCCGGACTCATCGTCGAGGAGATCGTGATCCCCTTGATGTACTTCCCCTTGGCCGACGCCGGACGCGCTCCGACGACAGCCTCAATGAGCGCGCGAGCGTTCTCGACGAGCTTGGGCGTCTCAAACGAGAGCTTGCCGATCGGCGCATGCACGACGCCCGTCTTGTCCACCCGGAATTCGATCCGCCCGGCCTTCACCTCGCGCACGGCTGTCTTCACATCGAAAGTGACCGTCCCCGTCTTCGGGTTCGGCATCAGGCCGCGCGGACCCAGGATCTTGCCCAGCGGCCCGACCAACCGCATCATGTCCGGGGTCGCGATCAGGGCATCGAACTCCAGCCATCCGTCCTTGATCCGCGCCACCAAATCCTCCCCGCCGACGATATCCGCCCCCGCCTCTTCCGCCTCCTTCATCTTCTCTCCCGAAGCGATCACGGCCACGCGCTTGCTCTTCCCTAAACCGTGCGGGAGAACGACCGTCCCGCGCACCATCTGGTCGGCCTTCCGCGGATCCACATTGAGCTGGATGGCCAACTCGACCGTCTCATCGAAGCGCGCGAAGGCAATCCGTTTGATCAGCTCAATCGCCTCCTCCAGACCATACGCTCGCGCGCGATCCACTTGCGCCAGTGCCGCCACATACTTCTTCCCTCCCATCGGTCCCCCCCTTACGACTCCACGATCTCTAACCCCATGTTCCGCGCCGTCCCCATAATGATGCGAATCGCCGCCTCCAGCGACGTCGTGTTCAAATCCGGCAGCTTCGTCCGCGCGATCTCCTCGATCTGCTTCATCGTCACGCGGCCGACCTTCTGCCGATTCGGCTGCGGTGACCCCTTCTCGATCCCCGCCGCCTTCTTCAACAGATCCGCCGCCGGCGGCGTCTTGGTCACGAACGTGAACGACCGATCCGAATAGACCGTCACCACCACGGGGATGTTCACGTCGCCCATGTTCGCCGTCCGGGCATTGAACTGCTTACAGAACTCCATGAGATTGATCCCATGCGGCCCAAGCGACGTCCCCACCGGAGGCGCTGGCGTCGCCCGCCCCGCCGGAATCTGCAACTTCACCTGTGCGACGACCTTTTTCGCCATATCACTCTTCTTCCGCGAAGGTCACCTTCTCCACCTGGAGGAAGTTCAGCTCCACCGGCGTCGAACGCCCGAAGATCGTCACCATCACCTTCAGCGTGTTCTTGTCCGGATTCACCTCATCCACCTTCCCCATGAATCCCGTGAACGGACCGTCCATGATCTTGACCATCTCGCCCGGCACAAACATGTGCTTGGGCTTCGGTTTATCCGCCGTGAGCGAGACGTGATGGATGATCTCCTCGACCTCCTCCTCCGTCAACGGCGTCGGATGCTGCCCTCCGACGAATCCCGTGACCTTCGGCGTGTACCGCACCACTTGCCACGCCTTCTCGGAGATCTCCCCTCGCTCGTTGGTTTCGATTTGCACGAGCACATATCCGGGGAAGATCATCTTCTCCGACTCGATGCGACGCCCGCCCCGCAACTCCACGACTTTCTCCGTCGGCACGAGCACATCGGTGATCTCCTTCTCCATGCCAAAGGCCCGAACGCGATTCTTCAGGCTCTCGCACACCTTGTGCTCATGCCCGGAATATGTATGGATGATGAACCACCGCTTCGGCATCGCTTATCGCGCGGCGTACTCGAAGAGTTTATTGACCAAATAACCCAGCACCCAGTTCGTGCCGTAGAGGAAGAAGCCGAAGAAGAACACGACGATCAAGACGACGACCGTCTGGGCATAGACCTCTTTCCACGTCGGCCAGGAGACCTTCTGCAACTCCAGCTTCACGTCCTCATAGAACTGCCGTGCCGCGCGCGCCTTCGCCACCCCCCAAGAGCCCACGCGAACCGGCAGCCCGACCACCCACTGCCCCCCTCGCGCGATCCAACTCGGCTCCGCCGCGAGCGGCTTCTTCTCTATCCCCTCGGCGACCTTCCCCATATGCTCCCGAGAATGGGCGTGGCAGGGGTAGCAGGATTCGAACCTGCCCTTGCGGTTTTGGAGACCGCCGTGCTATCCGCTGACACCATACCCCTGCCGCATCACTTCGTCTCTCGATGGAGCGTGTGCCGACGGCACACGCGGCAGAATTTCCGAAATTCCAGCCGCTTGGTCGTCTTCTTCTTGTTCTTCGTCGTCGAGTAATTCCTCGACTTACACTCGGAACACTGCAAGATGACGATCTCGCGCGGCATGCCCTCACTCCAGGATTTCGGTGATGGTGCCGGCGCCGACGGTTCGGCCGCCTTCTCGGATGGCGAAGCGCAAGCCCCGCTCCAGAGCAATTGGGGTGATCAGCTCCACCTCCAAATTCACATTATCCCCC
>JAUQQC010000029.1 GCA_030550025.1 Acidobacteriota bacterium | reverse complement strand
TCTATGGGAGCAGTGAGAATGTACACGCACTCTGCACTCACAAGCGGGCATATCCGTTTGGTGGGACAGCTCTGCTTGCTTCTGTCGTGCGTTGGGATTCTTGCTTGGGGCCAGCAGGCTCGGATCAGCGACGAGCAGCGCCGGTTTCTCGAGGTGCGGCGTCGGCAAATCGAGCTTCAGGCCGCCCGCCAGGAGGTGAAACGTCTGGAAGAGTTGTTCAGTCAGGGGCTCGTTCCCAAAACCAAACTCGATCAAGCCCGCACGGAATTGGAGAAAGCGCAACTGAGCTATCAGGAAGCCGTCCTGTCGCTTCTGGCTCTGGAGCCGCGCATCTCTGTTCGTCAGGCGGTGAAGTCCCAAACACCCGATGGGCGGAAATTCGTTCGACTGACGATTGCTAATCTCACCCCCACGTTCGATGACTCGCAATTTCGCTTGCTCAGCAACTTCGAAGGCGCCGATCCCATTCCCGATGAGCTTCGCCGGCGCGATGTGCAGGATATTTTCGTCTCGCTCAAAGACCCTGGCGAGTCGCCCACGGGCTCGCTGACGGGAACCATTGCCGAGCGCAGCGCGCGCGGCACGATCATTTCCCTCCCCTACGAGATTCACATCCCCAAACTCGCCTACGGAGAGGAAAAGACCCTCGAGTTTCAGTTGCTGCGGGATGTCGCCAGCGTCATCGTCTCGATGAGCTACAAGGGCCAGACCCTCGAACAGGTGATTCAGTTGCAGCAGGCCGAAGGGGAGCACACCGTGACGGTCAGTTTCACTCAGTTTTCCCAGGAGGCCGATTTAGGCGGCCAGGCGACCTACGATTTGCGGCTGGAACGCTCGACCGTTGATGTGCGCAGTTTTGAGCTGAAGGTGGTGAATCTCCCGCGCCAGATCACCTATAGCTTCATTGATCCCAACACGCAAGCGCGGCTGAGCCAGATCAACTTCCCGGCGGGGGTGACCGAGCAGCGATTGGGCTTGCGGCTCTTTTTGCCCGAGCGGGCCGATGAGCAGGTGCGGATTGACGAGCCGCTGGAGTTCTGGGCGCTGGTGATGGATAAACAGCAGGCGCAACGGTTCCAACAAGAGCGCGTCTATTTACCGGCAGAGATCGAGCAGAGCCGGGCCGGGCGCGTCCGTTTGGTGATCATCCCGCGGGGCGTGGGCCGAATCGAAGTCTCCGCCGTCAGCCTCTTTTCTGAGATTCATCCCGGCGAGAGCGTCGAGACGACCATCACCATTCGCAACACGGGCACGCGACGGCTGGACAACATCAAGCTCACGACCGAATATCCGCTTAACTGGCGGGTCGAACTCCAACCCGACATCATCCCGGCGCTGGAGATCAACCGGGAGGCGTCCGTTAGACTGAAGATCATCCCGCCCCCGGATGTCCCCGTCGGCGATTACGAGGTGCGGCTGAAGACCGAGAGCTACGCCTACGGACGGCGGGTGCCCTCGGAAGACAAGATCTATCGCGTCAGCGTCAAAGGGCAAGCCAGCCTCTGGGGAACGGCGGTACTGGTGGGCGGGTTGCTGCTATTGGTCATCGGGATCGTGGTCTTCGGCATCAAGCTGACCCGACGATGACCACCAACCCCGGATGCACACGGAGAGGCGAGACGATCCGTGTCCATCCGTGGCGAAACGCTCAGGCGACGCCCAGAAGCGATGAGGATTCTCTCGCGTCATTTCGCGTGATTCGCGGGCTATTTTCTCTGTGCAGCGGCACGCCACGAACGATGAAGATGGCTTCGCCAACGGATGGTTGAAAGGAGGCGGCGATGATCGAAGCGATCAATTTGACCAAACGCTATGAAGATGGAGTGCTGGCGCTGGATGCACTCAATCTGAAGGTCAACCCGGGCGAGATTTACTGTCTGCTGGGCGCCAACGGCGCGGGCAAGACGACCACCATTAACCTTTTCCTCAACTTCATCGAGCCGACCGCTGGGCAGGCCCTCATCAACGGCATTGATGTGACGCGCGATCCCCTGGAGGCGAAAAAGTACGTCGCCTACTTGCCGGAGAACGTCATGCTCTACGGCAACTTCACGGCGCGGCAAAATCTCGACTTTTTCGCCAAGCTCGGCGGCAAGCGAAATCTGAAGAAAGAAGACTACTACCGAGTGATGCGGGAGGTGGGCTTGCCCGAGCGAGCGTTCGAGCAGCGGGTCAAAGAGTTCTCCAAGGGCATGCGGCAGAAACTCGGCATTGCCATCTGCATGATCAAGGATGCTCCGGCGCTGCTTTTGGACGAGCCGACGGCGGGGCTCGACCCGGCATCGGCGGCCGAATTCTTGGAGACGCTCCTGGAGTTGCGGCGGCGCGGGAAGGCCATCCTCATGTCCACGCACGACATCTTCCGGGCCAAGGAGATCGCCGACCGCGTGGGGATCATGAAAGAAGGCCGCAAGGTCATGGAGCGCACCCGCGAAGAACTGGAATACGAGAATCTGGAACGGCTCTATCTGGACTACATGCGCGGCGGTCTGGGGGCTCGGCTAGGGTAATCGCGTCAGAGGCGTTGGTCCTTTCCCGTATCGGCTTGAACCGAGTCTGTTCACAATGCCCGCTTCTTATTGTGCTCGGCGCATCGAAACGGCGTCATCGGGTTTGGCGCTAAAGCATGACGTATGCTCTTGCTCTACGGAACTCTACGGAACAGGTCGAAGTCATCCCTAAAACTGGGGGGAAGGCTCCCCGGCGCGTGAGGGATCGCGCCTTTGGCAGTGGCCTCCCACAGGTTTCTGGGGTAGGTTCTAATCCGTTAGACCAAGGAAGCTGAGGCACGTTGAGCCTTGTATGAAGGGGGAACGGCCGATGTTGCTAGGAGAACACACTTCCGGCGCGAGTCCGAAGAGCAAGCAAAGCCCAGTTAAAGCAGGAAGAGCAAATCTCGGAAAGAGAAGGAGCCCAGAATCGCTCAAGATCACTTCTACACCAATCACGAAGAGGGTTGGCATAAGCAACAAG
>JAUQQC010000024.1 GCA_030550025.1 Acidobacteriota bacterium | reverse complement strand
CCGCCCACCATTCCCTCCGAAACCAGGACTCGCTTCAAAGAGGATTGCGACTCAGCAAATCAGGGTGCGAACGGATAAAGCCGGCCACGACTCCGAAACCAGGACTCGCTTCAAAGAGGATTGCGACTTTATCGCCTCCTCTCCGCTGTAGTCACCCGTTGTCCCTAGCTCTAAAACCAGGACTCGCTTCAAAGAGGGCAACTTATGGCGATGTCGTTTTGGAAAGATGAAACTCATTCGGGCCGCGAAAAAAGGATGCGATCGAGTGGGGCGATCCCAGAGGTCTTGATCCTTGCGCTTGGATTGCTGTCCCTGAGCTCCGGATACCTAGGGGGAGTGGAGCGGCTGCATCCCGCTCCTTCTCTGATTCTCGTGACGTTGACCTCTTCGCCTCCGGACTCCCGACCCATTCCGCTGGAACATCCTCCATCTGCTACACCGTCTTTCCCGATCTCGTTGTCCCTCCAGGCGATTCCCGATGGAACCAAAGGGGCGTCCGATGGATCAATCGCACAACCCGAAGTCGTGCGGTTTGCCGTGATCGGCGACTATGGACAAGCCGGTCCAGCGGCTGAAGCTGTTGCCCGGCTCGTTCGAAGCTGGGCGCCCGATTTCATCGTCACCACTGGGGATAACAACTACCCACGGGGAGGAGCCTTGACCATTGATGGGAACATCGGGCGTTATTACCACATGTTCATTGCGCCCTATAGGGGGCGTTATGGAGCCGGCGCCGATCGCAATCGTTTCTTTCCCGCCCTGGGGAATCACGATTGGGGAACTCCTGGAGCAGCCCCGTACCTTGACTATTTCACGCTACCTGGCAACGAGCGCTATTACGAGGTGCGTTGGGGGGTCGTGCATCTGTTCATCCTAGACAGCGATCCCCATGAGCCGGATGGGATCACGGTGGATTCGCGCCAGGCGCGCTGGTTGAAGGAACGGCTCCAGGCCACTGATGCTCCCTGGCGCCTCGTCGTGCTGCATCATCCGCCGTACTCCTCTGGCCTCCACGGCTCCACCCCAGCCCTGCAATGGCCATTTGCCGAATGGGGGGCTACCGCCGTCCTGGCCGGCCACGATCACGTTTACGAGCGCATTGAGCGGGATGGTCTTCTCTATTTCGTCAATGGGTTGGGCGGGCATCCAGCTCGCTATTCGTTTCGCACTCCGATCCCTGGGAGTCAGGTTCGGTATCGAGAGCAACACGGGGCGATGTGGGTGGAGGCCGATTCGTGTCGGATTGTTTTCCGATTCATTACGGTTAAGGGCCGTGTGGTTGATCAGGTTGTCCGCCTTCATCCTAAGTGCGCTTCCTCATCCTGGAAGCGCGAGCGCGAAAACGCCATGTTGGCGACGGCGAGTAAATCTTGACCAACTGAGCCGCTTCAGAATCCCGAGAAAGTTTGAGCCCTTGATTCCGGGCTCGCGGGCCCATCGAGCCAAGGTCGCGTTGCGAGAGGGGAACGTCGTGATCTTGGAAGATATTCGGATTCGCCACCGTCGTCTTCCCATCGGAGGGGAGTTGCTCATTGAGGACCCGATCGTCAATTCCTCCTCTGAGGAGGCGAGAGCTTTGCGAAGGAGGGTCGTTCGTTTTGGGGGGGGCAGTGGGATATCACCTGGAGACGTGCGCGGGTGGGCCACGGAGGGCGTTCCTTAGAATTTGTCCTGGAGTTGACACCATCCGAGAGCGAAGCTTGATCTCGAATGGGAGAGGGCTGCTCGCGCTCACTTCGGACTTGATTCGGATCGCCCGTGTGCGCGAGAGCACATCTTGACGGCCGAGGTTCGTGTGGTACACTTCACTTCGGTCATTTGAAGGAATCCACCCCGTGGGGGGTAAACTTCTCTCCGGCGGGTTCAAGATGGCCGGGAGAACACGGAAACGCGATGCATCATGGGAAGCTGTGCTCAATCTCCCGACCAAGCACCCGCGATTTCTCGTCCCCCCGGCAGCCGCCTTTCGTCGCGAATATCTCGACTTCGAGCGCGGGATTCGCATCGGGAAGCTCGAGCCGGAGCAACGGCTGACGCGTCTTTTGAAATTCGCCCTGGAATCGGAGTTCGGTGAGGCGTTCATCACCGTGCGGTGGGGACGCGGGTTGTATTGGCAATGGATCGGCTTCTTCCCGAAGGCCGCTCGTGGGGCGAAAGCGAGCTTTGGATGCGCAAAGTACTTCGTCTCGCTGGACCGCGAAGAACGCGCCCTTCAGGCCGGGATGCAGGTCGAGCGTGGGTATGTGGTCCCTCCGCCGGAGTTCCGGGACTGCCGACTTCGGGCGGATTGGGATTGGCATCGCCTACTCGCCCTTTTGAGACACAGTCCAGCGATGGAGCGCGCGCTCGCCCAGTTGGTGAGGCAAGATGGGTTCCGCATCTTCGTCGGAGGTTGGGCTGGAGGCCGCGAGTTCACCATGGCGAACTTCAGCGGCCTGTCGGCCATTCGCCGCACGATCGCGCGAGCCCCGGCTCGCCAATGGTGCGGGTTTCAGCTCTTCTACCCATTGCGCCAAGAGGAGATCCTCACAATGGAGGGGTACGAGATCGTGGAAGCCATCCTTGCGATCTTCGCCGAGGTCACCCCGATTCTGAGCGCGTGTTGGGATGCGCGTCTGTGGCCGCCTCACGCCGAAGAAGCTTCGTCTCGGAGGAGCGCGACGATCTGATCCCCCATCGCTTCGGTCCCGACCAGTTGTCCCTCGCCGCGATAAATATCCGCCGTGCGATAACCCAGTTCCAGAGCGCGAGCGATCGCTCGTTCGATGGCCGCCGCTTCTTCGTGCAGATCGAGCGAATAGCGGAACATCATGACGACAGACGCGATCGTGGCCAGGGGATTGGCGATGCCCTTGCCGGCGATGTCTGGAGCCGAACCGTGTACGGGCTCGTACAAGCCGATGCGCCCGCCAATGGAAGCCGAAGGGAGCATGCCGATGGAACCAGTGAGCATCGCCGCCTCGTCGCTCAAGATGTCGCCGAACATGTTCTCGGTCACGATGACATCGAAGCGGCGGGGATTCGCCACAAGATACATCGCGCATGCGTCCACGTAGATGTGTTCCAATTCGACCTCGGGGAACTCGGCAGCTACCTCCGTGACGACGCGACGCCACAGCTGCGACGTCTCCAACACGTTGGCCTTGTCCACGGATGTGACCTTACGCCGCCGGCGTGCGGCCGCTTGAAAGGCGACGCGCGCCACGCGCTCGATCTCCATGTGGCTATAGCGCAACGTGTTGAGGGCGATCTCTTGACCTGCGGCATCCCGCTCGAAGCCACGTGGCGTGCCGAAATATAACCCTCCGGTCAGCTCGCGCACGATGAGCAGGTCGGTCCCACGAACGACATC
This sequence comes from Acidobacteriota bacterium, assembly GCA_030550025.1. Taxonomy (GTDB): domain Bacteria; phylum Acidobacteriota; class Blastocatellia; order HR10; family HR10; genus HR10. The sequence goes on along the minus strand of JAUQQC010000024.1, from coordinate 11,918 downwards.
GGGTCGAAGCGGCGAGGCCTCGATCAGCGGTTCGTATAAGACAGCGGGGCGAAGATTGGCGAACGCGCCCAAGCTTCGCCGCAGTTCGAGCAACCCTGTCTCGGGTTTCAGTGGCGGTGGGTTCGCATCGAACTCCGGCGCGCCGACGGCTCCGAGCAACACGGCGTCGCTGCGCAAACAGCCGTCGCGAGTCTCTTCGGGGAAGGGCACGCCCGTCTCTCGAAGCGCAGCCCCGCCGATCGGGAAATACGTCAGCTCGAATTGATGTCCGAAGATCTCCTCGATCGCGCGGAGGACCTTCACGGCTTGCGCGATCACTTCCGGCCCGATGCCATCTCCGGGCAAAACAGCCAGACGGAATGACCGTCCATCCGCTTCTTTCGAGCCCATCGCGCGTCCTCCTCAAGGGAAAAGAGCCACGTCGCCGAAGACTCCAGAGAGCGCGAGAAGGGGAGGGGGCTTCCGATCCACCGTGGCTCAGGTGGAGGAAGAGGCGCCATCCGAAGACGTCGCACGCTCCTCGGCCTGGAGGGCAGCGAGTCGCTCCCGCGCGTGAAGCGCTTTATTGACGGCATGCAGATAGGCGCGCGCGCTCGCATCCACGATATCGGTGCTCGCCGCTCGTCCCGTGAAGACCTTGCCGTCGAAATCCACGTGGACGAAGACCTCGCCGAGCGCTTCCGCCCCGCGCCCGATGGAGCGAATCGAGTAATCTACCAACTGTCCTCGCATCCCCGTGATCTGATCAATGGCTGCATAAGCGGCAGCGACCGGCCCATCGCCCGTCGCCGATTGGATGAAGGTTTGCCCGCCGCGCTCCAACACGACGGTCGCCGTCGCCGCCTTCGGATTCCCCGCCAGCGATTGCACGAGCCGCAGCGTGTACGTCTCCGGAATATCCCGAAGGCCATCCTGTAGGATCGCGAGCAAGTCCTCCTCGTACACCTCCTTCTTCCGCTCGGCGAGTTTCATGAAGAGCTTGTAGGCCTTGTCCAATTCGGCGCGGCTCAGCCGATAGCCCATGTCCTCGAACTTCTTCTGCAAAGCGTGGCGTCCCGAATGCTTCCCCAGCACAAGTGTGCTCTGCTTGATCCCCACCGACTCCGGCGTCATGATCTCGTAAGTGAGCTTGTGCTTGAGCACGCCGTCCTGGTGGATCCCCGATTCGTGCGCGAAGGCGTTGCGACCGACGATCGCTTTATTCGGCTGGACGAAGACGCCGGTGATGTTACTGAGCAGCTGACTCGTCTTGTAAATCTGCTCCGTGTGGATTCCGGTCTCATAGGGCAGCAGATCGTGCCGGACCTTGAGCGCCATGACGATCTCCTCCAAGGCCGCATTGCCCGCGCGCTCGCCGATGCCGTTGATGGTGCATTCGACCTGGCGCGCGCCGGCTTGAATGGCCGCCAGAGAATTGGCCACGGCCAGCCCGAGATCGTTGTGACAGTGGACGCTCAAGGTGACGCGATCAATGTTGGGGACGCGCTCGCGGAGCGTGTGGAGGATCGTCACGAATTCGCTCGGGATCGTGTAGCCGACCGTATCCGGGATGTTGATCGTCGTCGCCCCCTCGGCGATCACGGCTTCGACGATCTGGCAGAGATAGTCGAGATCCGTGCGCGTGGCGTCCTCAGCCGAGAACTCCACATCATCGCAGAGGCTCTTGGCCAGACGCACGGCCCGGCAGGCATCCTCCAGGACCTGCTCGCGCGTCTTCCGCAGCTTATACTGCAGATGAATATCCGAGGTGGCGATGAACGTGTGGATGCGCGGCCGCTCGGCATAACAGAGTGCTTCCCAGGCGCGCTCGATGTCCTCTCGAACGGCGCGGGCGAGCGCGGCGATGATGGGACGACGAATCTCCTGAGCAATTCGCTTCACGGCCTCGAAATCCTCGTCCGAGGAGATAGGGAAGCCGGCCTCAATGACGTCCACGCCCAGCGCATCCAATTGCCGCGCCATGCGCAACTTCTCCTCGACATTCATGCTGCAGCCGGGCGATTGCTCTCCATCGCGCAAGGTCGTATCGAAGATGATGATGCGTTCAGCCATCTCGCTCTCCCTCCTTGCCCTGAAGACTTCCGCGCTCGCGGCGCGAGCGAAGCTGTAGTGTAGCCGTCCTCGGGGCGGTTTGTAAAATTTATTCTTTTTCGCTGACAATTAACGGCAGTTATGCTACAATGGAGGCGCTTCGACGCAGGAGGACGACGGCGATGGAATTCGCGCAATTGGAGGCACTCGTGGCGATCGCGCGCGCGCGCAGCTTCTCGCGCGCGGCCGAGCAGTTGGCGCGCACGCAGCCGGCGCTGAGCATCGCCATCAAGAAGCTGGAGGAAGAAGTCGGCGCGCTGCTCTTCGATCGGTCGCAGAAAGAGGTCACCCTCACCGAGGCCGGTCGCATCCTCTTCGAGTACGCGCAGAAGATCCTCAATCTCCGCCGCGAGGCTATCGGGACGATCGAGGAGTTGCGGCAATTGCATACGGGTCGGATCACGATCGGGGCCAACGAGAGCACAAGCCTCTACGTGCTGCCCCGCATCATCCTCGCCTTCCGCCGGCGCTATCCCACGATCAAGATCGAAGTCTATCGTTCCTTCTCCGAACGCCTGCCGCACGAGATCAAAGAGCGCAATCTCGATTTCGGGATCGTCTCCTTCGATCCGAATGACCATGAACTGGCCTCGTTCCCGATCCTGGAGGACGAGTTGGTGTTGATCCTGCCGCCCGAGCATCCCTTGGCGGCGCGCGAGCGCATCACCCTGAAGGACTTGGGCGGCGAACCTTTCATCGCGCACAACGTGCGCTCTCCGGCGCGCGAGCGCGTCATTCAGGCCTTCCGCCGCGCGCGCGTTCCGTTGAATATCGCCATCGAGCTGACGAGCATTGAGACGATCAAGGAGTTCGTGAAGATGGGGCTAGGGCTGGCCTTCGTCCCCCGAATGTGCATCGAGGAGGAGCTTCGGCAGGGAAAGCTGGCGACCGTTCCCGTTCAAGGCTTTCGCCATCGGCGCGTGTTGCGCGTCATCTATCTGCGGGACAAGGTCCATTCGCACGCGGCCCAGAAGTTCCTGGAGGTCCTCAAGGCCATGGCCCCGAAGGCGCGCTTGACGAGCGACGCGGCTCGGCCCATAGTATAAGCGTGAGCGGACGCCAGAAGGAGCGAGAGCGATGTTCAGCGGCCTGTCCATGACCGAACTGCTCTTCATCCTGGTGATCGCCTTGATCCTCTTCGGGCCGCGCAAGCTGCCCCAGTTGGGGCGCTCCCTCGGTCAGAGCCTTGCGCAATTTCGCCGCGCTTCGGAGGAATTCAAGCGATCCTGGGAGGAAGAGATCCTCATGGAGGAGAAGCGCTTGAGCGCTTCCACCTGGTCCCCCACCACTCCCCCATCGGGATCGCCACCGGAGTCGAAGGACGATCGTGAGTCTTAAGACCGAGGACCTGGAGCCGAAAGTCGAGGACGAACTGGCCGGGACGGAGATGTCGCTGCTGGAGCATTTGGAGGAGTTGCGGCAGCGACTGCTCCGATGCGTCTTGGCTTTGCTCCTCTTGCTCGTGGGGTGTTGGTTCTTCCGCGAGCCGATCTTTCAATTCTTGGAAGCGCCGGTCCGCCAAGCGCTCGCGCGCGCGGAGGCTGCGGGCGTTCGCACAGCCTTGGAGCCGCAGCCGTATGAATTGCGCCCGGGGGACCGCTTCCAGTATTCGCTCCCGGAAGAGGTGCGCATCGGAAGGCGCGTCATCCCGGCCGGCACCCCCGTCCTCGCGCGCCTCGAAAAGCGTGGGGACGACGTGATGATTGTGCTGGCCGAACCGTGGATGACCGATCAAGGCTTGATCCCCACGGGCACGCGACTGCCCGATCCGCAAGCGGCGGCCGCGAATTCGACTGGCGAGAAGTTGATCGTCACCACCGTGCAGGAAGCCTTCAGCCTCTACATCCGCGTCTCCTTCTACGCCGCGCTCTTTCTGGCTATGCCGTTTTTGCTCTATCAACTCTGGGCCTTCGTCTCGCCGGGACTCTACCGGCACGAGCGGCGATATGTGCTCCCCTTCCTCATCATGGGCTCGGCGTTCTTCGTGCTCGGTGCGGCCTTCGGCTACTACATCGCTTTCCCGCGCGTGGCCGATTGGCTGCTGCAACTAGGGAGCGAATTTCGTCCGCTCTTGCGCGCCAGCGATTACTTCGATCTGATCCTCGTCATCATGCTCGGTTTGGGCGCCGTCTTCCAAATCCCGACGATCACTCTCTTTCTGGCGCGCATCGGCGTGGTCACGCCGCAGATGCTGCTGCGTCCTTGGCGCTATGCGCTGTTGGGCATCTTCGTCCTGGCGGCCATCATCTCCCCGACGGGCGATATCGCGAACCTCATGGTCTTCGCTCTGCCGATGATCGTACTCTATTTCTTCTCGATCGGCATCGCTTGGATCGTCGGCCGTGCGCCCGCGCGGGGCGCCTCTTGAAAGGGTCTGGCGGCTTCATCTATACTTGAGCGGCGTAGGGATCACACGGCCAGGAGGGCGAGCGATGAACGGTGAGCACGGCATACGGCAACCCCACCTCTCCCACCGATCGCAAAGTGTGCGTCTTCTTGCCCGGAGCGCGCACGGGCTCCTGGGAATGAGCGCTTTGGTGTTCGCGCTCGTGCTCGCGCCGCTCGGCGGCCTGGTGGGTTCTTCCACCCTCAACGCGATGCCGCGCCAGAAGAAAGACCAGAAGAAAGAAGACAAGGAGCGGCAGAAGAAGCGGAAGACGGAGCTGAGCGAAGTCTACAAGAAATGGCTCGAAGAGGACGTGCGCTGGATCATCACCGAAGAGGAGCGGGCGGCTTTCCTGAAACTGGAGACCGATGAGGAGCGCGAGCAGTTCATCGAGCAGTTTTGGCTTCGACGCGATCCCAATCCCGACACCGAGGAGAACGAGTATCGCGAGGAGCATTATCGGCGTATCGCTTACGCCAACGAGCGTTTCTCTTCCGGTATCCCCGGATGGAAGACCGATCGCGGGCGCATTTACATCATGTTCGGCCCGCCCGATAGCATCGAGAGCCATCCAGCCGGTGGCACGTATGACCGTCCGATTTGGGAGGGTGGAGGGACGACGAGCACTTATCCGTTCGAGGTCTGGTTCTATCGCTACATCGAGGGCGTGGGCAGTGGCATCGAGATCGAATTCGTAGACCCCACGATGACGGGCGAGTATCGTATCGCGCGGAGTCCGGATGAGAAAGACGCCTTGCTCTTCGTCCCCGGCGCCGGATTGACCCTGGCCGAGCAGTTGGGACTCGCTTCCAAGGCCGATCGTCCATTCTTCTCCCCGGGCAACCGCGAGCGCTATCCGCTCATGCATCAGCGCGTGCAGGATCAGCCGTTCGAGCGGCTGCAGCTTCTGGCCAATCTGCAACGCCCGCCTCGGGTGAAGTTCAATGATCTGGCGACGCTGGCCGATGCCAAGCTCGAAGTCGAATTCGATGTCCTCCCCTTCCAGATGCGTGTGGATTTCGTGCGCATCACCGAGAGCTCCATCCTCACGCTCATCACCGTCCTCATGGAGAACCAAGACTTGAGCTTCAAGAACGAGGGGGGATATAACGTCGCCACCGTCAATATCCATGGGCGCATCCGTCCGGTGACGGGTCGCCGCCCGCAGATCTTCGAGGACGTCGTCACGCAGCGGTACACGGACGATGTGTTCGATCAGGGAGTGAAACAGAAATCCATCTACCAACGGCAGGTGACGCTCCCACCTGGCCATTACGTCATTGACCTCGTCATTCGAGACGTCAACAGCGGCCGAACGGGCGTTGTGCATCACGGCATTCAAGTGCCGAAATACGCCGAGGGGCAACTCTCGACCAGCTCGCTCATCCTCGCCGAGCGCATCGAGCCGCTGCATGGGCGCGTGGCGGCCGGCCCCTTCGTCTTGGGGAACTTGAAGGTGCGGCCCAACGTGAACACCATCTTTCGCCGCGGCGATCCCGTCGGCATCTACCTCCAAATCTACAATCCCGGCGTGGATCAGACGACGCTGCGGCCGGCCGTAGATGTCGAATACCTCCTGCTACGCGATGGGCGCGAAGTGATGCGCTTCAAAGAGGACGGGCAGAATGGCCTCACGCGCTTCTTGACGCAGCAGATCGTGCTCGCGCGCACGCTCTCGACGGAGGCACTTGCGGCCGGGACTTACACACTGAAGATCCGCATCACTGATCACGTCGCGCAACAAACGATCGAGCCCACAGCGACCTTCACGATCACGGAGCGGAAGGAGAACTGAGCGAGCCAAAAGGGACCCGGAAGCCGGAGCTCCCTTCCAAGAGGATCGCAACGCTATTCGTACCGCAAGGCCTCGACCGGATCCAGGCGCGCGGCTTTCATCGCCGGCCAAAGGCCGAAGAAGAGGCCGACGCCGATGGAGACCGTAAGCCCGGTCATTGGGGCCCAGATCGGCATGGTCGTCGGAAGGAACGCGCGCACGATCTCACTCACCCCCCATCCGACGAGGATCCCCAAAACGCCACCGATTCCCGTCAACACCATCGCCTCGATCAAAAACTGCCAAGCGATGTCGCGACGGCGCGCCCCGATGGCTTTGCGGATCCCGATCTCGCGCGTGCGCTCGGTCACCGACACGAGCATGATGTTCATGACGCCGATGCCGCCCACAAGCAGCCCAACGCTCGAGATGGCGAACATCAGGACGACGATGGCGAAAGTGATCTGATCGAACTGTCGGCGAATGACGTCGGGCGTGGAGATGCCGAAGTTATTGGGTTGATCGTACGGGACGTTGCGCCGCCGCCGCAGGAGTTCCGTGATCTCATCAATGGCTTGCTCCATGCGCCCCGGAGCCGCCTGCGCCATGATGAGATGGTCTTCAAGCTGCGGATACATCTTCTTCAGCGTCTCATAGGGGACGTAGATGCGGCTGTTCTCCCCAGAATCGCTCCCGGCGAAGATGTTCTCCCGCTTCTCCAACACACCGATGACGGTGAACTCCTTGCCCCCGATCTGAATCGTCTTCCCAATGGGATTCATGTAGGGGAAGAACTTGTCGGCGATGGCCGAGCCGATGACGGCCACGGGTTGCCGATGCGCGTTCTCCCACTCGGTGAAGAATCGGCCCTGCGCGATGTGAATCGTCGCGATCCGTTCCAGTTGCGGCAACGTCCCATTGATCTCGACCGTGTACAGTTCCTGATCGCGATAGCGAACCGGCGGCCGATTCATCGGCGGCGGCCAGATGAGGGGCACAGCGATCTCGACCGAAGGACAGTTCTCGGCGATGGCCACGGCGTCCTCATAGGTGAGCGGGGGCCGTTGCCGCTCTTCCGGACTGACGCGTCCCAGGCGAATCCCCGGCTCGAATCGAAAGATGAAGAGCGTGCGCGTGCCGAAGCTGTCGATCAGTTCCTCAAACTGCATCCGGATGCCCGCGATGAAGGAGGCGATCACCATCACTGTCGTGACGCCGATGACCACACCGAGGATCGTCAGCGACGAGCGCAGCTTGTGCGCGCGCAACGTCGCCATGGCCATCTTGAAGCTCTCTTGTAACTCTTGCCGCGTCATTCCGCCCGCAAGGCCTCAACCGGGTCCAGGCGCGCGGCCTTATACGCCGGATAGACGCCCGAGATCAGGCCGACGCTCCCGGCGATCGCCACCGCCAGCAGCGTCCAATCCACCGGCAGCTCCATCCGAATCTCGAAGATGGTCGCCGCGAGCTTCCCCAGCCCATAGGCCAGAAGAATGCCGATTGCCCCCCCAATCAATGCCAAGGTGACCGATTCCGAGAGGAATTGCAACAAGATGTCCCGCTGGCGCGCTCCGACCGATTTTCGAATCCCGATCTCGCGCGTGCGCTCGGTCACCGACACGAGCATGATGTTCATGATGACGATCCCACCGACGACCAGCGCGATCGAGGCCAAACCGATCGTCGCCATCTGAATCGTGCCGAGCATCTTCTCGCGGAAGCTGTTAATGGCCTCCGCCGTGATGATGCCGAAATTGTCTTCCTCGCCGTATTTCAGATGGCGGCGCGCCCGCAGCACCATGCGCACTTCGTCCACCGCCCGATTGATCTCATCGGCGCTTGTAGCCGCCACGCGAATGCCAATGGAGCGGCGCGTGCTGAAGACCTTACGAAAGGTCGAGATCGGGATGATGACGAAGTTATCCTGCGGCTGCCCGAGGATCGTCCCCTGTTCCTCAGCCACACCGATGATGCGGAAAGGGAGCCCACCAATCCGCACCTCTCGACCCAGTGGATCCACCCCAGGGAAAAACTCCTTGACGATGTCCGCGCCGACCACGCACACGGCCCGACTCCGCTCCTCCTCCTCTCGATTGATGTATCGCCCCTCGGCGATCTCCAACCGATCGATCTCCCCCATGTTGAACGAAACGCCCATGATGCGCACGTCCTGCAGCGTCTGCGCACCATATTTGACCTGACCGACCGTCACCACTTCAGCCGCAGCATCCCGCACGTATCGCCGTCGCGGATTCTCCAAAATAGCGCGCAGGTCGTCGAAGGTGATGTCCTTGTTCCGCTTGTTTTGCTTGATGAAATCCTCCCAGCTGGTGACGAATCCGAACTTGCGAACGGCGAACGCATTAGCCCCTAAATCCGCAATGCGATCGTTGAAGTACGCGTTGAACCCCTCAACCCCCATGACGACGAGGATGACCGTCATCACGCCGATGATGATCCCCAGAAGCGTCAGGAAACTCCGCAACTTGTGCGCCCAAATGGCGTCCAATGCGATCTTGATCGCTTCTCCAATTCGCATCCCTGAAGATCATAGCCGCACGCCTTCCCCTCAATCAAGGCTCCTCAGGCCTCGGGCAGACGGGGCAGACGGTGAACGGCCAGGCGATTCCGCCAGTCGGGAACCAGCTTGCCCAGGAATTCATCCGTGATGACCGCCCGGAGCTTCTCAAAGACGTCCTGCCCGACGGGCTGAAAACCGTGGGCCAAGGGCGACATGTTCCGGCTCTCCAGATAGGGCCTTAGGGGCGAGGCAACTGCCCAGTATAGCTCCAGGAACTTCCGACCTAGATCGTCACTCAGGTCGGCCAGAAGTTCATAGCCCTGCAACATGCCGACTTTGAGGCGACCGTCTGCATCGCCCCGAGGCTCCCACTTGGCCCGCACATCTTCTGGAAGTCGCTCGAGACGGACGTCGTCGGTTCGAATCCCCAGATCGTGCAAGCGCCGCTGGGCAATGTACTCCATCAGTCGGTAGAGGAGCGCCACGGCAACGTCATAACGGTGCTCGGCCGCCCGCCGGTCCGCATTCGCCAGGAGGTCTAAGGCCGTGCGGGTATCCAAGGGCAGGCCACAGTTGCAGTCCGACTTCTTGCAACGGGAATGCCAGATTCCATGCACGACGTCGCTGGCCCGCTGAAGGTCCCCATGAAGCCCCAGGTCCTGGGTGAGGCCTCTGAATTCTTTAATAAGTCGTTGAAAACCCTGACAGGCGGCCTCATAACGAAGTGTGTCCCAGGCCTCACAAGCCCTTGCCAACCCCGCTATGAAGTCCAACCGTCTTCGATGATCGGGCCGAACCACCCGAGGCTGGAGGTCTTCGATGCGATTCAGGACACTCGCAAAGTGGCCTGCGTTGAAGAGCTGGACCAGCGTCCTCCAATGACGCCGGAATAGGAGTTCCAGGGGCTGAAAGCTCAACAGGCGCTCGGTACCAGATATCACCTGACCCCGCTCGTCTCATTCCCCCTCGATGTAACTGACCCCGCCCAGCTCTAAATTGACGGCCACGTAATCGACAGCCGCCGACATGGCCTTCGTGCCCCGCGTGTAATCGACATAGACCTGCTCGGGCTGGAATCCCCGCTCCTGGAACAAGACCTGACGGATGACTGCTTCATAGTGGAGGGCCAGACCTTGGACGTCGCCTGTCTCAGAAAATTCATCGATGGCATACACGGATGAGGGAAGTGACCGGCTTTGGACGACCCTCTCGGCGTTTCCTCGGCTCTGCGGCGTGCAGAGGAACAGGATGAAGTCCGGATTGTGTTGCTCGATAGCGAAAGTCAACGAGCGGTCTACATTCTGGCCGACCCCGACGGTAAGGATCAACACCTTGCTCGTGGCACCCCCCGAAGGGTCCAAAAACACCCAGCATCGCAATCCTCTTTGAAGCGAGTCCTGGTTTCGGAGGGGGCACTCTTCCCCGTCACTCCAGGAGTGCCAACGTCGCAATCCTCTTTGAAGCGAGTCCTGGTTTCGGAGCCATTCGCGGAACGTTTGGTGCGGAAGTACTTCCACCAGTCGCAATCCTCTTTGAAGCGAGTCCTGGTTTCGGAGGCGCCCGCGTAAGGCGGGTGGCAGGGGGTACCTACGAGTCGCAATCCTCTTTGAAGCGAGTCCTGGTTTCGGAGTTGAATAGCCCACCTTTCGCGGTGGGCCGCGCACGTGCGGTCGCAATCCTCTTTGAAGCGAGTCCTGGTTTCGGAGGCAGCCACAAGCTCAACCAGTCCCAAGTGGGCGCACGGCGGGTCGCAATCCTCTTTGAAGCGAGTCCTGGTTTCGGAGAGTGAGAGTACACAAAATAAGAATTGAACCCGAGGAGGTCGCAATCCTCTTTGAAGCGAGTCCTGGTTTCGGAGACAGCCTCCTGGAAAGGAGGAAGAGGAAGGGGCGGAAGTCGCAATCCTCTTTGAAGCGAGTCCTGGTTTCGGAGTTGCTCACTTGCCTTGCGCGCGAGCGACACAAACGCGAAAGTCGCAATCCTCTTTGAAGCGAGTCCTGGTTTCGGAGGTATAGCCATGGAAAGAATGCGGCCGATTGGTATATCGGTCGCAATCCTCTTTGAAGCGAGTCCTGGTTTCGGAGGGAGCATAGACATCAGATTTATCAACCCCCGCGGCAGCGTGTCGCAATCCTCTTTGAAGCGAGTCCTGGTTTCGGAGAGGAATGCCGTTGTTAACCTAGTAAAGTTATTGATGGGTCGCAATCCTCTTTGAAGCGAGTCCTGGTTTCGGAGAAAGGACGTGAAAAGATGGGCGTATCTGTTTTGGCATCGTCGCAATCCTCTTTGAAGCGAGTCCTGGTTTCGGAGCTACGGCCTCATTGAAAGACGGAAGGGGAAGGGGCGGAAGTCGCAATCCTCTTTGAAGCGAGTCCTGGTTTCGGAGGAGCGCTACGAGCGGGAGTTTCTCGTATCGTGGCGTCAGTCGCAATCCTCTTTGAAGCGAGTCCTGGTTTCGGAGACACGCCGATGGGGCACTCTGCCACATCCTCGGCCAAACCGTCGCAATCCTCTTTGAAGCGAGTCCTGGTTTCGGAGAGGATTTTCGACTCATTTCGGAGCTTGCGTCGGATTGGGCGGTCGCAATCCTCTTTGAAGCGAGTCCTGGTTTCGGAGCCAGCCCGCGGGTCTTCCGAGCGCAGCGGAAGTTGAGTCGCAATCCTCTTTGAAGCGAGTCCTGGTTTCGGAGACAAGAGCGGCCAGTTTTTGCTCAGAACCTAGCCGTTTTTTGTCGCAATCCTCTTTGAAGCGAGTCCTGGTTTCGGAGAGCTGGGGGTTTTAGTTTTGGTGGCTCAAGGGGTTAGGAGGCCAAAAGTGATAACCCCTGTTCCCCCCTCGCCCAATCGCCCCTTCGATTGGGCCTTTGGGAAGGGCCATTCTCCACCTATCCCATTGTCCCCACTCACCTTACCCACCTCGTGATAACCCCTGTTACCCCCCCTTCCTGCACCCCCAGGACCCAGCGGATTGTCAAACATCAGGCCGATCCTCAGGCAGCCTCACTTTTACCCAAATCCGGCCAAAAAGTCAATGGGGAATTTTCCCAAAAAGGAGACTGTGGCCAGACGGATGCACTGCCAAGCCTATAGGCCCTCAGCGGTGGACGGGCCGAATTTATCCGGCAATGGGCTGGTCTCTCGGCTCGC
>JAUQQC010000006.1:143332-170334 GCA_030550025.1 Acidobacteriota bacterium | reverse complement strand
CCATCAACCCAAAATCCCCCTCCCCCACCTTCACCCGCCGAAACTCCATCGCCCGCACCGCCCCACCCTCTATCGCTACCTCATAGCTCCGCCCCGTCCGATTGTCTATCACCGTCAAGGTATCTTTGCCCATGGTCTCCTCCCGTATAGAGTTTCCACCGACGTGAAGGTTAATTTTACCAAGCCCTCGCGACAAGAAACCACCCTCGCCGTGCGAAAATTCGGACGGGCGAACCACGCCGTCTCTCCACGCCGGAACGCACCTCACGTCCCATGAGCTAGTACTTCATAGACCTTCGTCGTCACGACGCCGGCGACGCGCACCTCCAGGATCGGGCGATAGCGTCGCTCCAACAGGTCGAGCCACCGCTGATTCTCAAAATACCGCCGCCCTTTCTGAACGATGACGTAGACTGGACGCGAGTTCGGAGTGAGTGTGAACTCGGGGCTCGATAGCTCGACGCCGACCAAATCTTCGCGGCCAAACCGACGAAGGTAAAAGCGCACGACTCCAGGCGCGTCATGTCCGATGCGACTGCCCCAAGGCGCGCGCGTAGCGATCTCGGCGATCGCCTCGCGCATGCCCGCATCGTAGATCTCGTCATGAGGGAAATAATAGGCGCGCTTCGTCTCTCCCCCTCCGAGCTGATTCACATAGAGCGCATAGTAGGGGCTCGCTTGGACCGCCGCCCACGCCGGCGCGCCGAGGGAGAACGCAAGCGTGACGACCACGAACCCCGACCGCAACGGTGTCCCCGGAATTCTCCGAAGCCCCTCACGAATCACGAGCGCGATCCCGACGGCCGCCGTCATGTACACAAGCGGCATGAGGCTCAACGTGTACCTCAGCCATTTCGCTCCGAAGAGCGTGTACGGGATGAACCAGAAGACGAGCATGAAGCGCAAGAAGAATGGCCCTTCCTCCTTCCGTCCCCACAAAACGAACACCAGCGCCAGAAGGAATGAAATCATGGTGAACGCGGCCACCCGGTAGACGACGGGCATGAAATGTACGAGCACCCCCGCTCCGACGCCGAACACGAGCAGAGCGCTGAGGGCGATCCACCCCACCTGCGCGCGGCGATCCCGCGCTGCCCCCACCATCACCGCCGCTTTCCAGGAAGCCCCTGCGCGATGGATGATCCAAATCAAGCCGATCGCGAACGCAAGGAGAAGCGCGGGCGGCACCTTCACCGCGAGGAAGAGGGCGTAGAAATAGAGCGGTGTGCGGTTGGTGAGCCTCCACGCATTGTTATAGTATAGCTCCCCCATCATCTCATATCCGTGATGCGGAACGGTCGTCTCCGTGAGATAGACAGCCAGGTACCGCAGCGTCTCCGGATGAAAGAGCATCGGATTGGCGGCGACGAAGGCCAAGAGGAAGGCGAGGAAGAAGCCCATCATGGCACGCCGCCCCAGAGGAGCATTTGTTTGTCGATCGTGCGGACGCAGGTAGTTGTAGAGGAAGATGAGCCCCATGTAGTGCGGGAAGTACTTCGACGCGAGCATGAGCCCGAAGCTCGCGCCGCTCAACCGATACAGCCACTGACGCCGCGCCGTCTCCACCGGCCCCTCATGCTTCGCCCTCATGAAGAAGAAGAAGGCCAGCCACATGAAGAAGACGAGCAACGTATCCTCTTTCGCCACGCGATTAATGGCGATGGCGTTCAGTCCCGTCGCCCAGAGGATGGCCGTCAGCCATCCGACCATAGGATCGAATAGTTCGCGAGCGAAGAGGAAGAGGACGACCGTCGTCAGCGCACCCACCAGGACGTTGGGAAGGCGAAGAGCCGTCTCCTCGGAGATGCGCCAGTCAGGATGAGAGGCCGCGATCGTCCGGTTCCACTCCTCGGCCGCGAGGAAGGAGGCGAGGATGAGTCCCTTCATGAACATCGGATGCTCGGCGTTCGGCGTGAAATCGCCCCGCCGATAAGCTTCGACAGCTGCGATCTTCCGCGCTTCGTCCTCACTCACGCCGACGGCATCTAACCGGATAACCCGCAAGGCGAAGGCCACGGTGACGAGGAGAGCGAGAACCAGCCCTTCGCGATACTTCCCCTTCGGGCGCGTACCAGGCAAGACGGTTCGCTCGTCCTCTGCGCTGAGAGCGGAGACCGGAACGGGCATCTTCAAAACTCGATCTCGAACTTCCCGCGGAACGTGCGCGGCACGCTGTTGTAGAACGTCCCGAACGCGGGACTATGAATGTTGTTCTGCACGTCGCGCGGATTCCAATGGTTCGTCACATTGAAGATCTTCACGCCCAGGCGCGTTCGATATTTCTTCCCGAAGAAGGGGATAGTCACTCCCTTGGTGATCTGCAGATCGAGCGAGAAGAAGCGCGGGAAGCGTCCTCCACGATTTCGCGGCCCGACGAAATTCTGCTCTTCATCCACGAGCGAGAAGGGAAAGCCGTCGCGCCAATCCACGACCGGTGAGAGGAGGAGATCCAAAGGCAAGCGGATATCCCCCCAGAGGAGAAGACGATTCGGTGCCTCGAAGGGGAGGCGCGCATATTCATTGGGCCGAATGATGGGGTTGTGAAAGTTGCCGATGTGGGCCGAGAACGCATTGAGATCGCCTTCGGCGCGCGAGCGAACGTAGGCGAGGAAGAGATCGTGCGGCTCCTGAAGGCGGAGTCGCGCGACGATCTGGAATTCCCGGTAGCGCGAACCTCCCCGGTTGCTGAGGACGAGCGCGCTCTCACCAGCCGGAGACGCCTGTAGTTCTAGGAGGAAGTCGCGCCGAGAGCGCCGTTCCTCGTATCCGAAGCGCAGGAGCACGCGTCGGGTCAACTCGCGGTCCACTTGCACGCTCCATGCCGTGCTGCGCGGCGTTCGATACCGCTCGCCCTCGACGATGTTTTGAAAGATGCGCGGGCCGCCCGTGATCGTCTCCCCATCGGGACCGAATCGCGCCACCTGCATCGCCTGGTACTGCGCGAAAGCCCCGACATTGAGCGGAACCTTGTCGTAGAAGAGGCCGATTCCTCCGCGCACGATCGTCCGCGGATCGGGGAAGGGCAAAACCACGAATCCCACACGCGGCGCGACATTATTCTCCCGCGCGATCCCATCCCGATCGTAGCGAATTCCCCAATCGAGCGTCAGCCGCGGGTGAATCGTCCACTTGTCCTGCCCGTAGAGCGTCACCTCCGTGTTCCGGCGCTGCAGCCGACCATCCCCATGGAAGGTCATCAGTTGGGCCAACGTCCCATTGGCGCGCAGAATGTACACGGGATCACTTCGGTCGTATCCCGTGAACGTATTGACGGCGACGTTGCTCCCGATCTTGAACGCGTGCTGCCCGCCCCAAGAGAGCGTGGGGAAATGGTAGACCTCCATCCACTCGTAGCGTCGACTGTCTCGATGCTGCCGATTGAACCAGCCGCCAAGATTGCCATTAGGCGTGATGCGAAACGGCGGCGGGCTATTGCCATAGATGTCCACGTCGAAGTCCTTGAGACTGACGCTCGATTGTAAGAGCGAGCCATTTTGGAAAGCCGCCTGCTCATGCAAGGCGACGAACCAACCGCGTTGATGGAGATTCGGCGTCGTCTCCATCGGATTGAACGTATTCAGATTGACGAAATCGAGCTTCTGCGGGAAGACCGAGGCGATGAGCGTCAGGCGATGCGCCGCCGTGAGGACAGCATCGAGGCGGGAGAACGAGTCGAACGATTCCAGCCGCGTGTCGTTCCGCAGATCCGGCAAGCTCGGAATGCGCGTCCGCACAAAGCGGTATTCCAAGCCTTGGAAGAAGAAGAGCCGATCCCGCGCGATCGGCCCACTCAAGGCGAAGCGCGGCGTCGCGGACTCGATCCCCATGATCGTCCCGGCGCGCTTCCGCAACCTGGGGATGAAGTTCGTGAGTAGATACTTCCATTCGTTCGTGCCCGCGCGCGTCTCAATGGCTGTGACGGCTCCGGTGAACTTACCGAATTCCGCCGAGTAGGGGTTCGAGTAGACCTGGATGGTCTCGACCGCTTCGATCGGCAACTCGATGGCCGACTGCCCGGTCACCGGATCCGTGGCGTTGAGGCTGGAGACGAGAAGGCCACTTTGCGTCGTCCGCGTGCCCTTCACGTTCAAGAGTCCATCGGGACCGCGCACGACACCCGGCAAAAGCGGCAGCGCGTCCTGAAACTTCTCGTTCACCAGAGGAGCATTGCGCAAAAGCGAAGTTCCGAGTTGCGCCGGAACGTGCGACTCGATGCGGCGCAGCTCGTCCTCGCCCGCCGTGATCGTGACGGCCTCGCGCACGGCCTTCGGCCTCAATTCGACCACGACCTCCACAACAGCACCCAGCGGCACCATGACCTTTTGCACGAACCGCTCGAATCCCTCGATGTCAACTGCGAGCACATAGTCCCCCGGAGGGAGATCGCGGAAGCTGTAGCTCCCCTCCTCGTCGCTGATCGTCTGCGTCACTTTCCCCGGCAGGAATTCCCCACTCAGGACCAGGAGCGCGCCAGCCAAGGGCTCACGCCGATCGGCCGTCACCACGATGACCTTTCCCTTAATTCGTCCAACCTGAACGGAAACGGCCGCGCTCGCCGCATGCTCCCACAGATATGTCCACCCAAGGCCGAGGAGTACGACGAAGGGGATGAATCGCCCACGGGTCTTCTCGACATCGCACCCCTGATGCCTCATCCTCTTCCTCCTTATGCGATCGAAATCCCCTCACGCCGAGACGATGATCTCCGGCTCCAGCCGAACGACCGCTTTAATCGAATTCGAGATGAAGCAGTTCCGTTCGGCCTTCTCCAGAAGTCGCTCGGCGCGTTCGCGATCGGCTTCGGATCGGATCATGAGCAACGGCCTGATGACGATCTCCGTGATTTGGTAGCCCGCACCTTCGATCTTCTCCAACCTCCCCCACGCGCTCACTCGAAGATCGGCAATCGGCAATTTGGAGAGCTGCGCGATCGCCAGAAAGGTGAGAACGAAACACGTATTGACCGAAGCCACAAAGAGCGTCTCCGGCGTCCACACCCCCGCCGCCCCATGAAACTCCGGCGGAGAGGAGACCTCAAGCACCGGCGTCCCCGAAGATTGAACCCTCGCCCGACGCTCACCCGTCCACGCGGCCTCCGTCTCATACACATACGATCTCGCCACGCTCATCCCTCCTCAACGTCATGACCGTATGACGCACGCTCTATTAGGAAACCGATCCAACATCGCCCGAAAAGTTCCATTTTAAACGAAAACGCCCTCCCTTGCTACACGACGAACTCTCCCGTTGAGCGTACAGGGAGACGCAGCACGCGCGGGTCCTCAACTTCCATCCGCATGAAGGAGCTGATAAAATCCCTCCGCATGCAAGGCCAGAGGGATCCAGAGTTGCGTCCGCTTCACCCGGTGTGGCGTGCCTTCCTCATCATGCTGGGCACCGTGGCCCTCATCCTAGGCCTTATCGGCATCTTCGTCCCAGGACTGCCGACGACGCCTTTCCTCCTCATCGCCAGCGGATGCTATGCGCGCAGCTCGGAACGACTCTACCGATGGCTCGCAAGCCGATCTTGGTACAGGGAATCGGTGGGTCCGCTGATCCAGAAACGAGCCCTCCCGTTGAAGACAAAGATCATCGCGCTCGTGGTGGGGTGGAGCATGTTGGGATATCTCGCCCTCTTCGTCGTCGAAGACTTCGCTTTGAAAGTCCTGATCCTGGCGGTAGCCCTGATCAAGACCTCCGTCCTCATACTCCTCAAGACAGCCCGCTGAGCGTTTAGCTTGGTAGGACCCGCACCAGACCCACAGGATATGGGCCGGGGGTTTGGGTTTGGCTGAGCGTTTAGCTTGGTAGGACCCGCACCCCAGCAAATGCACTTCCGCAGTTAGGGGATTTTCAAAATCCTGGAAGAAATTTCCGAAAATTTGGAAATCGGCGAGAGTCTCGCATCCCCCATTGTCCGCACCAGATCAAGCTCAATTGATTGGCACTTAATGGGTTATACGCGCGATGGAGATCCTGCGAATCAAATGGCACACGATTTGCCTCACGCAAAAATGGAGATTCTCGCAACAACACACATTGAGGAGGTGAGCGTATGCACTTCACAAAGGGCCTGACGGCGATGATGATCCTAGGGCTTCTGGTATGGGCTTCGGTAGTCCCGGCTCAGGTGCGGCCCGTCGGTCAGATCACGGGGATCGTGCAAGATCCGGCAGGAGCCGTCGTGCCGGGCGCTGAAGTGAAGGCGCAAGATGAAGCGACCGGAGCCACACAAACCCAGAAGACGGGACCTGATGGGGGATTCACCTTCGTGAACCTCCAGGTGGGCACCTATAAGATCACAGTGAGCATGCCGGGATTTAAGACGACGGTCCTCTCCGGTCTTAAGGTAGACGCGGGGCGAACGACGACCGTCGTCGTGACCTTACAGGTCGGTGAGATCGCTGAGGCCGTAGAGGTCGTCGGCGGACTTGAGCTCTTGGAGCGAACGACGACGACCATCGAGACGACGGTCCGAGGCGATGTGATTCGGCGACTCCCATTGAACAACCGCGATACGCTCGATTTCACGCTCCTGATGCCTGGAGCCCAGCAGGGCGGAACGGCACGTCAGAGCACGTTCCTCGGCTTGCCCAAGGGAGCCATCAACATCACGATGGATGGCGTGAACATTCAAGATAACCTGCTCAAGAGCGCTTTTGGCGGTGGTATGTTCACCATCGTCCGGCCGCGCCTGGATGCCGTCGAGGAGGTGACGGTCAAGACGGCGGGCGTGGGCGCCGATGTAGCAGGAGAAGGAGCGGTCCAGATCCAATTCGTCACTCGCCGAGGAACGAACACCTTCCGAGGAACGCTCTTTTGGGACCATCGCAACGACGCGCTCAATGCTAACACGTGGTTCAACAACGTCCTCGGACTGCGGAAGCCAAGGAACCTGCTCAATGTCTTCGGCGGCAATGTGGGCGGCCCGATCTGGAAGGACAAGATCTTCTTCTTCTTCAACTACGAAGAGTTCCGCCTGCCGGAGTCGCGCCCGCGAGAGAACTTGATCCTGACGTCGGAAGCCGCCCAGGGCATCTTCCGATATCGCGGTACGGATGGAGTCGTGCGCGCGGTGAACCTACTGCAAGTAGCGGGAGCAGCTGGCTTTCCGAGCACCATTGATCCCACCATTGGAGACATGTTGCGACAGATTGATTCGGCACGACCGCGCGGAGCGATCAGCCCGTTCGATCTCTTCCGTGAGCGGTATCGGTTTGAGGCCCCCAGCATGCAGGTGCGGCGCTTCCCCACGTTGCGCATGGACTATCACATCACGGACAAGCTGCGGTGGCATGGCGTGTGGCACTATAACTACTTCTCCTCGTTTCCGGACACGCTGAATTCGATGGATCCCACATTTCCCGGCCTGGGGAAGCCAGCCGGTCAGTACTCCAACCGCTTTTCTGTGACGACGGCCCTTCAGTATACGATCACACCGAACGTCAATTATGAGTTTCGCTTCGGCGTTCAGGGAGCACCTGTGCAGTTCTTCCCTGAATCGGGACCGGAGATCTATCCGGCGGGCGTGCGCATCCTCTGGCCGCTCAGCTTACAGAGCCTGCACGCGCGTCCGGGAGCCGCGGGAACCTCGCGCGCGCTTCCATCGAGTCGAAACACTCCGGTCTACAATCTGCAGAACACCCTGGGTCTTGTGCGCGGAAAGCACTCGTGGGTTTTCGGTGGCACATTCACGCGCCTGGGCTTTATTGACAATTCCTTTGGTGGTGCGGGAGTTCCTACGGTCTCCTTTGGTGTGGTGAGCGGAGACCCCGTCGCGTCAGCGATTCAAGCGGGATTGCCCAATATCAGCACGACGGATCTCGGGAATGCGCTGGCGCTCTATGCCCTGCTGACGGGCCGGATCTCCAGCGTCTCCGGTTCCCGCAACGTGGATGAGAAGACGAAGCGGTATGTCCACCTTGCTCCACTGGTGCAGCGGGCGAGGCAGAACGAATTCGGCCTCTACTTTGTGGATTCCTGGCGGGTGACGCCGGCGCTGACGCTCAACTACGGCCTGCGCTGGGAGTTCCAGGGGGCAGCCGAGAACACCAACGACATCTACACGAGCCCGCGGGTGGAAGACCTCTGGGGCATCTCCGGCGTCGGTAATCTGTTCCGGCCGGGTCTCTTCCGTGGGGTCGCTGATCCGCAAATTGACCAACGTTCGCGTAAGGTCTATAACCGCGACTTCATCAATCCGGCGCCGAGCTTCGGGCTGGCCTGGAACCCGCGATTCGAGAATCCCTTCTTCCGGTTGCTGTTCGGAGGCGAGCGCAAATCGGTCTTTCGCGGAAGCTATTCCATCGCGTACACGCGCGAAGGACTCAATCACTTCACCCAATTCGCCGGCGGCAACCCAGGTCTGACGCAATCCATCTCGCTGACGGCGGGCGTGAACTTCCCAATCGGAGGATTGCTCTTGCGGGATCGGTTGCCGGCATTCAGCGAAGATCCACCGAGCTTCAGCTTCCCCACGCCGCTGTCGCGCTTCACCTTCATCGGAGGCAATTTCTTCGCCTTCGATCCGAACATTCGCACGCCGTATGTCCAGTCGTGGTCCTTCGGCTGGCAGCGCGAGCTGACGCGCGACATGGCGATTGAAATTCGTTATGTCGGCAATCGCGGGACGAAGCTCTGGCGCGGGTTCAACCTGAATGAGGTGAACATCTTCGAGAACGGGTTCTTGCAGGAGTTCCTCAACGCCCAGCGGAATCTGGCCATCAGTCGGGCTCAAGGACGCGGTAACCGCTTCGATAACCAGGGGTTGCCGGGTCAAGTCCCACTTCCGATCTTCGAGGCGGCCTTTGGCGCGCGTGGCCGTCAAGGAGCGCTCCCGTTGACCTCCGGGTTTGGAAGCGCTTCCTTCGTCGCCCTGTTGGATCAGGGTCAAGCGGGAGCCTTAGCCAATGCATTGGCCTCTACGGCGACCTTCCTTTGCCGGATGGTAGGAAGCGCCCTCCCGCGCTGTGCGGCTCTTGGCTTCGATGCTCCTGGCGCCTTCCCGATCAATTTCTTCCAAGTGAATCCCTATGCAGCGAACCGCGGCGTGTGGCTGCTGACGAACGCCTCCTTCTCCACCTACAACGGCATGCAGCTCATCTTCCGACGGCGCCTGGCACAAGGATGGCAGATGACGGCTCACTATACCTTCTCGAAAGCGCTCACGGATCTCTACGCCGATTCCGCCGTTTCGAGCATCTCCTTCAGCACGCTGCGCAATCGGCGGATGGACAAGGGGCCCTCTCCTTGGGACCTCACCCATGTCTTCGTGAGTGACTTTCAGTATGAGCTGCCCTTCGGTCCCGGTCGGCGCTGGTCGTCCGGTTCTGGCGCCCTCAACCGACTCATCGAGGGATGGCTCGTCGGCGGAATTGTTCGCATTCAGTCCGGTCGCGTCTTCCGGCTCACAAGTGGTCGAGCGACGGTCAATCAGTTCGACTCCGGCGTCATTCTCAAAGGAATCACCATCAAGGAGCTTCAAGAGAAGATCGGCGTGCGGAAAGTTCCCGGTGCTCGTGACATCTTCTTCGTGACTCCGGATCTGATCGGACCTGATGGCCGCTCCAATCGAGCGATCCTGGACGTGCCGACGACGCCCGGTCAGTTCGGCTCGCTCGTTTTCCTGCGTGGTCCTCGATTCGTCAAGCCCGATCTCACGCTCCAGAAGCGCACGCGGGTGACCGAGCGGATCAACGTCGAGTTCTGGGCCGAGTTCTTCAATGCCTTCAACTTCCAGAACTTCCTGATCGGCGGCCCGAATGCGGCGGGCATCACGCACAGCATTGACTCGACGGCTTTCGGGCGCACGACCGACTTCTTCAACGATCTGGGTAATCAGGATCCGGGTCCGCGCATGATCCAGTTCCGCATCCGGGTGAACTTCTGAAGCATCGAAGGGGGGCTGGCTGCCAAGCCCCCCTTCGCCTCGCGCGAAGCAGTAAAGGGCGCTTGAGCCTCAGCTCATCATTTTAGCGCTCCGACTCTCGCGACGCCGATTGGCTTACTTCGGCGGATAGCCGAGTTGAGCAAGTAAGGCGCGGATGCGTTCAGCATTGGGAGAGTGTGGATCCATTTGCAGATACACGCTCCAAGCTTCGACCGCCTTGGGAATTTGTCCCGTCTGCGCGTAGAGCTTCCCCAAGTACAAATAAGCCAACGCGCGCTCTAAGCCTTCGGCCTTCGTCCCACGGATAAGATGCGACTCCGCTTCCAACACCTCATCGCTCTCCAAAAGCGCGATGCCCAGATGGACGTGAGCTGTCAACCAGTTCGGACTTCGCTCAAGAACACGCCGAAGAGGGGTGGCGGCTTCCTGATATCGGCCGAGATGATTCAAACAGATTCCCAGGTTCAAAAGAGGATGGAGCGCATCTGGCTCTCTCTCCAAGGCTTGTCGCAACAATCGTTCGGCCTCCGCATACGCCTTCTTCCCCATTTGCAGGACAGCTAGCTCATTATATGCCTCCACGAACTCAGCATCCCGTTTGATGGCCCGCCGCAGTTTCTCCTCGGCGGAGGTGAGCTTCCCTTTCTCAATCTCCTCAAGCGCTTCCCGGTAGAGCCGAGCTGCCTCTTTATCTGGATCGCGCCTCAAACGCGAGACGGAAATAGTGCCCGGGCGTGGAGGGACCTCCTTCTTCTCTAAGGGGAGGAGATTCACCGGCAAATATCCTCGCGGCTGCGCGTAGAAGGTCACCGTCGTCGTCGCATATCGGCGCCCATCTCCCTCGATCGTGAGGGTGTAGGTTCGAAGCGGAGCTAATCCCCTCAGGATGAACCGCCCCTGCCCATCAGTGAAGATGAACTCCACATCGCGCCGTGGATCGTCGCTTTTCAAGGCCAGGCGGACGACTTCCTGAAGCGGATCGCCCGTGGGGAGAAAAACCTGCCCCTGCATGCTCACCTGCGCCCATCCCACATCTCGCAAAAGGAGAAAACCCATGCCGAAGAGGACAAGCCTCCAAAACCGAATCGCCGAGTGGTTCTTCATGTGGGGAATCTTATAAGATGACTCAGGGTAAAGGCAAGGCGACTCTGCTCTCCTGCACTCCCTTAGTCCCTAATTGCTCTCCGCGAGATCGCCGCTTGGTTCCCATGAAACTTCCAGAAATTTGGAAGTCTCCTTCCAAATTTTCGGAAGTTCCAGAAGGGCTCGAAAGCGCTCTGAACCCGCAAGCAATTGATAGTCCGAGTATTAGCCGAGCATGGCCAAGTGGCACGCGAGTTGCTTGTTTTTTGTGCTATGCATCCCTATGCCACTCTAAGGAGGGAGACGACGATGCGAAGACGGATATTGATAGCACTGCTTCTAGGTCCAATGCTTCTCCTTGGCGCATTTCCGCGCGCGAATGCCCAGACGGCGACGGGGACGATCACGGGGATCGTCACCGACGCTACAGGAGCCGTCGTCGCGGGAGCGACGGTGACGATCCGAGAGGTGAAGACGAACCTCTCGTACACGATCACGACGGACTCGACGGGTCTTTACCGGCTCACGAATCTGCCGCGGGGTTTCTATGAGGTGAAGGTCGAGCAGACGGGCTTCAAGACGGCCATTGTGAGTAATATCGAGCTGACCGTGAACGAAGTCAAGCGCGTGGACGTGACGTTGGAAGTCGGCGAGATCGCCGAGACGATCACCGTCACGGGCGAGCTTCCCTTAATCAACACCGAGGAAGGGAGACTCTCGGGGCTTGTGGATAAGCGGCGCATTGTAGACCTGCCGCTGGTGACGCGCGATTTCACGCAACTGGCCCTCTTGCAACCGGGCGTCGTTGCCGGAGGAGTTGGATCGAATACCGGTGGGTTCTCCATCGGTGGCGCGCGCAGCCGAGGGACGAACTTCCTCGTGGATGGGATCGAGAACAATGATCCTGTCGTCGCGGGATTCACGCAAATCACAGTGCCGCTTGACAGCGTGGAGGAATTCCGCTTGATCCGGAACACGTTTGGCGCCGAGTTCGGTCGGCTCTCTGGTGGCGTGCTGAGCATTGTCACGAAAGCCGGGACCAATGAATTCCACGGGACGCTCTGGGAGTTCCATCGCAATCGTTCGTTGCGCGCGCGGAACTTCTTCGAGCGGGAGAAGCCGCCTTTTGTGCGCAATCAGTTCGGCTTCGACGTGAGCGGTCCCCTCGTCAAGGACAAGCTCTTCGGCTACGGATCGTATGAAGTGACGACGCTCCGCTCTTCGACGACGCAACGGGCGCGCTTTTTCACGGCCGAGGCTGTTCGAGCGGCGACCGGACCAATTGCGCGCGAACTGTTGCAGAAGTATCCGCGTCCGCCGGCCACGGAGAACCCGCGCTTCGTCACCGTCGGCAACGAGCAGATTCCTGTCTCGGCTGAGACAGTCATCACACGGCCGAGCAGTTCCGACGCGCACGCCTTCGTCATCCGCATGGACCATCAAGGCTTCGACGGGCGGAATCGCATCAGCGGCCGCTACATCTTCAACCAAACGAACAACCTGGCTCCGCTGGCTTCGAACTCCCTGCTCACGGAGTTCTTCGGGCTGGATACGAGTTTCCGGAGCCAGAATTTCGGCCTGACCAACACGACGACGATTCGACCGAACATCATCAATGAGTTGAAGTTCGGCGTCACGCGGGATGCCTATGATTGGCGGCCGCGTAATCCGCAGGTCCCAACGATCACGATCACGGGCGTGAACGGTTTCGGCGCCGATACGAATATGCCGCAGAATCGCTTCCCCGTGGTGTTCCAGATGGATGAAGCGCTCTCGATCATCAAAGGCGCACACGCGGTGAAGACGGGTTTCCAGTATCGCTTCATCAAGCGCGTGCGAACGTTCAATGCGCTCTATCGCGGGGCCTACGGCTTTGCGAATGAAGCCGCGTTTCTGGCCGATCAACCGCTCACTTACAGCGTGCGCATTGACCTGACGACGGGAGATCGTGGAGATGGCTATCGCATTTATTCGCGGCATGAGCTGATGGGTTTTGTGCAGGATGATTGGAAGGTGCGCCCGAACTTCACGCTCAACTTCGGCGTGCGGTATGAGAATTTCCGGCCGCCGAAGGAGCTGACCAACCGTATCGCGCAGGTGCTCATCCCTTCGGGAGCAACCATCTACGATATCTTTCACGTCTTGGAGCCGCGGCCGACGAAGTTCTTCTATCACTCGGATGACAATAACTTCGCACCGCGCTTGGGCTTCGCTTGGAGTCCGAAGGGGCCACGATGGCTGACCGGAGGGGAGGGCAAGATGGCCATCCGAGGCAGCTACGGCGTCTTCTACGAGCGGCTGTTCCAGAACATTGACGAGAACATCCAGTTCAATCCGCCGTTCGGAGCGACGCTAACCTTCGATACGCGGGCGCGTCAGACGTTCGTCTACTCGATCCCCTCGTGGGTGCCGCCTGGATTGAAGGGTGCGGCTCCGCCACGCGGGACGGCTTTGAATCCCATATTCGATCCGAACCTGCGCACCTCGTACATGCAAAGCTGGTTCTTCGGGATCCAGCGCGAGTTGCCCGGCGAGTTCTCGTTCGAGATCAACTATCAAGGGACGAAGGGAACGAAGCTCCCACTCAACATGAACATCAATCGGTTCGATGGCGATCTGCTCGATGGCGTGCTCGATCGGGTCAACTCTTTCTGGGGCGCCGTTGGGTTGGCCGGCAATCGCGTCAACTCGATCTACCATGCCATGCAGGTCGAGGTGAAACGGCGCTTCAGCCGAGGCTTCACAATGCAAGCTGCCTGGACCGTGTCGAAGATGATTGATGAAGACTCGGATTATTTCGCCTCGGACGGCATCGTCTCGGTCACGAGTATTAAGCGCGAGCGCGGGCTCTCGCGGTTCCACACCCCGCAGCGGCTGGTCATCAACGCCATCTGGGACATGCCCTTCTTCCGCGGGCGCGGCGGCGCGCTCGAGCACATCCTGGGCGGGTGGACGATCTCGGGGATCGCAACCTTCCAGAGTGGGCGTCCGTTTAACGTCTTCTCCAACGCTCCCTACCCACGCGGCGATTTCAACGCCGATGGGACGAATAACGACCGTCCTAACATCAAGACGGACAAGCGAGGGGCGATCCTCAAACGGAGCCCAGCGGATGGGATCCTCGACCCCAATGCCTTCGACACGAATTTCCGAGGCATTGGGAATCTCGGGCGGAATGTCTTCCTCGGTCCTGGCTTCGCGAACCTGGACTTCGCCGTGTATAAGAACTTCCGCCTGACGGTGCTCGGCGAACAGGGCCGATTGCAATTCCGCGCCGAGATGTTCAATCTGCCCAATCACCCGAACTTCGAGCTGCCGACGGGCAATCTCGCCAGCACGCTCTTTGGTAAGTCTAATGCGACGGCCGATCCGCGTACGTTCCAATTCGCGTTGAAGCTCTACTTCTGAAGCGCGTCCCCGGAGAGACGTGGACCTCCCGGGGACTTGTCCGAAGGGGTGGGCCGGAAGGCGCCCACCCCTTCTTCATGAAGTTTTTGGCGAGCTTCGCTCCTGAAAGCTCGGTGAGCTCCCGGAAATTCGGATCGCGAAAGAAAAGGGGTGTTGAACCGCCAGTGTTTATTTGATAAGCTCCGGCACGACACGTGATTGGCTTTCGCGATCTGGAGTATGAATGGAGGAGGTGCCTTATGGACAAACGCTTTCGCCTTAGATCCTTATTGCTCTGCGGCTTCGCCGGTGTGCTCATCGCCGGCCAGGGAGTGAGCGCACAGACACAAGCGACCGGGACGATTGAGGGCGTCGTCCGAGACGAGCGCGGCGCTGTGATCGCGGGGGCGAAAGTGAGCGTGCGCCACTTGGGGACAAATGCGACACGCGAACTCACGACGGATGTCTCTGGTCGTTACCGCGCCGTCTTCCTGCCGCCGGGCTCCTATGAGGTGACCGCCGAGATGCCGGGCTTCGCCACGACGACCCAATCGGGGATCACCGTGCTCGTTGGCGGAACGGCGACCGTGGACCTGACGCTGAAAGTCGCGCCGGTGGCCGAGACCGTCACGGTCACGGCAGAGGCGCCAATCGTCGAGCCCGAGCGCACGGAGTTCACTTCGATCGTCAACGAATCGGCCGTCCATAATCTGCCTATCAACGGGCGGCGGTGGGAGAATTTCGTCCTGCTCACGCCAGGGGTGAATCCCGATGGCACGTTTGGACTCGTGAGCTATCGCGGGATCTCCGGGCTCTACAACAACAACACGGTGGACGGAGCTGACAACAATCAGGCCTTCTTCTCCGAAGCGCGGGGGCGCACGCGCGTCGTCTACACGACGAGCCTTTCTTCGATTAAAGAGTTCCAGGTCGGCTTGAGCAACTTCTCCGCTGAATTCGGACGTGCGGCCGGCGGGACCGTCAACGCCGTGACGAAATCGGGGACGAACGAATTTCATGGCGAAGCATTCTACTTCCTGCGCGACGACGCCATCATGGCGCGCGAGCCGTTTCAACCTTTGGAGCCGGAGGAGCGGCGACAGCAGTTCGGGTTCTCCCTGGGCGGCCCCTTCATCAAGGACAAGCTGTTCTACTTCGGGACCTATGATCAGCAAGTGCGCAACTTCCCGTATTTCGTGACCCCTTCGAGCCCGACGTTTTTGACCTCTCCATGCACGGCTCCCGGATGCGCGGCGACGATCCAATTCTTCCAG
This sequence comes from Acidobacteriota bacterium, assembly GCA_030550025.1. GTDB lineage: Bacteria > Acidobacteriota > Blastocatellia > HR10 > HR10 > HR10. The sequence continues at coordinate 154,701 of JAUQQC010000006.1, read as the reverse complement.
TCGCTGCAACGCTTCGTCCCACGAAAGGCGCACAATAACGTCGCCTTTTACAAAGTGGACTGGGTGATCTCGCCGCGGCACACCTTCACCGGACAATATAACTGGCATCGGTGGCGCTCGCCCAACGGGATTCGCACGGCGCCCATTCAATTCGCTGCCGAATCGGATAACGGATTCGATGGGGTGAAGACCGACTTCCTGCTCTTCCGTCTCTCCTCAGCCCTCAGCCACACGCTCGCTCACGAAGTCCGTTTCCAGTATGGGCGTGATTTCGAGTTTCAGCGGCCCAATGCCCCAGGGCCGAGCACGACTGTCACCGGGGGGATCAGCTTCGGCATGCCGAACTTCCTCCCACGACCGGCTTTCCCCGACGAGAAGCGCTTCCAATGGGTGGATAACATCTCCCTCATCCGCGGACGGCATAACGTGAAGGCGGGGCTCGATATCAACTACGTGCGCGATTTACAAATCAATCTGTTCCAAGGAGGGGGCGTCTACAGCTACGATGGGTTGAACCAAATTGCCATGGATTGTCCCAAAGGGGCCGTGGGATGCGTCCCTCTGGATGATGGCCCGCGCACGCGACGACATTATCGCTCTTACGTTCAAGCCTTCGATCTCCGGGGATTCACCGGCGAGCAGGCTGGACGCGTCTTCTTCGCGACGACGGATTACAATTTCTACATCCAGGACCGATATCGCCCGCATCCGCATCTGACGCTCGATTTCGGCCTTCGATACGAATTCCAGAAATTGCCGCAGCCGAAGATCGGGAACCCGGCCTTCCCACAAACCCAGCGATTCAATCAAGACACGAACAATTTCGGACCGCGCGTGGGGATCGCCTGGGACATCGGGGGACATCACACGACGGTTCTACGCGTGGGCTATGGCCTCTACTATGGACGAACGAGTAACAGTGCCATCGCTAATGCCCTGACGAACAACGGGAAGATTCTCGCTTCGTACTTCTTCACGCCGACGACGCCGGGAGCGCCGCAGTATCCGGATGTCCTCAGCGCGCCGCCAGCCGGACCGGGTTCGGCCCCGGATATCCAGTTCTTCTCGTCAGACTATGTGCGACCGCTCGTGCATATGGCGGAACTGTCGCTCGAACGCGAGGTCGTTCGCGATCTGAGCGTCTCGGCCTCGTACCTCTTCAGTCGAGGCCAGCGCTTACCCTCATTCCGCGATCTCAACCTGAACCCGCCGACGGCGCAAGTGGTCTTCATCCTTCCTGATGGAACGGCGACGCCCCCATTCCCCTTCTTCACGGGACCGCGCCCGGTAGCCGGCATCGGACGAATCATCATCAGCGAGAGCGTGGTGAATTCGAGCTACAATGCCTTTGTGCTCCAGGTGACGCAGCGAATGCGCCACGGCGTGCAATTCAACGCGAACCTCACGATCGCTAAGGCCATTGATGACGGACAGACCTCACAGACGTTCTTCGGCGGGAATCAGCTCTTCAATACCTTCGACCGACGCAGCGAGCGCGCGCTCTCGACCTTCGACATCCGCAAGCGCTTTGTCACGAGCTTCGTCTGGGAGCCGAGACCACAAGGCCTCACCAATCCAACAGCTCGCGCGGTGCTCAACGGCTGGCGATTCAGCGGGATCATCACGGCCTCTGACGGTGTGCCCGTCACCGGCATTATTTCCGGAAGCCTCTCGGCCGCAACGGGAGCGACCGTGACTGCCAGCCCCAATGGCAGTGGTGGCTCGACGCGCGCCCCCTTCCTCGCCCGCAATAGCTTCCGCGGGACGGGATTCGCCAATGTGGATTTCCGCATCGCGCGCGACATCAAGGTGACCGAAGGCACGCGCTTCGAGATCATCTGGGAGGCGTTCAATCTCTTCAACCGCGTCAACTTCACGAGCTTCTCGACTATCCAGTACCGCATCGCCTCTTCGAGCGTAGATCCGACCGGCGTCCGCCAAGTGCGGCTCACGAGCGACCCTGGCTTCCTTCAGCCGCGCGCCGCGAGCACGACGCTATGGGGGCCACGAGAGTTCCAACTCGCGATCAAGTTCTACTGGTGAACCCCAAACCTGAACATGGGGATGAGGGGACTTCCCCAGTCCCCCCATCCCCAGAGATGGGAGTTCCAAAGCTCTGACCGTCCTCTGTCAGCAGCCTCAAACTTCCGAAATTTCGGATAGAATTTCCGAAAATTTGGAAGTGTAGCTCAGCTTTGAGGTGAGAAGTCGTTGAATCTATGAGGGTTATCTTGAAAACGGGGTACGGCACGAGATTTGCTTGTTTTTCAAGTGGTATGACGATTGATCGAAAAACCGAAGCTGAGGAGGGACAAGTTATGGAGCTGCACCATAGGAGGAGTTGGAGGACGTGGATCTCAACCTGTCTGATTCTGGGGGCTGTCTTTCTGCCCTATCTGACGACCCCGATCATGGCCCAGACGACGACGGGAGGTTTGCGCGGCGTCGTCACGGACGTGACCGGAGCTGTCGTGCCCGGAGCCATGGTCGTGGCCAAAAATGTCGCGACGGGCGTAGAGTATCGGACTACAGCCACGAGCGAGGGGATTTACACGATCCCTCGGATCCCACCTGGGAAATACGATGTGAGAGTAGAAGCTCAAGGGTTCAAGGCAGCCGAAGTCACGGGCGTGGAAGTCGGCGTGGGGAAAGATACGGTTGTGGACTTTCGTCTGGAACCGGGGGCGATCACCGAAGTCGTGACGGTGACCGGTGGCGGCGAAGTGCTCCTTGAGCGGGACACGGCGCAGATCTCGGCGACGATTCAGTCGCGGAGGATCCAGGACCTACCGATCAACGTGGCCGGTGGGGGATTGGACTTCGTCGTGTTGTTGCTCCCTGGCGTGCGAACGGGCTTTGGCAACGTCAACGCTAACGGAGTCACGCTCTCGGTCAACGGCAACCGTGCGCGTTCGAACAACTTCACTATTGACGGCGTGGATAATAATGACCTTTCCATCGGTGGGCCCAACTACTTCGTTCAAAATCGCGATCTGGTCCAAGAGTATCAGGTGATCACCAACAACTTCTCGGCCGAGTACGGGCGGAACCAAGGCGCGATCGTCAACATCGTCAGCAAGTCGGGGACGAACGAGTTTCATGGCACGCTGGCGTGGTACCATCGGGACCGTAAGCTTTTCGACTCGCTGACGAATCTGGAGAAGCGCGCCGGGCAGAAGGATCCGCTCCCCGATTTGGTCAACGTCTTCGACTACACGATCGGTGGGCCGATCGTGAAGAACAAGGCGTTCTTCTTCCATGCCGGCCACTTCATTCGGAATCCGCAGGTGGCCGATCTGCGTACAACATCTTTGGCGCCGACGCCCGAGGGCATCCAGATGTTGAAGAGCGCCTTCCCGAACAATCCAGCCGTTCAGTATTACGCTGACTATTCGGCCTTCGCGCTCCCGATCGGGAATCCCACGATTCGCCCGGATGTCCCGGCCTCCACGATCACCATTGGGAACCTGAAGGTTCCGGTCGCGGCTGTGCGGCGTACGGTGCCGCTCTCGAACCGGTTGGATGAGTTCAACGTGCGCGGCGATGTGCATCCGAGCGACCGAGATCGCGTCTGGGGGCGATACTTCATCCAAGACCGTCCCGGGAAAGACTTCCTGGTGGACGTCCGCGGGTGGACTGGAGATATCCCCTTCCGGACGCAGCAGGCCGGTGGCGGATGGACGCGAAACCTTTCGACCCGCTCGGTGAATGAGTTTCGCTTCAACTACTCGCGACTCTTTGTGATCTTCGGTGGCGGTGGAAGCGGCGGCAAAGGGAACATCCCACATCCGGATAACATTGATAAGGCGCTCGCGTTCCTCAACGTCACGTTCCGCGCCGATAATGGCGCGCCACTTCTGACCGTTGGTCCGGCGACGAACTTGCCGCAGGGGCGCACGGTCGAATCCTTCCAATTCAATGACAACTTCACGCTCACGGTCGGACGTCATCAGATGAAGATGGGGATTGACATCCGCCGACTCCGCAACGCCGTGCCCTTCCTGCCCAACGTCAACGGAGCGTTCACCTTCTCGACGGCGCAACGGTTGGCCGACAACAGCCCCAATTTCCTGACGGTGGCGCTCGGCCCGGCGACGCTCAAGTACACGGAGACCGATCAATTCTACTTCTTCCAGGACGACTGGCGGATTCGTCCCAATCTCACGCTCAATCTTGGCATTCGGTATGAGAACACGGGTCAGCCGATGAATCTCCTGCACGAGATCACCGTGGCGCGCGAACGGGATCCGCAACGGGCATTCTGGCGGCAGGATCTCCCGCTCGAAGCTCGCATCGTGCCGCGCGTTCCGACGGACAACAATAACTGGGCGCCGCGCTTCGGCTTCGTCTACACGCCGCGTTGGGGCAAGTGGCTCTTCGGGGAGGATAAGACGGTCATTCGCGGCGGCTACGGGATCGCCTACGATCCGGCATTCTACAACCTGATGCTCAACATCTCGACTTCGTCACCTTTGGTCTTCCTGACGAGTGTGGCGAACTTCCCCGTTCCCGATCCTGTGCCGACGGGAGACAAGGTGCGTGACGCTGCCGTTCGAGCGGGAGTTATTCGCTTCAACACCTTCGATCCCCGGTTCTTCGCTCGCACGGTTCCGGCCCTGGACTTCCGTCAGCCCTATGTGCAACAGTGGTCGCTTGGAATCCAGCGCGAACTCTTCCGCGAGAACGTGCTTGAGATCCGGTACGTCGGGAACCACCAGGTCGGCCAATTTCAAACGGTCAACTTCAACCCGTTCATTGGGAATCTGGTCCGAGGATTTGGCCCCGTCCGCTATGTGGACCCGACGGACAATCAAGTGAAGACGCTCACCTTCCCCGGATTCCCGCAGTTTCTGCCGCGAGGCGTCACACCGCTCACCTGCACGGATAACCCGGCGACGGCAGATAACGAAGCCCTTTGCGATGGGCGGTTGTTCCCCTCCGGCGTCGCTCGAGTGCGCATCAACGGCGCCTCGGCCAGCCATAACGGGTTGCAGATGCGGCTCGATGGCCGAATCCGACAGCAGTGGACCTATACGATCAGCTACACGTGGAGCCACACGATTGACAACTCAAGTGAGGTGTTCAACTTCGATACGGGGAATTCCGTCACCGTCGCCCAGAATCCGCTCAATATCACGCGCGCCGAGCGTGGGAACTCCGGTTTTGATGCGCGGCACTTGTTCGCCGCTTCCTGGATTTGGGATCTCCCGTTCCGGCGGGATCAGCGCGGCTTTCTCGGGCGGCTCATCGGTGGCTGGCAGCTCAATGGGATCGTGCGCATCCAGAGTGGACAGTGGTTCACGCCGGTTCAGCAGCAACTCATCAACCCGTACGAAGATCAGCCCTTCGTTCAGTCCTTCATCGGACGTTCCCACTTGCGTCCGTTCAACGGGAATCCGGCAGCTCCGATCGATCGGGTCGGGATCGCGGACGTGGATGCGTGCGTTTTCTACCGACTCGCCATCTGCGGGACGAGCGGAGGACTTCCCATTCTTCGATCCAGCCCCACGGGCTTCTGGCTGTTGAACGATCTCAATCGGGGGGTGTTCACGCCCGTCACGCCCAACGACGTGCGGGTGATCGTCAACGGGCCGGGAGCTGCTCAACGGTTCGGGACGCCCTTTGGGACGCTCGGGCGGAACGTCTTCCAGGGCGACCGATTCGAGGGCGTGGACCTGAGCCTCTTCAAGAACACGCGGATCACCGAGCGCGTCTCGATCCAGTACCGGTTGAACCTCTTCAACGCGTTCAACCATCCATTCTTCGGCATCCCCAACAGCATCTTCGTCGAGCAGGCGGGACGCACCTACTTCAACTTCCAGGAGAATAGCGGCGGTCGCCGCACGATCGAGATGGCGCTGAAGCTCATCTTTTGATTGAGCTCCACGCAGAAGGAGCAACTGCATCTGTTCGGCGGGCTGAAGCGGAGAGCTTCGGCCCGCCTTTTTCATCCCCGAAGATCGCGACTCAGAACGCAGCGATGACCTCGCGGGTCGCCCGCATGAGCTGCTCCGCAGCGATGCGAGAGAAGTCCACCCAAGGCGGTGGGTAAATGCCCACGACCAAAACCATAAGGGCAGCTGCGACAAGCGCCGTCTTCATGAGTGGGGTCAGGGCAAGCGGCGTCGGCTCCAGAACGGGCCCCATGAACATCGCCTTGATGAACCGCGCGTAATAGTAGAGCGAGATGGCCGTATTGATCACAGCGATGACGGCCAGCGCGGCGAGCCACCGATTCCCCGTCTCAATCAGTCCGGCGAAGAGGAAGTATTTGCCCAAGAAGCCGGCCGTCGGCGGAATTCCCGCCAGGCTGATCAGGAAGATCGTCATCAGAACGGCCATAAGGGGATTCGTGTGGATGAGACCATTGAAATCCTCTACGCGATCTCCCGCAATGCCCTCGCGTCGCAGGGCGATGATCGCTCCCCAAGCGCCGAGGTTCATGAAGACGTAGACGAAGAGGTAAATGAGGAGACCGATATAGCCGGTTCGATTCCCCGCCACCAGACCCAACAACAGAAATCCCGCGTGCGAGATCGAGGAATAGGCCATGAGCCGTTTGGCATTCGCCTGCGTGATGGCAGCCAGATTTCCCCAAGTCATCGTCAAGGCCGAAATGGCTCCGATCAGCGCCATCCATCCGAGATTCTCCAGCGACGTCGCCCCTCGCAGGGATGGCAACCCGTACACGAAGATGCGGGCGAAGATGGCGAACGCCGCCGCCTTCGACCCGACGGACATGAAGGCTGTCACCGAACTCGGTGCCCCTTCATAGGCGTCCGGCGCCCACATGTGGAAGGGTACGGCTGCGACTTTGAAGAAGAGGCCCGCGGCGATGAAAACCATCGCCAAGATGGTCAAAAAGCCCGGCGTTTGCTCAGCCGCAAGCGCTGACGCGATCTTCTGCAAATTCGTCTCCCCGGTGACGCCATAGAGCAACGAGACCCCGTAGAGGAAAATCCCTGAGGAGAAGATGCCGAGCAGAAAATATTTCAACGCTCCTTCGTTCGACTTCCGATCTCCCTTGAAGTAAGCGACGAGCACGTAGACCGAAATTGCCGCCAGCTCGAAACTGATGAAGATGGCCAGCAGATCCATGCCCGAGGCCATGAACATCATGCCAACGGTTGCGAAGAGGATGAGGGCATAATACTCGCCGCGCTGCTCGCGCTCGATGTCCAGGAATTTGATCGAGAGCACGATGGCGAGCGCCGCCGTCGTCAAGAAGATCACTTTGAAGACGATAGCGAAGGGATCCAGAACGTACATCTCATAGAAGCCGAGGGCCTCATGCCCACGCAAATTGAGGTAGGTTTGCACGAGCGTGGCCGCACTCGCTCCGATCCCCCCCAGCGCCAGATAAGCCGCCCATCGGCGCTCGGTCGCCCGCCATCCGGCATCGAGGATGAGCAACAAACAGGCGAAGGCCGTCAGCACAATCTCCGGCATCAAGAACATCACCGCCTGCTCGACCAACCATCGCCAATCGAGTCCTTGAAAGAGCAGTGCCTTCATCCCTCCCTCCTCACCGTTCGTGCTCATGGCTCGCAGGGTGAGCAGCGGCCGAGGACGCTTCGCGCGAACTGAGTCTCAGGAGAGAGGACGGCCATCCCCCCTCGGCGCGCTCCAAGAGGCCCCGCGCGTATCCCGGTCGCACCTGTTCGACGACCACCGCCACCGGCTTCTCGAAATAGCTCAAAAATGGCTTCGGATAGATGCCGATCCAGAAGGCCAGGATCACAAGCGGCAGAAAATATGCCCATTCGCGTGGATAGAGATCGGGCAAGTGGCGATTGTCCTCCTTCACCTCGCCGTACATCGTGCGTTGATAGAGCCAGAGCATATATCCGGCGCCGAGCACGATGCCCGTCGCCGCGAAGGCCGCCCAGAGCCGATTCTCCTCGAAGACCCCCCGCAAGATGAGGAACTCTCCGATGAAGCCGTTGAGCATCGGCAATCCGATCGAAGACATCGTCATGATCATGAAGACGGCCGCGAAGCCCGGCATCACGTGACTCAATCCGCGATAGTCATTGATCATGCGCGTGTGGTGCCGTTCGTAGACGACGCCCACGATCAAAAAGAGCGCACTCGTCGAGATCCCATGATTGATCATCTGCAAGACGGCGCCGTTCAGAGCACTCGGATTGAAGGCGAAGATGCCGAGCATGATCATCCCCATATGGCTGATCGAGGAATAGGCGACCAACCGCTTCCAATCCCGCTGGGCCATGGCGACGAGCGCTCCATAGACGATCCCCATGATGGCGAGGAAGGCCATCACTTGGACGACGCGGGGATCGCGGCTCGCATCGGGGAAGATCGGGAGATTGAAGCGGACGAACCCGTAGGTCCCGAGCTTGAGCAAGATCCCCGCCAGGATGACCGACCCGGCCGTCGGCGCCTCCGTATGGGCATCGGGAAGCCACGTGTGGAAGGGGAACATCGGGACCTTAATGGCGAAGCTCAGGAAGAAGCCGGCGAAGAGCCACAATTGCAGCGAGAGCGGAATGATCGGCCCCCCGTCCAACCGCGCCGTGCCCAGCGCTTGCATCGCCATGATGTTGAACGTCCCTTTGCCCTGCATGCCGAGTTGCACGGCCGACTCGATCATACGATACATCGGCTCGTTCCCGCCCGAGATGAAGCGCGCGGCTTGCCAGACGGCTTGCTGAACCTCGGGCCGCTGCAGATAGTCGGGGAAGATGAAGTAAAGCTTCAAGATGGCGAGCAGCATCACGACCGAGCCGAAGAGCGTGTAGATGAAGAACTTGATCGCCGCGTAGAGTCGATTCTCGCTCCCCCATACCCCGATCAGAAAGTACATCGGCACGAGCATCACTTCCCAAAAGACGTAGAAGAGGAACATGTCCATCGAGACGAAGACGCCGATGATGCCCGTCTGTAGAAGGAGCAGGACGACGTAATACTCCTTCACGCGTTCTTGAATGAAGCCCCAGGAGCAGGCGACGGCGATCACGCCGATCAAAGTCGTCAGCAGCACGAGCACGACCGAAATGCCATCCACGCCCAGCTGATACCGCGCGCCGATCTGGGGGATCCACTCCACATCCTCGATGAATTGAATCCCCCCTAACCGACGATCATACGCCAGCAGCAACAACGACGGCAGAAAGCTCAGGATCGCCCACACATTGGCGAAGATGCGAATCGCCTGCCTCCGCTCCCGATGGAAGAAGAAGATCAGGATGAGCGCCCCCAGAACCGGAAGCCACGTGATGATCGAGAGCAGATGATAGTCGGCGAGACGTTCCGGCGACATACCCTTCCCCCTACCACGAGATGATCAGATACAAGACCGTGAGCAAAAAGAGACCGGCCGTGATGACGAGCGCATAATTCTGCGCAAATCCCGTCTGCGCCATGCGGAAGACGACCGAGAAGAGCTTGGTCGTCGCGCCGATGGCGTTCACCAGGAAATCCACGACGTAGAGATCGAACCAGCCGGAGACCTTGCTCCAGAAGACGGTCATCCACGCCGAGCCATTGACGCCGCCATCCACGCCGCGCGCATCCACGCGCCAGGAGAGTCGGCTCAGTCCAAGCGCCAGTCCGCGCACGAAGACGCCCTCATAGAACTCGTCCACCCAATACTTGTTCGCGCTGGCGATATAGAGCGGACGGATGGCACGGACGATGGCTTCCAGTCGGTCGCGCCGCCGGAGATAGAGCGTCGCACACCCGTACATGATTCCAGCCGCCAAAAGGACCGACGCGAGCATAAGGAGGTACTCGACGGCCGAATGATGCGCCCCCGCCTGAGCGCCAATCTCTGCAAGCGACGCTTGAGCCCCAGACATCTGCCCATGGCCGATCGCCGGCGCACTACTCGCTTCCACGCGATGCCAGATCACCGGCTCCAACCACTTCTCGAAGCGATTCGTCCCCCCGAGCGATTCCGGCCACCCGATCCACCCGCTGGCGACTGCGCCGATAGCCAGGACGATGAGCGGAACCGTCATGACGTGCGGCGATTCTCGAACCTCGTGCGCGCCATGCTCTTCGTGTCCATGAGAAGCGCCGCTTCCTCCAGCGACGACGAACCGCGGCTCCCCCCAGAAGGTCAAGGCGACGAGCCGCGTCATGTAGAAGGCCGTCATCCCAGCGCCGAGAAATCCCAGCAGCCACAGCCACCGCCCGCCCGGGATCACTTCCGTCGAAAACGTGCGCCACAGGATTTCATCTTTGCTGAAGAAGCCAGAGAAAAGCGGGATGCCACAGATGGCCAACCATCCCGCCAGGAATGTCTTGTAGGTGAGCGGCATGAAGCGGGCCAATCCCCCCATACGCCGCATGTCCATCTCATGATGCAGCGCGATGATGACCGATCCCGCCCCCAGGAACATCAGCGCCTTGAAGAAGGCATGCGTGTAGAGGTGAAAGATGCCCGCCGCAAAAGCCCCCACCCCACAGGCCAGAAACATGTAGCCCAATTGCGAGATCGTCGAGTAGGCCAGGACTTTCTTGATGTCCGTCTGCGTGAACCCCATCGAGGCCGCCCATATGGCCGTGAGGCCCCCCACGAGCGCGACCACGAACATCATCGTCGGGGATTTCTGGAAGAGCACGTTCGTGCGCGTGACCATGTAGACACCCGCCGTCACCATTGTCGCCGCGTGAATGAGCGCGGAGACGGGTGTCGGCCCTGCCATCGCATCCGGCAACCAAACGTAGAGCGGGAGCTGCGCGCTCTTGCCCGTCGCCCCGATGAAGAGCCCGAGCGCGATCCATGACGCCAATCCCCACATCCCGAAATGTTCCTGAGGCAAATAAGCATCGCTCTTCGCCAGCTCCATGACTTCTGTGAATTGCAGCGTCCCGAAGAGTGAGAAGATGGCGAACATCGCCAACAGAAATCCGAAATCCCCAACCCGGTTCACGAGGAACGCCTTCTTACTCGCATAGGCCGCGTAGTCCCAGTGGAAGTAGTACCCGATGAGGAGATAGGAGCAGAGGCCCACGCCTTCCCAACCGACGAACATCATCAGGAAATTCGAACTCATCACGAGCACGAGCATCATGAACATGAACAGGTTCATCTGCGCGAAGAAGCGGTAGAATCCACCATCGCCGCGCATGTACCCGATCGAGAAGACGTGGATCCAAAAGCCCACGAACGTGACGATGAGGATCATCACGGCCGAGAGCTGATCGAGTTGATACGACCACTCGATGCGTAAGGGAACGGTCTTGCCCACCTCCGGCCCAAGGCTCAAACGCGCATCACCCCCCAACACCCAGGTGAACGAATGTGGGAACCCACCGGCTTCGCTGGAGAGATACGGTCGCCCATGCGTCGGCCAATACGCCGTCGCGAACTCATAGACCGCCCCGATGGAGATCACGAG
>JAUQQC010000006.1:0-143232 GCA_030550025.1 Acidobacteriota bacterium | reverse complement strand
CCCGCAACGCCGCTTCCAACGCACGCATATGTCCCCCTGCGGCCGTCAGGGCGACCACGGCCATCTCCAGCACCACCGCATGATGCATCGCGCTGCCTCTGCGCCCCGCCTTCACCATTTCAAGAGATGGATCTCGTCAATGGCTACCGTCTGGCGGTTACGATAGAGAGCGATGAGGATGCCTAAGCCGACGACGGCTTCGGCCGCCGCCACGACGATGATGAAGATCGTGAAGATCTGCCCCATGTTCTCCGAGATGCGCCCCATCGCTTGCCAGTAGCGGGTGAACGCGATGAAGTTCAAGTTCGCCGCATTCAGGATCAACTCGATGGACATGAAGATGATGAGGATATTGCGACGGGTGAGCACGCCCAGCACCCCAATGGCGAAGAGCATGAAGCTGACGACGAGGAAATCCACGATCCCCTTTGGAGCCGCGAGACCTTCGAGGAATCGGCCCACGAATGAAGTCGGCTCCTGAAGCGCCCAGATCATCGCCACCTGCATCTCCCCCTTCCCCCGATGCCATTCGCTGCCAGGACGTTCAATCGAACGTCTCCTCCTGACGTCGCGTGCGGGCCAGGATCACCGATCCAACGATCGCCACCAGCAGCAGCAGCGACGCGATCTCGAAGGGCAAGGCAGCGCGCGTGTAGAGCGCGCTCCCCACCCGCTGGGTATCCTCCGAGAGCGTGAGCGCCGCCTCCTCCATCGGAACGGCGGCCTGCGGCAGAAGGTTCGTCTCGCGCCGCAGGGCGACGATCGTCGCGATGAGCATCGCGCCCACGAGCACCCACGCCATGGCTTCCTGCCGCGTGAATAAGCGCGTCGCCTCGGTGATCTCTTCGCGCACGTTCACGAGCATGATGACGAAGATGAAGAGGACGACGACGCCACCGACGTAAATGAGGATCTGCGCGCCCGCCACAAACTCCGCATGCAAGAGCAAGAACAAACCGGCCACGCCGACCAACGCCCCCATGAGATACAACGCCGCGTGCACGGCCGATCGCGCCCGAATGAGCGAAACGGCCATGATGAGCACGAAGAACGCCAGCCCATAATAGAAGACGATCTGCGCCCCTTTCAGCTCCATGCCCCCTCCTCATCGCGTATAGAGCGGTTGCTCGATCCCCTTCTCCAACATCTCCCACGACCAGACGAAATCCTTCCGCCGATAGATGGCCAGCTCGAACTCCTGCGTCAACTCGATGGCGTAGGTCGGACAAGCATCCTGGCAATGGCCACAGAACATACACCGCGAAGTGTCGTAAGTATAGTCCACCAAGACGCGCTTCCTCTTTATCTTCCCCTCATGATCCACGTACTCGCGCACAGCTTCGACGACCGTGATCAAATCCTCCGGGCACGCGACGGCGCACAAGTTGCATGCGATGCAAAGGCTCTCGCCCGTCTCCGGGTCGAGATTCAACCGAGGGGCCCCACGGAATCGCTCAGCGACTTTCGGTCGAACGAGCGGATACTGCTCCGTGTAGCAATGCTTCGGCGCCTGATATTTGAACGTGACGAGCAACCCCTTGATCAAGTCCAAGAGCAGGAATCGCGACAGGACCTGTTTCCAATTTCGTCTCGGTTCCGCCATGAAAGCACCTCCATAGGCTCACACTTCCGCGAAGACCTCTTCTTCCCCCCTCTCGGGCAGACGGATCTGCCGCTGGACGCGCAGATTGAAATCAGCCGAGCGGCGATTGATCACCGCCAGCACGATCCATACGATCGGAATGCCGAGAAGCAGGGAAGCCACCATGAGGAAGAGCTTCCCCCACGGCCACACGCTCACCAGCCGTTCGCCGGCATCGGTCCGCACGGTCTCCACCAAACCCAGATATTGGGCCAGGATGAGCATGGCTCCCGTCACCAAGATGTTCGCCAGTCCGGCCGGAATCAGCCACTTCCATCCCAGGCTCATCAATTGATCGTACCGATAGCGCGGGAACGTCCACCGAAACCAGATGAAGCAGTACACGATGGCGAAAACCTTCACAGCGAAGACGACCACCGCCAAGAGGGCATAGAGCCATGTCCCCGGCTCGGCCAGCTTCGTCATCCCTGGGAAATGCCATCCCCCGAGGAAGACCGTCGCAGCGAGAGCCGCCGAGATGACGATGTTCGTATACTCAGCGACGAAGTAGAGCGCCCAGCGGAAGCCGCTATACTCGGTGTGATATCCGGCGACGATCTCCGATTCCGCCTCCGGCAGATCGAATGGCGCGCGATTGGTCTCGGCCAGCCCCCCGACGAGGAAGATCAGAAAGGCGACGGGTTGATAGAAGACATACCAGATGCGATCGGTCATCTGCGCCTCGATGACCCCGACCATCGAGAGCGTCTTCGCGAACATCAAAGGTCCGACCAAGGCTAGGGCGATGGCAACTTCGTAGCTGACCATCTGCGCCGACGACCGCAGCGCCCCCAACAGCGGATATTTACTATTGGAGGCCCAACCGCCTAAGATGATCCCCAAAACGCCCACCGAGGAGACGGCCAAGATGAAGAGCAGTCCGATATTGATGTCCGTGATCGTGGCGCGCCCGGGACCAAAGGGGATCACGGCCAAAACGACGAGCGACGCGACGACCGAGATCATCGGCGCGAGCATGAAGATCGAGCGCTCGGCTCGCGCCGGGATGATATCCTCCTTCGAGAGCAATTTCAACGCGTCGGCCAACGGCTGCAATAACCCATACGGCCCGACGCGCATCGGTCCCAGCCGCGCTTGAATGAAGGCGCTGATCTTACGCTCGGCGTAGACCAAATACGCCGCCACCGTGAGGATCACGAAGAGCACGATCACGATCGTCGGCAGCCGCCGCAGGATGTACTCGGAGACGACCGGATTGTTCCAGATCGCCCAAAACAGCTCCATGCCTCCCTCCTACCGATCCACCTCCCCAAGCACGATATCAATCGAACCGATCAAGGCGACGACATCCGCCACCAGGTGCCCGATGGCCATCTTCTTAAGCGCCTGCAGATTGATGAGCGACGGTGGACGAATACGCAACCGTTCGGGGAAGGATGTCCCATTGCTCACCAAGTAAATCCCCAGCTCCCCCTTAGGCGACTCGATGGAATGATAGACCTCGCCGACGGGTGGGCGAATGATCTTCGGGACCTTCCCCATGATTGGCCCCGGATGCAACTTCTTCAGCTTGTCCAGGCACTGGAGGATGATCAAGCGGCTCTGGCGCATCTCCTCCATGCGCACGAGATACCGATCATAGGTATCTCCGTTCTCCCCCACCGGGATCTCGAACTCGACCTGATCATAGACTTCATAAGGGAAGGCCTTGCGAATGTCCCACTTGACCCCGGAGGCACGCAGCACCGGTCCGGTGACCCCCAAATCCTTCGCCTCTTCCGCCGTGAGGATGCCGATCCCCACGGTGCGTTGGAGCCAGATGCGGTTCTCGTTGAGGATGGTCTCGTACTCCTTGAGCCGCTCCGGGAGGATGCGACAGAAGGCGCGCACCTGCTCCTCAAAGCCATCGTAGATGTCGTACTGCAAGCCGCCAATGCGAAAGGCATTGGCCGTCAACCGCGCGCCGAAGTAGTTCTCGAAGATCTTCAAAATCTCCTCCCGCTCCCGGAACGCATAGAGGAAGATCGTGACCGCCCCGATGTCCATGGCGTGCGTGCCGAGCCACAGGAGATGGCTCGCAATGCGCTGCAACTCGGTGAGGATCACGCGAATATAGCGCGCCTTCTCCGGCACTTCGATCCCGGCGATCTTCTCCACCGTCTCCACGTAGCAGAGATCGTTGGAGACAGCCGCCACGTAATCGAGCCGATCGAAGTAGGGCTCAATGTGGACGTAGGTGCGATTCTCGCAGATCTTCTCCACACCGCGATGCAGGTACCCGATGTCGCAGTCCAGATCGATGACCGTCTCCCCATCCAACTTCAGGATCACCCGCAGCACGCCATGCGTCGAAGGATGCTGCGGCCCCATGTTGAGCACCATCTCGCGCGCAGCAAGCAAGCGTTCCCGAGTGATGGCGATCTCCGGCTTGTGCATTACTCGAATCTCCCGCTGTATTCGGTCCCCTCGCGGAACTCGATCATGTTCAGATGCTTCTCGCACCAGCGATTGTAGCGGAACTCCAACGGATAGTCCTTCCGCAGCGGATGCCCCTCCCAATCCTCCGGCAGGAGCAATCGTCGCAGATCGGGATGCCCATCGAATCGCACGCCGACCAGATCATAGGCCTCCCGCTCCATCCAATTGGCCGCGCTCCAGACTGAGACGACACTCGGACACGCTTCCCCTTCGGCCAGATTCACTTTCAATCGCCACCGCACGTTCCGCGGGAAGGAATAGAGGTGATAGATCACCTGAAGGGGCTTTTCCGCATCGGGGATATGCCGCGCCGTGAGATCGGTCAGGAAATCGAACTGCGCCTCCTCATCGTCTCGAAGGAAGCGACAGACCTCCACGATCCACTCCCGCGCGATCGTGAGCGTGGGCAGGCCAAGGATCTCTACGGCTTCGAGCACGGCATCGGGGAACTGGGCCCGTAATTTATTCAGAATGGGATCATCGGTCATCTCAACGATCGGAAGCGTCGGGGACGCTTTCGTCGCAGAGGCCCCCTTGGGCGTTGGTTTGTCCTTCTTCTCCTCCGGCATATGGCGTTGTACGTCGGCGTGCGGTGACCCTTCTCAAACAGAACGACTTTGTAACACAGACGCTCTGGTTTGTCAACGCGCGGCGAAGAGCAGCTTTGCTTCGCGCTCGAACCGAAGACGCTTCAGGTACGGGACGCTCTATTGGCAAGTCGCAACGCACGGAGTATAATCGGCCATTTGTATGAGAGCGCATGGCGTGGGAGGGAAGCGGTGAAGGCACGACAGCATGTGGGGATTCCGCCTCATGGCGGACGTCTCGTGAATCGGCTCTTGCACGGCGCAGAACGGGAGGCCGAGGAACAGGTGGCGCGCACCGCCCCGCGCATCGCGCTGGATGCATGGGCGATCTCAGACCTGGAGTTGATCGCCGTTGGGGCCTTCAGTCCCTTGGAGGGCTTCATGGGGAAGGACGACTATGAATCCGTCCTCCACCGGAAGCGATTGGCCAATGGCCTTCCTTGGACGATCCCGATCACGCTGGCGGTGACGCACTCGGAAGCTGATAAGCTCGGCGAGGGAGAGCCCGTCGCGTTGACCGACTCCTGCGGGCGCGCGCTCGGCGTGCTCTATCTCGAGCAAAAGTATGGCGTGGAGAAGGAGCGCGAAGCGCGCTTGGTCTTCGCGACGACCGATCCGGCTCATCCGGGTGTTCGGCGCCTCTATGAGACGGGAGAGGTCTACCTCGCCGGGAAGATCAGTCTGTTGCATCGTCCCGAGCGGCGGGAATACCAGGCCTATAGGCTCGATCCCGCCGACGCGCGCCGCGTCTTTCAACAGAAGGGCTGGCGCACAATCGTGGGCTTTCAGACGCGCAATCCCATCCATCGCGCGCACGAGTACATTCAGAAGTGCGCGCTGGAGATCGTGGACGGCCTCTTCCTGCATCCGCTCATCGGCGAGACCAAAAGCGACGACATCCCGACCGCCGTGCGCATGCGCTGTTATGAGGTCTTGCTGCGACACTACTACCCGCAAGATCGCGTCGTGCTCGGCGTCTACCCGGCCGCGATGCGGTATGCCGGGCCGCGCGAGGCCGTCTTCCACGCCCTCGTTCGCAAGAATTATGGCTGCACGCATTTCATCGTCGGGCGCGATCATGCGGGCGTCGGGAATTATTACGGGAGCTTCGACGCGCACCGCATCTTCGATGAGTTCGATCCTGAGGAGTTGGGGATCGTCCCGCTCTTCTTCGACAACGCGTTCTATTGCCGGCGATGCGGAGGTATGGCGTCGGCCAAGACATGCCCCCATGGGGAGAGCGAGCGCCTCACCCTTTCGGGGACCGAAGTGCGGCGCCGCTTGCGCGCCGGCGAGCCTCTGCCACCGGAATTCACGCGCCCGGAAGTGGCCGAGATCTTGGCCGCCGCATTCGTGAACGAAGGAGGAAGCTGATGGAGAGCGTGCGGGAGCACGGATTCGCCCTCTGGCTCACCGGTCTGCCCAGCTCTGGCAAGACGACGATCGCGCGCTTGATCGAACGCGAGCTGCGCGCTCGCGGCCTGAAGGTCGAAGTACTCGATGGCGATGAGGTCCGACAACATCTCAGTCCACAACTGGGCTTCAGCAAAGAAGAACGGGATATACACATCCGGCGAATCGCCTATGTGGCCAAGCTCCTTGTGCGCAACGGCGTCATCGCGATCATCGCCGCCATCTCCCCGTATCGTGAGACGCGTCGGTATGCGCGCGATCTGATCGGCCACTTCGTGGAAGTATACGTGAACTGCCCCCTGCAGGTCTGCATCGAGCGCGATGTGAAGGGCCTTTACCAGAAGGCCCTGCGGGGAGAGATCGCGAACTTCACCGGCGTCTCCGATCCATATGAAGAGCCCCTCGCTCCGGAGTTGGTCGTCCACAGCCATCAGGAGACGCCCGCCGAGAGCGCCCGTCGCGTCCTGACGCGATTGATCGAACTCGGCTATCTACGCTCCTGAAGGCACGCCCCCTCACCCCTCCGGCGAGGCGAGCTTCGCGCGCACGATCTCACTGACCCGGCGCCCTTCGACCAAGTGCCCGGCGAGTTTCGCCATCACGGCCTTCATCACCGGCCCCATATCCTTCACCGTTTTCGCCCCAAGCTCGAGAATCGTCTCGACGACGACCCGCTCGATCTCGGCATCGCTCAGCGGAGCGGGCAGATACCCCTCCAGGATCTCGATCTCCCGAGCCTCCTTCTCGGCCAGCTCCGGACGTCCACCCTGACGGTATTGCTCGATCGCCTCCCGTCGTTGCTTGATCAACCCCTTCAAGACCTCGATCACGTCCGCATCCGTGAGCGCCCGCATCTCGGCGACCTCGCGATGCTTGAGCGCCGTCTTCACCATGCGGAGCGTGCTCACGCGAAGCTCTTCGCGCGCCTTCAAGGCGGCGAGGAAATCCCGCTCGATGCGCTCCTGCAAGCCCATCGCCTCCTCCTCCCCCTCACGAAGGTTCTCCCAATGCGCTCCAGAGCTGATCCCGCTCCAACTTGCGTACCAGCTCGAGCGCTTGAAGCAGATTCTCCTTCACGATGCTCCAATCCGGGTAGGTCTCCATCTCGATCCCTCGCTCGACCTCGACGAGCACCGGATGTAGGAGCTGACGAAGCCGTTCCAGGTCTTCCTTCAATCTGGCCATCGCATTAACTCCTCGCCAAACGTGACGCTTCAAAAATATACCACAATCTCGACGGGGGCGCGCGTGAAGCCCCCTTGCCCCACAAAGCGATCGCGCCTGTCTCGACAACGCGAGCCACGATCGCTAAACTCAATGCCTATGGCAACGAAGCTGAAGATCGGCGATCTCGCTCCAGATTTCGCGCTGCCGGATCAAAAAGGCGAAGTGCGGCGACTCTCGGACTTTCGAGGACGATGGGTCGTCCTCTACTTCTACCCGAAGGACAACACGCCGGGGTGCACGAAAGAGGCCTGCGGCTTCCGCGACCTCTTCCCGAAGTTTCAGCGGCGGAAGATCGTGGTCATCGGCATCAGCACGGACTCGGTCCGCAGCCACGAGAAGTTCGCCGAGAAATACGACCTCCCCTTCCTCCTGCTCGCCGATGAGGAGAAGGCGGTCGTTCGCGCCTACGGCGTCTGGGGCCAGAAGTCCTTCATGGGGCGTACGACGATGGGCACACATCGCACCTCATTCCTCGTGGATCCGGAAGGGCATATCGCAAAAATCTACGAGCGGGTGAGACCGGAGACGCACGCCGAGGAGGTCTTCCGAGACCTCGAACAGTTGAGGAAAACCGGCTGACGCCGGGCGCGGGATCAAGATGGCGTCCTCGCTCGATCTTCCCGGGCGCGATGCTCCCGCCGGAAGATCCATACCGTGCCCAAGATCGTCACCATCCCCGGGACGAGCAAAAGGAGAAATCCCCAATCCGGCCTCCATCGTCCGCTCGCCGGATCATATTGAAAACATCGAAAGAGGACGTCGCGGCGGGGAAGAGGATACGCGGGGACGAACTCGCCCCGCAACTCTCGAACGACTTCTTGGAGGCGAACAGGGGAAACGGTCCCTCCGATCAAGAACCGGACGATGCGTCCCTCGCGGATGCCGATCACCATAGCCGGATGATCGTATTGACGCGAAGCCGCCTCCCACTCGAACCAAAAGCCCGTCGCCCGGACCAATCGAGCGATGTCCTCGGCCGAAGCGACGCCGAAGATCCACGCGCGCTCGTTCGAGAGCCCCAAATAATCCGCCAGGCTCACCATATCTGAGAGAGTATCGCGGGCGTCAAAGCTCAGGACGACGAGCGCATACTCTCGTCCCGCTCCCCCGACCGAAGCCGTGGCTGCTTTAAGAGACCGGAGCAGAGGAGAGCAAACGCCCGCGCATCTTGTGAAGATGAGCGTCAACAGGATCGGCCGCTCGCGCCAAAGCTCGGATAAGCGGAAGACTTCCCAAGAGTGAACGAGGATGTCCGGAACGGGCTGATAAAGATATCGCCCTTCGTTCGGCGGGGAGTCGGCTTCCCCCCTCACGACCTGAGCCATCGCAACAGGCGCGGTCAGGAGCGTACCGGCCAAGACGGCGATCTTCACAATGGCTCCGACGTGCGAAAGGCAAGGACGCATCGTCTCCCCGTCTCCCACAGATAGAGCAAGACGCCAAGGAACAGCACCGCAATGAATCCGAGCGCGATCCGCGCGTAGTCCACTCCCTGGATGACCTCCTGCGGATACACGGCATAGCGTCGCGGAACTGAATGCGCCCCACCCAAATAGAACATCGAGAGGAAACCATACCCCCCGATCACAAAGAGCGCGGCGATCAGCTTCGCGAGTCGGCCGTTTTCGGATCGTCCGCTCACCTCGTGCCCGAAGTGGGCCGCAAACCCCAGGAGCATGAGAACGACTCCCATCAGATAGTACGTGTGGAAGTGAGCAGGCACCCAGAGCGTGTTGTGGAACCGCAAGTTCACAGCAATCGTCGAATCAATGACAGCGGCCACGCCTCCGATGGCCCATCCCATGACGCCCAAGTACATCAAGAGCGAGCTGAGCGTCCACCGCATGGGCGCCCCATAGGTCAGAAGGAGCGTGCTGAAGATGGTCACCACAGCCGCCGGCACCGAGATGAAGTAGGAGGCCACTTGCCCGAGCACCTGCATCCACTGCGGCTGCACGAAGTCCATGTAGAGGTGGTGGAAGTAGGCGAACAAGACGAGGAACAACACCGTGTTCCAGGCGATCGCCACAAGGCGATTCGTCTTCCAAGGGCGCCCACTATATCGAGGGAGAATATCATAGACGAGAACGACGCCCAAATACATCGTGATGTTGACCAAGACGTGCCCGAAGAAGAAGATGAGATTCTTCATGAGGAGGGCATCGTTGGTGAACCCTGTTCCCGCCCATTCCAAGAACGAGAGCACGAGGATGATCACCGCCGCGAGAAAACCGGAGAGGGCCGAGATCAGGCTGACCGTGGTGATCAAAACAGCCGGAGGAACCTCCGGCTCCGTCTCCCCTCGGATGTAATGCCAGGCCAACGCCGCTCGCAGCGAATACTGCTGCGCGATCGCCCGCAGAAGGTCAACCGCCCATACCGTCCATCCCACGCCCAAGATCGCCAGGGAGAAGAGGAACGTCCACGTCGCCCACGTAGGCCAAACGCCAGCCGGATAAAAAGGGAGTGGATAGAGGAAGTACCACCCTACGCCAAATCGCCCGATGAGCGTCGTAGCCAGAAGCAATAGGACTCCAAGGAGCGTGGCTCCCAACGCCGCCCACGAGACCCCTCGACTGGGACGTACATATTGGGTCAAGACGTAACTCACCGCCGCCATCGCGCCCACAAACCACGTCCCCACCATCCCCAGTCCATGTAGGGTCATGACGGCATAAAACCATTCCGGCAGCAGCGTGGGCAGCAGATTTGCCTGAACGATCCGCATGAAGGCACCAAGGAGCAAGAGGATCGGGAACAGGAGCAACATCACCATCATCCACGTGCCCGTCAAACGTCGCCAACGCTGTTGCTCTATCCCCGGGGAGACGACAATCCTTTCCACCATGTCCCCTCCTCCCATGCGCTTCATTCCACGAAGAACACCCCTCGCATGCGGTGATGCGCCGAACCACAAAATTCCAAACATAGGACGGTATAGCGCCCGCGCTCATTCAGCCGCACGCGGAGGCGATTCACATAGCCCGGCATAGCTTGCGTTTGCGCGATCAGTTGCCCGTTCGGAGCATAGAGGCTGAAACCGTGGTTCACATCAAAGCTCGTCACGCGGAACTCCACGAGACGTCCGGCCGGAACCCTGACCGGTGGCGCAAACGAAGAAATCTCTTCCCATTGCTCATCCGTCTCGATCGGCGCTTCCGAGATCGCAAAGGCGAACTGCTTCCCCACGACGTGGATGACTCGGTCTGGGAGTTGCCCGTCCGCCGGATATGGCATGCGCGGTAGCGTAATCCCCAAAAAGGCCGTCAAGATCCCAGTGAGCGTGAAGAAGAAGACCTTCCGCGCTTGGTTGGCCGAACGATACTCCACCTCGCGGACCTGCCGCGTGCTTCGCCCAACGAGCAGAAAAACAAAAGCGATGAATACCGCAAGGACGACGAAAAGATAGAAGACGGACACTTGCGACATAACCCCACCTCCATGCCCTCACACGCCTAGTTTACGGGAGGCCGATCGAACGTCAAGTCATCACTTTTGAGCGACTTGGTTACCGAAAAGAAAATACCCCACCGTATGTGTCCGCCAAGGTCAGGTGGAGATCATTATCAGAAAGAGAACCTCACAGAAGCTGAAACTTGACGAGGAGGGGCAAATTGTCCCGGCGTGAAAAGACTCTCACGCGCTACGACGTAGACGTTATTCGCGAGGTTCTCGATAGCCACCTCCAGGGTGATCGCAGAACGCGAACGCCGGAGCAGATCCACCCCCACACTGAGACTTGCGACCAAATGTCCCGGGACGCGATCACGCTCTCCCTCAGTCACGGCCGCCGCATGGACATGCCCCTCTCCACCGTGGTGAATCGGGGTTCCACTCCCATATTCGAACCACACCCCAGTCCAGAATCCTCGACGGCGCGGCGCATAGAGGATGCCAGCTGTCCCCGTGTGCGTTTGGTCAAAGGGCGCGAGGAATCGGCCCTTGTGTCCCCCATGCCCGGCGGCTATGAAGCCTCCTCTCGTTGGGGGGTAATAGTACGCGCGCGAGGCGGAATAGTTGAAGAACCCCGATAAACCGATCCGCTCCAGCATCGGAACCTCCGCCGACAATTCGACGCCCATCACGCGCTCTCGATCGAAGTTGACGTAAGGGAAGACCCAAAGCTCCGGGAACCGAACCGTGTGCGAAGGGAAATCGCCCAAACGAGAGAACGCCCTGAGATGGATGCGGATGTCCTCTCGCCATGTTCGGGCGATTCCGACGTGAAACTGATGCGCCCTCTCGGGAAGTATCGGTTGCGCGGGCACATGCCCATACTCTCGAACGAAGCGACCCGGTTCAGCGCTGGAGAGGAGAATCGCCTCAATCGGTGGAGGGATGAAGAGGCGATTGTAGCTCAATTGAAGCGTCGTCCCCACCTTCGGGATGAAGAGAGACGCTCCGACGCGAGGACTCCACTGGACCGAGCGGGTGACCAGCCGATGAGCATCAAACCGCAAGCCCAGATCCAAAGTCAGCCATCGCCTCGCCCGAAACTGATCTTGGAGATAGGCACTGACATGCCCCCCATGCTCCCGCGCTCGCCACGTCGTGCGAAGGAAGTCGAGGCAGAAGAGATCATAACGATCGCAAAAGCGGCGATAGTTCGTCGGGTCCAAAACGAGGAGTTCGCGCGGACGTAAGGAGACGACATCGCTCCCCACTTTCACTGCGTGGGAAGGAGTCGCGTAAGCGAAATCGGCTTTGGCGCCAAAGGTGTCCAATCGGCGAACGAAGAGCGCCCAAACCGACCGCGGGTCGAGCGAGGGAAAGAGTTTCGCGCGACTGAAGCGTTGATAGAGAGCCACATGTATGGTCGTCTGCGCGGAGAGCACGCGATCCCATACGGCGATGAACGTCTGTTCGCGCCCGTGCTGACGAAGATCACGGCCAAGACGCTCTTGCGCCGCCGTGTTCGGAATTTCGAAGGCGAGACCGTTCCCCATGAGCGTGAATCGAAAGAGATCGCGCACGTTCGGCTGGACATCGAACTGAAGGAAGCTGCGGAGCCCACGTCCGAAGTCATGATGCGCCTCGCGTTCCGGCGGACTTAAGAACCGCGCCGACTGCCAACCCACGACGCGGGCATAATAGCCGAAGCGCCCCCGGTGCCCACCGTATTCGATGGCCGCATGATGGCGAAGCGTCGTTCCTGCGGTCAATGTCATCATCCCCTCGGAAGGACGCCCGAGCCCAGACTTGGTGACGACGTCCAATACGCCTCCAAAACGGTTCCCATATTCAGCCGAGAATGGCCCCGTGACGACATTCATGGATTCGATGATCCCCGGATCGAGACCGGGCGAGAAAAGGGCATGAGGATTCTCCCAGAAAAAGACTCCATTGAGCATGGCATTGAGCGCCAGCTCGCTCCCTCGGACATGAACGAGATCGTCATGGCTTCGTACGGCTCCTGGGACGAGTGCGGCGATCACTTCAGGGAGGTGAATCTGAACAGGTCGAGGGAGCGCAGCGATCTGTCTCTCCCCGACGATCGTCCCGGTCGGCGGCCCCTGGAGTTGGGTGGCATGAGGCGCTTCGACCGTCACGACCTCGCGCAGGGGTTCGATCTCCAGCAGAATATCGAGCGCGAGCACTTCGCGAGGAGCGAGCCTGAGGATCCTTTGCTCGGGCCGAAACCCAGGGGGAGCGACGCGAAGACGATAGCGCCCCGGAACGAGGCGTTGGAAGACGAAGCGCCCCAGCTCATCGGTGATCGAACGATTCCGCTCCCCAGAGTCCATATCCTCCACCTCGACGGAGACGCCCGAAAGTGGACGATGATCCAGTCGGACCATCACTCGCCCGGTGAGCGTCCCCCACACCTGTGCCGGGACGATCGCACAAACCCCGAAGGCCGTCGCGATAAGACCAACGGCGAAGATGCCGCGAAAGACCATAGAGTCTCTCTCCACCACTGTAAGGGGAGCACCCTCTCCTCACTGCGAGAGAAATGCTCCCCTTTGAGCGATTTCAGTGTTCGAGCTCAAGCGCGAAGGCGCGCAGAGGCCCTCGTGCTCGAATCTGTCCGACCTTCCTCGCTCGACCCGTCTCCAGGTTGACCTCGAAGAGGGTGCTCCAGCGCTCGCCAGGTAGGACCGTGACCAAATAGGCCGTGTCATGCCCAGCGATGTCAAAGTGCGTCAGCGGCCCTACATCAATCCCCAACGGGCCCACGATGCGCAACACCCCGTCCCCTGGAGGGTCCAACAGGACCAAGGCATCTTGCAGAGCATCGATGCCATAACAAGGGGCCGTTCCTTCTCGTGGAGACGGTCCGTGATTGTGGCCGTGGGCGATGGCCACGATGTTCGCCTTCTTCCCATCTTCGTAATGCAAGCGGCCGTCCCGCCAGAGGCGACCGGATCCGACATCAATCCGCCAGTTCGCATCCGCATCACTGACGATGCGCAGGCGATCCGAAGCCGGATTGAAATCGAAGCCAAAAACATCCCCGGGCAGCGGCTGTTCGAAAGAAACAGCAGCCACCGGCGTCGCCTCTCCTGTCTCGGGAGAGATCCAATAGAGCTGCGGGGTCTCTCCATCAGTGATCCCATAGAGCCGACCGTTGGAGACGCGAAAGTCAAGCCCGGCGAAGGGCAGCGTGGGACCAATCACGCGAACCTCCAACGTGTGTGTATCGAACTCAATGAGATTCCCGTCCCAATCCACCGCGTACGCGGAATGAGGGGACGGACCAACAGCCAACGGAGCTTGAGATATCCCCATAGACGAGACGATCAAGAGGACGACAGTGACATAGCGCGCCAAAGGTGTCTTCCATCCCATAGCCATTCTCCTCCAGATCACAAGTTTTCACCCCGACGAACAATCGTCGGGGAAAACGAATACACCGGCGGAAACTTCAGGGAACAAGAGGCTCCAGCACTGGAAGGCCTTCAGAAAGGCAAAGACGTGACCGGAGGAGATCGCGTGTGCAGAAGAGGAAGCGATAGGCTTTCAAAAGCCTCGGCTTCACATGCAACTAGAGAGCCCGACGGCAATGGATCGTAGGGAAGGATTGAAGCTCCCCCTACCGCCTGTTGAAAGCGAGAGGCTGCCGTCATCGCCCCTGCGCAAGTACGCGGGCAGGAGCGAATCGCTTGGCGCCGATGATATGCTCCCTTTGATGGCGTCGCCGAGTCTCCCCGCGACGGACGACAACAACACGTCGCCATCCGCGCGCAGCAGCTCATCCGACATGTCGCCACTGACGAGGACGCCAATGGGCTAATTCCGAAAACGATCAGGGCACCAAGGACAAAAACGGTGAGTACACGAAGGAAGGATTTCACTCGCAGGCGTGTCAGAGCACCCGTCGCATGAGCACGGAGACAGGCAAATTCACTTACCCACTGCGCCTCCTTTTGCTCACCGCAAATCATCCGGCTCCATCTCCCCGACGAACGCAGGCACTATACTATCAGAAAGATTCCAGGCCTGTCAACCAAATTCAACTGTGGAATTTCCGACTGACTCGACGAGATCAGCCACCGAACTATATCGAGTGTTGCGAGCTTGGTGGTGAGGTGAGGCGCGTACACCAAAGGAAGGCCCGCCCCATTGCTACGCTGACATTGGCATTGGGCGCAGCACTCGACTTTTGAGGCCGAGTTGAGCAAGGCTCAACGGGAGCAGGTGAAACTCTGGGTTTGGGGGAGATGGAGATGGAATTTGTGAATCGGGTGAATCACCGGGCGAGGTGGCCCCTCTCTCCACCAGCCTCAAATCGCAAAACATCAACGTTGGTTTGCACGCAGCAAGACCTTCTCAGAGGCCGGGTTGAGCGACGTTTGCCGAACGAGGAGGTCTCAGCGACTCCAAAAGAGTACGGAAGCTCGTCCAATCAGATACTTGAACCGCTCCGATGCGGTCCAGGACATCTGCGTAGGCATGCGCGCTGCGCCCTCCGACCAAAATGGCCACGTGCTCGGGAAGGTAGTGGCGCAACTTCTCAAGCTCGGATGGGAGATGAGGATCGTCCGGTGGGTAGACGATGCTTAAGGCCACCGCCCTTGCTCGACTCTGGTGCGCCGCATGGGCGATCTCCTCAGCAGGGAGGTTCGGACCTAAGTACGTGACACTCCACCCTTCTGAGGTTGCAATAGCTGCGGCCGCTAGAGCTCCAATTTCGTGAAGTTGGCCGACGGGCGTAGTGACGACCAAGACCGGCGCTGTGGTTGAAGAAGTTTGAGCTCTTTCCAGATTTCCCAGGAAAGCCTGAATGACGGCCGATGCCAGATGCTCGTGCCCAATTCTTAAAGAACCCTCACGCCAACATTCCCCAATCTCCTGCATCAAGGGCAAGAAGACTCGCTCTATGACAACCGGCCATCCAAATGTGACAACTGCGCGGGCGAGCGCTCGTCGGAGCTCTTCGGCATCGAACCTTTCCACGGCCGAAAGACAGGCTTTCAAATGAGCTTCTAAAGCAGAATCGGAAGGCACTTCTTGAGCCCTCGTCCTCGCAGGCGAGTCATTCAATATGGCCAGGAGCTTTTCTGTGGGCAACTGCGCAATCTGTCCAATACTGTAGCCCATCTCTTTGACGCGGCGTAGCAGAAGGAGTCTGGCAATGTCCGCTTCCGAATAAAGGCGACGATTTGTTCGGGTCCGCACCGGAGCAATCGCCTTATAACGCCTTTCCCATGCTCGAATCACGTATGGCGTCAAGCCGGTTCGCTGTGCCACAGCCTTGATCGGAAAAAGAGACTCAGATTTCATAGAGGATAAAGTATAGGCTTGTGTCTATGATCTGTCTAGTTTTCGGTGAACGCTCCGAGCTTTCCATAAAAAATCTTAGACAGACTATTGACAATAAATAGACAGCTTGTATAATTATGGCCTTTGTGCTGTGGAAAAACCAAAAATAGGAGGGATAAGACAATGGTGAAGAGAGTCGCAGCAACTGCCTGTTTGGTCGTTCTGCTTTTGGGGCCTGTGGCGAGGTCAGAAAGCGGCCAGAGTAAAGACATTGTGGATACGGCCGTGGAGGCTCGCACATTCAACTCCTTAGTCACAGCGTTAAAAGCCGCTGGATTAGTGGAGACGCTCAAGGGCAAGGGACCTTTCACCGTATTTGCTCCAACAGATGAAGCCTTCGCTAAGCTCCCACCTGGGACGCTCGATGATCTGCTCAAACCGCAGAACAAGGATCGCCTCACCAAGATACTCACATACCATGTCGTATCGGGCAAGCTCATGGCATCCGATGTGGTCAAGCTGAAATCGGCGAAGACATTGAGTGGGGAGAGCTTGCAAATTCAGAGCGCCGGCGGCACGGTTACGGTGAATGGCGCCCGCGTGATCAAGACGGATATCACGGCGAGCAATGGCGTAATTCACGTCATTGACGCTGTGCTCTTACCCAAGAATTAACTCGATGGAGGAGGATGTTATGAGAAGTCCATTAGACACGATCGCTTTAGTGCTAATAATCGTCGGAGCATTGAATTGGGGTCTGTGGGGGATCTTCCAATTCGATCTCGTGGCGGCTATCTTTGGAGGTAATACCTCCTTTTTAAGCCGGGTCATTTATACCCTGGTTGGGCTGGCTGGGGTTTACGGTTTGACTTTGCTCGGCAAGAAGGCAAAAAGTGCGGCGTAGAGCGGGGCTTGGTCGCGCTTGTGAAACTCGGTCTCGATAGCTGAAGCGAGCGCGGAGACATTCATGATCTTAGCGGAACGCGAGCAACAGAGTGGTTAAGCGCGTCTTGGTCACCGGAGTTACGGGCTATGTTGGAAGCCGGCTCGTACCGCATCTGCTGAAAGCCGGCTACAAAGTTCGAGTATTCGTCCGGGACCGGCTGCGCCTACAGGGTCGTTTCTGGGCCGATCAAGTTGAGGTTGCGGTTGGGGACGTGCTCAATCCCGAGACGGTTCATCGGGCGATGAAGGCTGTGGATGCGGCGTTCTATTTGATCCACAGCATGGCCGAAAGCCGGGATTTTCACAAGCGCGACTGTGTGGCCGCTCATAACTTCGCCGAGGCGGCCCGTTCGGCTGGGGTGCAGAGGTTAATCTACCTGGGTGGATTAGGCGACCCCAAAGCCAACCTCTCTCGCCACCTTCAGTCGCGGCATGAGACTGGGCATGTCCTCCGCCGGGCGGGCATCCCCGTTACGGAGTTCCGCGCGGCCATTATTGTGGGTTCAGGAAGCGCGTCCTTTGAGATCGTGCGGAACCTGACCGAACGGCTGCCGGTGATGATTTGTCCTCGCTGGGTCTACACGCGCATTCAGCCTATAGCCATTGACGACGTGATCCGGTATCTGATCTCTGCGCTCGAGGTTCCGGAGAGCGCCGGTCAGATCATTGAGATCGGCGGAGCCGATGTGCTCACCTATGCGGAAATGATGCTGATTTATGCTCGAGTTCGAGGTCTCAGGCGGATGCTCATCCCGGTCCCACTTCTCTCGCCGCAACTTTCATCTTACTGGGTGCACTGGATAACGCCCATACCGGCGACTATAGCTCGACCCTTGATCGAAGGGCTTCGCAATGAGGTCATCGTGCGAGATGATAAGGCCCGGCGCTTGTTTCCTCACATTGAGCCGATTGGTTACGAGCAGGCCGTTCGGCGCGCCCTCGACGAACTGGCCAGTAACCACGTTGAGAGCAGTTGGGGCGATGCTCTAGCCTCCAGCCGAGGGGACATGCCTCCTGTTGTTCTCAAAAATGAGCAGGGGATGATCATCGAGCGAAGGAGTGAGATCGTTGCAGCTAGTCCAGAGCGCCTCTTTGAGGTTTTCTCCAGATTAGGAGGAGAGCGGGGATGGCTCTATGGGGATTGGGCCTGGCGGCTACGCGGGGCCTTGGACCGTTTGGTCGGAGGCGTGGGGTTTCGCCGGGGGCGTCGTCATCCGGATCAATTGCGGGTAGGGGATGTTGTGGATTTCTGGCGCGTCGAAGATATAGTGGCTGATCGCCTGCTGAGATTACGCGCCGAGATGAAGCTGCCCGGCTCGGCCTGGCTCCAGTGGGAGGCGAAACCGCAATCCGGCGGACGAACGCTCCTTGTGCAGACAGCTTTCTTCGCGCCCAGGGGATTATTCGGTCTGATCTATTGGTATGGGTTGTATCCGATTCACCGGGTGATCTTCTCAAACCTCATACGAGCGATCGCCCGACGTGCGGAGGCTAACCATGATCGGAGTAGCGGTGAAATGGTTAAGCGGTAGACTTCATGAGCTAGCGTCGCTCGGAGTTTTCCTGGCAGCTTGCTTCCTGGCTGCTGGAATCGGCTCCTGGTTCACTACTCCCCGCATCGAAGGGTGGTATGCCTTGTTGCGCAAACCGGACTGGACTCCTCCGAACTGGGTTTTCGGTCCCGTCTGGTCCGTCCTCTATGCGAGCATGGCTGTGGCCGCATGGCTCGTGTGGCGGCAGCTCGGGTGGTCTCGCGAACTCGCGCTCTTCGCCGGGCAGCTCGTGCTCAATATGGCGTGGTCGGCGATCTTCTTCGGGCTTCGCAATCCGGCAGCGGCGCTGGCCGAGATCCTTGCGCTCTGGGTGATGATTCTTTTGACGGCGATTTTCTTCTGGCGCGTCTCTTCAGTGGCGGGCTGGCTCATGGTCCCTTATCTGGCGTGGGTCAGTTTCGCCGCCGCTTTGAATTTCGCCATCTGGAGGATGAATCTGTGACCGATACATGGCACTACGTTGTGCTCGGCGCGACTGGCGGGATTGGCTCGGAGCTATGCCGGAGGTTGGCGGCTAAAGGCGCGCGGCTGACCATCGGCGCCCGCAGCGAAACCAATTTGATGAAACTGGCTGAAGAGCTGGGTGCCCATGCTGTTGTCGTGGATGCGACTCGATCCGATCAGGTCGAGCATTTCTTCACCGAAGCGATTCGTGTCCAGGGGCCGATATCGGGCGTTGTCCACTGCGTCGGCTCGTTATTGCTCAAGCCAGCTCACCTGACGACCGACGTCGAGTGGGCCAGCACGTTGGAGACGAATCTGACCTCAGCGTTCTTCGTTGTCCGCGCGGCGGCGCGCGCCATGATGCAGACCGGCGGGTCCGTCGTCCTGGTTTCTTCTGTCGTCTCGCACGTGGGCTTAGCCAATCACGAAGCCATCGCAGCAGCCAAGGCCGGACTTATCGGTCTGATGCGCTCGGCTGCGGCTACCTATGCCCCTCGCGGCATTCGATTCAACGCTGTCGCTCCCGGTTTGGTTCGCACACCGCTGACGGCTCGGCTGACGAGCAGCGAGAGCCTGCTCAGAGCTTCGGTAGCCATGCATCCGCTCGGGCGAATCGGCGAACCATCCGACGTGGTCTCGGCCATCGAGTGGCTCCTTGATCCCGCGCAGAGCTGGATCACCGGGATGGTCATCGCAGTGGACGGTGGATTAAGTGCCATTCGATCTCGACCGATGTGAACTTCGTGGAGCAAGCTCGGCAAAATGGTTTAAATCAAGCGTGCGAACATGTTATGCAATTGCATCGGCTCTTCCGCCAGCAGTGGGTGAAACAGCCTGTGGACATCGTGTTCCCCTTCTTTGAGCGCCCCGAGAACCTCGCCCAAATCACTCCCCCGGAGCTTGGATTTGAATTGCTCACGCCATCTCCCGTCCCTATGCGGATGGGGACGCTGATTGACTACAGGATTCGACTGCTTGGCATCCCTGTCCGATGGACGACATATATTGCCCTCTATGATCCCCCGCGGTGTTTCGTTGACGTCCAGTTGCGTGGGCCATATAGCTTCTGGCATCACACGCACCGATTCGAACCCAAGGAGGGAGGAACGCTGATCACGGACGAAGTGCTCTATGCGTTGCCGCTTGGCCCTATCGGTGATCTGGCCCACCGGTTCTGGGTGCGACCGGAGTTGCAGCACATATTCGACTACCGAAAACGCCGACTCGACTTGCTCTTCAATTCCCCGTGAAGAGAAGGACGCCTTCCTAGCAGGCATCGTCGGTGCATCGTCCGATCGGCCCTCTCAGCGAGGGCGAGACATTTTGGACCTCTCGTTTCGTGTGAGCTGCCTGTAGGCCTCTTCGAACCGGCGTTTTCGCTCCATGTGATTGACGATAGGTCGAGGATAATCTACGCCTATTCGCAGGCCGTGATGCTCTTGCTCCAGAGGGCTCATGGACCAGGGATCGTGTATATGCTCAGCAGGAAGGCGCTGCAACTCTGGCAGCCATCGGCGAAGATATGTCCCATCGGGATCGTAGCGTCGGGACTGCAGGATGGGATTAAAAATCCGAAGCGGTCTTGGGTCCACCCCTACGGAGGCTGACCACTGCCAGTTGCCCACGTTAGCAGCAAGCTCCCCGTCCAGCAGCTTGCTTCGGAAGTAGCGCTCGCCCCAGCGCCAGTCTATGTGCAGGTCCTTGACGAGAAACGAGGCGACGACCATCCGCGCGCGATTGTGCATGTACCCCGTCGTGTTCAACTCTCGCATAGCGGCATCAACCAGAGGATACCCTGTGCGCCCTTCGCACCACGCATGGAAGTACTCCTCGCGGTTTTCCCAGGGGAAAGCATCGCCCCACGCCTGGAAGCTCTGCTGTACGGTCTGTGGGAAGTGCCAGAGCACGTGTTGGAAGAACTCGCGCCACGCCAGCTCGACGATGAACTGTTCTACGGAGATCCGTTCCGTCACATCGAGGCTCGGGTCCTCGATCAGGGCGACGGCATCGGCGTAAATGCGTCGGATCGAGATGGTGCCGAAGCGCAAGTGGGGGCTCAGGCGACTGGAACCCTCATCATGTGCTGGAAAGTCACGCCTCTGTTTGTAGTGTCTTAAGGCGGTGTCGCGAAAGTGCTTCCACCGAGCGTGGGCGGCGCCGCTCCCGGGCTCTACGGCCCAGCGCGGGATAGTGACGGATTTCCTCAAGCGTTCTGCTGTTGGTATGGGCTCTGAGGTCAACCCCGGCATGGCCGGCAAATATTTTGGGACACCGTAGGGCAGAGCTTTGGATTGTCGAGTCCAGGCGCGATAGAAATGGCCGAAGACCGTATAGGGAGCGCCGGCCTTCGTCGCCATTTCCCATGGCTCTACGAGAACGTGATCCTTGAAGGAGCGGACCTCAACGTCAAAGCGGCGGGCGAGTCCCTCAACACGCGCGTCGCGTTCGCGGGCGTAAGGCTCATAGTCACGATTGTAGTAGAGGGCGATCGGCCGAAGTTGTCGGAAGAGTTGTTCCAAGACGTGTTCCGGCCGCCCATATCGGACGATGAGCTGATTGCCCAGCAGCCGAAGTCGAGCATCCAGTTCCTGAAGACAAGCGGCCTGGAAATTAAACACCGATCCATCAGAGGGAAGCTCAGCGATCAAGTCTTGGTCGGCGATAAAGAGGCAAACGAGGGGAACGTTCTCCTGAGCCGCGTGCCAGAGGGCAGCGTGGTCGTCCACGCGCAAGTCGCGTCGGAACCAAACGATGATGGGGCGGGATGATCTGAGCATGCTCCCCGCCACGTTTCTTTCCTTCATGACTGTATTTTCGCACTCGGAGTGACCTTCATTCGTTCACTCGAAACCCAAAGCCAATATCCCCTTGGGGATTCCACAATTCGCGGCGCGATTCCTCCACCTAACGTTGCTGGGAGAGCCGATCGCCCAAGTCCAAGAGGGAGTGAGCGACAAGCGCCAGCAGATCGAACGGGTAAGAGACCACTGCCGGCGTCTACCACCCATGACCATCATTGTGCTCCAGCTCGTGGCCATGGTTGTTGGGCACGTCGAACGGCTCATTTTCGATCCCCCATTCGGATCTATGAACGGCCACGATCACGGCAACACTGTTTCAATCCACCGCCATGTCGGCGACCCAACTGTTGCGATGGAGGACTTTTCCAGTCCCGTCCGTTTCCTACACCTCCACGAACACCATTCAGGTAGTCAGCGCCGCACCGAGCGACGCGTGCCGCACGATCCAGTACTGAAAGAAGCAGCGCCATCGGGCCTAGCCTTCATCACAGGAATCGTGCTCGCTGCCACTTGCTTGCTCAACTATCTCCGCCCATTCAAACAGGTGCTGGCGCGACTTGGGCTCGACCACCTACATAAACGGCAGAGGGCTTTGCTTCAACTACCGCACCATCGGTTCACGGGCATGCACGTTGTCGCCATCCGCGCGCAGCAGCTCATCCGACATGTCGCCACTGACGAGGACGCGAGCGGGCCAATTCCAGAAACGGTCAGGAGACCAAGAGCAAGAAGGGCGAACCCCCGAAGAGAAGGAAGCACGCGCACGCGGATTAGGACGATCGCCAAAGGAGCGCGTAGATCACTCAATCTACGCCCCTTTCGCTTGAAGCGCCCCATGGCTATCTTTGAGGGAGAAGGAGAGGCCCTCCTCAAAAGATCGAAGAGGGCCTCGCGATTTCAATCCCCGACGCCGACGCCCACGTTCGGCGTCTTGTTCCTCAAACCCTTCAGTTGCACCAGAGGTTCAACCGGTTCGTTGAGCACGAGCTGGCGATAGAGGCGCGCCATCTGCTCGTTCTCAGCCTTGCTCAGACGACGCCGCCAGAGTTTCTCCTCGCGGGCGTTCTTGGGGATGCCCAACCGTTCCAGATCGTGTTGCACATCCTGCGTCACCAGCTCCTCGCGGACAAGGAGCGAATGTGCGGTGCTGGAGAGCGGCACGCTCTTGCCGCCCGCGAAGATCTCATGCCGCCCGTGTTGCTCGTACCACTTTGAGAGCGTCGCCGTCATGTGCATCTTCTCGACGATCTTTCGCCAGCCGATGCCCGTGTTGTAAGCGCAGAAGGAGATCTCCCCTTCCTGCGTCGCATAGGGGATGATACAGCGCTCGGTACGCCGGAAATCGTAGTTGAACAGGTCCTGGAACCACATGCCGGCGATGAAGAGGAAGTTCCACCGATCCCGGCGTCGTCGTTCTATGTCCTCGCGCGTGCGATTGCCACTGACGTCCCCATAGCTGCGGCCCGTCGCTCCGAAGGACTTATCGAATTTCACCAGCAGATCCCACAACTTGAAATGCTTCGGCGCTTTGAACGGATCGTAATTCCTCATGAGCGCCAGCGCCATGCCGAGGATCGAGAGCCACTTCCCACGAGCGGCATCGTTGATCTTCATCACGTCGCGGGCCAGTTGATCTCCGTTCAGAAAGGCCGTGACTGGGACGGCCTCGCGCGTCTCTTTGTCCACCATCACGGCCATGCCCACGCCGCAATTGGGGTGGCAGCCGCAGCCGACTTGCCCCCAATCCGCCTGCGGCCCGTGCACGAGGTCGGACCAATCGCAGAAGGTGCTCACGAACGAGAGCGGGAACCAATCGCGCGCCGGTTCGCCCAACCCCAGCTGGTTCTTCAGATCGTGGGCCAGATGGCTGAGCGTATACCGCTGCGCCATGCGCCGCTCGTCGCTGATCTCCTCATCGCGACCGGTGAAGGAGACCGGCTGGAAGGCGACGAAGGCGATCTTCTTCGGATTATCTAAGGCGAACTGCACGATCCGGCCTACTTGCTCGTTGTTGATTCCGTTGACGATGGTCGTCACCAGGATGATCTCCACGCCGGCATTGTGCAGGTTCTCGATCGCTCGAAGCTTCACGTCGAAGAGATTGCCGACGCGACGATGGGCATTGGCCGCATTGCCAATACCGTCAAACTGCAGATAGACGTATCGCAGACCGGCCTCGGCCGCCGCGCGGGCGAATTCCGGGCTCTTGGCGAACTCGATCCCATTGGTCGCCGCCTGCACACTGTTATAGCCCAACTTGCGAGCATAGCGAATGGCATCCAGGAAATAAGGCGAGAGTGTCGGCTCCCCTCCGGAGAACTGCACCGAGAGTTGCCGCTTCGGCTTGAGCGTGATCGCATCGTCGAGCAACTTCTTGATGTCTTCCCAGCTCAACTCGTGCACGAACCCCACCTGATTCGCATCCATGAAGCAGGGGTCGCACATCATATTACAGCGATTGGTGAGATCAATGGTGAGGACGGCACCACGCCCGTACTTGATCGTACTTGAGCCGTGATTATGCAGCCGCTCGTCGTTGTGCGCGCGGATGTCGCTCCCCGGATAGGCTTGCTCCAAATGGCGCGTGAACTCCGGATCGATCGAGATGAGGTCCTCGAAATGCCCGTGCTTGGGGCAATCCTTCACCATCCAGATCTTCCCATCGCGCTCGATGATTTGCGCCTTGATCTGTCCGACGGGTTCCTCCCGCAGAATATCCACCGGGAGCTTCCCATCCAGGATCTGCTGTCGGATCTCCGGCACGCACTTGGGACAGAGGCTATCGGTCGTGCGCGGCCATCCGAGCGGCGGCTTCACCTTCTCATAGGACTTCAAAAGCGGCCGATCCGACCACTTCGGCGTGAACGACGGATTCGGCCGAATCCGATTCAACCGTTCGAAGACAAACCAGGCTGCGCGCGCGACATAGGTCAATGCTTTCTCCACATACTTGATCGGCTTATGCATAGGCCCTCCCTCCTTCGCTCGAAAACCTCGTCCCCCAGCTCGCGGCTGCCCTCACTCGGCCCGCCGCACTTCATACGCGGATGTGACCGGCGCCCGCCAGGCCTTAACCCCGAGCGTCTGCGGATCGCGCCAATTGTCCAACTCCGCGACCTGCTGCACGCAGGAGATCGTGCAGTAGGGCGCACAAGCTTTCTCCGTCAGATACTCCCGCCGCATGTCCTCGCGCGTGTACTCTTCAAGCGGCACTCCCGGATACCCTCGCTGCTGCGAACAGTAGTGCACCAATCCATCCTCGCACACGTAGAGATAACGCGCGCCTGCTCGACACCGCCACCGATTCGGTTTCCCCTCGACCAGATTCCGTTGGAACCGATTCACCCGACTGTAGCTCCACTTCCCAAGTTTCTGCACAGCCAGGAAGATCTCTCGCTCGCGCTCCGAGAGCGGCCGAAGCCGCCCCCATTCGTCGTGGATCACCCCGACCGAGCACGAGAATCCCAACTCGACCGCCCTCTGCGCGATCGTGAGCGCATCCTCGGGGTTGCGAACCCCACTGCCCAAGACCGTGTTGATGTTCACCTTGAAGCGGGCCAGCTCGCGCAACCACACGAGCTTCTGATCGAGCACCTTCAAGCTCTTCTTCGACACATCGTCCGGCTGTACATTGTCAATACTGATCTGTAAGTACTCCAACCCCGCCTCGTTCAGCTTCTTGATCCGTTCACGCGTCAGCAAATATCCGTTGGTGATCAAACCGGCGATGATCCCACGCCGCCGAATATGCCGGATGACCTCCTCCAACTCCGGATGCAACAGTGGCTCCCCCCCACTGATCGTGATGATGCTCGCCCCCAAATCCGCCAACCGATCCACCCGCCGCCGCAGCACGTCCGTCGGCACCGGCGCCGAAATGCGGTCGTACTCATTGCAATACCCGCAAGAGAGATTGCACCGCCGCGTCACAATCAAATGCGCGAGTACGACGTGATCCGTTGAGAGCAATCCCTTCACGATCATCCGCAGCTCGCGCCAAGAACGGATCGCTTCCCCGAAAATGCCCAGGACATACGAAGCCCCCTTGATCCAGGCCTTCATCCGGCGATGCCACCCCATTCGATCCAATATCTCCATAACGCCCCGTTTTCGCCTGAGTATATAAGCAAATTCCATGCCCAAGAACAAGCGCTCCGCACGCATTTTCAACTCAAGTCAAGCTTTTTCTTCCAATTAGCCTGAACCGATTCCCCTAGAAGGGAAACCATGATGGCTATTTTTGATACATGATGACGGGCGAGAACAGGAATCTCTTGGGCTTAAATGACGCAATGTCCTGCCATCATTTCAGCAAATGAGTCATTTTGCCCAATTCGAAGAGCGAATTTCTTCAACCTCGACGGTCTGGAACGTTTGTGCTATGATGCCCGCTCATGATTATTGAGGAAGCGAACCGATGAAGGTGGACCTCGCGTTGCCGCGATTTCGTTTGGAAGACGTTCCGGCGCTTGCCCGGCGCGCGGAGGCCCTTGGCTTCGATGGTCTCTGGTTCGGCGAGACCGGAGCAGATCCATTCTTGGCCATCGCGCTGGCGGCCGAGCATACAGAGCGGATCACGCTGGGGACGGGAATCGCGGTCGCCTTTCCGCGCAGCCCAATGGTCACAGCATACATCGCGTGGGATCTGCAACGTTTGTCGCGAGGCCGGATGATCCTCGGATTGGGGAGTCAGGTGAAGGGCCACATCGAGCGACGATTCGGGCTGAAGTGGAAGGCGCCGGCGCCGTGGTTGCGCGAATACATCGCGGCGTTGCGCGCGATCTGGGCGGCGTGGCGCGAGGGCACGCCGTTGAATTTTCGCGGTGAGCAGTACACGCTGAACCTGATGACGCCGTTCTTCACGCCCGAACCGAATCCGCATTCGGACATCCCCGTGCACATCTCGGCGGTGAATCGGACGATGTTGCGGCTGGCCGGCCAGGTGGCCGATGGTGTGCATGTGCACCCCTTGCATTCGGAACAATATCTGCGAGAACTGGCGATGCCGGAGCTTGAAGCCGGATGGTGCGCAGCCGGGCGAGAGCGCTCGCAGTTCGAGATCGTCGCAACGGTGATCATCGCCTCGGGGCGAGACTCGACCGAATGGGAAGAGAGCCGACGCTTCGCTCAAGCGCAAATCGGCTTCTACGGCTCGACGCCAACTTACCGCGTCCTCCTCGAACGGCACGGCTTCACCGAGCAGGCGGAGCGGCTGCGCGCGCTGGCCGCGGCCGGACGATGGGACGAATTGGCCGATGTGGTCTCCGAAGAGATGCTGCAGACGTTCGCCATCGTGGCTCCTCCGGAAGAGGTCGCCGAGAGGTTGCGCGAACGGTATCGCTCGCTCGTGGATCGAATCGTCTTTTACGGGCTACGTCCGCCGCGCCCATTGGAAGAGGAAGCGTTTTGGAGAACGACGATTCGAGCGTTGAAGGTCTGAGGCACGCTCGATTAGTCGGAAGGCGGTCACCTCAGCAATTGTTCCACTGCGCGCCCAGGCACGACGATCATCTCCTCTCGCTCGGCGCCAGTGGAGATGAGGGGGATGTCGCATCCGACCAACTGACTCAAGCGCTCGATATATCGTTGGGCCTTCGGCGGCAATTCCTCGTAGCGAGTGAGTCCGCTGGTCGGCGTCTGCCACCCCGGGACAGTCTCGTAGATCGGTTCGCATTCGCGAAGGACTTCGCACGAAGCCGGGTATTCGCTGAGCAGGCGTCCGCGATAGCGGTATCCCACGCAGATCTTGATCTCCGGCAGCGGATCGAGCACATCGAGCTTGGTGAGGGCCAAGGCCGTGCAGCCGTTGAGCGTCACGGCGTAGGCGACGGCGAAGGCATCGAACCAACCGCAGCGGCGCGGGCGCCCGGTCGTCGCCCCGTACTCTCCTCCTCCTTGTTGGAGGAGCCGTCCGACTTCATCTTGAAGCTCCGTCGGGAAGGGCCCTTCTCCCACGCGCGTCGTATAGGCTTTGACGACCCCCAAGACGGCCGTGATGCGCGTTGGCGGGACCCCCGTCCCCACGATCGCCCCGCCGGCCGAGGCGCTCGAAGAGGTCACGAAAGGATACGTCCCATGATCCACATCGAGCATCGTCCCTTGCGCGCCCTCGAAGAGGACGGTTCGCCCTTCGGCGATCGCGCGATTCAGGTAGGCGACCGTGTCCGTCACAAAAGGAGCGATCTTCTCGCTCAGCTCTCGGTACCGCTCATAGAGCAGCTGTGGATTCACGGGCTCGGCATCGAAGGCGCCAAGCACGCGGTTGAGGGGCTTGGCGATGAAAGCGAGCTTCTCCCGCAGGAGATCGGGTTCGCAAAGCTCGCCGAGGCGCACGCCGCGCCGCCCATATTTGAACTCATACGCCGGTCCGATGCCGCGCATCGTCGTTCCCACGCGTCGCTCTCCGAGCTCTCGCTCTAGGACGGCCTCCAGGATGCGATGATACGGCAAGATGACGTGCGCGCGGTGGCTCAGGAGCAACCGCTCGCGCGTCACCAGAACCCCCTCGCGCCGGAGCATCGCCATCTCCTCAAGCAAGGCCTCGGGATCCACGACGACTCCGTTGCCGATGACGCATACTTTCCCGTCCCGAAGGATCCCGGATGGGATGAGATGCAGAATGAAGCGGCGTCCTCCGACTCGGACCGTATGCCCGGCGTTATGCCCCCCTTGATACCGGACGATGATGTCGAAATGCGCCGCGAGCCAATCGACGATCTTCCCTTTCCCTTCGTCGCCCCACTGAGCGCCGACGACGACGACGTTCCTCATACCTCTCCCAGGTAGGGCATGAACATGCGGATGATGTTCTCCTTGGCCGTCACGCCGATGATGCGATCTCTCTCCACTCCATCTTTGAAGAGGATCAGCGTAGGGATCCCCTTGATCCCATACCGACTCGGCGTCAGGGGATTCTCATCCACGTTCAGCTTCGCGACCTTGAGGCGCCCGGCATACTCCTGGGCGATCTGCTCCACCGTCGGGGCGATCACCCGACAGGGCGCGCACCAAATGGCCCAGAAATCCACGAGCACGGGGATCGGTGACTCCAACACCTCCGCCCGAAACGTTGCATCGGTGACTTCGATGACATATCCCGCCATATCCGAAATCCCTCCCTCCCGAAAGTCTCCCCCTTCGTCATGCAGGCTCCCCGAAGGGTCCTTCGCAGCGGATCACCCGCTCGTACAGCTCCCGATATTGTGCGGCCGAACGATCCCAGGAGAAATCAGCGCGCATGCCGTTCTCCATGCACGCCCGCCACAGCAGCGGATCGGCATAGATCTCGAGCGCGCGCTCCAAAGCGGCCAGCAAGTGATCCGCTCGATATTCGACGAACTTGAACCCATTCCCCGAGCGCGTCGCGGGATCGAACGGCTCGATCGTGTCGTCGAGCCCTCCGGTCGCGCGAACGATGGGAACCGTACCGTACTTCAAGCTGTAAATCTGATTCAATCCGCAGGGCTCATATCGCGAGGGCATCAGGAACATGTCGGCTCCGGCCTCAATCTTATGCGCCAACTCGTTGTGGAATCCCAGATAGATGCCGACACGATCCGGATGAGCGCGCTGCCACTCTCGAAAGAATTCTTCCAGCTCACGCGCGCCCGATCCGAGCAGAACATACACGATGCCGGCTTGCAGGAGCCCATCGGCTGCCTCGCGCACGAGATCGAATCCCTTTTGGGCGACCAAGCGAGAGATCGAGCCGATTACGGGACGCTCCAGATCCTCCGGCAGACCCATCGTTCGCAGGAGATCGGCCTTACAGAGGCGCTTCCCGCGCATGTCCTCCAGTGAGTACGGCGCGACGATGAATGGATCGGTGGCCGGATTCCATTCCTCGTAGTCCACACCGTTGAGAATACCGACCAGCCGCGCCGCGCGCGCCCGCAACAGTCCATCCAAACCGTGCCCGTACTCCGGCGTTTGAATCTCCTCGGCGTACTTCCGACTCACCGTCGAAATCGCCGTCGAGAAGACGATCCCGGCCTTCATGGCGCTCGCCTGGCCGTAAAACTCGATCCCCTCCTCGGTTCGATAGACCTCCGGGCTCAGCCCGAACCGCTCAAGGAGCGTCGGAGAGAAGAGCCCCTGATAGCCGATGTTGTGAATGGTGAAGAGCGTCTTCGTCCGTTGGAGGCGCGGCTCCTCGCGATACACCGTCCGAAGATAAAGGGGGATGAACCCCGTCTGCCAATCGTTGCAGTGGATGAGGTCCGGGGGGGGATTCAAATGCCGCGCCCACTCGATCACCGCGCGCGAGAAGAAGGCGTAGCGCTCGACATTATCAGGATACTCCTCGTTCGGATTTGGGCCGTAAATCCCCGGACGTTCGAAGTACTCCGGCGCATCCACGAAGTAGAAGGGGACGCCCTTGTACTCATCGGCATAGATGGCAGCCACCTTCGTCCCGAAGGCGAAGGGGACGTTCACGCGCTCGTCCACACAACGGCCGACGGCACCCGCGCGTTCCCCCCGATAGCGTGGGAGGATGACCTTCACCTCCACGCCCAATTTCGCAAGCGCGCGAGGAAGCGCTCCGGCGACATCGGCCAATCCTCCCGTCTTCGCATAAGGCGCAGCTTCGGAAACGGCGAAGATGACATGTAGGCGCTCACGCATCGTCGAGCCCTCGCATCTCACAAAGTAGCCTATGGTAGGCCCTCAGTCCAAACCTTGTCAAGAACGGGGGATCGGCACGTCGAGCCCCTTTGCCGAACTCCTCTCGTTCATGCTACAACGTCGTCTCGAGGTAGGAGGCGCGCCCGTTCCGATGCGACACACGCACCAAAAGCGGAGACGATGGATCCGTCGAACCCTCGCACTGCTTCTGCTGAGCGTCCTCGTCTATCATAGCACGGTCCTCATTCGCGTCATTCGCTTCCGAACGGTCGCTCCGAGGATGACGGCCCTCATGCGCCAGCGGGCTGAAGAAGCGCGAGCGCGCGGCCAGGTGCCCAAGCGTGTGCACGTGTGGGTGCCCTACGAGCGCCTCTCACCGCATCTTGTGCGCGCCGTACTCGCGGGTGAGGATCCGCGATTCTTTGTCCATCACGGCTTCGATTGGGAGCAGATTCAAGAGGCGATCAAGGAAAACCTTGAAGAGGGAGAGATCGTGCGCGGGGCCTCGACGATCACTCAACAATTGGCGAAGAACCTCTTCCTCTCAACCTCGCGAAATCCCGTGCGCAAGGTGCATGAGGCCGTGATCACGATGGAGCTGGAAGCGATTCTCGGGAAGCGGCGCATCCTGGAGCTCTATTTGAACGTGATCGAGTGGGGGGATGGGATTTATGGTGCAGAGGCCGCTGCACAACACTATTTCGGCGTCTCGGCCGCGCATCTTACGCCGGAGCAGGCGGCTTTCCTGGCGGCGATCATCCCCAATCCCCGCGAGACGTACAATCCGGCCAAGTATCCCGCTCGCGTCGAACGCCGCCGTCGGATCATTCAACGCCGCATGCGAGAGGTCGTCATCCCCGCGCGATTCCGCGCCACGAGGACCACGAAAGCTCCCCCGCTACCTTGACTCAGAACGGCATCGCAGGTATGCTTCAACGTTCGTTGATGTTTGGGATGTGAAGTCCGCCGGAAGGGGTCGCAGGGGTCGGTGACCTGACGCCCTCGATGCCCTGACGGCAAAAGACCGGGCACTTCGACTGGTCGCGAGATCCGCCGAGGTCCCCGTTCCGATGTCAGAAGCCCCGCGCGCAGAGCGCGAAGCCGTCGTGTTTCTTCCGCCCTGCTTCGGTGGCTTCCAAGAACGACGCAGAGGAGACCGTATGTCTGTGAAACTGTATGTTGGGAATTTGCCCTATAGCGTGACGAGCGAGGACTTGGAAGACCTCTTCAGGCCTTTTGGTCCCGTGCTCTCCAGTCACGTCATCACCGACCGGATCACCGGACGCTCTCGGGGATTTGGATTCGTCGAACTCGCTTCTGCCGAGGCGGCCGAAGCCGCCATCAGTCAGTTAAACCAGCGGGAGTACGAAGGTCGTACACTGATTGTGAACGAAGCTCGGCCCAGGCCAGAACGTCCCTCAAATCAGTTCGGGTACGATCGCGGAGGTGGCCCTTCTCGTGGGGGACGTCGTCCCCCGCGGGGGCCGGGCCGATCTCCTCGATGGTGAGGATCGGCCGAGGGGCCTCGCGCTTCCGAAGGAGCATAAGGCCCCTTCTCGACACTGTGTGCTAGTCCGCAGAGCGAGAGTCCTTTCTCCTCGCCGAGGAGGATTTGTGCCACACGTAGCCTCGGGAAGCCCCATCGTTGACACCTGCGTTCGCACGGTGATACCCTTGTAAGGCATTGGAGGGGAGGATATGGAGAAGCCAAGTGTGCGACGTATCCCGATCCGCTTCATCGAAGATCACGCGGAGGCGGAGCATCCGGCGTGCCCGTCCGAAGGACCGTCAGAGACGCGCGATACCACTGAGCCGGAAGCGGCAGAACTCGGGGCGACGATTCGCGATCTCGGCCAGCGGCTGCTCGAGCCATCGCCTGAACCGACCTCAGCACCTGCGGAAGTGGAGTCTGAAATCGCCCGGTGGCAGCAGGAGAACCGAGCCCTCTCTGATCGGTTGATACGTTTGGCCGCCGAATTCGAGAACTACCGAAAACGCATCGAGCGCGAGCGGGAGCACATGCGAGAGGACGCGCTGGCCGAAGTCCTGACCGAATTCCTCCCCATCGTGGACGACTTCGAGCGCGCTTTAGAGGGGGCCGAACTGGTGCGCGACATAGATGGCTTGCGGCACGGGCTTCGCATGATCCACCGTCGACTCCTGGAGCTGCTCGCCCGCTTCAACGTGCGCCCTATCGAGACGATCGGGCGCCGCTTCGACCCCACGCGCCACGAGGCCTTCGCCGTTGAACCCACCGACGAATTCGAGGAGAGTACGATCCTGGACGAATATCAGCGCGGCTATATGATGGGCAATCGCCTGTTGCGCCCGGCGCGCGTCAAAGTCGCCGTGCGCCCGGCATCAGATGCCCCGCACCTGCAGCACCGCGAGGTTCCGGAGGATCGAGACGAGTCGTGAGGTGAGACTGTCTCGCCCTTGTGACGCCCTGGTCTCCTGAGACGCTTCCTTCCTCGTCTCTCGCCTGATCGGAGCACGCGGTCCTACAACAAGCGTTCGTATAGCAGGGCGAGGGCCGCTTGAGCCGCCAATTCTCGAATACGGGCGCGATCTCCCGGAAACCAATGGCGATGGCTCTCGACGTGCACGTCGTCAGCCAGCGCGATGAAGACGAGGCCCACGGGCTTTTCCGGCGTCCCGCCTTCGGGTCCCGCGAGCCCGGTGACGGCCAGGCCCATCGTCGTCGCAAACTGCGCCTTCACCCGTTGGGCCATCGCCT
Organism: Acidobacteriota bacterium; assembly: GCA_030550025.1. GTDB lineage: Bacteria > Acidobacteriota > Blastocatellia > HR10 > HR10 > HR10. The sequence continues at coordinate 110,116 of JAUQQC010000006.1, read as the reverse complement.
CGGCGACCTCCGCGCTGACAGCTCCGTGCGCCGCGAGCTGATCGGCCGGAACGCCTAAGAGCGCCGTCTTCGCCTCGTCCGAATACGCGATGACCCCACCGCGAAAATAGCACGAGCTGCCGGGGACATCGGTGAGTCGCTTGGCAAGGAGGCCGCCGGTCACGCTCTCGGCGACGGCGATCGTATAGCGCTTGATCAGACAGAGGCGCCTGATCACTTCCTCAAGCGATTCGCCACGAGTCGTGAAGACGCGCGCGCCCAGCTCCCGCTCAATGCGATCAGACAATTCATCGAGGCGCGCCTCGATCTCCTCCTCGGTCGTCCCGACGGCCGTGAGATGGATCTCGATCCCGGTGGTGGTCGCCAAGATGGTCGTTCGCGGATTCGCGTACTGGGTGTAGATGGGCGCGATCGCGTGATCCACCGCAGATTCGCTCATGCCGGCGACCCGTAGTGTGCGGCGTCCGATCTTGAGCCCACCGGCCAAAGGCTCCAGTAGCGGCGCGACCTCGCTCTCGAACATGGCTTGCATCTCCGAAGGAGGCCCGGGCAAAGCGACGAGCACACGCCCCTGATGTTCGAGGAACATCCCCGGAGCCGTGCCGTGCCGATTCTCCAGCACGATCGCCCCTTCCAAGACCAGTGCCTGACGCTCGTTGATCTTCGGCATCACGAGCCCACGACTGGCGAACCGCGCCCGAATGCGCTCGAGGACCTGTTCATCAAGCATGAGTCCTCGCCCAAGAGCCCGCGCGAGCGCTTTGCGCGTCACGTCGTCTTCGGTCGGCCCCAATCCCCCAGTCAGGATGAGGATCTCCGAGCGTGCGAGCGCTTCGCGAACCAGGCGCTCCAAAAGCGCCTCGTCGTCGCCGACGATCGTCTTCACTACCACTTCGATTCCAAGCGCGTTCAACCGCTCGGTGAGCCACAACGAATTCGTATCCACTCGAAATGGCGTCAGAAGCTCCGATCCCACGGCGATGATCTCCGCTTGGCGTGGTCGCTCCAGTCGCATGGGTCCCTCCTCACAAGAGCCGTCGCGCGAGGAGCAGGACGACGTAGGCCGCGAGTCCCGCATACCCCCCCGCCAACACATCGTCCGCCATGATCCCGACGCCCGACGCCCATCGCTCGACTCGCCGAATGGGATACGGCTTCCAAATATCGAACAGGCGAAAGAGGATGAAGCTCACGCCGATCACGCTCCAGCTTGGCTCTTCCCCTCCGGCCTCGAAAGCGACCGCCAGCGCCAGATATTGCCCGACGATCTCATCAATGACGATCTGCGGCGGATCGGCCCGCTCGAAACTCCGACACGCGCGGGAAGACGCCCACAGGCCAATGCCCAGGAGGATGCCGACCATGACCCACTCCAGGGTTCTCATCCCAAGGGCGCGCCCAACGAAAGCGCTGCCCACAAAGAGCACGACGCCGAGAAACGCGCCGACCGTCCCCGGTGCGATCGGCGCCAGACCGCTTCCCCCTCCTGTGGCGATCCACCAAGCGAGACGGTCTCCGAGAGAAGGCCGGACCGATGCTCGCTCGACGAGCTCTGACTCAGCGCGCGTTCTCATGGCGCACTCGCCCGATCAGATCGCATCCGAGGACATCGAGGATTTCGGCCTGAACGAACTCTCCCAGCCGAGGTGGGTGTTCCGCCTCCCCCGTATCGAGGATCACGCCACCATCAATCTCCGGCGCTTGCGTGGCCATGCGCCCTCGCAATACAAGCGGTGTCGCCGCACGATCGCCCGATGAAGGAGCACCCGCCGCAACATACCCCTCGACCAAGACCTCAACCGTCCGCCCGATCCATCGCCGATGCCGCCGCTGCGCGATCCGCTCCAATTCGCGAAGGAGCCGCCGCTGACGCGCGCGCGCCACGGACGAGAGAACCTTCCCCGCCCGCGCATGTGCCTCCGTCCCCTCCTCATCCGAATAGAGGAATGCCCCTGCGTAATCGAACTCCACCATCCGGCAGAAGTCGAGCAGCTCGCGAAAATCCCGTTCCGTCTCCCCCGGGAATCCCACGATGAACGCCGTGCGCACGGCCGCCTCCGGGAGGCGACGCCGAATGCGTTCGATCAGGCGTTCGAGCGAGCGCCGCGTTCCTCCGCGGCGCATGGCGCGCAGCAGACGCGCACTCACGTGTTGCAGGGGGATATCGAAGTAGGCGCAGACCTTCTCTTCGTCGGCGACGGTCTCGATCAAGGCGTCGCTCACATGATTTGGATAGGCGTAGAGGAAACGGATCCACCGAATCCCTTCGATGCGCGCCAACGCGCGCAGAAGCGCCGCCAGCCCCTCTCGCATTCCCAGATCCACGCCATAGTGCGTCGTGTCCTGCGCCACCAGAACCAGCTCCCGAACGCCACGCGCTGCCAGCGCCTCGGCCTCTTCGAGGAGGACCTCCATCGGGCGGCTTCGAAAGGGGCCGCGCAATCTCGGGATGATGCAGAAGGAACAGCGGTGATCACAGCCTTCGGCGATCTTGAGATAGGCCGTGTGGCGCGGTGTCGTCAACAGCCGCGGATACGCCGGACCTTCCACGTATCGAGACGCGATCTCCGAGGAGAGGACTGGCAGAGCCCACCGCCGACGCTTCCCATCGTCCTCGCGGCAAACCTCAACGATGCGCTCCAGCTCCCGCGTCCCCAGGATGGCGTCCACCTCGGGCAACGCGCGCCGCAACTGCTCGCCGTAGCGCTCGACCAGACATCCCGTGACGATCAACTTGCGACATCGCCCGCGCTCCTTCCACTCGGCCATCTCCAGGATCGTCTCAATCGACTCCCGCCGGGCCGGATCAATGAAGGCGCACGTGTTCACGACGAGGATCTCCGCCTCCTCCGCTCGCGTCGTGAGCGCGAACCCTTCGCGCACGAGCCATCCCATCATGACCTCGCTGTCGACGAGGTTCTTCGGACACCCGAGGCTGATCCATCCCACCTTCTTTGACATACCCAAGCATAGTAAAGCGGGCGATGCCGCGTTGTAAAGGGAGGCCGCTCGAGCGCCGGCGAGGCTCGAACGTTGGGGCTTGACACGGGAGCGAAAAAGTTTATTATCTTCCCGAACAAAGTCATGGGCGAGCACGGGCACAAGTTGGTGACTCCGGCCAATCATGGCCTCCTCAAGCGGCTGAACATGCTCACGCTGCTGGAGCTGGTGCGGGCGTTGGGGAAGACCTCGCGGGCGGAACTGGCGCGCCGCTCGGGCTTGAGTCCGCCGGCCGTCTCCGCGCTGGTGGCGAAGTTGATGCACGCCGGGCTTCTCCTGGAGGAAGGCACAGGGGAATCGCGCGGCGGACGACCGCCGACGCTCTTGCGCTTCAACGCGCGCTTCGGATATGTGCTCGGAGTGGATCTTGGCGGGACGCGGGTGCGCGTCGCCTTGGCGGACCTCAATGGTGATCTCCTCGCGCAATCGGAAGAGCCGACGCGAAAGGCGCCGCCTTATGTGCGCACCGTCGTCGAGCAGATCGTCCGGCTCAGCCGCCAGCTCGTTGAGACGACGGGCGCGCGATGGCGTCAGGTGAAGGCGATGGCCATTGGCGCTCCCGGCATCACCGACGTCGAGAGTGGCATCGTCCGCCACGCGCCGAATCTCCCGGGCTGGCGCGATGTCCCGCTGCGCGAGTTGCTGGAAGAAGCGCTGCGCCTCCCCGTTCACGTGGACAACGATGTGAACATGGCCGTCTTGGGCGAACAGTGGCGCGGCGCGGCTCAAGGGCGCCAGAACGTCATCTTCATCGCCATTGGGGCGGGGATCGGAGCTGGTCTCCTCATCAACGGGACGCTCTATCGTGGCGCTACGCATGCGGCCGGAGAAGTCGGCTATATGCTCCTGGACCCGAAGGCGATCTGGCAGGAATTTCGAGAGTTGGGATTCCTGGAGCTGCGCGCTTCCGGACCGGCTCTGGCGGCTCGTGCCCGTCACGTGATGCAGCGCCCACGGCTTTCGAGCGCCAAGGCTATTTTCGAAGCCGCGCGTCGGGGTGATGCCACGGCCGGGCGCGTGGTGGAAGAAGCGATCGAGTACCTCGGTACAGCCGTCGCGAATCTGGCTACGGTGCTCGATCCGGAGATGATCGTGCTCGGTGGGGGAGTGAGCCTGGCCGGGGAAATGCTCATCGACCCCATCCGAGCGGCTATTGAGCGAACCGTTCCGGCCAAACCGGTCGTCGTCGTCTCGGCGTTGAGGGATCGCGCGCAACTCTATGGCGCTCTCTTCTCGGCCCTGCAACTCGTCGAGCGACAACTCGCCGATTTGGTCGCACGACTTTAAAGGAGGGAGGGTTATGAAGGGCATCCTTCTGGCGACGTTTCTACTTATGCAGGCCCAGGCGACCGACGGCGTCATCGAGGGGATCGTTCTGGACCCCTCGGGAGCAGTCGTCGCCAACGCCACCGTGCGCATCGTCAATATGGACACGGGATACGCGCGAACGCTGACGACGAACGAGCGAGGATTTTACCGCGCGACGTTGCTGCCGCTTGGCCGCTACGAGGTCAGCGTGGAGGTCACCGGCTTCAAACGCGCCGTGCGCTCGGGCGTCGTTCTGACGGCCGGGCGGACGGCCGTCGTGGATTTCACGCTGGAGGTTGGGCAAATCGAGCAGGCGGTGACGGTCACGGCCGATGTCCCCGTGGCCGACATCGGGAAGATCGAGCACGGCAGCACGATCTCGACGCAAGAGGTGCGGAACCTCCCCTTGGTCTCCCGCAACATCTACAACTTCATGCTCCTGCAACCGGGAGTGAGCGCGCGCCCCAATCCCGAATTCGGCGTGCCCCGCAAGGTGAACACGAACGGGTTCATTGACCGGATCAACTACCAGCTGGATGGCAACACGAACACGCAGGCCGATCGCGCGGGCATTCGCTTGATGCCGATCTCGGAAGTGTTCATTCGTGAGATCCAAGTCGTCAACAACGGCTTCGCGCCGGAATTCGGGACGACGACGGGTACCGTCTATAACGCCATCACCGATTCGGGGACGAACGAACTGCACGGCGAAGCCGGGTATCGCTTCCGCCGAAAGTCCTTCTCGGCGCGCCCGACGCTCCTCAGCCCCACGCAGCCCAAGCCGGATTTCGCCGCCGATACGGTGACGGCGCGACTGGGCGGCCCGATCCGACGCGACCGGCTCCACTACTTCAGTGCCTACGAATTCACGCGACGCGACATCCCGCGTCCAATCACCATCACGCCGGAGAACGCCGCGCGCATCGGGTTGACGCCCAAGCAGATCGGCGTCGTCCCGGCTTCGCAGCGGGTCAACTTCTTCATTGTCCGGAGCGACTACACGATCTCCGAGAAGCACCGCCTGATGTCGCGGTACAACCTCTTCCGCAACAGCTCGCCGAACAACATCGGCGGCGCGCTCTCGGCCGGGCTCCTCTCAGTGACGCGCTCGACCGATTTCATTGATGCCGCCGACTCGGTAGCGACGCAACTGACCTCGACGCTCTCGGCTCGCGCCATCAATGAGCTCCGCTTCCAATACGCGCGACGTCGCTTCTTCCGCGTGGCCAATCCGGAGAACGCCGTGCGCGGCCCGGCGATCACGATCTCCGGCGTGGCGTTGTTCGGCGGACCGACCGATGATGGGCAGCGCTTCCGCCAAACGAGCGTGGATGTCGTGGACAATTTCACGCTCATTCGTGGGGGCCACGCCTTCAAGTTCGGATTCGCGATGACGACCTACGGCGATTTCCGGCGAGAGCCGCTCTTCGCCGAATATATCTTCCCGAACATCGACGCCTATCTGAACGCCGTCAATGGGACGAATCCGAGAGGGTATACGACCTTCCGGCAACGGCTGGGGAACCCGGAGATCAGCGAACGCGCGTTCTTCTACTCGGCGTTCTGGCAGGACGACTGGCGCGTGGCGCAAAACCTCAAGCTCCTCTACGGCGTGCGCTACGAGTTGTACGATGTCCCGAACGCAGACCCGACCTCGCCGCTTCCGATCTCGCGCGATTTCAATGTGGATAAGAACAACTTCGCTCCACGCGTGGGCCTCTCCTATGGGATTGGGCGCGAGCGGAAGACCGTCGTGCGAGCGAGCGCCGGCCTCTACTACGACTTCCCGAAGCTCGACTTCTATCGCCTGGCGATCCTGAACAACGGCAATCCGCGCTTCCGCGACATCTCGGTCTCCGGGACGAGCCCATTCGCGCCCGCCTTCCCGCAGACGCTCGAGCAGTTGCCGCCCGGTTTCCCCCTGCCGCGCGTGAGCGTGAACGCCGTCGCTCCGGACTTCGCCAACCTCTATTCGAGCAACGCGAATCTGCAGATCGAGCGCGCGTTCACCCCGGACATGTCCGTCGTCGTGAGCTACGTCTTCTCCAAAGGGACGCGTATCCCCGTGCGGCGGAATATCAACCCGATCAATCCGATCCGAACGCTCGCCGATGGGCGCCCCGTCTTCGATACGGCCGTGAATCCGCAGACGCGACGCTTCCCCGAGTTCGACAACGTCTTCCTGGACGAATCCGTGGGGAATTCCAACTACAACGGCGTCACCGTGCAGCTCATCAAGCGGTTCTCGCACGGGTACCAATTCACCGCCTCCTATACGTGGTCGCATGCCATTGACGACGCGCCCGAGGTGAACGTGCTCGACAGCAACGTGCAGCTCTCGGATCCGACCAATCGGCGTCGCGATCGCGGCAATTCGCTTTCGGATCGCCGCCACATCTTCTACGTGAGCAGCGTCCTGGCGCCCAAGGTGAGCGTGGAGAACCGATTCTGGAACGCGCTCTTGAACGATAATCAGGTGAGCTTCATCGTGAGTGCCGACAGCGGCGATACGTTCAACATCCTGGCCAATCGCGACCTCAACAACGATCGCATCTTGATGGATCGCCCGCTCTTCATCGGACGGAACACGGTGGACGGGCCGAACAACTTCAACGTGGACCTGCGGTACTCGCGCTTCGTGCGGTTGGGCGAGCGGGCCAACGTCGAGTTCTTCGCGGAGTTCACCAACCTGACCAATCATCCGAACATTACGGACTTGACGACGACAGTCGCGGTGAACGCCGACGGGAGCCTCGTCTCGGCGCTTCCGACGCGCTTTCCGCGAGCGGGAGCGCTCGAGTCGCGACAGTTGCAGCTTGGGTTCAAGCTGAATTTCTGAGCGGGATCGCCGGAAGCGATCAAGGGGATGCCGGAAAGTGCGTATGAAGAGGCTGCGCCGGCATCCCCCTATCCTTCAAATCCGTTGGGAGGAGATATGCCACGACGATCGGTGACCCTCCACGCATCCTGCGGCTTCCTCCTCTTCCTCCTGGCGTTCGGATCAACTCCCCGAGCGATTGGGGGAGTCCCGCAGCTGGTCTCAACCTGGGATATTGACGAGCCATGGATGGAGGTCGTTCCGAAGCCGACTGTGGATTCCGGTCTGACGGGACTCGTGCAAGCGCTGCGGAAGCTGCGGACGACGGCGCGACTGTTGCATGTGACGGCCCATCCAGATGATGAAGATGGGGCGATGCTCACGCTCATCGCGCGCGGCTGGGGCGCTGAGGCGATGCTGCTGACGCTCACGCGCGGCGAGGGAGGGCAGAACAAGACCGGGCCGGAGTTGCTGGATGCGCTCGGCCTGTTGCGTACGCTCGAGCTGCTGGCCGCCGACACGCACTATGGCGTCCGACAGCGCTTCACGCGCGTGGCCGATTTCGGTTTCTCCAAAACGGCTGAAGAGACGCTTCGGAAATGGAACGGGGGCGAGCCGGCGCTCGCCGATCTGGTGCGCGTGATCCGCAGCTTTCGTCCCGATGTCGTGGTGGCGCGCTTTCACGGAGCCCCGCGCGATGGACACGGGAATCATCAAGCGGCGGGGATCCTCGCGCGCGAAGCGTTCGAGGCCGCCGGCGATCCCGACCGCTTCCCGGAACAGATTCGAGAAGGCTTGCTTCCCTGGTCGCCGAAGAAGCTCTATGTCAGCGTACGCGCCGATGAAGCGTACACCGTGCGCTTGAACACGGGCGCGTATGATCCAGTGCTCGGGCAATCCTACGCGCAACTGGCCATGAAGGGGTTGAGCCTTCAACTCACACAAGGCGCAGGCGGCGTGGTCGTTCCACCGGGAGATCGGTATTCGTACTATCGGCTCATCGCCTCGCGCGTGCCGGCGTCGGAGCCAGAGGAGAGCTTCTTTGATGGTCTGGACACGAGCCTGCCTGGGCTGGCCGCTCGATTGGGCGCTGAGGAGCAAATGGTGCCCTTCCTTCGCTCTGCGTTGCGCGAGGTGGATCAATATGTCGTCGAAGCCCAGATGGCGCTTGCCCCAGAGCATCCGGAGCGCGCGGCGCGTCCCTTGTTGCGCGGTCTCGCGGTGCTCACCGACCTCATCGCGCGCCTCGAACGCGCGCCGCTCTCCCCGACGGCGCGAGAGGATCTCCGGATTCACCTGCGCACGAAGAGGGCGCACTTCGTGCGCGCCATCGCTCTGGCGCTTGGTTTGACGATAGAAGCCTTTGTGGATGCTTCGACGCCGTCCGGTCCTCAAGAAGGCGAGATGTTCGGGTTTGTGCGCCCGCGCGAGACCTTCGCCACAGCTTCTCCGGGACAGACGATCACGCTGACGGCGCGACTGTGGAATCGCGGCCGCGAGCAGGTGATCCCCGAAGATCTCACGTGCGAAGCCCCGACGGGATTCGTCGTCACCCTGCTCCGGCGTCATCTGAAGCCACTGGGCCCTAACGAGGGAGCTTTCGTCCAATGTCAGGTGACGATCCCAGCCGATCTTGAGCGCGCGGCTTGGACGCGCCCGTATTGGTGGCGCGAAGATCCGCAGCGGGAGACGATCCTTCGGCTCGACGCCCCGGACTACGCCACGCTGCCTCTGCCTCCACTGCCCGTGCGCGTTCGCGCACGCTATACAGTGGACGGGATGCGCGGCGATATCGCTGACATCGTACGCACGCGCGTGGTGGATCCTCTGTACGGCGAAGAGCATCGTCCGCTCCTGATCGGTCCCCCCCTCTCGGTTCACGTGTATCCGGGATCGGTTGTGATGCGCGCGTCTTCCGCCGAAGCCCTCCCGGTGACCGTGAGCGTGCGCAATCACGTGCGCGGCGAAGCTCGCGTCACCCTTCGGCTCGCTGCGCCGCCGGGATGGCGCGTCGAGCCCGTAGCGCAGACCGTGAGCTTCTCGCGCGAAGGAGAGATGCACAACGCCACGTTCCGGCTCACGCCCGAGCGCGTGCGCGAAGGCCACTATGACGTGACGGCCATCGCCGAGTACCAGGGACGGTCGTATGCGGAGGGCTACACGCTCCTTGGGCGCCGCGAGATCGGATGGTTCCCCTTCTTCCAACCGGCGCGCGTGCGCATCCACGTCGTGGACGTCATCGTGCCCGCAGCGGACATGCGCATTGGGTACGTCATGGGCGCGGGCGATGAGATTCCGCGCGTGCTCGCGCAGCTCGGATTAGACGTGGAAGTCCTCACGCCGGAACAGCTCGCCCGTGGGGATCTGAGCCGCTTCCACGTGATCGTCCTCGGCATTCGAGCCTACGACGTGCGGGCGGATGTGCGGGAGCAGAATCGGCGGCTCCTGGAATTCGTCGAGCGCGGGGGGACATTGCTCGTGCAGTACAATCAGGACGTCGTGACGTTCAACGGAGGGAACTTCACGCCCTATCCGGCGACGCTCGGGCGCGGGCGCGTGAGCGTGGAAGACGCCTCGGTCGAGATCCTCATGCCGGAGGAGCGACTCTTTCACTGGCCCAATCGCATCACCGAGCGCGATTTTCAGGGATGGGTGCAGGAGCGCGGTCTCTATTTCATGGAGCGATGGGATGAACGGTTCACGCCGCTTCTGGCCTCGCAAGATCCGGGCGAGCCGCCCCTTCGCGGAGGACTCTTGCGCGCTCGGTATGGACGCGGGACGTACATCTTCACCGGCTACGCGTTCTTTCGTCAGCTTCCGGCCGGCGTGCCCGGCGCCATTCGCCTCTTCGTGAATCTGCTCTATGCCGGACGGGAAGGGCGCTGACGCTGAGCCGGATGCGAAGCGGGAGAGAAGGCGATGAGAGAACTGCTCTCGGCGATCCTCGTCCTCACCCATGCGATTTCGGGAATCCCCTCGCACCAACAGTCTCTTCCGTCGTCCCCCTCGCGCGTGCGTATCCGCCTGGAACAGCCGCGGGAGGGGGCGCCGATCCTCCTTGGTCTTCCCTTCCCCAAAGGCGCTCTCCACTCGCCCGACCAGGTGCGTCTCCTCGCTCCGGATGGTCGTGAACTTCCTTCGCAGATCACGGAAGTGAGCACATGGGCACCTGCCGACGAGAGCGTGAAGTGGATCTGGGTCTTCTTCTTCGCCGAAGCCTCCGACGAATACGTCATCGAGTATGGGCCGACGGTTCGACGAGCGTGGCCACCTCCGCAACGCGTGACCGTCATCAACAATCAGGGCGAGCGCGGATTCGCCGAAGTGACGACCGGGCCGTTGCGCTTCTTGGTGCGGAAGGGCGAAGGCGGTTTCTTGCACCGCGTGCAATTGGATGTGGAGGGGAACGGGTTCGATGAGTCGGACGTGATCGCTGAAGGCCCGCTCGGGCGCGGATCGTTCCTCGATCTCTTGGACGATGTCGGCGTGGATCCCTCGCGCGCGGTCATCACACGAACGGTCGTCGAGAGGGGATCGGGCCCGCTTCACCTCGTCTTGCGCGTCGAAGGCGAATACCGGTACACGCGCGCCGATAATCCGGCCGCGCCTTTCGTGATGCGCATCCACGCCTATGCGGGAAAATCCTATCTCCGTGTCTTGCACACGTTCGTCTACACGGGCGTGCCCGATAAGCATCGGCCACAGGAAGGGGAACACGCGCACGTCGCCACGCAAGGCGAGAAGATCCGTCGCGAAGAGCCGGGCGATCCCGGCTGGACGCAACCGAATGATCGTCTCGCGGCCGCTGGGCTCGCGCTCGAGGTGAAACTCTCGCCCCGACGGCGAATGCGAACGAGCTATCGGGAGGGGAGATGGTGGCAGGACGGAGAGCGACGTGAGGTCGCGCGCGAGGTCTCGACAGCACGTGCGATCTCGCTGCTTCAATCCGGTCCAAAACCCACGCGCCTGCCACCGGTCCCCGAATCCACCCCCGACCGACGACTGGAGGGTTTCTTCGCCCATCTGGACGTGGACGATCGGACAATCGTCCGCGCCGAACGCGCCGACGGATGGATGGACATCTCGGACGAACGCTGGGGCCTCGCCATCGGGATTCGGCATTTCCTCGAGGAGTATCCGAAGGAGCTTCGCTGGGAAGCGCCGGGACGGGCGACGGCCTTCCTCTGGTCGCCGCGCGTGGAGCCGATGAGCTTCGCTCGATGGTCGAGCGAGCTGGAATACGAGGACGGCTCCGAAGGGACGGTCGAGAATTGGGCGCAGGGGCTCGCGAAGACGAGCGAGTTGATCGTTTACTTCCACAAGAGCGAGGCCGTGGATATTGAGCGAACGATGAGCTACGTCCTTGATCCTCCGGTCGCCCATGCCGACCCGACGTGGTATGCCGACAGCGGCGTCTATGGGAGGTTCGCGCCCCGCGCGGAGCGTTTCCCTGAGTTCGAGCGCGCCCTCGATTATAAATTCCAGTGGTGGCTCTTCAACCAGCGATGGGTACCGTGGTTCGGGATGTTCGACCATGGGGATGGGAAATGGAATTTCGATGGAGAGAAATGGGACGTCTGGGTGTGCAACGAACCAGCAGTGGACTTCATGTTGTGGCTGCACTTCCTCCGCACGGGCGATCGTCGGTTCTATCTGGCCGCGGAAGCCGCGAGCCGCCATTCGATGGATGTGGACAACACGCATTGGCCGCCTGATCCGAAATACTACGGGGAGACGAATTCTGCGCTCGACTTCTGGGAGACGCTTCGGCAACCGCCGGGGACGAAGTACCTCGGCATCGGCCGCCGACACGGTATGCAGCATTGGTCGCGCGCCCTGAGCGCGCATGTGTGGGTCGCCGGATGGTTGGCCAGTTATTACCTGACGGGGTATCACCGGGGATTGGACGCGGCGATCCAAACGGCCGAGACCTATCTCAAGCGCATCTGGGGCGAACACGATCTGACCGGTCGCCGGCTCTATCTCTCGGCGTGGAACCTCGTCGAAGTCTGGGATGCCACGAAGGACGAACGCTACTTGCGCGAGCTGAAGGAACGGATCGCGCGGATGCTCGTTTGGCAGGAGCGAGAGCAAGGCGGAAGCCTCGTCATGGATCGCTACGGCTATTCGCAGAATTACGCCTCACACGCGCTGGCGCGATACCTCGACCTCACAGGGGATCGCGTCGTGCGCGCAGCGCTTGTGCGGCACGCGCGGCGCGTGCGGGACGTTCCCCCGCTCAGCCATGGCATGGAATCCTACCTGGCGACGATTCACAGCCTCGTCGTGGGCTATGACCTGACGGGCGAACCAAGCTTCCTTCAGGAACTGAAGCGACGAATCGAGCCGTTGAAAATGGACGCGCTGCCTCGTCCCATTGACGATTCCTGGACACAGCGAGAGTTGTTCGTCGCCTTGGAAAAGGCGAGTCATCTCCCTCGAAATCCCGACGGCAGCCGCCCCATCTGGAGCTTCACGCACGGATTGCGCGTCTTCGGATGGACGCACGCCTATGGTCTGCCCTACGCCCTGCGCGTCCTCGCCCAGCCGTGAGCATCCATCCGGAGCGCCTGACCCCTTGGCGAGAGTGGCCGAAGAGGCGAAGGTCCCTCTGTTGCTCCGCGGCGCTCACCGAGAGTCCGTCGAGAGACGAATGTTGTAGACGTCGAGCGTCGTCCCCATGACGCGCTGCAATTCGGCGATCGCCTTGTTGTAAGTGATAAGGGCTTGAAGCTCCGCCCCGCGCGCTTGAGAAAGTTGATTCTGATACTGCAGCACGAGGAAGTTCGTGGACATCCCAGCGGCGAATCGCTCTTGCTCGCCCTCGAGCTGTTTCTCGCGGGCCAGGCGCGCAGCGCGCGCAGCCTCGATGCTCTGGCGCGCGGCTTCGACGTTCTGCAGCGCGTTCCGCACCTCGATGGCGATGCGTTGAAGGAGTTGCTGCTCCTGAAAATCTAAGGCACGCGCCTGCGCCTTCGCTTGTCCCAGTTGTGCCTCGGCTGTGCGATTCCGAAGGGGGAAACTGATGCTCACCCCAATGGCTACGTTGCGAAATCGCTGGCGCAGGGCGTTCTCGATGGCCTGTCCAGGACCGCCGAGAAATTGCGCGGCGACCCCACCTGCCAAAAAGGGAAATTCCGGCGGAGGAGGAGCCTCCGTTCCCGCTAGCCCGAAAGACGCATAGCGCACGATCAGATTGATCGCCGGCCGCATTTGGTTCGCGAAGTACCGAACGGCGATGTCCGTTTGTTCCTTCTGAAGCTGCAGTTGCTTCACCTCCGGACGATTCGCGAGCGCCACCCGCAAGGCGCTCTCCTCATCAATGGCCGGCGGCACGTATTCGATGCTTTCCGTGGGTACGATATTGGCCCGCCAGAGCGGATCGTTCAGATTCGGGAGGATCAAGCCTTTCAACGCATTCTCCGCGACCGTGACCTGCGCCACGGCGGCGATCAGTTCCTGATTCCGCCGCTCGATCTCCGCGAGCGATTGATGCAGTTCGATCGGCGGGAGCGTCCCCGCCTCCACGCGCGCCTGGTTCTCCTCATGCTGCCGCTGCGCCAGCTGGACGGCCTCTTGCAGAATCTCGACGTTCCGAATCGCGAAGACGAGATCGTAATAGGCCCTCTGCACCTGCGTGATGATCTCGATGACGCGCTGCCGAAACTGGCTGTCGGAGAGATCGAGCGCCTTCTTCGCAATCCGAATCTGCTGCTTCGTCGGATTCCACAGGAAGTTGCGCCAGAGCGGCTGGACGAAGTCCAACGAGAGCGTTGTGAAGAACTGCGGGTTCAGCGTGGCGAAGATCGAGTTGGTCGTCGTGCGTTGGTTCGAGAGGGTGAACTGCCAACTCCCTCCCGTCGGGAGCAACTGGCTCATTCCGAAGTTGTACGTGAACGTTCGACTCCGCTGGGCATTGGCATCGCGCCCCGCTTGCAAGCGCGAGGCAACCGGTATCGCACGCGATTCGAAGCCAAGGCCTTGCGTGGCGGCTCCTCCGGAGAATCCCGTGGCCGCCAGCGCCGCGGCCGAGGGCGGCGCGCCGATCGAGACGATGGGATCATATGCGCCTTGAGCGGCACGAAGCGCGAACTCGCTCACCTGAACCCCGGTGCGCTGTACCTGAATCTCGTTGTTGTTCTCCAAGGCCTTCAAAATGGCCTCCTGCAGCGAGAGATACCACAGCTTCTCCACGTCCACGCCCACGCGTTTGACCATGAGTGGCCGAACGCGTCCGAGCGAGACCGATTCCTGCGGCTCCGGCCTCTCCGAGGACGGTGTGGGATGCTGCGCCCCTACTTGGCGGATGGGAAGCACGCCGAAGACCAGCGCCCACGCGCTCATCCAGACGCCGAAGGCGACGTGTCGTTTCCTCCTCATGATCCACCCCTCCAACGTGAGATCAGTACGGCATATTCTTCCTCGGCCTCCATCGCTCAGGCAAGCGCTCTTGACAGGAGCGGGCCCTCTTCTCCTACAATCCCGCCGTCACCACCACCGCCGGAGGAGGGAGAGCATGACGATGAACAAGTGGGCGAAACGATTTCTCGTCCTCACCCTGAGCACGGCGAGCTTGTGGCCGGGATCCCCTCGGACCAACCCTCGTGCTCTGGAACGCGGGACCGCGCCGCCCGCTCAGATCGAGGCCTACAAGCAGGAGCTGCTCACAGCGATCGAGGGCATGCGAAAGTTCACCCAGGTCATGGTGGATATGATCTTCAGCTTCGCTGAATTGGGCTTTCAAGAGTTCGAGACCTCGCGATACGTGACCGGGATTTTGGAGCGAGAGGGCTTTCGCGTCGAGCGCGGCGTCGCCGGCATTCCAACGGCGTGGGTGGCGAGTTGGGGACACGGTCGGCCGGTGATCGGCTTCATCGCTGACATTGATGCCATCCCTAGTGCGTCACAGAAGCCGGGCGTCGCCTATCACGATCCGATCGTCGAGGGCGCCCCCGGACACGGCGAAGGGCACAATGCCGGACAAGCCGTGATCGTCACGGCCGCCTTGGCACTCAAGCGGCTCATGGAGCAGCATCGGCTCTCGGGAACGCTCAAGCTCTATCCCGGCGTCGCCGAGGAATTGCTCGGGAGTAAGAACTACTTCGTGCGCGCCGGCCTCTTCAAGGATGTAGACATCGTCCTCGGCGCGCACATCAGCGATGGCTTCAGCACGGCCTACGGCGTGACCAACACGGGTTTGGTCTCCACGCAATTCACCTTTCGCGGCGAAGCGGCGCATAGTGCGGGAGCGCCCTGGCGCGGGCGCAGCGCCCTGGATGCCGTCGAGCTGATGAACGTCGCGTGGAATTTCCGACGCGAGCATCTTCGTCCCCAACATCGGTCGCACTACATCATCGTGGAAGGAGGCGATCAGCCCAATGTCGTCCCCGATCGCGCGACCGTGTGGTACTACTTCCGCGAGACGGACTACGCGCGCATCAAGCAGCTGCATGAGATCGGACGGAAGATCGCGCGCGCGGCCGCACTGATGACCGATACGGAGGTCACCGAACGCATCCTCGCTGCCACCTGGCCCACCCACTTCAACAAAGTCGTGGCCGAGGTGTTGCAGAAGAACATCGAGCGGGTCGGCATGCCCGCCTGGAGCGAAGCCGATCAGACGTTAGCGAAGGCGTTGCAGAAAGAGATCGGCGCCGAACCCGTGGGCCTTCGGACCGAAGTCGGTCGGCTCGAAGCCGGAGGCGATGCCATGCGCGCGGGATCGGACGACATCGGTGAGATCTCTTGGAATGTGCCGACGGTCTACTTGCGGTTTCCGGGAAATATTCCCGGCCTTCCGGGCCATCATTGGGCGAACGCTGTGAGCATGGCTACGCCCATCGCGCACAAGGGTGCGACCGCCGGCGCGAAAGCCATCGCCCTCACGGCGTTGGACTTCCTCACGCAACCGGAGTTGGTGCAAGCGGCGTGGGCCTACTTCCGCGAGCAGACGAAGGAGCAGTCGTGGGTCTCGCTCATTCCCGAAGGGACGCCCCCTCCGATTCATCTCAATCGAGAGAAGATGGAGCGATTTCGGCCGCAGCTTGAGCGGTTCCGCTTCAATCCCGAGAAATACGACACCTATCTCGATCAACTCGGCATCCGCTACCCGACGATTCGACCTGGGCGCTGAGGGATCGCCTGAGCCCTCGTTCATCGAGCCTCGGGCGAGCGCGGACCGAGCAGAAGGGCATTGAAGAGCACTTTGAACGTACCCCAGCTCTGCCCGCGATGCTGGGGACGGAATCCAACAAGAATCACGCGTCCCCGCCCATAAGGCACATCGAGCAACGCTGCGCGCCCGGCGATCTTCTCCCGCCCAAGCAGATACCCGCTGCGCAGCGGATCTTCCGTGTACCGCGCCACGATCTCCGGCGCGACGTCGCCACCTGCGGTTACCTCAAAGGCGAGCCCGCCCACGACGTATGCGTCCGTTTCAGCCGGCAATCCATACGCCACGGGATGCTCGGGATTCACCGCCACGCGCAGAATGGAGCCGGGGCAGAAATACTCGCTCGGCGAGAGGCCACGCAAGGCGTTGCGCACCGGGAGTCCGAACTCCTCGATGATGAGCTCGGACGATTCGCCTAAAGCGAGCAGCACGCCCCCGGCTTGGACGAAGGCTTTCAAATTCTCCACGCCTTCTTTCCCGATCCCCCCTGTGTACTCGGGAGGGTAGGAGCCGGGGCGATGCCCATCCCGAATCTCGCGGGGAGAATCGCTCGGCAAGATGACCACGTCCAGGCGCGCGCGGAGATCGCCCGCGCGAAGATCGCGATCGCGCAGCGTCGTGTAAGAGAAGCCGAACTGTTCGAGAACCCAGCGCGTCCACCCCTCATCCATCGAAGGCACCCAACTGCGGTAGAGGCCGATGCGCCGCCGCTCAAGAGGCACAAGCTCTGCCGGCTGCTGCGTCACGGCGCGAACATCCACCCCATGACGACGCGCGATATCCTCCAGCGTCTGCCGCACGACCGGACGAGGCCGTTGCGCCCCCTCAGCGGCGCGGATGGCGAATGTCCCGGCCGGATAGCTCTGCCCTTCAATCGTCAGCGGACGCGGAAGGCGACTCACGTGGAAGAGGCCGGAGGCCAGAAGTTCGTTCACCGCCGAGAACGCGCGATTCGCCTTCGGCTCCAGAAGCCACACGGCTTCTTGCGCCCTCCTGCCGCCAAGATCGCGAGCACCGCTTACGCGACCGACGATCGCGACAGCCTCGGTGACCTTCTGGAGCTGCGCCTCGAAGGGACGCGCGACCTCGACGACGCGCACGCCCATTTGCAGCGGGAGCGTCCATCCGGCGACGTCATAGGGGCGTTCGGGCGGCCCACCCGGATAAAGCCGCCGCTCCGGATAACGCTGGATCTCCAAAAGCGTCTTCACCAGCGCGCGAAGCGGCTGCGCCAGAAGCAGGACGAAGCTGCCCGCCGGATACTCCACGCCATCGGCCACGAAGCGCTCCATCGCCCGATGGACTTCGACCCCTTGCGCCATCAGCACGTTCACCAAATGCGCAGCCGTTGGCGGGTCCCATTGCTCGGCTGGGATGATGTAAGCGAACGGTTCTTCGGTCTGCCCCCGCTCGATCGCCCGCTTCCCAAGTTGATAGAAATCGCGCAGGAACTCCCCGCGATAGCGCGCCGCAACCTGCAACAGCGCGCGCGCCGCCACCAATTCCATCCGCAGGATGTCCATTGGTCGCCAGACGCCGCCCGGCCACGGATCAGGGAAATTCGTCGCCCGCTCCAAGGGATTGGGCAACCCGCGCGTCGCCCCGCGCAACTGCTCGCGCGTGAGCGTGATCGGCGTCATCAGGCGCGCGCTCGCCGCTTCCGTCAAAATCCCCACCATGTTATGGTAGTATGGCATCGTGCGCAGCCCACCAGCCCACCACGTGTCGTATTGGGCATTGGTCACCACCCCGCGAAAGCCGGCAGCCGTCAAGGCCCACGCCATGTGATGACCGATCACTGCCACGCTGCGCAGCAAGACCGGATCAATATTCGGATTCGGTGGATCGTAGAATGGCGGCACGAACATGCGTGCGCCGGTCGAACCCATTTGATGCACGTCGTAGAGGATTTGCGGGAACCACTCCCGATAGAGCGCGCGCGTGATCGCTTGCGTTTCGACCTGCGTGAGCATGAACCAATCGCGGTTGTTGTCGTGCCCGGTGTAGGGATGATACAACTCCGGCGGCGCCGTCCCCTCATATGGCGTTCCAAGCGTGCGCCGATACCAGGAGGCGACTATGTCAATTCCATCGGGATTCGCACTCGGGAACAGGAGGAGGATCACGCGATCCAGAATCTCGCGCGTCTCCGATGATGGGTCCGAGGCCAGCCAATAGGCCAGCTCCATCGCCATCTGCGACGCTACGATCTCGGTCGAATGGATCGAGCAGGTGATGGCGACGATCACCCGTCCTTCCGCGATGAGCCGTTCGGCCTCCGCCTCATCGGTGATCGTCCGCGGATCGGCCAATCGACGCGCGATCTCCCGATACCGATCCAGACGCGCCATGTTCTCCGGCGACGTGATCACGGCCATGAGGATGGGACGATTTTGCGTCGAACGTCCGATCTCCAGGACTTGAACGCGCGAGGAGGCTTCATCCAGCCGCCGGAAATATTCGGTGATCTGCGCCCAATCGGCCACGCGCCGATCCTCGCCCGGCTGAAAGCCGAGGACCGAAGTGGGCGATGGCACCACCTCTTGGGCCGGGACGACAATCGTCCCCACGACGAGCCCGAGAATCAGCAACAGAATGTGAAGTCGTCTCATGCTCCCTCCTCTTCCCGTGACGTTGCATCCTCCGTCAGCTCCCGTTGTCGAGCGGAGGGCAAGAGTTTATCATATTCCCGACGCGTTTCAAGTCGGGCATGGCAGGAGCAAGCGTCGCGATACGCGATCGAGCGAGAGGATGGGCGGTGCTCGCCTTCTGGGGTCTCAGTCTGGCAGTGGTCGCTCCCCTGCTCTTTGCCCTCTTCCTGCTGCTTCGTCACAAGCGCGTGCTCTATGCCCCGGCGCGGCTCTTCATTCGGATCGGACTTCGGCTCGGCGGCGTACGCTTTGAGGTCGTCGGTTTGGAACGGCTCGATCCACGTCGGACATATCTCTTCCTATCAAATCACCAGAGCCTGCTCGATCCCCTCATTCAACTGGTCGGACTCAAGCGGGATCTCGCCTTCCTGGCCAAGAAGGAGCTGTTTCGATGGCCACTGCTCAATCCGGGTCTATATTGGATCGAGTGCGCGCCGATCGATCGCTCAAACCGCGCGCGCGCGCTCGAGAGCTTGCATCAAGCGGCCGAGAAGCTCAAGCGAGGCGTGAGCTTTCTCGCTTATCCCGAGGGCACGCGCACGCCTGACGGGACGTTGCTCCCTTTTCGGAAGGGTGCCTTCTTCCTGGCGCTTGAGGCGGGCGTGCCGATCGTCCCGGTGACGATTCGTGGGACCTATGAGGTGATGCCCAAGGGGCCGTTGCGCTGTCGGCCCGGGCGCGTCCGCGTCATCGTGCATGAGCCGATTCCGACGACGGCCTATGGCGTGACGGCCATCGAGGCCCTCATGGCGGATGTTCGGCGAGCCATCGCCTCGGCCCTTCCGGAATCGGCGGCTTCAGGATCGCCATGCACCGCGAGATCTATCTCGACGTAGAGACGCAGAAGCTCGCGCACGAAGTGCCGGGCGGATGGACGAACATCCGCGCGTTCGGTCTCTCGGTCGCCGTCACGTGGGATGAGGCCCATGGGTTTCGCACGTGGTTCGAGCCCGATGCGCCACGGTTGATCGCCGAGCTGGAGACGTTCGACCGCATCATCACCTTCAACGGCGAGCGCTTCGATTTTTCCGTCCTGAGCGGCTATGGGCCGGTCGGCAAGCTCTACTTCAAATCGCTCGACCTGCATGCGGATCTCCTGCGGAAGCTCGCGCGGCGAGTGCCCTTCGAATCGCTCGTGCGCGCGACGCTTGGGCAGAGCAAAAGCGGAAGCGGAGAAGATGCCGTCCGATGGTGGCGCGCCGGAGACGTCGCGCGCGTCGTCCAGTATTGCCGGCGCGATGTCGAACTGCTGCGCGAGATCGTCCGCTTCGCGCGCGAGCGCGGCTACGTCCGCCTCCCTCCGAACCGCATCGTGCGCGTCGCCTGGTGAGCGAGCGCCTTCAGACCCGCGACCACTCGAAGAGGTTCTTCACGACGAACCAGATGTTCTCCTTCCGCTCGCGCAGCCGACGAGAGAAGTAAGGGAACCAATGCGTCCCGAAGGGAACGTAGACCCGCACGCGATAGCCCTGTTGGACCAGATGTTCCTGCAAGCGCGGCCGAATCCCATAAAGCATTTGGAACTCGAAGCGATCCGGAGTGATTCCCCGCTCGGTCGTCATGCGTCGAATGGCCTCGATGAGCTGCTCATCATGCGTGGCGATGGCCGGATTGCTCCCGCGCTCGAAGAAGGTCTCCGCGAGCCGAAGGAAATTTCGCCGAATGTCGCGCATCCGCCGATAGGCGATCGTCTTCGGCTCCTTATACGCCCCCTTGCACACGCGCACGCGCGCCCCCACCTCGGCGAGGCGACGCGCGTCCTCCTCGCTGCGATAGAGATAAGCCTGCAGGGCCACGCCGACATTGGGATGAGTGCGAAAGAGGCGAAAGAAAAGGTCCAACGTGCGTTGCGTGTAGGCCGAGCCCTCCATGTCGATCCAGACGAAGTTCCGACATTCGGCGGCGCGAGAGAGGAGCCGCGCCATGTTCTCCTCGCAAAAGAGCTCGCTGATGTCCAATCCGAGCTGCGTGAGCTTCACCGAGATGTCCGAATCAATGCCGACCGCCGCGATCTGCTCCAAGAGGGCCGCGTAGGCCTCGACCGCCTTCTCGGCTTGCTCGCGATCCCGAACATTCTCCCCAAGGAAATCCAACGTCGCGTGCAATCCCCTCTCATTCAACCCGCGAACGACGCGGATGGCACTCTCGACATCCACGCCGGCGACAAAGCGTCGAGCCAGGAAGAAGAGGTCCATAGGATGCTCCTCGAAACGCCCGCCATGATGCGCGAGGGATGCCGGTACGCCCCTGCGCTCCGCATCTGTCGCTCCGGTAGCCTGTGCGCCCCGCATCCTCGCATAGAACCTATCGAATTCTACGGCGTCGCGCGAGGGTCTCACAATGTGGAGGGCGAGCGTTTGCGTGCGTCGTCCGAGTGCGATACAGTTACCGTCGACGATGAGCGGGCGAGGCGAAGAGATCGCGCACGCGCCTCTTTGCGGGCGAGGACAGCGCTCCTATCGCGCATTCCTCACCGCGCTGAAGAAAGCGCGCGCAGGCCATCGCCTGGAGCGGGAGGACGCGCTGCTCCTCATCCAAGCCGAAGGGGAGGAGTGGTGGGCGCTTTTGGAGGCGGCCGCCGAAGTGCGCGATCGCGAGCGTGGACGCACGATCACCTTCTCCAAGAAGGTCTTCCTCCCGCTCACGAATTTATGCCGCGACTATTGTGCCTACTGCACGTTCCGAAAGGACCCTGGGGATCCGGAAGCGAAGACGATGACGCTTGAGGAGGTGCTCGAGGTCGCGCGGGCCGGGGAGCGGCTTGGCTGTAAGGAAGCGCTCTTCAGCCTGGGCGACAAACCGGAACTGGCGTTTCCCGAGATGCGCCGGACGCTCGCGGCACTCGGGCAGGAGACGACGCTCGGCTACTTGCGCGCCGCATGCGCGCAGGTGTTGGCGGAGACCGAGTTGCTGCCGCATGTCAATCCGGGCGTGATGACCGAAGCCGAGATGCGCGCGCTCAAGGAGGTGAGCGTGAGCATGGGCCTGATGCTGGAGAACGTCAGTGTGCGCCTCTTACGGCGAGGCGGACCGCACTTCCGCGCTCCGGACAAACACCCGCGCCTTCGACTGCGTACGATCGCCGACGCCGGGCGATTGCGCATCCCCTTCACGACGGGCCTACTGATTGGCATCGGCGAGACGCTCGAAGAGCGCGTGGATTCGCTCCTTGAACTGCGCGCGCTGCAGGATGCGTACGGACACATTCAGGAACTCATCCTCCAGAACTTCCGGGCAAAACCGAACATCCCGATGCGCGCGCATCCGGAACCGACCGTAGAAGACCTGGCCCGCACGGTGGCCGTCGCCCGCCTCCTCTTTGGCGGAAGGATGAACATACAGGCGCCGCCGAATCTCATTGTGGATGCTCCCTCGACGCTGTGGTCGCCTTCGCCAAAGGCCACCGAGGCATTGGACATCCTCCTTCGGGCCGGGATCAACGATTGGGGGGGCATCTCCCCGCTCACGCGCGATTACATCAATCCCGAACGTCCATGGCCTCAGATCGAATGGCTGCGCGAGCAGATGCGCGCGCGAGGGTTTGAGTTGCGGGAGCGCCTGGCCATTTACCCGGAGTTCGTTCGCCGACCGGGCTTTCTCGCCCCCACGCTTTCGGCGCGCGTTCTCGCGCGCGTGACCGAGGAGGGGTATCCCACATGAAAGAGCAGCTCATGGCAGACCTCATCGGGGAGATCGAGCGCCAGGAGGCGTCGGTGGAGCGCGCGCTCGCCCGCGTGCCTCGTGATCTGGCCCAAATCTTAGAAGCGGCGTGGATCGGGCGCGAGCTGGGCTTGGCGGAGGGCCTTCGACTCGCTCACGCGACAAGCGAGGAATTGCCCGCGCTTGTGGCCGTCGCTGATCAGGTGCGGCGGGAGACCGTCGGCGACATCGTCACTTATGTCGTCAATCGGAACATCAACTTCACCAACATTTGCTTCGTCGGCTGCAGCTTCTGCGCCTTCAGCCGCACCCCGAAAGAGCGAGACGCCTACGCCCTGACGCTCGATCAGATCGCCGAGAAAGCCGCCGAAGCTTGGCGTCGAGGCGCGACCGAAGTTTGCGTCCAAGGCGGCTTGCCCCCGAATTTGGATGGCTTCTTCTACCGCGACATCCTGCGCGCGATCAAAACGCGCGTTCCGGAAATCCATGTCCATGCCTTCTCGCCCATGGAGATCGTCTACGGCGTCGAACGGACGGGGATGGCGCTCCGCGACTACCTGCTCATGCTCAAGGAGAACGGTCTGGACACGCTGCCGGGGACGGCGGCCGAGATCCTCGACGACACGGTGCGTTGGCGCATCTCGCGGCAGAAGCTCACCACTGCCCAATGGGTGGAGGTCATTACGACGGCTCACGAGTTGGGCATCCGCTCGACCTCCACGATGATGTACGGGCACGTGGAGACGCCGGAGCATTGGGTTCGCCACTTGCTGCTGCTGCGCGATATTCAGAAGCGCACCGGTGGGTTCACGGAATTCGTCCCCTTGGGCTTCGTCCCTTGGAATACCGCGCTCTACCGGCTCGGGAAGGCGCGACCGGGACCGACTGTGGAGGAGCACCTGAAAGTCCATGCCCTGGCGCGGTTGCTGCTGCGGGGATGGATCGAGAACATTCAAGTCTCCTGGGTGAAGCTCGGGCGCGCCCTCTCGCAGCTCTGTCTGCAAGCGGGCGCCAACGACTACGGCGGCACGCTCATGGAGGAGAACATCTCGCGGCTGGCGGGCGCGACGGCTGGGGAGTATCTGGCGCCGGAGGAATTTCAGGCGCGCATTCGCGAGCTGGGGCGCATCCCGGCCGAACGCACGACGACCTACCAGATTCGGCGCCTCTTCGCCTGAGCAAGATGCCGACGCTCGGCCTTTCCCTTTCACGCGGTTGACCATCCTCCGCCCACCAGAGTTAAGATGTGAAAGCGGGACATGGAAGGAGTGACGTTTCAGCTCATCGCCGAGGATCAGGCGACGCGCGCGCGGGCGGGCCTTTTGCACACGGCGCACGGCGTGGTGGAGACGCCCGTCTTCATGCCCGTTGGGACGCAGGCGACGGTGAAAGCCCTGACGCAGGAGATGCTCGAAGAACTGGACGCCCGCATCATCCTGGCCAACACGTACCACCTCTTCCTTCGTCCGGGCGAACAGGCGATTCGCGAACTCGGCGGGCTGCATCGCTTCATGGCGTGGGAGCGCGCGATCCTGACCGATAGCGGGGGGTATCAGATCCTGAGCTTGGCGCCGCTGCGAACCGTGCGCGAGGAGGGGGTGCATTTTCAATCGCACCTGGATGGATCGCGCCACGTGTTGACCCCCGAGCGAGCCATCGAAATTCAGGTGGCGCTCGGATCGGACATCCTCATGGTCCTGGACGAGTGCTTGGAGAATCCGGCCGAGCGTGTGGAGGCCGAGCGCGCCGTCCACTTGACGACGGCGTGGGCACGTCGGAGCAAGGCGCGCTTTGAGCAACTTCGGGAACGAGGCCACGGGACATCAGCGGCGCTCTTTGGGATCATTCAGGGGAGCCTCTACCCCGACCTGCGTCGGCGCAGCCTGGAGGAATTGCAGGAAATCGGCTTTGACGGCTACGCCATCGGCGGTCTGAGTGTCGGGGAAGAAAAGGCGGCGATGCTCGACATGGTGGAGTATGTGGCCGGGCTGATGCCCCGCGACTATCCCCGATACCTGATGGGCGTGGGCACACCCGCCGATCTCGTCCGAAGCGTGCAGCGGGGGGTGGACATGTTCGACTGCGTGCTCCCGACGCGAAATGCCCGGAACGGCCAAGTCTTCACCTCGCGCGGCCCCCTCAATATCAAGAACGCCGCTTATGCCCGCGATCCGCGCCCACTGGATGAGGACTGCGCCTGCCGGGTCTGTCGGCGATATTCGCGGGCGTACATCCGCCACCTCTACGCGAGCGGCGAGATCCTCTCGGCCATCCTCTGCACCTATCATAACGTGCACTTCTACCTTGACACGATGCGGAAGATCAGGCAAGCTATCGTCCTTGGCAACTTCGCAGAGTTCGCGCAAGCGTTCTTGCGCCGGTACGAAGAAGGTTGCTCTGCAAGTTGACCGAAGGACATAAGGAGGGATCATTGCGAGGCTCTCGTCAGCGGGCGCATCAGCTATGAACGTCGGGATTCTTCTGCAGGCTGGAAATGCCTTCCTCTCGCTCATTCCGTTGCTGTTGATCTTCCTCGTCTTCTACGTGCTCATCATTCTGCCGGAGCGTCGGCGCCGGAAGAAGCTGCAGGAGTTGATCGCCAATCTCAAGGTCGGGGATAAGATCGTGACCACCGGGGGGATCTATGGGACGATCATCAGCCTGCGCGATGAGACATTGGTCGTTCGCTCTGATCAATCGCGCTTGGAGATCGCCCGCAATGCGGTCATCGGCTTGCAACAGCCCCGCCCGGAAGAGGGCGAACGAGCCGCGACGAAATGATCCCTCACTGACAAGCTCCGCGCGCGGGATGTGAAATGAGTCGGAAGCTTCGGAATCGCTTCCTGCTGATCGGGGGCACCACGGCGATCGCCTTGTATCTGTTGCTCGGCCCCTTCCAATTCCGCGATGCCTCGGGTCGGATCACCGCCCAAGCGATCGCCGCGAACTTCACGCCGAGCCGCCTCAAGAAGAACCTCGCCGAGAATATCAAGCTCGGTCTCGACCTGCGAGGGGGGAGTCACTTGATCCTGCAGGTTCAGACCGATGATGCTATCCGTTCGATCACGGCCGGAAATCTGGAGAAGGCGCGTTCGATCCTCCAGCAGGCCGGGATCAAATTCACCAACGCCACGTCGCCGGCGCTCGGTCGGATCGAGATCGAGCTGGAGGAGAGCGCGCAGATCGAAGATGCGAAGGCCCGCATCACGCTCGATTTCGGTCCGGGCTGGACGGCCCGTAACGAAGGACGGCGCCTCATCTTCGAGATGAGAGACGAGGAGCAACGCGACCTCCGGGAACGGGCCACCGAGCAGGCCATGCGGATCATCGAGCAGCGGATTAATGCCTTCGGAGTCGCTGAGCCGACGATCGCGCGACACGGGCCGGCGACCGGATATCAGATCCTGCTCCAGTTGCCGGGCGTGGACGACCCCGAACGGGTGAAGAATCTCATTCGCGCCGAATCCCGCCTGGAGTTGAAGCTCGTCCACAGCGGCCCGCACCCGAGCGAGGAGGCCGCGCGACAAGCTCTGGGCGGCACTATCCCCCCGGATAAGGAGATCCTCCCGGCACGCGAACGGCGGCGCGATCCTACGGCCCCCCCCGTGCAGTACTACGTCGTCGAGAAGATGCCCGTGATCACCGGGGATGATCTGCGAAACGCTCAGGCCGTTCCCTCTCAAGCCGGGGGATCCGTCTATGAGATCCTCTTCTCGCTGCGCCCCTCGGGAGCCGAACGCTTCTACACAACCACAAGTGCCAACATCGGGAAGAACCTGGCCATCATCCTCAACAATGAGATCAAGAGCGCGCCCGTCATCCGAGACGCCATTCGCGACGAGGGTCGCATCGAGGGGGATTTCACGAAAGAAGAAGCCGAAGATCTGGCCCTGACGTTGCGCTCCGGCGCTCTTCCGGCGCGCGTGACGTATCTGGAGGAGCGGACGGTCGGACCGAGCCTCGGCGCCGATTCGATCCGACAAGGCTTTGCCGCCTCGATCGCAGGACTGGCGGCCATTACGATCTTCATGCTCTTTTACTACCGGCTCTCGGGCGTGAACGCCGTCATCGGGCTCGTCCTGAATCTGGTCCTGCTTCTGGCCGCGATGAAGATCGTGGGTGCCGTGCTGACGCTGCCGGGCATCGCCGGTGTCGCCCTCACGATCGGCATGGCCGTAGATGCCAATGTGCTCATCTTCGAGCGCATTCGGGAGGAGTTGCGCAATGGAAAGGTCCCCGCTTCGGCCGTCGCCATGGGCTTCGAGCGCGCCTTCACGACGATCTTCGATACGAATCTCACGACGATCATCGCCGCGCTCTTTCTCTTCGTCTTCGGGACGGGACCGATCCGGGGATTCGCCGTCACGCTCACGGCGGGGTTGATCGCGAATTTCTTCACGGCGATCTTCGTCTCGCGAGCGATCTTCAGTTGGGTCCTGGAACGCCAAGGGGGCCGACCGGAAGTCTTGAGCATTTGAACCATGTACGAGCTTATCAAGACGCCGAATATTGACTGGATCCGCCTGAAGCGGAGATTCATTCTCGTCTCGCTCGCGCTGTTGATACTCGGGGGCATCTCGGCCTTCACGCGTGGTTTCAACCTCGGCATCGACTTCGCTGGCGGGACGCTTGTGAACGTGAAGTTCAAGGACGTCCCCCCACCGGAGAATCGCTTGCGCGAAGCGCTCGGCAAGCAAGGGATCGACCCGAGCAAAGTCATCATCCAACCGATCAGCGATCCGATCAGCGGGGTCAAGAACGAGGTCTTGATTCGTCTCCCGCAGCGCGAGGCCGGACAGAGGGCGGGATCGCCGGCAGAGAGTGAACTCGATGTGGAGAAGCGCGCGATCCTGGCGGCCCTGAGCACCTTCAATCCCCCCTCGGAAGTGGCGACAAAGGTGGACCTCAACACGATCAGCCGAGATCGGTTGCGGGAGCTGCTTGTGGAGGAAGATCCGCTGCGCCTGGTCTCCGCCTCCGGGCGTGCGGCGGCCGAACTCGAATATGGCCGATATGCGGATGCCATCATCCAATATCGCGATCGGGATCAAAGGGGGTTGCTGCGCGATCTCGCGGACGTGCGAGCCGTATCGGGCCTGCCGACGGCGCTGATCGAATGGTTGCCCAAGCGGTTCTTCGCTGGCAACGCGGCGATGATCAGCGCGGAGATCGTCGGCCCACAGATCGGACAGGAATTGCGACAGCGTGCCATCTCGGTCACGCTCGCTTCCTTGGCCGGTATGCTCATTTATATCGCCTTCCGCTTCGAATGGATCTACGGCGTGGCGGCGGTCATCGCCGTCTTCCATGATGTCTTGGTCACCCTCGGTGTCTTCTCGCTTGTGCAGAAGGAGATCTCGCTCAACGTCGTGGCGGCGCTGTTGACGCTTGTGGGATATTCGGTCAACGACACGATCGTCATCTTCGATCGCGTTCGCGAGAATCTGCGGCTGCGGCGGCGCGAGGGCTTGACGAAGATCGTCAATGACAGCATCAATCAGACGCTCTCGCGGACGATCCTCACCTCGGGATTGACGCTGCTGGCCGTCCTCTCGCTCTATCTCTTCGGGGGCGAGGTGCTCAGCGGATTCTCGCTCGCCCTACTGGTGGGGATCATCGTGGGGACCTACTCGACGATCGCTATCGCGAGCCCGATCATGCTCTGGTGGCAGACGTGGCAAAGCCAACGGCAGGCGCGGCGGCCCGCGGTTCGACCGAAGCCGATGGAGGCGACGCCGAGCCGGAAGGAGCGACGCGCGACCGCCTCTCGCTGAGGTACGTGGTCTTGACGCCGAATACCAACCAGAGGGGCCTTGACCGAAAAAGGCAAGGCCAGTATACTTACGCTCGGTTGCTGGCCTGTGAGAGTGTATTGGGGCATGTGGGAACACTCTGTCCCTTGACCCATCGGCATCACACATAGAGGGGGGCCTATGTTTGAATGGTCTCTGATCGAGTCAACGACGCAAAAGCAAAAGTCGCCGACCAAGTGGTTCTTCCTCGCGACGATGGTCGTTTACTGCTTCGTCGTAGTGACGGCTATCGTGGCGAGCATCATGCTGGTGAACCCTGAGCTGAAGGAGCAATTCATCTCGGCGGCTTTGGTGGCGCCGCCACCACCGCCGCCCCCACCTCCGCCGCCGCCTCCGAGCGCGGCCGTCCCAGCAGCGACGAAGGTCGTCGTCGTGCCGACGGAATTCATCGCGCCCAAGGAGATTCCGAAAGAACTGCCGCCGGCGAACCTCCCCGTCGTCGCTGTCTCTGCAAGCGCGATGGGTGGCGTGCCGGGAGGGGTTCCGGGTGGGGTTCCCGGAGGAGTCCTCGGTGGTGTCGTCGGAGGGGTCTTAGGGAGCGTCGCGGGTCCGGTCGAAGCACCACCACCACCCCCGCCGCCAAGGGAGGAGAAGAAAGAGCCGCCACGGCGCGTGTCGCAAGGCGTGCTGCAAGGGAACGCGATTCGGAAGGTCACGCCAGTCTATCCGGCGATCGCGCGTGCTGCTCGCGTTCAAGGGACCGTTCAGGTTGAGGTCGTCATTGATGAAGAGGGGAACGTCATCTCCGCGCAGGTGATCGATGGCCACCCGCTCTTGCGACAGGCCGCTCTGGAAGCGGCTTGGCAATGGAAGTTCCGTCCGACGCTCCTCAGCGGGGAGCCCATCAAAGTGACGGGCATTCTGATTTTCAACTTCAAACTTTGAACCGAAGGAGGGGAAAGGCATATGGGCTATGGCGTTCTGACGCACACGGGCATGGGCCTACTTTTGCAGGAGGGCGCGGGAGCAGTAGAGTTCACCCTCTGGGCCATGCTCCAACGATTGGGGACGGTGGGATTGGTGGTGATCATCATCCTGTCCCTGATGTCCATGTATTCGATCGCCGTGATGATCGAGCGCTTGCTCACCTATTCGGCGGCGAAGAAGCAATCGCGGGAATTCGCCCCGAAGGTCGCCGCGGCCTTGCGCGAGGGCCGGTTGGATGACGCCATCGCGCTTTCGAGCAAGTACAAGAAGAGCCACCTGGCGATGGTCGTGAACGCGGGGCTTCAAGAGTTCCGCTCGCATCAGCTCTCGACCGACATTCCGGGTGAGATCGTCGAAGCGACTCGACGCGCCTTGCAACGAGCGATCGCCATCAAGACGGCTGAGTTCAAGCGCGGACTCTCGCAGCTGGCGACGATCGGTTCGACGGCGCCGTTCGTCGGCCTGTTTGGCACAGTCGTCGGCATCGTGAACGCCTTCCAAGGGCTGAAGCAAGCGGAGACGGCAGGGATTGCCGCTGTGGCGGGCGGTATCTCCGAAGCCTTGGTGAATACGGCCTTCGGGCTCTTCGTGGCCATCCCGGCCGTGTGGATGTTCAACTATTTCACCAACCGGATGGAGTCCTTCGTCGTGGAGATGGAGAACTCCTCATCCGAGCTGGTGGACGTCGCGTTGATGCCCTATTTGAAGCAAAGGAGCTGAATCCCTATGGGCATGCAAGTCGGCGAGCGAAAGGGGGTCATGGCCGAGATCAACGTGATCCCCATGGCCGACATCATGCTGGTGCTGCTCATCATCATGATGGTCGTCACCCCCTTCCTGCAAGCGGGCATCGCCGTGACGCTGCCCAAGGCACCGCACGGCGATGAGGACCCCGACATTAACAAAGAGAGCGCCGTCGTCGTCGCGATCCCGATTGACGGGACCATTTACGTGGGGCGCGATCTGGTGAGCCAGAGCGAGCTGGAGACGCGCATCCGTCGATTGATGGAGGCTCGCCCCTTGGACCAGCGCGTCGTCTACGTGAAGGCCGATAATCGAGTGCGCTACGACAATGTCGTGGGGGTGATCGAGGCCATTCGCAGCGCCGGCGTAGACCGCGTCGGCCTGGTCGTTGATCCGGGCAAGAGGACGAAACGACAAGAAGAATAAAGCAGGGAGAGCCTGGGGGGCCGAGCGCCATGATGTGCTCTCGGCCACTTCTGCTCTCCCTGATCTCTCACAGAAGGGGGAAGACAATGGCGATACCGACCGGGAAAGAGGAATATAAGCGGCCGGAAGCCGGAAAGCCCTTGGTGGACATGAACGTGGTCCCGCTCATTGACATCCTGCTCGTGCTCCTGATCATCTTCATGGCCATCACGCCGCTCAAGCCGAGCAAGCTCGAATCGAAGATCCCGGAGAAGCCTCCGGAGAACGTCGCCGTGACGAATCCGCTGGCGCTGGTCGTCTTGGTGGAGGCGGACGCCTCAGGACGACTGGCCGGACTCAAGCTCAACGTCGAGCCGGTGACGGAAGAGACATTAGGGGAGAAGCTCCGGGAGATCATCGCGGCGCGGCCTCCGGATCAACGTTCGGTCTTCATCCGGGCCCCGCGCAACACGCTCTATGGGGAGGTCGTGCGCATCATTGACATCGTGAAGGCAGCCGGGGCCACGCCCATCGGCTTGCAGATCGATGACTTGCCGGAGCGCTGATCGTCCGAACGAAGCGCAAAATTCTCGCGGAAGGGGAGGAGATCGTGAAGAAGAAAGGACTCATCATCGCGATCGTGGTCTTCATCGGAGTTCTGGCTACGCTCGGAGCCACCCAAGGGCCCGATCTCTACCGCATGGTCAAGGCGAAAGATCGGTTGAACAACGGGGCTGTCGCTTACGAGCGCGGCGACTATGATGAAGCCATCCGGCTCTTCAAGGAAGCTATGGAGCTTTACCCAAACATGGAGCAAGCGCGACTTTACTATGCGGCGGGCCTGTTCGCGAAGTTCAACCTCACGAACGAGAAGTCACTGGCTCTGGAGGCGATGAAGATCTACGAGGACGTCCATCAGAAGAATCCGACCAATGCCGACGCGATCGCTTATCTGGCCGTGATCCACAAACATCTGGCCGATATGGCCGAGACCGAGGAAGAGCGCGAGCAGCATATGCAACAGTACCGCGAGTGGACGCTCAAGCGATTGGAGGTTCCTGGCCTCGATAATAAGGCCAAGGCCGAGATCTACTATACGCTTGGACAGGGATACTGGCAGGAGTCGTTCCAGATCACGCAGCCCTATCAAGTGAATCGTCCGCCGCAGCCGGTCACTTGGAACGTGCCCGAGAGCGAAGCGCCGAAGGTGAAGGCGTTGGTGCAAAAGGGCATGGAATATCTCAACAAGGCCGTCGAACTGAATCCCGAATACGGCGATGCGTGGGCGTACATCAACTTGCTGTACCGCGAACAGGCGAAGGTCGAGAAGGATCCGAGGGTGCGCGCTGAGCTGACCCGCTTGGCCGATCAAGCGCGCGATCGGGCGATGGAGTTGTACAAGCGGCGGGAAGAGCAACAGAAGCAGCAGCAAGCGCAAAAATCCACGTAACATCGGCTGACAGGCTGATCGCCTCAAGGTGGAGGATTCGCATCGTGTGAGTTCCTCCACTTTTTTATTCTCGAAAACGAGCGGCACTTCCGCCGCTAGTCGGAGATCAGCACCATCCAGTAGAATAGTTGTCCGGGGAGAGAGGAGGCAGCAGTCGGTGATCCGGTTCGAGGACATCCTGGAGAAGGTCGAACGGTATCATCCGGAGGCCGATTTGGAGCTTCTGCGCCGCGCGTACATCTTCTCGGCGCGCGAGCATCGTGGGCAGGTCCGCCTCAGCGGGGAGCCCTATCTCATCCATCCGCTTGAGGTCGCCAATATCTTGGCCGATCAACGACTGGACGTCGTCACCGTCAGCGCGGGGCTCTTGCACGACGTCATCGAGGATTGCGGGGTCACCCTCGAAGAGCTGGAGGCGTACTTTGGCTCGGAGATCGCCCATATCGTCAACGGGGTGACGAAAATCGGTCAGATCGCCTTTGCCTCGCGGGAGGAAGCCCAAGCCGAGAGCTTGCGGAAGATGGTCCTGGCGATGGTGGATGATGTCCGAGTGATCCTGGTGAAACTGGCCGATCGGTTGCATAACATGCGGACGCTCGATCCCCTGCCCCGCGAGAAACAGATTCGCATCGCACAAGAGACGCTCGATGTCTTCGCCCCTATCGCTCATCGGCTGGGCATGGGCCGCCTGCGCGGAGAACTCGAGGACCTCGCCTTCAAGTATCTCTATCCGGAGGACTATCGCCGACTCAAGGAGTCGATCGATCGCAAGCGCCCGCAGTTGGAAGCGCACTTGGAAGAAGTGAAGGCGCGGATGCGGGCGAAGCTCGAGGCGGAGGGGATCCCCGTGATCGCCATCGAGGGGCGCGTCAAGCGCCTCTATAGCATCTTCCAAAAGATGCGCCGCAAGAAGGTCCCCCTCGATCAAATCTACGACCTGATGGCGGTGCGCGTGATCGTCTCCAGCGTGCGCGAATGCTATGCCGCATTGGGGATCATCCACCAGAACTGGAATCCCATCCCCGGACGCTTCCGGGATTGGATCGCCACGCCGCGCGAGAACATGTACCAATCGCTCCACACGTCGGTCGTCAGCGAGAACGGCCAATCGTTCGAGGTGCAGATCCGCACTGAGGAGATGCATCGGGTGGCCGAGGAGGGCATCGCTGCCCACTGGAAGTACAAGGAGGGGAAGCTCGGCGCGCAGGCCGAGGATAAGATGATCGCCTGGCTTCGTCGCCTGCTCGATGAGCAGCAAGAAGCGCGCGATGCTCGCGAATTCCTCGAAGACCTGAAGCTCGACCTCTCCCCCAAAGAGATCTTCGCCTTCACCCCCAAGGGGAAAGTCATCGAGCTACCGCAAGGAGCAACGCCCATTGATTTCGCGTACGCTATCCACACGGAGATCGGCCACCATTGTGCGGGCGCGAAGGTGAACGGTCGGCTCGTCCCACTCCGGTATCAGATCAAGACGGGCGACATCGTGGAGATCCTCACCTCCCCAAGTCAACATCCGAGCCGCGACTGGCTGCGCTTTGTGAAGACCAATCGCGCGCGCACGAAGATTCGGCGATGGCTCCGCGAACAGGAGCACTTACAGGCGATGGAACTCGGCCGACGGCTCTTGGAGCGAGAAGCCGAGAAACTCCACCTCAAGCTCAAGAACCTGCTGGGCGAGGGGGAGCTGGAGAAGCTCGCCCCCGACTATGGCTACCAAAAAGCGGAGGACGTGCTGGCCGCCATCGGCTACGGGAAGGTCTCCGCGCGCAGCGTCCTCACCCGCTTTGTCCCGGCCGAGGTCCTCACCCAGTTGGAGGAGAAGCCGAAGTCGAGGCTCGGGGAAGTCACCGAGCGGGTCAAGAAAGCCCTCGGCCTACGAGAAGCGCCTATTCGCGTCCGGGGCGTCGAGGATCTCATGGTCTATCGGGCACGCTGCTGCAATCCCATTCGCGGAGAGGAGATCATCGGCTACATCACCCGAGGGCGAGGCGTCGCCGTCCACGCCCGGCGTTGCAGCAACGTCCCCGCCTTGCTCGTCAACCGCGAGCGCATCGTCGAGGTGGAATGGACGCGAGGGGGAGAGGGCGAACCCTATGCCGTCCCCCTGCATGTGGTCGTCGAAGATCGGCAAGGCATTCTGGCCGAGATCACCTCGGCGATCGCCAATATCAAGACGAACATCCGCGATGCTCGCGCCCGAACGACGTCGGACGGGCGCGGCGAGATTCGGATCACCGTCGAGATCTCCGACCTGAAGCACCTCGAACGCGTCATAAGCGCCATTCGAGCTGTCCAAGGGGTGATCGACGTCGAACGAGAGGAGCGGTGAGCGATGCGACGAACGATCGCAACCGATCGAGCTCCGCGTGCCATCGGCCCGTACGTCCAGGCCGTTCAAGTCGGCGAATGGATCTTCGTCTCCGGGCAGATCGCCCTCGATCCAGAGACGGGCGAACTTGTCCCCGGAGGGATCGAAGAACAGACCGAGCGCGTGTTGCAGAACCTCAGAGCCATTTTAGAGGCCGCCGGTTCGTCCTTGGAGAAGGTGGTTAAGACGACGGTCTACCTGGCGGATCTCAACGACTTCTCGAAGATGAACGAGGTCTATGCCCGGTATTTCCCCGGTGAGAAACCAGCGCGAGCGACCGTCGAGGTCTCGCGCTTGCCTCGCGATGCGCGGATCGAGATGGAGGCCATCGCGACGCTCTGAAGGAGAGACGGGATCAGGCCGCCTTGACGACCTTCCCCGCCTTCAGACACCGCGTGCAGACGCGGATGCGCCGAACAGAACCGTTGATGCGCGCGCGCACGCGATGCAGATTCGGTTCGAACTTATGCTTCGTACGATTGCCCGCGTGGCTGACGCGATGTCCAAACTGCGGTCCTTTGCCGCAAATGACACAACGTTGCGCCATCGCTTGCTCTCTCCCCCATGTGATACTCTCGGCGTGAGTCAATCCCTGAAAGTAGCAGAGATCGCTCATCTCGTCAAGCAGGAGGGGCTATGAGGAGAATCGCTTTTCTCAGCGCACTCGGCATCAGCCTCATGCTCAGTGCCTGTAAGGATCGGCCGCAGAGCCGCGCGACGGCTGAGGATGTGGCCGCGCGCGTCAACGGCGTGGAGATCACAATCTCGGAAGTGGATCGGCTCGTCGAACAACAGCTTCGCGCCAGCGCGCAACAAGGGCAGGCCCCGCCGACGCCCGCCGAGCTGGCGGCCGCCCGCCTCCAAGTCCTCGAAGGCCTCATCACCCAGGAAGCCCTCTATCAAAAGGCCGAGCGCTTGGGCCTCCTCCCCACCGAGGAAGAGATCATCCAAGGCGTGCAGCAGTTTAAACGCGAACGGGGATTGAGCGAAGAAGGCTTTCAACGGACGCTCCGCGAATTGGGGCAGACGGAAGAGCAATTCCGACGGGAGATTCGCCGCCAACTGGCGATCCGGAAGCTCTTCGATCGAGAAGTGACGCCACGCATTACAGTCACCGACCGCGAGATCGAGGAGTTTTACAAGGCCAATAAGGCTCAGTTCGTGGAGCGGCGGGGCTTCGCGCTCTCGCGCATCCTGGTGACGCCGGAGAGAGACAATGTCCCCGATGACGCCATCGGAGCCGAGGCCGCCGAACGGAAGATTCGGGAGATTCACGAACAGTTGCGCCGCGGAGCGGATTTCGCGACCGTCGCTGCGCGCCGCTCCGAGGACCCGCTGACGGCAGCCCGAGGAGGGGAGTGGGGGTTCTTCCCCGAGACGACCGAACAATTCCCGGAAGCCTTGCGCGCGCGCTTGCTCGCGATGCGCGAAGGTGATATCACCGAGCCGATCCGCATCGGCAACGCGTGGCTCATCTTGAAACTCGTCCGCCGCATCCAGCGCGATCGCGAGCTGACGCTCGATGAAGTGCGGGCCCAGATCGCCGAGGAGCTGCGCGGTCAACGGGAACAGGTGTTGCAAACGGTCGTGACCCGATTGGCGCTCGCGGAATCGCGCATCGAGAACGTGCTCGCACAGCGGATGCTGGAGAACCCGGCGAACTTCGGTGGCTTGCGCCCGATCGCCCTCCCGACGCCACCAGCCTCCGGCCAATCCCGATGAGCGCGCCCTTTTCAGAAACCGAATGCCCAACCTAAGGCGCGCGCGACGGCGAATCCGTAGACGACGCGCGCGCCGGCCGCTCGCACCGTTCGAGCGCACTCATTCAAGGTCGCTCCGGTCGTGTAGACATCATCCACCAGAAGTACGACTCTCCCTCGAAGGATCTCCGCCGAGGTGACCACGAAGCTCCCGGCGACACTGCGCGCGCGGGCCACCGCATCGGCTCCCGCTCCATGCGGTTTCGTGTAGATCGCACGCCGTAAGACTCCCGGTCGCAGAGGACGGCCAAGCGCGCACGCGACTTCCTCAGCCAAAAGCTCCGCCTGATTATATCCCCGTTCGCGTTGCCGCCGCGGATGGAGCGGCACAGGGAGTATCAGCTCTGCATCGCGAAAAGCCGACTCCGCCGCTACCTCCTCACGAATCTCCTCGCGCAAGCGCCGACACACATATGGTTTCCTCTTCAAAAAGAGGAGCTGGGCACGAAGAGCGCCAGTGTAAGGTCCAAGGAATCGCAGGCGATCCAGCACCATCTCCCGACATGCCGGACATCCCTCCGAAGGCACGCTCACCGGCGCATGGCAACGAGCGCATCGCGCTGCCGGAAGCCGATCGAGCGCCGACCAACACACCGCACACGTGATCCCATCGGCGAGCGACTCCACAGGCTCTCCACAAAGCACGCATCGAGAGGGGAAGATCATGCTGAGCAAGAAGTCCGCAAAGGATCGTCCCACGGTGGTCGGTCTCCTCGGCTCCGAATTCACCCAGCCTGATCTTCGGAAAACGGCTTTTGGAAGAAGGCCTGATACAGCGACTGCGCGCGCTCCAGATCGGACTCCGCCACGAGGAGTCGAATCGGCTGAGCGCCGCTCACGACCCCCAACGGATCGCTCGTCCCACTCAAGATGGCGGAGATCCCCTCGCGGGCGAGCAATTCCCGCACCATCTCCGCCTCGGCGACCGCCGTGAAGCGAGCCAACAAGACGAACCGTACGTCTTCACCGCTCATATGGGCCCCACCCATTCCCCGAAAAAGAGGACCTCCGCTGATCCTTCGACGACGATGCGGTCATCCGGCTGCCACCGGACGCGCAACGCGCCGGCCGGAGTGTGCACCCACGCCTCCCTCTCCGCCAGTCCATTGAGCACGGCCGCGACGAGCGCCGCCGAGGCTCCCGTCCCCGAAGAGAGCGTTTCCCCCACGCCGCGCTCCCACATCCGCAGTTCGAGGTTCTGACGATCCCGAACGCGCACGAATTCCACGTTGGTCCGTTCGGGAAAGAGCGGATGTCGCTCGATGGCCGCCCCCATTTGCCGAATGTCTACCACGGCGAAGTCTTCCACGAAGACAACGCAGTGCGGATTTCCCAAGGAACACGCGGTGATCGGAATCTCGCGCTCGTGGACGCGAATCGGAACCCCCACGACGCGCGAACGCACGGGCTCTAGAGCCATCGGGACCGCGGCGCTGGAGAGCGCAGGCGTCCCCATATCGGCGAGGAATTCAAAGCGCGTCCCCTCGCGCCGAATCTGCTCCAGGCGTTTCACCCCCGCCTTCGTTCGGATGCGCACGACCGGCTCTCGCCATCGCTCCGTGAACACGAGATACGCGGCCAGACAGCGAAGGCCATTGCCGGAGATCTCCGCTTCCGTCCCATCGGCGTTCCAGAGGCGCATCTCGAAATCCGCTTCCGACTCGGAAGGCAACGGGGCGACCTCGATCACCCCATCGGCGCCGATGCCGAAATGACGATGACACCACCGCGCCGCCCATCGGGCGATCTCTCCCTCCGAGACGTGTTCACGAGCGACGACGATGAAGTCGTTGCCCAGAGCCTGAAGCTTACAGAACGGCACGCGTCTCATCGCTCACCCAGGCGGCCAGCGCAACGGGCGCCCACCGAGGAGATGCAGGTGGAGGTGAAAGATGCTTTGCCCCGCCCGCGGTCCCGTATTGATGACCACGCGATACCCTTCTTCGGCGATCCCGATCTGATTCGCCACTTTCGATGCGACCCGCAGCATGTGTCCGAGCACGACTTCGTCTTGAGGAGCTGCGTCGTTCAACGAATCCATATGCTCGCGAGGGATGATCAGGATATGCCACGGTGCTTGAGGATTGATGTCCTTAAACGCCACCACTTGATCGTCCTGATAGAGGATGTCGGCCGGATGATCTCCATGCACGATGTGACAGAAGATGCACTCGCGTTCGTAGTCGTTCATCTTCACCTCTCCACGCATCGTGTTCACCGATGAGCACTGCTCGCTCGCGCGAGCTCCCCGAAAGAGACATTTTCCCACACCTTCCTCTCCGAGGGAAGGAGAAAGCCGTCCCCGGCTCAGGCTCGGTGCCGCAGCACGAGCGTTCGCTCAATCCCCTGAAGATCGCGCTTGACTTCGACCACTTCCCACACCGTCGGCTCCAAGGCCTCGCAGAGCGACGGATATTGCCCGTATCCCATCTCGCAGATGAGGTACCCCCCCGGTTTCAGGAACTTCGGTCCTTCGGTGAAGAGCCTCCGTTGAACGCTCGCGGCTTCCGGTCCCGCGACCAGGGCCAAGCGGGGCTCGTACTCTCGGACTTCGCGCGGAAGAGTCGGCAGCTCGGCCTCGGCAATATAGGGCGGGTTCGAGACGACGAAATCGGCTTTCGGCGGCCGCGGCAGCGCTTCCAGTGCTGAGAAGAGATCGCTCAGCAGGAACTCAATGCGCGCGTGCACCCCATGCCGTTCGGCATTACGCCGCGCGACGGCCAAGGCCGCTTCCGAGAGGTCGAGCGCCAGAATGCGCGCCTGCGGCAGGTGCACGGCGAGCGTCACGGCCAAGCAGCCCGATCCTGTCCCCACATCAATGAGCAGCGCCTCTCCCCCCCTCGCACGCTCCAAGACGGCTTCCACGATCAGTTCCGTCTCCGGCCGCGGGATCAGGACGTCCGGCGTGACCAGGAAATCGAGTCCGAAGAACTCTTGATGCCCGGTGATGTACTGCAGTGGCTCTCCCCGCACCCGTCGTTCAACCAGGCGCGCGAACTCCATCCATATGGGTTCCGAAAGCGGTTCCTCCGGTCGGGTGAGGACGTGGAGGTAATCCTTCTGCAAGGCGTGCGCCAGCAATGTCCCGGCCGTGCGTCGCGGCTCCTCGACACTCGCCTCTTCCAGACGCCGTCGCGCCCACTCCAGAGCCTGACGAATCGTCCCCACCGACCTCATGAGCGGACCCGGAAACTCCGGGCGATCAGATCCAGACGATTTCGCGTGGATCGGATGACCTCCGGGCGCCCCTCAAACTGCAAGACATAGATGGTCGTCTCGTCCGTCTTGAAGTAGTAGTACCGAGCGACCTTCTTCTGTCCGCGCCGCGTGAACTCGAAATTGAAGACGACGCTCTCCGGATACACGCCGCCGAACGCTTCCATGGTCCCACGCAAATACCCGGGACGGAAGCGCAATGAGATCTCCTCCTCTCGCTCGGCGAAAGCGCGCGGTGAAGTCCCTGGCTCGACCTTGAACTGGCGCACGCGCAGCAACCCCTCCTCGCTGCTGCCATAGACGATGTCAGTCACTGTGTTCCCGGCGCCGTCCTGATACGTCACCGGCTCCCAGCGATCGCGCAAGACGAGCTGGTATCGGCCATCCGGGTCTTGAAAAGGCCGCTCCTCGGCCGTCTGCTGCAGGACGATGAGCGCGGGAAGGATGATTGGGATCACTCGCTTCATAACTCGCGAATGGACGAGGCGTCCTCGTGAGAGAGACCTGCGGTCGCCGGCCACGGCCCGAGGACGGCCCGCTGGATCTCGATCACCTGAGCAATGCCCTGACGCGCAAGCGCGAGCAACTGTTGAAGCTGCTCCTCGGTGAACGGTTCGCTCTCGGCCGTCCCCTGAATCTCCACGAACCGTCCGTCGCCCGTGCCCACGACGTTCATATCCACGGCCGCTCGGCTATCCTCCTCATATCGCAGATCAAGCATCGGCAGGCCGTCGACGATTCCCACGCTGACGGCAGCGACATAATCGCGCACGGGCCATTCGGCGATCGCCCCCGTCTCGTACAACCGCCGCAGGGCGAAGACCAAGGCGACGAAAGCACCCGTGATCGAAGCCGTCCGCGTCCCCCCATCAGCTTGAACGACATCGCAATCGAGGAGGATCGTCCGCTCGCCGAGCTTATCCAAATCCACGACGGCGCGGAGGCTCCGCCCGATCAATCGCTGGATCTCCTGCGTGCGCCCGGACGGCTGCGTGCGCGCCGTCTCGCGCGGCGTTCGCGTCTCGGTCGCGCGCGGCAACATGGCGTACTCGGCGGTGATCCACCCCCTCCCTGTGCCGCGCAGGAACGAAGGGACGCGTTCCTCCACGCTCGCCGCGCAAATAACTCTCGTATCGCCACACTCGATCAAGACCGAACCTTCAGCGAACTTCAGGAAATCGGGGAGAATCCGAATCGGGCGCAGCATGTCCGGGCGACGTCCATCCTGACGCAATGCCGTCTCACTCATCGGCCTTTAATGCTTCTCGGAGAATCCCTCCTCTTGCTCGAGCTCGGCGGCAATGGCGTCGGCCTGCTCGCGCAATTCGCTCAACGTCACCTCCAGGCTCTCGGCCTCGAAGGCCGCGACCTTCACGCGGTGTTCCAGATCGGTGATGTCTCGCTCCAAGCGCTGTTGCCAGGCTTCCAGCTCGGCGAGCATGCGCTCCTCTTCCGGAGTGATCGAGCTGCCAGGGGACTCCTGCAGTCGTCGCCGGATGCGATTCACCAAATCCATGGTTCGCATGCGGATGTCGAGGCTCTCCCGACGATGCCCTTCCAATTCGCTCCGCATGCGCGCGAGTCGCTCCATCAAGCGCCGCCGCACGTCAATGAGCCGTTGCAGCTCATCTTGAATCTCGGCCAGCCGCTCTAACTTGGAGGCCCGCTCCTCCGCACTCTTGAGCGATGAGGAGAAAAGATCGTCGAACATGATCGCCGACCCAAGATATGAAAATGGTGGAGGTGAGCGGAATCGAACCGCTGTCCGAGGGCCTTCCGGCGCGAGGCTCTACATGCTTAGTCGCCTCTCGACGATTCGCCGCGCGAGGAGGCGAGGCGACGCGCGCCTCACGCGACTAGATCGGCATCCCGGTGTCGCCAGGGCGCGCCGATCGATCGCCCTGACCGAGCCCGTCTGGGTCGGCGCCCCATCCCTCACCCGCGGGCGAGGTGAGGAGGAGCGAGGCCGTCTTCACGCGGCCTGAGCGTACTGCGCGTTGGCAGTTGTTTTTTTCCGTGCCTCTTTCGGGCCGGCACGGTACCCGGCATGCACCCCGTCGCCTCTTGACCCCCGTCGAACCCATGTCACCCCCAGACCACAAGCGATTGTATCACCGACCGCTGAAAGCGGTCAATGCATCTCGCTCAGAAATGAATCTCCTCCTCCTCGAAATCCGGCGTCTCGATCTGAATCGTCACGTGCTCGATGCCGTAGATTTCCTTCAGCCGCGCCCGGATCCCTTGGAGGATTTCCTTCGGCGAGACATGGTCCTCCGCCAAAATGACGTGCGCACTCAAGGCATCCTTCCCCGAGGTGATCGTCCAGACGTGCAGATCGTGGACATCTTGAATCCCTGGGACGCTGCGAATCACGCGCTCCACGCCCGCAATATCAATGTGCGCGGGCGTCGCCTCCATCAGGATATTGACCGCCTCCTTGAGCAATCGCCACGCGCACACGATGATCAATCCGCCTGTCAGGAAGCTCATGGCGGGATCAGCGAGGTACCACCCTTTCGTCCAAATGAGCCCTCCGGCCAGCAACGCACCGATCGAGCCCATCCCATCGCTCACGACATGCAAGAAGGCGCCCCGCACGTTCAAACTCCGATGGCGCGCCCGATGCAAGAGCGCGGCCCCGACTCCGTTGACGACGAGCCCTCCGAGCGCGATCAGCATCATCTCCGCCCCCCGCACATGCGGCGGTCGCTGAATGCGCTCGTAAGCCTCGTGGAAGATGGCCAAGGAGATGATGATCAGGATGACGGCGTTCAGCAACGCCGCGAGGATTTCGAGCCGATAGTAGCCATAGGTCTTCTCTGGCGGCGCGCTTCGCTCGCACATCCACATCGCGCCCAGAGCCAAGGCCAACGCCGCGACGTCCGTGAGCATATGCCCGGCATCAGCCAAAAGCGCGAGGCTATTGGTCAGCCACCCCCCGACGGCCTCAACGACCATGTAGCCGCTCGTCAGAAGGAAGACGTGAAACAATGGCCGTGCGCCATCTCGCTTCGGAAGCACGCTCTTCCTCCATACCCAAAGAACGCTCGAATCCTACTCGGCTCCGCGCCGCGCGAAAAGCGCCTGACGCCACTCCGTCGGAAAGCGCGGCGGAATATCCGCCAGACGCCACTGTCCTTCGACGCGAGCGCGAGGGCTCATTCCGACGGGCGCGAGGGCGAGCCTCGATCTCAAGCGGCGGAAACATCCCGCCGGCGCGGCGGCAAATCGAGCGCGAGATCGCTCACCCTCCTCCCGCGGTCGCGCACGATTCATGCGCTCCCTCCTCGCTCGAAGGACTGGTTATTTTAGCAAAGCCTGCTGTACAATAGCGATGCCATGCACGAGGGAAGGACACAGCTTGAGCGCCACGCGGCGCCGGGAGCAGGTGTTGTGAAACTTTCAACGCGCGCTCCCTTTGATGGACTCCTCCCTTGGCTTCTCGAAGAAGCCGCGGATGTCTACAAAGAACGCCTCATCACGACCGTCCTCGGCTCGGCAGCCCGCGGGACGGCGACGCCGGAATCCGATGCGGACGTTGTCCGCAAGACCCAGGAGACCGTGGAGTCGGCGCTGAAAGGCCCGCTGCGACCGGTGGGCATCGAGCCTCCGCTCTGGCACGACGCGAGTGGCCCCATTCCGGGACGATGCGACCGGTTTCTGGAACCCGTCCGCGAGCGCGTCGAAGAATTGGCGGTCATCCCGAAATGGCTTCGGAAGGAGCGCGAGCTCTCCTTCTACGGAGACCTCGATCTCCCTCCTACCAAAGGGTGCGGCGTGGACGATGCTCGCTGGGCGATGGAAGGGGCAGGACTCGCGGTTCGCATGGTGGAGAGCCATTTGCCGGAATCATGAGCATGCGCGCACGACTCCTTCTCACTCTCGCGCTTCTTGTGTTCGGTGGCCTCCCGCTGTCGGAACGCCTCCGCGCCAACGACGAAGCGGAAGCCGAGATCACGCTGGCGCTCGTCGGGGGATGGCTCATTGATGGCAATACCCCTTTGCCGTTCGAGAATCCGGTCATCCTCATCGCGGGCAATAAGATCAAGGCCGTGGGACGACTGGGGCGCGTGCGAATTCCCACCGGCGTGAACGTGATTGACGTGCAGGGGAAATTCATCCTCCCCGGGCTCATTGATGCGCACGCGCATTTGGAGGGACTCGGGCTTGGGGAGCGAGACGCCGAGTTCACCGACACGCCGGAGAAGCTTCGGCACGTCATCCTGCAGAACGCCCGACTCGATCTCCTCTCCGGGGTGACGAGCCTGCGCGATTGCGGATCTAGTGAACTCGTCCTCAAGCTGCGGGAACAGATCGAAGCCGACGGGCCGAGGCTTTTCGCTTCCGGGCCGCAGTTCGTCAAGAGAGACCCA
This sequence comes from Acidobacteriota bacterium, assembly GCA_030550025.1. Taxonomy (GTDB): domain Bacteria; phylum Acidobacteriota; class Blastocatellia; order HR10; family HR10; genus HR10. The sequence continues at coordinate 66,451 of JAUQQC010000006.1, read as the reverse complement.
GCGCAGCCTTCGTCCCCCCTCTTCCTCGAATACGACGGCGTGAAGGAGGCGCGACGGAAAGTCCGAGAGCAGATCGCTAAAGGCATCGATTTCGTGAAGGTGAGACTGACGCGCCAACGCCCGCTTCCCACGCTCGAAGAACTCTCAGCGATCGTCACTGAAGCCCATCGCGCGGGGGTGAAGGTCGCCGTCCATGTGGATGCTCCCTACGATGAGGCCGTGCGTTTAGCCGTGATGGCCGGCGCGGACACGATCGAACACATGGCCCCACTGCGCGCCTACGATGACCGGTTGCTTCTGGAGATGGCTCGCCGCAACATCATCCTCGTGCCGACGCTCTATCAGATTCAAGCGCAACGCGTGGATCCGCTGGAGAAAACCGACGAAGACCTGATCGAGCCGCCGCTGTACAATCGGCTCCCGGCTGAGATCCTACAAGCGCTCGCACAGCGGGCGGCCCTCTGGCGCCGCAACGTGCTCGAATGGCGAGCGCGAGGATACGATCCGAAGCGCACATTGCGAGAGGCCTTTCGCGGCCTCACGCGCGCGCGTCTGCTCGGCGTGAAGATCGCGCTCGGACCCGATACGGGATCGGACCTCATCCCACATGGTCGGTTCTACAAAGAACTGGCGCTCTACGCGAGCATGGGGATTTCCCCGATCGAAGTCATCCAGATGGCCACGCGCATGGGTGCGGAAGCGCTTGGGCGGGAGCGAGAGCTGGGGACGATCGAACCCGGCAAGCTTGCGGATTTGATCGTCGTGGACGGCGATCCGTTGCTCGATCCGGAAGCGCTGCGCCAGGTCGTCCTGGTCATCAAAGATGGTCGAGTGATCGAGGTCCCGCGCAATGAGGTGAAAAACCGCTGAGGAGCGCGAACGAAGACGATGGCATATACGATCACACTGATCCCGGGAGACGGCATCGGGCCGGAAGTCTCGGCGGCCACTGTTCGGATCCTCGCAGCGGCCCGCGTCCCCATCGAGTGGGAGGAACACATCGCGGGGATGCAAGCGCTCAACCGCTATGGCGATCCGCTTCCCTTCGCGGTATTGGAATCCATCGAGCGCAATCGCGTCGCTCTCAAAGGGCCGATCACGACGCCCATCGGCGAGGGCTTCGCGAGCGTCAATGTGCGCCTGCGGAAGGAATTGGACCTGTATGCCAATCTTCGCCCGGTGCGGAGCCTGCCCGGCGTCCCCACGCGCTTCGGCTCCGTTGACCTCATCGTCGTACGCGAGAACACGGAGGATCTCTATTCGGGGCTGGAGCACATCGTCGTGCCGGGCGTCGTCGAGTCGCTCAAGATCATCACCGAGCGCGCCTCGACGCGCATCGCGCGCTTCGCCTTCGAGTACGCACGCCGAGAGAACCGGCGGAAAGTGACGGCCGTGCACAAGGCCAATATCATGAAGCTCTCGGATGGGCTCTTTTTGGACTGCTTCCGGCGCGTCGCGCGCGACTATCCTGAGATCGAGATCGAGGAGAAGATCGTGGATAACGCCTGTCTGCAACTGGTGATGAATCCGCAGCAGTTCGACGTCTTGCTCCTGGAGAATCTCTATGGCGACATCATCTCTGATCTCGCAGCTGGACTCGTCGGCGGATTGGGGGTCGTTGGCGGGGCGAACCTCGGAGACACAATCGCCGTCTTCGAGGCCGTACATGGGAGCGCACCGGACATCGCCGGCAAGAATCTGGCCAATCCGACGGCGATGCTGCTGTCAGCCTTGATGATGCTGCGCCACATCGGGGAAGCGGATGCGGCCGACCGCATTTATGCGGCCTTGTGTCGGGTGCTCGCCGAGCGACAGATTCGCACGCGCGATGTGGGTGGGACGGCGACGACGACGGAATTCACCGAGGCGATCTTGGCGGAGCTGGAGGCATGAAGCGCATTCGTGGGACGCATCGAGCACACCCTTTTCTCAGCCTCTTCGTCCTGGTGAACCTCACAACTCCCCTTACGGCTGCGCCACAAACGTCATTGCTGCCGTCGGACCTCGTCACCCAGCTTCTCGCCGAAGCATCGGGCGAGCGCGTCTTGGAGACGACGACGGCGCTGGCGGCGCTCGCTCGGTATCCGGCCTCCCCGGGATTCGCTCGCGCGGCTGAGATCGTGGCCGAACGCGCGCGCGCCATCGGATTGACCGATGTGCGCATCCTCAGTTTTCCCGCCGATATTCCCTCGTGGAACGTGCAACGCGGAGAGCTCTGGGTGCTCGATCCGGAGCCCATCCTGCTCGCCGACGCCGCTGAGATCCCGCTCTCCGTCGCTCAGTACAGCCGTGATGCCGATGTGGAGGCTGAGCTCATCTCCGTTGGCGCGGGGACGAGCGCCGCCGATTATCGCGGCGTGGACGTACGGGGCAAGATCGTGCTGGCCAGTGGTCCGCCGCATCAGGTCGAGCCGTTGGCGATCGCCGAACGCGGGGCCGTGGGCATCCTCTCGTATGCGCAGAGCGCATTCTTCGGCATCGCGCCATCCGAAGAAGCCATCGCCTGGGGACAGCTCTCTCCAGAGCGCGCGCGAGAAGGAACGAAGGGATTTGCCTTCATGCTTTCGCCAGCTCGCGGTCGAGCGCTCGCGCAGCGCCTGGCACGAGGGGAACGACTCCGCGCTCGCGTCCACTTGCGCGTGGAGATGCAGTGGCCTGGACAGATGAAAATGGTCCTCGCGGAAATCCCCGGCACGCGCATCCGCGATCAAGACATCGTCTTCACGGCCCATCTCGATCATCCGCCACCGGGAGCGAACGACAATGCCTCCGGCAGCGCCGCCCTTTTGGAGATCGCGCGCGTCCTTCTGACGCTTATCCGCCAGGGGAAGATCGCCCCGCCTCTTCGGACGATCCGCTTCTGGTGGGTGACGGAGATCGAGGGCACATATCGCTATTTCTTCGCCCATCCCGAAGAGGCGCGGCGCCTCCTGATCAACATCAACCTGGACCAAGCGGGCGGAGATCGGCACGGGCGCACGGATTTCATCGCGATCCAACAACCGAGCTGGATGGGGACGTTCGCTGACGACGTCCTGCGGGCGATCGCGCGCTTGGCCTCGGAGTTGGCGCCGGTCGCACGCGCGCCTTCGCCGCTCTTTGTCGCGCCGACGGGGACGCGCGATCCTTTCGCCGTACAGTTCTGGCCATATGCGCCGATCTCGGATCATCTCGTCTTCGAGACGAATGGCATCGGCGTCCCTTCGATCAGCTTAGCAGCGCCTTCGCTCCGATACATCCACACAAGCGATGACCGGGTCGAACATCTGGATCCGACGGCGCTCAAGCGAATGGTTTTCCTGGGCGCCGCGTGCGCTCTTTTCCTGGCCGGTGTGACGGCGCGCGATCTTCCGAAACTCCTGGCCGAGGTGCGCGCCGGGGGAGCGGAACGCCTCGGGGAAGCCGAAGCGCGGGCGTTGCGGTGGATCGCCGAGAGCACCCGCGAGAACGTCCACGCGCGCTTCAAACGCGCGTACCACATCGTGCAACAGGCCTACGAGCACGAGAGTCGCATCCTCGCCTCGCTCGCGAAGCTCGCGCTCACTGAAGGAACGTCCGACTCCGTCGCCACGCTCAAATACGAATCCGGCTTCACATGGAATCTCTTCGTCCTTCAAGAAGCGGCGGTCCGGCTTCTGGCCGAGGAGTATGAGCGCATGTGTCGGATGCTCGGCGTCGCGCCGAAGGAATTGGAACCGGAGGCGGAAGAGTTACGCCTCCATCAGCTCATCCCCACGCGCGTGCTCCCGCTTGGACCAGGATTTCGCGCATGGCTGGAGTATAGGTCCCCGCAGGTGGAGCCGAGGCTCGCGATGCTCATCAAGAACCTGATCGATGGAGAACGAAGCCTCGCGCACATTTATTGGGCCGCATTCGCCGAATTCGAGAACGTGACGCTGGCGGACGTCGAAGCGTTCGTCAACGAGTTGGTGGCGAAGGGATGGGTGAGGCTAAAAGAGCGTCGCTGAGAGGAGGAGGGAAGATGGCCGCTCCCATGCCGACACTCGATGAGGAGAAGTTGCAACGCGGGCTCGGTCTGAAGGAGGCCAGCTCGATCATCGTGGGGACGATCATCGGGACGGGCATTTTCATCGTCCCGAACACGATCGCGCGAGCGGTGGAGGCACCGGGCTTGGTCTTCGCCGTGTGGCTTCTGGCCGGAGGATTGTCGCTCCTGGGCGCCTTCACCTATGCGGAGTTAGGGGCAGCGTTCTCCCGCGTCGGTGGCGAATATGTCTACTTGCGCCTCGCGTATGGCCCGCTCTGGGGATTCCTCTACGGCTGGACGCAGTTTCTGGTGATCAAGACGGGTTCGATTGCGGCGCTCGCGGCTGGATTTGCCATTTACCTCGGCCATTTCCTTCCCCTCTCGGAGCGAGGGAACAAGATCGCAGCCATCGCATGTCTGCTCGTGCTCTCGCTGGTGAACTGTCGTGGGGTCCGAGTGGGCGGTGCGGTGCAGGCAGGGCTCACGGTGCTCAAGCTCGTGCTCATCCTCGGTCTTGTCGGGCTCGCCTTCGCCCTCGGCGAAGGGACGACGGCTCATTACCGCCCGATGTGGCCGGAGATGGTGCGCGAGGACTGGTTCGGACGATTTGGCATCGCCATGGTCGCCGCGCTGTGGGCATACGACGGATGGAACAACGTCAACATGGTCGCCGGAGAGATCGCGCATCCGGCGCGCACGATCCCGCGCGCACTGGTGCTCGGCACGCTCGTGGTCATCCTCGTGTATCTGCTGGCCAATCTCGCGTACTTTTACGTGCTGCCCATCGCGGCGATTCAGGCGAGCGAGCGCGTGGCCGCCGAGGCCATCGAGCGCGTCCTCGGCGCGCCGGGAGCGACGATCGTCTCTCTGGCCATCTTGATCTCCATCCTCGGCGCGTTGAACGGTTCGATCCTCTCGGGCGCGCGGATCTTCTACGCGATGGCCGCCGATGGACTCTTCTTCAAGCAGATCGCGCGCGTCCATGAGCGCTTTCGCGTCCCGCATGTGGCGATCCTCGCGCAAGCCGCGTGGGCGTCACTTCTGGCCGCCAGTGGTACCTACGAACAGCTCTTCACCTACGTGATCTTCGCCGCGTGGGTCTTCTATGGGCTGACGACCGTCGGCTGTCTCTTCCTGCGGCGGAAGTTCCCCGAAGTTGAGCGTCCATTCCGCACGCCGGGGTATCCCGTCGCCCCACTGCTCTTCGGTGGGTTGGCGCTCGCGCTCACGGTGAGCACGTTCGTGGGCGCACCGCGCGAATCGGCGATTGGCCTCGGCATCATGCTCTCGGGGCTTCCCGCCTACGCCCTCTGGAAGCGGAAGCGCTCCCACGACCCGATTTGACACCCCACTCGGCCACGGGCTAATATTCGGCCTGTAGGACGCATCGAATCGAGGCGGGAGTGACGCATGGAACCGATGACCCTGGCGAAGCTGGCGGCCGAGCGACAAGCGCTGACCGTCAGCGAGTTGACCTTTCACATCAAGGACTTGCTGGAGGGGGAATTCCCCGACATCTGGGTCCGGGGCGAGATCTCCAATTTCAAGCGTCACAGTTCGGGCCACTGGTATTTCACGTTGAAGGATGCGCACGCGCAATTGCCTTGCGTCTGCTTCCGCTTGCAGAATCGGCTGATTCGATTTCGACCAGAGGACGGACTGGAGGTTTACGCGCGTGGGCGGCTGAGCGTCTTCGAGAAGCGCGGCGAGTATCGTCTGCTGGTCGCGTACATGGAGCCGGTCGGCATCGGCTCCTTGCAATTGGCGTTCGAGCAGCTGAAGGCACGCTTGGCGGCCGAAGGATTATTCGATCCCGCGCGCAAACGCCCGCTTCCGCTCACGCCGCGAAAGATCGGGGTGATCACCTCCCCGACGGGCGCCGCCATCCGCGACATCTTGCGGATTCTGAAGCGGCGCAATCGCGGCATTGACGTCCTGATCTGCCCCGTGCGCGTTCAAGGCGAAGGCGCCGCCCAGGAGATCGCCGAAGCCATTCGCCTCATGAATCAACGCGATGACCTGGACGTCCTCATCGTCGGGCGCGGTGGCGGTTCGATCGAAGACCTGTGGGCGTTCAACGAGGAGATCGTCGCGCGCGCCATCTTTGACTCGCGCATCCCTATCATCTCGGCCGTCGGGCACGAGACCGATTTCACCATCGCCGATTTCGTCGCCGATGTGCGCGCGCCGACGCCGTCGGCGGCTGCCGAAATGGTCGCCGCGCGTCGGGATGAGCTGATCGGGCGGTTCGCCGCGCTGGAGCTGCGCTTGGTGAAAGCGGCACGCTATCTCCTCGTGCGATGGCGCGAACGCCTCTCGCAGCTTCATGCGCGACCGGGCTTCATGCGCGCGCGCACGATCGTGCAACAGGCGTGGCAACGGGTGGATGATCTCGACTACCGATTGCAGATCGCGATGACGCGACGCGTGCGCGCGGCGCGAGAACGCTTCGCCGCGCTCTCGATGCGCTTCACGGCACAGCGCCCGAGCCGACGCCTGGCGGAGATGCGCGGGCGCTTGGCCATACTTCAGAACCGAATGAACGCGACGATCCGCGAACGTTTGCACACCTGTCGGCGCCACCTGAGCCTCGCCGTGGGAAAGCTGGACGCACTCAGTCCCCTGGCCGTCCTCTCGCGCGGATACGCCATCGTGTGGAACGAACAACACGTCATCCTCCGCGATGCGGCCGAGGTGCGCGTGGGCGAACGCCTGCGCATCCGTCTCTTCAAAGGCCAGCTGAAGGCAGTGACCGAAGAGGTGAGACTCGATGAGTAAGGCGTCTAAACCTACGGACTTCGAGGCCGCCCTCAAGGAACTGGAGGGCATCGTCGAACAATTGGAGAATGGCGATCTGCCGCTGGAGCGCGCGCTGGAACTCTTCGAGCGTGGCGTCAAGCTCTCGCGAGAATGCCAGAAGCGTCTCGAAGAGGCCGAGCGGAAAGTCGAAATCCTCGTCAAAAACGCCAGTGGGGATTACGAAATCCAACCCTTCGAAGAGCCCCCGGAGGAGGATGCCCACCGGCCGTGAGGACGTCGTCCGAGAGAGGAACGCTCGATCTGGCGGAATATCTGAGCGCGCAACGGGAACGCCTTCATCGATGGCTCGATCAGCTCGTGCCCTCGGAGACGACGCCTCCGGAAGTGATTCACCGCGCCATGCGGTACAGCCTCTTCGCCGGAGGGAAACGGCTTCGCCCGATCCTCACGATCGCGACTGGAGAGATGTTCGACGTCCCGGAATCGTGGCTGCTCCCGACGGCGTGCGCGCTGGAGATGATCCACACCTACTCGCTCATTCACGATGACCTCCCAGCGCTTGACAACGACGATTGGCGACGAGGTCGGCCGACGTGTCACAAAGTCTTCGGCGAAGCGATCGCTCTTCTGGCCGGCGATGCCTTGCTCACGCTCGCTTTCCGAACGTTGGCCGAGATCCCGATCCCGGATGCGCATCGCGATCGCCAGATGCGCGTGATCGCCGAGATCGCGCGCGCGGCCGGAACGGTGGAGGGAATGATCGGCGGTCAGGTGTTGGATCTCCTGACGGAAGGGCAGCCTTTTGATGAGCCGACGCTCACAGCCATTCATCGCATGAAGACGGGCGCGCTGATGACGGCCTCGGTGCGCGTCGGCGGGATTTTGGGCGGAGCGGAGCCGGAGCAGATGCGCGCGCTCACGCGCTACGGGGAATGTCTGGGGCTCGCCTTTCAGATCATTGACGACGTGCTCGACATCACGGGGACGCCTGAGGAGATCGGGAAGACGCCGGGCAAAGATGTGGCGGCTCGTAAGGCGACCTATCCGCGCCTGTACGGTCTGGAAGCCTCCCGACAGAAGGCCCAGGCGCTCATCGGTGAAGCGCTCGAAGCGATCCGGCCGCTCCCGCGTTCGGGGCGACTCGCCGATCTGGCTCGCCTCGTCCTCCAACGCCGCGCGTAGTCCGCGCCCGTTCACGCGCGCCGCTTGCGGCGCTTCCCCCATGCCAGAAGGCCGAGGCTCACCGCCACGCACAACCACGCGAAGAGATCGCCGTACCGCGCGTACAATGTGAGCGGAGGTGGCGACGAAGGGAGGCGCAAAAGCCAGTGGCGCGTCGCCGTGTGAAAAAGCGGCGTGGCGTCTCGCACTTCGCCGTAGGGGGTGATCAAGGCCGTGATGCCGCTGTTGGTCACGCGCACGAGCGGACGCCCCAACTCGACAGCACGAAGGACAGCGTGAGAGAGGTGCTGGCGTGCGCCCGCCGTCGTGCCAAACCAGCCATCATTGGAGATGTTCACCAACAGCGTCGCGCCTCGTTGCACGAGCGCGCGCGGAATCTCCGGGAAAGCCGATTCAAAGCAGATGAACGTCCCGACGCGCGCAGCCCCCACGTCAGCGACCGTGTAGTCGCGCCCCGGCACGAAGTCGCCTGCCAACGCCGGGATCTTTCCCAAGAAAGGAAGGAGTCCGCGCCCGGGGACGTATTCGCCGAATTCCAGAAGCCGAATCTTGTGATACTCGGCGATGCGTGTGCCCTGCGGGGAGATCACGGTGGCGCTGTTGTGCCAGCCGCGCGCCGTCCTCCCCAAGTGATTCAGCAAGAGATACGCCTCGTGCCGGCGCGCGAAATCGGCCAGATACGCCGCGAGTGCTTCGTCCTCATCGAGCGAGAGATTCATCGGCGATTCCGGCCAGATGAGGAGCTGCGGAGGCCCATCGCTTTTCCCCTCGGCGAGAACTGCTTCGGAGAGGCGCAGATGCCGATTCAAGCTCTCAATCACATCCGGAGCGCGCAATCCCGCGCCGCGTCCGAGGACGGGAATCACCGGTTGCACGGCGAAGACGTGTACGGCAGACGTTCCAAGAGGAGCTTCCGGACGAGCGGCCCTTCCGGCGAAGAAGGCGAGACCTAAGAGCGCGAGGGGACTTCCGACGAGCAGGATGGCGCGCCGCCACCGCGCCGTCTCTCGCAGCGCGAGGAAGACGCCAAGCGTGCTCGCCAGAAGCAACAAAAAGCTCACGCCCAACACGCCCGTTCCGCGCGCGATCTGAATCAGCTCGGGAACGCTCGCCTGACTATACCCGAACAGGTTCCAACCATGCCGCGTCAAGCGAACGCGCGCCCACTCCAGAGCGACCCAGAAAAGCGGTGCGGTGAAGACACCTGCTCTTCCCCATCGGACGATCCCCCATCGCACGAGCCAAAGGAAGGCGGAGAAGAAGAGTGAGAGCACAAGCGCCGGAATGAGCAAGAGCGCATACGCGATCGGCGCCGGCATCCCCCCATAGTGAACGATGGGAAACGCGAGCCATGAAAAGCTCCCGTAAAAGACGATGAGGGCAAGGCTCAGACCAAGGAGGAACGCTTGCCGGAAAGAGAGGGCGACTCGCGTCGCCAGGCGGAAGAGGAGGGGGATCCAAGCTCCCCATGCGAGGAACCATACCCCCTCTCCCAAAGGTGAAGGGAAGGCGAGGACGAAAGCGAGCGCTGTTGCCCCGGTACACGCCCAATCGCTCGGCGCCAGAGGCGGTGTACGCGGAGCCGTCAGAATCGGATGCTTCGCTCGTCCCGCGGAGGCCGCCGATGAACGCACGCTCAGCTCCGACGCGAGCCCGCATCATCGGTTGGGGAGGATGCGCAGGTCGGACACGCCGTTATTTCGCAGCTCGCGCAGTGTGCGGGCGGCCGCCTCCGTGTCCTCGAAAGGCCCGAGGACGACTTCCACGACCGATCCCCCCTCGGGCTTCGAACGCAGGCGGGTGAACGCCTGATCGAAGCCCTGCTCCTTCAGATGGGCGACGAAACGCTCGGCCTCCGCCACCGAAGAGAAGCTCCCCGCTCGGATCAGATACGACGCGGGTTCGCTCGGTGAGGAAGGCGTCATCGCCCCTTCCGACAGACTTGCGCTCGGCGGGTTCTCCTTCGGAATCGTCGCTGCTGATTCGGGGACTCGAGCCCATCGTCCGATGAGCAGACCCGCGGTGAACATCGCGAAGGCCAGCGTCACGCATCCGATGAAGAGCACGATCGCGCGTCGGCTTCTCGCTCGAAGATCGTCGTGCATAGGACGTCTCGCCTCAAGACCGATCCGTCACCTCCGCTCGACTCCGTCGCGGGGCCAGCACGGAGAGCAGCTCGATGGGCAGAGGGAAGACGACGGTCGAATTCTTCTCCGCGCCGATCTCGGTGAGCGTCTGCAGATACCGAAGTTGGATGGAGAGCGGCTCCTCGGAGAGCTTCCGCGCGGCATCGGTCAACTGCTGAGCGGCCAGGTATTCGCCCTCGGCATGAATGATCTTAGCGCGCTTCTCCCGCTCGGCCTCCGCCTGCCGGGAGATCGCCCGGATCATCTCCTGTGGCAGGTCCACGGCCTTGATCTCGACCATGCTCACTTTGATCCCCCACGGATCGGTGTGCTTGTCGAGAATGCGCTGCAAGCGCGCGTTCAGCTCCTCGCGCTTGCTGAGGAGATCGTCCAGCTCGACCTCGCCGCAGACCGAGCGCAGAGTCGTCTGCGCGAGTTGTGAAGTGGCGTAGAGATAGTTCTCGACCTCGACGATGGCCTTATTCGCATCAATGACGCGGAAGTAGACGACGGCATTCACCTTCACCGAGACGTTATCGCGAGTGATGACGTCCTGGGGGGGCACATCCATGGCGACCGTGCGCAAGCTCACGCGCACCATGCGTTGGAAGGGGCCGATCACCAGGCGGATGCCCGGCGGTTTCGGCTCGGGCCGCAACCGTCCGAAGGTGAAGACGACGCCGCGTTCATACTCGTTAATGATCTTGATCCAGCTCAGCACCCAGAGCAGCAGAATGATCGCCGCAACGGTGGATCCCGTGAAGAGTTCCGGCATAGCTCCCTCCTTTCGCATTCACCGAGACCCCCGCTCCTCACGGGGCTCTCGCTCACGCGCGCTCTTCATTCTGGGCCACATCCAGGATGGAGGTCTGGCGTGGCGGTTCCAGAGGCTGCATGGCTTCAACGCGCAGCTTCAAGCCTTCGATCCCCACGACGCGCACGCGCTCTCCCTTAGCGATGCGCGAGGAGGCGATGGCGCTCCACAGCTCGCCGCGTACGAAGACCTGCCCCTCCGGATTCAACTCCGTCTCGGCTGTCCCGATCAATCCCACCATGCCGAGATCGCCCGTGACGACTTTCTGCTCCCGCGCCTTCATGGCTAAGCGCAGGATCACGATCATCGCCACGGCCGTCGGGATGGCGATGGCGATGGCGATCGAGCGCTGAACCTGAATCGCTGGATCCGGCGCATCCACGAGCATCAGCGCCCCGATGATCATCGAGACGACGCCCCCCAGCCCGAGCACGCCGAAGCTCTGAATCTTCGCCTCGGCGATGAAGAGCGCGATGGCGATGATGAGCAGCAGCACGCCGGTCAGACTGATCGGCAGCAGGTGAAATCCATAGAGGGCCAGCACGAGGGCGATCGTGCCGACGACAGCCGGGATGATCGCTCCCGGATTGTTCAGCTCGAAGTAGATCATGAGCAGACCAATGGCGCCCAGCACGAAGGCGATGTTCGGATTGGCCAGGAAGCTGAGCACGCGCTCACGCAATGTGGGCTCGATGCGCACCACCGGTTCTCCCTTCGTCCGTAACGTGACAGTTTCTCCCCCTAACCGACGGATCGCCCGTCCATCCAGTTGCGCGAGCAGATCCGAGAGATCGCGCGCGATGAGATCAATCAACCCCTCCCTCAGGGCTTCCGTCTCCGTGTAGGAACGGCTCGTGCGCACGGCGGCTTCGGCCAGCTCGATATTGCGCCCCCGCTTCTCGGCGAGCGAGCGGATATAGGCCGCCGCATCGTTCTCCGCCTTCTCGTACATCGTGCGATCTTGCTCCATCCCGATGGCCACTGGATGGGCAGCTCCCGTATTCGTCCCCGGGGCCATAGCCGCGACATCGGCCGCGATGAGGATGAAGAAGCCCGCCGAGGCCGCACTGGCTCCGCTCGGTGAGACGTAGACGACCACAGGCACACGGGAAGCAAGAATCCGCTCGACGATCTCCCGCATGGCCGAGACGAGTCCCCCCGGCGTGCGCAGCGTGATGATGAGCGCGCGCGACTGCGCCTGCTCGGCCACGCGAATCGCCCGCTCGACCAACTGCGCGCTCGCCGGATGCACGATGTCATCGAAGGTCACGACATGAACATCCGCCCGCGCCACACCGCAGAGGAGCACGGTGAGACATCCGGCCTGTACGATCAATCGCCTCGGCTTCATACAATCCGGCAATAATGTAGCACAAAAGGAGAGCCCGCGTCATCAGCGCAGATCGCGCGTCGCGATGAGGATCTCCTCGCCGAACGGCAACTGGACGGCCAAATACGTCGCTCGCGGAGAGGGAAGGCCGAAGAAGACCAAGCCGACTTGAGCCGGTGATGGCCAAGGCTTCTCGTTCCCCCGCCACCGTTGCTCTCCTACGGCTTCAAAATGCGCGCGCGCCTGCGCGTCCAGGTCCGGCCCCTGAGCGCGAAACTCCAGGCACTCTCCTTTGCGCCGCACGATGGAGAGACCCTCCAATCGGCTGAGCGCGAAGCGCCGCTCGCTCACCCCATCGCGCAACAGCGCTCCACGTGGACAGAAATACCGCGTCTTCCCTCGATCGCGCTCGGATCCGACGTAGAGCCACACGGTCGTCTCCTGACGTTCCATGTCCAGCGTCACGGCCAGCGGATAGAGGACGAATGTTTGATCCTCGACCTTCACCTCATAGCGCGTGAACGGCTCGACCCGGCGTATCCCCGAACGATACCACGATTGTGCCTCCGTCGAAGGGGCCCCCCATAAGAGGCTCCCCATGAGCAGGACGCTTGCGACCGCGCGCTCGGTCGATATCCGATGGGCCCACGATCCGTTCATCGCCTTTCTCCCTTCAGGCGGAGATCGAGTTTATCGTAAACGTCATCGGTGAAATGTTCAAGCCAGCGCAGGATCGCGGGGAACAGGGCGTTCATCTCGAAGCCGCGCTCGTAGGTGGGGGGCCACTGTCGCGGATCGTCGGGGATGAAGATGCGCGCTTCGCTGGCCCGCAGCGGCGTCTCCCTGCGTCTCAAATCCGGACGCTCCACGCGCCCGATCAATCGCGGCGCCGTCAAGCTTGCTGCCGCGAGATGACTCAACTCCCGATAGATCGGATCGGCCGTCTCCGCGCGCGTCCGCGCCTCCAGCATCCGCACGAGCGGATCCTCGCGAAATTCCTCTAAGCCGAGCAAGCGCTCCCGCACGGTATAAAACGTCACCCATCGAGCGCGCCCCATCGGATCGAAGAGACGGCGCCGCGCATCCACGTGCCAGTAGACGAGATTGATCTCGCGGGCCACGGCATCGAGCGCTCCCTTCGCCAATTGCAGGAAGCTCCACATCTTCTGCTCCAACGCGCTGAAGGACACGATCGTCCCCTCCGATCCGAAGGCCTCGCAAGGGACCTCTTCGTTGAGCAGCTCCAGATAGACATCCAGCGTCGCCCGCTGGAACCAGCAGGTGCTCCAATGCGCGAGGGCCGCATATTGCCGCCCGACGTCATCGAAGGCGGACCAAGCGCGCAATTGTTCCACGAAGGCGGTCTCCGACCGCGTCCCGCGCCAGGCTCTCAATTCGAGCGGCTCGCGCATAGACGGATCCGATGTTCGGAGAAGGTGGCAGCGCGCCGTCGCAAGGGGGATCACTCACCGCGTCCGCTCAACCGTGAACTCAGCGATACGAGCCAGGGCGTCCCGATAGGGAGAAGGGACCACCACGCGCAGACAGGCCGAAGCCCGTTGAGCATACGCGCGCGCCTCTTCGCGGGCGCGCTCTAAGCAGCCTTCCGCTTCCAACACCGCGACCAACTCTTGCCGCGTCACCCTCCGGTAATCGCCATCGGCGAGCACCGTGCGCACCATCTCCAGATGCTGTGGTTCCCCCTTCTCGACCAACAGGATCACAGGGAGGGTCAGCTTCCCTTCGCGCAGATCGTTGCCGGCCGGCTTGCCCAGGCTCTCGTCGTCGGCGACGAAATCGAGCACATCGTCAATTAATTGAAACGCCGTGCCCAGATGCATTCCGTACTCGCGCAAGGCTTGTTGCTCGAGCGGTGACGCTCCGCCGAGGACCCCCCCGATCTCCGCGCACGCGCTGAAGAGATAGGCGGTCTTCCGCTGCAGGATCTCGAAGTAGCGTTCCCGCGTGATGAAGAGGTCGCCGATATGCCCCAGCTGGATCAATTCCCCTTCGGTCATCTTTCGCGTGATCTGCGTGAGCAGATCGAGGATCTCGAAGCTGCGCTCTTCGAGCGCCATCTCGAACGCGCGCATGTAGAGCCAATCGCCCATGAGCACGGTGATCTGGTTCCCCCACCGCGCATTCACCGAAGGGCGCCCGCGCCGCACCTGCGCGCCGTCAATGATGTCATCGTGCACGAGCGTGGCCGTGTGAATGAATTCGACGACGACGGCCAGCCGAATCGTCGAACGCGTGACGGGACGCCCCCAGAGCTTCGCCGACAGCAACAGCAAGGCCGGTCGAATTCGCTTCCCCCCGCCGTCCTTCACGTATCGGCCGATCTCAGCGATCAAGGGCACCTCGGAAGCGATCTGAGAGGCGAATTCGTGCTCGAACGCGGCCAATTCCTCACGAATTAAGGCGAAGAACTCCGCCGCCGAAGAAGCCCTCGCTTGGGTCGCTCGTTCCAGGTTATTCGCCCCCTGTTGCGTCATCCGCATCCCTCGAAAGAGGGATTCACTTTAGCACAAGACTGACGGACAGACCAAGCGGCCTCACGCCTCGTCCCAACTCGCGGAGAAGCGAGGCCGAATCCGCCGATCCTCGAAAGCGCCTGAGGTCAGGGTGATCTCCGGCGATGCCCCATCACCGAAGACGACCGTGACGAGGTCGAACCGATAAGCGGCCGATTCCAAATGCAGCCAATGGCGATAGGCACGCGCGGCGCGAGCGAGGGCGCGGCGCTTGCGCCAATCCACGCTCGCTTCGGCTCGCGCGACGTCTTCGGACGTCCGCGTCTTCACCTCTACGAAGACGAGCACGTCGCCATCGTATGCGACGATGTCCAGCTCCCCGAGCACAAGGCCCCCCCGTGGGGTCCGTCCGATGGGAATCCGAACATTGGTCGCGACGATGCGATAGTTCCGGCGCCGCTTCAAAAATTCGAGCGCGAAGCGCTCGCCGAGCGCTCCGAGGTCCGCAGGCGTTCGCTCGTCAACCTTCATTCCACGCGCCTCCACGTCATGAGGATGCGCCGTCCGCGCACCTCCCATTCCACGCTCAATCTCTCCCGATCCAGTCGCACGTTCTCGAAGACCTGCGGCGCGCCCGTCATCTCCGGGAAGAAGGCGAAGACGGGGATCAGAGTGAGGCGATTCCCGTCCCGATGATATTCCCCCACGCTCCCTTCAACCTCGCGCACCAACTCCAACAGTTCCCGTTTCGAATACTCGGCGAGCTTCTTCTCGCGCGGCGGACGGCGATCCGGCGCGACCGCGAAAAGCGCGAATCGCGAGCGCGTCAAGAGTAGCATCGCACCCTGCGGCACTGGACGTCCCGTCGCGAGGTCCTTCGCCGATTCGAGCAGCCACGCACCTTCCAAAGAAGCGTCTTCGGCAGCCGCCGCGGGCGGCACCGACGTCGCCGGCCGCACGTTCAAGTCCACCTGCGTGATGCGCCATCCGCCGCGCTGCCGTTCCAGCAGGAACGAGGCGTACCCCGTGTACGTGAGCGCCATCCCGTGAGCCGTCTTCTGCACGTACCGCGCTTCCGCCTGCGCCCACGCGATGGCGCCTGTTGTGCGGATCTCGAGCTGTTCCATCTGCAACTCGGCCTGAGGAAAATGCTGAAACGCGACGCGCAGATGCTCCACGACCTGCTCAATCCCCCGATCCCGTCGTCCGAGGCTGAGCATCACGATCCCGGGAGCGCACGCTCGCCGCAGCGCCTCCGCATCGTTCTGCTCCCATCCGCGACGGAACGTCTCGATGAGGCGACGAATCTCCAAGTCCGAGGAAGCGGGACGCGGGCGTTGCGCTTCGCCCACCGCAGCGAGAGCGGCTATCCAGCATAGGCCACCGATCACCCACCATATCTTCACGATTTCACCTCCCGGTTCGTCTCGCGGAATTCGATCTCGCCGAGAAACCGATCGGGCTCGTCCCTCCGCGCGCGGGCGAGCTCCCGAAGCGCACTCCCCTCGCTGGCGAGAAGTTGTAACCTCCCCTTCCGCGATGGGCCCGCGACGCCAGCCGTCGGCCATGTGAACGGGCCGACAACCGCGATGGGTTCGATGAACGGCTTCACGCGCCGCTCACTCGTCCCCCTCACGCCACGCGCGCCGTTCATCCCACTTGCCAAAACGCCTTCCCTCACCTTCGAACCAGGCGACTTGAGAAAATCGCCAAGGCCGTGTTTAATATCCGCCTGATTGGCGTGTCATTATACCATCGCCGGATGTCGATGGGCATGGGGAGCGAAACACGATGCGATGACGGAGGGCCGAACAGGCCCACGCGCGAAGACGCTTATGCGCTGCTCTGCGAGTATACGCAGAGCGAGAGCTTGATCAAACATGCCCTCGCCGTCGAGGCCGTTATGCGCGCGTTCGCACGGCGTTACGGCGAGGACGAGGAGACGTGGGGGATCGCGGGTCTGCTGCACGATTTCGATTACGAACGGTATCCGAATCCTCCCGATCATCCCTTGCGCGGCGCCGAGGTGCTGCGCGAGCGTGGGTACCCGGAAGAGATCGTGCGCGCCATCCTCGGGCACGCCGACTACACGGGCGTCCCGCGAGACACGTTGTTGGCGAAGGTCCTCTACGCGGTGGACGAGCTGACGGGCTTCATCATCGCCTGCACGCTCGTGCGTCCGTCGCGAAGTTTGGATGATCTGCCCGTCGCCTCGGTGAAGAAGAAGCTCAAAGACAAGGCCTTCGCGCGCGGCGTGGATCGCGCCATCGTCTATCGCGGCGCTGAAGAGCTGGGCATGGAGCTGGATGAGTTGATCGCTTTCATCATCTCGGCCCTGCGCCCCATCGGCGAACGGTTGGGCTTGAATCGCTCGCCTTCGGAGGAGAGAGCCACCCCATGACGGCACAGAGACTCGACGGATTAGCGATCGCACAACAGATCAAGAGCGAGGTCGCGCGCGAGGTCGCGGCGCTCGCCGAACGCGGCATTCGCCCAGGTCTGGCCGCGATCCTTGTGGGGATGAATCCCGCTTCCCGGGTCTACGTCAACAGCAAGGTGAAGACGTGCGAGGAGCTGGGCATTTACTCGGAGAAGCACGAGCTGCCGGAGACGACGACGACCGAAGCCTTGCTTCACCTGATCGCCCGTTTGAATGCCCGCGAGGAGATCGACGGCATCCTCGTTCAACTGCCCTTGCCGCGCCACATTGATACGTCGCGAGTGCTCGATGCTGTGGATCCGGCCAAAGATGTGGACGGCTTCCATCCGGTGAACGTCGGGCGCCTGGTGCGCAATCAAGAGGCGCTGGAACCGTGCACACCGGCGGGCATCATCGAGTTGCTGGAGCGCACGCGGATCCCCATCGAGGGGCAGCGCGCTGTCGTCATCGGGCGCAGCGACATCGTGGGGAAGCCGCTGGCCTTGATGCTTCTGCATCGCCATGCGACGGTCACGATTTGTCACAGCCGTACGCCGCAGTTGGCCGAGATCGCACGCCAGGCGGATATTCTCGTTGCCGCGATCGGTCGAACGGCCATGATTACCGCCGAATACGTCAAGCCGGGCGCTGTGGTCATTGACGTGGGCATCAACAAAGTGACCGATCGCGCTGAAGTGGAACGCCTGTTCGGGCCGGACGAGAAGCGACTGAGCGAACTGGCCTCGAAGGGATATACGCTCGTCGGGGATGTGCATCCGACGAGCGTCGCGCCCATAGCCGGCTATCTGACGCCCGTGCCAGGAGGCGTCGGCCCGCTCACGATCGCTATGCTCATGAAGAACACGGTCAAGGCCGCGCGCTGGCGACGTGCGGCCGTTCGTTCGGCAACCGCATGAGCGCCTCATCTCCTGCCGGAGGGTGACCTATGCGACGCGTGCCGCGGAGCTTGCGCGAATTCTGCGCCGCACAAAAGATCATGCGCTTGGCGTTCACCGATGCTCGAGGATACCCTCATGTCCTCCCCGTGTGGTTTGTCGCTCTCGGGAACGAGTTCTTCTTCGGGACGGGTCGCGAGAGCGCGAAAGGACGCGCCATTCTGAGGAATCCTCGAGTCGGATGGGTCATTGATGGTGGGGCGAGCGTGCGCACGTATAAGGGCATCTCTTTCTGGGGACGGGCCGAAGAGGTCACGGATCCGCGCCTGTGGCGCAAGGTCTGGCGCGCCCTGGGCACGAAGTACTACGGCTCGCCCGAGAGCCGCGCCTTTCAACAACTGTACACGCCACAGACGCTACTCGTTCGCCTGAAGCCCGAGGGAGTTTTCTTCTGGGACTACAGCGCCGAATGAATCCTCTTGCTGAGGTGAGCGCGAGGATTCATCCAGCGGAGAAGCGCCGTGGGTCCACCGGGCGATCGTTTACCCGCACCTCATAATGGACGTGGGGACCAGTGGATCGCCCCGTGCTCCCGGCCCGCCCGACGATCTGACCCCGTTTGACGGCTTGCCCCACGCGCACGCTGATGCGAGAGAGATGTCCGTAGAACGTCGTGAGGCCATGGCCGTGATCTAAAATCACGAGATTCCCGTATCCGCCCCAATAGGCGGCGAAGACGACCGTCCCATCAGCCGTCGCGCGCACCGGTTCGCCATATCGCGCCTCCAGGTCCACGCCGGTATGGAACTCGTACCCCTCGCCGAAGGGGTTTCGCCGGATGCCGAACCGAGCGTTCAGCGAGCCTTCGACCGGCCATCCGCGCGGCGTCCGACGGTGACGCTCGCGCTCGCGCTCCAAATGCGCACGAAGGGTCTTCAACGTCGCCTCAACGCGCGCGATCTCCTCAGCGAAGAACTGCGGCTCACGAGGACCTCCCTTCCCACGGGCGGCCTCCGAAGAGGTCGGCCCGAGATCGGCGTCCTCGACCTCGATCCCCATCTCCCGAGCCGCCTGCCGCACTTGGTGTGCTTCGGCTTCCAGAGACGCGAGGCGCGATCGCAAGGCATTCAGTTGCGTGAGATATTCGCGCTTGAGCACCTCGTTCTCTCGCTCGATGCGCGCGTATCGCACGAGCATGACGGCTCGTCGCACTATCCATACGCCCGCCGTGCTGAGGAGACCGAGAAGAATCACACTGCCCAAGAGCGCCCCATACAAGTGCTTGTGAGGAATGACGATCTTATAAAAGCGCGAACTCGTGGCGGGCGCGATAATCAGCGTGTAAAACGCATCTCGGCGCATACGAACACCTCCTTGCCCTCGATTTTTCCCAAGCCACCCGCTGCCGGTCTCGAATGGGACGCGGCCTAGGATAGCACGACTTCAGAGGAAGGACAAGGGGAATTTTCCTCACTCCGGCTGCTGCAGCTCGCGCGCGATCTCCTGCGCGATCGCGCGTGCCTGCTCGATCTCCTCTGGGGGCAGCGAGATCGCGGCGACGGCGGCGTGACCGCCTCCGCCATAGCGTTCGCAGATCCTGGCCAAATTATGGCGGCGCGGGCGCGGAGCCCACGGGTTCGAGCCCACGGAGATTTTCGCCCGCACGGGGGACAGGCTCACGCCGATGCTGTAGGTCGCCTCCGGACAGAGATAATAGGGGATGAACTTGTTGTACCCCTCCAAGCCATACTCGCTCACGTCGAAGTACGCGACGCCGCGTTCGCATCGCACGACGCGGCGGATCGTCTCGATGGCCTGCTCATGCCACTGCGCGAGCGGCTCGATCCATTCGGCGATCGGAGGCTCCTGAACGACTTCCGCAAGCGTCCTCTCCTGCAGCGCGTAGATCAATCGCTCCGGAAGATGATCATCTCGCCCCGCTTCGACGACGAGCATCACCTTCATGGCCGGCTCGCTCAGATCAATGGCCGCCTGTGGATTCGGATATTGGGCGCCGTCAATGATGTCCGCCCACCGAACCAATTCCTCGAGCGGCGTCGGATCGAAGCCGAAGCGCGAGGCCGCGATGTCCGCAACCAGCTTCGTGCACGATTTGTAACTCGGATCGAGGAACTTCTTCCCGCTTCGATCCCGACGGAAATGAGCCTCATCCTCCGGTGAGAGGAAGGCGCTGTCGTGGTGATCGAACCACCAGGTCAGGCGGTCGGAGCTGCTGTATTTGAAATCCACAATGGCGTTCTCATCCCCGTCGAAGAGCGCATCATCGAAGATGCGGCCCGCGCGATGCATCAATCCGGCATACGCGAATTCCGCGCGCGAATTCACGCGCTCCCGATAGAAGCGGGAGAAGACGACCGCCGAAGCGATCCCATCGAAGCACCGATCGTGAAAGAGCACCTTCACTTTCATAAACCGACCTCGAACGAAGCGAAGAATGATACCGGGAATCGCCGCGATGTGCCAACTCATTCCGGCACGGGAACCCAGAGCAACGCGCGGCGCACGATGCGTATCCCGTTGGGGTGGAGGGCGACCGCATACGGCTCGCACTCGCGCGCGTGCTCCAAGGCCTCGCGCAAGAGCGTCTGCGCACGCGCGGCGGCCGCCTCGTAGAGACGTTCGAGCTCTTGCGCGAGCGGTTGCAACTCCTCCGGCGCCTCCACCGCGGTCGAAGCCTCCGAGAGGTCTTCCTCAGCTTCGACCGATCGGAGCGCAGTCCCAAGCGGATGGTCCAATACCGTGCGCTGCAACTGCGCCTCCACGCGCGAGATCATCCGCCGCCGCAGGACATCCAATCCCGCGCGCAGCTCCTCCGGCACATCCCTTGGGAGCGGTTTCTGCCGAAGTTGTTCCAACTGCAGCTGGAACTCCCGCAGCAACTCCTTCAACGTCGGATGAAGGCGCTCGCGCACTTCCTCCACGACGCGCTCCAAGAATTCCTCCCGACTCTCGTTCCACCGTGAATAGAGCCGCAGATTCGGATTGTAATACAGCACCAACCGCTCCGAACGCACCAAGTGGGCGATCAGGTCATTCTCGATCTCCTCCAGGCGCGCTTCCGTGAGCGCCACTATCCCCTCGTAGGGATGGACCCCCGGCTGTGGCGCCATTCGCACCCGCTCCGGGGTGAACTCGTCCACGGCCGGCACGCTCCAATCGGCCGCTGCTTCATCGCGCGGGAGCCACGTCGTATACCGGCGATCCTCCGAATGCACCAGCTCGGCCCTCGGATCCCGAAACTCCAGGAGGCATTCGAAGAGGAGCGCCGGCCGATACCGCCAGATCACCAAGGCGTCCCGCAGAAGCGATTCCTCCACACCAAGCCACAGCTCCGCGAGACCCGACGTCGAAGCCTTTGACATACCGCTCACGCTTCCTCCCGCATGCGCTCGACTTCGATCTTGGGCTCGACCGTGAGCGAGCGCATCTCGCTCACGCGCACGAGTCCCGGTTTTGAGCGAGGAATTTTACTCACGAATTTGCGCTCCGTGTAGTTCACGACGACCTTGCTCGAATGTCGCGCTTGGCTGAAGAAAGCGGCCAATTGCGCCGCTTCGCGCAGCGTGCGTGGCGGAACCACCTGCCCTTTCGCCCGCCGAATGATGACGTGCGAGCCCGGATAATCGGCCGCATGCAACCAGAGATCATGCGGCGCGGCCATCCGGAACGTGAGCCGCTCATTGTCCTGGGCACTCTTGCCGACTAAGATCTCGAACCCATCCGAAGAGCGAAAGCGGTAGACGCCCGGCATCTGCACGCGCACTCGCCTCTGGGATCCCACCGCGGACGAACGGCTCGCCCCACCCGAAGGCGGTGAGGAGCCGAGGCCGAGGTCGCGAGCGATTTGCTCCAGCACGG
This sequence comes from Acidobacteriota bacterium, assembly GCA_030550025.1. Taxonomy (GTDB): domain Bacteria; phylum Acidobacteriota; class Blastocatellia; order HR10; family HR10; genus HR10. Next base: position 44,583 of record JAUQQC010000006.1, on the reverse strand, counting down.
TTATCTCTTCGGTCGCTACGGCGCGCTCGCGCATGCGCCGGAGCTCTTCCAGCTCTCGCTCCGTGGCCGCGCGTCGTTCGGCGATCACCCGCACCCCCTGCTTGGCCTTGCGATATCGTTGGAAATAGTGCTCGGCCGCTTGCGATGGCGTCGGCGCGGCAGCCGGGATCTCAATGAGGGGCTGTCCAAGATCGTAATAATCGGTCACGAGGAAACCGGACCTCGTGCGCACGGCTGTCCGCGCGTGCGCCAAAAGGAGCTCCCCCCATCGCCGCCACGTCTCAGGATCACCGAGGGCGCGCTCATCGGCCTCCAAACGCTCGCGCAACCGCTCCCGCTTCTCAATTTGCGTGGTGAGATGGCGCAAGATGGCGGTTCTCAGTTCGCCATACCGCTCGATCCGACGAACGAGATCGTAGTACAAGGCTACCGCGCGAGAGAACGACTCCACTCGCGTTGCGCTCCAGTCCCGCAGGTGCGTGAGGGGGATCGCCGACAACACCACATCGCGCGGCGAAGCCCGCGCCGGATTCATGCGCTCCAACGGTTCGCGCGTGTAGAGGATCGGCTCCGCCGGGCGACGGAGGAGGTCCTTCACGACGCTCTGAAAAGCCTCGTAAGCGAGATCGAGCGACAGCTCGTCCGATCGGCTCCGGTTGTGCCACCGTGCTTCGACCTCAGCGGCGTAAAGGAGACCGAATCCTTCGACCGCTTTCACGATGCTCTCCGAGAGCGATGCGCCTGGCGCGAGGAGCCGTTGAAATTCCTCCCGACTGAGCGTCAGAGGATCGCGCTTCTCAGGCGCCACCGGCGGAAGATAGAGCGCGCCGGGCGGGAAGCGCTCGTCTCCACGGGCAAGGAGCCGCTCGCGCACGCGCCCAGACGCATCCAGGAGGAAGAGATTCGGCGCACGCCCGAAGAGTTCCGCCACGAGGCCGACCTCGTGCCAAGGCGCATCCTCTTCGACTTCATCCCCCACTTCGGAGACGCTCGTTGATCGGCGAAGGAGGAACCGTATGATGCGATCGCGTCGCACCTGCAGGATTTCGCACACGCGGGCGCCGCAAAGATGCCTCCGCGCCAGCAGCAGAAAGGGCGTCGGCTCGACCGCCTCTCGAAGCGGGCGCTCGACCAGGTGCACGCGCGGCCAACGTGGTTCGACCGAGAGCAACAGCCAGAGGTTCGCCGGACGTCGAGACGGTCGATAGAGCTTCAGAAGAAGCGTCCATGGATCCCCCAACTGAACTCTCTCCACGCGCGCGTCGAGGATCGTCTCCTGGAGTTCCTCGACGAGGTGAGACAGCGTGAATCCGTCCATGTCTTTTGTTTTAGCACAAAGCCGGGGGATCCGCGAAGCCTCCGACTCCGAGAGGGGAGACCCGAAGAAAAGCTTCGGCACACGCTGCCGCCGAAGGCCAACGGTTCACCGCTTCGCGCGATCTCAGCGCCGCAGAGGGCGATAGAGCCAAGGCGCATGAACCTCTTGGCTCTCGTATACGGACTTGGCGACCCGCCTCACGACGATCCCCGAGAAGAGATCGCCGAACGTTCGACGCTCGCGATTGAAGAGCGCCCAGAAGAATCCAAAGAAGATGGGGATCGCCCCCAGCACGGATCCGAGAATGTGGCGCACCGCCTGCCCGGCCGATGGCACATCCATCGTTCGCGCATTCAGGGCGAGGAGTCCAGCAACGGCCATCCCGACCGTGCGTCCAGCCACGCTCAGCGAGATCGTCTCGTAGAGGATGCCGATCGCGACCGCGACGCCCACAAGCGCAAGGCGCACGAAGCGATGAGAGAAATCGCCGAAGATCAACTCGACGCTGGCGACGAAGGGGATGAGGCTGAAGATGATCACTCCGAGATCGATGAGCGCGGCGCCCAGGCGCCGCCCAAGCGAAGCCGGGGCAATTTGTGGCTCCTCGCGGGCGAACCAGTGCGCCTCCTCGCTCCGCGCGCGGAGGGGGAAATCCGGTGCCGCGTCCATCTCAACCGCGAGGTCCCCACCGCCTTCCAGCGAGAGCTCCTCTTCCGGGGAGAGAGCGCGCGGCGGCGGAGCTTCCGTCGAGGGCTCCCTCTCCAGAGGCACACGCGATCGCGATTCCGCCTCGGGGCGAGGCGAAGGGCTCACAGCTTCTTCCCCGCTCTTCGGAGCACGCGCTGGCTCAACGTGGCGCCGCGTGCGCGCCGCCACCGTCTCCGCAATGGCGTTGCGCCGCTCTTTCTCCGGACGCGCGGGCGGTGGCGCTGGCTCCGCGACCGGGCGCGCAGATTCCCCCTCACCTCCGCGTCGCTCTCGAATGGCACGCACGCGCTCCCGAAGCTGCTCCCGCCACTCCGGAGGGCCCGAGCGCCCCTCCGTCGAAGAATCGTCCGAAGGATCTGGCACAGGCCGGTCGGAAGCGACGTCGCGTGCTCGCGCTCCGGGAAAAGGGATCACCACCGAATTCGCAGTGCGCGCGCGCGCTCGATCGTTCGCCCGTTCGTGCGCCTGTGCCGAAGGCGTTGTCGCCAGTGAGAGCATCATCCCGCAATACCGACACGTCGCCTGAGCTGCCGATTGAACGAAGCCGCATCTTGGACATCTCATAGCTTCTCATCCCTGCCCGAGCCAGAGGTCGGACGTCGAAAATGTCGGTGAGCATAGTAGCAGAATTTCCCCGCTCGCGCAATCGAATTTTCCCGCCGGCCCGATCCCTGCCCAACTATCGCGCCCGACCGGCATCGGATGCGCGGCGCGGGAGCTTCCCCTCTAACTCATCGGCCAGTGGCGCGGCCCCATAAAGCTTGCGTAAGGCTTCGAGGATCGCCGCGCTGTGGACAGCCACGGCGCGATTGGTCTCCTCAATGTAAACGAAGTTCCCGACCAAGCTCTCGATGTTCCCATCGAAGATCACACCGACCAACTCGCCCTGCCGATTGATCACCGGAGAGCCGGAATTGCCGCCAGTGATGTCGCATGTGCTCACGAAGTTGAGCGGTGTCGAGAGATCGAGCCGATTTCGCCGCGCCCACACCCGAGGGGGGAGATGATATGGTGGCTTCTGATCGAAACCCTGCGCGCGATCGAAGAGCCCGTAGAAGGTCGTCTTCGGCGGCGCTTGGGTGCCGTTCATCGGATAGCCGCGAACCGTCCCATAGGAGAGGCGCAGCGTGAACGTCGCATCGGGGTAGGCTGATTTGCCGAAGACGGCGAAGCGGGCCCGGCCGATCTTCGCTCCGGCGGCTTCTCGGACGCTGGCGACCTGCTCCTCGAACCAGCGTTGCATCTGGCGAAGGATCGGATCGAGGCGCCGCGCCCACTGAAGCAACGGATCCGGCGACGCCGCCACGGCCTCTTCTCCCCCGTCGAGAAGCGCTCGTCGCACGGCGGGGTCCATCAACCGCGTCCCGCGCACCAGCTCTTGCGCGACCGTCTCCGGCGAGCGCCCCCCCAGAGCCACCTGGATGAACGGATCGTCCGGTCCTAACTCCTCCAAAGACTCCCGCAAGCTGGCCGCCAGTAAGACCTCCTCAAGCTCCGGGAAGATCGGCGCTGGAGAGAGCAACCGAAAGCGCACGGCCTCAAGCTGCGCGTCATGGAATCCCTCCAGCCGTTCGGCATCCGGCTTCTTCACCTCCGCAACATAGCGCACGAGCGTCAGAGCATGCTCGACCAGATCGGAGAAGCTGCGGCGCACCGAGCGATATAGCAGCGGCACGGCCTGTTCGCGGTAGCGCGCCTCGGCGGCGGCGATCTCCGCCCACGCGCTCCCGTATTCGGCCTGCCACTCAGGTCGGCTCGCCACGCGTGCGCGGAATTCCTCCTCTTGCTGTCGCTTCCGCTCCAAGAGCGCCGGATCGCGCAGGCCGTTCCACTCGCCCGTATAAGCCTTCAGGGCATTCTCCAGACTGAAGATCAACTCCGCCGCCTGCCGCGCCGGCTCCGGCCCTCGCGCCGCATATTGCCGCAGCACCTGCAACCGATGCCGCAGGGTCCGAATCGTGCGCGGATAGGTGACCTCCCGCAGCGTCTCCAGTTGCGCTACCGTCAACAAGCGGCTCGTCCGCCCCGGATGGCCGGAGACGAAGACCAATTCCCCTTCGGCCGCTCCCCGCGAGTTCCATCGCAGATAATGCTCTGAGCGAATGGGCTGCCCATTCTCGTACACGCGAAAGAGGGCGAAATCGAGACAGTAGCGCGGATACGTGAAGTTATCGGGATCGCCGCCGAAGAAGGCGATCTGTTGCTCCGGTGCGAAGACCAAGCGCACGTCGGTATACCGCTTGTAGCGATAGAGCCAATATTCGGCCCCATGATAGAGTGCCACCACTTCCGAATGCAGGCCCGTCGCCTCGCGACTCTCCCGCTCGATGCGCGCGATCTCCGCTCGCCGCGCCTCGAACGCTTCGCGATCGCTCATGCCGGGTCGAACGGCTGCCTGCACCCGCGCCGTCACGTCCTCCATGTGGACAAGGACATCGAGGGCGAGATCCGGGCATTTCCGTTCCTCCCGTCGCGTGCGGGCATAGAAGCCGTCGCGCACGTAATCCTTCTCCGGCGTGGAGAGTTTCTGCAATTGCGTGAGCGCGACGTGATGATTAGTGAGCACGAGTCCGTGAGGACTCACGAACGCTCCCGATCCGCCGTCACTGAAGCGAACGCTGGAGAGCCGAATGTGATCGAGCCATTCGCGGGTCGGCGTGAACCCATACCGCTCTTTAAGCTGTGCCAGAGGTGGATTGTCGAACGTCCACATCCCCTCGTCCGCCCATGCGAGCTCGCGTCCCCATAGACTGACGGCGAGGATCAAGAGAAGCACTCGCTGAAACGCCGAGGAACGTCGTCTCCTTCCCATCGTCATCTCCTCCGCATCTTCCATGCTCCCTCAAGTCGCGGAGCCGGAAGGGGTGCATCGCGTTGGCTTCCAAACCTAACAGAGCCTCCCTTTGGAGTCAACGCGAGGCGCTTGGCCGCGTCCGAAAACGGTATTGCGCGCTGACGTGCCCGACGCGCCCCTTCTGGGCTAAAATCCGTTCTTGCGCCACTGGGGCGCACTGGCGATGAACGCGGAAGCACCGCATTCGCTCACTCCGGTGGCTCCGCCGGTTGCGGAGGAGACGGCGGGGCGCGTCACCCGTTCGGCCGGCGTCGTGAGCTTGGCCGTCATGGGGAGTCGCCTCCTGGGGTTAGTCCGCGAACAGGTCTTCGCCGCCATCTTCGGCGTCGGTATGCACTCGGATGCCTTCATCGCTGCCTTTCGCATCCCGAATCTGCTGCGCGATCTGTTCGCCGAGGGCGCCTTGAGCGCGGCCTTCGTCTCCACGTTCTCGCAGCTCATTGTCACTCGGGGCGAACGCGCCGCGTGGCGATTGGCGAACCTCGTCCTCAACGGGCTGTTGCTGGTCCTCACTGGAGTGACCCTCCTCGGCATCCTCCTGGCACCGCAGATCGTTGGGCTGATCGCGCGCGGTTTCGAGGCGATCCCGGGCAAGATGGCCCTCACCATCGAGATGACGCGCCTCATGTTCCCGTTCATCATTCTCGTTGCGATGGCCGCCATCGCCATGGGCATCCTCAACAGCAAGGATCGCTTCGGCATCCCGGCCTCCGCTTCGACGTTCTTCAACGTCGGCTCGATCCTCGGCGGCGTGGGGTTCGCGTATGCACTGGATCCGAACCTCGGCCACCGGGCTATCGTCGGATGGGCCATTGGGACGCTCATCGGCGGCGCGCTGCAGTTTCTGATCCAGGTCCCTTCGCTCTATCGCGTGGGCTTTCGGTACGAACCGATTGTGAGCTTCCGCGATGAGGGGGTGCGACAGATCCTTCGGCTCATGGGGCCGGCTATCATCGGCGCCGCCGCCGTTCAAGTCAACGTCTTCGTGAACACGAACTTCGCTTCGTACCTGGGCGATGGACCGGTCTCGTGGTTGAACTACGCGTTCCGCCTCATGCAATTCCCGATCGGCGTCTTCGGCGTGGCCATCGGCATGGCCACCTTACCCGCCGTCTCCCGCGCCGCCGCGCGCGGTGATCTCGCGGAATTTCGACGAACGCTCGCGGCCTCGTTGGGCCTGGTGTTCTTCCTCTGCCTCCCTTCGGCCTGCGGGCTAGCCGTTCTCGGCGTACCGATCATCCGCGTGATCTACGAGCGCGGCCGCTTCACGGCCTTCGATACGGAACAGACGGCCGCGGCACTCGCGTTCTACGCCATCGGCCTGGCCGGATATGCCGCCATCAAAGTGCTCGCGCCCGCCTTCTACGCCCTGAATGACGCTCGCACGCCAATGCGCATCAGCCTCATCTCGATCGCGACCAACTACACCTTCAACTACGTGCTCGTGCGCCAACTCGGATTCGGGCACCGTGGGCTCGCGCTCTCGACCTCGCTCGTCGCCCTCTTCAACTTCGCTGCGCTCTTTGTGCTCATGCGACGAAAGATCGGTCCCCTCGAGGGGCGGCGTCTCCTCGAATCGCTCGGGAAGATCGCGCTCGCCTCGGGCGTGATGACGCTCGTTTGCGCAGTGAGCTCCCAAGAGCTGGAGGAGCACTTCGGGCGGAGCGGTCTCCTGGGACATCTGCTCACGGCTTTTGTGCCCATCGGACTGGGGATGTTCACCTTCCTTCTCGCCTGCTGGGGGCTCCGGGTGAAGGAATTCGACATGGCGCGCACAGCGCTTCTCCGCCTACGTTCGTGAGATCGCCCCGTCATTCCCCTGTTCCTCGGCGAGAAGGCCGAGGACGGCTTCGTTCCATCCGATCGGTCCGATTCCCGACGTGATCCGCGCGTGGGGGACGAGGTGCCGGACTCTCGGATCGGGCTCTCCAGAAGGTCGGCGCACGAGGATAGGCAGATCCACTTCGGCGAGCATCGGCGCATCGTTCTCGCTGTCGCCGATCCCAACGGTGAAGATCGCGCCGAATTGGCGCCGTAGGATGTCGGCGAGCGCGCGCACGGCGCGCCCTTTGTCGCTGGCCCCCATGAGGTGAAAATAGCGTCCGCCGCACGTGAGGCGAAGGCCATATTCGGCGACGATCACCGCCATGCGGGAGAGCACCTCCGGATCGTCGCTCGCGACGCGAAAGGGCTCGTCGAATTCGCGCTGCATCGCCCGCTGCGCCGCTTCCAAACTCAAGCCACATTCTTCGGCGATCGCCTCGGGCGCGAGGTCGCTCCAGCTCACGATAGGCACCGGAAGACGCCGCTTGAGATCCGCCAAACACACGCGCAGTCGCGCGCGCGGGACGCCGAGTACCAGACGCACCCACACGCCGTACGGCTCGGCTTCGGGCACCCACGCCGCAAATTCCTCGCGCGGCAGATAGATCGCCCCTCCATTTTCGACGATGAACGGCGCGCGAAGCCCCAACGCGCTCACCAGGGGCTCCATCTCCGCGCGCGTCTTGCTCGAACACAACACCAACAGCGCCCGATGACGGCGAATCGCCTCGAGCGCCGGACGCGCGGCCTCATACGCATACGTCTCCGCATCGAGCAGCGTCCCATCCAGATCCGTGTAAATGACCAGCTGTCGTTCGCGGGCCATGCTCCTCACGAATTGTCCTGGCGGACGACTTCGAGCAACTCGTCGAAGAAATCGGGCAGGGCCGCCGTCACCCGATTCCAATTCGGGATCAACGGCACGCCGAGCGGGTCCTCCATGAACGCCTCCGCCGCCAGATGCAACGCGCGAGCGAACGCCTCCACGGCGACTTCCTCCTCATGCCGATCGAAGAAGAGACCATTGATCAATGCATCGGCATGATAGCGAGAGATCATATCCTCGGCCGTGCGAATGTAGGTGGAGCGCAGCGTGCGGAAGGCCCCTGAGGTGAACACGACCCCTTCGGCCGAGAGCGTACGAAAGAGCGTCTTGGCGATATCCACAGCCATCTTCATCAGCCCGCGCGTCGGATCTTCAGGCGAGAGCGCCTGATGCTTATGCTCATAGGTCTCGCACAGCTCGACCTGGCAGATGCGTCGGACGGCGCGATTGCGATAGATCTCGGCGAGCACGCCGACTTCCAATCCCCAATCGCCCGGGATCCGATTGATGCGCGCCAGATCGGCCATCATCGCGAATTCTCCGGCGAGAGGATAACGGAAGCTATCCAGGAATTCGAGAAATGGCAGCGGACCGAAGATCTTGCGCAGCGCGCGCACAAGCGGCGTGATGAAGAGTCGCGTCACGCGCCCATGCAGGCGGTCGGTGACGCGCGCATAATAGCCCTTGCAGAACTCGAAATCGATATTCGGATTTGCGACCGGATAACACAGCCGGGCCAGCATCTCGCGCGTGTAGGTGAGGATGTCGCAGTCGTGCAGAGCGATGACGTCGCTTTTGCCGCTGGCGAGCACATAGCCGTAGGCCATCCAACACGAACGCCCTTTGCCATCGGCGCCGACGGGCAAACCGTTCTCCTGCAGTTTCTCGTACAACCTCCGCAGACGTGGCCCATCGTTCCAGATGAACGTCACCTCCTGCGGCAGGCCAGCCATCATCCGACGCGCGCGCGCGTATTGTTCGGGCGTCGCCTGGCTCATCGTGACGACGATCTGTCGTAGATACGGGACTTGGCGCAACTCCTCAATGATGCAAGGCATGGCCGGCCCCTCGAACTCACTGTACAACGCCGGCAGAACGAGCGCGATCGGTCGTTGCTCGGCATACATCGCCAACTCGCGCTCCAATCGTTCCAATCCCCCCGGCACGAGCCGATGCAACGTCGCGATCACCCCCGTTTGATGAAAATCAGCCATCCTTCCCTCCTCCCTCCGCAAGCGGACAGCGGAAGACCCATCCACGATCCATCCGCGCTCAACGATCGGCTGTCCTCTGCTCGGATTTTCTCCTCCTGCGCGGGAGGGCCAGCGCCTCTTCCTCCCCTGCCGCTTCTGTCGGCTCCGACGGGCGCTCCTCCGAAGCTGCCCGCTGCTTTTTGCTCTTCCAAATCAAGAAGGCGATGCCGCCATAGAAAGCGGCGACCAGCAGTAAGACGACGATGATTTCAACTTTCATGTACCCCTCCCCGACGAAGACCTTCGCTCCGGCGAAGGAGAACGCGGGAGACTCACAACCGGGAGCTCACGAATTCGCCATCGAAAGCGATGTTCCCGCTCACAAGGGGAGGGGCACGTTTGATCGGCAGGCGATAGGCGATGAGTTGCGGGAGAAGATCTTCGCGCTCATCTTCGCCGAACCCGTTCCCGTTCGACGGCAGAACGAAGAGCCCGGCGCGCGGAGGCAAAATGGCGATCCGGCTTTGAACGCGCTTCTCAGGTCGAGCGCTCCGAAGGATGGACTTCGCGGGATCGGTCGAGGAGGATGACCCGGACATCGCCCGGAACGATCGGCGAAGCCAGATGCGTCCGCTCTCTTCTCCGTCGGGAGTGGCGCCGACGAATACGGGCACGAGCCAGAGGCAAAAGAAGAGAATCAGCAGAGAAGAACAGGCCTGCCTTGGACGAAAGCCCTCTTGTCTCTCGTGAACCCGCATCGTCACGTCGAGTATAGGAAGCGGCCTCGCGGTCTGTCAAGCAGGTGCCTTTCGATCAACTCACGCGCGGTGAGCCGACGTCGCGGCGACGTCCCCATCCAATCAGGAACCCGGGTCATCCCTCCACCGCTCCCATCCGCTCCCTTCGTGTCCGAAATGAAAGGTCGTCGGATGCAACACTTCGGCGAGGATCTCCAAGGATTCGACCAAGCGCGGTCCCGGCCGATTGAAGAACTGATTCCCATCGGCCAAGATGACGCGATCGGTGCGAACGGCCTTGAGCGACGACCATTCGGGCCGACGCACAAGCAACGACATCTCACGACGCGTGCGCGCGAGGTCGAATCCACAGGGAGCGATCAGGAGCACGTCCGGGTCTTGATCCACCACTTCCTCCCACGTGAGCCACGGAGAATGGCGGCCAGCTTCGCCGAAGAGGTTCACTCCTCCGGCCAATTCGATCAGCTCAGGCATCCAATTCCCCCCGGCCATGAGCGGCTCGATCCATTCGATGTAAGCGACCGTCGGTTTCGGCGAGAGAGAGCGCGCGCGTTCGGCGATCTCGCGCATCCGGCCCTGAAGCTCGGCGACGAGCGCCTCGCCGCGCTCGGCGGCGTCGAGCGCGCGGGCGACGCGCCGAATGTCTTCCCAGACATCTGCCAAGGTGTTCGGCTCCAACGAGACGATGCGGATCGGTCCGTGGAGCCAAGCGCAAACGGCCTCCTCGACGTCGCGCAAGCTGACAGCGCAAACGGCGCAATGCGACTGCGTCACGATCACCTCGGGACGCAGCTCGCGCAGACGCTCCTCACGCACGCGATAGACCGAGAGTCCATCCCGCACGATCGCTTTCACCCGCGCGTCGATCTCATAGCTCCACCCTTCGACCGGGAACTTCGGCTCTGTGCACACGGGCAACCGCCGAACCGACTCCGGATAGTCGCATTCGTGCGACCGCCCGACCAGATGCTCCTCAAAACCGAGCGCGCAGATGATCTCCGTCGCGCTGGCGATCAACGAAACGATGCGCGGCATTGCGTGCCTCCTCCTTCTCCATCGATGGCGGAAGCGAACACTCGTGACCCGAGGAACCGACCTTCCTCCGCAATCGAATCTCAAACAGTTTCGGCCAGAGCTTGCCCGTCACGAAGAGCCGATCGCGCGTAGCATCGTAGGCGATGCCGTTGAGCACATCCACCGAACGCGCCTGATCCTCCGGGCTCAACAACCCCGTGAGATCAACCCATCCGAGGACACGACCCGTCTGCGGCGAGATGCGCACCAGACACTCGGTCTGCCATACATTGGCGTAGATCTCCCCCCGCACGAATTCCAGCTCGTTCAGGAACCGCACGGGACGACCCCGATCGTGCACCAACAGGCGCTTCACCTCGCGAAACGTCTCCGGATCCAAAAAATAGAGCGTCGCCGTCCCATCGCTCCGAATGAGCCATCGCCCGTCGTGCGTGAGTCCCCACCCTTCGGTCGCATACGTGAACGTCCGCAGCAAGCGAAATGTCTCCTTCTCATACACGAACCCCGTGCGCTCATGCCAGGTGAGCTGAATGAGCTGATCCTTCCAAATCGTCAATCCTTCGCCGAAGAATTCCGGCGGCAGATGATGAATCTTCACGATCCGTCCCGTCTCCAGCTCCACCTTTCGCAAAGACGAGCGCCCATGAAGTCCCGTGCTTTCGTAGAGAAACCCACCTTCGTACACAAGGCCCTGTGTGAACGCCTCCGGATCATGCGGGTATACCCGGACGACCTCGTAGCCGTAGACGGGAGGAGCATCCGGCACGACCCGCGGCGGTGTCGGCCAGACCATGAAAGAGAGGAGCGCCAGGACTGTTCCCCAAAATCCGGGCGCGCGTTTTCGCCCCCGCGGTTGCAGATCTTGCGCGTTCATGATCCCGCTTCCTTCGACGCCGCGAGGTGGCGCAAAAAGTAGTCGGTCATCAACGTGAAGAGGTGGATCCGCGCATCCGCCCCACTGATCCCGTGCTTCTTCCCCGGATAGATCATCAGATCGAAGGGACGCCGCGCACGGATCAAAGCCTCCACCAGCTGAACCGTGTCCTGAAAGTGCACGTTATCGTCGGCCATGCCATGAACGAGGAGGAATCGAACTTTCGCTTGAGCGACATAGGTGATCGGCGAGCTGAGCCGATACCCCTCGGGATTCTCCTGCGGACGTTCCAGATACCGCTCCGTGTAATGCGTGTCGTAATTCCGCCAGTCGGTCACAGGTGCCACAGCGATCCCTGTGCGGAAGACCTCCGGCGCCGTGAAGAGCGCCATGAGCGTCATATATCCCCCATAGCTCCATCCCCATATGCCGATCCGCTCCGGGTCCACATAGGGGAGCGATTTCAGATACGCGACGCCCGCCAGTTGATCTTTCAGCTCCCAATATCCGAGCCGCCGGTGAAGCTTTGCCTCCCAGGCCTTCCCCCTCCCCCAAGAGCCACGATTATCCAGGCTGAAGATGAGGAATCCCTGCGCGGCCATGAGCTGATGCCAGAGGAACCGGTCTCCGCCCCACCGATTGACCACGACCTGCGCGCGCGGCCCCCCGTAGACGTACACGATGACGGGATATTTCTTCTGAGGGTCAAAGCCCCTCGGCTTGATCATCATAGCCGGCAGCGGCGTCCCATCGTCGGCTCGCACCGTGAGAAACTCGACGGGACTCAGGGCGTACTCCTGCAGCTCCGCGACGACGTTCTCCTCGATATCGGCCAGTCGCTCGCCATCGGCTCGGTGGAGACTCAGCCGAGGCGGCGTCACGACGTTCGAGAAGAGATCGAGATAATACTCGAACGTCGGCGAGAAGGTGATGGCATGCCATCCCTCTTCCCGCGAGATTCGCGTCAGCCCCGTCCCATCGAGAGAGACGCGATAGAGATGGCGCTCTGTCGGACTCTTCTCCGTGGCCGTGAAGTAGACAATCCCGCGCGCCTCATCCACACCACAGAGGGCTTCCACCTGCCACGCCCCTTGCGTGAGCGGCCGAATGAGCCGCCCCTCGATGTCGTAGAGATAGAGATGGCGAAAGCCCGTGCGCTCCGAAGACCAGAGGAACCGTCGGCCATCTTTGAAGAAATAGAGGTGATCGTGCAGATTCACCCAGTTCGGTTCCGCTTCCGTCAGGACGAGCCGCCCCTTCCCCGTCGTCACATCGAAGAAATACAGGCTCAACCGATCCTGATCCCGGCTTTGGATTTGAACGCTGAGCGTCTTGCCGTCCGGGAGCCACGCGACGCGCGGAATGTAGATGTCCGAGTCCGGTCCCGTATCCATCCACACCGTCCGCCCATCCTCGAGCGAGAGCACGCCGACGCGCACACTGGCGTTCGGATCGCCGGCCTTCGGATACTTCTGCTTCTCGACCGCTACGTAGTTCGATCGGTAGTCCGGGATATGGAAATCCTTCACCGGACGAGTGTCCACTTGCAGATATGCGAGGCGCTGCCCATCCGGCGACCACCAATAGCCCGTGAAGCGATCCATCTCTTCCTGAGCGACGTATTCGCTCACGCCATTTTGCACCTCCTCCGTCCCGTCAAAGGTGAGCTGTCGCTCTTGACCACTCGATACCTCCACGAGGAAGAGATTTCCCCTCTTGACGTAGGCGATGAAGCGCCCATCGGGCGAGTACTGTGGATCGAACCGCGAGAGGTCGCGCGAGAGCAACCGCGTCAGACGCCGCGTCGCCCACTCGTAGAGGTAAAACTCCCCGGCAATGGGGATGAAGATGTGCGCCCCCGCAGGCGACCAGAAGTAGGCGGTGATGCCCGTCGTCGTCACTCGCAGACGCTCACGCAAAGCTTCTTCCTCGGGCGAGAACTGAGGCTCTCCAGAGACAAGGTCTTCGGCCTTGAGCACCATCGTGCGCTCTCGACGCGCGACGTCATATCCCCACAGGTCCATGACCTCGGTTCCGGCACGGCTGGCCAGATACGTGACCCATCGTCCATCGGGGGACCAGCGAAGACCCGTCGGCACGCGCCCGCTCAAACTCGGAGGGCTGAAGATGCGCTCGACCGTGAGTGTCCGTTGAATCGGACGAGCGGCCTGCGCCCCCCCCATCGCGAGAAGTCCAATGAGCAGGGAGTAACTCACGATCAAGAGGCATTGCCGTCGCTTCATCTCTCCCTCCCCAAAGCCCAAGAGTTCATCGGCTCAATTGCCCTCCTACCTCGGCGATGATCGCGAGGCCGATCCCGAGACTCGCCACGCCCACCAGGACGCGAAGCGCATGATTCACGCGCTCGAAGCGCCAGGCCGTATAGGCGAAGGGCGAGCCAATAAGCACGCTGATGAGCATCATGCCGGCGATCGAGCCGATCCCAAACATCGCGAGATAGAGCACGCCCTGAAGGAGCGAGCGAAGCGAAGAGAGCAGCAAGACGGTGAGCGCGGCGCTGCCCGCTAAACCGTGGACCATGCCGATCAAAAGCGAGCGCCACTCATACCGCCATCCGTGTTCATGACGATGCTCGGGACCGTGTCGGTGCGAATGCAGATGGATATGTCGCTCGCCCCCGTGCTCGTGCGCGTGGATGTGAAAGCGCTCGCGCACGAACCGAAGGATGACCTGCAGCCCGAGGAGCACGAGCATCACGCCGACGGCGAGTTCGAATCCGAGAGCAAGGCGCTCGGGAATCGTGAGCTTGAAGATCAACACCACGAGGCCGGCCGCCGCCAGCGTCACCGTATGCCCGATCCCCCAAAAGGCGCCGACGCGCGAGGACCGCCACACGTCCCGATGCTCGGCGACGATCGTCGAGACGGCCGCGACATGATCCGGGTCCAACGCGTGGCGCATCCCGGAGATGAATCCGAGCGCGAGCACGAGAGCGAAATGCGTCGTCTCCATCGCTTCCTCCCTCGCTTCCCACGACCGCCAGGATGGAGATTACACCATTCGTCTTCGACGCGGTCAAGAAGCACGTTCGATTCACGATCGGCCGTTTTTCGCCCGCGCGTGAGCGATGCCGATGGCGGCGCGAGCCGCACGAACGTAGGTGGCCGCCACGCGTTGCAGATCGGCGGGGGTCACGGCCTGGAGCTTCGACGCTTGCTGTTCGACCGACTGCGGGCGCGCCGCCGCGAAGAAAGCGTGCGCGTAGGCGAGCACGAGCGCGACGTGATCCTCGAAGACGCCAGCCCGTTCGACGAGCACGCGTTGGATCGCTCGTCGCACGGTCTGCGGATCGAGCGGCTCCGTGGTCAAGCGCGCTACCTCCTGCTCGACGATCTGGCGCGCGCGCGCCATCTGTTCGGGCGCTGCCGTGATGGTGAGGGCGATCATCCCCCCGAGCCGACGCGGCTCCACGGAAACCTCCATCACAGACGCGGGCACTGCCTGCAACGCGCGCCGGAGTCCCCCTCCCCACCCCGCCAGATGCGCGCGCAGCACATCGAGCGCGGGTTCATCTTCGCTCGGACTGGACGGCCCAAGCCAGGCCCACGTTTGAACGATCGCCTGTTCCCCGACCTCCTCCGAGAGCAGACGCGGTTCCATCGAGGGCTTCGGCAATGTGGCGTGAAACGCGCGTTGCACGTCCTGACGGCGAATCTCCCGCGCGACGACGGTTGAGATCAACGCCGATCCGTCCGTATCCCCGACGAGGAGGACGAGCGGGAACTGCCGCGCGATCGTGTTCGCATACCAGGCGCGCACTTGCTCGGGCGTGAGCGCACGAACCGATTCTTCCTCCCCCAAGGGCGATCGTCCGTATGGCGTATCCCCATAGAGCGCGCGTGCGGCCAAGTCGCGAGCGCGCCGGATTGGATCCGCGCGCCGCGCGCGAATCTCCAAAAGCAATCGCGCTTGCTCCAAACGAATCTCCTCATCGGCCAAGGCCGGCCGTTCCAGCAACTCCAGAAGCAACCGCAGCGCTGCCTCTTGATTCCGCGAGAGGACCGTGAGCACATAGCCGAAGAAGTCGGGCGCGTTGACTAGCGCGACCTCTGCACCGAGCTGCTCCAAGCGCATGGCCACGTCCGCCGCCGAGAGCGACAAGCGACCACGCGTCCCGCAGAGGATCGCGCGCAACATCAGTTCCGTCAGGCCCGCCGTCGTAGCCGTCTCTTGCAGCCGACCGCCTTGAAAGAAGAGACCAATGCTCAGCAGCGGATGCGAACGATCCTCGCGCACAAACGCGCGCGGCCCTTCGAACACGGAGAAATCGCGCAGGGGCTCCGGCTGCAGAGAGAAGACGACAGCCTCCCCCTCACCTTCGTGCGCGCGACGTACCCCCTGCGGCACGGCCGGAACTTCAGGGCTTTGTCCAACGCGCTCAGGCGCGATCGGCCGCTCCATCACGCCCGGTACTTGCGCGGCGATCCGCGCCATGATCCCCGCCGCTTCCAAGGGACCGGAGATCGAGCGCGGAAGATATTCGTGGAGCGCCATCTGCCCGATGTCCAGACACCGTTCCGCGAAAGCGCGCAGTTGCTCGGCCGTGATCTCCATAAGGCGCGCGACAAAGCGATCGGCGCGCCGGAAGTCGCCCCACACTGCTTCCTCCAACGCCAATTGCTCCGCCTCTCCCGCGTAGGTCAACGTGCGCTCGAGCCACCATCGCTCCAGGAGCGAGCGCGCGCGCTGCATCTCCCCAGGCGAGAGCCGCAGACGCCGCAGCTTCTCCACCTCTTCCATATGCGCCAGCAGAACTCGCTCTCGATCGGTCGGATCCACGCGCCATTGAACGAAGAGAGCTCCTCGCTGCCCTTCGATCACGGGCTCGGCCCAAACTTCGACGGCCAGCCGCCGCGCCTCGCGTACTCCGAGCGCGACGCGTGAGGCGCGCCCCTGGGCGAGAACGACCGCCAGCAGGCGCAACAGCAGCGGCCAATCCCCTTTCTGAGCGCTGGAGGAGATCGCATCCGGGACCTCATGCCAGAAGGTCAGAATCGCCGGAGCGAGATCGCCGCGGTCCTCACGATAACGCAAGGGCGAAGGTGAGGGGGCCGAAGGAGCACCCGCCTGGGTTACGGGAGCCGCAGCTTTCGTATCCTCAGACCGCAGCTCCTCCGGCGCTCGCGCTTGCGGTGAGGGCGCGGCCTCTGCTTCGGTGTACGGTAGATCGCCGAAAAGGCGCTGCACGTCCGCCACCACGTCCGGTGTACTGACAGCACCGACGAGCGCGATCACGATCCGCTCGCCTCGATATTGCTGCCGATGGAAATCGGCGACGGCCTCCCGCGTGAGCGCGCGCAGGGCGCTCTCTCGCTCCAAGGGCAGCGGTTCCCCCCTCGCAAGCGCTTGCGCCCGATCGCGCGCGAATAGCTCAGGACGATCCCAGCGCAGGCGCTCTTCCTGAAGGAGCAGCTCGATCTGCTGCCGCAGCATCGCTTCGTCGAAGGAAGGATGTTGCACTGCGTCCGCCACGATCTCCAATGCCTGACGGACGTGCTCGGCCAAGACGGTCATCCGAAAGAGCGTGCGATCGCCCTGCTCCTCCACAATCGGCTCGCTCCCCAGTGCGTGGAGATCCTCGAGGACACGAAGGCCGGGACGCGATGACGTCCCCTGAAAGAGCAAGCGCCCGACTAGTCGAGCGATCCCCACCGGCTGTCCCGAGCGCTCCGTCTTCACCACGACGGCGATCCCGACAAGCGGAAACCGATACCGCTCGCGCACAATGAGCGTCAGGCCGTTTCGCAACCGCACGCGCATCGTGACTTGCTCCGGGAGGTTCAGCTCCTCGACGATCTCCGCACCCTTTTTCACCGCCGGGGCAGCGGGCTTCTCCTCGGTCGGTGGCGTGCGCTTCTCCTCGACCTTCGGAGGAGGTGGGGGCTGACGCCGTCGCCCGGCTTGTGCCGCGGCTTCGCCCGACACCCCGAAAGCCATGATCCCGATAAGCCCCAGGAGCACGAGAACACGCCCTCCGAGAGCGCTTCGCCCGACGATGTCGAAGGGACGCTCCTCATCCATCCTTCCTCGCCCAATCATAGGGGATCCCTCCCTTATGTGGATCGAGCCGATACTCGTCCGGTTGGGCGTAGTTGTAGACCTCGGTCGGGATATTGATGACGATGGCCTCGGTCTCGCTGATGCACTTGAAGCCGTGATAGACGCCGGGGGGGATCTGCACGAGCTGCGGGTTCCAATCCCCAATGAAGAACTCGTTGATCTCTCCCCGCGTGGGCGAATCCTCGCGCGCATCATAGAGCACGAGCTTGATCATCCCGCGAATGGCGACGAAGTTGTCGTATTGCTTCTTGTGATAATGCCAAGCCTTCACCACGCCGGGATAAACGGTCGTCATGTAGACCTGGCCGAACTTAATGAAGATCTCATCGTCCGCGCGAAGCAGCTCCATCAAACGCCCTCGCTCATCGGGGATCATGCGCAGCGGTTTCACCCGGACGCCCTCGATCATAACCCGCTCCTTTCGCCACGTGTTCACGAAAGAGGTGTAAATTGTACACCGCCCAGATCGCCCGACCAACCGAGAGGCCGCTCCCAGGCTCGAACGGATGGCACCAGACGTCAAGCCAACGGTATAATGATCGCTTCAGGAGGAACGGGAAGATGAAGTCGCACAATCTCTACTTCGGCGTCATCGGACTTCTGATCGGCTTCATCGCGGGCTTCCTCTACGCGAACCATTACAATCGGGCGAACGCGCCGCCTTCGACGATGCAACTGCCGCCTGGTCACCCTCCGATCGGGGCCAGCGAGAGCGAGATCGCGCAATTGGTCCAGCGAGCTGAGGAGCGACCGCAGGACTTCGACGCACAGGTCACAGCGGCGACGGCGCTCTATCGGGCCGGTCGGCTGGAGCAAGCGTTGAAGTACTTCGAGCGCGCGAACGCGATCCGACCCGATGACTACAACACGCTCGTGCAACTGGGGAACGTCCATTTCGACCTCGGCGATCACTATCTGCAACATCAGGACACGGCGCAATCGAACGCCCACTTTCAAGAAGCGGGCCGATGGTACGAACGCGCTCTCGCCCAAAAGCCCGACGACGCGAACGTGCGCACGGACTATGGCCTCACGTTCTACAAGCGACAGCCCCGCGAGCTGGAGCGCGCGATCGCCGAATACCAGCGCGTGCTCGCCACGAATCCGAAGCACCCACAGGCGCTACACAATCTCATCGTCGCGTTGACGGAGAAAGGCGAGTTGGGCGAAGCCGAAGCGCTGCTCAAGCGATTGGAAGAAGTCGCACCCGGAGCCCACATCCTCGACACATTGCGGCAGGAGATCGCCAATCGGCGCAATCGGCGAGGCGCGTGAGCGAGGCGCGCACTCACGCCTCGTCGGTCGCCCGGCGTTCCAGAAGCGCGGCCAACTTCTCCCAATCCACCCACCCCTCTTTCGAGATGAGCCGGGCGGCGCGGTCGCAGACTTCCTGTAGAGGATGGCCCGTGTGCTTCGGCGTCCAAACCCATGCGATCGTATGAGGTCGAGCGGCGCGATCCAAGCGCTCCCAAAGGGCGAGATTGGCCCGTCGCTTGTACCCCCCCTGCATCGTGCGAACCACGTACTGAGAATCCGTGAGAAGACGCACGCGCGAGGGTTGGGCGAGCGCTTCCAGCCCCAGACACGCGGCGACGATCTCCGCTTGCTGATTCGTCGCCGCGCCGAGATACTCGCCGAAGATCGCCACGTCCGAACCCCGTTTCACGATCGCTGCGGCCGCGGCGCGGCGCTCTCCCGAAGGCAGCCGCCGACTGCTCCCATCGCAGACGATGAGGACATCGGCACGCTCCTTCTCTGGACCGGGGAATGGAAGAGGCGTTTGCTGAAATCCCCACGACGCCACCTCCGAACGCTCGGACGTGGCCGGAGCGCCCGACTCCACCCCGAGGTCTTGAGGGGGATCGTCCTCACGGTCGAGAGCCAGCAAATCGGCCGGCGTATCCACATCGGCAAGCGGCTTGGCTGAAGGGATCTTCTGCTCGTGCACGCGCGCGCGATACTTCTCGATCAAGACGCGCCCGCCGACATCCCCGGACAGCGCCATCAGCTCCGGGAATAGCTCGGCGGCGAAGATCACGGGACTTCCGCGCATCCCTTCGTGCACGGGATAGCAGATGAGCGGACGATGCGCGACGAAGGCATCAATGAGCGCGTCCAACAGGGACGCCGTCAGCAGCGGTTGATCACAGGTCAGGAACATCGCCGCTTCCGCGCCCGGCTCAAGCGCGCGCAACCCGCGACGGATGGAGCTGGCCTGCCCCTCTTCATACTCGGCATTGAAGACGATCCGAAGGCGCGGGTCGTGAAGCAGCGGCGCAAGCGCCCGCCGGACTTCAGAAGCGGCAGAGCCGAGAACGACGATGACGTGCCGCAGCCGCGAGGCCAGGGCCATCTCCGCCATGTGCACGATGAGCGGTTTCCCCCGCCATTCGACGAGTTGCTTCGGACGCCCGAATCGTCGGGAGAGCCCCGCCGCCAAGAGAATGCCATCAATCACCATGCTCGCATCCACAAACCATTATAGAGATGCCGCGCTCCTTTTCAAACATCCCCCCCTCCCTCGCGTCATCGAGGGCCCGCCGCGAGGATGCCCGAAAATGGTTCGAGGCGAACGACACAAGCCTCGCGGTTGTCCCCATGCACTGCTCGCAGACATAGGTTCGATTCGAGTCGCCCGCATCGCAGGCTCACCCGCGGAATGGATTCGGTCGTAACGTAGGGGCGTTCGCGCTCGCCTCCAGCTCGATTCGAATCGCCCACGCGCGAACTCCCGATGGAAGGAGGATCGCCTCGAGGCGCCGTTCACTATCGCGCCTCTACGGGCTCCCGCGCGCCGTGCTCTGCGCGTACACCATTACGGGCGTTTGTACCCGTAGAGCCATCGAACCGTTCGCCCGCTCGTATTCCGTACCGAATGGCGCGTCCAGCGAGGGATGAACCATTCATCTCCGGGCTCAAGTTGCGCGACCTCGCCTTCCCACTCCACCTCCAGCGGAGCATCCAGCGGCGTGACTAACTCATCCACGCCGTGCACGAAATCCTCCCACCGTTGATCGGGAGGATCCACCCACACCTCGCACGAGAAGCCGCGCGCTGCCCAATCCCGGGCGATCTCTTCGCGATCCCTCCCAGACCATTTTCCGCGCTCAATATGCATAGGCCCTTAGTCGGCGTTTCGTCGGTGAGATGGGTCGAAAGCATAGCCCGGAGTCAGGAGCAATGACAAGGGAGACGCCATCGCTCAACCGTAAGGCTCATAATCCCCGCAATACGAGCGCAGGCGCCTGTCGCGCCGCTTGCCGCGCCGGAAGCAATCCCCCGAACGTTGCTACCAGCACGGCGAACGCGATGCCGGTGAGCATCAGCCCTGGCGTCACGCGGAAGGCGAAGATGATTTC
The DNA here is from genome assembly GCA_030550025.1 of Acidobacteriota bacterium. Taxonomy (GTDB): domain Bacteria; phylum Acidobacteriota; class Blastocatellia; order HR10; family HR10; genus HR10. Next base: position 23,753 of record JAUQQC010000006.1, on the reverse strand, counting down.
GCTGAACGTCTCCCAATTGGCCGTCCCCGTCGTGAGCCCATGCAAGGGGAGCGCGAGCGCGCTTCCGATCACCCCTCCGGCCAGTCCCAGCAGCGCCGACTCGACGAGAAAGGCGCGCCCGATCTGCCGCCGGCGAAATCCGAGCGCGCGAAGCGTGGCGATCTCGCGCGCCCTGGACGTGACGGCCGCATCCATCGTATTCATCGCCGCAAAGCCCGTCCCGATCCCCAGCACGAGAACGAGGAACATCCCCAAGGCGCGGATCGGCCCGGCAACGCGCGTTTGCTCCCGGTAATACTCGATCTCCGATTGCGCGAGCAAGGGATAACGCCGCTCTTGTTCGATTCGTTCGCACAACGCCCTCAACGCCACGTCACTTGTGGCTTTCAAGAGGAAAGAGGAATAGCCGGGCCGGTTATACGCGTCCGCCAACTGGCTCACATCGGCCCAGATCTCGGAATCGAAAGCCGTATTCCCCACCTCGAACAGGCCCACCACGCGCCACGCGCCTTTGCCAAATCGCACCTCGTCGCCCAACCGCAAATTTTGAAAGCGCTCCGAGAGACGGCGCGCGACAACAACTTCGCGCAGCCCGGGACGAAACATCCGCCCCTCGACGATTCGCGCGCGCGGCCGCAGCGCCAGGCTCTCCGGGGAGAGACCGCGCACGGTCACGTTCACCCCCTGCGCCTCACCGCGCCTGGGCAAATTGATGACGACGACGAGTTCCGCCGAGGCCAGCGGCTCCCCGCGGGAATCCCGTTCGATGCCTGGCAGGTACCGAATGATCGGCCAGACATCGCGCGGAATGAAACTCGTCAGCTCCGAATCCGATCCGCGCCGACGGACGAGCACGTGCAAGGGCTCTCCCGTCGTCCCAAGGGCCATCTCCAAGCCTTCCGCCAACGCCATGACGCCGACGAAGATCGCCGTCGTCAGCGCGATCCCCAATACGGTCAACGCCGTGCTTCCCCTCCGCACGAGCAAACTGCGCACATTGTATTTCAGCAACACGCCCTTCACCCCACGAAGCGCAACCCCTCGATGACGCTCTTTCGCGCAGCGAGAGCGGCAGGAATTCCCGCTGCGATCCCCCCGACCAGGATCGCGGCTGCCATCCCCGCCACGAGCGTCGTCCACGAAAGCACCATCTGTTGGAAGAATCCCTGCGAGAATGTCGCCAGATCCACGGAAGCCCATATCAGGCGCGCCCCCAGCCCCCCAATCGCTCCCCCCACGAACGTCAAAAGCATTCCCTCGGCCGTGAGTAACCCGAAGATCGCGCGACGTCGAAACCCCAAAGCCTTCAGCACGGCGATCTCATGCGTCCGCTCGCGCACGGACATCGCGATCGTATTGCCCGTCACCAGCAAAAGTGTAGCCAGGATGACGGCGCTGATTGTCGCCACCAAGAGCTTCACGTTCCCCAACATCGAGATGAAGATGAGGGTGAACGCCTGCTCCGTCTCCGTCCGGGTCGGCGCGTCCGTGTTCTGGAAAAGCGCATCTATGGCCCCGCTCACTCGCGGGACGGAGTCCGCCGAATCCACGCGGATCCAATAGGTCCCGGCGAAGCCCTCAAGCCCCCAGGCGCGCTTCACGCCCTCTTCCAGATAGGCGTGATGGAAGTAGACCGCGCCCTCTTGATTCGCCGTGCCCTCGAAGATGCCGCGCACCGTCAGCTCCAGATCCACGGGGAAGATGACCCCCTTGAGCGTGATCCGATCGCCGAGCTTCCACCCATGCTTCTCCGCCTTACGCCGACCGACGAGGAGCCCTCGACGATCTTGCTGAAACGCCTGCTTCTGCGCGGGCGAGATCCGAATGTCCGTGTAGACGTCGAAAAACGTCTGCGGATCGCAAGCGAATTGCGCGAAGTCCGTCTGAGCGCGATCGCGATAAATGCCGCCGAACCACGTCAGCGGAGTGACGGCGACGACTCCAGGGACCTGCTCGATGAGCGCGCGGTGGCGGGCCGGCAGCAAGTTCGTCAGCGAGACGGCATGACGGGTGATCACGCGCAAAGGGCTCGCCTCTTCGAGATTGCGATCGATCTCCTGAACGAAGCCGACAAGCGTCAACATCGCGAAGATCGCGAGCGCGACGCTCCCAATTGTGAGCAGAGCGCGCCGACGATGGCGCATCCCGTTCTTCCAGATGAAGCGACCGTACCCCATCCCGATCCCCTCACTTGTGCGCTTCCCGATCCGCATCCGGCGGGAGCAAAATGCCCTTCTCCAGGCGCCGAACGACCTTCGCATAGCGCGCCGCTCGCGCATCGTGCGTGACGAGCAAGATGGTCTTCTGAAGCTGCTCGTTCAGTTCCCGAAGCAGGGCGAGCACGTTCTCGGCCGAATGCGCATCGAGATTCCCCGTCGGCTCATCGGCGAGAATGAGCGTCGGATCAGTCACGATCGCCCGCGCGATGGCCACACGTTGCTCCTCTCCACCCGAAAGCTGCCGCGGATAGTGATCGGCACGGTCCGCCAAGCCCACGAGCCTCAAGGCCGTCCGGACATGCTCGCGCCGCTCCCGCCGAGAGAGCTTCGTCAGCAAAAGCGGCAACTCCACGTTCTCAAACGCCGTGAGGACGGGGATGAGATTGAACGTCTGGAAGACGAAGCCAATATGCCGATTGCGCCACGCCGACAGCTCGTCCTCGCTCATCCGAGGCACCTCAAGCCCCCCTACGCGCACGGTCCCCGAGGTCGGTCGGTCGAACCCGGCGATGAGATTGAGCAGCGTCGTCTTGCCGGAACCGGATGGCCCCATGAGCGCGAGGAAAGTCCCCGCTTCGACCTCCAACGTGATGTCTTGGAGCGCTGGGATCTCCACATGATCCCGGCGGAAAACTTTCGTGACGCCCTCAAGCCGAACGATCACCTCGCCCATCGCCGCCTCCCGAAAACGACTCGATCCTTCCAGTCACGGACGAACGTTGACGCGATCCCCCTCCTTGAGCTTCTCCCAACCGCGGGCGATCACTCGCTCGCCACCGCGTAGGCCGCTGAGGACCTCGATGTATCCGCCCTCCTCCTCGCCTACGGTGACCGGCTGCGCAGCGACTCGCCCCTCGCGGATCACGAAGACGAGCGAACGTCCATCCCGTGCGATGAGGGCACTTCGGGGCACGAGAACGACCGATCGCGCCGCATGCGAATTCGCCCCCTTTTGGAGGAACGTGACTTTCACGCTCATGTCCGGCCGCAACTGCTCATCGGGATCCAGCACCTTCACCTTCACCGTGATCGTCGCCTTCTGTCGGTCAGCGATCGGAGCGATGTATTCGACGACGCCACGATACCGGCGCTGAGGATAGGCATCGGGGACGATCTGCGCGGGCTGCCCGATCTCCACGCGAGCGATATCGGCCTCGCTCACATCCAGCTCGATCTGCAAATCCTTCAAATCGGCCAGGGACACAAGCGCCTGCTTCGCTCCCCGATCTGAGGTGAAGCCGATGGTCACCATCTCCCCCACGTCCACGTACCGATCGAGGACGGTTCCGCTGATGGGAGCCCGGATGAGCGTCTGCTCAAGCTGCGCGCGCCAGAGGCGCACGGCGGCTTCCGCCTGTTGGACTTCCGCACGCGCGAGCGCGATCTGCTCCGAGCGCGGCCCAATCCGCACGAGTTCGTAATTCTCCCACGCCGCGCGGTGAGCGGCGCGCGCCATCTCGTATCGCGCGCGAGCATCATCGAGGGCTTGTCGTTCGACGACGCCGCGCTCGGCCAGCTGCTGAAGCCGGTGCCAGTTCAGCTCGGCATTTCGCAGCTCGGCCTCCGCGCGCTCGACTTCCGCCCGCGCCCGCTCGATCTCCTGTGGACGAGATCCCGCCTCCAATTCCGCCAAGCGGACTTGCGCCGCCACCAAAGAGGCTTCTGCTCGATGCAGCTCGGCGCGGATCTCCGAATCCTCAAGCCGCGCGATGATCTGCCCCTGGCGGACGAAGTCCCCCTCCTTCACCAGCAAGGCGATCACGCGCCCGGTGATCTTCGATCCGACCTCGACCCGTTGGCGCGCGATGACATACCCCCCGGCCGTGAGGACCGCGCGCTCTCCCCCACCATCCCGACGCACAGCCTCCGTAACGACCACCGCCTCGACACCGCGCCCCGCCTTCCACCGCATGAGAGCGAATCCCCCAAGCCCGAGCGCTAAGATCGCCCCCATTCCCCCCCAAATCCACGCCCGATGCCGAGGACGCGATGCCCCCTCTCGCTCTCGATCGATCCGAAGGGCACGCACATCCTCCTCTCTGATGAGTGGCGGTTGGTCTCTCATCTTCCAAAAGCCCTATGCCTCTGGAAAGCAAATCGCTCGGCAACCGTGGCCGAGCACCATGGACATCCCGCTCGATGCCGATCCCGCGTCCACCTCAACGGCAAGCTCTCTAGAGACACCGCCGATCTTCGGCTCCCCATAGAGCGCCCATGCTTCTTTGTGATTATACGCGACGGTGGTCTTCATGCCAAACACCTTACGATACTTCTTCCGGAGATGTTCCATGCTCACCGAGCGCGCTCGCGTTCCACTGATGGGAGGAATCGCAGGTGGGCCTGGCGGCATATCTTTTTGCTTGACAAAGGCTCGGAGGCTCATTACTCTGCTCGGCAGTGAACATCCGGTCATGCGGAAAGAGTACTATGCGATGTCGGTGCGTGCTGCGGGCGCTTATGTTGCTGCTCCTGGGCCTCCTTACTCGCGGATGGGGGCAGATGCCAACGGGTGCCGTTCAAGGTTTGGTGACCGATGAGCGCGGAGACGTCGTCCCCCATGCCGTAGTGACGCTCGTCAACCGAGCCACCGGTGAGACGCGGCGAACCGAGAGTCGCGACGATGGGATCTACCGCTTCGACCATCTCTCGCCGGGCGAATACGAGCTGACGATCGAGGCTCCGGGATTTGCGCCGACCGTACAGCGGCTTCTCGTTCGCGTCGGGACGACGACCTCGGCCGATGTCGCATTGCGCGTCGGCTCTCAGAGCGAAGTCATCGAGATCACGGCCGAACCGTCGTTGCTCGATCGCGTCAGCTATAAGATTGATGGGGTCATCACGCGCGAGAAGATCGAGGCCCTGCCCCTCAATGGTCGAAACTTCCTGCAGTTGGCGATGCTGGAGCCGGGCACCTCGGTGACGATCTCCAACCCCGGGCAGGCAAATAACCTCTTCAATGTCTCCATCGGCGGCGCACAAGCCGCCTTGACGCGCCTCACCGTGGACGGCGGCAACATCGTGGATCCCATCACCGGAGGCGCCGCGCAAAACTTCTCGACCGAGACGATCCAGGAGTTTCAAATCTCCACCTTCAACTTCGATCTCTCGACCGGCATCACCTCGGTCGGCGCCATCAACATCGTCTCCCGTTCGGGGAGCAACGACTGGCATGGCAGTGGCTTCCTCTTCTATCGCGATCGCCACCTGGCGGCTTATCCGGTCCTCGCGCGCGACCCGCAGAATCCGAACCCCTTCTTTCGCCGCGCGCAATATGGCGGCTCACTCAGCGGCCCGATTCGCCGAAATCGCGCCTTCCTCTTTGGGACTGTGGAATGGCTGACGCAGGACGCCGCGCTCTCGATCGTCCACACCGGTTGGGAGGGCTTCCGCTTGTTCGACACGGTTGCCCGAAGCCCCTACGACGGCCGGGTCGCGACCGTCCGCACGGACGTTCGCTGGAATGATCGGCACACGATGTTCCTCCGCTACAGTCGGGATGATAATCACACGTTCGCTCCCGACGAGGCGAACACGCTCCCCTCGAACTGGCGTGTCAATCGCAATGCTGATGAGAACGCGCAGATCGGGTGGGTGAGCGTCCCGCGCTCCACGCTCCTCAACGATCTGCGCTTCAGCTACCACCGGATTCGGAACCGCAATCGCCTCCCGACGGCGCGAGAATGTCCGCCCACGCAGCTCGGATGCCTGGGTCTTGGTGGGCCGCAGGTGCGCGTGGACGGGAGCAACATCCGCTTCGGCAACAGCTTCAACGCGCCTCAAGATCGCTTCGTGGATCGCTTCCAGTTGAGCGACAACCTCTATTGGCAGCGCGGACGTCATCGCCTGCAACTGGGAGGAGAATGGGAATACCTCAATGGGCGCGGGCAGTGGGCGTTTTTGGAGCCGGCGCTTGTGGTGCTGCACGATCCACGGAACGTGCGACTGGTCAACCAACTGGTCGCGCAAACCCCTCTGCCCCCGGCCGTGCGCAGCGCGCTCACGATCCCCATGCCGCTGGCGTTCACACGATCGGACATCAGGCCGACGCTCGCGGACATCTTCCAACTGCCGCTCGCAGTCGCGTTCGTCGGGCTGGGCGATCCCGCGCAACCCCCGGCGTTTCGCGCCCAAAGCGCCCGACGCAATCATCGCTTCCGCATCTACTGGCAAGACGCATGGACGCTCCGACGCACGCTCACCCTCACCTACGGCCTCTCCTACCAGTACGAGACGAATTTGCTCAATCACGACCTGTCCAAGCCCGCTTTGCTCGCCCCCCTTGTCGGGCGACTCGATCCTCCGGGAAAGGACAAAAATAATCTCGCACCGGCCCTCGGCTTCGCTTGGGACATTGGGGGGCGAGGCCGGACGGTCCTCCGCGGTGGTGCCGGCCTCTACTACGACACAATCCTGTTCGTCACGCGCCTGACCGAACGAGGGATCATCGGGCCATTGGGCACTGGACGCGTGCCGCTCAGCAGCTCGTTCTTCCGCAACCCCTTCGCGTTCCCGCAGATTCCGGGGCTTCTGCCACCGCTCAATCAGATCAATCCCCCACTTGGCGCGCCTTTGCAATTCACCTCGATCCCGACGAAATTCACCGGAGCGCAGTTCCTTCAAGTGCTCGCCCAACAGATCCCCGACCTCGAGCGCCAACTTCGGGAGCTGGGACGATCAGGCGTGACCGCATTGGATTTCTTCAAGACGGGTTCGGATCTGCTCGATCCCAATCTGGAAGTCGCTTATGCCGAGCACGCGAGCGTGGGGATCAGGCGCCAGTTGCCGCATCGGATGCAACTGGCGGCAGACGTCGTCCTGCGACTGCGCCGGCACACGCTCTTTCAAACCGATCGCAATCTCTACAATCGCGCCGAAGCCCGCGGCGGCGCAGTGATCCCGCGTTGCCTGGGCGCACAGGCGACTGACCCCCTGGCCTTCTGCTCGAACGGGCCAATCAGCATCTACCAAAGCAGCGGCCGCGAGCGCTACGTGGCGCTCCTGGTGAAGCTCGAAAAGCAACTCTCGCATCGGCACCAATTCACGGTCTCTTACGCGCTCTCCCGTCTCACCGGCTATTTCCCCACCGAGGATCTGACCGATTGGTTCGCCCATCGCGGGCCACTGGATCGCGATGCCCGGCACCGGCTGACGGTCAGCGCCATTGTGGATCTGCCATGGGGACTACGTGCCTCGCTCATCGCCGCCTACGCCAGCCCGCCACCGCTTACGGCGCGCGTGCGCGGCAATATTGATCTCAACGGCGATGGAACTTTCGGCGACGTCCTGCCCGGATTGCCGATCAATACCCTCGGCCGCGGAACCAGTCCCGCCGAACTCCGACAACTCGTCGAGCGCTTCAATCGCGAATTCGCCGGACGCGAGGATGCGCACGGAGCCCTCATCCCTCCGCTCGTTCTCCCACCCCGTTTCACTTTTGGCGATTCCTTCCACTCGCATGATGTGCGCGTGGCGAAGGCCTTTCGCTTCCGCGAGCGTTACGTCGTGGAAGCACTTGTCGAAGTCTTCAACCTCTTCAATATCTCCAACCTGGGCGGATTCACGCCCATGCTCGATGCCGGCCATTTCGGACCGAACGGCGAAATCCTCCCCCCGGCCGTCTTTCACTTCGGCCAACCCACGCTAAAAGCCGGACAGTACTTCGGCACGGGCGGCCCTCGCGCCCTTCAGCTGGGTCTGCGCGTGAGTTTTTAAAGAGCGATTTCGTCAATTTCGGCTTGACAACGCGAGTGAACTTCGGTATCTCATGGGAGACCGTGAGGTGCCGTGAAATACTTGCTAGACCAAGGAGGTGCCCGATGACACGATTGCTCACGCTCGCGTGGTGTGCGCTTGCGATCACTTTGGCTCCACTTAGCGCGCTCTCGGCTCAAGACACGTTCTGGCAGATGACTGGTGGCCCAGCTCGATACCCCGTTCAAGCGCTCGCGATCAGCCCCGATGGCCTGATCTTCGCCGGCACCGATGGCGGAGGCATCTTCCGCTCCGAAGATGACGGCACGACATGGACCCAAACCAATCAGGGTTTGACCCATCCCTACGTCAGCTCCCTCGTCATAGATCCGGATGGCCGAATCTTCGCCGGAACAGGGAGCCTCTCGGCCGGGGGCAGCGGCGTCTTTCGCTCCGACGATCGGGGCGAGACCTGGACGGCTGTGAACACTGGCTTGCGCAACCCACATGTCGTCTCCCTGGCTCTGGATCGCGCCAATGGCATCCTCTACGCCGGGACGTGGAACCTACCGAACAATCCGGGAGGGGTCTTTCGCTCAACCGATGGTGGGCGAACCTGGGTGCGCGCGAGCAATGGGCTGAAAAATCCCTACGTGCTCTCACTCGCCGTAACCCCCAACGGCGATGTCTATGCCGGGACGGGGACGCTCCGGCCCTTTGGGGCCTTCGGCGGCGGCGTCTTCCGATCTACGGATCAAGGGGCGAGCTGGACGGAGATCAGCACCGGAATGGATGACGTTCCCGTAACCGCGCTCCTAGTGACCCCACAAGGCCAGGTATTGGCCGGGACGTTCAACGGCGACCTCTATCGGCTGCTCGGGCGCAGTTGGGTCCGCTACTTCCAATTCAACGCCCTCGTCCTCTCCTTGATCGCAAACGAGCAGGGGCACATCTTCGCAGCCACCTATGGCGCAGGCGTCTTCCGCTCGACCGATGGAGGGCGGACGTGGACGGAGGTGAACGTAGGCCTGACCGACCCGAACGTCCTTTCGCTCGCTCTGAAACCGGACAACGGGATACTTTTCGCCGGGACGTCAACGAGCGGCGTCTTCCGCAGTGTGGTCACCACCCTGGGAAGGTAGACCTAAGTCATTCACGAGCAATCTCTTGCTTGAAAAAAGGGGCCTCCGAAAAAGGCTTTGACAGAGGCCGAGAATTTCTGCTACATTATCTGGCCTGGATATGGGGGGAAAACTGAGGTGAGGGTGGACGGAAATTGAGCAAAATCTCGACCGAGCAGACGATCCAAACCTATGGGATTGAAAATTGGGGCGCAGGATATTTCGGGATCAATAAGTTGGGCCACCTCACGGTCCGACCGACGAAAAACGGCGCGCACGCGGCGGACGTAAAAGCCATCGTTGATCACCTGATCTCCCGCTGCCGGTTGAAGCCTCCACTTTTGCTGCGATTCCCGCAAATCATCGCCAGCCAAATTCGCGAGCTCCATCAGTCGTTCGCGCAGGCTATTCGAGAGTTCGATTACCGCGGCGCGCATCTGGCCGTTTATCCGATGAAGGTGAACCCGCGACGCGACGTCGTGGAGGCCTTCCTCCAGGAAGGGAGCAAGTACAACTACGGCCTGGAGGTGGGGACGAAGGCGGAGTTATACGCAGCCCTGGCCCTGGAGCAGCCACCGGAGTCCTTGTTGGTCTGCAACGGCTTCAAGGACGATGCCTTCATCGAGATGGCATTTCTGGCCAGCTGGATCGGCAAACAGACCTTCGTCGTCATCGAGAAGTTGAACGAGCTGGCGAGCTTTTTGCATCTGGCGGCCCAATCGGCGCGATGGCCGCGCTTAGGCGTGCGCGTCAAGCTCTACTCGCGCGGCAGCGGTCGCTGGGAGAAATCTGGCGGCGAGACGGCCAAATTTGGCCTGACGACGACCGAGACGTTGGAAGTCATCAAGCAGCTTCGGGAACATCGGCTCCTGGATACGCTGAAGATGCTCCACTGCCACATCGGGTCGCAGATCACCGACATCCGCCGCATCAAGAACGCCGTCCGCGAGGCCGCCCGCGTCTACGCCAAGATGCGCAAGATGGGCGTGGACATCCAGTACCTCAACGTCGGAGGCGGCATCGGCGTGGATTACGACGGAAGCCATTCTTCGTTCGAGTCCTCCGCCAACTACACGATGCAGGAATTCGCCAACGATGTCGTCTACACGATCTCCAGTATCTGCGCCGATGAGAACGTCCCGGAACCCATCATCGTCACCGAGTCCGGACGCATCCTGACGGCCTATCACGCCATGGTCATCGTCAACGTGCAGGACGAGATCGAGACCGTGATTGATGAGATCGCGCCCACGGATGTGGACGAGGACGATCCACAGGTCGTGCTGGAGCTGCGCGATCTCCGCGATCACATCACCTCGAAGAATTATCGCGAATACTATCATGATGCTCTCGAACATAAGGACGAGTTGGTGACGCTCTTCAACCTCGGCTATATTGACTTGGAGGACCGCGCCAAAGGCGAAGTGCTCTTCTGGCAGATTCTGGATCGCGTCGAGCACTTCGCCCGCCAGTCGAAGGCCTTCCGGGAGGAGAGCGAGGAGTTGCAGAAGCTGCTGGCTGCCAAATACCTGTGCAACTTCTCGGTCTTCCGCACGGTCCCCGATGCCTGGGCCCTCGATCACCTCTTCCCTATCATGCCGATCCACAAGTTGAACGAGCCGCCGACGGAAGCGGCGACGCTCGTGGATCTGACCTGCGACTCCGATGGCATCATCGATAAGTTCGTGGATGTGAAGGACGTCAAAGAGGTGCTCGAGGTCCACCCCTTCACGCACGAGCCATACTATCTGGCGATCCTTTTGGTCGGCGCCTATCAGGAGGCAATGGGGAATTTCCACAATCTCTTGGGGACGCTCAACGAAGCCCACATTCTCATTGACGAGGATGGCGGCTTCCACGTTCAGAAGATCATCCCCGGCCAACACCTGGACGAGGTGCTCGCCCTCGCCCGCTACGATCGCGCCTTCTTGCACGAGGGCTTTCGGCGCAATCTCGTTCAAGCCATCAAGCGGGGGCAGGTGGCCGATCAAGAGGAAGCCGATCTCCATGAGCGATACCGCGCATACGCGCAAAAATACACCTATCTGGAATGAACGGCTATGATGGTCATTCGCAAGACCAAGAGCACGAAATTCCTGACCACACCCACGCGCCCGATCCAAATCGATCGGGATCGGTCCGTCGCCGGTCTGCTCGACAAGATGGAGGGCATCTCCTTCCAGGGGCGGAATCTCGCCCTGGCGCGCAACATCTGGAAGAAGATGCTCGCCGATCACGCGACGATCCTCATGGGGTTGGCCGGATGGGCGGTTCCAGCCGGCATGCGGCGTCTGGTGGCCTACTTGATCAAGAATCGCTTCATTGACGTCCTGGTCACGACGGGCACCAATCTCTTCCATGACCTGCATGAGACGCTCGGACGATACCACTATATCGGGAGTCCGAATCTGGATGATACGGAGCTGCAAGAAGCACTCGTGGACCGGATGTACGATACCCTGGCCAGCGAGGTCGAATTCCGCGAGGCCGACGAATGGATCGGCAACTTCATCGCACAATTGGACCTGAGCCGTCCGTACTCGACGCGCGAGTTCTTCTATCTCTTGGGGCGCGAGCTGGCGGAGATCGCGACCGAAGATGGCATCTTGACGGCCGCCTATAAGGCGAAGGTCCCGATCTTCTGTCCGGCCGTAGCCGACTCCTCAATCGCTGTGGGCTTGGCCGTCAGCCGAGTCGAACGCAAGACCGTCTTTCAATTCGATCTCGTGCAAGATGTGGTGGAGATCGCACAGATCGTGAGCCGAGCGCCAAAGACGGGCATCATCTGCTTCGACGGCGGCAGTCCGAAGCAGTTCCTGGCGCAGGCCGAGACGACCGCTGCGATGCTCAAGGCGAATGCGCGCGGCCATCACTATGCCATTCAGGTCATCACCGATCCGCCGTACTTCGGTACGGTCTCCGGCTCGACCTTCGAGGAGGCGCAGAGTTGGGGCGCCATTGCCAAGGGGGCGCAGACCGTCACCGTCTACTGCGATACGACCATTGCCATGCCGCTTTTGGTGACGGCGTTGGCGCAGGGCGCGATCCGAGAGGCGAAGCTGCGTCGTCGCCCCACCTTCATCATGGGGCGCGAGCTGCGCGTCAATTATCCATGAGCGGCCTCGGCTATATCCGCCCGCAGCATCCGGCGAGAGGACGATGAGCGTCCCGGAACTCCGATTCAATTTCGGCGGTTTGCCCGAGGAATACGCGGCGTGGGAGACGGCGCGCATCCTCATCTGGCCTGTGCCGTTTGAAGCGACGACGACGTTCTTGAAGGGCACGGCGCTCGGCCCTCATGCCATCATCGAGGCCTCGCGCCATCTGGAGCTCTATGACGAGGAGCTGGAAGCGGAGGTCTATCGCCTGGGGATTCACACGCTGCCGCCGGCCCCGGTCAATGCCCCGATCGAAGAAGTTATCGAACGGCTCTATCACGAAGCGCGCCGATTACTCCGGACGGGGAAATTCCTCTGCACGCTCGGCGGCGAACATTCGATCACCAGCCCGATCGTCCGCGCCGTCGCCGAACGGTATCCCGATCTGACCGTCCTTCAAATCGATGCTCACGCCGACTTGCGCGATCAATACGACGACACCCCCTATAGTCACGCCTCGGTCGCGGCGCGCTTGGTCGAGATTTGCCCCGTCGTGCAAGTTGGCGTCCGAGCCCTCTCGCTCGAAGAAGCGCGTGCTCGACGGCAGCTTCCCGTCACGACGTTCTTCGCCAAAGACCTTCAGGATCCGCGCGAATGGATCCCTCAAGTCATCGCCGCCCTGAGCCCACACGTGTACCTGACCATTGATGTGGATGGGTTGGACCCCTCGCTCATCCCCGCCACGGGGACGCCGGAACCAGGCGGCCTCTCCTGGACCGAGACGCTGCAGCTGATTCGCCAAACGGCCGAACACCGCACCATCGTCGGTATGGATGTGACCGAACTCTGTCCCATGCCCGGACATGAGGCGTCGAATTTCATCGTGGCGAAGCTCATCTACAAGGCGCTCGGGTACATCTTTCACCACGCTCTCCCGCGCGAGAATCCGTGAGCCTCGAACGCAGCTCCATGAGCGACGGCCTCAAACTCGGAGACGCAGTCTTGCTCTATTCGCCTGACCGGAAGACCTACCTGATTTCCCTCACCGAAGGGGGGAAACTCGGGACGCATGCCGGGGAGATCCGTCATGCCGATGTCGTGGGGAAGCGCTACGGCGAGATCGTGCGCAGCTCGACGGGTCGGCCCTTCGTCGTGCTGGAGCCGACCCTTGAAGACCGAATGATGAAGGTGCGACGGCTGACGCAGATCATCTATCCGAAGGATGCAGGCCTGATCCTCGTGAAGACGGGCGTGCGCTCGGGCATGCACGTCATCGAATGCGGTGTTGGCTCCGGAGCGGCAACGCTCGCTCTGGCGACGGCCGTCGCACCGACGGGTAAAGTCTACGCTTATGATCGCGAGCCGCGATTCCTGGAGATCGCGCGCGAGAACGTCGAGCGCGCAGGGCTTGCGCATCTGGTCGAGTTCAAAGTGCGGGATGCCGCCGAAGGCTTCGACGAAGAGGACGTGGATGTCGTGCTGCTGGACTTGCCCTCGCCTTGGGAGGGGGTTCCCGCTGCCCGACGCGCCCTTCGCGGCGGCGGCCGCCTGGCTTCGATCTCCCCCACGTTCAATCAAGTCGAGCGCATGGTCGCCACACTCCAGGCCGAAGGCTTCGTGATGATCGAGACCGTTGAAATCCTCCTCCGACATCTGCTTGTGCGCCCCGGCAAGACGCGCCCCTTTGAGCGAATGGTCGGGCATACGGGCTTCCTCACCTTCGCCCGACGCGCTTTGCAGCCCATAGAATCCCCGCTAGAGGAAGCGCCCGAGATCGAGACTCCGTGATCCCCCCCCTCTTGACGACCCCGCCCGGATTAGGTTTTAATCTTCCCTAGCATCGAAAAATCATTCTTGGGAGAAGTGGGACATTGCAGGCGAGGGATGAAACGATCAAGGCGAAGATGGCGCAGTTCATCGCACACTGCCGCGCGCGCGGATTGAGCGTGACGCCGCAACGGTTGGCGATCTATCACGCGCTGCTCACCTCATCGCAGCATCCGAGCGCCGAGGACATCTATCGTCGTATCCGGCGCCAGCACCCGACGATCTCCCTGGCGACCGTCTACAAAACCCTGGAGACGCTCGAACAGGAGGGCTTCATCTCGAAGGTGACTCCGCTGCACGTGACGGCGCGCTATGACGCCAATCGTGCGCGCCACCACCATCTCATCTGCGTTCGGTGCCAAGCCATCGAGGATTTCTCCACTGAAGCGCTCGAGCATCTGCCGTTGCCCCAAGAGGTCACCGGGTCCTGGCGCATCCTCGACTACACGGTGCAGGTGCTCGGCCTTTGTCGAGAGTGCCAGAAGAAGGAGCGCGCATAGCGCGCCTCATGCCCCTCCGCCGACGAAGTGCACGATCTCCAACCGATCCCCCTCTCGAATTTCAACGGTCGCCCACTGCGCACGGGGAACGACCTCGCGATTCCGCTCGACGGCCACCCGCTCCGGATGTAACCCCAGCTGTTCGATCAGGCCGGCGATGGTGAGGCCATCGGGAATCTCTCGCTCCTCCCCATTCAGGATCACACGCATCGGCGATCCCCCCTCAACTCCTCTCGCTCAAGACCTGCGTGATCATCCACTCGCACAAGCTCGGATTCTCATTCCAGGTGAAGATATAGCGAACTCGACCTGTCCGATCAATGATGGCGATCGTCGGGACCCACGTCACGTGATAGGTGTCGAAGCTCCGTTGGCCATCGTCAATGGCCGTCCCATAGGGCAATTCCCGCAAGCGCTTGAACTCGGCCAAGAATCGCTCCTCCTCCTCCTTGGATGCGCGTCCGACCTCGCGGCCGTTGAACCCATAGTACCGGGTCACGGCGAGGACTTTCAAGCCGTCTGGCTCATACCGCGTCGCCCAAGCGCGCACATGTGGGATCAACCCGCGACAATCGGGACACCAAGCGGCCCAGAATTCCAAGGCGACGACGCGCCCGCGCAGATCGGCCAAGCGCACGGGCGATTCCTCGATCCATTTCACGACGGTGATCTCCGGCGCCGGCTTACCGATCAACTCCAGCTGCGCGAGCGTGCTCTGGATCTGCGAGATCGTGCGCGTGAGCATCTGCAAAGTTTCGCCTTCGGCCCACGGGAGTTGCCGCTGTAGCTCCTCCTTCAACCGCAAGAGCAGCGCGCGACTCTGCTCGCCTTTCCCCAAAGCGAGATACAGCTCGGCCAGCGCGCGCGCCGCCTTCCAAGTGAGAGGGACGAGCCCGCTCTCCCGCGCGGCCTCATAGGCTCTCTCCTGCTCCTGAAGCGCGCGTTCCAATTGCCCGGCCCGCGTGTAGGCGATCGCGAGGTACATCGCCGCCGCGGCCCTCATCTCCCGCGCATTGAACGCGTGCGGGGAGAGAGCCGCGCGCTCGCTCTCGGCTTCGGCCAAACGCCCGCTCTCGCAATACTTCTCGATGAGATAGAGCCGCAGGCGCTGCCGATCCTCCTCGCTCAACGCGCGATCGTTCAGGAGGTCGCGAAAGACGGCCACCAGGTTCTCGACGTCATCCGCCAGATAGTAGAGATAGCCAAGCTGAAGGCGCTCCGCCCTATCGAGATTCTTGCCCCTCAAGCGCGCCGCATATTGCCGCGCCAAGGTGCGCGCGCGCTCGCGCATCGCCGCCGCCTCTTTCTCCGCCAAGTCCGCGCGTCCGGCGTCGCGCAAAAGCTGCTGGACTTCTTCGACGTATTCGGCCGCCGAACGCTCGGCCGTCGCTTGCGCGCCGAATGTGCTCGCTCCGAAACCGAGCAGCCAAAGAAGGAGACTCACCAGAACGCCTCGCATGGCCCGACGCTCCTTCCGCTTCATCAGCATGAGTGTAGCACAAAGCGATGCGGGCTTGAAGTTCATCCCCCATGGAAAGGCTCCAGATCACCATGTGAGGAAAAAAAGAACGGGGACTCCACGTGGGAGTCCCCAAGCGGAGGGCGAGGTGGGGGCTCAGTTCTTTCGGTAGAAGGAGAGGAAGCCCAAACGTCCGCCCGTATTGAGAGGACCAATCCCGCCCCAGACGATCATCTCCATGCCCGTCCAAACGGCCGTATGCCCGCTGCGCCCACTCGGAGCATTGGAGCTGGTGAAGCTCGACCAACTGTTCGCGCGCGGATCATATCGGCCGCCAGAGCCTTGCGCTCCATTGAGATTGGTCCCACCCCAGATGAGCATCTCCGTACCGGTCCAGATGGCCGTATGCTGACCTCGGCCATCGGGAGCATTCGCCGTACTTGTGGCCGTCCAGCTATCGCGCGCCGGATCATAGCGACCGCCCGTGGCGAAGAAGTCAATGTTGTTAATCCCTCCCCAGACGATCATGACCGATCCCGTCCAAACGGCCGTGTGGTGGCTGCGGGCGCTTGGCGCGCCAGTCGTGCTGACGGGCCGCCAGCTATCGGTGCGCGGATCATAACGTCCGCCTGTGTTCGTGCGCGTGCCGCCGCTGCCGACGCCGCCCCAGATGATCATTTCGCTTCCGGTCCAAATGGCTGTATGACCGCTTCGCGGACTCGGAGCATTCGCCGTTGAGATGGGCGTCCACGTATCGGTCGCGGGATTGTATCGCGCGCCTGTGTTCAAGGGACCTCGACTATCGCTGCCGCCCCAGATGAGCATCTCCGTGCCGGTCCACACGGCCGTGTGATTGCTTCGCGGACTTGGCGCATTGGTCGTCGAGATCGGACGCCAGGTATCGGTCGCTGGATCGTACCGCCCGCCCGTATTGAGCGGGCCGAGAAGCCCAATCCCTCCCCACACGATCATTTCGCTTCCGGTCCAAATGGCCGTATGACCGCTTCGCGGGCTCGGAGCATTCGCCGTCGAGATCGGACGCCAGGTATCGGTCGCTGGATCGTACCGCCCGCCCGTGTTCGTGAAACCGCCGATGATCAATGTGCTCCCACCCCAGATGAGCATCTCCGTGCCGGTCCAAACGGCCGTGTGCCCGCTGCGCCCACTCGGTGCGTTGCTGGTCGAGGTCGGAAACCACGCTTCGATGACCGAGCGCCCGATCTCAGAGAACCCCGAAGCGAGGATGCCTTGATCGTTCGGTCGCCCCAAGATGATGGCTCCAGCCGGGAGCGCTCCTTCGGTCGAGATGACGACGCGCTCCGGCCCAGGCGGCCCTGGAGGTCCGGCCGGCCCCGCCGGTCCAGGTGGCCCAGGGGGACCCGGCGGCCCCGTCGGAAAATCCACGACGCTCACAAAGATCGGTTCCGAAGACGTCAATTCGTATCGCGTCGGATCATCGGGAACGACCAACCCCACGCGCACAAGTCCCACCTCCGCCGAAGTGAGCACCACGATCTCCGCGCATACGCGATCCTCCGAGCGAAACGGCTTGGGCTCGCCCTGATAGTGAAACTCAAGCGCATTGCTCAGGAAATCCACGCGCACGAGCCAATCTTCCACGCGCAGCTGCTCCGAGACGCTCTGCAGACGAACGATCTGACCATCCAGAAGCAGGCGCGCGCGGTCGAACAGAACGCGCCATACGTCTCCCGGCTGAAGGCGCGCCGTCGCGCCCGCGTTCGCATTGCTCAAACACACGAGCGCGTGCGCTTCCTCGGCGGCCGGAAAAAGGTCCGGGGCGATCGCCACACGCGGAGTCAAACGCTCGACTTCCGCCGCCGCGATCGGACGAGCACCCCACCCAAGCGCCAGAAGCAGAAGAAGGGCCAGCGCGCCTCTCCCCTTCAGCTCAACAGCTCGACCGCTCTTTGCGCGCGCCACGCGGAAGAAGGCGCGCTTCGTGCAGCCATCCCACCCTTGGCGTCTTCCCATCATCGCCTCCTCCTTCGATCCCACCAGGTTCGACTCCCAATGTCAGGCGAAATGTTGCACGGAATTTTTCCGCTTGACAGAGCGCGCCCGGTGCTTTATTCAGTCTCAGAGATTCCGACGAAGGGGCGAAACGACGATGAAAACAAAGGGCAAGGGCTTTCGCGTGTTTCTTCTGAGCGTCAGCCTACTTCTTCTCCCATTGGGCCGGCAAGCGGCTCCTGCACCGCCTGAGTTCTGGGAGCAGACGAACGGCCCCCTAGGCGGTACAATCCTCGCCTTGGCCGCCAGCCCGACGGGCGCGATCTTCGCCGGTGCCTTTGGCGGTGGCCTCTTTCGTTCTGATGATCGTGGCCAGACGTGGACATTGGTAGCCGCCCTCGGCGCTCACGTGCTGAGCCTCGCCGTCACCCCCGCGGGCGACATCTTAGCGGGAACAGCAGGCCAGGGTATTTATCGCTCGCGCGACGGCGGCGCTACGTGGACGGCCGTGAACACGGGGCTTAAGAGTCTCTCGGTGCAAGCCCTCTTCGCTACCGAAGAGTACATCCTCGCGGGCACCTTCGGCGGTGGCATCTTCCGCTCCACCGATGGCGGCCAAAGCTGGACGGAAGTCAACTTCGGCGTCGCCGCCTTCGACGTGCGCGCTTTCGCCCGCGATTCGCAGGGCCGAATCTACGCCGGGACCAATGGAGAACTCTATCGCTCGACCGATCAGGGGCGAAGCTGGCGCTATACGTATCACCTCGGCCTTCTCAATAACAACATCTCGACCCTCATCATCACGCCTGAAGACGCCATCTACGTGGGTACGCTCGGCGGCGGCGTCTTCCTCTCGACGGACAATGCCGATCATTTCCGGGGCGTCAACGAAGGTCTTGGCGATAAGACTATCCTCGCGCTGGCGCTCGCCCCCGATGGGACGCTCTTTGCCGGAACGGCCAATAGCGGCATCTTTCGCTCCACGGACGGAGGCGCGACTTGGCAAGGCGCGAGCACGGGATTGGAGGGCTTGAGAGTCTTCAAGATCTTGCCCACCGACGAGGGAGAACTCTTCGTCGGGACCTTAGGAACCGGCGTCTTTCGCTCGACCGACGGAGGGGCGAGCTGGCAAGCGGTGAATCAAGGCTTGATCGCTTCGGCTGCCCGCGCGCTCGTCGTTCGAGCGGATGGGACGCTCCTTGTCGCAGTGAGCGCGAACGGACTCTTTCTCTCCCGCGATCAGGGGCAGAGTTATCGGCGCACGCTCCCACGCGTCGAAGGATTGGCGCTGGCGGCCACGCGCGGGGGGACGTTCCTGGCCGGAACTTCTACAGGCCTCTTCCTCTCACGGGATGGAGAGACCTGGACGCTCGTCGGATTGGCGAATCTGGCCGTTCACTCCCTCCTCGTCGCCCCAAGTGGTGACTTCTTCGCCGGAACGCAAATCGGCATCTTTCGCTCAACCGATAGCGGGGGGACATGGAGGCGTTCTGGGCTTTTCGGACGCCGCATCCTCGCTCTGACCGCAAGCCCAGATGGGCAACTTTTCGCCGGAACGGGCAACGGCGTCTTCCGCTCGACGGATAATGGCCAGAAGTGGAGCGGATATGGGCTTTCCGGAGTGGCCGGAGTCGGCGGACGGGAGATTCGCGCGCTTGTCGCGACCCCTGATGGAATGCTCTTTGCCGCGACCGAGCTCGGGGTCTTCCGCACGCCCATCCAAGAGAAACCCCGATGGCAACGCGTCAGCACCGGATTGCCCACGCTCGATGTGCGCGCGCTCATCCTCACCGCAGCTGGTCATCTCTTTGCCGGAACGGCTCAAGGCGTCTTTCGCTCTCGCGATCGAGGGGAGAGCTGGACGCCGATCAACACCGGCTTGACCAACACGGCGATCCTCGCGCTCGCTCTAGACGCGCGCCAAGTGCTCTATGCTGGAACCGAGGGCGGCGGCGTCTTTCGCAGCACAAATCCCGCAAGCCCATGAAATCCATGGACGGCTTCCGATAAGGGGGAATCCCTCTTCGCACAGCCCACCCGATTACCCACTCCCGCCTCGATTGGGGAGCCGCAAGCTTCCCATTCTCACTACGCGGGACCCGGCTCCGTCGCGCGTACGTAAACCCACACGGCTTCGCGTTCGACCATCTGCCCAAACCGCGTGGGCCGCACCCCCTCCCACTCCTCCACCGTGTAGACGAAGAGATCAGCCGGCACGGAGAGATCAAGCGCATCCACTGCCCGTCGAATGAGTGCCCCCGCGGACGTCTCCACCAGGATGACCAAATCCACATCGCTTCCCGGTCCCCAATCCCCGCGCGCATAGGATCCAATGTATCCGATGCGCACGATCTCCGAATACGCCTCGGCCATCGCGTGCGCCCAAGCGCGAACAGCGCGATCAACCGTCTCTCGATCCGGCCATTTGAGCACGGACGAAGTCAACGATCTCACGGGCATAGCGAATGGCCTCCTCGCTCTGCAAGGGTCCATAGTGATCATGAGGGCTCCCCTCGGGATGGCTATTGGGATATCGGGTGGGGATGTAGAAGTTATCCAAGACCTTCGCCTTCTCGATCAGGTCAGGAGGAACACGCACCGTCTCAGGAAGTTCCCGAAGGAGTCGTGCAACGACACGCCCCCATGCCTCTTGCCCCAGGTGCATATGAAGGGCCTTCACCGCCTTCTCGGCCGCCTGCTGAGCCGCGAAACACGCCCATTCATGCCGCTCAGCGTGACGAGCTGCTTCCGCCTCCTTCCAGATCAATTTCGGCTTGCCGAAACCAATCCTGAGCCCGATTCACCATGCTTCCAATGATGCGCCAGGGCAGAATCGGAATGCGAGGACCACATGAACCCGAAAGGAGCGCGCTCAGCCCAGAGCATCACGCGAGCCCCGCTGACGCAGGCTTCATGCAGTTGAAGGTTCATTTCAACACGGCCCACTCACCCCAGGCTCAATTTGGACCTTCCGCTGCTCTTGACCTTCTGTGAGGACCCGGAATAATTAAGGCACAGGATGCGACGACAAAGACCGCAAACGTGCACGGCGGCTCTGGAACGAGAACTCAACCGCCTCGGCTATCGGTTCATCGCCGGCGTGGATGAGGTCGGACGCGGGGCCTGGGCCGGGCCGGTCGTCGCTGCTGCGGTGATCCTCGATCTCGATCGCCTCCCCGACGGCCTGGATGACTCCAAACGCCTCTCCTCAAGCCGTCGAGAGCAGCTCTTTCGAGCGATCCGAGAGACGGCCCGAGCCATCGCGCTCGGAATCGTGGACGCGCGTGAGATTGATCGCATCCATATCCTTCGCGCCACCGAATTCGCCATGAAGCAGGCGATCCAAGGGCTTCGCCCTCGCCCCGATTTCCTCCTCATTGATGCCGTCAAGCTCGACGATCTTGGAATCCCCTACCGCGCCCTCATCCGGGGAGACCAAATTTCGGTCTCCATTGCCGCCGCTTCGATCATCGCCAAGGTCACACGCGATCGCTTGATGCGAGAATACGACAAGCTTTACCCTGGCTACGGCTTCGCCCAACACGTCGGCTACGGCACGCCCGCCCATCGGGACGCGCTCGCGCGGCTCGGTCCTTGCCCTCTTCACCGCCTCTCCTTCCGTGGCGTTCGGTAACTGACCCCGATGCGAGAGCAACCGTCTCAGCTACAGGAGGAACAGGAGCGTATTCGATTCCCCGAAAATAGCAATCAAAATGAGCGGCAGGACGAAGATGACGATCAAAGCCGGATTAGAGAAGACCGCCCCCGGCAAAATCAAGGCCAAAAGCATGAGGGCCAGATGCGGGATCGCAAGTGTCGAAAGAGTCCAAAGAGACGATCCACCAAGAAGAGCCAACAGTGCCCATTTCTTCATAGCTTCTCCCTCCAATGACAAACCGATCGCTCGCCTCCTCAGAGCACGAAGACGAAGACGGAAGCCGGAAGCACCAATCCCGAAAGCCCCAGCCCAAGATCAAGACCAGAGGCCGTGACGACCCCGGCGACAATGGCCAGGAGTTGAATGAAATTCAATCCCCCCCCGCCCAGGTTCAGAAGCTGGAGAATAATGCTGATAACGCCTGGGACGAAAACCGTCATGCTCTGCCAGAGAAGCGGTAGGCCAAACGTCAAAACGAGCGCCTGCCATTTTCTCATAAACGCCTCCCCTCACTGAAAAAATCACCTCCACAGCACGCCGACAGCCCGCAGTGTATCAGCAAACCTAATCTATGTCAAGGAGATTCTCGCTCGATGAAACAGCGCCGGCAGTCCCTGAGCGAACCTCCCACACCTCAGGGTAGCCGCGGGAATGAATCCTTTACTGACAAGCCCGATCAGAGGACTTCTGAAGAGACAACAGAGGCAATCACCACGACTACCAAAATGGTGGGGGTATACCCTCGAGCTTCCCCCCCACCTTAAAGTCTCCTGTGGAGACTCCGCTCAATGAGCACCCTGAACGATTTCTCGATCGCTCAGGGTGCTCAGTGGAATCCTAGGGTATTCCAACCAACGCGACAAAGGCGATCCAAATGAGCAGAAGAAACACCAAGAGAGTTATTTGTCCTCTTTGCCCTCTTTCCATATCCTCCTCCTTTTTTATCACATACTTGGTCACAGGGAGCAGTGGGCTACACTGCTCCCTAATGACCTTCAACGCTCACCGGAGATCCGGCCCCTGCTCCTTTCGTCTCGTTCTTCCTGCTTACAACCCAATGATCCAGTTGCTAATAGCAGTCGGCGCAAAAGCGCTCGAGACGAAATAGCTGAACAGAGAACTTGTGATCCCCAATGCCAGTATATTCAGGGTGGAAAAAACTCCTGCCGGAGCCTGCGAAAAAAGGAGAATCGTCATAATCCCCGGCAGCGTATGTCCAACGCTGAGGACTGTAGGTAGACCCAACAGAGAACCCAAAGCGATCAACTTCTTCATAAGCACCCTCCTTTTCGCAAAAATTTCGAAAAATTCCCCTCTCGTTCCCACCTATCGCGCTCACGCGATAATCGGGTTAAGCGCAAGGAAAACGAACGCAAGGGCCACGAGCGCCGAGATCAGCTTCGAGACGACCGTTATGCCGACCGCTTCAAGCAAGAAGCCGACGGCAAGCGCACTCGGCAGCATCACAGCCAGCGAAAAGCCCAAGACGGACGTCAAAGCCAAAACCATTGTCACCAGCTTCTTCATAACCCTCCTCCTTTAGAGATTTTCCATTTACGGAAAGCTTGAAAAATCCACCACTCACCGTGCCCCTTTAAGCCCCCAAGAGCGGGTTTATTCCAAGAACCCCAATAAACCCGGCTATCCCCACAATGGCCGTGAAGATCGTCGTCGCACCTGCTGTGAGATTTCCGCCTCCGAGAAGCAACGCGATCACGAAGATGAGCTGAGGCACGGCACTCACCCCAAGCGATAGAAGGGGCATACCCAGAAGCCCCATCCCTGCCATCACTTTTCTCATAACCATCCTCCTTCCTGAGGTTGAGAAGCAATCCGGCGCTTATATTACATAGGGTCCCTCGGTTTGTCAAGGAAAAGTTCACTTCCCGAGGAAAAATTTGGGGGGAGGAGCGGATGGATCGCCTCCTTTTGGAGCCGGCTTTACGGCTCGCCCTCGGCGAGGCTCGGTCGCCAGCACGCGCGGGCTTGCAGAATTTAGCCTGGGGAAAGCGGCAGCGAGCTCCAGAGGTGCGCGCAGGGAGCTCCATCGGATGGGATAACCGGGGATCGCACTCTTCAAACGTGCGCGCGGTCGCCTAACGGGCTGTGTCTTCACCGGGACTCGCTCTCAGGCGCATTCGGGGCCTTATGGAGAATTGGGCGCTTTTCGATCACCCTCGGCTACTCTCGATCCTCCTCTTCTGGCGAG
>JAUQQC010000014.1 GCA_030550025.1 Acidobacteriota bacterium | reverse complement strand
GCAGCGGCGGACGGAGGAGCGGATGGAGCGTGTAGAAGTGGCCATTAAGGAGATGGGACAGTTTCAGAGAGCGCTAGGGGCGACGATTGAAGAAGAAGCCGAAAGTGTGCTCCTCATGGTGCTGGAGGAGAAGGGGTATCGTCTTCTGGATGAGCCGTCTACGCTCTTCTTGGATGGGGAGATCGACATTGTCGTCCCCGTTCAGGATCCAGCGGGCGAGGCGATCTGGGTGATCGTTGAGGTCAAGACGCGGTTGAGTCGTCGCGTCGTGCGCGATTGGGCGCAGCGCATGAAGTCTGCGGGATGGCAGAAACGGCTTCGAACGGCTGGAGTGCCAGGTCCCTATTTGGTCTACGTCTTTGGCTTGCGGATTGATCAGCATACGGTCGCCGCTGTTCAGGAACATGGGATCGGTTTGCTGACGGGGCGAGGCGAGCGAGTTCCACCCCGCGGAGTTCTCGCTCCTTGCTCCTGAGCGCGCGACAGCGTCAGATTCCCCAGAACGTTCGTGAGTGTCGGTCACCCCTTGCTTTTTCCCGTGGGTTTGTGTATTTCTGCCTGGCTGCAGGAGGTGACGCTACGACGAAGGGAGGAAAGCATATGAGACGTCATGTTGCTGCGTTTCTCCTTTTGCTGTTGGTCATCCCTCCATTGGTTCGAGCCGAAGAGCCGGTAGACTTGCAAGCGATCGCGCGGATCAAGCAGGAGGGGTTCGGGAATTCCAAGGTTATGGAAATCGCGAGTTACCTGACGGACGTGTATGGGCCGCGGTTGACGGGCTCTCCGAATTTGAAGGCCGCGAGCGAATGGGCGCGTCAGAAGTTCAGGGAGTGGGGGCTCGCGAATGCTCGGCTGGAACCCTGGGGGACCTTCGGACGCGGGTGGTCGGTCGAGCGGTTCTCCATTGAGATGCTCGAGCCAGTGTACATGCCGATCATCGCCTATCCGAAGGCGTGGACGCCGGGAACTGAGGAAACGGTGGTGGGCTCTCCGGTGTTAGTCGCGCTCCGCTCGGAAGAGGATTTCGCCGCCTACAAAGGGAAGCTCAAGGGAGCTATCGTCATGCTGCAGCCACCGCGTCAAGCGGTCACGCGCTTTGAGCCGGATGCGCGGCGGCATAGTGAGGAGGATTTGAGACGTCTGGCACAGGCTCCGGAGCCGGGCGCGCGTCCTCCCATGGAAGCGCAACGAGAGGAGCTGCGCGCTCAGCGCGCCCTACAGGAAAAAATTCAGCGATTCCTCCGTGAGGAAGGCGTGGCCGTTGTGCTGGAGCCAAGTCGCGGCGAGCACGGAACGATCTTCGTCACCGGAGGCGGATCCTATCGAATGAATGCCGAGCCGAGCGTGCCTTCGCTCGTCGTCGCCATCGAGCATTATGCGCGGATCGCGCGCCTGCTGGAGAAGAAGATCCCCGTGAAACTGGAGATCACCGTCAAGACTCGATTCCATGACGAGGACACGCAGGGCTACAACGTGCTGGCGGAGATCCCAGGCGTCGATCCGCGGCTCAAGGATGAGATCGTCATGCTGGGCGCGCATCTGGACTCCTGGCATGCGGGTACGGGAGCGACCGATAACGCCGCCGGATCGGCCGTCGTCATGGAAGCTGTGCGGATTCTCAAAGCGATCGGCGTCCAACCGCGGCGCACGATCCGCGTCGCCCTCTGGACGGGGGAAGAGCAAGGGTTGCTGGGCTCGCGCGCTTATGTGGAGAAGTATTTTGGCAATCCGCGCACGATGGAGTTGAAGCCCGATCATGCGAAGATCTCCGTCTATTTCAATCTGGACAATGGGACGGGTCGAATCCGTGGCGTTTATCTACAGGGCAACGACGCCGTGCGACCGATCTTCGAAGCTTGGCTGCGCCCTTTCCATGATCTGGGGGCGACGACGGTGACGATTCGCGGCACAGGCGGCACCGATCATCTCGCCTTCGATGCTGTAGGAATCCCGGCCTTTCAATTCATCCAAGATCCCATCGACTATAGCACGCGCACCCATCATACGAATATGGACGTCTACGATCGGCTCCTGCCGGGCGATCTGATGCAAGCGGCCGTGATCATGGCTTCGTTCGTCTATCACGCGGCCATGCGCGATGAGAAGCTGCCTCGCAAACCGTTGCCACGACCGCAGTCTGGGCCTCAGATTCCGCCGCAAGAGTGACGTCTATCGCGGGCACCTCGCGCGACGCGAGGTGCCCGCGTCATGGCAAGGGGAACTCTGCGTCGAGCGCCTGGCGCACGGCTCGGGCTAGTTCCCTTCGCTCGTAGGGCTTCTGCACGACGCCCAGAGCCCCTTGAGCAAGCAATTCGGCGGCGGCGTGCTCCGGACTATAACCGGTGATCAGCAGGATCTTCGCTTTCGGATTGATGCGGCGCAGTTGATGGAACGCCTCATGCCCACTCATGCGCGGCATGACGACATCGAGTAGGATGAGATCGATTTGCGAATGCCAGGCCGTGTAGAGGATGACGCCTTCCTGGCCATCGCGTGCGGTGAGGACGTGATATCCGAGTGATTGGAGCATCTGTCGTCCGAGTTCGAGGACGACGGGCTCATCTTCGATCAAAAGGATGGTCTCATGCCCACCCGGAAGCTCCCCTTCTTCGAGCGAGGGCTCGCCGGAGACAGGTCGAGAGGCGGAAGCGGGGAGATAAAGATGGAACCGAGTCCCGCACCCCAGCTCGCTCTCGACGTCAATCCATCCGCCGTGCGCCTTGATGATCCCGTACGCGACGGCCAGTCCCAGACCCGTTCCCTTGCCGACCTCCTTGGTGGTGAAGAACGGCTCGAAGATGTGGGGCAGGATGTGCGGGGGGATGCCGGAACCGGTATCGCTGAGCGTCAGCCGTACGAAGCGCCCTGGTCGAACATGGGGGACAGCCGGGGCTTCGACATCTACGGCGCGCGCTTCGATACGCAAGCGTCCACCGGTCGGCATGGCGTCTCGCGCGTTGATAGCGATGTTCAGGAGCACCTGTTGGAGCTGAGGTGGGTTGGCTTCGATGAGAAGCGCTTCCTGTGGCAGATCCAGCTCGATCTCGATGTGTTCCGGCAGCGTGCGCCGGAGCAAGGTGATGAACTCGCTGAGAAAGTTGTGAAGATCGCACTTCTCTTGCTCGCCCGTAGAGGGGCGGCCGAAGAGCAAGAGTTGTCGCACGAGATCGCGCGCGCGTGCCCCGAGCGAGAGGATGTGGCGCAGGTATTCGGCGATCTCGTGGCGCGGCCCTAGCTCTATGAGCGCCAGTTCGGCAAATCCGATCATCCCCGTGAGGATGTTGTTGAAATCGTGAGCGACGCCTCCGGCGAGCGTCCCGATGGATTCCATTTTCTGCGCTTGGTAAAGTTGCTCTTGTAACTTCAGCCGGGCTTCCTCCTCACGGAGCCGTTCGATCTCGCTCCCAATGCGTTGGCCGACGATGTGCAGCAGGTGCGCGTCGGCTTCGGTGAACGCTCGCGGGCGTTTCCCGAAGGCGTTGATGATGCCGAGGACGGCGCCGTCGCTGCCAAGGATTGGCGCACCGATATAGGATTCGATGCGAAGGGTCGCCAGGATCTCGTCCTCGGGGAATAGTTCCCAAGCGCCGCGTGGATATGCGCACCACTCGGCCCGCGACATGACGTCCTCGCATGGCGTGCCGCGCAGCGCGTAAGAGAAATTATTCCGAAGCTCCCCTTCGCTATAGAAGGCCAATACGCGCACCCGCGTGCCCCCCTCCTCCGCCACGCCGAGCAGGGCATACTCGACTTCGAAGAGTTGGGCGAGCGTGCGGACTGCGTGATCGAACAGCTCCTGTCGCTGGAACCGAGTGACCAGATCGTAGATGCGCGCCAGGCGTTCGCGCGCGCGTCGCTCGGCTTCCTCCGCGCGCTTTCGCTCGATGATCACGGCGAGGTGATTCCCGACGGAGGCCAAGAACTCCAGGTCACGATCCGTATAGGCCTGCTCGTCCTCATAGTGTTGGACGACGAGCACGCCGATCGTCTCTCTCGGCGTGCGCAGCGGTACGCCCATCCAACAGGCTGCGGGTGTCCCCACGATCTCCAGTTCTCCTTGTTCGACCAACTGGCGGCAGCGCTCCCGCGTGAGCCGTTGCGGTTGCCCGATCCGGAATACGTAAGCCGTCGCCGTCTTCTCCAAGCGCAGGGGAGGAGGCGGCGCATCATATTGGTCAACGAAGTAGGGGAAATGAAAGTATCCGGTTTGCGCATCGTAAAGCGCGATGAAGAGATTCTCCACCGGGATCACGCGCTTCAAGGCTTGATGAACCATGGAGAACAGCTCGTCGAGGTCTACGATCGTCGTGGCGCCTTGCGTGATCTCTAGCATCGCTTCGCGCTCGGCCTCCACCCGCTTCAATTCGGTGACGTCCAGGAGAGCCCCCTCATAACCGAGCACGCGTCCCTCGGCATCGCGGATGACGCGCGCGACGTCGTGCACCCAGCGTCTTCGCCCCGTGCGGGTCCGAACTTGGTATTCGTGTTCGAAGGTTCCGTGCTGCTCAAGGTGCTGACGCCACAGCTCGCGCTCCTGCGGATGAGCCCAAATCTCATGAGCCGGGACAGCCAAGAGCGCTTCCACGTTCGGGTATTCCAGGAGTCGCGCTAACGTGGGATTTGCCATCAAAACGCGTCCCTCAGGCGTACTCCGATAGATGCCCACGATCGCGTTCTCGAAGAAGTTGCGATACTTCTCTTCGGAGCGGGCGATCTCCTCATAAAGGCGTGCGCTCTGGATGACCTGGGCGGCTTGATTGGCGAAGATCCCGAGCACGCGCGCGTCTTCGGGCGTGAACCCACCGGGCTTATCCAAAGCATAGATGACGCCGATTGTCCTCCCCTCGGCGAGCATGGCGACGGCCAGGAGATTTTCGACACCGAACTTCGAAGCGAGCGGCTGCAAGGGACGGGGGATTTCTTCCAGGCGATTGGCGATGAAGGGGCCGCGCGTCCGCAAGTCCCAAAAGACCTGCAATTCTTCGCTCACGACGTAGGAGGTAGTTTCCGCCAGCACGTCTTCGACGCGGTACCCGGGGAGCTCCGCACGCAGCGTTCGAGTTGTCGGATCATAGGTGGCGATCACGCATCGCGTTGCGCCGATCAAACGGGCGATCAGCTCCGTCAGTTCCCCGTAAACCTCGCGCGGGTTCCGAACCATACCGAAGAGGCGCGCGATCTCATAGAGTCCGTTCAGCTCGAAGAGTCGCTGTCGAACCTCTTGATAAAGGCGCGCGTTCTCCAGCACGACAGCCGCATGTTCGGCGATCAGTTGAGCATACGCCGCGTCCTCCGCCGTGAAGAAATTTGGCTGCGCCGTGCTCAAGAAGAGCGCGGCGATCGGTCTCTCTCGAACGCAAAGGGGAACGGCCAGGATGGAGCGGAGGCCAAGGGATTCCACGATCTCCGCAGGGATGAGGTCGCTCTGCGTCGCATCCGGGATGATCAGCGGGCCGAAGGTCTCCTGCAGCTTCCATCGGATAGGGAGTTCGGTGATCCGTTTCCCTCTCAGCGATTGGAGCAGGTCGGGGCGTCCCAGGCTCGCATCATACGTCACGACATCGAGGATCCGCTCCAGGTCCCGATCCGGCACGTACACCGTGGCCCGTTCCACGCGAAAAACTTCGGCGCATTTCCGAACGAGGATCTGCAGCAGTTCCTGCAAATCGAGCGTGCGGCTCATCGTCTGCACCAGTTCCTGCAGAGCCGCCGTACGACGTTGAGCCTCCTCGATCCGACGCTTCACGTACGATGCCCGGATCGCTCGCTCGACAACAGAAGGGAGTAACTCCCAATATCCTGCCTCCTTGATCACGTAGTCGGTCGCTCCCTGCTTGAGGGCTTCTACGGCGATGCGTTCGTTGCCAAGTCCCGTGATCAGAATCACCGGCATATCCAACTTTCGAGCTCGTATCGTGCGAAGAAGCTCCAGGCCGTCCATCCCGGGCGTTCGATAATCAGCCAGCACGATGTCGAAGGTCTCGCGTTCCAATGCGCTCAGGCCTTCGGTGGCTGTCGCCACCGCTGCGATGACGGTCTCCGAGCCCAATCGTTCCCTCAGGGCCCGCGTTTCGAGCATCCGGTGGTCGGGATCATCCTCGATTAAGAGGATGCGATATCCTGATGGTGCTCCCGTGGTCAAGGGCCATTCTTTTAAATCCCTGGATTCCTCCTCCCGCATTTCGACCTCCTCTGCCTTCAGGAAGTACACCGCGGAGGCTTCGCGGAGAGCTCGGCCGGCCTCCGAGCTCTGCTAAGCCTGCGTCCCGTCACCTTACTGCGTTGAAGGAGTGACGGATTCCCTTCCTACGGTGTCGGCCCTAGAAAGGCGGACTCTGGAGGGAGCGTATTGACCAGGATCCAGTAGAGCTTCAGCTCTCGCACCTTCTGGACGAAATCGTCGAACCGAATGGGCTTCACGATGTAGGAATTCGCGCCATTCAGGTAACTCCGCAGGACATCGGCCTCTTGTTCGGAACTGGTCAGCATGATGGTGGGAATCACTTTCAGGGTGGGATCGTTCTTGATCCTCCGCAGGACTTCTAGCCCATCCACTTTCGGCAACTTGATGTCGAGCAAGATGAGCCCCGGACGGGGCGCCGATTCCGGATCGGTGTATTTCCCCTGGCGGTAGAGATAATCGAGCGCTTCCTGCCCATCCTCGACGACCCGCACCTCGTTGAGGACGTTGTTCACCTCCAACGCTCGCTTGATGAGCAAGATGTGATCAGGATTATCCTCGACAAGCAGGATCACGATCGGTCTCATCTGCTCCTCCTCCGCTCCGAAGAAGTCGGTCCGCTCGGACTTTCCACAGAGGGAACCGGCTCCATCGCGTTCGGTGACTCCCGGACGACGGGAAGCGTGAACCAGAACGTGCTCCCCTTTCCGAGCCCTTCGGATTCGACCCAAACGCGCCCTCCGTGGGCTTGGACGATCCGTTTCACGATCGCCAGTCCGACACCCGTGCCCTCATCGTCGTGATATTTGCCCGCGACGCGGTAGAAGATCTCGAAGACCTTCTCCTGGTGTTCAGGCGCAATGCCAATGCCGTTGTCACGAACGAAGAAGGCGACGATGCCTTTTTGTTCCTCGCGCGCGCCGATCTCGATCTCCGGAGGAACCTCCGGGCGAGAGAAGCGCAGCGCGTTGGAGATCAAGTTCGCCCAGACTTGGCGAAGGCGCATGCGCTCGCCGATGACCGTCGGGAGCGTGTCGGCGATGCGAATGCGCGCCTGTTTGAGTTCGATCTGTCCGTGCAGCTCGGCGAGCACTTCCTCGACGAGTTCTCGCATAGGGACCGAACGGCGAGGTTCCCGCAACCTCCCGATGCGCGACAGCTCCAGTAGCTCGGCGATGAGTCGCTGCATCTGCTCCGCGTTGGCTTGGATTCGCTCTAGGTAGAAGGCGGCGTTCGGGGAGAGGTTCCCTCCCAGCTCCGCCTGAAGCAGGCTCGCGAGCCCTTGCAGGGAGATGACGGGAGCTTTCAAGTCATGCGAGATCGTGTAGACGAATGCCTCCAGTTCTTCCGCTTTCTCCACGAGCTGACGCGTGCGCTCGGTGACTTGCTGCTCCAGCTCTTCCGCTCGGCGTCGAATGCGCGCCGTGCGCCACCGATGGCCTCCGTAGAGCAAGCCCGTCAGCCCGATCCCCACGATCCCCCAAAACCACCACTTCTGCCAAAACGGGGCGCGGATCGTGAAGGCGAACGAAAGCGGTGGTGACCACGCTCCTTGGTATTTTCGGGCGCGCACCTGAAGGATGTAAGAACCTGGCGGCAGGTTGGGGACGCGCAACTCCCGACCTTCCAGGGGCGCCCATTCATCTTGGAGACCCTTCAACCGATATTCGATCTGCACCTGGCGTTCATTGAGAAACGACAGGACTGCGATCCGCGCGATCAAGCTATTATCCGCATAATCGACTTCTTGGCGGTGGAGGCTCGCCCGCGTCGTCGTGGGGAAGGATCGAGCGCCGAGTCGTAGCTCTTGGAAGAGAAGGGATGGCGGATCGCCGCGCGTTAAATCGAACCGGGGGTCGTAGCGGCTCAAGCCACCCATCGTCCCGAACCAGAGTGTGCCGTCGGCGTCCTCCCAAAATCCCCCGGCATTCGATTCCGGGTCCGCATATCCTTCCTCTACGCCGTAGTTGACGAATGTCACGCCGTCGAAACGATCGACGCCGCGCGCTGTGCCGATCCAGATGTTCCCCCGACGATCCGCGCCGAGCGAATACACAGCATCATTGGTCAACCCATCGCGCGTCGTATAGTGCCGAAACGTCTCTCCGTCGAAGCGCGTCACCCCATGCGAGGAATGGTATCCGAACCAGAGGTTCCCGCGCGCATCCTCGCAGAGAAAGTACGGTTGATCGCTCGCCAATCCCTCGCGCGTCGTATAGGTGCGCCAGTTGCGGCCATCCCATCGCGAGAGCCCTCGATCCCCGGAGATCCACACCCATCCGCGCCGATCCACGAGAATGCGCGCGTTGGAGAACGTCTGACCTTCGACCTGAACCGACTCCAGGCGTGATCCTACCCATTTGAAGACGCCCCCGGACAAGGTCGCGATCCAGATCGCGCCCGCGTGATCCTGAGCGAGGGCGACCGTGAGGCCAATGCGAGAGAGTATCGGGTCTTTCCGGAAGCGCGCACCGTCAAAGAGCGTGATTCCCACGCGCGTCCCAATCCACAACCATCCCCGGCGGTCTTCCAAAAGGGCGAAGACGTAGTCGTCCGTCAATCCATCCCGCCGCGTGAAGTTTCGCCATCGATTCCCATCGAAGCGGCTCAATCCTCCGCTGGTCCCCACCCAGAGCCAGCCTCGGTGATCCCGCACGATAGGACGCACGACATTGGAGCCAAGGCCATCCTCCGTGCGATAGATCGTGAACGCGCGGCTGTGAAACTTATACAGCCCGCCCAAGACGCCGATCCAGAGGATACCCTCGCGGTCTTCCAGGAGCGCGCGCACATCGGAATACGCAAGTCCGTGAGCTGCTGTGAGCGTCCTGAGGCGATCGTCCTCGATCTTGATCAGTCCCTGCGGCGTCCCCGCCCATACGATGCCGAAACGATCGGCACAAAGTGTGACGACCGGGGAAGGGGTAGCATAGGACTTCCTCAGGCGCCCTTTCTCGTACACGCGCACGCCCGTGCTCGTCCCCACCCACAGGCGATGTGCTCGATCTTCAGCAAGCGCACGGACGCTCTGACCGCGTAGGCCGTCTGAATCGAAGGCGACGAAGCGCGATCCCGTCCAATAGGCGAGTCCCGCCTCCATCCCCACCCACAGCCGGCCCTGCGCGTCTACCAAGAGCACGGTGACGCGCGGGTCGGGAAGCCCATCCGCCACCGTGTATGTGCGCCACCGTTGACCGTCGTAGCGGCTGATCCCTCGGTGGGTCCCGCACCAAATCCCCCCCTCTCGATCCACTGCCAATGCTATGACGCGATTGTCGGCCAGTCCGTCCGACGTCGTATAGGAACGGAACTTCTGCCCATCCCAAACGAACACGCCTCCTAAGGTCGCGATCCACAAGCGCCCGTGCGCATCCTCGACGATGGCGTTGATCCAATCCTGCGCGAGCCCTTGGGCTGGACCGTAGACGGTGAAGGACGCTCCATCATATCGGTTCAGCCCCGCCTGCGTCCCGATCCAAAGATATCCCGCTCGATCTTGATAAAGTGCTTGCACAGCGGCCTGCGAGAGTCCTTCGGTCGCCGTGTAGCGGCGAAAGTAGTACCGTTCGGCCATCGCCGAGGAGGTCGGGATCAGAAGGCCGATGAGGCTGAGCACGAGGCGTCCGCTCCACGTCGCTCGCAGGCGCATCTTCAGGGAAATTCGCCCCACGCCTCCCCCGAGAGGCCCTGTGCTCGCGTATGCTCGTTGACGATCGCCCATCATCCCCCTTATGCGTTCGTCGAACGCTTCTTTGGTTTCTGAAAATCGCTCTTTGAGGAGCGCCGTTTGACTTGGAGCGCGCGACGGTAGCGTTCCTCCTGCGCCTTTCGCCATTGGTCAATGGATTCCTTGTTGAATCGCCAGTCCGTGCCGATCTTGAAGGCCGGCAGCTCCCCCCGTTTCACGTAGCGGCGAACCGTGTCCGGATGCACGTTCAGATATTCCGCCACCTCCTTGAGCGTGAAGACGACTTTCGATACCGCCATTGTGACCTCTCCTGCTTAATCTCTGCCTACTTCGGCTATGCCGGATTTCGCTAGGAGCGTAGGACAAGTCGCGCGTTCGGTCAATACGGCGAAGGTCGGAATTTTCGCGCGCCGCTGACCGGATGTCCCCTCTTGTTCCGCCGGGAAGGTCGTCGCGCAGCCTTTGGGAAGGGAGCAGGGCGTAGTAGAATGACGGAGCTAAGGAGATCCTTCGGTAGGGGGTGAGGGGATGGATCTTCACGGGGGGCAACTAGTCGCCAAGACGTTGAAAGCGGCGGGCGTCGAGGTCGTCTTCACGCTCTGCGGGGGACACATCCTGCCGATCTACGACGGGTGCGTGGAGGAAGGGATTCGCCTCGTTGATCTGCGACATGAGCAAGCTGCCGTGCACGCGGCCGATGCCTGGGCGCGCTGCACGGGGAAACCGGGCGTCGCCGTCGTGACGACCGGACCTGGGGTGACCGATAGCGTCACTGGTGTGGCGAATGCCTTCCGGGCAGGTAGTCCGATCCTCGTCATTGGGGGGCAAGCCCCTTCCTTTCAGCTCGGCCAGGGCTCGTTGCAAGAGATGGATCATGTCAGCGTGATGCGCCCGATCACGAAGTGGGCGGGGCAGGTGCTGCATACCGATCGCATCCCGGAGATGATCGACGTCGCTCTGCGCCACGCGATGGCGGGGATTCCTGGACCGGTCTTTGTGGAAATCCCGGTGGACATTTTGATGAATCAGGTCTCGGAGAAATCGGTGCGGTTTCCCCACTTGGGGCGAGAGCCTCAGGAGCTTCGCCCTCGACCCGAGGCCATTCGACAGGCGCTCGCGCTACTGGCACAGGCCGAACGACCCGTTCTCGTCGCCGGCAGCGGCGTGCGTTGGTCCCGAGCTCACGAAGCGCTCGCGCGGTTCGTGGAGCGGCTCCATCTGCCGACCTTTACCAACGGCATGGGACGCGGGGCTCTGCCTCCTGATTCGCCTCAGCTCTTTGTCCACGCGCGACGCCGGGCACTGCGGCAGGCCGATGTGCTCATCCTCGCCGGAACCCCCTTGGACTTTCGCCTCAACTTCGGACGCGAGCTGCCGGCGGATGCGAAGCTCATCCAGATGGATCTCGATCCCATAGTCATCGGACAGAATCGCTCGGCCGACGTAGGGTTGGTCGGCGATCTCCGCGTGATCTTCGAGCTGATGGATGAGGCCGTGCGCGCCGAATATCCCGCGCTGCGCTTCACGGCCTGGCGGGATCGGCTGCGCGAGGCCGAACTGGAGCAGCAGCGGGCTTGGGAGCCGCGCCTTCATTCCGATGCTGTTCCGATCGATCCGCTCCGTCTGTGTCGCGAGCTGGCTGAGTTCGTAGACCCTGAGACGATCGTCATCGGAGATGGGGGGGATATCGTCTCGCTGGCCGCGAAAGTGCTCCCCGTTCACTGGCCGGGACAGTGGATGGACCCGGGCCCCTTCGGCTGTTTGGGGATCGGCGTGCCTTTCGCCATCGCCGCGCAACTGGCGCATCCGGATAAGCGCGTCCTGGTTCTCTTCGGCGATGGGTCCTTCGGCTTCAACGGCTTCGAGTTCGATACGGCCGTGCGCTTTCACCTGCCGATCATGTCCGTCGTCGGCAACGATGCGGCCTGGGGGCAAATTCGCCGTCCGCAAATCGCGCTCTATGGGGAGGAGCGGGCCGTGGCGACGCGACTGCAGCCCACGCGCTACGACCGCGTGGTCGAAGCGCTCGGCGGATATGGGGAATTCATCGAACGGCCTGAGGAGATCGCTCCCGCGCTCCGACGCATGCGAGCGTGCGGCCGGCCCGCCTGCGTCAACGTCCGCATCGCCGAGCAGCCTCCGAGTTTTGGGGAGAAGTATTTCTGACCAGACACCAACAGCAGGCGCGGGCCTGGCACGGCGTCCGAAGGTGGAATTCGCCAGATCGTCATGCTGGAGGGGCGTACACTCCCTCCAGGCACTCCTCTGGATCGGGATAGGGGCTTTGCTCAGCCCACGCGATCGCCTCATCCACCTCGCGCAGGACCCGCGCCTCCACGTCTCGAAGCTCCGCTTCCGTCGCGATCCCGCGTGCCGTGAGATACTCGCTCAAGCGTGCGATCGGATCCTTCTTCGCCCATTCCTCGAAAAGTTCCTTGGGGACGTAGAAGGCATCGTCGTGCGCCGAATGTCCCGTCATGCGAAAGGTCTTGCATTCGAGGAGCGTCGGCCCCTCGCCTCGCCGGGCGCGCTCCACCGCGCGCGCCGTCGCCTCATAGACAGCCAAAACATCGTTGCCATCCACGATCTCCCCCGGGATCCCGTAGTTGATGGCCCGATCGGCGACGTTCGGCACGGCCATCTGTCGCCAAAGCGGCGTCGAGTAGGCATATTGATTGTTGTTGCAGATGTAGACGATTGGCAGTCGTTGGACGGCCGCGAAGTTCAACCCCTCATGCCAATCGGCGCGGCTCGTCGCTCCATCTCCGAAATAACACACGGCCACGCGATCCTCCCCTCGCCGCTTGAACGCCAAAGCGCAACCGGCAGCCACCGGGACCGTATCCGCCATGTGACTGGGGAAGGCGATGACGTGCCGTCGAATATCCCCCATGTGCATGTTCCCGTCCTTGCCGCCGGTCACGCCCGTCTTCCGCCCCATGTACTGAGCCATGATTTGCTTGAGCGGAATCCCCCGGATGAGAAAGACGCTCATATCCCGGTGACTGGGAGCGACGACGTCATCTGGTCGGAGCTGAATGGCGCTGCCAACACCAATGGCCTCCTGCCCGCGACCGACGTAGACGCCACCCACGATTTTCCCCTGCCGGTACAAGACCCGCTCGATGCGAGATTCTGCCTCCCGCGTCAGGCGGAGATAGTAGAACATCTTCATGAGCAAATCCTTCGGCACCATAACTTCTCCCCTCATGGTCACCATCTCAAAGTGCGAGACACCTCCCACGCCCTTTGGTCCGCGATCCGCTAAACCCCCCATCCGTATTGTCGCTCGTAGTCGGGAGCGACGTCGTTGCGCGAAGGCTGGCGGGATCGCCCGTATTCCTTGAGCAACTTATACCGGATCGCATCCACGAGCGCTTGATAGCTCGCCTCCAAGATGTTCTCGGAGACGCCGACCGTGCGCCATTCTTCCTCCCCATCGCTCGTTTCGACGAGTACGCGCACTTTGGCTGCCGTCCCCCGCCTGGCGTCGAGCACGCGGACTTTGTAATCGGTGAGTCGCAGGTCATTCACGCTCGGGAAGAACGTGCGCAGCGCCTTGCGGAGCGCACGATCCAGAGCGAGCACCGGCCCCTTCCCCTGGGCGATCACTTCTTCGACCGTCTCCCCAACGCGCACCCGCACAGTGGCGACCGAGCGCAGCCGCCCATCGCCCGTGCGCTCGCTCACGACGCGAAACGTCTCCAACTGGAAGAACGCACAATCCCCGTGCACAGCCTCTTCCAAGAGCAATCGCAGCGATCCCTCCGCCCCCTCGAATTGATACCCCTCATATTCGAGCAGCTTCAAGCGACCAAGGAGCGTTCGGAGCCGATCGTCGTCAGTGCCGAGGTCAATCCCCATCTCTGCCGCCTTATAGAGGAGATTGCTCTTGCCCGAGAGATCGGAGACTAAGACCCGACGCGCATTCCCCACGGCCTCCGGAGGAATGTGCTCATAAGTCGAGGTATCCTTGAGCACGGCGCTCACATGCACGCCCGCCTTGTGCGCGAAGGCGCTCCTCCCCACGAATGGCTGATTGGAGCGCAGGGGGAGATTCGCCAGCTCGCTCACGAAGTGCGAGACCGACGTCAGTCGCACGAGCCGCTCCGGCCCGATCGTCCGATACCCCATCTTCAGCTCCAGAATGGGGATGATCGAGCACAGGTTCGCATTCCCGCAACGTTCGCCATAGCCGTTGATCGTCCCCTGCACGTGCGTGATCCCATGTTCGACGGCCGCAATGGCGTTGGCTACGGCTAGATCTGAGTCGTTATGCGTATGGATCCCCAACCGCACATGAAGGTGAGGACGCACGGCCTCGATCATCTCGATCAGGTGATGGGTGAGCGTGCCACCATTCGTGTCGCAAAGGACGATCACATCGGCACCAGCTTGCTGGGCCGTCACGAGCGTGGCCAGCGCGTACTCCGGATTCGCTCGAAAGCCGTCGAAGAAATGCTCAGCGTCGAAGATGACCTCACGCCCGGCTGCCTTCAAATAGGCGATGGAGTCACGGATCAGTTCCAGGTTCCGCTCGAGCGTCGTGTTGAGCGCGTTCACGATGTGCCGATCCCAGCTCTTCCCGAAGATGGTGACCGTCGGCGTCTCCGCTTCCAAGAGAGCGCGAAGGTTCGGGTCCTCCTCCGCGTGATGCCGGGGATGACAGGTGCTGCCGAAGGCCACAAGCCGCGCCCGATGCAAGCGCAAGTGGCGCGCGCGCTTGAAGAACGCGGCATCACGCGGATTCGATCCCGGCCACCCCCCCTCGATATAATCGATCCCTAGCTCATCGAGCTTGCGCGCGATCATCATCTTGTCTTCGACTGAGAAACAGACATCCTCTCCTTGTGTCCCATCGCGTAACGTTGTGTCGTAAATCTCGATCTTCCTCATGCCCTTCCGACCTCCTTTCCCAAAGTGCTCCGAAAAATCGAAAGGGCCATTATCCGTGAGCAGCGGATAATGGCCCTTGCACCTTCCGTGATGGCTGAGCCATCACCCGCTGCCCGACCCGGGCAGTATAATGGAGCGAATAATAATGGCGAGGGTGAGCGCGCGATCGGGACCTCCAGCGCCGAGAGCCTTCGCTCGGCTCGTTCGCCACATCTTCATTGTCCCGATCGGTCTTCCCATAAGGCGTCCGCTTGGAAGTTTATCCGAAACGCACGCGAATGCAAATTGAAAGTTTTTAGCCGGCCCTAAATCTCCCTTATGGGCGCGGTGGTGCCCGGTGCGACCGGGTGAGCGCCTCCCTGATCATACGGCTGACCTCCCGGGCCAATGAGAATCGCTGACGGCGGGCGAAGCGAGCGTTCCCGCTCTCGGTGCGAAATTCGATTCGATCGAATCGTCGGCCTCAACTTCACGACGACATCCCCTTTGTCTCGGATCTTGAGAACGCCGGGAAGTGCGGATTGCGACATTCCCGGACGGTTTGAATTCAGGGGGCGCCTCACCACCCGCCCCCCCGAAGGCGATGAATCATCCTTCTTTCGGAGTTGATGAAATCCACGCGGATCATTAGCTGTACTCGCGATCCTTCATAGTCGTCGGACCGCACGGGGGCAAGCGGGAATCGAGCGATGGGAAAGTCAACGGATCTCGACCGTATTTTTCAAAGTGGCCGGGAACGTCCGCATAATGCGAAGGTGAGGATCATCGGGTGGTAGGCGAGACGACGCGAAGTGTTCTGATACGTGTTGCGCGAGGAAGACCTCAATGGGAATGGGCTCGATCTTTCGGCAGAGGGAGCGTGGTTCATCCTTTTGCTCGCCCCTACCCGGCTGTTCAGAAGATCCGCTACATAGACGGTGCCCACTCCATCAACGGCTCCGGGGCATGGAGGGCTTCGCCTTAACTCCCCTGCTATCAGCGACTCTTGACTCCTGCCAGCCGGGCTCGCTTGCCGGCCGCCCAGGGCGATCTTCTTTAAACGAGTACGACCTCAAGATCTTCATCGAATCGCCGGCTTTAACTTCATGATGAGGAACGTCCCTCTGGTTCTCGAACCTGAGAATGCAATGAAATGCCCGTCTGAGTAATTCGCGAGTGAGACATTGTCAGGCGGCTCAAATTCCGGCGAAGCGGCCTCACCATCCTGGCTCACGAGGGCGATGAAATTCCGCGATATCCCGGTCAGCACGCCACCACTCCTGGCCGTTGGCTTGTAATTGTAAAATCCCGCCACGAGAAAGCGATCGCCAATTTTGTAAACTCCTGTTATGAACCTCAGCGTCTTAAATCCACCGCGCAGCACCTCCTCCGGGGGCGTAAGAGGGGTCAACGCCGGGAGCGTCAATTTTCGCACGAGTTGTCCTTGGCGAAACACCCGAATCGCGTTCGTCCCACTCGCGTAGTAGACGATCTCATCTCCCGTGCTCTTAAGCGTGGAAGGAAGTATGCCCTCTTTTTCACCCCGCACAAGGATGACCGAATGCTTGAGGTCAGGGCTATAAACTCGAAGTTGCTCGCCTTCTACGGGATTAACGGGAATGTAGCTGCGCTCCAAAGCGGCTTTTATGGGATCAATCTCCTCCCCTAATACCCACACTTGACCGTGGTCGTCTACGGCCAAT
Organism: Acidobacteriota bacterium; assembly: GCA_030550025.1. Lineage (GTDB taxonomy): Bacteria > Acidobacteriota > Blastocatellia > HR10 > HR10 > HR10. The sequence goes on along the minus strand of JAUQQC010000014.1, from coordinate 47,149 downwards.
TTGTGGGGAATGAAATCCCGGAACACCAATTTGGAGACTAGATTCCCGTTGTCATCCACTGCAATTAATCCTCCTCGCCGGATCGGCCATTCAACGGCCACGTAGAGCGTCCCATCCTTCCCGACAGCCAGAGCGGACGCCTCCACTGGTGGTTCCCATATCTCATGCGTCAGGCGTATGGTGTCCAGGAAAGTCCCATCGGCAGCGAGCTTTTGGATACTACACCCCATCCCCTTAGGAGCAGAATAATCCCATGAGAGTAGGTACACGTTACCATGCTGATCAGCGGCCACGCTGGCTATGGTTACAGGCTTATTCAGTTTCTTTAACTCGATGCGTTGAGCGAAGTCAGCGCTGAAGATTGGCTCCAGCACCCGAGCCGGCACCCCGGAGTTACGGATGGGTTCCTTCGGGCTAGGCTCCGCTGAGATCCAAGCCACGACCAAGTTAACGCTCAGTGCGGAAAGTATGGCCAAGAGCGATCCGATGATCCATTTAGTCATTGCTCAAAACCTCCTTTTCATCTGTTTGGCAAGTACCGTGAGCCGAGTGATTCCCCCAACCACCCCTGTTATTCGATTAAGGAGCAATGCTCACCATAAGGGCACCAGACAGGGTTTGTAGAATTTTCACAGTACCATCCCGCAGTCCATTTACATTCGCACCAAAAGAGGCACCAGCCTACACAGGTAGGCAGGTACTCAAGACATGCCGTACACCAGTGCTCTTCTATGCGCCTTCCATCACAACGCCAGATGGGTCCATGAACTCCTACGAGAGTGCAAGCGCCTACCGAGACGTTTCTTTGGGAAGGATTCTGCGTGCTCAGGTTCCTGCCTTCGTACCACGGCGTGCCCGTGAACGTTGGAGTCCAGGCACCAAGTCCTAATGGGTCTCTCGCGGGAGACTGGAATCCCCATAAAGGGACCAAGGACAGTAGCATCACGATGCACTGGAATCCTTTCATCCTTCTTCACCTCCTTCACCTCACTAGTCTATGAAACCCGCTCGGAATGTCAAATGAAAAAAAAAATACTTGCATAAGCAAATCTTATGCCCCCAAACTAGAGGGGATCAACGCGAATCGAAAGATGGGAAGGCCGGCAGATCGCCGTCGCGTCCTTCCAAAACTTAAAAGGTGGCCGGCCATGGACGTCCGCATAATGTCGAAGATTAATCCGATGTATCCCCTTCAGGATCTCGTCCGACCTGAATTCTCTCTCATAGAGCTCCACTTCCGTTGCCTTTTCTCGTCTCGCTCGGAATGAGGAATGAATGTAGGGGATCGTGCCTTCCTGGGAGTTGCGCGCGGACAGACATAAATTGGTAGGAAGATCGAAAGATCTTCGCCCCCTCCTTCCACCTTGAAAAGTGGCCAGGGAGATTCGCATAATGCGGAGGTGAATATCCGTGGGTGGACAATGACGAGGCAAACCGTTCTGGCGCGCGCTGGGCAAAAAACGCCTCATCGGAGGCGGCTCAATCTCTCGGCAGTGGGATTCTGGTTCGTTGTTCTGCTCGCCCTTATTCTCCGCTGGCATCATCTTGGGACGCGGAACCTGTGGTTTGACGAAGCGTGGTCTTGGTATGTCTCGCAGCAGCCGATCCGGTTCATCCTCGAAGAAGGGCGGAGCAACATCCATCCGCCGTTTTTGCATCTCGTTTTGAAGCTCTGGACGACGTTTTTCGGCGAGAGCGTGTCCGCCTTGCGTACCCCTTCGCTTCTCGCAAGCGTCGGGCTTGTTGCGGGAGCATATTGGCTGGGGCGGCAGATTCTCTCTCATCAGGCGGCGCTTCTGGCGGCATTTTTGTTAGCGCTCTCCCCGCATCAAGTCTTCTACGCTCAGGAAGCGCGGATGTACGCGCTGGTGAGCGTCCTCACATTGGGGGCTGTTCTCGCTTACATTCGGTTCCTTCGCCGGGAAGGCTTGCTTGTAAATGTGCAAGAGCCGGGGGCGACGGAAGTCCTTCGCGGCCTCGATGCCTCGGCGTGGTCTCGCGAGAGGGGAGTGGCGCGCGTGGATCTCCGAGGGGCGCTTGGCTACATGCTCTCGGGCGCACTCGCGCTCTACACGCACGTCTTCGGGGCGCTTGTGCTCGCGGCGGTGAACTTGCATTTCCTGGGCTTGCTCGTGCGCCGGGCTCGTCGGGGTGAGCTTCCTCAGTCTCCCTGGTATTTCGTGCGACGGTGGGGACTCTGGCAGCTCGGGCTCATTTTGCTGTATACGCCGTGGTTGACGACGTTCATCTATCAAATCTTTTCGCGTCCTCGACAGGGATGGCGTCCGCCGCTGGATGGCCTCATGTTGGTTGGAGAGTTCTTCCTCTTTAGTGGGAAGATGGTGGTCGGTTCGTTCGTGTATCCCCAGGGAGTTTTCTATGCCATGAAGAACCTCGTCGAGTACCGGTGGAATGCGGAGATGCTCTTACGGGCTTTGGAGAATCTCTCGCTCTATCCGCTCGCCATCGGACTCGGGGTCTTCCTTCTCTGGAAAGGGATGCGAGCGGAGGCAGGAGCCGGGTTGTTGCAGGTGCTCTTTTTCATCCCCGTGGGATTGATCTGCGGTGTGCTTTTCGTCATTCGGCAATACATGGACTTCGGGCGCTATCTCATGCCGATCACGCCGTATTACTTTTTGTTGCTCGCGGCGGGGGCCACGAGCCTTCGCGCCGCGTGGAAGCGCGGGGTTGCGGTCGGGTTGTTGAGCGTGTCGATGCTCCTCGGTCTGAAGGCGCATTATCGTGCACCCGCCTTTGACAGCGACTATCGGCCCGTGGCCGCGGTGTTGCGGCAGGAGTGGCGGGAAGGGGAGTCGATCTTGGTTGATCCCGGATACATGGATCGGTGTTTGCGATACGAGTTGCGCGGGACACCGATCCCACGCGTACTGCCTCTGGGCGATCTTCCTCTTTTGTCGCTTCGCGATCGACTGCGGCAGGCGCGGGGTGCTCGCGTGTGGATCGTGCTCGACTATCGGTCGCCTTTGTTCTCCAGCATGGGAGCGCTCGAGGTGGAGCGCGATGGATGGGTGGTGGTCTCCGACCGCAGGTTTCCGTTCTCCGATCCACGCGTTCGGCTTCTTCTGCTTCGGCATCGGGAGTCGTCCGAGCCCACGGGCGAGCGCAGGGAGCGCCGGGCTTCAGAAAGGGGGCGCGTATGACGCTCTTGGAGGCGATGCGGAGGCACGATTTCGAGCAAGTGATTGCCCTCAACAACAATGCGTCGGGCTTGCGAGGGTTCATCGTCATCCATGATACGACGCGGGGGCCGGCCCTCGGGGGGATTCGCGTTCGCCAATATGCGGACGACCTCGAAGCGCTGGAGGATGCTCTTCGGTTGGCTCGCGCGATGAGCTATAAGGCGGCGATTGCGGATCTCCCGTGCGGAGGGGGGAAGGCCGTAGTGATCGAGCATGCGGGATGGGATCGCGCTCTGGCCATGCGCACGCTCGGGCGGTTCATCGAGAGCTTGCGGGGGCGATTCCAAACGGGACGCGATCTCGGGTTGACGGAGGAAGATGTGCGCCTCCTGCGCGAGGAGACGCGCTACATCGGATGCGAGGGCGCGGAGTCCGACGAGTACGCGGCGCTTGGCGTGATCGAAGGGATGCGCGCGTGTTTGGAGCATCAGGCCGGAACGCACGCGGCATCCGGGAATCCCTTCGTCGGGCTCACGATCGCCGTGCAGGGGGTGGGGAGCGTCGGTTGGGCGATCGCGCGGCGTCTTCATGAGGCCGGCGCGCGCTTGATCGTCGCCGATGTGGATGAGCGGCGCGCGCGCGCGGCCGAGCGGGCATTCGGCGCTCAGATTGTTCCCCCCGAAGAGATCTACGATGCGCCGGCCGACGTCTTCTGTCCTTGTGCTTTGGGTGGGGTCCTCACCGAACGAACGATCGCGCACTTGCGCGCGCGTATCGTCGCCGGTTCGGCCAACAATGTGCTCGCTGAGGAGGCACTCGGGTGGAGGCTCCTGGAGCGGGGCATCCTGTATGCGCCCGATTACGTGGTCAACGCCGGTGCCCTCATTCACGGGGCGAATCTCTCTTTGCGGGGGCAGCGGGAGAACGAGGCCGAGGTGAGGAAGATCTACGGGCGCGTGCGGGAGATCCTGGCGATGGCCGAACGCGAGGGCCTTCCGACGAATCTGGTCGCCGATCGTCTGGCTGAGAGTCGTTTGAAAACCGCGAAGACTTATCGCGATCTCTTCTGGGGAGAGGCGAAGGGCGCTTCGGGTTGCTGCGCGTGATGTGCGAGATCTCGTTCGGGAACGCGATCGGGGCATCTCGCTGCTTCGCCAAGACGTGAAAGGGATCGCGCGGAACATGCTCGAAGGAGGGAAGTGACATGGCGGGAAGAAAGCGATGGAGCATACTGCTTGTCCTCGCGCTCGCGAGCGCGACGGGGCGCGCCCAGGAGAAGGCGGATCTCGTCCTGCGTGGGGGGAAGATCGTGACGATGAATCCGAATCAGCCGCAGGCGGAAGCGATCGCGATCCTTGGCTCTCGGATCGCTCGGGTCGGAAGCGCTCGCGAGATCGAGGCGTTGATCGGTCCAGGGACGCGCGTCGTCGAGTTGAACGGGCGGCTCGTCGTTCCGGGCTTCATCGAATCGCATGGACATCTGCTGGGGCTTGGGCAGAGTCGGCTCATCCTCGACCTTCGCGGGACCAGAAGTGCGGAGGATGTGGCCGAGCGTGTCGCGCGAAAGGTGAGCGAGGTGCGGCCTGGGGAATGGATCATCGGTCGCGGGTGGGATCAGAACGAATGGCCAACTCGGGAGTTCCCCACGCATGCGGTTTTGGATCGCGTCGCGCCGCACAATCCCGTATACCTGACGCGTGTAGATGGACATGCCGCGTGGGTGAATCAGCGCGCGTTGGAGCTGGCGGGGATCACGCGCGAGACCGTCGATCCGCCGGGCGGGCGCGTGATTCGCGATGCGCAGGGACGTCCGACGGGCGTGCTCATTGATCGCGCGATGGATCTCGTGGCGCGCCATATTCCGCCGCGGCGCCGTGAGGAGAACAAGCGAGCGCTCCTGTTGGCCATTGAGGAATGCCTGCGCTCCGGGATCACGAGCTTTCACGATGCCGGAGCGAGCCGCGAAGCGATCGAGCTGTACCAGGAGTTGCTGCGGGAGGGGAAGCTGACGCTGCGGCTCTATGTCATGATCAGCGGGCGGGACGAAGCGTTGCTGCGCGAGTACTTGTCGCGCGGACCGGAGATCGGCCTCGGCGAGCACCATCTCACGATTCGCGCGATCAAGCTCGTCGCCGATGGAGCCCTCGGGTCGCGCGGTGCGGCGCTTCTGGAACCATATGCGGACGAGCCCGGACACATGGGGTTGCTCCTCCTCTCCGAGGAGGAGATTTATCGAATCGCCCGGCAAGCACTTGCTGCCGGATTTCAAGTCAACACGCATGCCATCGGCGATCGGGCCAATCGCATTGTCCTCAACGCCTACGAGCGCGCCCTCCGCGAGTTCCCGAACGCAAAGGATCATCGGTTTCGGATCGAGCATGCGCAGATTTTGGATGAGACGGACATCCCCCGATTCGCGCGGCTTGGGGTGATCGCCTCGATGCAAGCGATCCATGCGACCTCGGACATGCCGTGGGTGCCTGCTCGCCTCGGTGAAGCGCGAGCGCGCGAAGGCGCCTACGTCTGGCGGAAGCTTCTCGACAGCGGCGCGCGGATCGCTAACGGATCGGATGCTCCGGTCGAGCCGGTGAATCCGCTGCTTGGATTCTATGCGGCGATCACGCGACAGGATGAACAGGGGAATCCTCCGGGCGGTTGGTATCCCGATCAGCGAATGACGCGCGAGGAGGCCTTGCGTTCGTTCACGCTCGACGCCGCCTATGCGGCGTTCGAGGAGCAGCTCAAGGGCTCGCTGGAACCTGGGAAATTGGCCGACCTCATCGTCCTCTCCCGGGACATCCTGACGATTCCCCCCGTGGAGATTTTGCGGACGGAGGTGGACCTCACCATCGTGGGGGGACGGATCGTCTATGAGCGGTCGGGCGCACGACCGTGAGAGCGGTGCGCCCGCGATGTGGTAGAATTTCTCGCCGGAGGAAAAGAAGAGATGAACATCGTCCGAGGCGATGTGGGATGGATCGAAGTGATCAGCGGGGGGATGTTCAGCGGGAAGAGCGAGGAGCTGATCCGCCGATTGCGCCGGGCGCAGATCGCGCGACAGAAGGTCCAGGTCTTCAAACCGCGCGTGGACGCGCGCTACAGCGAGAATGAGATCGTTTCGCATAGTCAGTGGCGATTGGAGGCCGAGGTCGTCAGCTCCGCGCGCGAGATCCTCGAACGCGTGCATGAGGATACGGAGGTCGTCGGCATTGATGAAGGGCAATTCTTCGACTTCGATCTCGTGGACGTGTGTAACGAGTTGGCCAATCGCGGCAAGCGGGTGATCGTCGCCGGACTGGATCAGGACTACCGCGGGCAGCCGTTCGAGCCGATGCCACAACTGATGGCCATCGCCGAGTACGTGACTAAGACGCTCGCCATCTGCGTCCGGTGTGGCAATCCGGCGAACTATTCGCAGCGGCTGGTCCCGAGCGATGAACGCGTGCTCGTCGGCGCGGCGGGGGTCTACGAGCCGCGCTGTCGAAAATGCTTCGTCCCGGGCGTCGCCCCCGTCGAAGCGGAATCGAGGAGGGGAGCGTGATCGAGCTTCCGTGGGAGCGGATCCTTTCGATCGAGTTGTGGCTCCGGGTGATCGCCAAGCTCCTGGAGATCGCTCTAATCCTGGTCCTGGCGCGACTGGTCCTGCTGTTCAGTCGGAGGATCCTGGCGCGCGCGCTGCGACCGGTGAGGCTCGCCAGCGAAGCGGCCGAACGGCGCGCGCGCACGCTCCTGATGATGCTGCAGAGTTTGATCAAGTATGTCATTGTGGTCGCGGCGCTCCTCATCATCCTTGGACGATTGGGCGTCTCGACCGGATCGTTGATCACGGGGGGGGCGATCGCTGGCCTCGCCGTGACCTTCGGCGCACAGAACCTGGTTCGCGATTTCTTCACGGGGATCGCTCTGCTCATCGAGGATGCGTTCACCATTGGCGATCGCGTCACCATCGCGGGGGTCACCGGCGAGGTGATCGAGATGGGGATGCGCATGGTGAAGTTGCGCGATGAGGACGGTACGATGCATTTGGTCCCCTATGGGGCGATTCAGACGGTGAGCAACCGAAGTCGCGCGCTCGCGGCTCAGGCGCCGCGCGAACGCGCGCCGGTCGAGGCAGCACCGGCAGCGAGCGACGAGCCACCTTTTGAGGAGATCGTGCAGGAATGAGCACACGACGGCTCCTGGCGCTGCTCGCCATCGGGACGGCCTTCGGACTTTTGATGACGCTTCTGGTCTTCCTGCGCCATTCGCTCGAGCGGGAGCGCGCTCTCGGTCGAGGCCATACCTTCCCTTCGATCACCGTGCGCGCGCTCAATCGGTCGTTTGAATTGCAGCGCGTGCCCTCAGGCAGGAAGATGCTCCTCGTCCTCTTTCGGCCCGACTGCCCACAGTGCGAGAGCGAGCTGGCGCGGCTGGAGCGCGTGTGCGCGGAAGTCTCCACAGAGAAACTCGACTGCGTGGCCATCTCTTTGGGTTCGGAGGAGCAAACCTACTCCTGGCAACGCACGCAGGTCTTCCGCCGCTTGACAATCGCCGTGAGCGTGGACCCAGTATTCGCCGAGCCGTATCGGGACTGGCTCATGGCCGTCCCCCTTGTGTTCCTCATCACCGAGCAGGGAACGATCCACGATCGGCGCGCTGGGGAGCGGAGCCAGGAAGATACGCTTGCGCGCGTTCGTGAGTTCGTGCAATGAAGGGGGTCGAGCGTGAGCGAACCAGCGGCATGGTCATCCCTGCGGCTTTTCGCTCAAGCGCTCTGGGCGCCGCGCGATCTGGCTTCCGCTATCGAAGATGAGCGCGCGAGCTGGCGTCTTCCGGCTTTGGCGATCATCGGCGCGCTCATGGTGATGGACTTCCTCGCCCTCCCGCTCTTTCTGCGCGCGGTCCCGCAGATGGCGCCTGTCGGGCTGAGCCCGGATATGCTGATGCAGTTGGAGCGGACGGCGCGGATCATGCGCCCGATTCAAATTCTCCTCTCTCCGCTCGCGCTGCTGCTCAAGTGGGCGTTCACGGCGGCGCTCCTCTTTGGCATGGGACTGCTCGTGCTTCGTCCGGCGGCTCGCGCCGAAGGAGAAGGTGCGCGTCTGGCTCCGGTGAAGAGGTTCTTCGTGCTCGTCGTCTACGCGAATCTCGCCCTCTTGCTTGAGGAAGTCTTACGTAATCTCCTGCTTTGGCTCCGTTACCTTCTCACGGGCGCGATCGTGCTCCGTCCGGCGATCGGCTTGGATACTTTTGTTCGCCCATCTGATCCAGCGCTTGCGGCGCTCGCCGAGCAGGTGAACGTCTTCGAGGCGTGGTATGTGGTGATCCTCATCGGTGGGGTCGGCGCGCTCTGTCAGTGCTCTCGCTCGGCGGCGATGGCCGTCGTGCTCCCGGTATGGGGGTTCGGCGTGCTCGTCCGCGTGGGGTTGGCGCTCGTTCGGGAGGTCTTGACGCGGCAGTTGGGGGGATGATGGTCATCCTCCCCGCATCGCATGCCGACGGCGCGGACGTTCCTGCGTCCACGCGGAGATCGACATTCCCGAGTGGGGATGTGCGTCTTCCGAGAGGGTCGCCTCTGCCCACGCGGGCGAAGGGGAATCGGCACGGAATCGCTCGCGCAACTCCGGGCGTTCGAGGAGTCTCGCCATGCCCAGGATCACGACCTCCAAGGGGCGCTCCGCGCGAACCACGGGAAGGCTCAGCTCTTCGCGCAGGCGCTCATCGAGATGGCGAACGAGCGAGCCGCCACCGGTCAGAACGATCCCGAATTGGTGAATATCGGCTGCGACATCGGGCGGCGCCATTTCGATGACCGCGCGCACGGCGTTGACGATGATCCGAATCGGGCGCTCGATAGCGCGCGCGACTTCCTCAGCCGTCACTTCAACCTCCTCCAGCTCGCCCGTGAGGGTCGATTTCCCCCGCACGCGCTTCCGTCCCGCGACGACAAAGGGGAGAGCCGAGGCCAGCTCCAACTTCACCTCCTCGGCCACCTGCCGGCCGACAAGGAGGCCGCGCTCCTGCCGGAGGTATTCCAGGATCGCATCGGTCATCTCGTTTCCGGCCACGCCGAGCGCGCGCGCGACGATCAGGCCGTAAGCCGAGACGATGTTCACCCCCGTCGTCCCACCGCCGATGTCCACGATCATATGGGCGCACCCATTCCGCTGCGGGAGTTCGAGGCCCAGAGCGACGGCCAACCCTTCCTCAACGAGGTGAACGCGATCAGCGCCCGCTCGATGGGCGATCTCTCGGAGAGCCATTCGCTCGACATCAGTCGCAGAGCTTGGCACCCCAACTAGGATGTGAACCCGTTGTCCGAAACCATGCGCGCCGGCGCGCTCCAGGAAGGCGCCAAGCATCAAAGCCGCGAGGCGTTCGTCGGCCACCGTGCCATCGCGCATCGGATACCGCACGACGACATCGCGAGGCTCGCGCCCCAGCATCGCCAACGCCTCGCGTCCGACGGCCACCAGTGCTCCCGTGTATTTGTTCAGGGCGACGATCGAGGGTTCGCACACCAACAGGCCGCGCCCTCGACCGTAGATCAACGTATTGGCGGTGCCCAAATCCACGGCCAGCTCATGAAGGAACCACCGTCGCACGCGGCGCCAAATGACTCCCCCCATGCGTTCCCTCCAACTCGGAGGCTCCCTCACGGAAGGGGGAACGTACGCTGCGCCCTCATCAGCCAAAGGGGACATCATGTGCGCGACTTTCGAGGGCCTCAGTTCTTCTCCCCGGGATGCTCGGCTTTCGTCCTCAGGGTGAGCGTCGGATCGTTCGCCAGAAGAAGGATGCGGCGCCGATTGAGCGGATTCACGCCTTGCGGTTTGTAGATCACTTGGTACCATCGCTCGCTCAACTCCTCTAGGATCTCTCGAGCGGCGCGCTCCGCATCTTTGAGCGGATAGGCCTTGCCGCCGGTTCCCTGCACAAGCCGCGCGACGGCTTCTTCGGGTTTGAGCGTCCGTCGGCGCGTCGCCCCACGCGTTCGGTCTTCGGCTTGCAGGACATAGACGAGGATATTCTCGCGCGCGAGATTGGCCAGCACGACCTCGGGACGCATCTGGCTCTCTCGGTCGAAACCATCGGAGACGAGCACGATGACGCGCTTGGAGTATCCCACTTGCAGGCGCAGGGCATCATCGAGCGTCGCTTGCAAGGCATCCCAGAGGCGCACCTTGGTCGAACCGGTACGCTTCAATCGCAATCCCGCTTGTTCGAGCTTTCCCCGATCTCCGGTGAATTCTTCGAGCACTTCGGGCTCCTCGCCATAGGCGATGAGCATCATCTGATCGCCTTCGTAGAGGTTCGCCGCGAACGCTCTCACGCTCTGAATCAGGTGCCCCAGCTCCGCACGCAGCGAATCGCTCACATCCAGAAGCAGCGCGATGCGCGCCGCCGAATAATCCGGCTGCACGGCTTCGATCTGCTGCTCGATCCCGGCATCGTACAGTTCGAGCTTCTCGCGCGTGAGCTGAATCTCCTTCTGTTCGCCCTTGGGCTCCACGATCACGTTGAGGATGACCGAGGCGCCCATTCGCTCCATCGTCTCGCGCCGTCCGGCCTGTGGGCATCCCCAGGCCGGCTCCAACATGAGCAGAAGCGCACTCCCGCCGACCAGCAGCCGACTCATGCCGCCTTTCAGGCCGCCGTGCGCGCGTCGAACCTCAGCGCAAACGCCCCACATCGTGTTACCTCACGATTCCTCCCCTTGCGGGGAGTGAACGCTACCCGTGCGCTGTTCCTCAAGCACGGGGGGGTGAGATCGGCGAGCGTCGGACGCCCATTCATCGTGCTACTCCTCGGACTTCGAGGCCTTCCCATTTCCTTCAGAGGACTTGCGTTCTTTCTCGCGGCGCTCCTTCCGCGCGTAATCGGTCACGTACCATCCCGATCCCTTCAGGATGAAGCTGCTTTGCGAAATGATCCTCTCCAAACGCCCACCGCAGCTCTTGCAACGGGTGAGCGGCTTGTCGGTCATCTTCTGCAGAACCTCCAGATGCGCACCGCATTTCTCGCAAACGTACTCGTAAATCGGCATCCTCGCTCCACCTCCTCCAGTGGGTGTCGCTGGAATCGCTCAAGCCAAGATTTTAGCAGGGGCAGCCCTCTCCTTCAAGCGCGCTCACCCTCTCGCAGCCGATTTTGAGGGGGCACGCGCGACGGCGGCTGTGCGCGTGAGCGCCCACTTCAACAGGGGTGGCGTCAACAGCGTCGTCGCCATCACCATGATGACGATGGCCGAGAAGATTGGCGGGGTCACGATCCGCTCACCCCGCACGGTCAGCGTCATGCCAATGCTGGCGACGATCAGCCCGACTTCGCCGCGGGGAATCATGCCGAGCCCGATGGCCATCCGATTCACCCCGCGCTCCCACACGACCAATCCGCAGATCTGCTTGCCGAGGATCGCCGCCAGCGTCACCAGCACCGCGAAGCCAAGGACATCCGTCCGTCCGAAGCTCGAGAGATCCACGCGAATTCCCATCAACACGAAGAAGACGGGGACCAAGATCGTCGTGAGCGGGCGCAATGCCTCTTCCAACCGGTGCTCTCCCCGATCGAGGAAATCGCGATAATGCACCTGATCGAGTAATAGGCCGGCCGCGAACGCCCCGACGATCGTCGCCAGGCCGATGGCGTGGGCGATGTACGCCATGAGGAAGCAAAACGAGAGGCTCGTCACCAACAGCATGCCGTGCACGCGAAGCTTCGAGGCCAGATGGAAGAGCTTCGGAGAGAGGCGCTGGCCGATCCAGATCGCGCCGAAGAGGAATCCGCCGGACTTGGCGATGATCCCCACGAGGCTCTCGATGGGCACCGTCGCCGTCCCCCGATTGGCCGCGCGGATCAGCCCACTCACGGTAGCGAGCACGAGCAAGCCCAAGACGTCGTCGATCACAGCCGCACCGAGGATGATACGTGCTTCCGGCGTCGCCAGCTTCCCCAGGTCTCGAAGCACGCGGGCCGTGATCCCTACGCTCGTCGCGCAGAGCACGGCGCCCACATAAATGTGCGCGAGCCGATGCGCTTTCGGCAACAGCCAGGACGAGACGCCCCATCCGAGGAGAAAGGGCGCGATCACCCCGGCCGCCGCCACCGAAAACGCCGAGAGCCCCACGGCCTTCATCTCCGCGATGTCGGATTCTAATCCGACCTCAAAGAGCAAAAGGATCACCCCCAATTCCGCAAGAAGCGCTAGGATCTCCTCGTTCTTCAGGAAGTCGAGCCCGTGGAAGCCAAGGAGCGAGAGATTCCCGAGGAGCATGCCCACGACCAGCTCCCCGAGCACGGCCGGTTGATGGAAGCGCTCGAAGATCTCGCCGCCGAGCTTCGCCCCCAGTAGAATCAGGATCAACGCGAGGAGCACACGCGCGACCGTTTGCGAATGCTCTGCGCTCGGTGCAGCCTCCTGACCGAAGATCGGCGGGATGAGTAAAAGAAGAAGGAGGATGGCGAACGTTCTCCTCATAGGGGGAGAAGTGTACGCGAAACCTTGTGCTTTCACCAACTCGTTGAGCGCTCGGATGGATGTGGGAGACATCGAGGGAGGCCCCGAGAGACCTCCCTCAGGCGGGCTCATGGGGTGGCTAACTCCCTTCGCCGTATCGCTCCTCGTACATCTCCTTCAAGCGTTGTACGACCGTGGGATCGGCGAGCGTCGTCGTATCGCCCAGGACGCGTCCCTCGGCGATGTCTCGCAAGAGCCGTCGCATGATCTTTCCCGAACGCGTCTTCGGCAGCTCGGCCGTGAAGAAGACAGCAGCCGGACGCGCCAGCGCGCCGATGCGGGTGACGACATAGCCCTTCAATTCCTCGCCGAGTTCGGCCGTCGTCGGGATGCCCTCACGAATCGTGACGAAGGCGACAGGAACCTGACCTTTGACATCGTCCGTTCTCCCGATGACGGCGGCTTCGGCGACGGCCGGATGCTCGACCAGCACGCTCTCCAATTCCATGGTGCTCAGCCGATGTCCGGCCACGTTGATGACGTCATCCACGCGGCCGAGCAGCCAGAAATATCCGTCCTCGTCTTTGACGGCAGCATCTCCGGTGAAGTAAGCTCCGGGGAAACGCGACCAGTAGACCTGCACGTAGCGCTCCGGGTCTCCCCAGATCGTGCGCGAGAGCGCGGGCCAGGGGCGCGTCAGAACCAAATATCCCGGGACCTCTGGCGGGCAAGATCGCCCCTCCTCATCTACGACATCGGCGAAGATGCCGGGCAGGGGCCGCGTGGCCGATCCCGGCTTGAGCGGCGTCACTCCCGGAAGCGGCGAGATCAAAATACATCCGGTCTCCGTCTGCCACCAAGTATCCACGACGGGACAGCGCCGACCGCCAATGTGTTCCCAATACCAGAGCCACGCTTCGGGATTGATCGGCTCCCCCACTGTCCCCAGCAGGCGCAGCGACGAGAGGTCGTGCCGTCGCGGATATTCCTCCCCCCATTTCATGAACGAGCGGATGGCCGTCGGCGCCGTGTAGAGGATACTGATGCGGTATTTTTCGATGAGCGCCCACCACCGATCCCGATCGGGATAATCCGGCGCGCCTTCGTACATGACCGTCGTCGCTCCGTTGCAGAGCGGACCGTAGACGATGTAGCTATGGCCCGTCACCCACCCGATGTCAGCCGTGCACCAATAGATGTCTTCATCGCGCAGATCGAAGATCCACTTCTGCGTAGCGGCGACGCTGACGAGATACCCCCCCTGGACGTGGAGCTGGCCTTTCGGCTTCCCCGTCGTCCCGCTCGTGTAGAGGATGTAGAGTGGGTCTTCGCTGTCCATCTCCTCGCATGGGCACTGCTGCGGTGCATGTTCCATCAACCGATGCCACCAGTGGTCGCGCCCCTCCTGCATGGGGACGTGCGTCGCATCCACGACGCCGCGATGTACGACGACGACGTGCTCCACACTCGGGCATTCGGTGAGCGCTTCGTCGGCGTTTCGCTTGAGCGGAACGATCTGACCGCGCCGCCACCCTCCTTCGGCCGTGATGAGCACGCGACTGCCGGAATCATTGATCCGGTCGCGCAACGCCTCTGCCGAGAAGCCGCCGAAGACGACGCTGTGAATCGCGCCGATGCGCGCGCAGGCGAGCATAGCGATGGGCAGCTCAGGGATCATCGGCAGATAGATCGTCACGCGATCGCCGCGACGCACGCCGAGCGCTTTGAGGACGTTGGCGAACTTCTGCACTTCGCGATGCAAGTCCTGGTAGGTCAACACGCGTTCCTCGCCCGGCTCCCCCTCCCAGATGATTGCCGCTTTCGTGCGCCGCCACGTTTGCGCATGCCGATCCACGCAGTTATAGCAGACGTTGAGCCGACCGCCGACGAACCATCGGAACCAGGGCGGAGATGTCCCTGGCTGCGGCGGCGTCCCCTGAAGCACGCGCTCCCAAGGGCGGAACCAATGGACGAATTCTTCAGCCACGCGCCCCCAAAAGGCTTCGGGATCGTGCGCCGCCTCCTCGTAGAGGCGTTCATCCCGAATCAACGCCCGTTCGCGAAAAGCGGCGGGAGGCTCAATGACCCGTCCTTGAGATAACAGAGCATCCACGGTTCGCATCGTATCCATGATCGCGCCTCTCCTCGCCGTGGTGGTCGAGAGGCTCTCTTCGGAAAGCCCCTCTTGTCATTGGAGGCTAAATTGTGCCTATTCGGTGAGCCAAAGTCAACTCGGCTTTTCGGAGAACGCGTAGCGTCACAAGAAGCCTCCGGTCGGGATCATAGGGGCGAGTGGCGACGCGGACGGTATTCGACGATCTTTCCCTCGATGGCCGAGGCGGCGACCGTGAGAGGGCTGGCGAGGTAGAGCTGCCCGGGGCCGCTGCGACCGGGGAAGTTCCGGTTCTGCGCGCTGATGGCCACTTGCTCGCGGCTTGTCGTCGCTCCCGGACCGGCGTTGATGCACGCCCCGCAACTGGGCTCGATCACGATCGCGCCGGCCCGTCGAAACAGCTCCAGATATCCTCGTTCCGCGCAGTATTGCCGAACGTCTTGTGAACCAAATTGAATGTAGAAGCGCACGTCAGGATGCACGCGTCGCCCATCGGCGAGAGCTTCAGCGAGCACGCGCGCGT
The DNA here is from genome assembly GCA_030550025.1 of Acidobacteriota bacterium. Lineage (GTDB taxonomy): Bacteria > Acidobacteriota > Blastocatellia > HR10 > HR10 > HR10. The sequence goes on along the minus strand of JAUQQC010000014.1, from coordinate 31,937 downwards.
ACATGTCCATGTCGGTCTTCTTCCCCGCCGTGCAGGAGCCCCCGTAGGCGATCTGAATCTTCACTTCGCGGTCGAGGGCGGCGATCTCGATGCCGTTGCCGGGATCGCCGGGCAGCGCGACAATCGGTCGAATCATCGAAGCGTCCAACTCGATGACGTGGGCGTACTCGGCGTCCGGATCACTCTGCAAGCCTTCGATCATTCGCTCCACGTCCGCGCGCGGCAGGCCACGTCGTTCGACCAGGAAATCCACCGTCTTCTCATCCGGGGCGACGATCCCCGTGAAGCCGCCGATCTCGGCCGCCATATTCGTTAACGTGGCTCGCTCGTCTATGTCGAGCGCGCGGACGGCCTCGCCGTCATACTCGATCACCTTGCCAATCGCTCGGCCGCTCTTGACGTAGTCGAGGCGAAGGATCGCTAGGACGAGGTCTTTCGCCGTGACGTTCTCCGGCATGCGCCCTCGAATGAGGATCTTGACCGATTCGGGCACGCGCACGCGCACATCGCGCGTGATCCAGGAGTTGAAGAGATCGGTCGTGCCCACGCCAAAGGCGAGCGCGCCGATCGCTCCCGAATGCGGGGTGTGTGAATCCGAGCCGACGATAACTTGTCCCGGCAGCGCGTAGCGCTCGAGGACGAGGCTATGGCAGATCCCCTCCGATCCTTTCCGATCGTTCAGCTCGCCGTGATAGCGAATCCCTTGCTTGCGGGCGAACTCCTCTTGCTTGAGCTTGAGCTGCAGGGCCAGGTCCAAAAGCCCCATGGCGCGTCGCTCCGGCGGCATGACTTCGTCCAGAAACGTCAGGTGATCGCGGAAAAAGAGGATCGAATCCGGATCGGCGACGCGTTCCTCCTCGCCGACGTAACGCTCGAAGAAGATGGCGGCCATCGGGGTCACGTACTCGTGGCTGAAGCGCAGATCAGCGCGGACGAATCCGGCGTCGCCCGGACGCACGGCCGGCACGCCCACGCGATCGCGCGGTAGGTCGAGGACCATGTGGCGTGCCAGGATCTTCTCCGCGAGCGTCATCGGGCGCGGCTCCGTCGTGATCGGAGGGATAACGACTTGGCCCTGAAGGCGGGCGACGTTGAAGGGAAACAAGCCGCCGAACTCCACGATCTGCCGCGTGATTTCGTCCTCGCCCTCGGTGAAGGCGGAGAGCGGGATCTCCTCCCCGCGTCGAATCTTCTCGATGAGGTCGAAATTCGTCGTCGTCAGCAGGCCCAGATTTTGACAATTTTGCTTGTAGATGCGTTCGATGTTCTCCGCGATCACGACGCGGATGCCCGCCGAGAGTTCCGCGAACGGCGCTTGTTCGCGACTGCTTCCCTTGCCTCGCCGTTTGCCTGAGACCGAGGCGACGAACCCCCCGCGTTTGACGTCGCCCCGGCCGATCGGGAAGTGATCGCCGGCCTTCAGGCCGATGTAGGGGAATTCCCCGAGCGTTTCGTCGAAATAGAAGCACACGTGGGCGGGCGTGATCTCGTCTGTCGAGATGTCATCTCGCAGCTTTATCTCCGGCGTCCACGCGAGGTCCTCCCCGGCCAATTGTCGGCGGATGAGATCCGGATCTTCGGTGAGGAAAAGGATCCTTCCCGTGAAGCGCACGGTTGCCGGACGCCGAGAGATCGGGCGATCGAGAAGGCGACGAATCATGGACGTTCGCTCCTCGCCAGCATCTTCGGCCTTTCATCATAGCATGGAACCGCCTCCGAAGGGGAGGCGCCGTCACCCTGGCGCGAAAGTCGCTCCCTCACCCGCGCGGGCCATCACGGTTCGAGGATGAAGTAGCTGCGGCAGGCGCGAGCGATCGCTTCTTCAGAGAGCACGGCGGGGCTCTCGGTAAACTTCGCACGACCGACGATGTGCTCGATGAGATCGCGAGGATGACACCCGCGCGGCTCAATTCCGTATCTCTCGTAGACCTCGTGGTAGAGGAACTCGACGACAGCGGGATCGTAGGCGAGCCCTCTTCGCTCGCAATAGCGGCGGAAGATCTCCTCGTACATCGGGCGCGTGGGATTCGCCACGCGAATCTTGAATCGGATGCGGCGGAAGAAGGCATCGTCCACCAACTCCCGAGGCTCGATGTTCGTCGCGAAGATGACGAGCGTATCGAAGGGAAGCGGGAATTTCTCTCCCGTGTGGAGCGTGAAATAGTCCACCCGCTTTTCCAGAGGCACAATCCACCGATTCAGAAGATCGCGCGGGCGCACCAGCTGGCGGCCGAGATCGTCGAGGATGAAGACGCCGCCGTTGGCCTTCACCTGTGGCGGCGCCTCGTAGTATTTCGAGATGGGGTTCAAGCGCAGATCAAGCATCTCCAGCGTCAGCTCGCCTCCGACGAAGACCGTGGGGCGGCGGCAGCGAACCCATCGGCGATCATGCGACGCGCCCGGGGGATCCGCGACGGGAGTGTGATCCACGGGATTGAAGACCCTGATGATCTGATGGCTCACCTCGATGGCGTGCGGGATGAAGATCTCTCCCTTGGTGGCGATCGCCGCTCCGATGGCTTCGGCGATGAGCGTCTTTCCATTACCCGAGGGGCCATAGAGGAAGATCGAATGGCCGGAATTGATGGCCGGGCCGAGTTGCTCGATGACTTCGTCGCTCACGACGATTTCGGAGAGAACAGCCCGCAGCGTCTCGCGATCCACGCGGACGTCATAGACCGATTGGCGACGCACCCGCTCCGCGTACTGCGCCAGGGGGACGGGAGCCGGCCCGACGTAAAAGCTCACGTCGAGGAATTCGCGCGCGCGCTCGCGTCCCAGGCTCGTCAGCGCATACCGATAGGCGCCCTTCTCGATACCTTCCACCCCGCGCACCTCGATCAGCTTCTCCGCGCGGAGGAATTGGAAGAGCGGATCGAGCACGAAGTAGGGGAGTCGAAGGTCCCCGGCGATCTCCGATCCCGTCGCCTCGCCTGCGGAGTGAAGCGTCTTCACGATGAGCTGAACGAGCAGGTCGGGATCGAGCCCCGTCTCCTCGAGCGTCTGCGGGGGCGGGGGGATTGCCTCGAGAGGCTTCTGCGCCTGGTGCTCCTGCATCCTCTTCGCCTCCTCACGGTCTTCCGGCACGCACCATTCGCCTCACCACCTTTTGTACCGTGATGTGCCTGCGCAACTCATCGCGGTGAAGGAAATACGTCGGCGCGGCGCGCCCTCGACTGAAGAGTTTCTCCGCTTGATCATCCCAATGCGGACTCTTCGGATCGTCGCTATGCCCCAAAGGGACGACCGAGTACGAGCGAGGTGGTTTCGTCAAGATGACGATGTGCGTCGCCGATTGTCCGGCGCGCCCGAGCATGAAGTCGCCGACGGGAGCGAACGTGATGGCTCGAGGCGTGGCCATCCCCACATTGTTCGGCTCGCGATTGAGGGAGCCGCCGCCAACGGGCCAGGTTCGCGCTCCCCCTTCACGCCCGACGCGGAAATATCGCCCGTAGGGGACGCGAAGCGATCCGAAGGTCGTGGTGAGCCAGGTCGCCGCGCGAGTGAGCGCCTCCAGAAGTTCGGCATCGGTCACCGTCGGCGGAGGATCAACGCGAGGTGCGAGCGCTGGACCAAGCCCTTTCTTGAAAGCGTAGAAAGCGAGTGCGCCTTCGGACTCGGGATCGCTGCGCCGGTTCCAGCGTTGGATCAGCTCATAGACGACGGCCGCGTCGACCGGTTTCGCTGACGCGGGCGCTCGCTCCCATGCCTCTTTCAGGCGCGCTTGCCATAAGTCGGCGTGCCAAACGCCCGTATCAAAGGCGAGGGCGATGGCTTGCTCCTCGGTGACGCGGGTCGCCGCCTCCAACAGCTCCGTCACGCGCTCGCCGCGCTGATGGCGCGGTGCCGTACGACTCGCGTTGTAGATGTACGAGATGTAACGCTCCGGCACAAGTGGGCTGTCCCGCATCATGGCGAAGGGCGTCACGTTGCAATTATGCATGTAGCCCGAAGGGGGATTGAGCACCTGCACGAGATCGGATAAGGGATGAATTCCGCGCCATTCGGTGGCCGCCGTATGTCCGGGAATGGGACGACTCGGATCCACGCCCTCAGGTCGGATCGGCACGCGCCCGATGCGCACGTAGTAGATATCGCCGGAGGTGCAACCGATCAGGACGTTCTGCGCCATGAGTTGGAGGCGTGCTAGGGCGCGCTTCATCTCCTCGATGTCGCGCGCCGTCAGCATCTCGTAAATCTGTTCCATCAGCTCCACCTCTTCGGCATAGGGGAGCGCCACCGCGTAGGCTTTACGACCGCGTCGGGCGACGATCGGTCCGTGATGCGTCTCTTCGATCTCGACGGTCACCCACTCCACGCGATCGCCCCTCCGGAGGCCGATCTTCTCAGTGCGCACGCGCATCGGACGCCACTCCCCTTCGTAGCGATAGCGACGCGGATTCTCCGGATCGACCTCCTCTTCATACACATCGGCTGTATCTGGTCCCCCCGTCGTCATGGCGATAGAGCAGTGGGCGCTGTGCCCGAGCGCCGGAAGGGGGGTACCGAGGATGGCGACGCCCGCGACGGCCAGCTCGCCCGCGTACATGCGGAGTTGGTAGAAGCGGAATTCCCCATACCAACTGAGGTGCGGATCAATGATGGCGATAGGGGCGCGCATCGCCGTGCGCCATGGCGCGATGAGCATCGCGTTCGAGCCGCGATCCGCGAGCTCGAAACTGCTCGACGACTTCCCCCATAAATCTCGCAGTTCAGCAGGGAGCCCAGATGGGGCATCGGGCGTGATCCCAACGCGACGCAAGTCGGCCAGGGCCTCGCCGACAGGCCATCCGAAGAGGATGAAGCGTCCTAAGGCGAGGACGTGCCAAGGCTGGATCTCCGGTGCCCAGGCGGGGACTTTCTCCGGATGCTCGCTCATGTACGCCTTCACGCCTTCGACGAAGGCTTCGATCACGGCCCGCATCTTCGGACTGAGGCGGTGGTAGTTCGCGCGGCTCACTTCAGCGTGTCGCCAAAGGCGCTGCTCGTAATCGTGGCGGAAGAATTCAGGGCCGAAGGCTTCGGCCATTGTCCCCGTCGCCCGGCGATAGTTCTTGAGCAGCTCTTCGAGTCGATCTTCCGCCTGCGCATAGCCGACGGCGTAGGCCGCCGTCTCCAAGTCCGGAGCGAAGACGTGAGGGATGCCGAAGTCATCCCGAGAGATGAGCGCCGAGATGCTCCGTCTCGCACTTTGCGAGGGCGCGCCGTCGCCACCAAGCGGAAGCAGGAGAAGCCCGAGGAGCGTCCAGAGCACCCATTGAGCACGCCTCATCGCGTCAATATCCCACCGGTTTCCCATCCATGCGCGGGTCAGAGACACCCACGCGCACGCCCGTTTCCGACTCGATCATGATGGCCTGCACATCGCCCATGTAGCGCGGTCTCTCCGTGAACGCGTGCCCGCGCGCTCGAAGCGCCTCGATCGTGTCCTGTGAGAGGCCGAAGGGTTCGTAGACGATCTGATCCGGCATCCATTGATGGTGTACGCGAGGCATCGCAATGGCCTGTGGGAGGGTCATCTGGAAGTCGATGACGTTCAGGAGGACTTGCAAGACCGTGTTGATGATCGTCGGGCCGCCTGGACTACCGAGAGCGAGCCACGGCTTGCCATCTTTGAGCACGATCGTGGGTGTCATGGCCGAGAGCGGGCGCTTGCGTGGAGCGATCTGATTGGCCTCGCTCTGAAGGAGGCCGAACATGTTCGGCGCGCCGGGCTTGCTCGTGAAGTCGTCCATCTCGTTGTTCAGGAGAAATCCGGCGCCGCGCACCGTGACGCCGCTGCCATAGCTGCCGTTGAGCGTATATGTGTTGGCGACGACGTTGCCTGCCGCGTCCACGACAGTGAAGTGTGTCGTGTGCTCGGATTCGTAGGCGAAAGCGTCACCACCGGTGAGGGCGGCGCTCGGTGTCGCCCGTTTCGGATCAATCGTTCGGCGCAACGCTTCCGCATATCGGCGCGAGGTGAGCCCTCTCACCGGGATGCGCGCGAAGTCGGGATCGCCGAGAAACCGCGCGCGATCGGCGAAGGCGCGGCGCATCGTCTCGACGAGCAGATGCACGTAATCGGCGGAGTTATGGCCTAGAGCGCGCAGCTCGAAGCCTTCGAGGATATGCAGCATCTCGATCAAGGCGACGCCTCCGGAGCTGGGCGGGGGAACGGTGATGATCTCATATCCGCGATAAGTCGTGCGCAAGGGCTCGCGTTCGACGGCGCGATAGTTCTTGAGATCATCGAGCGTGATCAATCCCCCTCCGGCGTCCATCTCAGCGACGATGCGGCGCGCCGTCTCGCCCTCGTAGAATTCTCGCGGGCCGTGTTCGATCAGGCGGCGGAAGGTCTCGGCCAGGTCCGGTTGGCGGAAGACCTCACCCTCTTCATAGTAGCGCCCATCGCGAAGGAAAATGCGCCGACTTTCAGGAAAGCGGGAGAGGAGCCGGGAGGCCCGCTTCAGGCTCTCGGCCTCGAAATGGGTGAGCACGACACCTTCGCGCGCGAGCCGTTCGGCCGGTCGACAGACGTCGGCCCAAGACATCGTCCCGTATTTTTCGAGAGCGAGCGCCAGACCAGCGACCGTTCCGGGAACGGCGACGGCGCGATGACCAACGGTCGAGGCTTCGGGGATGAGCGCGCCCTTCTCGTCGACATACAGATCGCGGTGCGCGCGAGCCGGCGCCATCTCCCGATAGTCGATGACGGTCGTGCGTCCATCGGCCATGCGGATGAGCATGAAGCCGCCACCGCCTAAATTCCCCGCCGCCGGATGGACGACGGCGAGCGCCAGCGCGACGGCGACGGCAGCATCCACGGCGTTCCCCCCGCGCTGCAGAATCTCCACGCCCACCCGCGAGGCGACCTCATGCGTGGACGCCACCAGGCCGTGTCGTGCGCGAACGGGCCGTCCCACGAACGCGCTTGTCGGTGATGGTTCCAGCGTCACCGCGAGCATCAGAACCGGCAGAAGACTCCTCTTCCTCATCCCACCCCTCCAGAGAGATTCGGTGCCGAAAATCACACCTCTGCATACGCGGGGCATTATAGCCGAAGGCCTCGCCGCGATGCACGATCACGCGGCGATTCGGATCGGCCTGCGCACGCTGCGAGCGAGCCGCTTGGGAGATCGAACTCCTTCCTCCCCCTCGGCGGCTCGCTCCGGCGCTCATGGCATGTCTTCTTCGTCGCCGGTGGCTTCAAGTCGCGCCGGCTGCCGTCCGACGTGCAAGTGATCGTAGTGGAGCATGGCATTGAAGAGGAGGAAGAAACTGCCTTGCGTCTGCTGTCGCCACATCGGATTATTCGCGAACAGGAGCACGTGCCCTTTGCCGACAGGGACATCAATGACGGCGGGACGATTCGCCAGCTCGCGGCCTCCGGCGAGCATCCCGGAGATGAGCAGATTTGGCTCATCGGCGAACCGTAAGACGACGCGCGGCCGGGCCTCCGGTGGCGGAAGGAATGCGCGCACGAACTCGCTCACTTCCTCCGGAATGCCCGGTTCCTCTCCCGTGCGCGGGGGAGGGGGTGGCGCATACGGCCGTCCTTGTGGAATATCGGGATCGGTGAGCGAGCCGCGTCCGCTCGGTCGAGGGGATGGTTGCTGCTGTTGCGCGCCGAAGGCGCCACCGCCACCCAAACCACCGGTCAGGCTCACTTGAAACACAGGCGCTTGATTGAAGTACACGGCCAGTTGGTCGCCGTAGCCGTAAGCGATCGGACTCCGCCTGTCGGCGAAGATGGCGCGGTACACTCCGCCGCGCGCTTGCAGCTCGCGCGTTTGGACGATGGAGACGCCTTGGATCACTCCGTAGTCAATGGGGATGGCCGCATTGCTTCCGATCGTGACGAAAAGTCCTCCTTGCTCGATGAAGCGCTTCAGATTGACCATGCCCTCCAGCTCGATCCCTCCGCGAATGTCTTCCGTTTGATCGGGCGACGTCCCGATGTTCGGCGTCAGCTCGCTCTTCTTCCATGGGATCGGGTCGCCGCGCTTGGGGAGGCCGTTGACGATCGCCTGCGCGCTGCCCGGGGTCGGCCCCAGGATGATCACGTCATACTTGTCGCGGAGGTTCGGCGTGTCGCGCAGCACGTGCACGGAGATATAGTCGTAGGGAATCTGCAAGCGATCGAAGGCCAAGCGGAACCAACCTTCGTTTTGCGTGTTCGTCCACGTATGCACGAGCGCAATGCGCGGCACAGCGATCGGGTGGGTGGGCACTTTTGGCAATTCCTCGACGGCGTATACGGTGAGACCCAGATCCGCCGCTGCTTGCTCGAGTCGCGCGCGCAAGTCCGGTGGATTCCCCTCCGTCGGGATGATGAACGAGCCGGCGTTGAACGAACGACCGAGCGCTTCAAACGGCTCTTCCGCGGCGAGCATCCGAACCTCTCTCAAACGGAAGCGGAACGTCGCCAGCGTGTTGTCCGTGTTGTGATTGATCAGATAGCCGGCCGTGGCCGCCGATCCGATGATCCGACCTCGGACCTTCACATCGGCCGTCAAAAGCGTCATCGGCGCTTTCAAGATCGCCGGATCCGTCACGCGCACGGTCCTCACGTTCTTCAACGCGCCGAGCGACCATCCCGTATCGTCGTAGGGGCGCGGATCGTTCGGATTGTAATACTGCGTGTCGAGCAACATGTCGGCCATGCGGCTGTAGGGTTGATCCATGCGGATGATGTAGCTGCCGGACGGGAAGGTGACCTTCTTCTCCTCTCGCCCCTCGCGCACCGTCACCTCGATCTCGCGATCCGCCGTATGAACTTCGACGCCTTGGAGCCGAAGGAGATTGACGAGTTCCGCGCATTCGACCGGGCGCGGGTCGTCGGCCGGGATGACCCACGCGGCCGGACCCTCTGTGGTCGCCTTCAACACCGAGCGCTTGCTCTTGAGATAGAAGTTGTGCAGGAACCGCTCCTTATTCCTCGCCACGAAATTCATTGCGAACAGCAGGGCGCTCTGCTGCAGATTGATGTTGTTGCGCAGCGACCAACGGACGCGCGGCAGCGGAGGATTCGGCCGATACCACGTGCGCGTCGTCTGCGCGGCCGGGACGGTACGCTCGCTCGTGTCCGCCCCGCGCCCGCCGAAGGTCTCATAGAATCGCCCGATCGCGTTATGCCCGTTGGCGACATAGAACATGTAGTTGGGCGCCCATCCGTCGTAGAACCCATGCGTCCATACCCCGGGCACGCCCCGCTTGGTCATCTCCTCGATCTCGTGGTAAGCCAACAGATGCCACTCGTTGATCAAGATCGGATCGACCCAGGCGTTATATGGGCCCGTTCCCGTCGAGGTGTAGAGGAAGGGGACCGATTCGTGTAGATCGTGCAGGACTTGCGGGTGCCATTCGAGGAAAGTTCGCATCATATGTCGGCTGAGCGCCAGCGAGAGCGACATCATATCGCGATTGTTGTCGTGAGCGACGTACTTGCCCCAATAGATCAAATTCGGCACCGGCTTGTTGGGATTGGCCTTGCGATAGTTGTAGAGATCAACCTGGCGGTCACGCCCATCCACCTCGACGACCGGCGTGATGAGCACGATCAGGTTCTTTCGGATCTCCTGGATGAAGGGCGTCTCTTCGACAGCCAGCCGATAGGCCAACTCCATGAGCATTTCGGGCGAGCCGGTCTCCGGCGAATGGATCGCTCCGGTCGCCCAGTACATGGGGAGTCCTTCGGCGATCAGGCGTCGAGCCTCCTCATCGGTGAGCGTGCGCGGATCGGCGAGTCGAGCTGTGATCTCTTTGTAGCGCTCAAGCTGCCGCATGTTCGCTTCGTCGGAGATGACGACCAGGATCATCTCTCGCCCTTCCTCCGAATATCCCATTGTGAAGACCCGCACACGCGGCGTCGCTTTCTCCAGCTCGCGCATGTAGCGGTAGATGTCCTTCGTGTACGTCAACTTGTTCGGCGTGCCGATGACATAGCCGAGCACTTTCTCCGGAGTGGGCACCGTATCGGAGGCTGGCAAATGATCCACCAATTCGGTCAGGAAAAATGGCTCGGTCGTATACTCGCGGATCTTTGCCGTGTATCCCTCATCGAGTTTCTGAGCGGTCGGCGCGGGCCGCGCCTTCCCCTTCGTTTGGGGAAAAGCTGAGGGGACAACGATGAGCAGACCAGCGAGGAGAAACGAAAGGCTTCTTCCGATGAGGCGTATCTTGCGCTTCATGACGTTTCCCTCCTTAGTTTGTTCTTGCGGTTCGCCCGCTCACGTCTTCGGAGCGAGGAACAGAAACGATCGCTCGATGAGAGCGCAACGCGGCGCGTTCGGCTTCGGAGTCCCGGCCGGGGAGCGACCGGGGACGGGACCCCTCCTCTTCTCGCGAGAAGCGAGGGCGAGAGAGCAAGCGCCGCTCGAGCCGTGACGCCCACGCGCCATATTTAATCGCCGCTCTTCGGGCTGATTTCAACTTCATGCTCTTCGCGCTTGAACAGGGAGGCGGTGGCGCTCGAGCGAGAGGTGACCTGACGCCATTCGAAGAGGGTGCCGAGCGGTCGTCTCACCGGTTCGAGCAGCCAGCGCGCGCGTTCGGTGAGCGTCCGCCAGAACGCCATCGCTCCGATGTCGTCGAAGATCGAGTACGCCACTGGAGTAACCAGCAGCGTCAAGAACAAACAGAGCGATTGCCCTCCAATGACGACGACGGCGACAGCACGTCGCTCCTCCGCTCCCGGCCCCGTCCCAATAGCCATCGGGATCATTCCGGCCACGAGCGTGAGCGTCGTCATCAAGATGGGGCGCAGCCGGTCGCGATTTGCCTGGAGGATCGCCGAGAGCCGATCCATCCCCTGCGCGCGGAGCTGATTCGTGTGGTCAATTTGCAGGATGGCGTTCTTCTTGACCACGCCGAAGAGCACGAGGAAGCCCAGCGCCGAATAGAGGTTGAGCGTGTTCCCCGTCGCCCAGAGCGAGAGCAGGGCGAACGGTGCCGACAGTGGCAGTGAGAGCAAGATCGTGAACGGATGGACCCAGCTCTCGAATTGCGAGGCCAGGATCATGTACATGAAGATGACCGAGAGCAAGAACGCCCAGAGGAATTCCCGGAAGGTGCGCTCCAGTTCTCGACCGCGTCCGGCGATGCTGACCATATAGGCGGGAGGCATGTTCAGCTCGGCTGCCGCCGCGCGTAGTGCTTGGAGACGATCGGCCAGGCCATAACCCGGCGCGACCTGCGCGCGCAAGCTGACCTGCCGTTGCCGATCCAAGCGATCGATCCGCGAGGCAATACGCGCCGGCACCAACCGCACCACGTTATCCAGCCGCACCAATCCTCCAGTGCGGCTCGGCACGTACAGGCGCGAAATCGTCTCCGGATCGTTTCGGTCACCCTCGGTCAATCGGAGTTGGACGTAGTAGTCTTCGTTGAGCGCGGGGTCAAGGAACCGCGAGACCTTCTCGTCTCCGCCGACCATGATGCGTAGGGCCGTCGCGATGTCTTCGGTGGAGACGCCTAGCGCGGCGGCGCGATCCCGGTCAATTTCGACGCGCAACTCCGGTTTGTCCAGTTTCAACGTTGTGTCGGCATCCACGATGCCCAGGGCGTCAGCCCGTTGCCGCAAGCGTTCGGCATAGGCGGCGAGCTGCTCGAGATCCGGACCGCGAATGACGAAGTCGATATCGAAGTTCCCCCCACCGATGTTGAACGAGGGAGCGTTGCGCACCGAGATCCGAAGATCGCGATACTTGCGCAGGCGGCGGCGTACTTCTTGCATGACGTCGCGCTGGGTATAATTGCCCCGAAATGCTTCGAGCGGACGCCCCTCGAGCGTCTCTCGCCAGAGGCGGGCCAGGGAGAATCGCCGCTCTTCGTGAGGAGCGATGCGGACGTAGATGCTCCCTTGGTTGACATTGCCGAGGAATCCGCCTCCAGCCGAAGCGAGGATGAGGCGCACGCCTCGCGTCGCGCGCAGTTCGGATTCAATGGCCCGCATGATCTCGTCCATGGCGGCGATGCTCGTTCCCTCAGGAGCGGTCACATTGACCTCAAACTCCGCTTCATCAACATCGCTGGGGATATATTCCTGTCGGAGGATTTGATAGAGCGGGATGGCAGAGAGCATCACGAGCACGGCCGCTCCGGCAACGAGCCACCGATGGCGCATGGCGAAGGCGAGGCTCGCCAGGTATCCTCGTTCCAACCACGCGTAGAAGCCGGTTCGTGATCTCGCGATGCCGGTATTCCCGGAAGCATCCTCGGCGCGCAGCAGGCGCGCGCTCAACATCGGCGTCAGCGTGAAGGAGACCAGCAGGCTCACCATCACGGCCACCGCCGCCGTGATGCCGAATTGATAGAGGAAGCGCCCCGAGATCGAGGACATGAATGAGACGGGAATGAAGATGACGGCGAGGCTGAGCGTTGTGGCCGTGACGGCGAGGCCAATCTCGGCCGTCGCTGCGCGCGCCGCTTCCAAGGGGCGCATCTTCTTCTCCTCGACGAAGCGGAAGATGTTCTCCAGCACGACGATGGCATCGTCAATGACGATCCCGACCATGAGCACGAGCGCCAGCATCGTCACGCTGTTGAGCGTGAAATCCAGGGCGCGCATCATACCGAAGGTCGAGATGACGGAGGTCGGAATCGCCACGCCCGCAATCAGCATCGAGCGCCAGCTCCGCATGAAGAGGAGGACGACCAAGCAGGCGAGCAGGCTGCCGGCCAGCAGATGCATGTTGATCTCATGAAGCGCTGCGTAAATGTAGCGCGATTGATCGCGGATGATCTCCATTCGCACGTCGGGAGGCAGTTGCGCCTGGACGCGCGCGAGTCGGGCTTTGACCCCCTCGATGACCTTGACCGTATTGGCGCCGGACTGGCGTCGGATTTCGAGCGTCACCGTCGGGAGGCCGTTCAATCGGGCGAACGAGCGTTGTTCTTTCGTCCCATCTTCCGCCCAACCGATATCGCGCACGCGGATGGGCATCCCGTTGATGGTCGCGACGACCAGGTCATCGAACTGCTTCGGATCCGTGATTCGCCCCATCGTGCGGAGCGTCTGCTCCTGCGGCCCGGCCGTCACGTTGCCCCCCGGGATGTCGGCATTCTGACGCACGATGGCTTCGCGCACGGCCGTGATCGGAATCTGATAGGCCGCCAGCCGGTGAGCATCAATCCAGATATTGATGGCCCGCTCCAAGCCACCAACCACGCGCACTTCGCCAACGCCTTCGGAGCGCTCCAGTTGCCGCTTCACGATCTTGTCGGCTAATTCGGTCAGCTCCCGCAGCGGCCGATCGGCCGAGAGGGCGATCGTCATCACCGGCGAGAGATCGTTGTTGAACTTGGAGATGATGGGCGGTTCGGCCTCACGCGGCAGATCCCGCAGCACCGTCGCCACGCGATCGCGAACGTCCTGAGCCGCCGCGTCAATGTCGCGCTCCAGATTGAAGGTGACGATGACGATCGAAGTGCCAGGGCCGGAGATGGAACGCAGTTCATAGATGCCCTCGATCGTGTTGACGGCTTCTTCGATACGCTGCGAGACTTGCGTCTCGACCTCTTCCGGCGAAGCCCCCGGCAGAACCGTGCGCACGCTCACCGTCGGCAGATCCACCGACGGAAATCGATCCACGCCCAGGCGAAAATAGCTCGCCGCACCGACGACGACCAGAGCGAGGATGATGTTCGTAGCGAAGACGGGGCGTCGAAGGCAAATCTCCGCGAATTTCTGCATGAGTCCTTCTCCTTCTGTCGCTGCGAGCGCCTGAGGATCACTCGCGCACGGGATGGACCGATTGTCCCGGTTGGAGATTGCCCGGATCGAGGACGACCTCCTCTCCCGGTTCAAGCCCGGAGAGGATCTCCACCCATTCCCCCGTGCGACGGCCGGTCGTCACCCGCTTCTCAACGGCCTTCCCCTCTTGCACGACGAAGACCTTCTCCAGTCCGGCGAAGCTCACGATCGCACGGGGCGGCACAACAGGTGCCGGACGTCCCTCCCCAGCGATGATCTCCACGCGCGCGAACGCGCCCGGACGAAGCCGTCCGGGATTGCGCACTTCGGCCTCGACGACGAGCATGCGGTTTTGCGGGGCGATCGTCGGACTGAGGCGCACGATCCGACCGGCGTAGATCGCGGGATCGCCTTCGACCATCACACGCACGCGTTGTCCGAGGCGCACTCGGTGAGCTTCGCGCTCCGGAACCTCAGCGCGCAGCCGTAACGGATCCATTCGCACGATCGTCACCACCGGGGAGCCGACGGCGAGGAACTCGCCGACGCTCGTGTGCCGTTCCTGCACGACGCCATCGAAAGGCGCATAGATGGCCGTATCGGCCAGTTGCTGCCGCGCGAGCGCTAGCTCCGAGCGCCGCTGGGCGAGCAGGGCTTGACGATTGCGCACCTCTTCGAGGGCATCCTGATAGCGGCTGAGCGCGACTTTATACGCGGCTTCGTCTGCATCGAAACGTGAGCGCGGGATGATGCCTTCTTCCAGAAGCCGGGCCGAGCGCTCGTAATTGACCCGCGCTTCCTCTAAAACTGCGCGCGCTTGACGGACAAGCGATGTCTGCTCGGGATCAAGGCGATCGTCCGTCCCTTCCGGAGGCAATCCCAGGCGGGCACGCGCTTGCGCCAATGCCGCTTCGGCCTGCTCCACACGCAATTCGTAGTCACGAGGTTCAATCTGCGCGATCAACTGCCCCCGGTGTACGACGCTACCCAAATCCACCGTGATCGTTTGTAGTCGCCCCGGCACTTTCACCTTCAGTGTCGCTTGATCGTAGGCGGTCAGCGTCCCCACGACCATCATCGTATCCTCAAGAGGCTGGGCGACGACGCGCGTCGTCTGCACCCGCTTCGGCGAAGCCACATCTCCTCCGGCCGGGTTCTGCGCGCTCGAGACCTGGGATTGGCCCCGACATCCACCTAGGAGGACGAGCGCTCCTACGAAGGCCACCAGGACAATAAAGCGTTCCCGCATCGTCCGAATGCCTTTTGATGAATAACTCGATCGGCTCCCCCTCACCTGCACTGAACGTTCTCCTCTCCCGTCCTCCGAGTTGTTCTTCAATCATAGGAATACGCCCCAGTTCATGCAAGAGTTACGTGTAGCTCGCAGAAACTCCCCAGGTGAAACAGAAGGGACTTTGGAAGCAGCAGTTTGCGTGTGGCGGAGGGACCTCTGATCGCGTGAAGGAAAGGAGCGAGCCGATGAAAATTAGCGATGAAGAATTGGGTGGTGCTGGAATCAGGGTGAGATCGCGCGCTTCGCTCGGCGGATGCGGTTGGAGGGGGGCGAAGCTCGAGAGCAGATCGGCATGATCTTGCTGCGGCTGGGGGAAGCGGCGTCTTCTTCGGCCGGGATGCGCCGCTGATCCTATGTCCAGGTCTTGACATTTACAGTCAAAATGTGCTAAAGAAAGCGCCGTCTCAAGGGCCTGAACTGAGGGGGTAAAATGGCGAGGATGAGTGGGGTCGCCCACAATCCTTTGGCATGGGCTGCTAAGTCCAAACTAAGGAGGAGCCTATGAGCCGACAGGAACATTGGAGAGGTCTTGTCTGGGGCGTGGTTCTGCTCCTTGTGATGATGCTGACAGCTGTAGCGCCAAGCAGCGCGACGCAAACGGCGGCGACGGCGACGATCTCGGGAATGGTGACTGATCCGACGGGCGCCGTCGTGCCTGGAGCGTCGGTGGAGCTGCTCGATACGACCACCAATCAGGTGCGTAAGCAGACGACCAATGAGGCTGGGCAATACCTCTTCACTTCGGTCTTGCCCGGCGTTTATAAGATCACGGTCACGGCCCAAGGCTTTCGCCAAGCCGTCATCCCTTCGCTCAAGGTGGACGTGGCGAAGTCGTATCAGGTGAACGTCACGTTGGAAGTCGGGGAGATCGCGGAGGTCGTCGAAGTGACGGCGGCTGGTGTGGAACTGCAGACGTTGGATTCAACGGTAGGGACCGTCATCGGCGGTGAACAGCTTCTTCGATTGCCGACCCTCACTCGGAGCGCGGGAGCGCTCTTGACCCTTCAACCTCTGGTGCAACCGAGCCGAGGCGTCGGCGTGCTCGGCGGTGGGCAGATGGCTGGCGCTCGGAGCGATCAGAACACGTTCCTGATAGATGGAGTTGACGCGACGGATGTGACGGCAGGGACCGGAAGCTATTACAGTGAGGCGATCGACTGGGTCGGACCGACGCCGGCGATCCCTGTCCCGGCCGAGAGCATCGAGGAATTCCGCGTCGCGAGCACGAATCCCAATGCGACATTCAGCCGTTCCTCCGGCGGCCAAGTGAGCTTCGTCACCAAGCGCGGGACCAACGCGTTTCACGGCTCGCTCTACTGGTACCATCAGAACGATAACCTCAATGCCAATCGCTGGGAATTCAATCGCTTGGGCATCCGGAGACCGGAGTTGAAAGATCACCGCTTTGGATTCACGACCGGCGGGCCAATTCGGAAGGACAAGACGTTCTTCTTCACCCATTATGAAGGTCGGCGTTTCCCCAAGACCAACAGCATCCTGCGCCTTGTCCCCACGGCGACGCTCAAGCAGGGCATCCTGCGCTTCCCCGATGCCGAGGGCAACATCGTGAGCTACAATATCAGGGACTTCGATCCGCGCGGTATCGGCATGAGCCCCGTCATTCGGGAATTCTGGAGCCGTTTTCCTGAGGGGAACGATCCAAGTGCCGGAGATGGATTGAATACCATCGGATTCCGGGCACCGGCCGATGCGTCTTTGAATATGGACTTCGCGCTCCTTCGTCTGGATCATCACTTCAACAGCAACTGGCGTTTCGATGGGACGTACCGCTACTCGTCGCATAGCGTTCGGGATACGACCCAAGTCGACATCGCCGGATTCGTGCGGGGCAACCCTCGCGGACAGGCCATTACGGTCGCTTCTGTTCCCGTCGAGCCGCGGCTTGTGACGGCTCGACTCACCGGACAGATTCGACCCACGTTGATCAATGAGTTCATCTTCGGGTACCAGCGAAACTGGTATGCCCTGAAGCGCGTGCGGGCTTTCCCGCAGGTCCCCGGAACGACGGGGGCGCTCATGATCGCGCTGGATATCTTGGACCAGGGAGTGGACGTGGATACGCAGCGAGCTCGCAGTCGATACTGGCGAGATCATCTCTTCCAGTTCACCGATAACCTGAGTTGGGTGACCGGGAAGCATAGCTTCCAGTTCGGTGGGACGTGGCGACTCCTGAATACAGTCCATGAGCGGGATGATAAAGTCATCGGTTCACTCACCTCGCTCGTCTACGAGCTGAATGCGCGAACGGCTGTTGGCATTCCCGCCAGCAGCCGCCCCCCGACCTGCGGCGGGAGTGTGACGCGCAATTGCCTGCGCTCGGGCGACGTTGGGCGTTGGAACGACTTACTGGCTGGGGCTCTCGGTATTGTAGATAAGGCGGGCGTCATGGTGACCCGCGACATCAATCTGAATCAATTCCCCCTGGGAACTCCGCTGTTGGCGACCGTCACGACTCACGCCTTGGAGTTTTATGCGAATGACACGTGGCGAATTCGGCCTACGCTCACGCTCTCGCTGGGGGTCACCTATTCATTGCAAATCCCGCCGGTGGAGAAGGACGGTTTGCAGACGATGATGATTGATGTCGCGACCGGGAAGGCCATCATCGGCCGAGAGTACATCGAGCGGCGTCGAGCGGCTGCTCAACGCGGAGAAGTCTGGGATGTGACGCTCGGGTGGGTGCCGATTGGACGCTCCGGCCATAAGTACATCTACGACATAGACTGGAACAACATCGGACCTCGCTTTGCAGTGGCCTGGAATCCCTCCTTCAAAGAGGGACTCCTTGGGAAGCTCTTTGGCGATCGGAAGACGGCCATTCGAGGCGGATATTCGCTCACGTATGATCGCATCAATGGCGTCCCTCTGGTCATGATCAATATGCTGGGCGGGGTCGGCTTGTCGCAGACGATCACGTGCATCGGTCCTCGAACGGATGGGACCTGCCCCGGAACGAGCGATATCACCACCGCTTTCCGAATTGGCGTTGATGGGGCGACGGTGCCGTTGCCCTTCCCAACGCGACTGGCATGGCCGGTGATTCCGAGTCCTCCCTTTGGCGAGACGATGGTCTCGGCCGTGGACCCGAAACTCGTTCCGGGAAAATCGCACGGGATTGATTTGACGCTCCAGCGCGAACTGCCCGGCCAATTCCTCATGGAGGTCGGATACGTGGGCCGCTTGGCGCGCGATCTCCAGAACTATATCAACATCAATTCGGTCCCGTACTTCATGAAGGATCCGGCATCGGGGCAGACGTTCGCCCAAGCCTTCGATGCCATCGCCCAGCAGTTGCGAGCTGGGGTGAAGCCGAGCGACGTGACGCCGCAACCGTGGTTTGAGAACCAAATGGGGCCGGGGGGGACTGTCCGGGCGGCTACCGCGCGCACCGTGGCCTTCCAGCAGGGGCGGTTGAACGAGCTCTTCACCTGGATCAACCTCAATCGTCCGGGAGGGCCGATCACGAACATTCAAGCGCTCATGCACCGGCAGCGAATGAGCGGAACGCTCTCCAACTATCATGCCGGCTTCATCAGCCTGACTAAGCGCCTCTCTCATGGCTTGACGTTCGCGCTGAACTACACGCTCTCGCAGAGTCTGGATCAGTTCGGGCTGAATCAGGAACAGAGTTCGGTTCTCTCGAGCGCTTTCGATTTCAACATTGACTATGGTCCTTCCTCCTGGGATCGGAGGCACGTGCTCAACGCCTATTGGTACTACGACTTGCCGTTCGGTCGGGGCCGCTTCTCCTCGGGGACGGCGCTGAACAAACTGATCGGCGGGTGGTATACGTCCGGCATTTTCACGGCGAGCAGTGGATTACCACTGACGGTGGGACAGCATCCTCAAGTCTGGGGAGCTAGTCCGAATAACCTCTCGATCACGGCGGGGGCGATCCCGATCCGCAAGCCGAACTTCGGGAACTCCGTGCATCGAGGGGTGAAGGGTTCAGGAGGCGTCGGCACGACCGGAGATCCGGCTCGTCGTGGTTCGGGACTCAACCTCTTCGCCGATCCCGAGGCTGTTTTCAAGAACTTCCGCCACATTCTGATCAGTCAGGATACGCGTCACGGGCGGGGCGTGCTGCGCGGCTTGCCTCGGTGGAATGTGGATCTCTCGATCGGGAAGAAGACGGCCCTTACAGAGAGCGTGCGAACGGTCTTCGTGCTCGATCTGATCAATGCCTTCAATCACGTGGAGTTCAATGATCCGAGCCTGAGCCTTCTGAATCCGGCGACTTTCGGCGTGCTCAGCTCGCAATTTGCCGGACCGCGAGCGATTCAGTTCGGCCTTCGGATCGAGTTCTGACGCGGCGGATGGCGCGGAGGTGGAGGCGCTCCGCGCCATCCGTTTCGCTGTGGCTCCCCAGCATCTCCTCCGGAACGGTGGTCTTCACGAGCGGGCGCACTGACGCTGATGGTGCTCCCGTTGACCAGGCCATCGAAATCCTTCTTGGCGACAGCCCGAGAGTGGGTTTCCGTCATCCCTTTGGCTGCCGCGTTCACTCCGCTAGCCTTTCCGGGCTCGCGGCAGACTCCCCTCGGCAATCGCGCATAGCGTGCTGCATCCTCCAATGAGGGCTGAACAGGTAGGGATTTGCGGGTGTTCGCGCTTCACGCTCGCGCCCCCTTTGCTCTTGGGCCCCATTGGGACGAGCGATCTCGCTTGCGCATTCGTACTGGCACAGATTCTCCCGCACAATCCGGTATGCTGACTGTCGCTCGGATTCCATTCTTCGACCACAGGGGAAACAAAGGGGCGGATCGTAGCAACCGCCACGCGGCTTCGCGTCTGCGAAGGCACGGACCTTGGTTCGGACACACCTTTGCGCTTATAATGCCCGTGCATTTCGCGCGAATTTAAAAGCGCGGTCTTATGGCGCCGTGATCGTCATGTCAGGGGTGGGACATCGGGAGAATGGGCGTATGGGAAGTGCTAAGGCAGGGCGAAGCGGTCTTGGAAGAAGGGGGCGGGGCGTAGGGATCATGGTGATGATCGGAATGGGGTGGCTTCTTGGGGGATGGCCTGGCGAGCTTTCCCGTGTGGAGGGTAAGCGGCAAGTGAGCATGCCGATCACATCCAGTGCTTCCCTTCAAGCCTTGGCGGACGCGCAGGCGCTTCAGGCGCGCGTGGATCAGTTGTTCGCCGCTTGGGATCGGCCGGATTCGCCCGGGTGCGCCCTAGGGGTCATCCGGGATGGACGACTCATCTACGCGCGCGGCTATGGTATGGCCAATCTTGAACACGCGATCCCGATCACGCCGCAGACGGTCTTCGATATCGGCTCGACCTCGAAGCAGTTCACGGCGGCGAGCATCCTGTTGCTGGAGCAACAAGGGAAGCTCTCGCTCGACGACGACATCCGACGGTTCGTGCCGGAGATCCCCGAGTACGATCGTCCGATCACCATCCGTCATCTACTCCATCATACGGGCGGGTTGCGGGACTATCTCACACTCATGGCCTTAGCCGGCATTCCCTTCGATGGGGTCACGACCGAGGAGGACGCTCTTCGATTGATCGCGCGGCAGAAAGGGCTCAACTTCACTCCTGGGGAGGAGTACCTCTACAGCAATTCCGGTTACTTCTTGCTCTCGATCATTGTCAAACGCGCGAGCGGCAAATCGCTTCGCGAGTTCGCCGAGGAGCACATCTTCCGCCCGCTTGGGATGAGAAGCACGCACTTTCATGACGATCACACGCGGATCGTTCCCCGACGCGCGACCGGTTATGCTCCGGCACCGGGAGGAGGATTTCGCATCCACATGTCTCAGTTTGAGCAGACGGGGGACGGGGCGCTGATGACGACGATTGAGGACCTGGCGCGTTGGGATGCGAATTTTTATGAGCCGCAGGTCGGCGGGCCCGAATTGATCCAGCGCCTGTTGACGCCCGGCCGGCTCGCAAACGGCGAGATGCTGCGCTATGCCGGGGGATTGGTCCGCGACACATATCGCGGCTTGACGATGATCCATCATGGAGGCTCTTGGGCGGGATACCGCGCCGAATTCCTTCGCTTCCCCGAACAGCGCTTCTCGGTGATCTGCCTGTGCAACCTGAGCGCGATCAACCCCACGGTACTCGCGCGCCGGGTCGCGGATCTCTATCTGGCTTCGGTCTTTCCCGAACCCGCACCTTCGACGGAGCGCGCGCATCTCTCCGAACCAGAGTTGGCGGCTCGGGTGGGGATCTATCGAAATCTGAAGACGGGCGCTCTCGTGCGTCTCCTCCAACGCGGCTCGACGTTCTCTTTGGAGGCCTTCGGCTCGAATCTGGAACTGAAGCCGATCGCGAAGGATCGCTTCCAACTTACCGGAGCGCCCTTTTCGGCAGAGCTGGTATTCGAAGGAGGGCGCGTCGAAAGGTCCGAGAGAGGACCTCTTGTGCGGTTCCAACTCCTCCGACCGAACCGACCGCCCGAAGTTTACGAGGAGCTATCTCCGGTGACGCTCCCGCCTGAGCGGCTTCTGGAGTACGCGGGGACGTATGAGAGCGAGGAGCTAGATGCCGTCTATGTGATCGCGCGCCAGGGTGAGGGATTGATCGTGCACGCGCGAGGGATTCCCGCTTCTCCGCTGCAGCATCTTCGCGAGGATGATTTTCTGAGTCTCACCGGCCTACATTATCAATTCCGTCGGGACGCTCAAGGACGTATCACGGGCTTCGTTTTGAATGCCGGTCGTGCTCGCGGCCTGTGGTTCGCGCGTCGCTCATCCGGCTCATGAGGCGCGCTCGCGCGGCGCCGTTTCAGCGATTGCCGGGAGCTGATCGGAAATCTCGCGGAGCAGATTCCCACCCGGAGGGAATCGTGCTATGATCCTCGCGCGGTACATTCGCAAGGGGAGGAGAGCGATGAGGATTTGCATGAAGGTCATCGTTCTTGCCGGAAGTCTTTTGATCGCATCCGCTCTCGGCGCGATGGACAAACAATCATCGGGTGCGACGGACATCGCCTTCGTCCACGTGAACGTCATCCCGATGACGTCCGAGCGCATTCTGGAGGACCAGACGGTCATCGTTCGTGGAGATCGTATCGTCGAGATCGGTCCGAGCGCGCGGGTGAGAATTCCTGAAAGAGCTGTGCGGATCGAAGGGCGCGGGTATTATCTGCTGCCTGGCCTAGGGGAGATGCACGGGCACATCCCTCCGCCGCAAGCGCCACCGGAGTATCTCGAAGCCGTCCTGTTCCTCTATCTCTCCAACGGCATCACGACGGTGCGTGGGATGCTCGGAGCGCCCGGACAGTTGGAACTGCGCGAGCGGGCGAATCGGGGAGAGCTCCTCTCGCCGACGCTCTATCTGGCTGGACCGAGTTTCAGCGACGCTTCGATCAATTCTCCAGAGGAAGCCGTCGCGCGAGTCCGTGAGCAGAAGCAGCAGGGATGGGATCTCTTGAAAATCCATCCCGGCCTCACGCGCGAGGAGTATGACGCCATGGCCCGGACGGCTCGCGAAGTGGGCATGCGGTGGGTCGGACACGTCCCGGCAGCTGTCGGTATCGTGCACGCGCTAGAGATGGGGCAGGAGACGATTGATCATCTGGATGGCTACATCGAGTACCTGGAGGGGGAGAAGGGACCGCTTGATCGGGCCAAGTTGGAGGACATCGTCCGGCGCACGCGCGAGGCGGGCGCGTGGGTCGTCCCGACGATGGCCCTGTGGGAGGTGTTGATCGGCGCGCGTGACCTGCAGACACTACTCGCTTATCCTGAGCTGCGCTACATGCCGCCGCAGATGGTCGAGAATTGGACCCGAGCGCATCGCGCGCGATTAGAGGACCCGAATTATAAGCGGGAGCGGGCTGAGCGAATCGCCGCGAATCGAAAGGAGATCCTGCGGGCGCTGCATCGAGGTGGGGTGCGCATTCTCTTCGGGACCGATGCCCCACAGCAATTCAGCGTTCCTGGCTTCTCCATCCATCGCGAAATCCCCGTGCTGCTCGAGTGCGGGCTGACGCCATATGAGATCCTGCAGACGGCGACGCGCAATGTGGGGGAATATTTCCGGCATAAGGATCGCTTCGGGACGATCGAGGTCGGCGCGCGCGCGGACCTAATTCTGGTCAAGGGGAACCCGCTCTCGAACGTGGAGAACCTGAAGCATCTGGCGGGCGTCATGGTGCGTGGGCGGTGGATCCCGGAGGAAGAGATTCAGGAACGGCTCGAGCGCATCGCCGCGCGCTATCGTCCGACGGCGCAGTGAAGCGCTGGCCCACGGCGGACGTTGGAAGCAGGAGCTATGCTGGGATCGCTCCGTGCCGGCATTCGGCGACGACACGTCGTTTACTTTCTGTTCGGGCTCTTCCTGGCTGCCTCCGCTCTTCTGCAATATCGTATCAAGGTCTCTGAATTCGGAAAACGAATCCCTGAGGGGCTTTCGGAAGGGGATCCCGCTCCGACGTTCACCCTCCCCGATCTTGACGGCGCGCGCGTCGCGCTCGAAGAGATGCGTGGGAAGATCGTCGTCCTCGATTTCTGGGCGACGTGGTGTGGGCCGTGTCGGACCCAGTATACCGATCTCCGTTCGTGGTGGGAGAAAAATCAAGGGCGGTTTCCTGAGCTCGTGATCCTCTGCGTGAACGTTCGGGAAGATTTGGCGCCGGTCCGCGCCCACGTTGAGCGGATGCGGCTGCCGTTCCCCGTGCTCCTCGATGCCAAGGGGGAGGTCGCGGAGCGGTATCAGGTTCGTGCGTTGCCCACGCTGTACGTCGTGGATCCGAAGGGGCGCATCGTCAAGCGGGAGATCGGCTACAAGAGACGACGACGATCAATCTCTTGATGGGATTTCTCAGGCCGACAAGGGGGTGCGCTTTCGTCCTCGGTCATCCGGCCGGAGCTCGTGAGGCGCGGCAGCGAATCGGGTATCTGCCCGAAGGATATGCGTTCTACACCGCATTCGCAGCCCCGATCCTCCTGGACATTTTTGGGCGCTTCTTTCGTCTTCCGGTCGCCGAGCGACGGACGCGGATCGAGCGGATCCTCAAAGATTTCGATCTCTGGCGGGCTCGTACTCTCCCGATTGGGAAGTACTCGCGCGGCATGCGCCAGTGCTTGGGATTGGCGCAGGCGCTCGTGAACGACCCGAAGCTGCTCATCCTTGACGAGCCGACCTCCGGCCTCGATCCACGCGGACGCCGAATGGTGCGCGAGCTGCTGTTGCGGTACAAGTCCGAGGGCGCCACCGTGTTCCTCTGCTCGCATATCCTCTCGGAGGTCGAAACCATTTGCGATCGCGTGGCCATTCTGGATCGCGGACGGATTGTCCGAGAAGGGACCCTGAAGGAGTTGATCGGCGGGCATCGGGGGTATGAGATTCGATTCGCTCCCATTGAGCGCATGATGCTGGATCGGGTGCGAGCCCTCGGGGCGAATGTCGAGCTGGTCGAAGGAGAATGTCGTACATTCGTCACAGATGAACTGCTCGCGCAACGGATCGTGGAGGTCGTGAGAAGCAGTGGCGGGGTACTGAAGGCGTATATTCCGACCATGCGCACATTGGAGGAGGTCTTTCTCGAACTCACCGGCCGCTACCTCGCGCCCTCGTCTTCGGAGGAAGCATGAGCGGTTTGTTCGTTCAAGCGCGGCTGACCGTGCGGCGCGCGATGGCGAGCAGGATGGTCCTCGCCGTTGTCCTCCTCGCGCTCCTTATCCTGGCGCTCACGAGCGTCGGGCTCACTGTCGTCGTCGAAGAGGGAACATCATCTTCCGTGCGATCCGAGGGCGTGATGGTGCTGTTCGCTCTGCTGGCGGGAGGGTTGGGGAACTTCGTGGCGCTCGTTCTGGGAGCGACGCTCGTGCGCACAGATCTGCGGGAGGGGACGATCCTCAGCGTGCTCTCCAAACCGATCCCGCGATGGGCCTACGTCGTGGGGAGCTATGGGGGAAGTGTGCTCTTCTTGATGCTCGTATGGGGGATCTTCGTGCTCCTGTTCCTCGGACTCGCTTACGTCCTGGAGGTGGAGGTCACCCGAACGCATGCGTGGATCCTGCTGGGACGCGTGTTGCTCGCGCTCGTGCTTCTCAGCACGGCCTTCTTCTTCTCGCTCTTCACCTCGGCCTGGGTCGCTGCGGCGCTGGCTCTTATCGTCTACTACGGAGACTCGTTCGCCGCGCTGCTGGCGTCTCTCCTCCGTCCGGTGGTGGGGACGGTGTCCGAACGCACGCGCGCGCTCTTAGGCTATCCCTTCCCAGCGACGGATCGGCTCGATTTCCTATACGGGATGCTGAGCGGGCAACTGCTGGACACTCCTGCGGTGGGATTGCTCTTCCTTCACCTGGCCGATTACGCGGCGGTCATGCTCGCGCTGGCCGTATGGGTTTTCGAGCGAAAGGACATTGGCCCAGGCCTTGAGAGTTAGGCTCCTTCTCGCTTGGGGAGGGAGGCGTGATCGAGGTCACCGTCGAGCGCGTGATCTATGGCGGCGATGGATTGGCACGCTATGAGGGACGAATCCTCCTCATCCCGCACGCCGCGCCGGGAGATCGCGTGCTCGTGGAGATCGTCGAAGAGCATGCCGATTTCGCGCGGGCGCGGATTGTGCGCGTGTTGGAGGCTTCGCCCGATCGGCGCGATCCGCCCTGCCCGTATTACGGGACGTGCGGCGGTTGTCAGCTCCAGCACCTTCAGTACGCCGCGCAACAGCGGGCCAAGGTGGCGTTCGTTCGAGAGTCGCTTAGGCGTATTGGCGGCATCGCCTGGACCGATGCGCTCCCCCTCGTCGCTTCGGAGGAATTCCACTATCGGCTTCGCGCGCAGTTGAAGGTGCGCGTTTCAGAAGGGCGCGTGGAGATGGGATACTATCGGCCGGCGTCGCATGAGGTATGCTCGATCGCGGAATGTCCGTTGCTCAGCCCGGAGTTAAATGATGCGTTGAGACGCCTGCGGCGCGAAGCGCCGGAGCGCTTCTCGGACATACGCGCGCTCGATCTCGCTCACGGCGAGGACGGGCGCGTCGCCATTCACCCTGTGGGCGAGCGAACGACGGTTTCTTGGTCGGTGGGCGCATTCACTTATGCATTTGACGCGCGCACGTTCTTTCAGGCGAATCGGTTTCTGCTCGTGGACCTCCTGCGCCTGGTCACAGAAGGAGAGGAAGGGGAACGGGCGCTTGATCTCTTCTGCGGCGTGGGTTTCTTCGCGCTGCCGCTTGGACGACGCTTCGCCGAGGTCATCGGCGTGGAGAGCAATCCGCGCGCCGTGTGGTTCGCGCGCCGAAATGCGCGCGAGAATGGCGTGACGAATGGTCGGTTTGAGCACGAGCGCGCCGAGACTTGGATCGTGCGAAATGGGGGGCGGCTGGGACCGGTGGATCTCGTCGTGCTCGATCCTCCGCGAGCGGGGCTCTCGCGCACGCTCATCCGCGCGCTCCTGCGCGTGGCGCCCGAGCGGATTATCTACGTCTCGTGCCATCCGGCGGCGCTGGCGCGCGATCTGAAACTCTTGCTCGCTGGCGGCTATGCGATCTCTTCGCTCGTGGTGCTCGATCTCTTCCCGCAGACGTTTCACGTCGAGACGATCGTGAAGCTCCGCCGTCTTGACGCTTCGCGAGCCTTGGCAACATAATGACTCGAAGTGACGAACTCGGAGGACGAGCGCATGAACATCCTCGTCGCGGAGCCGATCGCTCCGTCTGGGATCGAGGTCTTGAAAGACGCCGGATGGAACGTGGACGTGCGTTCGGCGCTGACGCCGGCGGAGATGGAGGCGATCATCGGGGACTACGATGCTGTGATCGTTCGGAGTCAGACGCGGCTGACGGCGCGCGCGATTCGCGCGGCGAAGCGCTTGAGGGTGATCGGGCGCGCGGGCGCCGGCGTGGACAACATTGACCTGGAGGCGGCGACGGCTCAAGGCATCCTCGTGATGAATACGCCGGGGAGCAACAGCGTGAGCGTCGCTGAACATACATTCGGATTGATCCTCTGCCTCGTCCGACATATTGTGGCGGCCAACGAGTCGGTGAAGCGCGGGGAGTGGGAGCGACGGCTGTTCCTCGGGCGGGAACTGAAGGGCAAGACGCTCGGCCTGATTGGGCTCGGGAAGGTTGGGCAGGAGGTGGCCAAGCGCGCCAAGGCCTTCGGCATGACGGTGATCGCCCACGATCCCTTCGTGGCGGAGCGGATCGCGCAGGACCTGGATGTGCGGCTCGTTCCTCTCGGGGAGCTGTTGGCGACCTCCGACATCATCTCGCTTCACGCCTCGCTCACGCGCGCAACGCGAGGGATGATTGATCGGGAGGCTATCGCGCGGATGAAGCCTGGGGTGATCCTCATCAATACGGCGCGCGGCGAGTTAGTGGATGATGAGGCGCTGCTCGAAGGCCTTGATTCGGGACGGATCGCGGGAGCGGGCCTGGATGTCTTCGCCGAGGAGCCTCCGCGAAATCGTCGGCTCCTCGAGCATCCGCGCGTGCTGGCGACCCCTCATGTCGGGGCTTCGACGGTCGAAGCGCAGGAGCAGGTCGGCCTGGAGATCGCTCTTCAAGTGAAGGAGTACTTGCAATCGGGCGTCATTCGAAACGCCGTGAATTTCCCCGCGCTGCCGCCCGAAGAGCGGCAGCGGCTGGCGCCTTTCCTCGAACTGGGGGAGAAACTCGGCGCCTTCATCGCCCAGATTGCGCGCGTGCGCCCGAGCGAGATCGGCATTCGGTATTACGGCGAGCTGAATCACGTCAACGTCTATCCCATTTCGAACGCCATCCTTTGCGGCGTCCTGCGGCAGATGCTCGATGAGGAGGTGAATCTCATCAACGCGCGGACGAAGGCCGAGGAGCGCGACATCGAGGTCATCGAGACGCGAAGCAGCCGCGCGCGCAGCTATGCGAATCTCATCAGCGTGCAATTGCGCGATGCCCAGGGGCATGTGGATTGGATCGAGGGAGCGGTGTTGCATCATGGGAATTTGCGGCTCGTCTCCATTGACGGCGTGAGCTTGGAGATCCCGTTGGCCCCTCACATGGTATTGGTTCGCAACGAAGACGTGCCGGGGGTCATCGGGCGCATCGGGACGATCCTGGGCGAAGCGCGCGTGAATATTGGGAATTTCGCGTTGGCGCGCGGCGCGGAGGCCATGGCCATCGGCGTGCTCACTGTGGATTCGCCCGTCTCGGACGATGTGTTAGCGGAGATTCGACGCATTCCGGCCATCCGCGATGTGCGCGTCATCCTTCTGCCTTGAGCGGCTCGACCAGAGGGGGAGATGGAAACTGCGCTCGCTATCGGCTTCGTCGGATTGCTCATCTTCTTGGCCCATCTCTTCGCCGCCCTCTTCGAGCGCACGCGCATCCCGGATGTGTTGCCGCTTGTCGTCCTAGGCCTCCTCATCGGTCCGGGCGTGAAGTTGATCACGCCGGAAGCGCTCGGCAAAGTCGGTCCCGTCTTCACGACGATCTCGCTCATCATCATTCTCTTTCAAAGTGGGTTGGGGCTGCATCTGGCGACGCTTCGCGAATCGCTCCTGCCGGGGATTCGCCTCACGGTCTTGAACTTCATCGTGACCATGCTCGTCACAGCGGCGATCGTCGTCCTTGGGGTGCGGATGTCTTTGCTCGAAGGGCTGCTGTTGGGAGCCATCATCGGGGGCACCTCATCGGCCATCGTCATCCCGATGGTCGGGCGACTCCCGGTGCGTGTGGAGACGCGTGCCATCCTCCTTCTGGAATCCACGTTCAGCGACGTGCTCTGTATCGTCACCGCGCTCGCCCTCATTCAAGCTGCTCGTTATCACGAAGTGAAGCCCACGCTGATGCTGGGACAGATCATCGCCTCGTTCCTCGTCGCGACCGTCATCGGGGCGCTCGCCGCTTTCTTTTGGTCGGCCACTTTGCAGCGCGTGCGGCACTTGGAGAATAGCATGTTTCTGACCCCCGCTTTCGTCTTCGTCATCTTCAGCATCGCCGAGCTGTTGGGCTATAGCGGGGCGATCGCCGCACTGGCGTTTGGGGTCGTGCTGGGGAACGTTCAGAACTTCTCGCCCTCGGCGTTGCGAGGTCTCTTGCGCGGGCGAGCGGTTCGGCTCACTCAATCGGAGGAAGCCTTCTTCTCGGAGATCGTCTTCCTCTTGAAGACGTTCTTCTTCGTCTACATCGGATTGTCCATCCGCTTGACGGACATCGGGCCCTTCGCGATCGGGGTGGGGATCATGGCTGTGCTCTTTCTCGTGCGCGTTCCCGTGGTGTGGGGCGCCTTGGGGAAGAGTGTGCCGGGACTGGACGGCGCGCTCGCGGCGGTCATGATCCCGAAGGGATTGGCGGCGGCGGTGCTCGCGTCACTCCCACTGCAGGCGGGAATCGAACGCGGGGCCATCATTCAAGATATCGTTTACGCCGTGATCCTATTGAGCATCGTAGGGACGGCGCTTCTGACGTTCCTACTGGAGAAGCGCATCCTGTGGCGGCCCTATGCCTATTTCTTTCCGGCGGAAGGCGGCGAAGACCCGCTTCTGGCGAATCCTCATGAGGGGAGGGACGGATGAGGGACAAACGAATGGCCTTCGGCGCGGTGGCACTGGTGCTCCTGATCGCACCCTGCACTTGGGGATGGGGGGAGAAGGGCCATCGCATGGTCACGCGTTTGGCTGTGCGATCGCTGCCCCACGATATGCCGCTCTTTTTTCGGCGCGCCGTGTGGGAGCTGGAATATCTCGGCTACGATCCCGACCGATGGCGATCGCCGATGGAGCCGACGCTCAACGCCGCGAACGCTCCCGAGCACTTCATCAATCTCGAGCGCGTGCCCGAAGGATCGTTTCTTCCGGATCGGTATCAATTCCTGCAACGGCTCGTCGAGCGGGGGGGCATTCGCAGTGACGTGACGCCGGCGAGCATCGGCTTTCTGCCCTATCGCATCGTCGAGCTGACGGAACTCTTGCGCGGGCAATTCCGCCTCTGGCGGCGAGCGCCGCGACGCACGGCGCCCGAGCGGGCCGAGCGTCGTCAGATCGAGCAGAATATCCTCTTCATCGCCGGCGTGCTCGCTCACTTCGTCGCCGATGGTGCGCAGCCACTGCATACGACGGTCCATTATGACGGCTGGAACACGACCTTCGCGCCCAACCCACGCGGCTATACGACCGAGCGGGGGATCCATCTCCGATTCGAGAACGACTTTGTGAACGAGGCCGTCCGAGAATCCGATGTGCGACCGCTGCTTGCGCGGCCGCGTCGGCTCGGTCCGCTCTTTGAAGAGACGATGCGCTATCTGCGGGAATCGCATGCCCTCCTGGAGCGGCTCTATGAGCTGGATCGCGTGGGAGGCTTCGCTCCGGGCTCGACGCACGCGGAGGCTCGACGCTTCGCCGCCGAACGATTGGCGGTTGCGGCTCACATGCTCGCCAGTCTCTGGTACACGGCATGGGTGGAGAGCCGCGACGAACCGTCTCTACCTTAGCTTCCGACGCGCTCACGGTTCCGAGGGAGATCCCCATCCACCTCCGCCAGGGGTTCGGATGGAGATCACGTCCCCTTTCTTCACGCGGAGGTTCACTTTTCCGGGCAGTCGGCGTTCGACGCCGTCGGAGATCAGTAGGTTCTCGCCCGGTTGCCCGGGCTCTCCGCCGTGCAGTCCGTAGGGAGCGAATCGTCGCCGTTCGGAGAGGATGGCCACGTCCGCGTCGGTGAGGAATTCGATCTCGCGAATGATCCCGTCCCCACCGCGGTGACGACCGCGTCCTCCAGAGCCCACGCGCAAGCTATAGCGACGGACGCGCACGGGCAACGCGTATTCGAGCGCTTCGATGGGGGTATTGAGCGAATTCGTCATATGCGTGTGTACGCCGTTGTCCCCGTCGCCTTGCGGGCTCGCCCCCATTCCTCCGGCGATCGTCTCATAGTAGGCGAACGGAGTGCCCGTGCGCGGATCAATCCCCCCGAGCGTGAGGTTGTTCATCGTGCCGCTGCTGGCAGCCGGGATGACCTCGGGCAAAGCCGGTGCCAAGGCTTTCAGCAGCACGTCCACCAACCGTTGTGAGGTCTCGACATTGCCCGCGGCGACCGGGGCGGGAAAGACGGCATTCACGACCGTCCCCTCCGGGGCGATGACCGTGATGGGCGCTAAGACGCCAGCATTCGCAGGGATGTCCCCACCGGTGATCGCGCGGAAGACATAGTACACCGCCGAAAGCGTGATGGCATAGACGGCGTTGACGTTCCCCCGCGTTTGCGGGGCCGAACCGGTGAAATCCACCGTGGCCGAGTCCCCGCGAATGCGAATGGTGACGCGAATCGGCACGGGTGCATCGGTGATCCCGTCGTCATCCAGGTAGTCCTCGGCCGCATAGTCGCCGTCGGGGATCGCCGCCAGGCGCGCGCGCACCATCCGTTCGGCGTAGGCATGGAGCTCGCGCATGTAGAAGGCGACCTCCTCCATGCCGTATTTCGCCACCATCTCGCGCAGTCGCCTCTCCCCCGTGCGATTGGCCGCCAGTTGCGCCGTGAGGTCGCCCTCGCGTTCGACCGGCGTCCGCACGTTGGCCAGGATCAGGCGCATGACCGAGACATTGAGCTGTCCGCGCTCGTAGAGCTTGATCGGCGGGATGCGTAAGCCCTCCTGGAAGATCTCGGTCGAAAGCGGCATGGAGCCGGCGGACATGCCGCCGATGTCCGCATGGTGCGCGCGATTGGCGATGTAGAAGAACGGTCGCCCCTGGATGTAGACGGCCGAAACGAGCGTCACATCGGGCAGATGCGTCCCGCCCTCATACGGATCGTTGAGCGCGACCACATCGCCGGGTTCGAGCGTGACGGCCTCGATGGCTTTTCTCACCGACATCGGCATCGAACCGAGGTGGACCGGCATATGATCCCCTTGGGCGACCAAACGTCCCTCGCCATCGAAGATGGCGCAAGAGTAGTCGCGCCGCTCTTTGATGTTCGGCGAAAAGGCCGTGCGCCGCAGCGTGACGCCCATCTCTTCAGCGATCGAGGTGAAGAGCGATTTGAAGATCTCCAGC
>JAUQQC010000023.1 GCA_030550025.1 Acidobacteriota bacterium | reverse complement strand
GGGAGCAATGGGTCCGGGCTCCCAATGGCGTGGTACTGGCACGAATAGACCACCTTATTGCTGGATGCGTGTTTCACCATGTACCGCACGGGGCAGATTATACCATACCGCTTCCAGCTCCTCGAAAGCCGGCCGCCTGATCCCTGTGGTCGCAAGGGCGGGGATTGCTTTGTTGATTAAGGCGAGACTCCTGGAGTTGAGGTCGCGTGTTCGGCCAGCCAGCGCTCGGCGTCCATGGCAGCCATACAACCGCTGCCGGCTGCCGTCACGGCCTGCCGATAGACACGGTCCTGCACATCGCCGCAGGCGAAGACGCCGGGCACGCTCGTCATTGTCGAACCGGGCCGCGTCCGGATGTAGCCCAAGTCATCCATCTCGAGCCAGCCGCGAAAGATCTCTGTATTCGGCTTATGACCGATGGCGATGAAGAGTCCTCGAACGGGAAGGATTCGTCGCTCGTCCGTCTTCACGTTTCTGAGGAGCACGCCTTCGACTCGCCGCTCGCCGAGCACGTCCTCGACGACCGTGTTCCAGATGAAGGTGATCTTCGGGTGCGCCAGGGCGCGTTCCTGCATGATCTTGGACGCGCGCAACTCCGCGCGCCGGTGAATGACGTGCACGCGCGTGGCGAAGCGCGTGAGAAAGAGCGCTTCTTCCATGGCCGTATCGCCGCCGCCGACGACGGCGACTTCGACGCCGTTGAAGAACGCGCCATCGCAAGTCGCGCACGCCGAGACGCCGCGTCCGAGCAATCGTCGTTCGTTTTCCAAGCCGAGATACTTGGCCGAAGCCCCTGTGGCGATGATCACGGCATCGGCGAGCACGGGGATATATCCGTCCACGAGCAGCCGAAACGGGCGTCGCGAGAAGTCCACGGCCGTGACCGTCCCCCATCGCACTTCGGCGCCGAAGCGCACGGCTTGCGCTTCGAAGAGCCGCATCAATTCCGGGCCCAGGATGCCATCAGGAAAGCCCGGGTAATTTTCGACCAGCGTCGTCGTCGTCAATTGTCCGCCCGGCTCCGGGCCTTGGAAAACGAGCGGGCTCAGTTTCGCACGCGCGGCGTAGAGCGCCGCGGTGAGGCCCGCCGGTCCCGTCCCGATGATCACGACCTGACGATGTTCGGCGGCGGAGAAGTCTTTCCCCTCGAAGGCTGAGAGGTCCGGATATCCGTCGTGCGTCATCCTTGCTGGCCTCCGACTTAGAGATCGCACGCCGCATTGAGCGGCGTGCTCGATTGAGGAATGTACTGAAGCCGGACGAGAACTTTCAAGCTCGGCGGACATCGTCTCGGCGTCAAGGGCGCGCGTCCGCTTGGAGGATTCGCCGCGCCGTCTCATGCGCATTCTTCAGGCAGTCGCCGACGGCGATCCCTCCGCGATAATTCGCGCAGAAATAGAGGCCTGCGTGCTCTCGCTCGACGCCATCGAGCGTCGCGAGGATCTCCCCATAGCCGAGCTCGTATTGTGGGATCGCGCGCTCCCATCGGGAGATGTAGGCGAATTCGGGCGCGTCCCGCAGGCGCATGATCTCGCCGAGCTCTTCGGCGACGAGGTTGATCAACTCTTCGTCGCTACGCTGCGCCAATTCCGGTTGGCGCATCCCGCCGACGAAGGTCGTGAGCGTGACGCTTCCCTGGGGGGCGCGATCGGGGAAGATCGCGGAGTTCCAGATCGTCCCCAGAATGCGTCGCCCTTCTTTCTCCGGGATGAGGAAGCCGAAGCCATCGAGTGGTCGGCCTATTGCTGTCTCTCGATATCCGAGGACGACGGCGCTCACCGGTGGGTACACGATGCGGCGAAGCGCGCGCGCGGCTTCCGGAGCGAATGACTCGATGAGCGGAGCCGCTCGGTAGGCGGGCACCGCCAGGACGACCCGTTCTGCCCGAAGGGCATCGCGGCGTCCCTCTCGCTCGAACGCGATCTCGAAGGCCGCACCGATTCGACTGAGGCCCGTCGCGCGCGTCGCAAGCCAGAGGGCATCGTCGAGTGTCGCCGCGATGGCGCGCGGCAGCATCCCCATCCCCTCTCGAAAGGAGAAGAGGCGCGCCACAAGTCGCGAGGCCTCGGGGCGACGCCGCCGTTCTCTGGCTCCACGCAGCAGGCCGAGGATCAATCCACCGTACTGCGCTTCGAGCGCAAAGAGTCGCGGGAAGGCGAAACGCACGCTCAGTCGCTCGGGGTCGCCCGCGTAGATGCCGGCGACCAGCGGATTGACGGCGTAATCGAGAAACTCCTGTCCCACGCGCCGTCGCACAAAGTCGGCGACCGATTCCTCAGTGTCAGCGCGTCCGTGAAGGGGTTCGGCGAGCAGGCGCAGCTTCCCGCGCCAACTCCAGAGCCGACTCCGCACGAACGCAAGCGGCGACATCGGCAGTGGATGCAGCGTTCCATCCCGAAGGATGTAGCGATTCTTCGCCGCCTCGTTGGCGTATACCCGTTCTTGAGCCAAACCGAGAGCGCCGATCAACTCTTGAAAGAGCGGCGTCGTCTCCAGCGCGCTATTGGGCCCCAGTTCGACCAAGTAGCCGCCGATCCGTCGGCTTCGCATCGTCCCTCCCACTTCCTCTTCCGCTTCGAGCACGAGGACCGGAATGCCCGCGCGCTTCAAAAAGAACGCGATGCACAGCCCCGAGATGCCGGCTCCGACGATCACGACCTTCGGATTCACGCTCGATGCGCCTCCAAGACGATCTCCTTTAAGGCCTCGGCGAACGTCTCCGAATCGTTCAGCGCTTCGACGAGGACGAACGTGCGAATCCCGTGCGCCCGGGCGACCTCGCGGACTTCGTGCCCCAGTTCGTAGAGCGTCTCGATGTGGTCGGAGACGAAGCTGATCGGGACGAGGACCAGATGTCGCACCCCTTCGCGCGCGAACTGTTTCACGACTTCGACGGTGGAGGGTTCGAGCCATCGGATGGGGCCGACCCGACTCTGGAAGGCGAGCGCTGTGGGCACGCGGGCATAGACCTCGCGGTGCTCGCTCCGGGTGCGGAGATCCCTCAGGACGGCTTCGACCGAGCGCTTCGTCTCCTCCAGATACGGATCGCCATCCTTGATGAAGCGCACCGGGAGGCCGTGCGCGCTGAAGATCAGTGCCCATGATGCTTCCCGGAGGTTGTGGCGGCCAGTCGCTTCCTCGATCCGTTCGACGACGGCGCGCACGTAGAGCGGATGATCGGGATAGCTACGGATTGTGACGACCGGGATCGAGGGCGAACCGAGCTTTCGCCACACGCGATGAAATTCGTTGAGGCTGGACCCGGTCGTCGCGAAGGAGAATTGGGGATAGAGGGGCAGCAGCGTGAGCGCGCGAACGCCATCCTCGAGCGCCGTCCGAACGGCCTCCTCGATCAGTGGGTGCCAATAGCGCATGCCGATATAGACGCGGCAATCCAGATGCGGGCGCAGCCGCTGCTCCAGAAGCTCCGCTTGGCGCTGCGTCCACATCAACAGGGGCGAACGCCCACCGATCAGCGCATAACGGCGGGCGACATCTCTCGCGCGCGCTTTCGCGATGGCGCGCGCCAAAGGACGCTGCCACAGTCGCCCAAGCGGCACACGCCAGATGTCCGGATCGGCGAAGAGATTCCGAAGAAACGGCTCGACGGCCTGCAGCGAATCCGGCCCGCCGAGATTGAGCAGCAGAACACCTTGCTCGGGCATGAGCGACCTCCGGACGAAGCGCGTCGCGTGAGCGTCCGATTATACCGTCCGTGAGAAGATCGGTCGCTCCCGCAGCATTCGTTCCAGATGCGCGTCGAAGCACATCGCGATGTTGCGGATGACGAGCCGACCGAGGTCCGTGACGATGAGCTTCTCTCTGGTGATCCGCAGCAGGCCATCGGCGACGAACTCCTCCAGCTTCACGCGCGCATCGGCGAAGTATTCGTCGAAGCGGATGCCGAACTTCTCTTCCACGTCCGCCTTCGTCAGCTCCATGTCGCACATCAACCGCATGATGACGTAGCGGCGCAGGACGTCATCCTCGGTGAGGCGATAGCCGAGCGCCGTCGCCGGTTTGTCGGCTGCGATCCGGGCGTAGTACGACTTCAGCTCCTTGTAATTCTGCGCGTAGATGCGGTCGAACTGACTGATGGCCGACATGCCGAAGGCATAGAGATCGGCGCCGGCGCGCGTCGAGTAGCCCTGGAAGTTGCGGTAGAGCGTCTTCTCCCGTTGCGCGCGCGCCAGCTCGTCCTCCGGCTTGGCGAAGTGATCCATGCCGATGTAGACATATCCGGCCTGGCTCAGCGTCTCGATCGTCAGCTTCAACAGGCGCAGCTTCACCTCTGGCGCGGGAAGGTCTTCCTGTCGAATCAACCGTTGGTGCGGCTTGAGCCAAGGGACGTAGGCGAAGTTGAAGACGGCGATCCGATCCGGATCGAGGGCGATCACTTTCTCCAGCGTGCGGGCGAAGGAGTCGAGCGTTTGAAATGGCAGGCCGTAGATGAGGTCCACGTTGATGCTGCGGAACCCCAGCTCGCGCGCCCACTCGATGGCGCGGCGCGTGATCTCCTCCGGCTGAATGCGATTGACGGCGTGCTGGACGATGGGATCAAAATCCTGCACGCCCAGGCTCACGCGATTGAAGCCGCTTTCGCGAAACGCCTTCATGTGCTCGATGGTGAGCCCGCGCGGATCGATCTCCACGCCGACCTCCGGATCCTCCCCGAAGGGGAAGCGTTCGGCGATGAAGCCGGCCAGCTCGCGAATCTCCTCCGGACGGAGATAGGAGGGCGTTCCTCCTCCCCAGTGCAATTGCGTGACCTTTCGCTGTGGAGCGATCCATGTCCGCACGAGCGCGATCTCGCGTTCCAAATGATCCAGGTATCTCCGAATCGTCTCCGGACGATGCGTCACCAGCATCGTGCAGCCGCAGAAGTAGCAGAGCGTGTCGCAAAACGGGATGTGCACATAGAGCGAAAGGTCGGCCGTCGGTCGTGCCGCGTTATTTTCGAGGATCGCCGCTTGAAACTCCTCCGGCCCGAACTCCGGCGTGAAGGCCGGAGCCGGCGGATAGCTCGTGTAGCGAGGTCCGGGCCGATCGTATTTTCGCAGCAGATCCAGCTCGACGAATTCCAGACTTTTCATGAGCGCGCCTCCGATGAGAGCGACCAAGCGTCACAAGGACGCGTTGCCGCGCGGAACATGATATTGTGGACTCTCGCGCTTCACGGTGTCCACCAATCGGCGCACGTTCTCGACCGGCGTCTCCGGCAAGACGCCATGTCCGAGGTTGAAGATATGTCCGGCGCCGATGCCGAATCGTGCGAGCACCTTCTGCGCTTCTCGGGCGACGACCTCCGGGGACGCGAGTAGGACGGTGGGATCGAGATTCCCCTGCAGCGCGACGCGATCCTCCGTTTGTCGCCGCGCGCGCGTCAGATCGCACGTCCAATCCACGCTGAGGACGTCGGCTCCGGTCTCGGCGAGCGCTTCGATCCAGGCGGCCGTTCCACGCGAGAAGAGGAGGACGGGGACGCGTCGCGGCGCCGTGGCTTTGACGGCTTCAATGACCTGGCGGACGTAGGCGAGCGAGAATTCCAGGAAGCCATCCGGATCGAGCACTCCGGCCCACGTATCGAAGAGCTGCACGGCGTGCACGCCGGCTTCGATCTGGGCGTGCAGGAAACGAGCGACGGCGCGCGCGATCTTCTCCAGGAGCGCATGGGCCGTATGGGGGGCTTCATGAACGAGCACGCGCGCGCGGCGGAAATCATCCCTTCCGCTGCCCTCGACCATGTAGGCGAAGAGCGTCCAGGGGGCTCCGGCGAATCCGATGAGTGGCACGCGTCCTTGCAGGCGCTCCTGTGTCGCGCGAATGGCGTCCAAGACGTAGCTCAGCTTCTCCTCCGGATCGGGGACCGTCAAGCGCGCGACATCCGAGGCCGTGCGCACGGGAGTCTCAATGCGCGGCCCCCCGCTCTCTTCGATCCGCACCATGAGCCCCATCGCTTCGGGAATGACGAGGATGTCCGAGAAGAGGATCGCGGCGTCCACGTCCAGTTGTTCGACCGGCTGCACGGTGACCTCGGCCGCCAATTCCGGTGTGCGACAGAGCGTGAGGAAATCATAGCGCTCGCGCAGTGCCCGATAGGAAGGCAAGTAACGCCCTGCCTGACGCATCAACCAGATCGGCGTGCGCTCGGTCGGTTCCCGTCGGCACGCTCTCAGGAAGAGGTCGTTCTCCAGCGGTCTCATGGGGTCTCTCCTCGATGCTCTTGTCGAAGGATCGCGCGAGCGAGCGCTTCGGCCGAGCGCGCTTCGGGGCGGAGGTGCACAGGCAGCCCCACCGCTTGGCAGGCGCGGGCCGTCGTCTCCCCGAGAACCGCGATCTTCGGCACCTGGGGGCTCGCTTCATTCGAGAAGAGCGTCGGGAAATCCGGGAAGAAGTCCACGAAGTTCCGAACGCTGGAAGGGCTGAAGAAGGTGACGACGTGAATCTCTCCGCGCCGAAGCGCCCGCCAGAGGGCGCGTCGCATCTCCGGCGGGGGGTTCGGTTTCACCGTCCGATACACGGTGATGGTGTCGACGGAAAAGCCCGCCTCCTGCAATCGGCGCACGAGCGTCTCTTCGGCCAGATCGCCCTTGGGGAAGAGGAATCGGCGTTCGCGGGCCGTTCGATCGGAAGCGATCGTCTCCGCCAGATGCGCCGCGTCGAAATCGTCCGGCAGCGGCGCGACCGCGAATCCATAGGTGGCGATCGCACGGGCCGTCTTCGGGCCGACGGCATGAAACATCCGCGCGCGGAGGCGCGCCAGATCGGCGACACGCGCGCAACGCTCCAGGAAGAAGCGCACGGCGTTCGGGCTCGTGAAGATCACATCCGTAT
This sequence comes from Acidobacteriota bacterium, assembly GCA_030550025.1. Taxonomy (GTDB): domain Bacteria; phylum Acidobacteriota; class Blastocatellia; order HR10; family HR10; genus HR10. The sequence goes on along the minus strand of JAUQQC010000023.1, from coordinate 10,972 downwards.
AGGCCTCAATGTTCTGGAGGCACGCATCGCACGCTTCCCACGACTCCGGAGGGACGATCTCTATCGTCGGGAAGAAGAGGGGGTGGGCCCCGCCTTCCCGAAGGAGAGCGGCGAACTCTTGCGCTTGGTCCCGAGGTCGCGTGATGAGGACCGTAAGGGAAGGACGTCTTGGGGATTCCCGCCCCATCTTCGCTCTCATTTGAGAGGGAAAGTCTAGGAAGGGTCGGCCCTCGGCGTCAAGCTGAACGCCGCGCGAACCTCCGAACGCATAGTCCGCTCTCGCCGGACGACTCTCCGAGATGGTACAATACTCGTTGCTTCGGGGCGACGGATGTGCCGGAGCGTGAGCGGCCTCGCTGTGAGGTCGTCTCGCCGTGTGAGAAGAACGCGCAGAGGAGGGCACGGCCTATCGGTACGATTTTCGGGCATACGCACGGCTTGAAGGCGAGTCATCGTCGGCGGTTAGAACGACTCTATCACCGCCGCCTCCCTCCCGATCAGATCATCACGCCGGAGTTAGCGCGCGCACTTGCGGAGCTCTCCCATGAGATGCATCGGCAAGTGGGAGTGCTTGTGGATCGCAAGGGACGGATCGAATACGTCGTCGTGGGCGATGCGCGCCAGATCGTCTGGCCGGATCTGCGCCGCATTCGGACGTCGAGCGGACGATTTTGCGGTCTTCGCTGTCTTCACACGCATCTTCATGGGGAGCCGTTCACGGAAGAGGATCTGACGGATCTGGCCTTGCTGCGGCTGGATGTGATGGCGATCGTGGAGGTGACCGACTGTGGAGCGCCCGCGCGCGTGCACGTCGCGCATCTGATGCCGGCTCAGCCGGGGGATCCCGACGGCGGGAGCGTCGCCTCTCGCTTTCAATTTCTCGAACCCAGGCCTCCCGGTCAACTGGGGGTGAATTTCCTGGAGCTGATCGAGTCGCTCGAAGAAGAGTTAGCGCGGAATCGGCGTCTGGTGCACCCGCAAGATGAGCGCGATCGCGCGCTTTTGGTGAGCGTGACCACGGGCTCGCTGACTGATGCGGAGGAGTCGCTTGAGGAGTTGCGGTTATTGAGCGAGTCGGCGGGACTGATCGTCCTTGATGCTCTTGTGCAACGGCGCAAGGAGTATGACCCGAAGTTCCTGATTGGGAAGGGGAAGCTGCGGGAGGTCCTCATCCGCGCCTTGCAGTTGGGGGCGGACATGATCGTCTTCGATCAGAATCTGACGCCGGGACAAGTTCGGGCGATCACCGCCGCGACGGATTTGAAGATCCTCGATCGCACGCAGCTGATCTTGGACATCTTCGCTCAACGGGCGCACTCGCGCGAGGGGAAGCTGCAGGTCGAGCTGGCGCAGCTCCGCTACCTACTCCCGCGCTTGACCGACGCCGATACGGGACTCTCGCGGTTGACGGGCGGTATCGGTGGGCGCGGGCCTGGAGAGACGAAGTTGGAGATGGACCGGCGGCGCATTCGCGATCGCATTCGGCACTTGGAGGAACAGATCGAAGCCCTGCGCACGGATCGGGAGCAGCGGCGCCAACGTCGGCGGCGGGCGCAAATCCCCATCGTCTCCATCGTCGGCTATACGAATGCCGGGAAGTCCACGCTCCTGAACACGCTGACGCGTTCGTGCGTGCTCGCTGAGGAGCGGGTGTTCGCGACGCTCGACCCCACGAGTCGCCGTCTCCGTCTGCCGAATGGGGAGGAGATCATCCTCTCGGACACGGTCGGATTCATTCGCCGCATGCCGCCGGATGTGATTCGCGCCTTCCGAGCGACGTTGGAGGAGATCGCCGATTCGGACCTGCTCATTCATTTGGTGGATGCGAGCAGTCCCTATCTGGAGCAACACCTCGAGGCGGTCGAGCGCACGCTCCGGGAGTTGCATCTCGGAGACATCCCACGCCTGCTCGTCTTCAACAAGAGCGACCTGGTGGCTCCGGAGGTCGTGCGAAATCTCTGTCGCAGCTATGGAGCGCTGGCGATCTCGGCGTTGCATGCTGAGACGCTTGGGGAGTTGCTCCGGCGCATCGCGGAAGAGTTGGGGCGATCCGTCGAAGGGCCGGTGGTGAGCATGCGCGCATGAAGGGACTGCGGGAGAGGATCGAAGCGCTTATCGCGCACTGGGGAGAGCGAGTGGCCACGCGCTTGTCTCCGCGTGCGCTCTTTTGGATGTGCGCGCTTCCGCTGTCGGTGCTGACGGCTGGGCTTGTGGCACGATTCCCGTTGATGGCGCTTCCCGACTATCGCGTGGGGGATGTGCTGCAGATGGACGTGATCGCGCCGACCGAACTGATCGTCGTGGATCCGGAGCGCACGGCGCGTCTGCGGGAGGAGGAAGCGCGGAAGATCCCTCCGATCTTTCGGTTCTATCCGGATCGCGCGGAGGACGCGCGTGCGGCTTTGCGCGAATATTTCGCGCTGGGGCGTCAGCAGTTTGCCGAGCGGATGGAGGCCGTCTTTGGAAGGCGGGCACTCACTCGCGAGGAATTGCGGCGTCCTCGCGTGCGCGCGCGCTTGGAGGCGGCCGTGCTGGTCCCGCTGCGCGCGCAGGGGGTTCCGGTGCCTTTGACGGAAGAGCTGATTGAGGCGTGGGCGCTCGGCCAGAGTGGGGAATCGGTGCTCGCGCGTTTAGAAGCGGCGCTCTCCGGGGTCATGAGCCGATACATTCGCCCGGATGGCGAGGTGCGCGAGCTGCGGGAGAATCTGACCGGGGAGGTGCGCATCGTCCCGGCTCGGGTGGAATCGGTGGAGGGGATCGAGCGCCTGGAGGAGCATCCGCGCGTGCGGGCGAGCGAGGTGATACCACTGGCGGAGGCGCGCCGGGCGCTCCAGCGCAGCTTGAGCGAGGCCGATGCCTCGCGATATGGAGCGTGGCTCGCTGAACTGGTGCGCGTGAACTGCGTGATGGCGGAAGACCTGACGGCCCGATGGCGGCAGCGGGCGACCGAACACTTGGTGGCGACGACGCGCTATGCGCCGCGCCAATTGATCGCCGCTCGCGGGGAGGTGGTCACGCCACAGACCCAGGCGGCGTTAGAAGCCCTGCGTCGTCAGACGACCGATACGCGCCCGGGCCGGCGCGCGCTCGGGTTGTTCGCCATCGCCCTGGTGCTCTACTACGCGCTCTGGCGATTCGCCGCGCGCACGCGCGTCTACTACCTCACGCCGTTTAAGATCTTCCTGCTGGCGGCCCTCTCCATCTTCGCGCAGCTCTTCATCGTGCGCGCGGGGATGGCCATCTCCAGTGGCGTGGCCTATCGGTTGGGGGCGTTCGATTCCCCGGAGGGGTATCAATTCGCCATCCCATATGCGGCGGCGGCATTAGTGGTCGCGCTGCTGTTGGAATCGCGCATCGCGCTGATGGTGGGAATGTTGGTTTCGCTGCTCACGGGCATTCTGGCGCGCGACCTCTCGCCGCTCCTCTACGCCCTGATCGGGAATATCGTGGCCGTCTATGGCGTGGGGCGGTATCAACGACGGGATACGATCACGCGGGCCGGAGCGATCATCGGAATCGCCAACGTCGGGACCACGATCGTCATCCTCCTGAGTCGCGGCGAGAGTTTGGTCTTCGGCCCCGTCCTCTGGAATGCCTTCTGCGGCCTGCTCGGCGGCATGCTGACGGCGGCTTTAGCGGCGTTCGCCCTGCCGATCAACGAGTCGCTCTTTGGAATCGTCACGGATGTGAAGCTGCTGGAACTGTCGAACGTCGAGCTGCCGTTGCTCAAGCGCCTGGCCATCGAAGCGCCAGGGACCTATCATCACTCGCTCATCGTCGCGACCTTGGCCGAGGAGGCTGCTAAGGCCATTGGCGCGCACGCGTTGTTAGTCCGCGTCGGATCCTACTATCACGATGTGGGGAAGTTGGCCGATCCGAGCCTCTACATCGAGAATCAGGCGGGGGGGAGCAACCCTCATGACCGCTGGCCACCGGAGGAGAGCGCGCGCCGGATCATTCAACATGTCGTGGAGGGCATTCGCCTGGCCGAAGAGCATCGGCTGCCGCGACAGATCGTGGACCTCATCCCGCAGCATCACGGGACGCGGCGCCTGCATTACTTTTACGCGAAGGCCTTGGAGCAAGCGCAGCAGAGGGGAGCGCCGGTGGACGAGCACAGCTTTCGCTATCCGGGGCCGAAGCCGCAAACGATCGAGGCAGCGATCGTGATGATGTGCGATAGCTCGGAGGCCGCCGTCCGCTCGCTCCGACATCCCACGCCGGAGAAGATCCGACTTCTCGTGCGCCGGATCATCGAGGATATGATGACCGACGGCCAGTTCGATGAATGCCACCTCCGCCTGCGCGATCTCACGCGCATTCGGGAGACGATCATTCAGACGCTTCAGACGATCTATCACACGCGCGTCCCCTATCCCGGCTTCCGAGATGAAGAGTTGGTGGCCGTCGAAGTCAACTATGAGACCGTCTCCGGTTTCGATCTGCCGCGGGGGACGGCACCGGTTTCGCCGCCGGCGGAATCCAGAGCCGAGCGCGCGGCGCTCCCTGAGGGGGGCGTCGTGGCGGGCGGAACCGAGGAGCTGGCTCAGAGTCAGGAGGGGAAATCCCCCGCTTCTCCGTCTTCAGCGAGCCGTTCTCCTTAGAATGTCCGCGCAGAGATGGGGGTCGTCCTCTCGCCCTCCGGGGAGCTTATGTTCGTGAGGGATGCCACGGGCATGCGACGGGTGAAGATCGTCGCGACGGTGGGACCGGCCTCGCGCGCGCGTTCGACGCTGGCGGCGCTCATCGAGGCGGGCGTGGACGTCGTGCGGGTGAATATGTCGTACGGGACCTACGAGGAGCATGCCGAAGTCATCGCCCGAGTGCGCGAGCTGTCGGAGCACTTTCGGAAGGCGGTCGCCGTCTTGATGGACCTGGCGGGGCCGAAACTGCGGATCGGCGACTTGAAGGCGGGGCAGCCGGTCGAGTTGCGCACGGGCGCGCGCCTGCGCATCGTAGCCGAGGAGATCGTCGGAGATGCGACGCGCCTTTCGACGAACTATCCGGCTCTGATCGAGGAGGCCTCCATCGGGGATCGCATCCTGCTCGATGATGGGGCGCTCGAGCTGGTGGTCGAGGAGAAAGAGGCGGGCGCGCTCGTCTGTCGCGTCGTGCACGGTGGGTGGTTGGGGCCGCGCAAGGGCCTGAACCTGCCGGGCGTCACGTTATCGCTCTCGGCGCTGACGGAGAAGGATCGGCACGATCTCCGATTCGGGATCGAGCAAGGAGTGGACTACATCGGCCTCTCGTTCGTCCGTTCGGCAGCCGATTGTCAGCTCGCGCGGCGTTTGATCGAGGAGGCGGGCGCGCGCCTTCCCGTGATCGCGAAGATCGAGAAGGCCGAGGCCGTCCATCGCTTGGACGAAATCCTTCAGGCAGCCGATGGGCTCATGGTCGCCCGCGGAGATCTTGGCGTTGAGACGGCGGTCGAGCGCGTCCCCGTCCTTCAGAAGGAGATCATCGCGCGGGCAAATCGGGCGGGGAAGGTCGTGATCACGGCGACGCAGATGCTGCAATCCATGATTGAGAGCCCACGTCCGACGCGCGCCGAAGCTTCCGACGTCGCTAACGCGGTCTTCGATGGAACGGACGCCGTCATGCTCTCTGGAGAGACGGCCATCGGGCAATTCCCCATCGAAGCCGTGCGCACGATGGATCGCATCATCCGCGCAGCCGAAGCGTCTTCGCTTGTCCGCTCGCGGCTCCGGGAGGCGGCCAGCGATCGGCCCTCGGGATCCTACGGACGAGCCATCGCGGAAGCGGCGGCCTTTGCGGCGGAGGAGGTGAAGGCTCGCTTGATCGTCGTCTTCACCGCGGGGGGAAACATGCCGCGGCATTTGGCCGCGCTTCGCCCGCCGCAGCGCGTGATCGCGCTCACGCCCTCGCTGGCGACCTATCGGCAGCTGGCCGCCGTTTGGGGGGTAGAACCGCGTCTCTTCCCCTTCCCGCCTCGCTCCGACGATCTCCTCTCTCAGTGCGATCGGCTCCTCCTCGACGAAGGCCTGGCGCACCCGGGGGAGGTGATCGTCTTGATGGCCGGGACCCTTCGTGGACTCGGCTTCTCCGAGATGATGAAGCTGCATCGCGTCGGAGAGCCCCTTTCGTGACGGTGCGCTCAGGATCCCTGCGCCTCCGCGAATTCGATGATCAGGGAATCGCCTTTGTACGATGCCGATCGAATGCGGCTTTTGAGGAGCTTATGCGGAAGCAGGACGTGGCGCTTGAAGCTGCCGATGCGGATGATCAGCTCGTCGGCGTCGCGATACAGATCGATGTGCTCGCGGCTGGCGAAGGGGAGCTTGAGCTGAAGCACATATCGCCCGTCCTCGAAGCGATAGTGATACGGCTTCTCGGCATAAAGCACAAGCGTCGGATCCCGTGAGCCGTAGAGTTCCACCGCGAGTTGCCGCAAGCGCTCCAAGCCCACGATCTCGCTCTCAAAAAGTGGCGCCTTCAGGATTGGAATGGGCGCGAAGTATTCTTCGATCTGCTCCACATACCCCATTTGCGTCGTCAACCAGCTCTTGAAGTGGACGTCCATGACGTGCGGAGGGATGAGCTTATTGACGATCACCGCATCCACAGCGATCTCGTAGAGACAGAGGTACATGAAGGCCCGTTGGGTCTCACGCACGACCATCTTCTCGGCGTTGGTGACCAAGCGGGCCGTCGTGATCTGATGATCGAGAAGGTACTTGTCCACGCCCTTGAGGCGTTGATAGAGGCGTTCGATGGCGGCGTAATAGCTATCGTCGGGCAACGGGATGGGGGTGAATGGTCGAGCCATCGGCCGCACGACCCGCATCACCGTGCGCTCCAGGTGGAAGATCTTGTCCATGAACCATTCGAGCGCCGACGGCAAGCTGATGAAGCGCAGGGATTCGCCCGTCGGCGCGCAGTCCAAGATGATGACGTCATAGCTTCGCTCTTCGAGGTACTGGTTGATATAGAGCAGACCGATGATCTCCTCCATGCCGGGGAGGATGGCCATCTCTTCAGCCACGAGATCGCCCATGCCGGCAGCGCTGAAGACGGCGGCCAAGTATTTGTAGACTTCGCTCCACCACCGCTCCAGCTCTTCTTGCACGTCAATCTCCTGAATGTCGAGACGATCGGTGATGCGAACCGGACGGCCTTCGTTCTTCTCATGTAAGCCGACGGGCAAATCGAATGCGTCCGAGAGGCTGTGCGCGATATCGAGCGAGAGGATGATCGTCCGATAGCCGAGCTCGGCCGCGCGCACGCCGGTGGCCGCCGCAACCGACGTCTTGCCCACTCCCCCTTTGCCGGAGAAGAGAAGAATGCGTGGTTTCATGACCGACTCCACCGAGAGATTATGGCAGAGGAACGCGCCGTTCAGCAAATGCGGGCTTCAAGGCTGTGAGGGATCTCCATCGGGGGGATTCACTGACGGGGTGAGGAGTCCCACTTGCTAAAGGCATTCGGCCTGTGGGCGGTCGCATCCCCGGAGGCGCTTCGCACGCCCCATAAGGAATCTTCATCGAACTCATAAAGCCTTCTCGTTTGACTTCTCGGGCGAATGGGACTAGGATCGCCCCAGGAAGGAGGGGGATCATGGCGATGATGAAGTGGCGCATCTTTCATCCTCTCATTCTTCTGTCCTTCTTCCTCCGCCCGGCTGGGGCGCAGACGACGGTGGCCTCTCTGACGGGCATCGTCACGGATGTGCGAGGCGCTGTCGTCCCGGGAGTCACGATTACAGTGAGGAACATGCGGACGAACGAGACGCGGACTGTGACCACCGATGAGAGTGGGCTTTATCGAGTCCTCAACCTCTTGCCGGGGGAGTATGCGCTTCGGGCCGAGGGCGTGGGATTTCGCCCGTTCGTGCAGAGCGGGATCGTCTTGGAAGTCGCGCAGGCAGCTCGCTTGGACATTGTATTGCAGCCTGGGGAGGTAAGGGAGGAAGTCGTCATCGTCGGTCAGGTGCCTTTGGTGAATACGGAGAATGCGAACATTGGGGCGGTGATCAATCGGCGCGAGGTGCTGGAGCTGCCGCTCAATGGCCGACAGTATCTGCAACTCGCCTATTTGGTGCCAGGGGCAGCTCCTGCGGTCAAGGCGCACGTGACCTTACGTGGCTCCGGGCCGAACAACATCGGGTTGCAACTGAGTGGGGGCCGGGCGAGCAACAACAGCTACTTAATCGATGGCGTTGAATCCTCCGGATTCCGGTTTCGGAATACAAGCCTGCAGCCTTCGATTGAGATGGTGCAGGAGTTCAAGGTGCAGACCTCCCCCTATGATCCGCAGTACGGGTACTTCTCAAATGGGCAAGTGAATGTGGCGACCAAATCGGGCACGAATGAAGTCCACGGCAATCTCTTCGAGTTCATTCGGAATGACGTGTTGGATGCTCGCAACTTCTTCGACCTGAAGGAGCCGCCGCCCTTCCGAAGAAACCAATTCGGATGGACGCTCGGAGGACCGATCGTCCGAAATCGAACGTTTTTCTTCTCCAGCATGGAGTGGCTCCGGTTCCGGCGAGGGGTGACGGCGACGGCTCAAGTGCCCACGGAGGCCGAACGCGCGGGGGATTTTTCCGCGGATCCGAGACCCGTGCTGGATCCTCAGACGGGACGACCTTTCCCGAATAATCGGATCCCATCGGATCGGATCCATCCGATCTCTCGAACTCTGATCGCCCTTTATCCGCTGCCGAATGCGCCCTTTCAGCGACCGAACTTCGTCAACTTCCAAAGTCGGCGGCTCAATGGGGATTTGTTCAACATCCGCGTGGATCATAACGTTTCGGATCGATGGCGCTTGTTCGCTCGCTACACGTGGTCCGATACGGATGACTTCACGCCAGGAGCGATCCCCCGATTTGGGCTCTTCAATGAGCTGACGGTTCAGAATGTGGCAGTTGTGAACACGTACACTTTCCGTCCCACGCTGATCGCCGAGGTGCGCCTGGGGTACAACCGGGAGCGTGCTTTGAACACGTCGGAGCAAGTGGGGAAGTTTCGGGGGACGCAGCAGTTGGGCATTCGGGGGCTGCTGCCACTGTCACCCGAACTGGACGGCTATCCGAGCGTGAGCATTAGCGGATTCACTACGATCGGGGATCTCTCGTTTGCCCCTGAACAGCGCGTGGAGAATTCCGAGCAGATCGTCGTCAACCTCATGGCGATTCGAGGGAAGCATACGTTTCGCACCGGACTGGATATTCGTCCGCTCCAGTTCAATAACGTGAGCGTGCTGGCCTTCAATCGTGGGGTCTTCACCTTCACCAACTTCCTGACGGGAGCTTCGACGGGACTGCCGGAGTTCTTGCTCGGTTTGCCTCAGGTTGCTCAACGGACGCGAGGGGTCCCGCGCGCGGATGCGCGTTCGACGCTCTTTGCATTCTATTTTGGAGACGACTACAAAGTGACTCGGCGCTTCACCCTGAACTATGGGATCCGTTACGAACTCTATCAGCCGTTCGTGGATAAGCAGAATCGCATGAGCGTGTTCGTCCCCGATGGGTATCTCGATCCGCCTCGGCCCGGGGAGATTCTCGTCGCGGGGGATCCGAATAACGGCTTTCGTGGTCGGCGCAACCGCTCGCTCTACCCCTACACGACTCGGAATTGGGGACCGCGTTTGGGGCTGACCCTGGATCTGACGGGAAAGGGGACGACGGTGCTGCGCACGGGATATGGGATCTACTATAACCTCGCCCTCTGGAACGGCATCTTCCTCGCTTGGAACAATATCCCCTTCCGCGTGGACGAGACGTTCCGAGCAAATCCAGCGACGGGGCTTCTCCTCAACTTTGAGGCTCCATTCCCAGAGGGGCGAGTCGTCGGCGTCCCGGGAGGTCGGAATCTCGCCGTCGATTTCAAGGATGGATATGTCCAGCAGTGGAGCTTCGGGATTCAGCACCAGTTCCTGGCGGACTTGATGATGGATCTCAGCTACGTGGGAAGCAAGGGGACCAATCTCGACAACATCAAATGGGTGAATCAAGGGGCGGTGCCGGGGACGCCGAAGGCGCCGTACTTCCGACCGTTCCCGAATTGGGGGACGTTTTTGACGACGTTCAGCCACGCCAACTCCAGCTATAATGCCTTGCAGCTGTATGTGCAGAAGCGCCTCTCCCGAGGCCTTTTGCTTATCGGAAGCTACACCTACTCGCATTCGATTGACAATTCTCCGGGAGCCGTGGGCGGTGGGAGCGAGCAATTCTTCCCGCAGGATCCGCGCAATCTCCGAGCGGAACGAGCCCATTCGGATTACGATCAGCGACATCGGGCGACCTTCACCGGCATTTACGAGCTGCCTTGGGGTCCCGGGCGAAAATACCTCGCCAACGTCTCCGGGTTCCTCGGTCAGTTGATCGGCGGATGGCAGGTCGGAGGGATCTGGACGTTGGCCAGCGGGACGCCCTGGACGCCGCGCGTTTCCGGAGATCGCAGCTTGACCGGAGGGCTGACGGATCGCCCCAATCGGATTCGCGATGGGAATCTGCCCGCGAACCAGCGGCGACGGGAGCGGTGGTTCGATACGGGAGCTTTTCTGGTTCCTCCGGTCGGGGAGTTTGGGAACTCGGGGCGAAACGTGATCATCGGCCCAGGATTCAACAACTTCGATTTCTCTTTGATCAAGAAGACGACGTTGACCGAGAGCGCGTACATGGAGTTTCGCGCGGAGTTCTTCAACCTCTTCAATCGAACGAACTTCGGCGGGCCGAACATCACTGTGGGAACGCCGCTCTTTGGGGTGATCACCTCGGCCTTCGATCCGCGCATTCTCCAATTTGGGGTGAAGGTCTTCTTCTGAAGGTGATCGAGGGGATCCCAGCGCCCATGGGATCCCCTCTTCTGTAACGCCGCTACTTTTTGTATCGGTTGAGCGCGTGCCGTTCGGACGATGATTTGGCCTCAGCGCTATCGTCACCCCTTGAAGTTACCCAAAGAGGGCGTCTAGAGTTGGATCAGGTTCGATCCCAAGAGGCGGGCGATCG
>JAUQQC010000005.1 GCA_030550025.1 Acidobacteriota bacterium | reverse complement strand
GGGGGATAATGTGAATTTGGAGGTGGAGCTGATCACCCCAATTGCTCTGGAGCGGGGCTTGCGCTTCGCCATCCGAGAAGGCGGCCGAACCGTCGGCGCCGGCACCATCACCGAAATCCTGGAGTGATCCTGAGGGACTATGCTGAATGAGAAGATTCGCATTCGGCTGAAGGCGTACGATCATCGCGTGCTCGATCAATCGGCGGCCGAGATCGTGCAGACGGCTCGGCGCACGGGTGCGCGCGTGGCCGGTCCGATCCCGCTGCCGACGGACAAGAGTCGGTACACAGTCCTGCGCTCTCCGCACGTGGATAAGAAATCGCGCGAGCAATTCGAGATCCGCACGCACAAGCGGTTGATCGACATCCTGAACCCGACGCCACAAACCATTGATGCACTGATGCGGTTGGAGTTGCCGGCGGGCGTGGATGTGGAGATCAAAGCTTTCGGAAGGGAGCGGTCATGATCACCGGGCTCATTGGGAAGAAGGTTGGAATGACGCAGATCTACGAACCGGATGGGACGGCCGTTCCGGTGACGGTTCTCAAGGCCGGACCCTGCGTCGTCGTGCAGCGGAAGACAGCGGCGAAGGATGGGTATGAGGCTGTGCAGCTTGGGTTGGTCGAGGAGCGACCGCCCAAGCGGGTGAATAAGCCCATGCGGGGACATTTCGCGCGCGCGGGGGTGCCACCGACGCGCATCTTGCGCGAGGTGCGCTTAGCGCCGGGGGGCGAGGACCCGCAGGTGGGGGAGACGGTGCTGGTGAGCCTCTTTCGCGAGGGCGAGTTGGTGCACGTCACGGGGACGACGAAAGGGAAAGGATTCGCTGGCTTCGTCAAGCGACATCGGTTCGCCGGTGGACCGGCCTCGCACGGGTCGATGTTCCATCGGGCGCCGGGGTCGATCGGAGCCTCCAGCTATCCGTCGCGCGTGTGGCCGGGTTCTCGCATGGCGGGGCACATGGGAATGCGGCGGCATACGGTGCGGAATCTGCGCGTTATGCGCGTTGATCCGGAGAGGCATCTGTTGGTGGTGAAAGGGAGCGTGCCCGGGCCTAACGGCGGGTATGTGATCATCCGCAAGGCGCAAGTGTGAGGAGGAGCGAAGCATGCCGATTGTGCCGGTGAGGAATTTGAAAGGGGAGATCGTGGGTGAGATCGCGCTCTCGGATCGCGTCTTCGCGCGTCCACTCAATCAAGCGGTGGTCTGGGAAGCTGTGCGTTGGTTCCTGGCGAAGCAACGAGCGGGGACGGCTTCGACGAAGACGCGGGGTGAGGTCTCCGGCAGCGGGCGCAAGCTGTGGCGGCAGAAGGGGACGGGACGCGCGCGCGTGGGCTCGATTCGCACGCCCCTGTGGCGACACGGCGGGACGGTGCATGGGCCCAAGCCGCGCGATTACTCTTACGAGCTGCCGAAGAAGGTGCGGCGCGCGGCGCTGGCCGTTGTGCTCTCGGAGCGCTTGCGCGAGGGCAATCTGCTCGTCTTCGACGAGCTGTCGCTCCCCAGTCATAAGACGAAGGAGTTGGTGCGCGTGCTCACGGCGCTCGGCCTGGCGGAGAAGAAGACGCTGCTTGTAGATTCGTTGGAGAATCGCAATCTCGCGCTCGCCTCGCGCAACTTGCCGCGCGTGAAGCTGACGAGCGGATACGGCATGAACGTCTACGATGCGCTCTACTATGAGATGATCGCCTTCTCGCAGGCGGCGATCCGGGAGGTGGAGGCGATCCTCTCGCGAAGCTGAGTCAAGGGGGAGGAGGACGATGCGGAGCCTTTGGGAGGTCATCAAAGCGCCGGTCGTGACCGAGAAGGCGTTGCGGCTGAAGGAGCAGGAGGGGAAGCAGGTTTTGGTCTTCAAGGTGGACCGAGAGGCGAATAAGCAGGAGATCAAACAGGCCGTCGAGCGCATCTTCAAGGTGAAGGTCGAGAAGGTGCGGACGGTGAACTATCGCGGCAAGCGGGTCTTTCGCTTCGGACGGCTGCGCGGGCGGCGGGCGGCGTGGAAGAAGGCGTATGTGACGCTCCGGGCCGGGGAGCGGATCACCGAGTACACGGAGCTGGTTTGAAGGGCCGGCCGGAAAGGAGGTCAGTATGGGGATCAAAACGGTCGCGCCAGTGAACTCGTCGCGACGGTTTCAAACGTTTCTGACCAAGGAGGAGATCACGGCCGAGGAGCCGTACAAGCCCCTCACGGTCAGCAAGCGACGAATTCACGGTCGAAACAATGACGGACATATCACGGTCCGACATCGCGGCGGGGGGCATAAGCGGCGCTATCGCCTCATTGATTTCAAGCGGGATAAGTTCGGCATCCCGGCGCGCGTGGCCACGATCGAGTACGATCCGAATCGGTCGGCCTTCATCGCTCTGCTCCATTATGCGGACGGCGAGAAGCGCTATATCCTGGCGCCGCACGGGTTGAAGGTGGGGCAGACGGTCGTCTCCGGCCCCGATGCGGACATCCTCGTGGGTAATGCGCTGCCGCTTAAGAACATCCCGATCGGGACGACCATTCACAACATCGAACTGCGGCCGGGTAAGGGAGGACAGCTTGTGCGCAGCGCCGGAAGCGCCGCGCAATTGCTGGCCAAAGAGGGCGACTACGCGCACGTCCGTTTGCCTTCGGGCGAGATTCGCTTGATCCACGTCAACTGCATGGCGACGATCGGACAGGTGAGCAATCTCGATCATGAGAACATCTCGCTGGGGAAGGCCGGACGTAAGCGCTGGCTTGGGATTCGCCCGACCACGCGCGGGATTGCCATGAATCCCATTGATCATCCGCATGGGGGAGGCGAGGGCCGCTCCAAGGGGAACCATCCGCAGACGCCGTGGGGGCAGCCGACCCTTGGGTACAAGACCCGACGGAATCGGCGCACGGATCGGTTCATCATTCAACGGAGGAAGTGAAGGCCTATGGGACGGTCGCTCAAAAAGGGACCCTTTGTGGATGATCATCTGCTGGAGAAGATTCGGAAGCTGAACGAGATGGGAGAGCGGAAGGTCATCAAGACCTGGTCGCGGCGCTCGACGATCATTCCGGAGATGGTCGGGCATACGATCGCTGTGCACAATGGACGGAAGTTCATCCCGGTCTACATCACCGAGAACATGGTGGGGCATAAGCTCGGGGAGTTCGCGCCGACGCGGACCTTCCGTGGCCATCCGGAGAAGAGCTCCAAGGCCGAGAAGACGGCCAAGCGGAAATGATGGGGAAGCGCGTATGGAAGCCAGGGCAGTCGGCAAGTACATTCCGGGCTCACCGCAGAAGGCGCGCCTGGTCATTGATCTGATTCGCGGCAAGAGCGTCAATGAAGCGCGCTCGATCTTGCTCTTCAGCCCGAAGCGGGCGGCGCGCAAGATCCTGGGCGTGTTACAGTCGGCCATCGCCAATGCCATGCGCAAGGCCGATGAGCAGAACATCGCCCTGGATGTGGATGATCTCGTCATCTCGGAATGCTATGTCAATTCGGGGCCGACGAAGCACCGCGCGGGATCGCGTCGCTATCGTCCGGCGCCGCGCGGGCGCGCGTATCTCGAACGGCGGCGATCGAGCCACATCACGATCGTCGTCTCCACGCGAAAGTCGGAAGGAGGGGAGGCATAAGTCGTGGGGCAGAAAGTCCATCCCTATGGGTTTCGCCTCGGCTACATCAAGCCGTGGCACTCGGTTTGGTTCGCGAAGAAGGACTATGGGAAGTTGCTGCTTGAGGATTTGAAGCTCAAGCAGGAGCTGAAGCAGCGGTTCAGTGGCGCCGGTGTCTCGCACGTGGACATCGAGCGCGCGGCGAACAAGTTGAAGCTCATCATCCACACGGCGCGGCCGGGGATCATCATCGGGCGCAAGGGGACGGAGATCGATCGGCTGCGCGCTGAGATCGCCGAGCGCACCAAGCGCGAGGTGACGATCCACATTCAGGAGATCGAGCGGCCTGAGTTGAACGCGCAATTGCAGGCGGAGAAGGTCGCTCAGCAGTTGGAGAAGCGGGTGGCCTTCCGTCGGGCGATGCGCAAGGCCGTCGAGGACGCTATGCGCTTCGGCGCCCGGGGCATCAAGATTCGCGTCTCGGGGCGGCTCAACGGGGCTGAGATCGCGCGCTCGGAGTGGTATCTGCATGGGCGGTTGCCGCTGCAGACGCTACGCGCGGACATTGATTACGGGTTCGCCGAAGCCTATACGACCTATGGGGTGATCGGGGTGAAGGTGTGGATCTATCGGGGCGATGTCCTGGATCCGCGCGCGGCGATGCTGAAGGGGACGAAGCCTTCCGGGCGGCGATGAGAGGAGGAACGGGCTTATGTTGATGCCGAGGAAGGTGAAATATCGCAAGCAGCAGCGGGGGCGCATGTCGGGGATCGCGACGCGTGGGGCGACGATCGCCTTCGGGGAGTATGGCCTGAAGGCGTTGGAGCCGGCCTGGATCACGGATCGGCAGATCGAGGCGGCGCGCGTGGCGATCACGCGTCATGTCAAGCGCGGGGGCAAGCTCTGGATCCGTATCTTCCCGGACAAGCCGGTGACGCGCAAGCCGCAGGAGTCGCGCATGGGGAAGGGGAAAGGCTCGCCCGAGTTCTGGGTGGCTGTCGTCAAGCCCGGGCGCATTCTCTTTGAGATCGAGGGGGTCTCCGAAGAGATGGCGCGCGAGGCCTTCCGGCTAGCTGCCTCGAAGCTGCCCATTAAGACGAAGTTCGTCACCCGGCGGGAACAGGAGGAGGTCTTGGCATGACGCCGATCGAACGCTTGCGCGAGATGAGCGATGAAGAGTTGCGCGCGCATGAGGGGGCGCTGCGGGAATCGCTCTTTCGACTGCGCTTCCGGCTGAGCTTGGGTGAGATGGAGGTACTCAAGACCTATCGCCAGACCAAGAAGGAGCTCGCCCGCGTGTTGACGATTCTACGCGAGCGCGAGCTGGGGGTTCGGAGATGAGTATGAGCGAGACGACACCGACCCGACGGCGTGGCCATCGCCACGAGATGGTCGGCATCGTGACCAGCGATAAGATGCAGAAGACTGTCGTCGTGACGGTCGAGCGGCTGGTGCGCCATCCGAAGTACGAACGCGTGGTGAAGCGGCGCTCCAAGTTCATGGCGCACGATGAGCTGGGAGCGCGCGTCGGCGACAAGGTGCGGATCATGGAGACGCGCCCCTTGTCCCGGCATAAGCGCTGGCGCGTGGTGGAGATCCTCCAGCGGGCCGCGCGCCGGGTGCCGGAGGCCGAACCCGAGCTGAGCGAGGAGATCGGAGGTGAGGGCCTATGATCCAGATGCGCACGATGCTGGAGGTGGCCGATAATTCCGGCGCCAAGAAAATCCAATGCATCATGCCGGTCGGGGGCTCGACCGGACCGGTCGCCACCTTAGGCGATGTGATCACGGCGACGGTGAAGGAAGCGGCCCCTGATGCCGCTGTCAAGAAGGGGCAGGTCGTGCGCGCCGTGATCGTACGCACGCGAAAGGAGGTTCGACGTCGCGACGGAACCTACATCCGCTTCGACGATAACGCGGCTGTGCTCATCAAACCCGACGGCGAGCCGATCGGGACGCGCGTGTTCGGGCCGGTCGCGCGCGAGCTGCGCGAGAAGAAGTTCATGAAGATCATCAGCCTGGCGCCGGAGGTGATCTGAAACTATGGCGCACATCAAGAAGAATGATACGGTCGTCGTGCTGGCTGGAAGCAATATCAAAGAGCGCGATCCGTCCGGACGCATCGTGCTCAAACGGGCGCGCGTCCTGGAGGTGAAGCCCCGCGAGGGGAAAGTCTTGGTCGAGGGGATGCGGATCGTGAAGCGACACGTACGTCCGAATCCGCGGCGGGGCATCGCCGGAGGGATTGTCGAGCGAGAGGCCTATATTGACATCTCGAACGTGATGGTCGTCTGTCCGGCCTGCAATCGTCCGACGCGCATCCGTCGTGAGGTGGGGGCCGACGGGCGCAAGATCCGTATCTGCAAACGCTGCGGCGGCGTGATCGATAAGTGAGGTGATGGAGTATGGTCGCGAAAGCGCCCAAGTATGTGCCGCGATTGAAGCAACGCTATCGCGAGGTCGTCGTGCCCGCGCTCATGAAGGAGTTCGGCTATACGAATCCGATGGCCGTGCCGCGGCTGGAGAAGATCACGATCAACATGGGGTTGGGAGAAGCGATCCAGAATCCCAAGGCCTTGGATCGTGCCGTCGAGGAGTTGTCCCTGATCACAGGGCAGCGGCCCGTGATCACGCGGGCGAAGAAGTCCATCGCGGCGTTCAAGCTGCGCAAGGGGATGGCTATCGGCGCCATGGTGACGCTGCGGGGCGATCGCATGTACGAGTTCCTCGATCGGCTCATCAACATCGCCCTGCCGCGCGTGCGCGATTTCCGCGGGCTCTCGCCCAAGTCGTTCGACGGGCGCGGCAACTACACGATCGGGCTGCGGGATCAGCTGGTCTTCCCCGAGGTGGACTTCAACAAGGTGGATAAGGCGCGCGGGATGAACATCTGCATCACGACGACGGCGAAGACGGACGAGGAGGCGCGAGCCTTGCTCGCGCTTCTGGGGATGCCGTTCCGCACGGGGGCATAGGCTATGGCGCGAAAGAGTCAGTTCGCCAAGATGATGAAGGAGCCCAAATTCAAAGTCCGCTATCGGAATCGGTGCCGGCGCTGCGGACGCGCGCGGGGTTACTATCGTAAGTTCATGCTCTGCCGGTTGTGCTTCCGTCAACTCGCGTTGGAGGGGCACATCCCGGGCGTCATCAAAGCGAGTTGGTGAAGGGAGGGGATGACGGCCATGATGACCGATCCGATCGCGGATATGTTGACGCGCATCCGAAATGCTGTGCGGGCGCGCCATCCTCGCGTGGATGTGCCGGCCTCGAAGCTGAAGGTGGAGATCGCCCGCATTTTGAAGGAAGAGGGGTACATCAACAACTTCAAGGTCATGGGCGAAGGCGCCAAAAAGACCTTGCGCCTCTACCTGAAGTACGGGCCGGAGGGGGAGACGCCGATCCTGAACTTGGAGCGGGTCTCTCGGCCGGGACGGCGCATTTATGTGGGAGCGAAGGAGATCCCGCGCGTCTTGGGCGGATTGGGGGTTGCCATCCTCAGCACGCCCAAGGGCATCATGACCGGGCGCGACGCGCGCCGTCGGAACGTGGGCGGAGAAGTGTTGTGCTATGTCTATTGAAGAGCCGAAGGTGAAGGCTCGGCGCTCGAGAAGGAGGTGATCAAGAGATGTCGCGCATTGGACGGAAGCCGATCCCGATTCCGGCTGGGGTGACTGTGGCGATCGCCCCGACGCATCTGGAGATCACCGGGCCGAAGGGGACGCTTCGGACTCCGGTGCCTTCCGGCATTCGCTTCCGTCTACAGGATGGGATGCTCGTGGCCGAGCGCGAGGACGATGAGGCGAAGGCCTTACACGGACTGGCGCGCGCGCTGGCGGCTAATGCCGTACGGGGGGTCACCGAAGGCTACACCAGGGAGCTCGACATCGTCGGGATCGGGTATAAGGCGGAGGTGCAGGGGCGGCGGATCATCTTCTCGCTCGGTTATTCGCATCCGATTGAGTTTCCCATCCCCGACGGCATTGACGTGAAGGTCGAGCGGCGCAATAAGCCGATCCCGGAGTATCAGATGACGCTCATCGTCTCCGGGATTGATAAACAATTGGTCGGGCAGATCGCGGCGAACATTCGGAGCTTGCGGCGACCGGATGCCTACAAGGGCAAAGGCATTCGGTACGCGGATGAGGTGCTGCGGCTGAAGCCCGGAAAGACCGGGAAGTGATCGCAGGGTATGATCAAGAAGAAGACACGACAAGAACGACGTCTCGCCGTTCACAGACGCATTCGCAAGCGGGTTCGAGGGACGGCCGAGCGACCGCGTTTGGCCGTGTTCCGAAGCCTGCGCCACATCTACGCGCAGATCATTGACGACGAACGGGGGATCACGCTGGCGGCGGCCTCGACGCTCGATCGCGCGCTGCGCGCGGATGGACGTCCCCGATATGGGGGGAACGTCGCCGCGGCGCGCGAGGTCGGGAAGTTGATCGCTGCGCGCGCCTTGGAGAAGGGGATCACGCGGGTCGTCTTTGATCGCGGGGGCTATCGCTATCACGGGCGCGTGAAGGCGCTGGCGGAGGCAGCGCGCGAAGCGGGCTTGGAGTTCTGAAAGGGGGGGGTATGGCGACGGCGAAGCGAGAGATCATCTCACCCGAGGGGTTGACGCTGAAGGAATATGTCGTCTCGGTCAAGCGCGTGGCGAAGGTCGTCAAGGGGGGGAAGAACCTCTCCTTCAGCGCGCTGGTCGTCGTCGGCAATCGGGAGGGGATCGTAGGCTTCGGCTTGGGGAAAGCGCGCGAGGTGCCTGCGGCGATCAAGAAGGGCATCGAAGCGGCGAAGAAGAATCTCATCCGCATCCCCCTGAAGGGGACGACGATCCCACATCCAGTGATCGGGCATTTCGGAGCGGGAAAGGTGCTCCTGCGTCCGGCGGCTGAAGGGACGGGCGTGATCGCCGGTGGCCCCGTGCGAGCGATCATGCAGGCGGCGGGCGTGCGCGACGTGCTCACGAAATCCATTGGTTCGAACAATCCGCATAACGTCGTGCGCGCGACCTTCGCCGGGCTCTTGATGTTACGTAGCGCCGAGGAGGTCGCCCGCTTGCGCGGGAAGTCGGTCGCCGAGTTGTGAGCGCGCTTTTGGAGAGGAGCCTATGGGCGAGGAGAAGCAACCGACCAAGATGATTCGGATTCAATATTACCGGAGCGTCATTGGGCATCCGAAGAAGCACAAGATCATTGTGCGGAGCCTCGGCCTGACCAAGCTCAATCAGATCGTCGAGCGCCCGGATCACCCGGCCATTCGTGGCATGGTGGCGAAGGTTCCGCACCTTGTGCGCATTCTGGAGGACGAGCCGAAGGCGTGAGGCCTTCGATGAGGGGGAAGCGCTATGGCTCTTGGATTGCACAATCTGAAGGCGCCGGCCGGAGCCGTGCATCGGCCCAAGCGCGTTGGGCGTGGGCCCGGATCCGGTCACGGCAAGACGGCCACGCGCGGGCACAAGGGGCAGAAGTCGCGTTCGGGCTTCTCGATGCGACCGGGATTTGAGGGCGGTCAGATGCCCCTGATCCGCCGGCTGCCCAAGCGGGGGTTCACCAACGAGTTCAAAAAGGAGTGGGCCGAGGTGAACCTGGATGTCCTGGAGGCGAAGTTCGAGGCCGGGGCGGAAGTCACGCCGAAGATCCTGCACGAGCGCGGCATCGTCAAGAAGATCGGGGATGGCGTCGTCATTCTTGGGCGAGGCGAGCTGACCAAGCCCTTGCGCGTCGTGGCCCATCGGTTCAGTGCCTCGGCACGAGAGAAGATTCTCGCTGCCGGGGGGAGCGTGGAGGTGATCGCTCGATAGCCGGAGGACGGGCATCGGGCGGTGAGCGGCGGAGGGGATATGCTTGAGAATCTCATCAAAACCTTCCGCAACATCTTCATCATTCCCGACCTGCGCAAGCGCCTGTTCTACACGCTTGCCATGTTGGTCGTCTATCGCGCCGGGTCAGTGATCCTCACCCCGGGGATCGATCAGGTCGTGCTCGAGCGGCTGTGGCGCGACGTGGCGAGCAATTTGCTCGGTGTCCTGGATCTCTTCACCGGAGGGAACTTGCGCGTCGTCTCGATCTTCGCGCTCGGGGTGACGCCCTACATCACGGCCTCGATCATCATGCAGCTGATGACGGTCGTCTCCGAGCGGGTGAAGCAGATTCAGCAGGAGGGGGAACTCGGACGCCGTAAGATCAATCAATACACTCGCTATTTGACCGTCTTGCTCTGTCTCATTCAATCCACGGGGATCGCCTACTGGCTCACGCAGCAACCCGATCTGGTGACGGGCTTGAGTCCGCGAGCGTTCATCCCGTTGGCCGCACTGACCTGGACGACCGGGACGATCTTCATCATGTGGATCGGGGAGCAGATCACCGAGCGAGGGGTGGGCAACGGCATCTCGCTCATCATCTTCGCGGGGATCGTCATCGGGTTGCCGCGCGCGCTCGCGCAGATTTGGGAGCGGATCGAGCGGGCGGATCCGCTGACGACGCTTGGGATTCTGCTCATGCTCGTGGCGGGGATACTGATCGTCGCCGCCGTCGTCTTCGTGGAGCGCGGGCAGCGGAAGATCCCTATCAGCTACGCGCGTCGAGTCGTCGGCCAACGCGTGCTCGGTGGGCAGATGACGCATCTGCCGTTGCGGGTGAATATGGGGGGAGTGATCCCGGTCATCTTCGCCGTTTCGGTCCTCTCCTTCCCGCAGACGATCGCCCAGTTCACCAATTGGACGTGGCTGCAACGCCACGTGCAGAATTTCAACCGCGCGGGACATCCGTTTTACGATCTCGTCTTCGTGATCGCCATCATCTTCTTCAGCTTCTTCTACGTCTCGATCATCTTCAACACGGACGAAGTCGCTGAGAACTTGCGCAAGCATGGCGGATTCATCCCGGGCATCCGACCGGGCAAGCGCACGTCGGAATATCTGAACGAGATCCTGACGCGGTTGACGGCCGTCGGCTCGCTCTATCTGGCGGTCATCTGCTTGATCCCGCAACTCATCCTGACGGGATTCAAGGTGCAAGAGATCCCGTGGATCGGGCCTTGGCTTTCCAACGTCCTGGCGAATACGCCGGGGCTCAGTTGGATTCAAGATGGCTTGGGCTTCCAATTCTATTTCGGGGGCACATCCTTGCTGATCGTCGTGGGCGTGGCCATGGATACAATCGCGCAGATCGAGTCGCAGCTCATCATGCGCCATTACGATGGGTTCCTCGGCCCGCGGGGACGGCGCCTGCGCGGCCGGCGCATCGGATAGGGGCAGGCGGTGGGCGCGATCATCGTCCTCATGGGGATGCCGGGAGCGGGGAAGGGTACACAGGCGCGGCTTTTGGCGGAGCGCTTCGGATGGCCGAAGATCTCGACCGGCGACATCTTGCGCGAGATCGCCGAGACGGAGACGGAGCTGGGGCGCATCGTGCGCGAGACGCAGAAGGCTGGTCAGTTGGTGAGCGACGAGATCCTGACCGAGATTCTTCGCGAACGCACAGCGCAGGCGGATTGTCAGCGGGGATATATTCTCGATGGATATCCGCGCACGGTGGCGCAGGCGATGTTCCTCGAAGAGTTGGCACGTGCGCAGGGCAAACGCGTGATCGTCATCAACATCGCCGTCTCGCGCCAATCCTTGGTGGAGCGCTTGACCGAGCGGCGCTCCTGCCCGCAGTGCGGAGAGATCTACAATCTTCGGCTCAAGCCGCCGCGCCAAGACGAGCAGTGCGATCGTTGTCAGGTGCCGCTTGTGCGGCGAGCTGATGACGTTCCGGAGGCGATCGAGAAACGCTATGATGTCTATCAGGAGAAGACGGCGCCGCTGTTGGAATATTACCGAGGGCGCGTCCCCTTCTTCGAGGTGGACGGCGAGCGCTCGATCGCGGAAACCTTTCAGCAGATCGAGACGATTGTGAGAGCAGAGATGGCGGAGGAAGATCCCAAGGGGTGACGTTCATGGTTGTGTGTCGGACCAAGGAGGAGATCGAGAAGATTCGGCGGGCCGGGCGTATCGTCGCCGAGGTCTTGCGCGATCTGCGCGAAATGGCGCAACCTGGGGTGACCACGCGCGAATTGGATCGCTATGCTGAGGCGAAGATTCGCGCGCAGGGGGGCATTCCGACGTTCAAGGGCTATCGGGGGTTCCCGGCTTCGATCTGCACCTCAATCAACGAGGAGGTCGTGCACGGCATCCCTTCGGATCGAAAACTGCGGGCCGGGGACATCGTGGGGATTGATTGCGGGGTGACGCTCGATGGCTATGTGGCCGATGCGGCGATCACGGTCCCTGTCGGAGACGTCTCCGAGGAGTTGCAGCGCCTGTTGCGGGTGACGGAGGAAGCGCTCTATCGGGCGATCGCGCAAGCGCGTGTGGGGAATCGGCTCTTCGACATCTCCTACGCCGTGCAATCTTACGCCGAAGCGCACGGGTATTCGGTCGTGCGCGATTTCTGCGGGCATGGGGTCGGGCGCCAGATGCATGAGGATCCGCAAGTGCCGAATTTCGGCACGCCGGGGCGCGGCTTGCGTCTGCGCGCGGGGCTGGTGCTGGCCATTGAGCCGATGCTCAACATGGGGACACATGAGGTGGAGATCGCCGACGATGGCTGGACCGTGCGGACGGTGGATCGGAAGCCTTCGGCGCACTTCGAGCATACGATCGCCATCACCGAGCGCGGGCCCGTCATCCTGACGGCGCTCGATTCAGCGCCTCTTGGCGAAGGATCTCATCGGGTGTTATAATTTGCGACTTGTGTCGTGAGGGGGAGCGCCATGAAGGTCAGAGCTTCCGTCAAACGGATCTGCGATCGCTGTCGCATCATCCGCCGCAAGGGGGTGGTGCGCGTCATCTGCACGAATCCAAAGCATAAGCAACGGCAGGGGTGAGGGGCCATGGCACGAATCGCGGGCGTCGAGATTCCGCCCAATAAACGCGTCTTGATCGGATTGACCTATATCTTCGGCATCGGGCGTTCGCGCTCGGCGCGCATCCTGCAGCAAGCGGGCGTGAATCCGGATAAGAAAGTGCGCGATCTGACCGACGAGGAGATCGCGCGCATCCGTCAGATCATCGATCAGGAGGGGAGCATCGAGGGTGATCTGCGGAAGAAGATTCAGATGGACATCCGCCGCCTCATCGAGATCGGCTGCTATCGAGGGATCCGCCACCGCTTGGGCCTCCCTGTGCGCGGGCAGCGGACGCACACCAACGCGCGTACGCGGAAGGGGCCGCGCCGGGCGACCGTGCCGAAGAAGAAGGCACCCGGGAAGAAGTGAGGGGGGAGAATAGCTATGGCGAAGGCGGGCAGGCGAAGGGGAGCGAAGAAGAAGGAGAAGCGGATTGTGCCGCACGGCATCGTGCACATCAAGTCCACGTTCAATAACACGATCGTGACGGTGACCGATCTGGAAGGGAACACGCTCGTATGGGCGAGTGGAGGGACGTTGGGCTTCAAGGGCTCGCGCAAGGGGACGCCCTTTGCGGCCCAGCAGGCGGCCCTTCGCGCAGCGACGATGGCGCGCGAGCAGTGCGGGATGCGGAGTTGCGAGGTTTGGGTGAAGGGACCGGGATCGGGGCGTGAATCGGCCATTCGCGCCGTGCACTCCGCTGGGTTGGAGATCAAGGTCATTCGAGATGTCACGCCGATCCCCCACAACGGATGCCGCCCACCGAAGCGGCGGCGTGTTTGAGATGGGGAAGACATTCCGAGACGAGAGCTTCCGGCGCGCGGGTGATCTCGTGCGCCGCGTTTTGAGGGGCATATGGCGAGATACACGGGACCGGTATGCCGATTGTGTCGGCGAGAGGGCATGAAGCTCTTCCTGAAGGGAGATCGGTGCTTCAAGCCCTCATGCGCCATCGAGAAGCGAGGGACGTTCCCGCCGGGCCAGCATGGCCGCGAGATGCGGCGAGCCAAACTCACCGGTTACGCCGAGCAATTGCGCGAGAAGCAGAAGGTCAAGCGCATGTACGGCGTTCTGGAGCGGCAATTCCGGCGGTATTTCGAGGAGGCCTCCCGCAGCAAAGGGGTGACGGGCGAGGCGTTGCTCACGCTGCTGGAGCGGCGACTGGATAATGTCGTCTATCGTCTGGGATTCGCGCTCTCGCGGGCGCACGCGCGGCAGTTGGTGAATCACGGGCACATCTTGGTCAAGCGGGGGGGCGTCGAGCGCACAGTAGACATCCCGTCATTCCGCGTCCAGCCGGGCGATGAGATCAGTGTGGTCCCGGAGATGCGGAAGAACGTCCACGTGCAAGAGGCGCTTCAGACGGCGGCTGGGCGAACGGGACGTCCCGGCTGGCTCGAATTGAGTGACGTGGAGAATTGCCGCGGACGCGTCGTCGCGCTGCCGACGCGGGCCGATATCTCGGCCGACATTCGCGAAAATCTCATCGTGGAATTGTACTCGAAGTAGGGAGCAACGAGCATGCCATACTGGACGGGTTTCCAAAGACCGAGACGCGTGGTCTGCGATCTGGAGACGCTCACGGATCGCTACGGGCGGTTCACGGCGCAGCCCTTCGAACGTGGGTTTGGGACGACGATCGGCAACAGCCTGCGGCGAGCGCTCTTGGCCGGCATCGAGGGAGCGGCCGTGACGGCCGTGCGGATCGAGGGCGTGTTGCATGAGTTCTCCCCGATTCCTGGGGTCGTCGAAGACGCGACGGACGTCATCTTGAATCTCAAGCGCGTCCCTTTCCGCCTCCATACGGCGGGCCCAGTGACGGTGCGGCTCCAGAAGGATGCTCCGGGCGAGGTCTACTCTCGCGACATCGAGACGCCGAGCGAGGCCGAGGTTCTGGATCCCGACGTTTATATTGCCACTATTGCCGAGGGCGGCTCGCTCAACGTCGAGATGCGCGTCAAGTGGGGGCGCGGCTATGTGCCCGCCGAGCGGAACTTCGATGATGATCTACCGGCCGGCTACATTCCCGTGGACTCGGTCCATTCGCCCATCCGAAAGGTGAACATGGCGGTGGAACCGGCGCGCATCGGGCAGGTGACCGAGTACGATAAGCTCATTCTGGAGATTTGGACCAATGGAGCGATCAAGCCGGCGGACGCTTTGGGGATGGCGGCCAAGCTGATCAAGGACCACCTCTCGATCTTCATCAACTTCGAGGAGGAAGAGGAGGAGACCGTCGGGGAGGTCATCTCGACAGTTGTCGAACCCCCGCGCATCATCCCTGAAGAGGTGCTGAATCGGCCGATTGAGGAGTTGGAGCTGTCGGTACGCGCGTTCAATTGCCTGAAGAATGCAGGGGTACACACCGTCCGCGACCTCATCCAGCGCACGGAATCGGAGATCATGCAGGTGAAGAATTTCGGCCGGAAGTCGCTCAACGAGGTGAAGAACGTCCTGGCGAGCCTCAATCTCTCGCTGGGGATGAAGGTTGATGAGAAGGGACAGGTGCTGCCCTAGGGAGGAGGCGTATGCGCCATCGCGTGGACCATCGGAAGTTGCGGCGCCCGACGGAGCATCGTCTGGCGATGCTGCGCAATCTCTGCACGTCGTTCATCCTCGAGGAACGGGTGGTGACGACGCTGGCCAAGGCGAAGGAGTTGCGTCGCTTCGCCGAGCGCGCGATCACGCTGGCCCGGCGCAGCCTGCGGGCGGAGACGCCGGCGCAGGCGCTGCATTACCGTCGTCTCGCCGCACGGTATTTCATCGGCGGGCATGCCCAGGTGCGATTTCGGGAACATAAGAAGGAGCCCGTTCGCACGATCGAGCGGACGGCGGGCGTGAAAGCCCTCAAGAAACTCTTTGACGAGATCGGTCCACGCTACAGCGATCGTCCGGGGGGATACACGCGCATCTTGAAGCTCGGGCTGCGAAAGGGGGATGGGGCGCAGCTCGCGGTGATCGAGTTGGTCAAGGAAGGGAAGAAAGCCTCCTAATCGAACGTGGTGGTCGCTGGTTCGGGCTATCGAAAGCCTCGTTCGTAGAGGAGATCATGGATTTCCTCGCGCGACAAGGGCGAGTCCGGCGCGCGCTTGTCGAGCAGCAGCTTGACGCGCTGATCGTCACGCACCTGCCGAACATCCGATACCTCACGGGATTCACCGGAAGTGCGGGGATTGCCATCGTGACGCTGGAGGCGACGCACTTCATCACCGACTCCCGATATATGTTGCATGCCCAGACGGAGGTAGCTGCTCGTCTCTTCCCGGTGGAGGACTCCTACGAGCGGGCGCTCACTGATCTCCTGAAGCGGGAGCGACCGCGGCGAGTCGGTATTGAGGCGGAACGGTTGAGCCTCGCCCGATATGAATTTCTCACCCGCGAGCTCGGAGATGGGGTTGAATGGGTCTCGACGCGAGGGATAATCGAGGACGTGCGCATGGTGAAAGAGGCCGAGGAGCAGCAGGCCATTCGTCGCGCCGTCGAGTTGGCGGCCCAGGTCTTCGCCGAATTCGTCGAGGAGATTCGGCCCGGCGTGCGAGAGCGGGATCTGGCGGCCGAATTGGAATATCGGCTGCGGCGCGCCGGAGCTGAGCGCATCGCCTTCGAGACGATCGTAGCCTCCGGGGAGCGTTCGGCCTTGCCGCATGGTGTCGCTTCGGAGAAGCGAATCGGATATAATGAGTTCGTCGTGATTGACTTCGGCGTGGTCGTGGGGGGATATTGCAGCGATATGACGCGCACGATCTACGTGGGCACGCCGGATGCGCGGGCGCGCCAAGTCTACGCCGCCGTCCTGGAAGCGCAACTTCGCTGTGAGAGGGAGATGCGCGCGGGCATGCGCGCGTGCGATATTGACGCCCTCACGCGCGATCTGATCACTGCGCGCGGCTATGGGGCGTTCTACGGCCACGCGACCGGTCACGGCATTGGGCTTGAGGTCCATGAAGCCCCGCGCCTCTCGCGGCACAACGAGGATCGGGTGCCCGCCGGAGCCGTCGTCACGGTGGAGCCCGGCATTTATCTCCCGGAATGGGGCGGCGTGCGCATCGAGGACGTCGTCATCGTGAATGAGCGCGGGAGTGAGGTCCTGACGCCAACGCCGAAGGATTTGCTCGTCGTGTGACGATGAACATCAAAGAGCTGAAAGAGATCATTCGACTGGTCGCCGAGAAGGAGTTCGCCGAGTTCGAGCTCGAGCAACCGGATTTCAAGCTGCGGATTCGGCGCAATGCGCCGCCGAGCCTTCATGCGGTCGAATCTTCAGCGGCGCGCGCCGTTTCCTCTTCTCCGGTCGCTGAGCCGATGCCGGCTCCCTCAGCGCCCGCTGCCCCGGTCGTCGAGACGCCCCCTCCGCTCGAGGACGAGAAGGTATATCACATCATTCGATCGCCCATTGTGGGCACGTTCTATCGCGCTCCGAATCCGACAGCGGGCCCGTTTGTCGAGGTCGGGGATCACGTGGAGCCGGGGACGGTCTTGTGCATCATCGAGGCCATGAAGCTGATGAACGAGATTACATCCGATATCGCCGGAGAGGTGGTCAAGATCTACGTGGAGAATGGACAGCCGGTCGAGTACGGGCAACCGCTGTTCGCCATCAAACCGAATACGCGAGCCTGAGCGTTCCGCAGCCGAGCGTATGTTCCGCAAGGTCCTCATCGCGAATCGCGGCGAGATTGCCTGCCGGGTCATCTGGGCGTGCCAGGAGTTGGGGATCAAAACGGTCGCCGTCTTCTCCGAGGCCGATCGTGAAGCCCTGCACGTGCAGTTGGCCGATCAAGCCGTTTGCATCGGGCCCGCGCCCTCGAGCAAGAGTTACCTCAACATCCCGGCGATCATCAGCGCGGCGGAGATCACAGATGCTGACGCTATCCATCCGGGCTATGGGTTCCTCTCCGAGAACGCTTATTTCGCCGAGGTCTGCGAAGCCTGTCAGATCAAGTTCATCGGGCCTCCGTCCTCGGTCATTCGGTTGATGGGGGACAAAGTGCGAGCGCGCGAGACGATGAAGGCGTTGGGCGTGCCCGTGCTTCCCGGAAGTGATGGCGTCGTCCGAACGGTGGAGGAAGCGCTGGCCGTCATCGAGCGGATCGGGCTTCCGGTGATCCTCAAGGCGGCAGCCGGAGGAGGCGGCCGCGGGATGCGCATCGTGCGCTCGCGCGAGGAGTTGCCGACGGCTTTCCAAACGGCGCAGAGCGAAGCCGAAGCGGCCTTCAAAAACGGTGACCTCTATATCGAGCGATATCTCGAACGCCCACGCCATATCGAGATCCAGGTCTTGGCCGATGAGCATGGCCAGGTCGTGCATCTGGGCGAGCGCGAGTGCTCGATCCAGCGGCGCTATCAGAAGTTGATCGAGGAAGCACCCTCGGTCGCGCTCACCCCAGAATTGCGTGCGGAGATGGGGGCCGTGGCCGCTCGCGCAGCGCGCGAGATCGGGTACACGAGCGCTGGGACGATGGAGTTCCTCTTCGACGGCGAGCAGTATTACTTCATGGAGATGAACACGCGCATTCAGGTGGAGCATCCCGTCACCGAGATGATCACCAACGTGGACCTGGTGCGCGAGCAGATCCTAATCGCTGCGGGCGAGCCGCTCAGCTTCCGCCAGGAAGAGATCATCTTCTCCGGACACGCCATCGAGTGCCGGGTGAACGCCGAGGACCCGGAGACCTTTATCCCCTCTCCCGGCACCATCACGGCGATCACGGTTCCCGGTGGACCGGGCGTGCGCGTGGATACAGCCATCTATCCCGGCTATACCGTTCCGCCGTATTACGATTCGCTCATCGCCAAGCTCATTGTCCGAGATCGCAATCGCGAGCGAGCTCTGGCCAAGATGCGACGGGCGCTCGAAGGCTTCCTCATCGAGGGGATCAAGACCAACATCCCCATGCATCAGAAGATCTTCCAGGACCCGGAATTCATCGCCGGTCGCCTCTCGACGCATTTCATGGAGGAATGGATGCGCCGGGTGAGGGCTCTGGAGGAGGAACCGATCGGACTCGGGTGAGCCATTGGCCGGCCTCTCCCACGTGGCGATCAAGGGGGGGACGAGCGATGGACGCTTTCGAGCCTCTTCTCCTCTCTTCCGAGGAGGCGCTTCGGTTACGGCGACAGGCCGAATTGGCCATCGGCGAGTACGTGGCGCGGGGACGAAAGGTCTATCGCGAGATGCCCTTGGCGCGATTGCTCAAGGCGCTCCACCGATTCGGAATCGCCGCGGAAGAAGCGCCCCGGGCATTGCACCTTGTAGGCGCGCGCGTCACCGAGGTCCCGAGTTTCGTCGCCAAGTACCACTATCGCGTGACCTTCCCGGATGAAGTGCTCGCTCGATGTCGCCGCGCCTACGAGGAGTATTGCCGCTCGGAGACATGACCGCGTGTGGAAGTACCGCCTCGCGATCGTGCGCGAGGCTCTGGGAGGAGAGATGCTATGTCCACCTTTCACGAAGAATTGCTTCGCCACGCTGAGCCCGTGTGGAAGGTCGTACGGGAACATCAGTTCCTCGCGGAGACGGCCGCTGGGACGATCCCGCGCGAGATCTTCGTGCGATGGATGCAGCAGGACTATCTCTTCGTTCGGGAAGCTATCCCGTTTTTGGCCGTTCTGCTAGCGAGAGCGCCGGCGGCGTTGCGTCGTCCTCTGGGAGAAGCCCTCGCGGCGCTCTCTCGCGAACTGGAGCTCTTCGAGCGATTGGCGCGCGAGCATCAGGTCGCGCTCGAGGGAGTCAGCATGCTCCCGACATGTCATGCCTATGTGCAGTTTCTGCTGGCCACCGCCTACGGGCGCTCGTTCCCCGAGGCTTTCACCGTCCTTTATGCTGCTGAGAAAGCCTATCTGGATGCGTGGACTTGGGTGAAGGAGAAGCAGCAGGCGACGAGTCCCTGGCAAGCCTTCATCGAGCAGTGGACGAACCCAGCCTTTCGCGAGTACGTCCACTGGCTCGGTCAGACGCTCGATGCTCTGGCCGAGGGGGCCTCGGAGGCGACGCGCGTGGCGATGCGCGAACTCTTCCTCCTCACGGCTCAATATGAGGTGCGCTTTTGGGACATGGCGTGGGAAGGGGAACGGTGGCCGGTGGCGCTCCCGTGAGCGCGGCTACTCGATCTCACCGCGCGCCTCTTCGAGAAGCCGCAAGAAACTCTCATACCGACGCGGGTGAATACGCCCGTCCTCCATAGCGGCGCGCACGGCGCACTCAGGCTCGACCGTGTGCGAACAATCGGCGAATCGGCATCCGGCACCATAGCGCGCGATCTCGACGAAGAACCTTCGGACGTCCTCCTCAGTCAGGTCCCACAGGCTGAATTGTCGGATGCCGGGGGTGTCGATGACGTAACCGCCGTCGGGAAGACGCACCAGCTCCGCTGCCGTCGTCGTGTGCCGACCGCGCCCCGTGCGGGGATTCACTTCGCCCACCTTCACGTGAATGCCGGGTACCAGGACGCGCAACAGTGACGATTTGCCGACGCCGGAATGTCCGGCGAAAACCGAAGTCTTATCGCGCAACTGCTCGCGCAACTCTTCAATGCCATGCCCCGTCTTGGCGCTCGTCAGGACGACGGGATAGCCGAGATCGCGGTACATATTGAGAATGTCGCGGAGGTCCTCGATGCCTTCCAGGTCCACCTTGTTCACGCAGATGATCGGTTGCAACGCCCCTTTGGCAGCAGCCACCAGGTAACGATCAATGAGCCCGGGACGAAACGGCGGATCAGCGACCGAGGAGACGATGACGAGATTATCCACGTTGGCGGCGACAACCTGCTCCAGCTCTTTCGTCCCCGTGGAGACGCGTCGCGAGAGCTTCGTGCGACGCGGATGTAGCTCGACGATCACTCCCTCTTTCTTTGCCTCATCAGCGACCTCAAGGGTGACCTCATCGCCGACGACGATCGGGTTGGTCCCTTTCGCCTTCTTCACCACGCTCTCGCGGGCGTAGCAATGATAAAGCCCTTCGAGCGTCTCCACCCAATAATGGCCTCGGATTGCCTTCAGGACCTTCCCGTGGCGAATGCCCCCATTCATACCGAATCCGGATTTTCAAGCGTAACCCTCGGCTTCGCCGAACGCAAGGACAGAGCACCAAAAAAGCGCGACGTTGACATCCGGCGATCGATTTGCCACCATTTGTGTTGTTTCGACTGAGGAGGTTCGCGGGAGAGATGCGGGTGAAGCGGATGTGGGAGCGCTGCCATGCCCGAGTTGTGGGAATAGGGCTCCTGTTCCTCAGTATGCTCCACAGCGGCGCGCTGTTCGCGCTCGGGACGCCGCAGGGAGAGGCGAAGTCGGGGGCTCAGGAGCAGAAGACGGGGGGATCGGAAGGAGGGCGGGAGGCTGAGTTTCGCCGAGGAGCAAGGGCATATCGCCTTCGGGCGACTCGCCTCCCGGAGAGCGAGAAGATCCTCCTCGATGGCTTTTTGAACGAGCCCGTCTGGCAGCAAGCCGATGTCGCCGATAACTTCATTCAAACCGAGCCGCGCGAAGGAGAGCCGGCGACCGAGCCGACCGAAGCGCGCGTCGTTTACGACCACGAGACGCTCTACATCGGCATCATCGCTTACGACAGCGAACCTCATCGCCTCATCATTAACGAGTTGCGCAAGGATTTCAACCTCTCCAACGGCGACGTCGTCCAGGTCGTCCTCGATACCTTCTTCGATCGGCGGAACGGATACGAATTCGCGACGAACCCGGGGGGGGCGAAATGGGATGCACAAATGACCAATGAAGGGCGTGAGGTGAATTCGGATTGGGATGGCATCTGGCACGTCCGAACGCAAATCAACGAGCGGGCATGGACCGTAGAGATGGCGATCCCCTTTCGGACGCTCAAATTCCGCCAAGGCGATGTCCAAGTGTGGGGCATCAATTTCATGCGCCGCATCCGACGGAAGAACGAAGAGAGCTATTGGGCGCCCATCCCCCGCATGTTCAACAGCATCCACTATGTCTCTCGCGCTGGGGTGCTCGAGGGGCTTGAGGACATTCGCCCGGGGACGAACCTTCGAATCAAGCCTTATGTGATCGGAAGCCTGGCGGACTTTTCGACGGGAGGGCCGACCCCCCATCGCGTCTTTCGGGGCGATGGAGGCGTGGACGCCAAGTGGGGGGTGACTTCGGGGTTGACCTTGGATGTGACCTACAATACCGATTTCTCGCAGGTCGAGGCCGATGAGCAGCAGATCAACCTCACGCGGTTCAGTCTCTTCTTTCCCGAGAAACGCGACTTCTTCCTCGAAGGCTCGGGGATCTTCCGCTTCGGTCCTGGGGAACAAGGTGGCGGGATGATGGGCGGGGCAGGAGGTGGAGGGATGGGCGGCCGGTTGGGGGCGGTGCGCAACGATCTCATCCTTTTCTTCAGCCGGCGGATCGGCCTCTCCGAAAATGGCGAGCCGATCCCGCTGCGCGCCGGAATGCGGTTGACCGGACGCGTGGGGCCATATGAGTTGGGGTTTTTAAACATTCAGCAGGAAGCGCTCGGCCGTACGCCGGCGACCAACTTCCTCGTCACGCGCGTGCGCCGCAACGTGCTGGCGAATTCCGATCTCGGCTTCATGTTCATGAACATGGCCCGCGCTCGTGCACCCCAGCGCGTTTATGGAGGGGATGCCAACTTTCGCTTCTTCCAAAACCTGAATCTGCACGGCTACATGGCTAAAGTGGCTGCCCCGGGACTTCGCCGTGGCACGGCGGCATGGCGCGCCGGCATAAGTTGGCGAAACAACTTCTGGGATACGCGCCATTCCTTCACGAGCATCGGGGAGAATTTCAAGAACGAGCTGGGATTCGTCCCGCGTCTCGGTATTCGCAAAGCATCGGATTTTCTCGGCCTGCATTGGAGGCCACGCGCCATCAGCCGCGTCGTTCGCGAGATCTTCCCGCATTGGCAGATCGATTACATCATGGATCCGTCCGGGCGATTGGATACGCGGCTTGTGGATTATCACCTCCCGCTCTTTTTCCAAAATGGCGCGTTCCTCGAAGTGGGGGTGAATTCGACTTATGAACGGTTAGAGCGGCCGTTTCAAATCCATCCCACGACGGTTGTCCCCATTGGCCGCTATCGCTTTAACGAGCACTTCTTCCTCTTCAATAGCGATCGCAGCCGTCCCATTTCGGTGAGTCTTCGATTAGGGGCGGGGCCGTTTTATGACGGGTATCGCCAGAGTTATTCGGGTGGGGCGAACGTGCGCGCGAGCTATCGGTTCAACATGAGCTTCACTCATACGCGCAATAATATTCGCCTCTCGACCGGTCAATTTCACACCGATCTGCTCACGTTGCGCGCCGCCTATTCGTTCAGCACTTCGATCTTCCTCAACGCCCTCATCCAGTACAACAGCGTCGCGCGGAGCTGGTCCTCCAATATCCGCTTCAACATCATCCATCGCCCGTTGAGCGATCTCTTCATCGTGTACAACGAACGTCGGGAGTCTGGTACGGGTCGTCTTCTCGATCGCGCCCTTTTGGTGAAGTTCACCTACCTCTTCAATTTCTGAATCGCTTGTGGAAATCCCCTCAGTCTCGAGGGCGGAAGGGCTTAGCGTTGCTCGTCATGATTTCGTCCTTCGGGAAGGGCAGGAGGGGTGGTCAGAAGCTGGCGCAAGCGCATGCGGGCTTTATGGAGTTGGGATTTCGTCGTCCCCACACTGATACCGAGCATACGGGCGATCTCCTCGTGCTCATAGCCCTCGATGTCGTGCAAGATGAAGACCGTGCGATACCCGGGTGGGAGCGCACCAATGGCACGTTCCAGAGCGATTCGATCCAGCAACCGACTGGGTCGCTCGCGCGCTACCTGATCGGTGAGGACTTTGATCTGCTCATCCTCTTCGGCCTGTTCATGTCGCACGATGCTCTTGCGCAAGTGCATGAGCGCAGCGTTGACGGTCAACCGATAGAGCCAGGTCGTGAAGGCCGCATCGCCCCGAAAGGTCTTCAACTTCCGATGAACCTGCAGGAAGACTTCCTGCGTCACGTCCTCGGCATCCGCCGGATTCCCCAAAAGGCGGAGGCAGAGGGAGTAAACGCGGCGGCTGTAGTGCTGATAGAGCTGCTCGAAGGCCCGCTCATCTCCAGCCGCCGAGGCTTGGATCAATTGCCATTCCGAGATCGGTCGTGCCAACTCTATACTCATCGCGCTCTCCCTCACCTCGCCTTCTACGACCGAAGCCCTCGCATCAGTTTCACGCGACACCTATACAGACGGAGGATTCGCCGGGAAAGTTCCAGATTTTTTCTCGGCTCGGTCGATCACTGCGACCGTGGGGCTTCGGGAGGGACATATCGGTAAGGGATCTCGCCCCCATCGGCGAGAAGGCGCACGCGGCGATTTCCCATGAATTCCGAAGCCGAGACGGTCAGCTCATATGTCCCAACGTCACCCGGTCGGAGTCGAGAAGGGCGAACTGGCACGACGCGCGTCTCGATCAATCGGCTCTCGCGCTTGATCAAGGAGAGTTCGGCGTAAAGGTTCTCGAAGGTCTCTGAGGTTGAGATATTTCGCACCGTCCCTCGGAATGTGAGGCGTCCGCCTTTCTCCTCCACCTGGTTGGAGTAGGAGACCTCCAAGTCCCTAGGGGGCGGCGCGAGTTCTGGCGGCGGGGGCGGGGGGAGGAATCCCAATCGGATGCCTAGCCATGTGGCATAGGGTTTGAGAGCCGAGCGCGCTGAGGGGATGAGCAGGGCCAGGGCGAGCAGACCCAGGACGCCCCCGCCTACGTACAGTAGGCGACGGCGAGCCTTTCGTCGGCGCTCGATGAGCGCTCGCAACTCGCGCTCCAGGCGCGCGCGTTCCAGTTCGGGGGGAAGCGCGTGACTGATCCAGAGACTGCCTCGATGCGCGCCCGCTCGCCGGGCGAGCGGCCTTCCTGCGATTGGAGGTTCCGGGGGGGGATTCATGGCCTGCTCGGGCTGAAGCCGTTGGGGGGCTGGATCAAGCGCTCGCGTTGAGGCCTCCGGCGCGCTCTGGCTCGAACTCATCGGCTGCGATGAGGCGAGAGCAGGCGAAGATGTGGGTTCCGGAATCGTTGGCGCGCGCCGCGACGCTCCACTTCTCTGCTGATGAGCATACATCCAGAGAAGGACGAAGGCGAGACCAATGGCCAGGCCAAGGAGGATCAAAATGAGTCCGTCGCTCGTGTTCATTTGGCCTCCAAGCGTTCGCGCAGCGCGCGCAGGAGGTTATTCTCGATGACCCCACGAGAGCGACAACGAATCCACGCGCTGCCCACGACGTCTTGGACGAGTCCCTCGATCTCCGCAACAACCGTCACGGTCGTCGCGTTCGGCTCGATGAGATTGACGCGGATCTCCACCCGATACCGCGCGCGCGTCCAATTGTGGATCTCGCTGCTGGGCAGATCGGCTACGCGCAGCAGCTCGTTTTTCGCAGGGATGCCTTTGCTGAAGACGTACCATTCTGTTCGGAAGAGACCCGCGCGGGGTTGGCTCTCCCGCTCGTCCAGCGGGAGTTCCAGTTCTTTCAACAACTCCACGACGGCGTCGGAGACGATCTCTGGCGCGAGAGCAAATCGGTATGGATTCGGCAGGATCTCCTCATGGGTTTTTCCTCCGAAGGTGATGGCTGCGCCCTTTGGCCGCTCAGGAGTCGTGGGGTTTGGAGGGGCGCGGCGTGGGTCCTGCCGAACAGAGCGCGCATTCCCGAAGGCGGCCGAAGGAGCGTTCCAGAACCCTTCCGATGAAGCAAAAGGCCTTGCCGAAGCCCACGGCG
This sequence comes from Acidobacteriota bacterium, assembly GCA_030550025.1. Classification (GTDB taxonomy): domain Bacteria; phylum Acidobacteriota; class Blastocatellia; order HR10; family HR10; genus HR10. The sequence continues at coordinate 225,793 of JAUQQC010000005.1, read as the reverse complement.
GCGGCGCAAGTCCCAGCAGGAGGAAGACCGGCACATATCGCTTCACAGGCATTTCCCCCTTGGAAGAGGTATAGTAGACTGCCCACAGGGCATCGGGCAAGATCCGAGATCGAGATGGAAAGTCCTCGGATTCAGTCGCTCCGTCCTCCTCTTCCTTACGATTTGAGATGAGCGTCGAACCACTCGATCACCATCCGATACCACAGTTCGCTATTTTGCGGCTTGAGGATCCAATGGCCCTCGTCGGGGAAGACGACGAGCTTCGAAGGCACGTTCCGGCGCTGCAAGGCGGTGAACATCTGCAGCCCTTCGCCGAGCGGCACGCGGAAGTCGAGTTCGCCATGGATGACGAGCGTCGGCGTTTTGAAGTTCTGCGCGAAATTATGGGGGGACCACCGCTCGTAGAGCTCCTTATTCGTCCAGGGTGTGCCGCGAAACTCCCATTCGGGGAACCAGAGCTCTTCGGTCGAACCGTACATGCTGATCAGGTTGAAGACGCCAGCGTGCGAGACGAGCGCGCGGAAGCGATCCGTCTGCCCGGCGATCCAATTGACGAGGTAGCCGCCGTAAGACCCTCCGGCCGCGCCGATGCGATTCGGATCCACGAAGCCGAGGCTCACCACCTCGTCCACGCCGCGCATCACATCCTCGTAGACCTTGCCGCCCCAATCGCCGCTGATCTCGTCGATGAAGTGCTGTCCGAAGCCGATACTGCCCCGAGGGTTCGGCAAGAAGATGACGTAACCCGCTGCGGCGAAAAGTTGCGCGTTCCACCGATAGTGGAAGAGATCCGCCCATACGCTTTGTGGCCCTCCGTGAAGGAGCACGATCATGGGGTATTTCCGGGAAGGATCGAATCCCGGCGGCGTGATGAGCCATCCCTGCACGCGCGCTCCTGCGGCGCCCGTGTACCAGATCGAGCGGACATCTCCCCACTGAATCTCCGCGAGTCGTTCGGCATTCATCCTCGTCAACGGAGCGAGTTGGCTCCCATCCACGTTCACGCGATACAGCTCGGCCGGTTGCGAGAAGCTGTGGCGGAGGAAAATGAGCGTCTTTCCATCGGGCGTGATTTGCAATCCTTCGTTCGTCCCCGTTGGCACGAGTTTTTGTATCTCTCCGGTCGCGATGGTCAGGGCGTAGATCGGGAAGGCTCCGCCTTCGGCGGCGGTGAAGTAGAGGTGCCGACTGTCGGGTGCCCACACGAACTCTTCGACCCAGTGATCGAGGGCATCGGTGAGGCTCCGCGTGCGTCCGGTCTGACGATCGTAGAGCATCAGCCGCCAGCGATCGGACTCGAATCCCGGACGCTCTTGTGCCCGATAGGCGATGTAGCGCCCATCGGGGGAATAGAGGGGGGAATTATCGGCGGCGGGATTCGTCGTGAGCCGTCTGGGTTCGCCGCCGCGCACGGGGACGATCCAGAGATCGCTATTGGTGCTGATCGCCTCGTCGTGACTCTCCTTGCGCGCAAAGCAAATTTCGCTCCCGTCCGGCGAGAACGCGTAGTCGTCAGGGCCGCCCAAGGCAAAAGGGGGGACGTCGTGATCGCCCGGGGTGAGATCGCGCGCCGGACCCCCGTCGGCCGAGATGACGAAGAGGTGGCGGCGCTTGCCGTCCTTCCACGTGTCCCAATGCCGATAGAGCAAGCGGGTGTAGATGCGCGCCTTGACTGGACTTCGAGCGCGTTCTTCTTCGCGCTGGCGATTGCAGGCTTCATCCGGGCAGTCGGGATAGACTTCGGCCGTGAACGCCAGATGTCGTCCATCCGGAGACCACAGCACACCGGAGGCGCCCGTAGGGAAACGCGTGAGGGGCTGGGGCTCGCCTCCAGTGACATCTATCGTCCAAATCTGCGGCGTCCCATCGCGCGTGGAGATGAATGCAAGCCGTCGTCCATCGGGAGCCCATCGCGGGCGCACGTCGGTGGCGGGATGCGTTGTGAGCGGGCGCGGCTCTCCCCCTGTTGTCGGGAGCAGCCAGATGTCCGTGTACCGCGCATTCTTCGCTTTGTCCATCGTCGTCACCGTGAACGCGATCCACTTCCCATCGGGCGAGACCTGCGGATCGCCCAGACGCTGGATCGCCATCAGGTCGTCGAAGGTGAAGGGGCGTCTGCTCGCGGCAGCTCGCAGGGGGAACGCGCAGAGGGCGGAAAGGATGAGGGCCCAGATCGCGCGTCCAGGAACGTGCGTAAGCGATGTGGCTCGCATCGAAGTCCTCCTCCCCATTTGGAGTTCAACCGAGGGAAGATTGTGCTCGAGGAGGGGCGGAGAGCGCAAATCGCGCGAGGGCGGTGCCGCGGGGGCGGCGAGAGGCCCCCTTCAGGCGTCTATGCCAACCAGGGCGAGCGCGATGAGCAGCGCGCGTTTCAAGCCGAGCGCACGGCCTTCGGGCGCATACCATTCCTCAAGCGTGTGGACGTTGCCGGCCTCTCCCCCTGTTCCGATTGCGATCGCAGGCACGCCGAGGGCGATCGGGAGATTGGCATCGGTCGAGGCGCATTCCAGTTGCGGTGTGCGACCGAGCCACCGCGTGACTTCCCAAGCGATTCGCACGATCTCCGCATCGGGGGAGAGCCTTCCGGCTGGCCGATCCCCGAGCACTTCGATGTGATACTGCAGGTCTTTGCGCTCGCTGGCACGCGCGCGAGCAGTCCGCTGTCGCAGCTTCTCCGCATGAACCGCTTGCTCCAAGGTCTCGCGGAGAAAGCGCTCGATGCGGGCGATCTCTTCCGGAGACGTCGAGCGCACATCCACGTCCAAATACGCCGTCTGCGGGATCGCATTGATGGCTTCCCCTCCGGCGATGCGCGTGAGGCTCACGCTCGTATGCTCCGGCAAGGGGCAGCTCATCAGCCGCAACGCCGTGCGCACGAGCGGATGGATGGGATTGGGCGTGCCGAAATCCCCCCAACTATGTCCGCCCGGGCCGCGGACGTGGAGGCGATAGCGGCGCGAACCGAGCGCGCAGTGAACGATCCCGTCGGCACCGGCGCCTTCCAGGGCGATGAAGGCGTGGACCTCTGGGAGACGCTCGTCTCCTTGGAAGACGTAGCGCACGCCGCGCAGATCGCCTTCACCCTCTTCGCCAACGGTGCCAAGAAACAGCAATGAGCCTTGTGTCCGAACCGCTGCGGCGTTCAGGGCTTCGCTCAGAGCAAGCAGAGCGGCCAGTCCACAGGCGTTGTCGCTGATGCCTGGAGCGTAAAGTCGTCCGTTTTCTTGACGGACACGAATTTGCGTTCCGGCCGGGAAGATCGTATCCAGGTGGGCAGCGAGCACGACAAGAGGAGCAAGCTGTCGTCCTGGTCGCCATCCGCGGACGTTGCCGACGCCATCAAGGTGGACGCGGGCGAGCCCTATCTCGTGAAACCGATCGCGCAAGTAAGCGGCACGCGCCGCTTCGCCAAAGGGGGGAGCCGGGATCTCGCAAAGGCGAATGTGCTCGCGCGTGATCTCATCCACGTGTGCGTCCAACCAAGCCAACGCCCGTGCGACGCGCAGATGGTCAAGCAAGGGGAGTAAGCGCGAAGCGCCCGAGGGCATCGGTGGTGTCGTCGCAGTCGTGATCATATCCATCATCCGGAGGATTGCTCGCGCACGTCGGCGGATTCGGCCAGAAGCGTCCACACCTCGTCCTCGGTGAGCACGCGCGGTGACCGCTTCGCCGCGGCGAAGAGACGTTCGACGCGCTCTTCGGTCGGCTCGATCCCGCGCTTCTCCAGCCAGAAGATGACGTTCGATTTCCCGCTCATTGGACCGATCTCAATCGTTTGCTCCAACCCGAACCAATGGGCCGGAACGCCCGAATAGACCGTGTTGGCCAGCTCAACGTCGTTCTTCCTGTATGCCTTGATGACAGCGGCGGCGTGCACGCCCGTTCCCGTACGAAAGGCATCGCGCCCGACGACCGGATAGTTGAAGGGGATCTCGATGCCGCAGGCTCGGGCGACAGCGCGGCAATAGTCGCCCAGCTTCGAGAGGTCGCGGCGGATGTATCCCATCAGTTGCAGGTTCACCAGCAGTAGGTCCATCGGCGTATTCCCGCATCGTTCGCCGATGCCGAGCGCGCAACCGTGAACGCGGTGTACGCCCGCCTCGATGGCCGCGATCGTATTGATCACGCCGAGGCCGCGATCCATGTGGCCGTGAAAGTCGATCTTCACCTCCTCGCCCGTGTCGGCGATAACTTGCTTGACGAATTGCACGAGCGCTTGCACGCCGCGCGGCGTGGCATGCCCAACCGTGTCGGCCAGACAGATGCGGCGCGCCCCGCATTCGATGGCCGTCTTGTAGAGCTTACGCAGCGTCTCCGGATGCGCCCGCGTCGTATCCTCGGTGACGTACATGACGGGCAAGCCGTGGCGGACGGCGAAGGTGACGGCGTCTTCGGTGGCGCGCAGCATCATATCGAGCGTCCAATCTTCGGCGTACTGGCGGATGGGGCTCGACCCAATGAACGTGCAGCACTCGATGGGAATGCCCACTTTCTCCGAGATGTCGATGACCGGTTGGATGTCGGCGCGCACCGTGCGCGCGGCGCAGTTGGGACGAATCGGTAGACGCGCGTTGACGATCTCCTTGGCCAAGCGCGTCACCGTCTCGACGACATGTGATCCAGCTCCGGGCAAGCCGAGATCCACCGACTCGATCCCAAGGCTCGCCATCAGATGCAGAATCTCAATCTTCTCTTCGATGGAGGGATTGATCACCGAGGGCGATTGCAAACCGTCGCGCAGCGTCTCGTCGTCGAACTCGATCTCCCGCACCGTCGGGACATCCCCCCCCACACGGTTCCAATCATAGATGAGCGGATGCTCCTGCATAATGCTCGCCTCCTTCCCTCGCCCAGGGTGGCGAGAGAATTCAACCAGCAGCCGCCTTCCCTTGTCAAGCGCGGGGAGGGATCACCCCCGACGCGTTTAGGGCGAGGCCGGATAGGAACCAAGGATCTTCAGGAAGTCCGTCAACTGTCGCACGTCTTCGATTGCTCCGGCGATGTTCGGATCATCTAAGCGTCCTTCCAAGTCCACGTAGAAAACGTACTCCCAGGGACGACCGGCGATCGGTCGGGATTCGAGCTTCACGAGGTTGATGTTCCGATCGGCGAAAACCTTGAGCGTGCGCAACAGAGCCCCCGGCACATTCGGCGTGCTGTAGATGAGCGACGTCTTATTCGCCTTCTCGGTGATCGCGTGTTCGGCCGAGACGACGAGGAAGCGCGTATAATTCCTCGGATCGGATTCGATGCCCTCCTTGAGCACGGCCATGCCGAAGCGTTTGGCGGCATCGAGGCTGGCGATGGCCGCCGCATCGCGCAAGCCCTTCTCCTTGATATGCTTGACGGCGCCGGCCGTATCGTAGACCTGGTGGACCTCCCATTCGGGATGCGCCGCGAGGAAGAGGTGGCACTGCGCCATCGCTTGCGGATGGACGTAGACGTGGCGGATCTCCTCCAGCGTGGCCCCTTCGTGGGCGATGAGGTTGTGGATGATCCGCAGCTTCAACTCGCCGACGATGGCGACGTCGTATTCGAGCAGAAGGTCGTAGTTCTCGTGGATGCTTCCGGTCAGGGAATTCTCGATCGGGATCACGCCGTAATGGACGCGGCGCGTCGCGACGGCCTCGAAGACGTCGCGGAACGTCGTGTGGGCGACGGCTTGGACGTTCTCGCCGAAGTATTGGAAGACGGCCTTCTCGCTGAAGGCGCCGGGTTCACCCTGATAGGCGATCCTCAGTGGCGAGACTTTCACCCATGCGGTCGGAACGACCGGCTTATAGGAGAGATCGAGCTGGCGTCCGACGACCGGAGCGATCACCTCCAAATCGCGCATGAGCTTCTCCAGTTGCTCGAAATAGAGGCTCTGCGGGCCGTCGGAGAGGGCCTTCTCCGGATCCGGGTGAACTTCGACGATGATCCCGTCCGCACCAGCGGCGATGGCCGCCAACGCCATCGCCGCGACGTGCTGCCGGTTGCCGGTGCCGTGGCTCGGATCCACGATAATGGGCAGGTGCGTCTTCGTCTTGAGGACGGGGATCAGGCTGAGATCGAGCGTGAAGCGCGAATGGTCGGAGAAGGTACGAATCCCGCGCTCGCAAAGGACGACGTTTTCGTTGCCGCGCACGAGGATGTATTCAGCGGCGGCCAGGAATTCCTCGAGTGTAGCGGCCATCCCGCGCTTGAGGAGAACGGGCTTTCGTTGCTCGCCGACGGCCTTGAGCAGCTCGAAGTTCTGCATGTTGCGCGCGCCGATCTGCAGCATGTCGGCATACGCAGCCACGAGTTCAACGTGCTCGGGCGAGAGGACCTCGGTCACGACGGGTAGCCCCGTACGCTCGCGGGCCTCGGCCAAGATCTTCAATCCTTCCTCGCCCAAGCCTTGGAAGCTGTAGGGCGAAGTGCGCGGCTTGAACGCGCCCCCGCGCAACATCGTGACGCCCATGCGCTTGACCCGTTCGGCGATCTCCAGCATCATCTCTCGATTCTCCACCGCGCAAGGGCCGGCCATGACGACGAACTTCTCACCACCGATGATCCGATCCCTCACGCGCACTAACGTCCGCTCCTTCTTCGCCTCCCAATGAACGAGTTTCAATTGAATGGCCATAGGTTCGCCTCCTCGAAGAGGATCTCCCGCGATCTTCCGGGAAATGGTGTTCGCTCGGGATGAGCTGTCGGCGTCAGAGGGAGTCAGTCGCGCTCGTCCGCCCGCGGCGGACGAAAGCGAAATGGTGTCGAGGACGAAAGGGGACGAAACGAGGAGCCCACCGATGCCCCGCGCCTCCGCCGCAATGTGTGCGCCGCGGGCATCAGGTGGCTCATCCGTTCGATCATCCATCGCTCCAACATCCGCACGTCCTCGACGACGAAAAGTGTGAACTTACAGTATGTGAGAGAGGCCCACGACTGTCAAGGGCGGTTTCGCCCTCACACGAGGAAGCACGCGACGAAATGGCCGGGCGCGACTTCTTTCAGCTTGGGCTCGGCCTCTCGACATTCGGTCATGGCGAACGGGCAGCGGGTGTGGAAACGGCAGCCAGAAGGAGGATGCAAGGGGGAGGGAGGCTCTCCACGCAGCGGCACCCGTTGTCCGCGCACGTCCGGATCCGGCTCCGGCACCGCCTGCAACAGCGCGTGCGTGTAGGGATGCAAGGGATGGCGATAGAGCTGCTCCGTCGGTGCGATCTCGACGAGCTTTCCCAGATACATCACGCCGACGCGCGTGGCGATATGTCGGACGAGCGCCAACCCATGCGAGATCAAGAGATAGGTGAGGCCGTATCGCTGCTGTAGGTCCTGAAGCAGATTCACGATCTGCGCTTGGATCGAGACATCAAGCGCCGACACGGGCTCATCGGCGACGATGAACTTCGGCCGCAGGGCGAGGGCACGCGCGATCCCGATGCGCTGCCGTTGTCCGCCGGAGAATTCATGCGGATATCGGGTGAGGGCGTCTGTCGGAAGCCCGACCTCCGCGAGCAACTCGCGGACGCGAGCGCGCCGTTCTGAGGGCGTCCCCACGCGATGAATACGGAGCGGCTCCTCGATGATCTCGCCGACGGTCATCCGGGGATTCAGTGACGCGTATGGGTCTTGAAAGACGATCTGCATGTGGCGACGCAGTGGGCGCAGCTCGCGCTTGGAGAGTCGAAGCAGGTCTGTGCCGTCGAACCATATCTCTCCCGCCGTTGGCTCGATCAACCGCAGGAGACATCGTCCCGTCGTCGTCTTCCCGCAACCGGATTCGCCGACCAGCCCCAGCGTCTCCCCCTCGTGGATCGTGAAGCTCACGCCGTCTACGGCGCGCACCCATATTGGCTTCCCGAACAAGAGGCCGCGCCGCAGGGGGAAGTATTTCTTGAGGTCTTTGACGACGATGAGTGCGTCGGTCGTCGGCATCGTTCCTCTCAAGGCGCAGCGCCGTGGGCGAGGCGCGCTTCTGCCGGGCGGATCGGCGATCCGCGCGCGACGCAGCGCACGAAGTGCGCGGGGACGATCTCGATCATCTCGACGTCTCCCTCTCGACACGTCGGCCGCACTTCCGAACACCGATCGGCAAACGGGCACCCGAGGGGGAGATTCCGCAAGTCGGGCACCGTCCCTTCGATCGTCTCCAGCCGGCGCGGTTCCCCTCCCGACGCCACAAGGCGTGGCACGCAGCGCAGAAGGCCGCGCGTGTACGGATGTTGCGGATTGTGGAAGATCTCGCGCACCGGGGCATATTCGACGATGCGACCGGCATACATGACGGCCACCTCGTCGGCCGTCTGAGCGACGATCCCCAGATCATGCGTGATCAACAGCATGGCCAAGCGAAACTCTTCGCGCAAGCGGGCGAGGAGATCGAGGATCTCCGCCTGGATCGTGACGTCCAACGCCGTCGTGGGTTCATCGGCGATCAGGAGCGCCGGGCGGCAGACGAGCGCCATCGCGATCAGCGCACGCTGTCGCAGGCCGCCGGACAACTCGTGCGGGTAACTGCGCGCGCGCCGTTCGGGATCGGGGATGGCGACGGCCCGCATCATCTCGATAGCGCGTTCGAAAGCCTCGCGGCGGGAGACGCGCTCGTGCGCGAGCACGGCTTCTGCGATTTGGAATCCCACCGTGAGGACGGGATTGAGCGCCGACATCGGATCCTGGAAGATCATCGCCAAACGGGCACCGCGCAAGTGCCGCATCTCTTCTTCATCCAACTGGCAGAGGTTCCGTCCCTCGAAGAGGATCTCTCCACTGACGATGCGTCCCGGTGGGGGGACGAGCCGCATGAGCGATAGTGCCGTGACCGATTTCCCGCAACCGGATTCGCCGACCAGTCCCAGCGTGCGTCCCCGCGCGATCGAGAAGCTCACGCCATCAACCGCGCGCACGAGGCCGCGATCCGTGAAGAAGTACGTGCGCAGGTCTCTCACCTCGAGCAAGGCATTGTCAGACATAGTTCGCGCTTCCATCCGCCGCCAACGCGCAGCGCCTCCGCGGGCACCCAAGTGTGAGAGAACGCGTGCGGTTCGGGAGTCGCCCCCTCGTTCCTCGCCGTGTTGGAGCCAAAATGGGCAGTCCTCCGGGCGCGCGTCATGCCGAATCGAGCATTTCCAAAAGCTCTCGCGTGCGGCGTTCGATCTCGTCTCGAATCCGACGGAAGACCTCTAATGATTGGCCCTTGGGATCCGGGATGTCCCATTGCACCCGCCGGCGCGCGGGGATCCATGGGCACTCGTCTCCGCAGCCCATCGTGACGACGATATCCCAGGTCACTTCCGGGAGTGCTTCGAATCCCTTGGGTGACGCTTCGGTCAACTCGATCCCGCGCTCGTGCATGACCAGGCGCGCATATGGATTAACCTCCTTTGCGGGACGCGATCCGGCGCTCCAGACCCGCACGTGTCCTTGTCCGAGATGCCGCGCCCAGGCCTCAGCCATTTGGCTGCGGCATGCGTTCTCCACGCACACGAACAAGATGTTCTTCATCAGCCCAACGAGCGATGAATATAAACGCCTAAGGGTGACTCAGACAAGGGATGAACCGGCACGCTCTCGTCGCCGATCACCGCGAGTTCGAGGACCGCCGAGTCCCCTACGAGGGTTCGGGAAAGAGGCCCTGATCGGCCAACGGAAGGCGCGGGGTCGCGTAGCCGAGGTGACGATAGGCGGCTTCGGTGACGACGCGGCCGCGCGGCGTGCGATTCAAAAATCCGATGCGGATGAGATAGGGTTCGTAAATCTCCTCGATGGCGTCCTTCTCCTCATTGATGGCCGCCGAGAGGGTGTTCAGGCCGACGGGCCCTCCGTGGAACTTCTCGATGATCGTCAACAGCAGCTTACGATCCACCTCATCCAATCCGAAGCGATCCACTTCCATGCGATTGAGCGCGTACTCGGCGACCTCGCGCGTGATGCGCCCATCAGCTTCGACCTGGGCGAAATCGCGGACGCGGCGCAGCAGCCGGTTGGCGATGCGGGGCGTGCCGCGCGCGCGGCGGGCGATCTCGCGCGCTCCCTCGGGCTCGATCTCAATCCCCAGAATGCGCGCCGAGCGCAGGACGATCTGCTCCAACTCCTCCGGCGCGTAGAAGTCCAGGTGCAGATCGATGCCGAAGCGACCGCGCAAAGGAGCACCCAGAAGACCCTTGCGCGTCGTCGCGCCGATCAAGGTGAACGGCGGCAGATCAATTTTGATCGAGCGCGCGGCCGGCCCTTGTCCGATGATGATGTCCAGCTGATAGGCTTCCATGGCCGGATAGAGGATCTCCTCGACAGCGGGGTTGAGCCGGTGAATCTCGTCAATGAAGAGCACATCGCGCGGCCCCAGGTTCGTGAGCAACGCCGCCAGATCGCCCGAGCGTTCGATGACCGGCCCGGAGGTCGCGCGAATCTCGACCCCCAATTCGTGCGCGATGATGTAGGCGAGCGTCGTCTTGCCCGTCCCCGGCGGGCCGTGCAAAAGGACATGATCCAACGCATCACCGCGTGCGCGCGCGGCGCGGATGAAGACGCTCAGATTCTCCTTGAGCTTCGACTGTCCGATGTACTCGTCGAGTCGAAGCGGGCGCAGTCGAGCATCGTACTGCCGATCTTCTTCCGTCGGCGTCCCGTTAATGAGCGGATGCCGCTTCGGCATGTCGCGATCATTGTAGCACAGGAGTCGGGGCCAGACGAAAAGGCATTCTCGGCGCCGCGGCGGTGAGGGGGCGCCCACGCGGGGGGCATGGTCATCGCGTGCGGTTGAAATCGTCGGGGGCGGTGGGGTATCTTGAACTCTCTCATGCCGGGCACGTTGTACATCGTGGCGACGCCCATCGGGAACCTGGAGGACATCACGCTGCGCGCTCTGCGGATCCTTCAGGCAGTGGACCTCATCGCCTGCGAGGACACGCGGCAGACGCTTAAGCTGCTTCGCCATTATGGCATCCGGCGGCCGCTCGTCAGCTATCATGAGCACAACCAGAGGAAGCGGGCGGAGGAGCTTATCGCGCGGTTGAAGGAAGGGCGGAGCGTGGCGCTCGTCAGCGATGCGGGCACACCGCTTCTCTCCGATCCGGGCGAAGTGCTGCTTGAGCGGGCCATTGCCGAAGGGATTCCGGTCGTGCCGATTCCCGGTCCTTCGGCGGTGACGACAGCAGCGATGGCGGCGGGCTTACCCGTGGATCGATTCCTCTTCGTTGGATTCCTTCCGGCAAGGCGCGGGCCGCGGCGAGCGGAGTTGGAGCGGCTGAAGACGATCCCCTACACGCTCATCTTCTTTGAAGCGCCGCATCGGCTGGTGGAGACGCTCGCAGACATGTGCGAGATTCTGGGGGCGCGACCGGCCGTGTTGGCGCGCGAGCTGACGAAGGTGCATGAGACGTTCGAACGCGCGACGCTCGCGGAACTGGCCGAGCGCGTGGCCGCAGCGCCGGTCAAAGGCGAGCTCGTCCTGCTGGTCGCTGGAGCGACGGGGGCATGCCCGACCGAAGTGGATGCGACCACGCTCGCCGAGCGGGTGAAAGCCGTGATGTCCGTGACCGGCCTCGATGCGAAGACGGCCATCCGGCGCGTGGCCGAAGAGTACGGCGTGAGCCGACGAGAGGTCTACCGCGCCTACGTGAGCCATCGAGAGGAGGCGAGCAGTGCGTAAGAGGCGGAAAACGATATCGCCCATGGTTCGATGGGCGATCCTCGGCGGCTTCCTCAGTGAAGCGCTCGGTCTGGCGCTGGCCGAGCAGGCGCGCATCGCCGAACGGATGCGATTGGGCGCGAACGTGACGATGGTGGTCTATGAGGTGTCGGGAAGGGCGACATCGCCGAATCCCGAACCGGTGCGCTTGGCACAGACCTTCGAGAGTCTCGAGGCCGAAGCGACGTATCTCCGAAAGACGTTTGGGATCGAACAGCTCGTTCCCCGGCACATTCGTTCCATCGGCCTTCTGCCCGGTGAACGCTTTCGCGATGGCGTGTTCATCGAAGGACGCTCTGCGGAAAGGAGTCAGCGCCCGATCGAAGAGCAGATGGAGACCCTCGCTTCGCGAGTCCTCTGGCGCGCGATCGAGTTGGTCGCCGTCTCGCGGGCGGACGTTTCGATGCATTTCGCGGTGACGTACGGCGAACGGACGATCCTGCGTGTGGAGGATGTCGAAGTGCGCCATTTCGAGACCATCGTGCTCGAAGGTGCGCTCTCGACGACCGAGGCTCAACCCCGGGCGGCACTCATGACGGTGACGGTGGCGATCGTCCCACAAGGGCAGTTGCGGAATCGTCCGCAGGAGCTTTCCGCTCCGTGCGACGAGTACGGACGCGCAATCTCGATGCGGCCGGAGGACGTCTTCCTCCCGCCCGTTCTGGTCGAGCGCGTCGTCCCGAAATTCCCCACGCGCCGCCCGCTGGGGACCGTTCTGGTCGAGGGAGTCGTGACCCTCGATGGACGCGTCACGAACGCGCGCATCGTGCGAGCATTCGATCGGGAACTGGAAACGTTCGCCCTTGAGGCGTTCCAACGCTTCCGATTCCTTCCGGCGCGATTGAACGGGCAACCCGTTCGCGCGATCGTTCGCGAGGAAGTGATGTTTCAAGCTGTGCCGTGAGAGGGGCATCTCGTTTGGAGGAGAAGAGGCCATGGGCGTCTTGCGCACGTTGCTTCTCGTGGGATCGCAGAACCGATGGCTGCGAGAGCGAGCGCCGCGTTATCGGTTCGTGCGACGCACGGTCGAGCGCTTCATTCCGGGGGAGACGCTTGAAGCGGCGCTTGAGGCTGGGCGGGCGCTGCAGGAGCAGGGCATCGGGACGGTCTTCACCTATCTCGGCGAGAACATCACCAATGCGCGAGAGGCGGAGGCCGTTGCCGCTCACTATGTGGAGGTGCTCGCGCGGATTCGCGCGTGGGAGCGACCGGCGGAGATCTCCGTGAAGTTGACTCAGCTTGGCCTGGATCTGGACCCGGAGTTGTGCTTTGCGAACGTCCGCCGATTGTTGGAAGCCGCGGCGCCCCATCAGACCGTGTGGATCGACATGGAGTCGAGTCCCTATGTGGACATCACGCTGGAGATTTATCGGCGCGCGCGCGCCATCTCCTCGAACGTGGGGGTTTGCTTGCAAGCGTATCTCTACCGGACCGAGCGCGACTTGCTCTCGTTGCTGCCGCTTCGACCGGCCATTCGGCTCGTGAAGGGGGCATATCGCGAGCCGCCCGATCGCGCCTTTCCGCGCAAGCGCGACGTGAATGCGAATTTCTTCGCGCTCGCTCGGCATCTCCTTAGCGCGGCGCAGCGAGACGGTGTGCGGGCGGCCATCGCCACACACGATCGCGCGCTCATTCGCCGGATCGCCGAGTTCGCGGCCGCATCGGGCATCCCGCGTTCGGAGACGGAGTTCCAGATGCTCTACGGAATTCAGCGCGAGGAACAACGACGCTTGGCGCGTGAGGGGTATCGCCTGCTTGTGCTCATCTCTTACGGGTCCTCGTGGTTCCCGTGGTTCATGCGCCGATTGGCTGAGCGGCCGGCGAATCTCCTCTTCCTGCTGCGGCACCTCATCCTGGGGTGAAGCTCACGCGGGCGTCGCCGCAGCGACAAGGAGCGCGGTCAGGCGATCCAGATCAATATTACTGCCGGTGAGGATCACGCCGATCCGCTGACCGAAATCGCGCGAGAGTTCCAAGAGGGCGGCCACGCCCACGGCGCCGGCGCCTTCGACGACCTGATGTTCGTGTTTGAGCAGTAGGACGATCGCTTCGCGAATCGCCTTCTCGGAGACGAGCAGAATATCGTCCACATATTGCCGGATGATCGGGAAGGTGATGGACTCCGGCTCAATGTTCCCGGCCAATCCGTCGGCGAGCGTCTCCCGTTCCCGGACGCGAACGAGGCGGCCGGCGCGGAAGGATTCGTACATGGCCGGCGAATTCTCCGATTGTACGCCGAAGACCTTGATCTTCGGATTCAAGGCGCGAGCAGCGAGCGCGACGCCGGCCAGCAGACCTCCCCCTCCTGTTGGGACAAGCAGCGCGTCTAATTGCGGGATGGCCTCCAACATCTCCACGGCGATCGTCCCTTGTCCACTGATGACGTCCGCGTCGTTGTAGGGCGAGAGGAAGAGGGCGCCCGAGCGCGCGGCCATCTCGCGCGCCTGTTGTTCGGCTTCGTCGTAGTCCTCGCCTACAAGCAGCAAGCTGACGCGATGGCGAGCGATGGCTTCGATCTTCGTCGGCGCGGCCGTGCGGGGCACGATGATGGTCGCCCGCGCGTTGAAGAGTTCGGCTCCATAGGCGAGGGCGCGCCCATGATTGCCCGCGGAGACGGTGAGGATCTCCCGTCGCTGCGCTTCCGGTCCCAAGCGCATGAGCTTGTAGAGCGCGCCGCGCACTTTGAAGGATCCGGTCAGTTGCAGGTTTTCGAGCTTCAAATAGACCTGTGCCGAGCGGTGTTCGGACAACCAAGGGGAGCGAACAAGCGGCGTCGGCCAGATCACGCCGCGCAGCCGTTGTCGCGCTCGCAGGACCTCCCGCAGGTTCATGGCCGCGCATGGCATTCTACGCGACCTCCGGCGTTCGCCTCAAGAGCCGAGCGCACGGACAAGGGGCGATCACCGCCCCACCGGATGCGCGCGATTGTATTCGGCGATGAACTCTCGGGTGATGTCAAGCGAAGGATCGAAATAGCTGATGGCCCCCGCCTGGCTGAGCACGGCGTGATCGAGTACGAGTTGAATCTGCCGCGCCTGCGCATACGAGGCCAGGAAGGTGAAGATGCGTTCGCGAATGGGGTCGGTCGCTCGACGCATGGCCCGCTCATAGTCCCGCTGAAAGTCCTCGTTCTCGCGTTGATAGCGACTCTGCAGCTCCTCCAGTTCGTCCTGCTTCTGCTCGCGTGCTTGAGGCGTGAGGTTCGCCCACTGGGTTTGCAGCTCGCGTTGCAGGCTCTGGATCTGCTGCTGAAGTTTCTGGAGCGCCGCCAAGCGGTCGCGGAACGATTCGTCCGTCTGGCGCATTTGCTGCAGGAGCTGTTGGATGCCGTTCTCGGTGGTGAAGAGGCGACTATCAAGGATGGCGATCTTCAACGTTTGGGCATTGGAGGTCGGTTGCGTCGCTTGCTGTCGTGCGGCGAATGTCCATCCGGCTGCCCCCATGAGGCCGGCTAGGGTGAGCGTGAAAAGATGTCGCTTCATCCTTCTCCCCTCCATCGGTTGAAGTTTCGGTGTGAATGGACAATTGTAGCATGCACTGGGAACGCCTCCCAGTTCCCTAATGGCAGCGATCCTCTCGCGTCAGCGGTCAGGAAGAGGCAGACGCGTGCGAAGCGGGCGCGTCTTCGGCGCGGACGGCGTCTCCGGGACGGGAGCGGATTCGTCCGGAGGCGGGACGGGAAGAGGAGGATTCTCCGGCGGGACTTCCGGGACTTCCTCGACCGGCTGGCCCGGATGCAGCGTACAAAGCGCGGTGATCTCGCGACCCTGAAGGAACAGCTCCACGCGTTTCTGGGGGCAGTGATCGGTCGCGCGAAGTCCCGTCTCTGGGTCCACGACGTGCTCGACGATGCCTTCCGGAGGCGTGAAGCTCCCGGTCGTGAGATCCGGACGCACTGCGGCGACTTGCCGCATGAAGGCGATCCAGATGGGGAGCGCAGCGCGAGAGGCCGCTAGCGGCAACGGCCGATTATCGTCAAAGCCCACCCATACGACGGCGACGAGCTGAGGGGTGAAGCCGACGAACCACGCATCGCTTCGTTGTGAGGTGCCGGTCTTGCCGGCGATGGCTGGAAGTCCGAGGGCACTGGCCGCATGTCCGGTCCCGTAGGGTTCGGCAATGACACTTTGCAGCGCGCTGGTCACCAGATAGGCGACCGTGGCCGGCAGGGCCTCGATTCGTCGAGGCGCCGTCTCTTGAAGCAGACGTCCTTCGGCCGTGATGATACGCGCCATGGCGAAAGGCACGGCCCGTTGGCCACCGCTAGGAAAGACCGTGTAGGCGGCTGCCAGCTCAAGTGGGGTGACTTCGGACGCACCCAACGCCGTCGCCGCGTGCGCCGGAGGGCGCGGCAAGCCGCAGCGCTCGATCATGCGGGCGACCGTCTCATATCCGGTCTCCTGCGCGATCTGAACGGTGACGACGTTGAGCGAACGCGCCAGAGCCTCGCGCACAGTCACGGGACGAAGGAGATACGTATCGCCGAAGTTCTTGGGCGCATACCCCCCCTCGAAAGTGCGCGGCTCATCCATGTAGAGATCGGCGAGCGTCAGCGGTCTTCCCTCATGCTCTCCCGATTCCAAAGCCGCCGCATAGACGAACGGTTTGATGGCCGATCCCGGTTGGCGACGCGCATCGGTGGCGCGGTTGAATTGGCTCTCCACGTAGTTCCGTCCGCCGACCATCGTCAAGATCGCCCCCGTGCGCGCGTGCAGGGCCACGAGCGCTCCTTGCACGGTCCCCGGAGGGGTTCGCTCTCGACGCCGCGCCAACTCTCGATCCAGTCGTTCCAACCCTTCGGTCAGTGCCGTCGTGGCCGCGCGCTGCAGGTCCATGTCAATGGTCGTGTAGATGCGGTAGCCGAGTTGTCCGAGATCGCTCGTGGGGAACAGCTCGGCCAGTTGCTCTTGCACGTAGTCGAGGAAGTACGGGGCGCTCACTTCGGTCCCCGGACGTCCGGCGCGAAAACGCAAGCCGAGCGGAGCGCGCTTGGCCGCCTCCGCCTCCGCGCGGGTGATGAAGCCTTGTTCAGCCATCAGATCGAGCACGAGATTGCGACGACGCAGACCGCGCTCCAAGACCTCTGGACGGGGCGTCGCCGTGATGTAGGATCCGGGGCGATGGATGATCCCAGCGAGAAAGGCCGCTTCGGGAAGCGTCAGGTGCGAGACGTCTTTGTCGAAATATTCCCGCGCCGCGGCACCCACGCCGTAGACCGAGAGTCCGCCGCGCCGTCCGAGATAGATGACGTTGACGTATCGGGTGAAGATCTCTTCTTTGCTCAATCGCCGCTCTAAGGCGAGCGCGAGGAAAGCCTCGCGCACCTTTCGCCACAGCGTCCGTTCCGAGCCGACGAGGATGTTTTTGACCAGTTGCTGCGTGATCGTCGAACCCCCTTGGACGACTTCGCCCGCGCGGAGATCGCGCCAGAGCGCGCGTAAGATGCCCAAATAATCCACGCCCGTATGCTCGAAGAATCGTTTGTCTTCGACGGCGACGATGGCGTGGACGAGGTGCCGCGGGAGTTGCCGATATTCGACTTCCAAACGCAAACCGCGCCTGGAATCCGTAGGCGTCCCGACCGATCGGGCGACCGAGCCGATGGGTTCCGGTTCGAGGTCCGCGCTCTCCAGATCGCGGCCGGTCTCCAGATCCACGAGCCGTTGGATCGTACGTCCGTCGCGGGAGAAGACGATGCGCAGGCGCGGGAAGCGTTCGGCAGCCAGCACGCCGGGCCAGACGTCCACGCCCTCTCGTCCATTCCGATACCGGCCGCGTCGGAGATCTTCCGTCTTCGAGGACTCCGTGTATCCGGCGCGACTGAGATGCCCAAGCACGTGTTCGCGAGAGAGCCGCTGCCCGACGCGAATGCGGCGCGGTGCCGCATAGAAGATCGTCGGCTCACTCTGCCCCAGACGCCCAGCGAGCCACGCATCCAGGTCCTGTTCGGCCTCCAGGTAAAAATACCCGAACGCCGACAGACCGAGCACAAGGCCCACTGCCAACACGAGAAGCCTTCGGCCGATCCTTCGCCGCCGCGATCGCGGCGCTTGCCGCTCCACGACGAGGACCGACGCCGGCTCCCTCCGATTGGCCCTTCGCGACCTCATCGGAGGGAACATTTTACGCCATTTCTGCACCTCAAACCATCGTCGAGCGACGCTTCCTTTGCACGAGGACTTTGAAGTTCTCGCCCAGATCGCTCGGCACGAGGAAATGCTTGAGCGCGAGCCGCGCGGCCACCTCCTCGGCGGAAGACGCGGCGTGCTGCAACCTCACGCTCGCCCGCTCCAAAAGCCCGAGCTCCATGAGGAGCTCTCGCTGACTCTTGAACTCCACGACCTCGAGGCCGACGGCCTGCCCCGCGCGCGCAATCAGGGTGAAGTCCACACTCGCCGTGATGTCCTGCTCCCCGACGCGCGCGAGAGGGTCCGAAACGAGTTGGCGGCGATAGAAGCACCGGAGGGTTCCTTCCCAGCGCGTTCGGTCATAAAGCCGATCGGCCGTGTCCCCGTAGTCGATCGTCACCACATACCCCTCTCGCAAGATCGCCGCCACGCGCTGGAGCCATGGGACGATGTCCATCGCGACATCAGCGATCTGTCCTTCCCCCAGTTCGATCCCAACCTCCTCGAAGTAGCGCGCGATCTCTGGACGGGTCAGCTCGCCAAGCACCCATGCGAATGCCTCGCCGCGCAGCGTCACGTAGAGTTCGCGCCACGCTCCACGCTCTCGCAGGACGCGATGGACGGGGAAGGCATCAAGCAGTTCGTTCGAGAAGATGAGGCCCGTGAGGCTCTCCACCTCCAGATCGTCTTCGCTCACCCAGGCGACGTTGGGTCGGTTCTCGAGGAGCCGCTGCTGCTCCGCTCGAAGGCGAGGGCTGATCTCGCAGATGAGGTAGCGGATCGAACGCGCCTCCGGCTCCTGCTCGAAAGCGGCGAGCACATCCGCAGCCAGTCGTCCCGTTCCTGCTCCCCATTCCAGAAGCGTCCATGGCGGTGCGAGATCGCGAAAAAGGGCGAGAAATTTTTTCGCCAGGAGCTCTCCGAAGATCGGGTGCAAATGCGCGCTCGTTATATAATCTCCGCGCACTCCGATCTCCGCGCGTCGCATGTAGTATCCGTGTTCGGGATCGTAGAGGGCGGCGTGCATGAAATCCCGAAAGGGAATCGGTCCGGTTTCCCGAATGCGCGCCTTGAGTTTCTCCTCAAGCGGCCACTTGCTGCCGCGCTCATTCATGAAGCGAGCCTTTTCAGAAGCGGTTTTGAAGGAGGCGGGAATGCCCGATCCCCGCTTCGGCGGGAACACGCTCAACCGTCAGAGGACTCAGGCCGCCGATTCCGCAATGGGCGTGACGCGCACGACGCGTTCGCGGCCGAAGATGTAGAGGCTTGGGTGCTCGCGCATGATCTTGTCCTGGAGGCGCATGAGGCCGTAAAGCAGCGCCTCGGGCCGCGGCGGGCATCCCGGAATGTAGACGTCCACGGGGACGACCCGATCTACGCCCTGCAAGGTCGAATACGAATCGAAGGGGCCGCCAACGCTGGCACACGCGCCCATGGCGATGACCCACTTGGGTTCGGGCATCTGGTCGTAGACGCGGCGCACAACGGGCGCCATCTTCAGCGTGACGGTCCCGGCGACGATCATCAGATCCGACTGCCGCGGGCTCGGACGGAAAACCCCTGCGCCGAACCGATCAATGTCGAAACGGGAGGCGCCCGTGGCCATCATCTCAATGGCGCAGCAGGCGAGCCCAAACGTCATCGGCCACAGCGCCGACTTGCGCGCCCAATTGAAGACGGCATCCACGGTCGTCGTCAAAAATCCTCCGGCCTGCGCGTATTCCTCCAGATTCACGTCCATTCCAATGCTCCTTTTCGCCAGGCGTAGTAATACCCTACGATGAGAAGGCCGAGGAAGATGGCCATCTCGATGAGGCCAAAAAGCGCCAGCTTGTCGTAGATGACGGCCCAGGGGAAGAGGAAGACCGTCTCCACGTCGAAGATCAAAAAGAGCATGGCAATGATGTAGTAGCGCACCGAGAACCGCTCGCGCGCGTCCAGGATCGGGTCCACGCCGCACTCGTAGGGAGAGAGCTTCGGCGCTTCGGGCTTCATCGGACGCAGCAGCCGCCCGATCCCCAGCACCAGGGCCGGGAAGAGCGCGGCCAGGAACAGGAGCACGACGATCGGCAGATACCCGTAGATCGGATCCGTTTGCAAGAAGAGCATCATAGGTGCTTTCATGAGCATCAATGGTAGGGGCTGGTCATCTCCATTGTCAAGGGGATGGAGCAAGTGTGTGCCAAAGGTGGTCGTACTTGATTTCATCAGATGAGCGGGCTATCATTATACTTCTCATTCGAGTCGGGTGTGGGGGTGATGCGGACGTGGGCGGTCAGCCCACTTTTTTTTGGGGGAGTATGGGTGTGGGTCTTGTCGAGCGCGTGACGGAGATCATCGAGCCGGTCATCGCCGCCCTGGGCTTCGAGCTGGTGCACGTGGAGATTGCCGGGGGGCGACAGGGGATGATCCTGCGCGTCCTTGTGGATAAGCCCGGTGGGGTCACGGTAGATGACTGCGCCCGGGTGAGCGAGCGCATCGGGGTCGTGTTGGATGTCGAGGATCCGATCCCACATCGGTACGTGTTGGAGGTTTGCTCGCCGGGCATCGAGCGAGGATTATATCGGCGGAGCGATTACCAGCGGTTCGCTGGTCGCGTCGTGAGGATCGAGACGTGGGAGCCGCTCGAAGGGCGGCGACATTTCGTGGGCGAGTTGCTCGGAATCGAAGGAGACGAAGTGACCGTGCGCGAGCGTGAGCTGAAGCGCGAGGTGGTGATCCCTTACCCGAAGATTCGCAAAGCGCATCTGGCGTTCGAGTGGGGGAAGTCCCGAGCGAGGTGACGGGACCCATCCGAAAACCAGGGGGGAGATCGAGGGGGCGGGCCTCCACCCGATCGGGTCGGAGCCTCTCCCCGAATCGTTCGGCATGAGGGGGAAGAGTATGGCGAATCCGAGAAGCCCGATTGCCGAGAGCATTGAGCTGCTCAGCCGGGAGAAGAACATCGACCCGGAGGCGGTCATCACGGCTCTCAAGGAGGCCATCCGCCGGGCGTATGAGAAACAGTTCAAGGCCACGGGCGAGGATATTGACGTCGAGTACAATCCGGAGACGGGACAGATCGAGATCTTCGCTCGGAAGGTTGTCGTCGAGCAGGTGACCGATCCGGCCCGGGAGATCAGTCTGCAGGAAGCGAATCAGCTGGTCGAGGGGGCGGAGGTCGGCGATATCGTGGAGATCCCGCGGCCGTTTGAGGGCCTGGGGCGCATCGCCGCGCAGATGGCCAAGCAGACCATCATGCAGAAGGTGCGCGAGGCCGAACGCCAGCGCATCTACGAGGAATATGTCGGGCGCGTCGGCGAGTTGGTCAGTGGCTTCGTGAAGCGCTTCGAGAAGAAGGGGGACATGATCGTGGATCTGGGGACCGTGGAGGCCCTCTTGCCACGCTCCGAACAGTCGAAGGCCGAGCGGTATTCGGTTGGCGATCGCATCCGCGCGGTGATCAAGGAGGTCAATCGGGGGGCAGGACATCAGATCATTCTCTCGCGAACGGTTCCTGAGCTGATCATGCGGCTCTTCGAACTGGAGGTCCCGGAGATCTACGATGGGACGGTTCAGATCAAGGCCTGTGCGCGCGATCCGGGCGAACGCGCTAAGATCGCCGTAGCCTCGAGTGATCCTGATGTGGATCCGGTCGGCGCGTGCGTGGGGATGAAGGGGAGCCGCGTGCAGGCCGTCATCCGCGAATTGCACGGGGAGAAGATCGATATCATCGAGTGGTCGGAGAATCCGGCGAAGTTCGCGGCCAGCGCGCTGAGCCCCGCCCGAGTGAATCGCGTTCACATCGTGGATCCGGTGGCGCGTCGCTTGGAGGTCATCGTGGATGATGATCAGCTCTCGCTCGCTATCGGCAAGCAGGGGCAGAATGTGCGTTTGGCGGTGAAGCTCGTAGGCTGGCACATTGACATTCGGAGCGAGTCGGAGTTGAAGCGGGAGGTGGCCGCGCAGATGGAGCAACTGGTATCCGGAGGGGGAACGCCGCTCAGCGCCCTCGAAGGACGTCTTCCCGAGACGATGGTGGAACAGCTCAAGGCCAAAGGATTCGCGACGGTCGAACAGATCGCCAGCTCCGATGTGGATCAGCTGGCGGAGAAGCTGGATTGGAGCCTCGCTCAAGCGACGGAAGTGAGAGCGGCTGCGCAGGCGATCGTGGGGGAGCGGCCTCTTGAGCCGGCATCGAGCGCATCCGCATCGGAGGAGCGATCGTGAGGCGCTCGCGCAAGGAGAATGCCAACTCGGGGGAAGGGGAGGGGATGAAGAAGATACGCATTTATGAATTGGCCCGAGAGTTGAAGTTGGAGCCACGCCGCGTGATCGAGGAGGCGCGGCAGCTCGGCTTCGATGTGAGCGTGCCCTCGAATTCGTTGACCGAGGAGCAGGCCGAGCAGATTCGCTCGCGGCATTATGCCAAGGTGCCGGAGGTCTCGCAGATCCGACCGCGGTTGGTGAAACGGGCCAAGGAGGTGGCGCCGGAGCAAGCCACGGTGCCGAGTCCGCCACCGAAGGAAGTGCCCGAGGAGCTCCCGCCGAGAGAGCGCGAGCCGGTGAAGCCGGATGTCAGTCGAGCGACCGTTGGCAAAGAAGCGCGCCAGGTCTCCGAGCGACTGGAGAGGCCGAAGGTCGAGACGGAGCCGCGCATGAAGGTAATGCCGTTGAAACCAGTGGCTCCGCCTCCACCGCCATCGCCACCTCCGATGGCGGCAGCCCCGACGGCCGCTCCCGCTGAAGAAGCGCGTCCGGCCCCGGAAGCCGCGCCGGAGCCGAAGGCACGCCCGTCTAAGCCTCAGGTCATCATCCTGCGACCTTCGAGCGCGCTCAGCGCTTCGATGGCCACGCCCGCTCCCGATTTAGCGAGCACCGTCTACGTCCCTCCGCGAGACGAGCGCCGACGACGCATTCGTCGTCCGATGCCTGCGCCTGCGAAGAAGCCCGCCCCGAGCGTGGACGCTCCGGTAGTGACCGCTTCTCCGCCTCCCCCGCCCGTGAAGGAGCTGAAACCGATCCGGTTGCCGGAGACGGTGACCGTGCGCGAGTTCGCCGAGAAATTGCAGGTCGCGCCTCGCGATGTGCTCCAGAAGCTCGTCGCGCGACGCCTCTTCCTGACGATCAATCAGACGTTGGACCACGACGTCGCCCGAGAGCTGGGGAAGGAATTCGGCTACGACGTCTCCTTCACTTCCTTTGAGGAGCTGATCGAGGAGCAGGAGCTGGAGCGCCTCATCCAGTCGGGTGAGGAAGAGGTCCTCGTCCCGCGAGCGCCGGTCGTCACGGTCATGGGGCATGTGGATCATGGAAAGACGACGCTACTGGATGCCATCCGACAGACGCGCGTGGCCGAACAAGAAGCCGGCGGCATCACTCAACACATCGGCGCGTATGTCGTCTCCGTGCCCGATCCCGATGATCCCACCCGGCAGCGGGAGATCGTCTTCCTGGATACCCCCGGGCATGAGGCGTTCACCATGATGCGCGCCCGTGGTGCGCAGGTGACGGACATCGTCGTGCTGGTGGTCGCCGCCGATGACGGCGTTATGCCGCAGACGATCGAAGCGATTGAGCACGCTCGGGCTGCGCGCGTGCCCATCCTCGTCGCCATCAATAAGATCGACAAGCCCGAAGCCAATCCCGAGCGGGTGAAGAAAGCGCTCGCCGAGCATGGACTGCTGTGGGACGGTTGGGGCGGCGATACGGTTATGGTCGAAGTCTCAGCGAAGCGTCGGATCAATCTCGACGCCCTTTTGGAGATGATCATTCTCACGGCGGATTTGTTGGAGCTGAAGGCGAATCCGCATCGCAAGGCGATAGGCACGGTCTTGGAAGCGAAGCTCGATCGCGGGCGCGGTCCGGTGGCCACGGTCCTTGTGCAGCAAGGGACGTTGCGCGTGGGCGATTGGTTCGTCGTCGGCGCGACGTATGGGCGCGTGCGCGCGCTTGTGGATGATCGCGGACGGATGGTGTCGGAGGCGGGACCGTCGCGTCCGGTGGAGGTCTTGGGATTGGAGGCCGTCCCGCAAGCGGGCGATAAGCTGATGGTCGTCGAAGATCAGGCGACGGCCGAGCGCATCGCCTCGGCGCGACAGCTGGAGCTGCGACAAGCCCGAGCGCGTGCGGCCGCGGTGACGCCGCTTGAGCAGCTCTATCAGCGGCTGCAAGCGGGCGAGGTCAAGGAGTTGCAGATCATCCTGAAGGCCGACGTGCAGGGATCGCTCGAAGCCTTGCGGCAGACGCTGGAGAAACTCCCCAGCGAGAAGGTCAAGATCAATATCATCCGCGCGGGCGTCGGCGCGATCACCGAATCGGATGTCTTGCTCGCGGCGGCTTCCCGCGATATGCATCGCTCGGCGCTGATTGTGGGCTTCAACGTCCGTCCGGAACCGCGCGCGAGGGAGGTCGCCGAGCAGGAGGGCGTGGAGATCCGCCTCTACTCGGTCATTTACAAGGTCGAGGAGGACATCCGCAACGCGATGCTCGGGTTGCTCGCGCCGGTGGAGAAGGAGGTGATCCTCGGGCGCGCCGAGGTGCGACAAGTCTTCCGCATCGCCAAAGTCGGCAATGTCGCCGGATGTTTCGTTCAGAGCGGCGTCCTCCGGCGCAACGCCAACGCCCGCGTCATTCGCGATCATGTGGTCGTCTACGAGGGAACGATCGCCTCGCTTCGTCGCTTCAAGGAGGACGTGACCGAGGTGAAGGAGGGCTTCGAGTGCGGCGTCGGGCTAGAGCGATTCAATGACATCAAAGAGGGTGACGTGATCGAGGCCTATGTGATCGAGAAGGTCGCGCCCACGCTCTGACGGGAGGGGGTATGAAACGCTATCGCCCGGAACGCATCGGCGAGCTGCTCAGGGAGGAGTTGAGTCAGATTATCGGCTATGAGCTGAAGGATCCGCAGCTCGGCCTAGTCACGATCACCCATGTGAAGGTGAGCCGTGATCTCCGCCATGCGAAGGTCTACGTGAGCACGCTCGGGACGCCCGAGGAGTCCCGGCAGACCGTTGAGCGGCTCAATCACGCCGCCGCGTTCATTCGGCGGCAGCTCTATCCGCGTCTCCATCTGAAGACGATCCCCGAGTTGGTCTTCCACTACGACGAGACGATCGCGCGCGCGGCGCGCATTGATGATCTCCTCTACGAGGAGAAGCGAGCGCGTGGGGAATCCTGGCTCGCGTCCGAATCGGCGGTCGAGGAGCCGACCCCGAGCGCCGACGAGTCGGCGTCGCCTTCCGAAGGCGCGTCGTCGCAATAGCGGACATTTCGAAGCGCGCGAAGAGACGAGGGGAGAGTTGGCGATGCTCGTCGTCATGCAGGCAGGGGCGACCGATGAGCAGATCGCGGCGGTCGTCCGAAAGGTCGAGCAGTTGGGGTTTCGCGCTCACGTCATCCCGGGCGCGCAGCGCACGGCCATTGGGATCACCGGCAATCCGGGTCCACTCGATCCGGGATTATTCGAAGGGATGCCCGGCGTCATCGAGGCCGTGCCTGTCTCCAAACCGTATAAGCTCGTCAGCCGCGAGATCAAACTCGAGAAGACCATCGTGCGCGTGGGAGAGGCGACGATCGGCGGCGATGAGCTGGCCATCATCGCTGGGCCGTGCGCCGTCGAGAGCTACGAGCAAACGATGACGGTCGCCGAGTGGGTGAGTCGGCTCGGCGTGAAGTTCTTTCGCGGTGGGGCATATAAGCCGCGCACGTCGCCGTATTCGTTCCAGGGGCTCGGCGAAGAAGGGTTGAAGATCCTGGCCGAGGTGCGCGCCCGCTTCGGCTTGAAGATCGTGACCGAGGCCATTGATCACGAGAGCGCGGATTTGGTCGAGCGGTACGCCGACATCATGCAGATCGGCGCGCGCAACATGCAGAACTTCAGCCTGCTGCGTCGGGCCGGGCAGGCGCGCATTCCCGTCCTCCTGAAGCGAGGGATGTCGGCGACGCTGGAGGAATTGTTGTTGGCCGCTGAATACATCATGGCCGAGGGCAACTACAACGTCATCCTCTGCGAACGCGGCGTACGCACATTCGCGCAACACACGCGCAATACGCTCGATCTCTCGATCGTGCCCGCTGTGCGGCGCGTCAGCCATCTCCCCATCATCGTGGACCCCAGCCACGGGACGGGACGTCGAGATAAGGTGATCCCCCTCGCGCGCGCAGGCGTCGCCGTTGGCGCCGATGGGCTCATGATCGAGGTGCATCCGGATCCCGATCGCGCACTCTCGGATGGACCGCAGTCGCTCACCCTTCCCATGTTCCGCGAGCTCGTCGAACAGGTGCGCGAGATCGCAGCCTTGGTCAAGAGGGCGGAGCAAGAGATGGCGCCGATGTGAGCGCCCTGGAACGCGACGCTCGAAGATGGGGCGCATGTCCGGGACTCCCTTGCTCTAAAGGCGCGCCCCGGATAGATTCTTTGGCATGATGACGTGCGCATCCGATCGCGGACATTTCGCCATCGGGCGACCTCGTCGAGTCTTCGGCGTCTTGCTCTCGCTGCTTCTGTTGCTGGCGGCTTGCACGCCTCGCGTCGCCGTTCGCCCGCGCGTCCCCGCGTTCGCTCAGCTCATCGCGCAGCTCTCGGAAGAAGGCGGGTACTTCCCCAGCGATAACTTGGTCTCGAACGAACTGGGCTATCAGAAGGTCCTGCAGAAGCTCGACGAGCTGAACGTGCGCGGAGGGGTATATATCGGCGTCGGTCCCGAGCAAAATTTCACCTACATCGCGGCCGTCCGTCCGAGCTACGCATTCATCCTGGACATCCGGCGCGATAATCGGCTGCAGCATCTCTTCTACAAAGCTCTTTTCGCGCTGGCCCGCACTCGCGCCGAGTATTTGGCGCTGTGGCTTGGCCGACCGCTGCGCGAGAGCGCGGAGCGATGGACGCAAGCCTCGATCGCCGATCTCGTCCAGCTGATGGACGCGACGCCACCGGATCCGAGTTACTTCCGGATGACATTGGAGCGCGCGTATGCGTTGATCGAGCGGCAATTCGGTGTGCCCCTGACTCCGGAAGATCGGGGACGCATCGAGGAGATGGCGCGGAACTTCTACGAAGATGGACTCGACATCCGCTATGAGACTCATTTCCGCCGCTCCTGGCGGCAATTCCCCACGCTGCGGCAGCTCCTTCTGGAGACCGATTTGAGGGGACGGCCGCGCAACTTCCTCGCCACGGAGGAGCGCTTCCAATTCCTCAAGCAGTTGCACGAGCAGGATCGCATCATCCCGGTGACGGGAGACTTCGCCGGTCCGAAGGCGCTGCGGGCGATTGGGGATTACGTGCGCCGCTTGGGCGAGACGGTCTCGGTCTTCTACGTCTCGAACGTCGAATACTATCTGCTTCAGAACGACGCGTTCGCGGCGTTCGCCGAGAACGTGAAAGCGCTACCCCGAACTGAGCGTAGCCTCATCATCCGGAGCTACGTGGGGTATGGATTCCCGCATCCGGAGGCGCTGCCCGGGTATTTCATCACGACGCTGCTGCAACGGATGAACGAGTTCGTCCGCCTCTATGAGGCGGGGGAATATCGCACCTATTGGGACGTGGGCCTGCTCGATTACATCCCCGTCCGATGAGATGCGCCGTTGACGGGGAGCGCGCGGATGCCGTAAGGTAATGGCCTATTCGGAGGGAGAGCGATGGGCGATCTGTGGAAGGCATCGCGGAAGATTCGCCCAATCTTGGAGAAGGCGCTCTCGGGCGAGCGTCTCGCGATGGAGGACGCCGTCCGGCTCTTGGAATCGGATGATGTGATCGCGCTCGGCATGGCGGCGGATCTCGTCCGACGGCGGAAACATCCCAGCGGCGTGGTCACCTACATCATTGATCGCAACGTGAACTATACGAACATCTGCGTTCAATACTGCCACTTCTGCGCGTTCTATCGGCCGCCGGGTTCGCTCGAGGGATATGTGCTGCCGCTGGAGGAGCTGTTTCGGAAGATCGAGGAGACGATCGCCTTGGGCGGAACGGGCATTTTGATGCAAGGGGGGTTGAACCCGTATTTGAAGATCGACTACTACGAGAACCTCCTGCGGGCGATCAAAGAGCGATATCGGATTCACCTGCATTGCTTCTCTCCGACGGAGATCGTGCATATTGCGCGTGTCTCTAAGCTCTCCATCCGCGAGGTCATCCGCCGATTGAAGGCGGCGGGCTTGGGTTCGATCCCAGGCGGTGGGGGGGAGATCCTGGACGATGAGATTCGTCGTCGGATTGGTCGGAAGACGACGGCCGAGGAGTGGCTCACCGTCATGCGCATCGCTCATGAGGAGGGCTTGCCGACGACGGCGACGATGGTCATCGGATTCGGGGAATCGCTCTGGCATCGCGCCCAGCATCTGGAACGCATTCGCGCGCTGCAGGACGAGACGGGCGGCTTCACGGCCTTCATCCCTTGGACGTATCAGCCGGAGAACACCGAGTTGGGTAAAGGGGGATGGTTGGAGGCGACGGCCGTGGAGTATTTGAAGCTGCTTGCCGTCTCGCGCCTGTACCTTGATAATGTGGACCATCTGCAGGTCTCCTGGCTGACGCAAGGCCTGAAGGTCGCGCAGGTTGGATTGCGGTTCGGCGCGGATGATTTCGGAAGCACGATCATCGAGGAGAACGTCGTCACGGCCGCGGGCGTGCTGCGCATCTCCGTGAGCGAAGCCGAGATCCGTCGCTTGATCACCGATGCCGGATTCCGTCCGCAGCAGCGCGACACGCTCTATCGTCCCGTCGAGCGTGTGGAGGAGCGCCTTGCGAATCCCACTCGTTGACCTTCGGCGGCAGCACCGAGCCATCCGAAAGCGTATCCATTCGGCGATCAAGCGTGTTCTGAAGTCTGGGCAATTCGTCCTGGGAGAGGAGGTGGCGCGCTTCGAGCGCGAATGGGCCGCCTACTGTGGTGTCCCGCACGCGGTGGGGACGGCCTCAGGGGCGGCCGCCCTGCATCTGGCGATGCTCGTGCTCGGCATTGGGCCGGGCGATGAGGTCATCACCGTTCCCTTCACCTTCATCGCGACCGTCTCCGAGATCACGCGCACGGGCGCGCGCCCGGTCTTCGTGGATATTGAGCCGCGCTCTTACACGCTCGATGTCGCGAAACTCGTGGAGAAGATCGAGCGCGAGTACGCGTTCAATGAGCGGATCGGATACTTGGTGAATCGGACGACGTGGCGGCGGCTGAAAGCGATCGTGCCGGTTCATCTCTATGGTCAGATGGCCAATATGCGACCGATCCTGGAGCTGGCCCGCCGTTATAATCTCCGCGTGGTCGAAGACGCCGCACAAGCGCACGGAGCAGAATATTGCGGCGAAGCGAATTCACCATCGGCCAAGGCCGGGAGCCTGGGCGACATCGGCTGCTTCAGCTTTTATCCGAGCAAGAATCTCGGCGCGTATGGGGAGGCCGGAGCCGTTGTGACGCGGAACAGCGCGTGGGTGGCGCGGCTGCGCTGCCTCGTCAACAACGGGCGTGGCGATGGGCCGTGGCATCTCGAAGAAGGGTTCAACTATCGGCTCGATGCCTTGCAAGCGGCCATCCTTCGCGCGAAGCTTCGGTATCTCGACCGATGGAATGAGCGGCGGCGGGAGTTGGTCGCTTTATATCGGCAGAAGCTCTCGGACGTGGAGGAGATCACGCTCCCCGAAGAGATGCCCTATGCGCGGCACGTCTATCACCTCTTCGTCATCCGCGTTCCCGATCGGGATCGCGTTCGACAAGCGCTGAACGAGCAGGGGATCGGGGCGGCCGTGCATTATCCTGTGCCGTTACACTTGCAGCCGGCATATCGGCATCTCGGATATGCCCCGGGCGATTTTCCCGTCGCCGAAGCGTGCGCGCGGACGGTCCTCTCGCTCCCCTTATATCCCGAGCTGCGGGAGAAAGACGTCGTGCGGATCGCGCGGGTGCTTCGCGAAGCGCTTCGCCCCGCGCGACGATAACGGCGCCATCGTGGCGCGATCACCGCGGGAGGTATCTCTTCGGGAATTTCGCGACGACCGTGTAGTGCGGATCCACGACGTTGGCCACGCGCAGCACCGCCAGTTGCGAGACGATCTGCAAGGCTTCCCATTTCTCGAAGCCGTAGTCTTCGACGAGCCATCGGACTAACTCCACGCACGCGATGCGCACGGCATCCACGAGCGGCCGTACGCTCCCGGCCACCATGATGAACTCGTCGTCTTCCAAGCGCGGCCAGGCGATCTTCTTCCCCTTGATGAGGTCGAATTGGAAAGTGACCTCCATGGTCGTCTCCAATCCAGAGCCACAGATCTCCCCGTCCCCCTGAAGCGCGTGCCCGTCGCCGAAGTAAAAGAGCGCGCCCTCGTGAAAGATCGGCAAGTACACGGTCGTTCCCTCGCGCACATCAGGTGCGTCCATATTGCCGCCGAAGTTCCCCGGCCACAGTCCATCGAACGACTCTTCGCCTGGAGGGGCAACAGCCACGCGTCCGAGCATGGGGGAGAGCTTGACCTCGATCCGTTTCATTCGACTGCCGGGCAGCTCCAACGTCGCCGTCATCCGCTCCCGATCGAGCCGCCAAACGAAGCGCCGGGCGGGAATTGGATCGGTCAGCATCGGCGTCCACCGATCGGCGGCCAGCAGGCCGAAGGTCGGATTATGGGTGGAGATGGCGATGTCGCGATTGGGCCTGAGGCGCAGGATCTTCACCACAAGCGTGTCGTTGGGTGTCGCCCCTTCGATATAGAAGGGACCGACCTCGCCCGGCCATTTCCCCCCGGGGCGCTCGTACCATTCTCCCCAGAGCGTCTCCGTCTCAACGATGTCGCCCGGACGGAGGCGCAAGACCGGTTCGCGCCGCGCGAATGTGGGATAGCCGATCGTCGGCTTGAACCGGTGCACTTCCGCGCGCGCCGCATGCACGAAGGCCAGCAGGATTCCGAGAGCGATCAGGATGCGGATCGCTCCATGCGAGAGCTGTCGCGTTCGCATCGCTCCCCTCCCTCGTTGAAAATCTCGCAGAACGCTGTGTACTATACTCGCTCTGCCGTGAGATGGCGAGAGGACGCGGGAGGGGGAGACGACGTGCAACCGAAGGCGCGTTTGGCGGGAGGTCTGGGACTCGCGCTTCTGGAGCGATGGTTCCATCTGAGCGAGCAGGGGACGACGGTGCGAACGGAAATGCTCGCCGGCGTGACGACTTTCCTGACGATGGCCTACATCATCTTCGTTCAGCCGGCCGTCTTGAGCGCTGCGGGAATGGATTTCGGTGCTGTGCTCGTGGCGACGTGTTTGGCGAGCGCGGGGGCGACGCTGCTCATGGCCTTTTGGGCCAATTATCCGATTGCTGTAGCCCCGGCCATGGGTCACAATTTCTTCTTCGTCTACACGGTCGTCCTGGGGATGCGCGTGCCGTGGACGATCGCCTTGGGCGCCGTCGCTCTGGCCGGGATCGTCTTCATCCTCACGGCGGGGATCGGACTGCGCGAGCGGCTCATCACCGCGATTCCGGCATCGCTCAAGCATGCGATCGCCGCAGGCATCGGATTACTCATCGCCACGATCGGCCTGCACTGGGCGGGGTTGATCGTCGCGTCGCCGGAGACATTGGTGACCCTGGGGGAGGTGAAATCGCCACCCGTCCTGCTCTCCCTCTTC
The DNA here is from genome assembly GCA_030550025.1 of Acidobacteriota bacterium. Classification (GTDB taxonomy): domain Bacteria; phylum Acidobacteriota; class Blastocatellia; order HR10; family HR10; genus HR10. The sequence goes on along the minus strand of JAUQQC010000005.1, from coordinate 194,417 downwards.
GGGCTCGCGACGATGGCGGTGCTCTTCGCTCGCGGCATTCGCGGGGCAGTGCTGTGGGGGATTCTGGTGACCACGGCCGTCGGGCTCCTTTTCGGGCTCGTTCAGTATCATGGGATCATCAGTCGTCCGCCCTCGCTCACACCGACGTTGTTTCGGCTAGATGTGCTCGGTGCGCTGCGGCCGCAGATGCTGGAGGCAATCTTCGTCTTCTTCTTCCTAGCGCTCTTCGATTCGGTGGGGACTCTAGTGGGGGTCGCCGGACAAGCGGGCTTGTTGCGCAATGGCGTGTTGCCGCGCGCTCGCCAGGCGCTTCTGGCCGACGCGGTCGGTACGGTGGGGGGGGCCGTGCTCGGGACTTCGACGGTCACCGCCTATATTGAGAGCGCGACGGGGGTGGCCGCTGGCGGGCGAACGGGATTGGCGAATCTGGTGACGGCCATGCTCTTTCTGCTCTCGCTCTTCTTCTACCCCCTCGTGCGGATGATCGGTGGGGGGTATCACACCCCTCAAGGGGCGACGCTCTATCCGGTCATCGCTCCTGCCCTCATCCTCGTCGGTACGCTCATGATGAAGGAAGCGGCGCGCATTCCGTGGGAGGAGATGACGGAAGCGATCCCCGCCTTCTTGACGATGATCACGATGCCGCTCTCGTTGAGCGTCACCGATGGGATCGCCTTCGGCTTCATCTCCTATGCACTGGTGAAGTTGGCGGCCGGACGGGGGCGCGAAGTCCATTGGTTCCTTTATCTCTTCTCCGTCCTCTTCGCGCTCCGCTACGCTCTGGGACGCTGATTCACGCGTGAAGGAGCGCGAGGGCGCCTTCGGCGATGAGGCGTTCGGCGAGGTGATACCCGAGGGCGACGGCCTCCATCATGGGGCCGGTGGCCTCGGCTTTCAACAGGCGCGCGCCGTCGGGGCTCGCGATCATCCCGCGCAGAAGGAGTTGAGCGGGATCGTCCGGAGCGATCTCGGCATACGCGGCGATTGGAACGTGGCATCCTCCCCCGAGCCGTTGCAAGAACGCGCGCTCTGCCATCGTCGCCGCGCGCGTCGGCGGATGATCAAGCGGCGCCAGCAACGCGTTGATCTCCTCATCCTCAACGCGCGTCTCCACGGCGATCGCCCCTTGCCCGATGGCCGGGATCATCACCTCGGTGGGGATGCGCTCGGCGATGCGCGCGTCCAGACCGAGGCGCACAAGCCCGGCCGCAGCCAGGATGATCGCCTCATACTGCCCCTCGTCGAGTTTTCGCAAGCGCGTATCCACATTCCCGCGCAAGGGGCGGATGTCGAGATCGGGGCGCAGCGCGCGCAACTGCGCCAGACGGCGCACGCTGCTTGTGCCCACGATCGCACCTTCGGGAAGTGCGTACACCGTCCCCTCTCCCGTCCGCGTGACGAGGGCATCGCGCGGATCCTCGCGCTCGAGGATGGCCGCCAGATGAAGCCCTTCGGGAAGCTCAGCCGTCACGTCTTTCAAGCTGTGGACGGCGAGATCGATCTCCTTCGCCCGCAGCGCTTCTTCCAGCTCCTTGATGAAGAGTCCCTTGCCGCCGAACGCCGCGAGGGGGTGGTCCGTGATGCGATCGCCGCTGGTGCGAATGATCTTCAGCGAGAGCGTGAGGTGCGGATAGTGGGCGGCGAGTCGCGCGCGAACGATCTCCGCTTGACGAAGTGCGAGCGCGCTCCCGCGCGATCCGATGACGAAGGACGAACGCTTCATCTGGGATCACTCCGATGAGGACGACGACCGGCGCTCTCGCGCATCCACGATATCCCCCCACAGCTCGAGCAGGTTCAGCTCTTCCGAGCGCAGCGTCCCTTCACGAGCCGCTTGATGCAATCGCGCGATCGCCGGATGGGCGAACTTGTTGACGATGCCTTCGAGCAGATGGCGCAGCGCGCGCTCCTGCTCCGGGGTGAGCGGACCGAGATACCGCCGATGGCGCTCCAATTCGCCATAAGCGATCTCTTCCAAGCGGCGGCGAAAAGCCGCGATCAGCGGGCCGACTTCTAAGCGACGGAGCGACGCCATGAACTCTTCCACGGCGTGATCCACGATGACTTCGGCGCGCGCCGCCTCATATCGGCGATGTTCCAAATTCGTGCGGACGATTTGTTCCAGGTCGTCAATGTCGTAGAGGAAGACGTTCTCCAGCTGACCTGCGCTTGGCTCGATCATGCGCGGGACGGAGATGTCAATGAGGAACAGAGGACGATTGCGCCGCACGGGCATGGCGGCGGCCACCTGCTCGCGCCGAAGCACGTAGTCGGTTCCGCCGACCGAGCAGATGACGATGTCTGCCCGTGCCAGATGGATTGGGAGGGCTTCGAGCGAGAGCACTTCCGCTGGGAATTGGGCCGCGAGCCGCTCGGCACGCTCCTGCGTGCGATTGCTGATGAGCAGATTTCGGACGCCGGCAGCCAGAAGATGCCGCACGGTCAACTCGGCCATCTTGCCCGCTCCGATGAGCAGGACCGTTCGTCCTTCGAGGTCTTCGAAGATCTTCCGCGCCAGTTCCACAGCGACGGAGCTGACCGAGACGGTGGCGGTCCCAATGGCCGTCTCCGTACGCACCCGTTTGGCCACGGAGAAGGCGCGCGGCAGCAGCAGATGTAAGGTCTTGCCCACGGTGCCCGCAGCGACGGCCTGCGCATACGCTTCTTTCACCTGTCCGAAGATCTGCGGCTCCCCGAGGACCATCGAATCCAAGCTCGCCACGACGCGAAACACGTGTCGCACGGCGTCGCGATCCACATATCGGTAGAGCGCGGCTTCGTAGGCATCCGGCGGAACGCGATGCCACTCGCAGAGGAAGGCGCGAATGCGCTCGACGGCCGCGCGTTCGGCTCGCGGCGTCACGGCGAGCACCTCGACGCGGTTGCACGTGGAGAGGATCAAGCCCTCGGTGATCGTCGTGCCATCCACCAGTTGCCGCAGGGCCTGCGGCAACTCCTCCTCGGCGAACGCCAGGCGCTCGCGCACCTCGACGGGTGCCGTGCGGTGATTCAATCCCACGAGGACGATCGTCATAAGATGTGTCCGAAGAGGCGAGCGCTCACGAACGTCGCGGCCGTCGCCAAGAACCCCACGATCAGCAGCATCGCCGCGCGGCGCCCGCGCCAGCCCGCCGCCAGACGATAGTGCACGACGACGAGATAGAAGAGCCAGGTGACAAACGCGAGCACGATGATCGGGTCGCCCCGCCAGAAGATCGGGTCACTCCGATGCAGCAGGATGATCCCCGTCCCAATCCCGAGCGTGAGCATGAGGAATCCAAAAAGGAGCGATCGGTGACCGAGTGCCTCGCATGCGGAGAGGGATGGGAAATAGCGATAGATGGCGCCCAACCGCTTGCGCTTCAGCTCGCGCTCTTGCAACAGGTACATCAGCGCGGCGAGGAAGGCCAGGAGGAAGCCGGCATAGGCGAGCATCATGAAGCCAATGTGCAGAGGCAACGCGGGCATGCGCAGGACATCTTCCAACTCCTCCGGCAGGAGCTTGAAGCCCGTGGAGACCAGCGCCACCAGCACGAAGAGCGCGATGATCGGTAGCACAAAGAGCCCCAGCACATCGGCCCGACGGTGAGTTCGCCGCAGGATGAGGTAGTAGACGGCGATCGCCCACGCCAAGAACGCGAAGACCTCTTGCGTGCTGATGATCGGCAGATGCCCGAACTGCAGCGCCGCGCGCACGAGCCACACGGTGTGCCCTCCGAGCCCTGCACCTATGGAGAGCAGGAGGAGCCCTCTTCGGAGACCCGCTTCATCCCACCACACGCTCACCACGAGCTGGAGAAACGCGAGGACATACGCGATCAGCGCGCCCACAAGTAGTAGGTCCATGCGATCCATACTGCGAGGGGAAATTGTAGACGCGACGACGCGCACCGGTCAATCATCTCCGCGCACCGCCTCTGTTTTGGGCTTCGTTCTCCCCGCCGTCTCGTGTAAGCTTATTCGCTCATCGGGTAGCCATATGCGAACAAGGAGGGTGAGCTGATATGGCGTGGCGACGCCTTTCGGCGGAGGAAGTATATCGCGCGTGTGATCCGAATGCTTTCGATTTCGAGACGACCGAACATCTGCCCCCTCCCGAGGGGTTCATCGGGCAGAAGCGCGCCGTCTCGGCCATTCACTTCGGCCTGCGGATGAGGAGCCATGGATACAATCTCTTCCTCACGGGACCGCCGGGGACAGGCAAGACGAGCCTGATGCACGCGATGCTGGAGGACATCGCCCGAGATCGGCCTGTGCCGGGCGATATCTGCCTGGTGCAGAATTTCCGCGATCCGGATCGGCCACGCGCCCTCTACTTGCCGGCCGGAATGGGGCGGCAGTTGAAGCGCGATATGGAGGGGCTCGTCGAGCAGCTCAAGCGAGAAATCCCGAGAGCGCTCGAAAGCAAGGAGTACCAGGAGCAGCAGGCCGGGATCATGCGCGAGTATCAACGACAGAGCGCCGCTCTCTTTGAAGAGCTGGAGCGACGGGCTAGCCGCGAGGGCATTCAACTGCGCGTCACGCCTGCGGGGATCATGACCGTCCTCATCCATAACGGGAAGCCCCTCACGCAAGAGGAATACGAGGCGCTCGATGAAACGACCAAAGAGCAGGTGCGGCAGAAGATGGAGCAGTTCAATGAGCAAGTCGCCGAGCTGCTCGATCGCGTGCGCACCATGGAGCGCGAGGCGCGCGAGAAGACGGAGGAATTAGAGCGGTGGACGCTCCTGTTCGTCGTGAAACGGCTCATTGACGGTCTGCGGCTGAAATACGCCAATTACCCGGAGATCCTCGACTATCTGGAAGAGGTGCAGGAGAACGTCTTGCAGGAGCGCGAGAAGTTTCGCCCGCGGCCTCCGGTCGAACCCCACGGACTTCGGCTCGATGAGCGGGCGAGTTTCGTCGAATATCAGGTGAACGTGCTCGTGGACAATTCCGCTACACGTGGCGCCCCCATCGTCTTCGAGCCGAATCCCACGTACACGAACATGTTCGGCACGATCGAGCGCGAAGTGCGGTTGGGCGCGCTCGTGACGGATTTCACCAAGGTCAAAGCGGGATCGCTTCTGCGCGCCAACGGCGGGTTCCTCGTCGTCGAAGCTATGGATGTCCTGCGATACCCCTTTGTGTGGGATGCCCTCAAGCGCGCTCTCGAAACCGGGGAGGTCCGCATCGAGGACGTGGCCACGCACTATGGGCTTGTGAGCGCCACAGGCTTGCGCCCGGAGCCGATTAAGGTGGACGTGAAAGTCGCCCTTATTGGCAGCCCGCTCTTGCATTATCTCCTCTACATCTACGACGAAGACTTCCGCAAGCTCTTCAAGGTGAAGGCCGACTTTGACACCCAGATGGATCGCACGCCGGAGAATCTCGCCCAATATGCCTATTTCCTCAAATCCTGTTGCGATCGAGAGGGGCTGCGCCACCTGGATCGCAATGCCGTGGCGGCGATCATCGAATATAGTTCGCGGCTGGCGGAGGATCAGACGAAGCTCTCGACGCGGTTTGGGGAGATCTCGGACATCGTGCGTGAGGCAAACTACTGGGCGGAACAAGAAGGGAGCTTCTACATCGAGCGCGCGCACGTCGAGCGTGCGATCGAGGAGAAGATCTTCCGCTCCAATCGTATTGAGGAGCGCGTCCTGGAGATGATCGCGCGCGGCGACATCCTCGTGGACGTGCAGGGAGCCGTCGTGGGGCAGATCAATGGCCTCGCCGTCATTCATCTGGGCGATTATGCATTCGGAAAGCCCTCGCGGATCACCTGCCAGACCTTCATGGGGCGCGAGGGGGTCATCAACATCGAACGGCGCGCGCGCTTGAGCGGCAGCATCCACGATAAAGGCGTCTTCATCCTGAGCGGATACCTGGGGGCGCGCTATGCGCAGGACAAACCACTCAGCTTGGCCGCGAGCCTCGGATTCGAGCAGTCGTACGAGCTAGTGGAAGGCGACAGCGCATCGGCTGCCGAGCTGCTCGCACTACTGTCGAGTCTCGCGGGCGTCCCTCTCAAGCAGAATCTCGCCATCACGGGCTCCATCAACCAGAAGGGACAAATCCAGCCCATCGGCGGCGTGAACGAGAAGATCGAGGGCTTCTTCTACGTCTGCAAAGCGAAGGGATTGACCGGCGACCAAGGCGTCGTCATCCCGCATCAGAATGTGAAGAACCTCATGCTGCGCAAAGAGGTCGTCGAGGCCGTGCGCGAGGGGAAATTCCACATCTATGCCATCCAGACGGTAGACGAAGCGCTGGAGCTGTTCACAGGCTTGCCTGCCGGGGAGCGGGATGAGGACGGACAGTTCCCCGAAGGGACGGTGAACTATCTGGTGGACAAGCGTCTGCGCGAGCTGGCCCGCGAAGCGAAGGAAGCCGAAGAGGAGGAGGGGGAGCAGGAGGGCCAGCAGGAAACCGAAGCGCGCCGCACGCGCGTTCGGCGCCGGCTCAGAACCTCCGATCCCGCGTGAAGGAGCGCGCGCTCATGGAACGGATCCAGAGGAGGAAGACATCGCGGAAGACGGAGCGGTTCACGGAGTCGGTGATCCGCGAGATGACGCGCTTGGCCATGGAGTACGACGCCATTAATCTCGCTCAAGGGTTCCCGGATTTCCCGGCCCCGGAGGAGATCAAGCAAGCCGCCATCGAAGCGATCCGCGCCGACATCAATCAGTACGCCATCACCTGGGGGGCGCGCGCCTTCCGCGAAGCCATCGCCGAGAAGGTGCGCTGGTATCTCGGCCTGGAGGTGGACCCGGAGCGAGAGATCACCGTCACCTGTGGCTCGACCGAAGCCATGATCGCCAGCATGATGGCCATCGTTGATCCGGGCGATGAAGTCATCATCTTCGAGCCGTTCTACGAGAACTACGGACCTGACGCGATCCTCGCCGAGGCGCGGCCGCGATACGTCCCCCTCTATCCGCCCGATTGGTGCTTCGATCCGGATGAGCTGCGCGCCGCCTTCACTCCGCGGACGAAGGCGATCGTCATCAATACGCCAAACAATCCCACGGGCAAGGTCTTCACGCGGGAGGAGTTGGAGCAGATCGCTGCCCTCTGTCAGGAGTGGGATGTCATCGCCATCACCGACGAGATCTACGAGCACATCCTCTACGACGGGGCGGAGCACATCGCCATCGCGACGCTTCCCGGGATGCGGGAACGAACGATCACGATCAACGGCCTCTCGAAGACCTACAGCGTGACCGGTTGGCGCGTCGGCTACGCCATCGCGCCACCGGAGATCACCTCGGCGATCCGCAAGGTCCATGACTTCCTCACCGTGGGCGCAGCGGCGCCGCTGCAGGAGGCGGGAGCCATTGCTCTTCGCCTCCCGCGTTCATATTACGAACAGCTCGCGGCCGAGTACACGGCGCGGCGCGACCGACTGCTGCGCGCGCTTGAAGCCGCGGGATTCGGCGTCTACAAGCCGCGCGGGGCTTACTACATCATGACCGACATCAGCCGCTTCGGCTTCGAGGACGATGTGACATTCGCCCACTACTTGGTGCGAGAGATCGGCGTCGCCGTCGTCCCTGGGAGCAGCTTCTACGAAGATCCGGAGAGGGGCCGTCAGCAAGTCCGCTTCTGTTTCTGCAAGACCGAGGCGACCCTGGATGCTGCGGCCGAACGTCTGCTCCGCCTGCGCAAGCGGTGGGCGTGATGTGCTCAGCCGATTCTGCGTCCGAAGATGAGGCGGAGCAACAGGCGCTGCGCGAGCGCACGCTCGGGGAGTTGCGCGAGCATGCGATCGCCGATGTCGCCGTGCAAGGCGGCCGGACGCAACAGTGCAGCGGCGCGCCATGTTCTGGCGAATCGTCGTCGAAAGGCCCGCGCATAGCGCGACGCGAGCGTCGTCAAATCGCCCTCGCGGAAGGCGGCATCCACGAGCGCGGCGGCCAGAAGCCCACTCTCCATGGCATTGGAGATGCCTTGACCGAAGAACGGATCCATCAGCGCGGCTGCATCGCCGATCGCCATATGCGTGCGGGGGAGAGCGCTGAGGCCAAAGCGTAAAGGTCCGCAGCCTGTGAGCGGACCCTCGAGCCGCGCGTTCCGAAGCTTCTCTCGGGCTCGTGGGTTCTGCCGGAGCGTCAGCGCGAGCAGCCGCTCGAAGCTGTTCCCAGCGCGGCGCATCACCTCTTGTGTCGTGAGGCCGCAGAGGTTGTGGAGATCGCCCTCCAGGCGCACGAGGCCGCCATATCCGGAGGGGTAGAAGTACAGCTCGACGGCCTCGCCGATGCCCTCGATCCCAGACACGTGTGCCTGAAATGCGAAGAATCGCGAGCCGCTCTCCGACTTCGGGGAGCAAGAGGGCCGCTCGAGCGCGCGTACTCTCCCACTGGCCTCTATGACGACGGAGGCGAGGAACGTCACGCGCCTCCCCACAGGGAGCATGCGCGCGCGCACGCCGACGATTCGTCCGCTTGACGCGATCGCCTCGGTCACGCACACCTGCTCCAAGACTTCGGCGCCACACGCTCGCGCGTATTCGAGCAGAAGGGGATCGAGCGTCGCGCGGCGGATCCCGAGACCAAATCCCACATCGTCGGGAAATCGAGATAAGGGGAGGGGGTAGCGGTGGCCCCGAGACGAAACGAACGCGGCCTCTCGCACGACGTGTGCCCCGAGTCGAAGGAGAGGGGCCAAGAGGCCGACCGACTGAAGGAGCGCAACTCCTCTTGGCGCGAGAAATTCTCCGCAGAGTTTCGCGCGTGGGAAGCGCTTGCGTTCGAGCACACCCACGCGATAGCCGCGCCGAGCCAGATCGGCGGCCGCCACGGCTCCTGCCGGTCCTCCCCCAATGATCAAGACGTCCCAACTCATCGCTCACCGATGAGGACGAGGCGATATGGGAAGTGGCGGTGGAGCGAGAACGCGCGCAGGCCAAGCCTCCGTCTCAGCGCTTCGCCTTCCCGCACGGTGAACCCTCGGAGGATGGAGATCGGGCCGTCGTGGCGCACGAGCCGACTGCGCAGGAACAGGCGCGAGAACGCGCGGAATCCGTAATACGCGACGGGATGTCGCCGCAGGTCGTTGATGAGAAAAGCTTCGCGCGCGAGTTCCGCGAGGCGTTGCAGAAAAGGGAGGATCTCTTCGTCCTCCAGATGATGGAGGAATTCGGTCGCGATGACGAAGTCGAAAGCGTCACGGGGGAAAGGCAAGCGCCGCGCGTCCGCGCGCACGAGCACAATCTCCGGATACCCTTCGATCGTGCGTCGCGCGTATTGGAGGACGGACCAGCCGAGATCGAGCGCCACGATCTCCACGCGCCGTCCTCGCCCTCGCGCCCATGCCGCGATCGCGCGAGGAATATCGGCTGCTCCCGTCGCCACATCCAGGATGCGCACCGGAGAGCGCCCGAGCCGCTCGATCCGCGGAAAGAGATGGCGCGCGAGCGCCGATCTCACGCGCAGGACGACGTTAATGCGTTCCAAATCCCGAAGCGCCGCCGCGACGTCTTCAAATGGGGTGGCCGGATCATCCATCCATTCTCGCGCCGTCGCGCGTCGGGAGAAATCGGGAAGGCCTCTCATGCTCATTCTTCATCCTTGCCCACGACGAGCGCGGCGTTTTTGGATCCGAAGCTCAGGCAATTGACTAGGGCCACGCGCACGCGTGCCTTCCGACCCCGATGCGGCACGTAATCGAGATCGCATTCGGGATCCGGCTCGTCGAGATTGATCGTCGGATGAATGAACCCTTCGTGCACGGCCAGAAGCGCTGCTGCCAATCCCGCCGCCCCACATGCGCCTTGCGGGTGGCCGATCAGGGATTTCGTCGCGCTCATCGGAATGCGGTACGCGTGCTCGCCGAAGGCGAGTTTCACAGCGCGCGTCTCGATCCGGTCGTTGAGCACCGTGGAGGTCCCGTGCAGGTTGAGGTACCCAACGTCCGTGGGAGAGAGGCCGGCCTCTTCCAGTGCCAGTCGCATGGCGCGCGCCGGCTCTTCGCCACTTTCGTCCACGCGCACGCGGTGATGGGCGTCGCAGGTCGCTCCATAGCCGAGGATTTCGGCGTAGATCGTCGCTCCGCGCCGCCGCGCGCGTTCTCGCTCTTCCACGATGAAGATCCACGCCCCTTCGCCCAGAACGAATCCGTCGCGATCTCGACTGAAGGGGCGCGAGGCACGCTCAGGCGCATGATTCCACGAGGCCGTGAGCGCGCGCATGCCGCAGAAGGCCATCAGGATGCCGTGCGAGAGCGGAGCGTCCACGCCACCGGTGATCACGACATCGGCGCGCCCTAGCTGCACGGCCTGAGCGGCATAGGCGACGGCGTCGATCGCACTCGCGCAGCCGGTCGAGATGACGTGACTCATCCCGCGCAATCCGAATGCCGTTGAGAGTTCGCTCGAGAGCGTCCCGATCGTAGAGCTGGCGATCGTGTAGATGCTCGCCTTCTTCGCTTCGCCGGCGAAGTAGTAGCGGTATTGCCGCTCGGTGAATTCGAGCCCTCCGCCTCCGCTGCCGAGGATCACGGCCATGCGCCGCCGCTCCTCAAGCGGAAGGTCTTCGGGATGAATCCCGGCGTCTTCCAGAGCTTCACGCGCGGCCCAGAGCGCCATGGGGACGACGCGCGGCAAATGCTGGCGCTCTTTCGCAGGGATGCTCTCGTATACGTCAATCCCTTTGACTTCAGCAGCAATCTGTACGGGTAAGTCCGAAGCATCAAAGCGCGTGATCCGCCCGACGCCGCTCCGCCCCTCCCGTAACGCATCCCAAAATTGCTGCCGTCCAATGCCGTTCGGACTCAAGCAGCCGATCCCGGTGATGACCGCGCGACGGGGAACGATCGGTGCGCGCCACATAGGCCCATTCCCCCTCTTGAGTATCCGACGCCCCCGCTCTTGCTCGCCTTGCGGGCTCAAGTATACTCTCGCCTCTTCGCGTCAGGCAATGAGAGAGCCGGAAAAGCGGCGTCTCTGACTCAGGACGATTCATGCCGTGGACGCGCTGGCGACCTCGCCTCACCGAGGTTCCGGCGACTTCGGCTTCTCAACAGGGAGCTCCGGCCGCGCGCTCCAATCCTGCCACGATCCGTAGTAGTTGCGGCTCTTCGTGTATCCGAGCAAGCGCAGGACGAAGAGCGTGTGGGCGGCGCGCCCTCCGCCCTGGCAGTATGTGATGATCTCCTTGTCCCGAGTGACGCCGAGCGATTCGTAGAGGCGGCGCAATTCGGCCGCTGATTTGAAGACCGGCACATCGCCTTCGGTCAAATTCATCCGCCACTCCACATTGAGGGCACCCGGAATGTGTCCCCCTCGTGCTCCCAGGACGCGCTCACCTCGGTATTCTTCTGGAGATCGAGCGTCAATGATGACGACGGCGTCTGCGCGAAGCTTGCTCGCCAACTCCGGCGCCGTGCATATCGTTGGCGGATTCATCCGAATGTGAAACTCCGCCTTCTCAAAGCGCGGCATCTCGCGGCTCAGCGGACGCCCTTCTTTCACCCACTTCTGCCACCCGCCGTTCAAGAGGCTGCACGTCGGATGCCCGTAATAATCGAGGACGAACCAAAGTCGCGCGGCTGCTTGTCCTCCGAGGTCATCGTACGCGACGACGCGCGTGCGATCGCCGATGCCGAGTTCACTCATCAACATCGCGAATCGCTCTGGGGGCGGGACGTACAGGAGCCGATCCTCCGTATCCCGAAGTGCGCGCTGATCGAGATGGACGGCATTCGGGATGTGCCCTTCAGCATACGCCTCGGCCGAACGCAGATCCACGATGCGAACGTTAGGATCATTCACGTGCTGAGCGAGCCATTCGGTCTCGACCAGCATCTCCGGGTGGGCATATCCTTCGTCGAGGGCTGGAGAAGGAAGGCGGATGGTCATAAGCAGAAGAAGAGCGCCAAGACCAAGCAATAACAGGCGCCGTCCTTGTGAGACATCTCTCTTCGGCAAGCTGTTCATCGCCCTTCCTCCCGAGGATCGAAAACGGGCGAGATCGCGTCATGGCGACGGACTCGCCCGTGGAAGACCCTCCACGCGATCCGAAGGGCCGCGTGGAGGGTGCGATTCTCTCACGCCACCTTCAGGAAGATGACAGCGAGCGTGAAGAGCACGAGCGTCTCAATGAATACGACGCCAATGAGCATGAGCGTTTGGAGGCGTCCGCCGGCCCCCGGGTTACGCGCCACGCCTTCGCACGCCGCGCTGATGGCACGCGAGTCCGCGTAAGCGGCGGCGGCCGCCGCAATCGCCATGCCGAAGGCAGCCGAAATGTATTTGAATGTCGTATCGGTAACGCCCGCCCCGCCCTGTTGCGCCCATACCGGAGCGGCGAAGAACAGAAGCGAACCGATGCTCCACGTCCACTTCGTCAGGTGCGTCTTCATGCCTCCTCCTTCGGAGTGTGTGATGTTTCGGGTCGCGCGGGGCATATGAGTCCTTCGATGCCCGGTATACTTTCGTCCCCCTCTTCCGACGAAAGCTCCAGACGGCATCGAATCTCGCGAACGCTTTCGAGCCCCGGCCCCCTCCCCGCCTCAAGCGGAGAGCGAAAGACATCGTCACCGGTGCGTCTATCCTTCGCTCTCCCCTCGCGTCAGGCGTGGGCCGCCTCCTCCTGGAGTTCGACGCGCGAGATCGTGCTCGCCTCCGCGTGATGCGTCACCTCGCCGATGTAGATGATCGAGAGCATGACGAAGATGAACGTCTGCATGAGCGCGACGAAGAGGCCGAGCGGCATCAGCAGCACGGGCACGCCCCAAGCGACGATCTGACTGAAGACGCTCGCCAACGTCTCATCCCCGAAGATGTTCCAGAACAGACGCATCGAGAGCGAGATGATCCGCGCCGAGTTACTCACGATCTCGACCGGGAAGAACAAAGGCGCGATCGCCAGGACCGGCCCGGCAAAATGGCGCAGGTATTCGACCAGCCCGTTCTCCTTGAGGCCAATGTAGTTGTAGTAGAGGAACGACATCAGAGCGAGCGCGAGCGGAACGTTATAATTGGCCGTCGGCGCGACGAGCCCCGGGATGAGCCCCATGAGATTGCATACGCCGATGACGACGGCGAAGGTTCCGATCACAGGGAAGTACTTCAATCCGTGCGGGCCGATGTTCTCCCGCATCAGGTTGCGCAAGCCGCTGAAGAGCAACTCGAACATTTGTTGTCGCGGACTTGGATTCTCCAATGAGAGCCGCCCCAGCAAGAGTCGAAGGCCCGCGGTACTCAGCAACACAGCGATGAAGAACATGACGATGTGCGTCGGAATCGGGAGATTCGGATCGCCATGCCATTCGGCACCGAAGAGCCCGTAGACTCTGGGCATGAGCGCCTGTTGCCAGCGATAGACGGTGGGACCGAAAACCTGGTTAACCCATTCGACGATGGCCGGAACATGATGCGCCGGCCCCGCTTCCGGTTGAACGGCCAGAAGAAACATCGCTCATTCCCCTCTGCCCAGGATGAGGAGGCCGATGCGGCGTCCGACCTCCACCATGACGGCGACGACGAAGGCGCAGAATCCGGCGACCAACGCGAGGACATCAACCAGCCGGCTCCAGAAGAGGAGCCCAATGGCACCCCAGATGACCAGGACGCGAAGACCAAACCAGAGGATCGCTCGACGGGAGGCTTTCCCCGATGCTCCCATCGAGGCGAAGAGCGTCCGCGTGCTCGCCGAAAGCCACTCGTAGTTCGCCCAGCCTAATCCCCCACCCAGCGCCACGCCAAGGACGACCCTCGGTTCCTTCGTCCATGCCGCCATGAGCAACATGGCCGCGAGCACAAGCCACGTGTTTCGCTCCAACCGGTGTCGCAACTGTTGGAGTTCGCGCTCTTCGCCCGATGTGTCACACACAGCGCCCATCGTCAAAGGGCGAAATGATAACTCGCGATCTCCCTCCCTGTCCAGAGGGGCGAACGCAGCGAGGCGTGGGATGCCTCGAGCAGAGGCCAATGGGCATCGTCTCGGGAGTTCAGCGCCGGTGGACGTCGAGGAGGCGTTCGGGGATCTCATCCGAGGGAGTTCGATCGTGGGGGCGTTCCTCTATGATCGTCAGATCAAGGGGGGTCGCCTTCCCACTTCAGGCGGATCCCCTCTCCGCGTACGGGCGAACGGCTCGCGGTTTCAAAATCCCGTCAGATAGGGGAGCCGGGCGGCGGTGCGTTCGATGGCCTCTCCGGCTTCCAGCAGGACGAACGTTGAGTTCCAAGTTCCTTCGAGGAATTGTCGCCGGACGCCTTCGGGCATCCACGCGGCGATCGTGCGAGCGCCCGCGCGCACGGTCATCGTCTCTAAGTTGAGGTGAAGCTCCAGCTCAGGGTGCGCGGCGACGATCTCCTGCAACCAGCGGGCATCCTCGGCCGAGACGGTCACGCACGGGATGCCGATGGCCGTGCAATTGGCGAAGAAGATCTCGGCGAACGATTCGCCGATGAGGCCGCGAATGCCCCATCGCATGAGGGCTTGCGGGGCATGCTCGCGCGAAGAGCCGCAGCCGAAGTTGCGCCCCACAATCAACAGGGATGCACCGCGATACTTCTGCTGATTGAACGGATGGTTCGGATTCTGCTGTCGGTCGTCCTCGAAGACGTGTGCCTCCAAACCCTCGAAGGTCACGCTGCGCAGGAAGCGTCCCGGGATGATCCGATCCGTGTCTATGTCATCGCCCGGCAGCGGAATTCCTCGACCGACGATCTCGCGAATGACGGCCGATGTCATCGCAACATCTCCCGAACGTCTACGATTTCGCCCGCGATAGCGGCCGCGGCGACCATCGCCGGACTCATGAGCAGGGTGCGCCCGGTTGGACTCCCTTGACGCCCTTTGAAATTCCGATTGCTCGAAGAGGCACAAATCTCGCGGCCGCGCAGCCGATCGGGATTCATGCCCAGGCACATCGAGCAGCCCGGCTTGCGCCACTCGAAGCCCGCCTCTTGAAAGATCTCATGCAACCCTTCGGCTTCAGCAGCGCGGGCGACGGCTTCCGATCCCGGCACGACCAGAGCGCGCACGCCGCGCGCGACCTTGCGGCCGCGCACGACTTCGGCCGCCACGCGTAGGTCCGACAACCGCGAGTTCGTGCACGAGCCGATGAAGGCGACATCAATCGGCGTCCCGAGCATGAGCTGCCCAGGTTTGAAGGACATGAATTCGAGCGCTTCCCAGTAGGCCGCGCGCTCGGCCTCAGGTACCTCTTCGGGGTTGGGAATCGGTTCGCTCACGCCGACGGATTGCCCGGGATTGATCCCCCAGGTCACCATCGGCTGCAGCGCCGAAGCGTCGAAGTGAGCCTCATCATCATAGTGAGCGCCAGGATCGGACGCGATCTGCTGCCACCATTGGATGGCGCGCTCGAAGGCCTCGCCCTGCGGCGCGAAGGGCCGTCCGCGCAAGTATTCGAATGTCGTGCGATCTGGATTGACGTAGCCGATGCGTGCCCCACCCTCGATCGTCATATTGCAGAGGGTCATGCGCTCTTCCATCGTCATCGCCTCGATGGTCGAGCCCGCATATTCATACGCGTATCCCACGCCCCCCTTCACGCCGAGCCGTCGGATGATGGCCAGGATGATATCCTTGGCATAGACGCCGCGCGGCAACGTCCCTTCGACGACGACGCGCCGCAGTTTGGGCTTACTCATGGCCAGGCATTGCGTCGCCAAGACATCGCGCACTTGGCTCGTCCCGATGCCGAAGGCGAGCGCGCCAAACGCTCCATGCGTCGAGGTGTGGCTATCGCCGCAGGCGATCGTCATCCCCGGTTGCGTCAACCCCAGCTCAGGCCCGATGACGTGTACGATCCCTTGTCGTCCGCTTCCGAGATCGAAGAGGGTGATGCCGAAATCCCGGCAGTTCTTCATCAGCGCGACGGTCATCTGCTCAGCCAATTCATCGGCGAAAGGCCGCGCCTGTGAATCCGTGGGGACGATGTGGTCGATCGTCGCGAACGTGCGATTGGGGAAGCGCACCTTCAGACCCAGCTCCCGCAGCATTGAGAATGCTTGCGGGCTCGTCACTTCGTGAATGAGGTGCACGCCGATGAACAATTGCGTCTGCCCGGACGGCAACTCTCGAACCGTATGCAAACGCCAAACCTTCTCCAGGAGCGTCTCGGCCATACGCGTCTTCTCCTCGCCGCGCGAGAGGGACATTGTAGGTCGCGCCCTCGCTTGCGTCAAGCGAACGCTCGCGATCGCTCTGCCGCGCCGGCCCTCCCGCGCGCGTCAATCCCCTTCGAGGTCGCGCAAAATGGCGAGCAGGCGTTCGACGACGACGGGCCAGCTGTAGCGCTCGCGATAGAGTGCGCGCCCGCGTTCGCCGAGATGCCGACGCCGCTCGGCGTCTTCGGCCAAGGTGAGGACGTGTCGCAGGAATGCGTCCAGATCATCGGCGGGCGAGAGAAGGAGTGCTCCTGAGCGTGCGAGCGGCTCGTCGGTCAATCGCCCCGACGTCCCCACGACCGGAAGCCCGTGACTGAGCGCCGCCATGAGCGAGGAGCGTCGCGTCGAGACGCCATCGCTCAACGGGAGGAGGAAGATGTCGCTCGCCTGCAGAGCGCGCGAGACGGTCGCCGCATCCGCATATCCGAGGGCGAGGATCCTCCTCCGCACTTCCGCCGGAGCGAGCGCAAGGAGCTCTTGCGATTCCGGCCCGATCAGAAGCAAGCGCGCCGGAATCCCTTGAGCCGAGAGCGCCTCCACGCTCCGAAGGAGCCACGCACGCTTCTTCGAGACATGCAGAGTCCCGAAGAACACGAGGACGATCTCTTCCTCTCGAATGCCGAATTCTCGGCGCGCGCGCTCGCGGTCAGTCGGCACCGGCTCGATGTTGGAGGGGCTGGGCAGGTGAAAGATTCGCGCGCACGTCCATCGGATCGGCCACGCTTGGCGAAGCCACATCGCCCAGGGTTCGATGGAGACGACGATGCCGCGCGCGGCGATGACGGCGAGCCAGAACATCGCGCGCTGCACAAGCGCTGCGATCAGATGCCGGAGGGGGAAGAGCGAGAGGTCGGCGTAGAGCTCATGGACCAGAAGCAGCATGCGTCGGCCTCGGAGCCGCTCTCGAACGAGCGCGAGAGGGAGGGCCAGGTTGATCCCCCCTCGCCCATAGGCATGCGGCACGTAGGGCGTGAGGATCCAATCCGGTGCCGCGCGGGCGATCTCTCGCGCGAGCGTCGCGAGGCCGCGCCATCCCCACCGCGCGATGACCCGGCGCACGATGATCCCTTCTGTCTCCTCCTCTGCCGCTGCCGTTCGCTCTCCCGAATCGCGCGTTGTGAGCACGAGGACATCGTTTCGGCCAAGTCGGCGAAGATGTTCGGCCAGATGCCGCGTGTGATCCGCCAGCCCGCTTCGTTTCGGCGGATAGTCGGGACAGAGGATGAGGATCCGCATCTTCCTTTCGCACCTCAAGAGGTGGCGCTCGCCCACTCCCGTCTCGCGTCTTCGAAAGCGCGCATCAGACGTTCCAGATGGCGCCAGGAGGCGAACATCTCCTCGGCGAATTCCCGGGCGCGAGTGCGCAGCGCGATCATCAGCTCGCTGTCGGTCACCACACGTTCGATGGCCGCCGCTAGCGCGCGAACATCTCCGGGCTCGACGAGCACTCCCGTCTGGCCGTCGCGCACCCATTCCGGGAGCGCTCCGACGCGAAAGGCGATGACCGGCGTCCCATGCCACATCGCCTCGGCGCTGACGCGACAGAAGGGCTCGGGCCAAACCGACGGGACGACGACGGCGTGAGCGCGGCGATAGAGGTGGAAGATGAACGGGCGATCGAGCCATCCGAGGAAGGAGACGGTATGCCGCGTTGGCACGCGCGCGGCCAAGCGCTCCAATCGTGCGCGCTCCGGCCCCTCGCCGATGAAGACGGCGCGAACGGCAGGCGTGACCAACTCCAACGCGCGGAGGAGAAGGTCAGCGCCTTTGTGCGCGTACAGACGTCCGCAGAAGAGAACCATGGGCAGAGGGGCCGAGGGGACTGCTGACTCTGGAAGCGCGCGCTCCTCCCCCACAAGCGCGGGCTGCACGAAAATGGGATTCACGACGATCCGATCTTCAGGCAGACCGACGGCCACAAGCTCGCGCTTCATATACTGGCTCGCCACCAGCACGCGCGGTAGCTCGCGCGCGACTTCGATCCAGCGTCGTGTCGTGCGCACATCGGCCATAAGGCGCCACGGTCGGCGCGTCGCGCACCCGTGAAGATACGGGGCGATGAGGCAATACGGTCCGAAGGGGCGTGGGCAAACGCGCTTCTGGCGCGCATAGAATTTCCCATGTCCCGGACACACGTAGCGGCTGTGGACGTGGACGAAAGGGATCGTGGGGCGAAGCTGAGCGAGAAGGTGGAGCAGATCGGCCTCCTCCACATCGTGCGCGAGGATGACATCAGGGGCGAGCCGCTCCACGATCCGGCGGACGTCGGCAACGCGTCGCGGCCACGGCCCGGCATCCGGTCGCAGGGCGGGGACATGGACGCGCGCAGGCGTGATCGCTCGAGGTCGTTCCGCGACGGCCAAGCCGTGAAGCAGTGTGATCTCATGTCCCTCTCGCTCCAGGAGCCGATGCAGGTCCGCAGCATACGTCTCCGTGCCGCCGACAATCTCCCCATGCGTGGCAATGTGCACGATGCGCATTGGTGCGCTCTTCATCCGGTGCGGAGCACCTCGCGATAAATCGCCAGGCAGCGGCGCGCGACGGCCTCCCAAGTGAACCGCTCCAGGGCGCGCGCGCGCCCTCGCTCTCCCATGCGGCGCGCCTCTTGGGGATGTCGCCGCAGCCACTGAAGGCGATCGGCCAGCGCGCGCACGTCGTTCGGGGGGACGAGAAATCCCGTCACCCCTTCCTCGACGATCTCCGGCAGCGCGCCCACCGCCGTCGCGATCACCGGCGTCGCGCACGCCATGGCCTCCAGGAGGGTCAATCCGAACAGCTCCGGAGTCGGATGCTGCGCCCCGAACACGTCCGTGTACACGGAGGGAAGGACCACCGCGAGCGCCGCATTGTACTCGCGCACCAGCCGTTCGTCATCGGCATCGAAGATGAAGCGCACGCGCTTGCCCCGCGCTAGCGTCCGCAGCAGTTCCAGATACTCCGCGCTGCGCGTCGCACCGAGCTGTGGCTCCCACAGCCGGCCGATCACGCGCAGCTCGATCGTCGCGTCTACGGCCTCGATGAGATAATTGATCCCTTTGTGCGGAAGCAGCCGCCCGACATAGAGCACCGTCTCATACGTGCGCCCAGGCAGGGGACGAAATCGTTCGACGTCCACACCGGCGAAGACGATGCGATTCTTCCCCTCGTACCGCGCGAACCGTCGCGCGGAGAAGTGGGAGAGGTGGAGGAAGCCGTCCACCCATCGCCCCGTGTCGAAGCGATAGGAGAGATCCCATCCCCCTCCGCCCAGGTCCGTGACGAAGACGCGCTTGCCCGTCGCTCGGGCATACGCGATCGCGAGCGTCGTCGCGACGACGTGGAATTGATGGCAATGGATGACGTCGGCATCGGCGAGCGCCGTGAGGAATCGGACGCTGACGGGATTCGTTCGCTGACCACGCGGGTACCAGAAAGGGCGAAAGAGGCGCACTTCAAGCGACGTCTCAGCCACCACCGGCTCCCGCTCGTCCGCGCACGTGGCGAAGCTCACCAACCGTGTGGGCGTCAGCCGAGCCATCGCCCGCGCCAGTTCGGTCGCGTAGCGCTCTCCTCCACCGAGGATCGAACGCTCGCCAAAATACGTGGGCGAAACGTGAACAACGCGAATCCCTTCGCCGTCCGGCGCATTATGGCGAGCGCGTCTTCGCGCGAGAGCGATCAACGATCTCCTCCAATATCTCGGCCAAGCGGCGCGTCAACGCGCGCCGCTCGTAACGGCGGATGACCGCCTCCTGCGGGCGATAAAACTGGCGCGCGAAGCCTTCGGGGTCAAGGGCCGCATCCCGTAGCAGCGCGCGCAATCGCTCGCGCTCTCGAGGATCCACACTCGTGCCGACTCCGGCCTCTTCGATCAACGCCGAAGCCAGTCCCGACGGCGTCACGGCGAGGATCGGACGTCCGGCGGCCATGTACTCGAAGAGCTTTCCGGGGAGCCACTTCTTCCCCCCCTCATGGCTGGTGATAAGGAGAATCAGGACATCGGCCGCGACCATGCGCGCCAGCGCTTCGCGATGCGTCGTGCGCGGCTCGATCGCCACCACCTCCTGCAATCCACGCTCGCGCACGAAGCGCAGATTCGACGGAGGCAATCCACCCACGAAATGCACTCGCCATGACGCCGGCGCTTGCTCCTTGAGCCAAGCGACGGCGTCCAGGAGAGGTGCGGCGGCATCCCCCCACACCATGCCCGCATGCACAAGCGTCGTCGGCGTGCCGGCTTCAGGGGATACGCGCGCGATCGTCCGAAAATCCTCCGCATCATATCCGTTCGGGATGACCGCCGAGCGCGCGGCCGTCTCCGGAACGAGTCGTGCGAAGTCCTCGGCCATGGCTTCGTGCACACAGATGAGGCGATCGGCCGCGCGCACGACCCATCGCTCCGCCCAAGCGTCGAGGCGATCGCGAACGGGACGTCGCGCTTTGATCGGCCAGAGCGTCCAGTAATCGCGGAAATCCAGGACGAGGGGCCGATGGAGCCACCGCTTGAGCCAAACGCCGAGCATGGCTGAGGTCCACGGGCTCACGGAGACAAAGATCGCCTCCACTTGATGCCGGCGTGCGATCCGCGCGCACGTGGGCAGCGCTCGCCATATCCAATAGAAATGCTCATCGCCAAGAGGCGCCAAGCCGAAGTGATACAGCGCGCGCAGCAACCGATAGCCCCACGAGCGCGGCGGCTCTTCATTCCAGACCTCGGAATAGGTGACGGGGCCAACCTCGCCTCCCGAAGGGGAGACGACCGGGAGCTTTCGCCGCACACGTTCACCAAGAGCGCGCACCGGATTGAAGGGCGCGAGTCGGTAAACGGGTAGATCGGGAGGCACGTCGTCGAGCAGCCCCTCGTCTCGCTCCTGCGGCGCGAGCACGCGCGCCCAATCGAGCGTGATGACGATGGGTTCCCATCCGAACTCGCCGAGATATTTGACGAACTTCACCGAGCGAAATGTGCCGCTGCTGTTTTGCGGGGGGAAAGCCAGCGCGATGAACAAGACTGGACGCGGCATAGATGCTCACGGGACATCCGATAGGGACGGGACCGCATACGGCGCTTCGATCACCGACCAATACAGCTCCTCCAGCCGAGGGGCTTCGCGACGAATGTCATGGCGTTCGGCGACGAAGGTGCGGCCGGCTTCGGCCATGGACGGCCATCGCTCCCGATTCTCGATGAGCTCAAGAAGCGCATCGGCCAGCGCCGCAACGTCCCGCTCGGGGACGAGTCGAGCGCTTTCCCCTTCGCGAACGACATAGGGGATGTCGGCGTGGCGCGTCGCGACGATGGGCATGCCCGAGGCCTGCATCTCCAGGAGGACCGTCGGCGCTCCCCCCTCATCGTCGCCGGTTGCGGCGACGACGCTCGGCTGCACGAGGATATGGCATTGTTCGGCCACTTCGCGATAGGCCGCGCGCGGGAGGGCCCCCATCCATCGTACGGCCTCAGCAATGCCGAGCTCCTCGGCGAGCCGTTCCAGATGCGAGCGCAACGGCCCATCCCCGATAACGTAAAACTCGCTCGCGCGAACGCGCGATCGGAGGCGCGCGAACGCCCGCAGTGCGTATTCGTGTCCCTTCTTCTCGACCAAGCGCCCGACCTGCAGCAGGCGAACCGGCCCCTCGCGCCAAACGCGCGGGCGGAAAGGGAACTCGTCGAGATCAATCGCGATGCGCTGCAGGCGAATCCTCTCCGACGGGCATCCAAGCCGAAGGAGTCGCTCGCGCATGTGCGGGCCTTCGACGAGAAAGAGCGCGCCGCGGGCGAAGAGATGACGATACCGCGCTCGCCAGTCGGACTCTCGCGCGAGCGCCGAGAGGTCGTAGCCGTAAAAGGACGTGATGAGCGGCACCTTCAGGCGCTGCGTCGCGGCGAGCAGGAGGACGCCCGTCGGCCCGAAATGCGCGTGCACAAGATGTGGGCGCAGACGCCGCAGCGCCTCATAGTACCGGTAGACGCGCGCGTTCTCAAATCCGAACAGCGCGGCCTGCAACCGATCCGCAATGCGCTCCCCTACCGTCATTCCCCGCGCACGTACGCGGACGAGCGCTTCGACCGGGAAGTGCTCCAGATGTTTCACCTCTTCGGCCACGACGATCGGGCGGACGCGCTGCAGCGCGCGCACGTATTCGTAGATGAAGGTCTCCGTCAGCGGCAGATAATCCGGCTTCACCTCAGCGACGACAAGCCGTGCGTCCTCGATATTCTTCATTGGGTTCGTCCGATGCATCCGAGCGAACATCGCGAGCGCCAGGTCTTGCCGATTCTCGCTCTCGTTGCCGAGGCCCCCGCTTCGGCTACAGCCCTTTAGCTTCCAGGACGACAAGACCGCGCTTCATCAAGAAGGCGAAGACGATGCCGACGAACATCCCGATGAGATACCCGTAGGGGAGTCCGACCGCCAGAAGTCCAACGAGCAAGATGGTCATCCAGTCGCCTCGAGACGGGGCTCCCTCCCGCACCAGGCGCAGAAGGGTCACGCCCTCGAAGAACAAGATGATGCCCAGAATGGGCAGCGGGAAGATCTTCACGATCGCGTCGAACCCCCGTCCGAAGAAGAGGCCCAGCAGCATATAGAGCGCACCTTCGATGATCACCGAACCACCCGTGCGCGCGCCAAAGGCGTAGTGTCCGGCAATCCCCCCGGCGCCATGGCACGTGGGAACGCCGCCGAAAAATGGGTTCGTCACGTTCATCACTGCGTACGTGAGGCTGATCTGTCGCACCGTGACCCGGCGCTCGGGGAAGAGGTCTTCGACGATCTGTCGCGTGGCCAGGATCGCGTTCCCGAGCGAGAGGGGGATTTGCGGCAACACCAGAAGGAAAAAGCCCGTCAGGATGTCCGACCACTGAGGAACGTGAACCTTCGGCAGATTCAGGCCAACGCCTTGAACGAGGGCAGAGACGGGGATTTTGAATGCGAAGCTGTAGGCGAAGCCGATCAGGACCAGGAGCAACGCCACCGGGTATCGCCGATTCCCCAATAGCAGGAGCGTGAGACTGAATCCCACGGCGGCGAGCGCATATCCGGAGAGGCCGTCGGCCGGCACATATTCCCGCAAGGCAAGCAGCGCCAGTTGCAAACCGAGCCCGAATTGAATCCCGCGCACGACGCTTTTGGGGATGACCCGTGCCAGCCAGTCAATAAGCCCCGACAGAGAGAGAAGCAGCATGATGACGCCGATGGCCAATCCCGCTCCGTAGAGGATGGAGCCGCCGAGCTTCTGCGTGATCACGATGGTAGCCATTGCCTTGAGCGGTTGCACCGGCATCGGGAGGCGATACCGCAATCCCGTCAGAATCTGCATGAGGCCGAACATGGTGAGCACGCTCGCGCTGTCGAGATTGGCCACGAGCGTGACGCCCACGACGAGCGGGAAGTCCGTGCCCAAGTCCCCGAACGCACCTGCCCATTCGTTGCGGTCGAAGCGGATGGGAAACGTCTTCGGTTTCGCCGTCACGATGGTCTCCATAGGCTGCTCTCTCACTTTCGCCTGCCTCACGCCAAGAGGCATAGAGGGTAAATTCGCACGAAAGGAGTCGGCAAGGGCGAAACCCGCAGTGCACGCCCTGGCGCTCATTCGCTCAGATTCCTCCGAACGAAGAGGCGCACGAGCTCGCGCAATTCACCGAGCGCATTCGGTCGGAGACGGCTGAGCGCGAGAACGTAGAGGCTCGCACCAAGGCCCACGTGCAACGCTAAGGCCGCAAGAGCGCTCGAGATGTGCGGACGGATGAACCAGACCCGCGCGAAGAGGATCCCGACGGCCATGACGAGCGTGCTCACGGCGGCGGGCGCGAGCGCGCGCAGAAAGACGCGCATCCGCAGCGCAATGACCCGATTGGCGAGCGCGTGCGAGAAGTACCAGGCGGCAGCGCTCGTGCTCGCATAAGCCAGGGCGACGCCTTCGATCCCCCACCGAAGGCCAAGCGCGATGCTGCCGACGACCGCGGGCGTGAAGATGAGATTCCATCGGAATAAGACGTCCGGTCGCCCTTGGGAGAGACAGAGTGGCCCAATCGTCGTCCCAATCGCTTGCAACGCTCCGATGCCGCAGAAGACGCGTGCTAGGAAGATGGCGCGCTCCCATTGCGGCCCATAGAGGAGACGAACGACTTCGGGAGCGACAATGGCCATGCCGATCATCATCGGAAAGGCCACGATGGCGATCCCTTCAACCATGCGCCGGTACGCGAGGCGCACGTGCTCGGGATCGGATACTCGCGCCAGCGCCGGCAAGAGCGCGCGCCCGAGCGCCCAAGAGAGGTTTTGCAGCGGGAAGAGCAGCAGCCGATAGGCGAGCGCATAATACCCGAGCGCCTGCGCTCCCAGGAACTTCCCAATGAGCGCATTGTCCGCGTTTCGAGCGACGTAATTCAGGACGTTGATCCCCACGAGGGGTCGTCCGAAGCGAAACAGATCTCGAAGGACCCCGCGATCCACGCTCACGGGGCTCCCCACTTCTTGGACGCGAACGGCGATCACCCCCCACGCCGCTATGGCCGTCGCCCCTGAGGCCGCGAGCGTTTGTCCCACCAAGCTCCATGCCCCCCCTCCGCGAAGTGCCAGACCCACGGCGACCGCGCCGCCAAGTACGAGCGCGAGCAGCTCCACCGCAGCGAGCCGCCCAAGCTGGAGCTCTCGCTGCAGGAGGTTGATCGGCACCGTCGCCAGAGCGACCAGCGGGAAATTCGCGGCGAGTGCCAGCGCAAGCGGCACAAGCTGCGCGTCCGCGTACACGCTGGCGATAAGCGGCGCGCCGAGCATCAGCAGGAACATCAACACCAGACCGGCTGCGAGGCTTCCCCAGAAGGCGGCCGAGAGGTGCGCGCTCCCGATCTCGCGCTTCTGGATCAGAGCGGGGCCGATCCCCAATTCGCCGAAGAGGCTCAAGAACCCCGTCACGACGCCGATCATCGCCAGGCGTCCGAAATCGGCCGGAGTGAGCCATCGCGCGAGAATCGCCATAATCGCAAGCTGTAGAAGCTGCTTGAGGACTTGCGCGCTCCAGGACCAGAACGCACCGCGTGCCGCTCGGACAAGAAGCGCACTCGTCGGTTCTCGCTCCGAAAGCCCGAACTCGAATTCGGCCGCCAATTTGGGCATGGGGGTCAGACGCCAACCCAAGGTGCGTGACCTTATGAATCGCGCGTAGCCTCCACGGCGTCGATTCGCTTGATGACGCGCGCCGGAACGCCGACGGCTACCGAGAAGGAAGGGACGTCGCGCGTGACGACCGCGCCGGCGCCCACGATCGCACTCCGACCAACGGTGACACCGGGCAGAACGACAGCGTTCGCGCCGATGGTCGCGTTCTCTTCCACGACGATGTCGCCCATGAGCTTCGTCTGAAAGCGAGCCGGCCGACTCGGATCGCGGTAGCTGTACATCTCCGAGACGAGCACGGCTCCGGCCCCGATGATTGCGAAATCGCGGAGAATGATCTGCGCCCCGCCTCCGTGCAGGATGCATCCCCAGGCCAGCTCGACGTGATTCCCGATGATGATGCGCCCCCCTTGACGATACTCCGGCGCTTGTCCCGCACAGTAAAGCACGCAGTGGTCGTGGATGATGACGTTCTCCCCCAAGATGAGTCGATCCGGCCGAACGATCGTGACGTGACGGCCAAGGTGAAGGCCGGGCGCTCGCGCTCGAAGCTCCTCGCGGAGCTTCTCTTCATAATATGCGCGTTCCAGATCCGCCTTCACGCGACGCCAGAGACGGAGGAGATCTCTCCAGGTCATAGGCCTTGATCCCCCTTTGCCCGATCGCCGGACCATAAGCGAGAAGCGCCGGCGAGCAGGCGCTCGCGTCCTCTCGCGTAGAGGTGAAAGAGCCGAGGACCTTCGATCTCCACCGCGTGGAAATAGAGCGTCTGCGGATGGAACGACTGCTTGAAGCGCACGACACCCGTGTGGCCACCGCTCGGATTGAAATCGTACCATTCGTAGCCCCGCTCGCAGGCGTCCCGAATGGCCTCGGCATGCACGAGGTTGCTCGGCCGATATTCGAAGAACGCGGCGACGAAAGCGCCGTGCCAGTAAACGGCATGCCGATTGTGATAAAGGACGAGAATTCCGCCGACGACCACCCCGGACTTTCGCACCAGCCACAAGCGCACGCATCGCGCATCGTAACGGCCGAGGGCGCGAAATACGGCGAACGGATAGCGACTGGTCGCCCGCTCCCCCCATCGGCGAAGCGCATCGTGATACGCGGCGTAGTACTCCGCGTAATCGCTCTCGCTCTCGGCGAGCGTCACCTGCAGCCCGCTGCGCATCGCCTTTCGGATATTGCTGCGATTCCCTCGGGAGAACTGGCGCCAAATATCCTTGAACTCCCCCGATAAGCGCAGCGCTTGCGTGAAGAGGACCGTCGGGCGAAACGCTCCCGGGATCCCCCACGGGGCATAGGGATTGCCGAATACGCGCACCCACGCTGTGCGTGGCCCGCGCAGACTCGCGTAGATCGCGCGCACCTGTTCTTCGGAGAGCGTCCCTTCGGCGATGACGCCTCCGTAGACGCCCGGGAACATCGACTCATAGCCGCGCAGGAGGCCTCGGAGCCCCGCGCGATACCGCATGAGCGGAAGAATAGCCACCGTCCCATCCTCGAAGAGATAGGCGCGCGTCGCGATGCGAAGCTGCGGGAACGCGGCTGCCATCGCTTCCGCCCAAAGCCGCGTGTGAAAGAACGTGGCGTATGGGCAGCGCGCGCACACGCGATCCCACAATTCTGGCGGCGCCGGATCAAGCACCCGCATCTGAATCCCGCATGCGGACTTCAATTCGCACCATTGGCTCCATGCGAGGCCGCTCGCACGTCGGCCACGATCGCTTCCCCACACGCCGCCTCGCAGACGTCGGCCTCAAAGAGCCTCACCTTCGCGCACACGGCGTGCAGATTCTCCACCCGAGTGAGATCGCGCATAAGACCAGCGCCCGCACCGTTGCGCGAGCAGAAATCCCACCAAATGCGAGCCCACAAATCCCCTGATCCCAAAGCCCTCCCTCATGAACGTCCTCACCGCACGCGTGGTGGCTTCAACGACTCCGCGCGGTGTTCGGGCGTTGGACCTTCCGCCGCTTCGCGCTTGGTGAGCTGCTCGGCGACGAGCGCCAGATCGGCTTCCACCATCATCTTGATCAGCTCCTCGAAGTGCACCTTCGGTGCCCATCCCAGACGACGGCGCGCCTTCGAGGCATCGCCCACGAGCAGGTTGACATCGGCCGGCCGAAACAGACTCGGATCCACGACGACATAATCCCGGTAGTCCAAACCGACAAGGCCGAAGGCCAGCTCACACAACTCGCGCACCGAATGGGTCTGGCCCGTCGCGATCACATAGTCATCGGGCTCATCCTGTTGGAGCATGAGCCACATCGCCTCGACATAGTCCTTGGCATACCCCCAATCGCGCCTCGCCTCCAGATTCCCCAAGCGCAGTTCCCGCTGCAACCCGTACTTGATACGCGCGACCGCGTGCGTCACCTTTCGCGTCACGAACTCCAAGCCGCGCCGCGGGCTCTCGTGATTGAAGAGGATGCCCGAACAGGCGAACATCCCGTAGGATTCGCGATAGTTGATCGTGATCCAGTGGCCGTACAGCTTGGCCACGCCATAAGGGCTGCGCGGGTGAAATGGCGTCCGTTCGTTTTGCGGCACTTCGGGCGTGGCGCCGAACATCTCGCTGCTGGAAGCCTGATAGAACCGAATGCGCGGGTTCACCACGCGAATCGCGTCCAGCAGGCGCGTGACGCCAAGCGCTGTGAACTCGCCGGTCAGGACCGGTTGACTCCAGGAAGTCGGCACGAACGATTGCGAGGCCAAGTTATAGACCTCATCCGGCTCGGCCACCCGCAGAGCATGAATCAGCGAATTCTCGTCGAGCAGATCGGCATAGATCAGCTCGATCGCTCCCTCCAGGTGCGCGATCCGCTCCATATTGGTTGTGCTCGTGCGCCGCACGATCCCATAGACCTTGTACCCCTTCTCCAAGAGGAGTTCCGCCAGATACGATCCGTCCTGTCCCGTGATGCCCGTGATGAGCGCCCGCTTCATATCCCCTTCTCCTCGATAAGCTGGTGATCCGCTCCCCGAGCGCCGAGGTTCTCCAAGAGCGCGATGAGCAGTAGAAATAGGAGCGCATTCGCCGTCACCTGCAGGTTGAAGTCGAATGCGCTGTGGATGCCCATGCCGATAAGCGCGACGGTCACCCCAAGTGCCAGTGCACGTTCCCATCGCGGGGCAGGGTACCTCTCCGTCTGGGGCAGAGCTCGTCGGATCGCACGCCACAGGGCGATCAGAAATCCGAGAAGCAGCGCGATCCCCCACACGCCCAGTTCAGCCACCAATTGCAGATAGTCGTTGTGCGCGTGCTCGACGCGAGCGAGTCCGGCCGAGCGATCGTAGCGCGTGTAGGCGACCGAATACGCCCCCAATCCGACGCCCCACCAAAGGTGGTCTCGGATCATATCCCAGGTCGCTCGCCAGATCATGGGACGATCGGGTGGATTCGAGAACGCCGCCTCCACGCCCTCCGGCGTCCGCCATCGGCTCACGACCGGTTCGGCGCCGATCCACAGGACACCCGCCAGAATCCCCGCGCTCAGCAGCCCCACCATCAGCGCGCCGGAACGAAGGCTTTGACCCGCACGCGCGTTCACCGCCCACCACAACAACAGCAGTGCGAGCACCTGTGTGCCGAGCACCAGCAACCCCCCGCGCGACCCCGTCAGCACAATAGCGGTCCCCATGACCAACGCCAGCGCAGCGCATATCCCCCACCGCTCGCGCGCTACCCCACGCCCTAGGATCGCCGCCACCGGCAACGGAAAGAGCAACTCTAGGAACCCGGCCGCGTGATTCCGATTGACGAATGGGCCGAAGGCAATCTCCGGGGCTTCTACTTCGCGAATCCAGAGGAGCCGTCCAGTGCCGGAGAATTTCTGAATCAAGCCGACGAGTGAAAGGAGAAAACCCAGGAGCATGAGCATGACGAACGCGCCGGCTAATCGGCGCGCTCCGCGAAGTAGCTCCCGCGCCAGTCCGAAGTATCCGATCAGCACGGCGAGCTGCCACATCGCTCGACGCGTGCTCGGCGGATCCTGAGATCCGCGAGCGCTCACGACGGTCGCTGAGCTTATGTGCGGAGCCTCCGCCACGACGAAGGCCGCCGAGTCCGCTTCTGATGTCGAACTCGGCGCTCGGGCAACCTGTATGCCCGCAATCAGCAACGCACCCAGCAGCACGCCGTGAATCGCCGTCGGATGTATCCGCAGGGCGCGCTCCAGAACAGCCTTCACCCCCCAGAGCAGAAGCAGGACCAGAAGAATCGCCGTGAGCGCATGGATCGCCCATGGTTCCACGGCGCCGAACATCCAGGGCGCCAGGAACACGGCCGCGAGCAGTCCCACCAGCATCAACCGTTCAAGCATTCGGACCATCGGATGCCCGCACGAGCGTAAATGCGTCGAACCAGACGCGCCCGCGAATGTAGTCGTGGAGCGGATGCGTCGGCTCGCGGCCGAGCACCAGTTGTACCGCGCGCGTCTGGGCCGTCGTCACGAATTCCAGGTGCACGAGCGCCCACTCCGGGCTCGCGGCGAGCGATTCCCGCCGCACGCGCATCCGGTGCGCATCTTCGGCATCGGCGATTTCGATGTACAGTCCGTTGGATGAGAGCATCCCCTGCGTCTTGTACGCGAATCGAAGCACGTAGCGCGTCGCAGGTTCGACCACGATCTCGCGCCTGATGCCCGCATATCGCACCCCCTCGTGCCCGCGAAACTCCAGAACGAGCGAACGCACATCCCCATACCCGACGCTCTCATCAATGCCGGCCGCAACTTCGCGCGAGGAGGTGATCCGCCAGTCCAATCCCCCTTCGACGACCGGATGCGCAAAATCGCCGTTCCAGAAAGTCGTCGTGGGCTCTCGCCCGTGTTCCCGGCGCAGCCACTCGCGCCAGACCCGTTCGGCCTCCGCCCATTGCCGCGCGCGCACGAGTCCTCGCACCAAGCGTCGCCCGCCTTCGCGCGCCGCGTCGTCCCATCGTGGCAGCTTCCACCACAAGGCGATGGCCTCTTCCGCTCGCCCCCTCGCTAGAAGGTATTCCCCGATCTTCACCGCCACCCATGAGGGACGTCCTTCAGCCAAACGTTGCAACGCGGTCGCATCCCCTTCGCGCACGTGCCAGATCAAATCGCAAACATTCTCCACGACGTCCGGCGCCGCCTCCACAAGCGGCCAGAGGTGCTCAACTGCGGCCTCCGTTCGCCCGCTGCGCAACAGGAAATTGGCATAGAGCCAGCGAGGGCGAAAATGATGCGGGGCCAGCACAATGGCCCGCTCATACGCTCGCGCTGCTTGCTCCCACTTGCCATTCGCTTCAAAGGCGCGTCCCAATCCCACCCAGTATCGCACATCGTAAGGAGAGAGCGCGACGGCCTGACGAAAATGGGCCACGGCTTTTGGCGGATCGAAGTGCGCGGGATCAAGGAGGTAGATCATCCCGAGCTGCTCGTGCAGTTCCGGCGCTACCGGAGTGAACCGTAATGCGTCTGCCAATCCCTCGACGTCCTGAAAGAGCGAGGCCAAAGCATACCCGCGGAATTCGCGCACAAGGCTATGTGCCCCATAGCCCAGCAGCGCGAGCCAAATCAGGAGAAACAGCGCGCGGGCTCGGGGGGAAGAGAGCGCGAAGACCACGCCCGTTTCTGACAATGATTCCGGGGATGTCCGAGGGCGCACCAGCAGCTCAGGAGATGCCGGATGCAATCTCCGACGCGTTCGTTCGTTCGAGCGTCTGGGTCGGAGAAGGCGCAGAGCCATCGCACGTCACCGCTGCGGCGCTACGGGGCTGACGACCTTCGATCGCTCACCACGGGCGACCGTTAGGGCTAGCGTTACGACGAGGGCACCGACGACAAGAGCTGGGAGTACGACGGCTCGACGCGCGCGTCGTGGCGGTGGGGATTGAGGGGCGACCTGCGCGGCTCCTCCCTGCAGGAGAAGCGAGTGACCGGCTGCGAGCCTCCACTCTTCGCGCTCAGCCTGAACCCTCACCGGATTTTCTAGCGCGTCCACGCGGATGCCCTCGCCGCTTGTGGCGACGCGATACCAATTCCCGTGTGGCGAGCGCACGAGCACACGCCCGGAGAGGACCTCCGTCGCCCCTCGCGCACGAACCAGAACCGTCCCTTGCGCGAGTTCGATCGTCCACCGGCGACCTGCCTCTCGCACGCGCACTTCGCTCTCGGGCAACAGCGCGATCACTCCTGCTCCGGCTCGAAGCGCAAGGATCGCTCTCGCTTCGCGAGCGGTGCGAAGACTCCCACCGTTGAAGACCGTGCTTCCCGAGGTCACCCTCACCCCATTCAGGAACACCGATCCATTGGCGATCACTTCCCCTATAGGGGCGCTTCGACCCATCGCGGAGCGAGTGCGCGTCTCGGCCTTCAGGTCCCATGTGCGAGCCGCCGAGAGCAGCAGGAGCAGTATGCTGATCGCCTTTCGCTTCATCTGCGGCTGCCTCCATCATGCGTGCTGAGGGTCCCTCTTCGGACCCAGCTGTCGTCGCCAGCGCTCTTCATCCGTCCGGCTGCTCGCCGTACAGGGCCGACGGGGTGCGACACCTTGGGGGAGGGCCAACCCACCCGAGAGTATCGGTGGGCACACCCTATAACCGATGCGCTCGCCTCCCCACGTCACGTCTTCGGCATGGTATTACGAATGGGGAAGGAAAGTCAAGGCGATCTTCCACGCAGCTTCGTCCTGCTCCCTCCCGCGCCAGCGCAACATGAGCTGGGACCTCGCCGGCGGTCAACGGCGCGCTTCATCGGCGCTTCCTCTGGGCGAGGAATTCGGCGAGGGCTTGGAGGAAGGCGCGCACTTCCTCAAGCGTGTTGTAGTGGGCGAGCGAAGCTCGTACGCTCTCCCGAATGCCAAGCTGCCGGTGCGTCTCGACGGCGTAATGATCGCCACCGCGCACGGCGATGCGATGGCACTGCCATAGCCATGCGACGACCTCTTGGCTCGAGCATCCGAGGACGTTGAAGCTGAAGGTCGGCTCCTTCAAGTGGGAGAACTCCGGCTCGCTGATTCCGTAGAGCGTCACACCTTCGAGCGCGCGCAGCCCCGGCGTTCCATCCACGCCATCGAGCATCGCCCGCACTAGTTCGTGCTCATATTGGCGAATGGCCTGCTGTCCCAGGCGCACCCATCGGCGTCGGTCCGACGGCATCTCCGGAGTCGAAGTCGGAAAACACTGACGCCCCAACCACGCGAGATATTCGACGACCTCGATGATCGGCGCGAAATCTGCCGGGTTCCGAAACCCCCATTCCCAGCTCTGCGGCGGATGCTCAGGCGCCGGAGCGAGTTTGTAATGTGGGAGCCGCAGGATCGCTTCGCCCGCGTATGCCCAGCTCAATCCGCGCTGGGCGAAGATCTTGTAGCTGGAGAAGACGTACGCATCGGCGCCGATGGCTTGCACATCCACAGGCCCATGTGGGATGAAATGCACGCCGTCCACGATGAGCCACGCTTCGGGAGCGGCGCGGTGAAGCACGTGGCGAATCTCTGCGAGGGGATTCTCTGCGCCCAGCACGTTCGAGGCGTGAGAGACGGCGACGACGCGCACGCGAGCATCGGCGAGTGACTC
This sequence comes from Acidobacteriota bacterium, assembly GCA_030550025.1. Lineage (GTDB taxonomy): Bacteria > Acidobacteriota > Blastocatellia > HR10 > HR10 > HR10. The sequence continues at coordinate 161,641 of JAUQQC010000005.1, read as the reverse complement.
CAAATGGTTGAGATCCACGGTGCCCGTTCTTGGATCGAAACGCACGAGCTGAACGTCCAACTGCTTCGAAGGCAGAGAGGCCGCCATCGTTCGCCACGGGTCCACGTTGGCGTTGTGATCGGTCGCTGAGATGAGGATGCGGCTCCGATCCGGAAGCGCCGGAAGGATCGCTTCCGCGAGTCGCCGCAAGAGAGCTGTCGCCGATTCACCGGTGAAGAGCTGTTCGGGCGAAGGCGCGTTGAGCAGATCGGCGACGGCCGCGCGCGCTTCGGCGACGACTTCATCCACCCATCGCGAATCTGGGAAGTCGCCGCCCCCGTAGGAGCTGAGGCGCGAAGCGCACTCGATCGCGGCATGCGCGGACTTGAGCACCAAGCTCCCGGCGCCGCTATCGAAGAAGGTTCGCGCCGTGCCCCGGCTGTCTTCGGAGACGTACCAGAATTTCTCCCGAATCGCCGCCTGCAGCGCGCTGGAGATGAGTGCGTTCATTCCCATCCCCCCTTTGCCGCGTCCGGGCCGGATGTAAAGGGCATCCCGGTAATGCGGCTTGGTATAATATGCCCGGAAAGGCGTTCCATGAGCGGCTTGGCTCTGGAGAGGAGGTCGCGATGCCGGCCAATCTGACGCCGGAATATCTGGAGGCCGAGCGGAAGTTTCGCGCGGCGACGACGCGCGAGGAGAAGCTCGCTGCGCTCGAAGAGATGCTCGCCACTATCCCCAAGCACAAAGGGACCGAGAAGATGCAGGCCGACATCCGTCGGCGCATCGCGAAGCTCCGGCAGGAAGCGGGGCGTCGGCCAAGCACGGCCCGACATAAGCCCTTCTATCACGTCGAGAAGGAGGGGGCCGGGCAAGTCGTGCTTGTCGGTCCGCCTAACGCGGGGAAATCGTCGCTCCTGGCTCGCTTGACGCATGCCACGCCCGAGATCGCCGAATATCCGTTCACGACGCGGTTGCCTATGCCCGGCATGATGGAGTTCGAGAACGTGCAGATTCAGCTCGTGGACATGCCGCCGCTCGCGCCTTCCTACACCGAGCCTTGGATGCTGGCGCTCGTGCGTCAGGCCGATGCCGCGCTGCTCGTGTTCGATCTCGCGGACGATGATGTGCTCACGAAGATCGAAGAGACGCTGCTTCTCCTGGAACAGGCGAACATCCCTCTCCGCTCGCCTGCGCCCGCCGATTCTCCCCTGGCACGTGAAGGCAGGCGGGCGTCGGCATCCAAAAACGCTCTGGTCCTCGGCACGAAGCTCGACCTGCCCGGGGCGCGTGAGAATTTGGGGCTTGTGCGGGAATGGCTCGGCGAGCGCTTTCGCGTGCTGCCGGTCTCGGCTCAAACGGGGGAGAATCTGGAAGCGCTTCGCCGTGAAGTCTACGACCTGTTGGGGATCATCCGCGTCTATACGAAGGAGCCAGGGAAGAAGCCGGACCTGACCGCTCCTTTCGTGCTCAAGCGCGGGAGCACCGTCGCTGACATCGCGCGCGCAATCCATCGAGACTTCGTCGAGCGCCTGAAGTATGCGCGCATCTGGGGAACCGGAAAATTCGACGGTCAGCTCGTCCATCGCGATCACGTGCTTGAGGACGGGGACATCATCGAACTGCACGTATGAGCCGGCGCGCCTCCCCTCGCCGAGCGCGGCCGTCATCGCGATTCTCGTTCCTCATGCTCCCGAGGTTCGCTCGGCTCGGGCGCCGTCGCCGGAGTCGTCGAACGAATTTCCGGATGCCGAATATGCGCACCGAGATTCGCCGTTCGACCGATCAAGCTTCCCGCGACGAGCGCGAGCGCGAGGACGAGCCATCCATATCCCCGAGACCATGACTCCGCATGGCGAAAGCGCACAAGTCCCACGAGCGCGACCGCTCCGAGAACGAGCGTGGCGATGAGCGCGGGTAAAGCCGCCTCCTCATGCTCCTCAATGGTCGCTTCGGAGACTCCCGGAAAGCCGCGGATCAACTCCTCAGCCGGTTCTCCGCTCAAATAAGCGGGAAGCGTCAGAACAGCCATCAGCGCGAAGACGCCCAGGCTGAGCGAGCGCCATTCCGGCTTCTTCGCGAGCGCTACAAGATAGAGCACGATGCCTAACCAAATGCCGATGACTGGAATGTGATTGAGCAACAAATGTACATGCGCCGGATTCATCTGCCCGTCCTCCCGATTTCAGTCTCGCCAAGTGTGAGGGAGAGTATAGTCCGATAGTTGCCGAAGCAGTCAAGTGCGCTTCATCTCCCGTCACGCTTCCCTTGCTCGCCACTTCCCCCCTCGCGTAGAATGCTCCTTCGATCGGCTCTTCTTTGTGGAAAGGAGGAACAAAAGCGCGGCCTATGCGAATTCTTGGCGTGGACCCGGGCAGCGAGACGACCGGCTACGGCGTCATCGAGACGGATGGCCGGACGTATCGGCTCGTCGAAAGTGGGGCCATTCGCCCCCCGCGCAATCGCCCCTTCGCGCAGAAGCTCCTCTACATCGCCGAACGCCTTCAGAAGGTCCTGGAGCGCCTGCAGCCGGAGGCCGTCGCTTTGGAGGAAGCGTTCGCCGCGATCAATCCCAAGAGCGCGCTCAAGCTCGGGCACGTGCGTGGTGTCGTGCTGCTTTTGGCCGCGCGTGCCGGCGTGCCCGTCTACGAGTATTCACCGATGGAGGTGAAGAGCGCGACCGTCGGATATGGTCGCGCTGAGAAACTTCAGGTCCAACGCATGGTGGCCGCCCTTCTCGATCTCCCTGAGGTTCCCGAGCCGCATGATGTCGCTGATGCGCTGGCCGTCGCCATCTGCCATGCGCATCATCTGGGCGTTCTCCTGCGCTCCTGGCGATCGCGTCGGACGCCCTCGTGAACGGTCCCCCCTGCTGGCCCGTCCGTTGGCCTTTCTGATAGAATTCTCCCTTCAGTGCGAGACGAGGAGGATGAGCATGCGAGTTCTCGATGTCGTCAAGGCTATCGCGCAAGGACTGGCGACGACCTTTCGCCATCTGCCGGATCGCGTGACGACGCAATATCCGGACGAGCCGGTTCGGCTGGAACGGCGGTTTCGTGGCCAGCACATTTTGCATGTAGACGAGAACGGGCGCGAGAAGTGCGTCGCGTGCTTCCTCTGCGCTATCGCCTGCCCGGCCGATGCCATCTATATCGAGGCCGCGGAGGATTTGCGGCCTTATCCCGAGCGCATCGGCGTAGATATCCGCTACGCCCGCGTCTACGACATTGATTACGGGAAGTGCATCTTCTGCGGGTTCTGCGAAGAGGCGTGTCCCAAGGACGCGATCACCATGGGGCCGAATTTCGAACTGGCCTGGTACACGCGCGAGGACATGATCAAGCATAAGGAGGATCTGCTCATCACCCGCCAGCGCGTCTCTCCCCATTTGGAGATCGCTCCATAGCTGATCTTCTCCGACGTCACACATACACGATCAGCGCGCGGCGCCATAGATCGGTTCCACCTCGTTCATCCACTCGGCATCTTCTTCTTCGCATCGGAAATGCTCAAGCCATACGGGTTCTTCCAGTAAGTAGCCGAGGCCCAGCGCGACCGATTCCAACGGATGTTCCGCGCGGAAGACAGGGATGCCAAACTCCTGTTGGAACCGCGCATCCAGGTCGCAAAGGAGCGATCCTCCGCCCGTCAACGTGATGCCCGTCGCACAGAGATCGGCAGCTGTCTCTGGCGACATGCGCTCGAGCATCAGGCGTACTCCTTGAAGGATCGTCTCCACCAGCCCGTTCAAGACCGCGAAGACCTCGTCGCTGGTGAGCGTGATCTCACACGGCGTTCCCGTGTGTACATTCTTGCCAGCGACGCGCATGGACCGAGTCGGGGTTCGGGGAAGCGCTGCTCCGAGCGTGATCTTGATCGCCTCGGCCATCTGTTCGCTCACGATCATGCCGTAGCGCTTCAGCACGTAGTCGCTGATGGCCTGATCCATGGCGATGCCGGCCACGTTCAAGGAATACGCGGCGATCAGTCCCGAGGTGGTGACGAGGCTGATGTCGGTCGTCCCGCCTCCGATGTCTACGATGAGGCTCGCCTGGCCATTATGCGCGAGCGCTCCAGCGCCCAGCGCAGCCGCAATCCCATCCTCGATGAGGATCGTGTGAAAGCCGCCGGCCTGATGTGCCGCTTCTCGAAGCGCGCGCCGTTCGACATAAGTGGAAACGCTCGGCGTGCCCAGCACCAGGCGTGGGAAGACCCACGAGCGCAAGCGAGAGCCCAGAGCCTGTTCCAGCAAGCCTCGCAACAGCTTCTCCGCCAATTCATAATCGGCCACCACGCCCGATCGCACCGGACGATGTACGGCGATCTCTCGCGGCTCGCGACCTAACATGTGCATGGCCTCGCGCCCGACGGCCAGGACGCGACCGTCAGCGCGATCCACAGCGATGGCCGTCGGCTCCGCGAGTACGATCCCGCGATGCCGCACGTAGATGAGCGTGTTCACCGTCCCCAGATCCACCGCCACACTCGGTGCCAGCACCTGTCCGATTCGCTCCCAGATCATCGTTCGCCTCCTCGCTTCTGATCTCCACTACCACCCGCTTAGATGCCCATTCGGGAGATTCCGTTTCGGGAAATTTGTAAATCCGCTTTTTTCCCACCGCATGAGCGATCCTCGCGAGGGCGTTCGCAGCAGGGCGGCTCGTCGGAGCTCGCTCCTGTCATGGTAGACCGTCGCCTCGGCCGTGAGGGATTCACTGCGGGCGGTGGGCGAATCGCGCTCCTTCGGCTCTTTGCGAGCTTGACATCCCTGCGCTTCGAGTACTACGCTTTCCCCCTGTTGATGGGTTCTTTCACAACGCGGCGGGTGCCCGAAGGCCTGCAGGCATGAGGGTACTTCGGGAGAATAGGGAAGTCCGGTGCGAATCCGGCACGGCCCTCGCCACTGTGATGTCCCGCATGGTCGGCACTCAGGCCACTGGCCCGAAGGGGTTGGGAAGGCGCTGACCTGCTCATCGCGCGGATGAGCCAGGGACTCAGTCAGGAGACCTGCCCGCTCGCGTGTGGCAGAAACTGGCGCGAGGTGACGCTGGGATGCCAACGTCAATGCGAGCTTTTCTTCTCCTCCCCATCCTGCTTCTCCTCTTGTGGGCTTGTCGTCCCCTCTCCTCACAAGAGGGCGCGCCTCGATCTGCGGAGCTTCGGATCGTCACCGATGAGATCGGCCGGCGCGTGGCGATTCCGCCCTCTCCGCAGCGCTTGATCTCGCTCGCCCCCAGCGTCACCGAGATGCTCTTTGCGCTCGATTTGGGGGAGCGCGTCGTGGGTGTGACCAGCTACTGCGATTATCCTCCGGCTGCGCGCGCCAAGGAGAAGGTCGGCGATGTCCTCAACCCGAGTTTGGAGCGGATCCTGGCGCTGCGGCCGGATCTGGTCATCATCTCGACGGCGACGCAACTGGAGCGATTCGCCCGAAGATTGGAGGAGGTTGGCGTTCCCCTCTATGTCGTGAATGCTGATCGCGTGGAGGACGTCCTGCGTTCGCTCGAGAACCTGGGTGAGATCACAGGGCGCCGCGAGGAGGCCGAGCGCGTGGTGCGCGCGCTGCGCGCTCGACTGGAGGACATTCGCGCGAGAGTGCGCGGGCGGCCGCGGCCGCGCGTCCTCATGGTCATTCAGCGCGATCCGTTGATCGTCCCTGGGCGCGGCGCCTTCATGACCGATCTCGTCGAGCAGGCGGGCGGTCAATCCATCACGGCCGACGCCGAGCGGGAATGGACGCCCTACAGTTTGGAGACTGTCCTCGCGCGCGCTCCGGAGGTGATCATTCTCCCTTCGCGCGAGCGCACTACGCGTCGGCTCGCGGACATGCGCTGGCCGGAGCTTGAGACGACGCCGGCGTTGCGGCGTGGGCGCGTCTATGCGATCCACACTGATCTGCTCATGCGTCCCGGGCCTCGGCTCATCGAGGGCGTCGAGGAACTGGCGCGCGTCCTTCATCCGGAGGCCTTTCGATGATCCGCTACCGCTTGGCGATGGTGGAAGCGCATCGTGTCTTGGGGCGCTCGCTTTTTGAGCGCGGGCCAGCCACGCCGAAGAAAGTCGCCGTCGTCTGCGGGGTGCTTGCGCTGCTGCTGTTGCTCATCGCGACGGCCGCCCTTCATATGGGGAGCGAGCCTGTGTCGCGCGAGGCCGTGGCGGAGGTCTTGCGGACGCATCTATTCGGCGGCGCGGGAGAGCCGACCGTCTCGGACACGATCGTGTGGCGAATTCGAGGGCCGCGCGTTCTGCTGGGGCTTGCAGCCGGTGCGGCGCTGGCCGTCGCTGGGGTCTTGCTTCAGGCGCTGCTCCGGAATCCCCTGGCCGAACCGTATGTGCTTGGCATCTCCGGTGGAGCGGCGCTTGGCGCGATCTTCGCCGTCCTAGGCTTTGCGGAGCTGCCGCTTCTGCGTCCGTTGCTCGCCTTCACTGGAGCCGCGCTGGTGACGGCGCTCGTCTACGGACTGAGCCGCGGTCGGACGGGGATCTCCACCGAACGTCTCGTCCTCGCCGGGTTGATCTTGGCGACGCTGCTGTGGTCAGCGGTCGCGCTTGTGCTCGCTCTGGTGCCGAATCCGCATCTGCGCGGGCTCACCTTCTGGATGATGGGCGATCTGAGCGGAGGGGGGAACGGTCTGCTCCCACTCGTCCTCGGGATCGTCTTTGGGGCAGCCGCCGTGGCGTATGCGCACGCGCGCCGGTTGAACCTCCTCATGGTGGGGGAAGAGGACGCGCGCGTGCTTGGCGTGGACGTGGAGCGCGTGAAGACGGCGGCTTATCTGCTGGCGTCGTTGCTGGCCGGGACGATTGTCTCAGTGGCCGGCGCAATCGGGTTCGTCGGGCTTTTGGTGCCGCATCTTGTGCGCATGCTCTGGGGGAGCGACAATCGGTTGGTGATCCCGGCAGCTGCGCTCTCGGGTGCGATTCTCGTTGTGCTCGCCGATGCGGTGGCGCGGACGGCGCTGGCGCCGCGCGAGTTGCCCGTCGGCGCGGTGATGGCGTCGCTGGGCGCGCCGTTTTTCATCCTCCTTTTGCGGAGGGCATGAGCGATGCTCCAAGTGCGCGACGTCACGTTCGCCTATGAACGGAGCGCTCGACCGGTGCTCGCTGGCGTCTCGCTCGTCGTCGCTTCGGGAGAACTCGTCGCCGTGATCGGCCCGAATGGATCGGGGAAGACGACGCTGCTCCGACTGATGCGTGGGCTGCTGCGCCCGCAGCGAGGCGAGGTTCTGTGGGAGGGGAAGCCGCTTGGGCATTTCTCTCCTCGCGAGTTGGCGCAACGGTTTGGCGTCGTCCTCCAGGAGCCGAAGCTCGGCTTTCCGATGACCGTGCTCGAATACGTCCTGCACGCGCGGTTCCCGTATTCGAATGGCTTCGGCTTCGAGAGCGAGCGGGACCGGCAGATCGCGCTCTCGGCGCTCCGCCTCATGCGCGCGTTGGAATTCAAGGATCGGGAGCTTGCCGAACTCTCCGGAGGCGAGCGGCAGCGCGTGGTCCTGGCGCGCGCTCTCGCCGGGGAACCCCGCGCGCTGCTGTTGGATGAGCCGACGGCGAATCTGGATGTGCGCTTTCAAGTCGAGATGCTCGCGCTCATCCGACGGATTACGCGCGAGCGCGCGCTCTCGACGGTCTTCATCGCGCACGAGCTGAATCTCGTGGCCGAATTCGCCGACCGCGTGCTGTTGTTGAAGGATGGGCAGGTGATCGCCTGTGGGCCGCCTCATGAAGTGTTCACTGAAGAGAGACTCCGGCAGGCCTTCGAGGCGGAGTTCCTCGTGGATCGCCATCCACTGAGCGGAGCGCCGCGGATCACCTTCGTGGGGCCGATCCCTGATCGAGGCGGCAATCCATCGGGTGAGCGCACCAATGGAGCGGCGTCCGCTCCGAAGTTCGTGCTCCAGCGGGAGCGCTGAATTTTTGTCAGGGAGGAGGGAGATGCGAAAAAATCGGCAGATGCTTTCGAGCGTCGGATGGATCCTGGGTGGTCTTCTTCTGTGCGCATCGGTCTTCGCCGGGCAGCGCGCACCCGGTGGCGCGCTCGAGGGACGGATCACCGATCCACTTGGTGCCGTCCTTCCCGGAGCTTCCATCGTGCTCCTTCGGGATGGGCAGCAGGTCGCGCGCGCGAGCGCGGACGAGAGCGGACGCTATCGGTTTGCGGGACTGGCCGGCGGCCTCTACGACCTTCGCGTGGAACGAGAGGGGTTTGCGCCGCGCACGATTTCGAACGTCTTCGTGCCGGCGAATGCCGTGCGCGTCCTGGACGTCATGCTCTCGGTTGGCCCGTTGCGGGAGGAGATCGTCGTGACGGCGACGGGGACCGAAGTCCCGCGAGCGCAATTGGGCGCCTCGGTCGCCGTGGTGGAAGAGGACGACTTCCGGCGTCAGGCGAAGGTGCATGTCCTGGAGCTCCTTCGGCTCATCCCCGGCCTGCATGTCGCGCAGACTGGGGGACGCGGGGGACAGGCGAGCCTCTTCGTGCGGGGGGGGAACAGCAGCTTCACTAAGGTGTTGCTCGATGGCGCGCCGATCAATCAGATCGGTGGCTTCTTCGACTTCTCCACGCTCGTGGGGACGCAAATCGAACGGGTCGAGGTCATGCGAAATCCCAACAGCGTCCTCTATGGATCGGATGCCACAAGTGGTGTCCTCCAAATCTTCACCCGTCGCGGACGAGAGCACGCGCGCATCCCTGTGTTCGGGTATGCCATCGAAGGGGGAAGCTATCGCAGCCTGCGGCAGGAGGTGTCCTTATCCGGAGCGGCTCGCGCGTTCGATTACGCTTCGAGTTTCAGTCGCTACGACACGGACAATCACCTTCCCCATCACGCCTACCACAACGGGACGTATGCCGGGAATTTCGGCTGGCAACCGAGCGTCGCGTCGGAGGTTCGCCTGGTGCTCCGTCACACGGTGATGGCGCTCGGCGTGCCCAATGCGCTCGACTTCTACGGCATTCCCGATGATTCCACTATGCGCGGGCGCGAGACTTACGTGGTGCTGAGCGGACGGCATCATGCGATGCGCCGTTGGCAGAATCAGATCCGCTTCTCCTCGGTCCATTCGATGAGTCGTTTCACGAATCCGGCGCCGACGGGTGAACCCTTTGATCCCTTCGGCTTCGGCCCGGTGTATCTCGGCGCCCCGGTCACCATCGTCGGGGGGAACGGATTTCGCGTGAGCGGGCGCGCGATCCTGGACTTCGGCGGCGTCTATCCGCAAACGTTCGTGACCGACACGGTACGACAATCGCTCTTCGCGCAATCGGATGTATCGGTGGGGGAGGCGTTCACGGGCACGTTTGGTTTTCGCTACGAGAACGAGCGCGGTCGTTCGGGCGCGCAACGCGTCGCGCGGAATAATTTCAGCTACTTCCTCCAGGGCCAGTATAATTGGGTGGCGCGATTGTTTGTGACGGCGGGCGTGGGCATCGAGGATAATGCTGTGTTCGGCGTGGACGCGAATCCGCGCGTCTCGCTGGCGTATGTGCTGCGACGCGGGGAGACATCGTCCTGGTGGAACGAGATGAAGCTGCGGTTCTATTTCGGCACGGGCATCAAGGAGCCGAGCATCTTCCAGGAGGGATCGTCGCTCTTCGCCGTGCTGCGCCGCCTGGGGGAATCGGGCGAAGCGCTGATCGCGCGCTTTCGGATCGCGCCCATCGGACCGGAGCGCAATCGCAGCTTCGAGGTCGGTCTGGATCAGAACTTCGGGTGGAATCACGCGCGCCTGTCGCTTGTGCTCTTTCACAATCGGTTCGAGAACGTGATCGAATTCCTCTCGCGATCGGCGCTTGTGCAGCTTGGGGTTCCGGCCGAAGTCGCGCAGGCGACGCCGTTTGGGGCGAACGTGAACGCGCAGACGTTTCGCGCGCGCGGTGCGGAGGTCGAGCTGCTGGCCGATCTCGGCCACGGGCTCATGGCGCGCGGGAGTTACACCTACGTGGATGCGAAGATTCTGCGCTCGTTCTCCAGCGATGCGTTACGACCTTCCTTCAATCCGGCGTTCCCTGGCATTCCCATCGGCGCGTTCGCGCCGCTGGTGGGCGCGCGTCCCTTTCAACGCCCTCCCCATGTGGGGAGTCTGCTCCTAGGGTGGGCGCGCTCGCGCTGGAGCGCGGCGGTCGTCGGATCGTTCGTCGGCCGCCGTGACACGAGCACGTTCCTCTCGGACCCCTTCTTCGGCCCCTCGATGCTTCTGCCGAATCGCAATCTGAATCCGGGGTATCAGAAGCTGGACGTGAGCCTGAGCGTTCGGCCGCACGATCGCCTCACGCTTGTGGCCGTCATTGAGAACGTGTTGAATCAGCGGTATACGGAGGTCTTCGGCTATCCCGCGCCGAAGCTCAATTTCCGCGTGGGCGCGCGGCTGAATTGGGGGGGCGTCGCCGCCTGGCGCGATATTTTCCGGTAGGCATGCACCACGTGCGCGAGGGCTCGCTATGACGACCGTCGAACGCATCAAAGCCTCGGCTCGCGAATCCGTGCGCGTGAAAGAGCGCTTCTTCGAAGCGCATGCCGAGGAAGTGGCGCGCGCGGCCGAGCTGATGATCGCCGCGCTGCGCGCCGGCCATAAGGTCCTCTTTTTCGGGAACGGCGGCAGCGCGGCCGATGCGCAGCATCTGGCCGCGGAATTGGTCAATCGCTATCGGCGGGAGCGTCCAGCGCTCGCCGCTCTGGCGCTGACGACGGATACGTCCATTCTGACCTCGATCGCCAACGACACTTCGTTCGAGGACGTCTTCAGCCGACAGATCGAGGCGCTCGGGGAACCGGGCGATGTCGCCGTCGCCATCAGCACGAGCGGTCGTTCGCCCAATGTCGTGCGCGCTGTGGAGACGGCGCGACGGCTCGGTCTGCGCACGATTGGCCTGCTGGGGCGCGACGGGGGTCCGGTCGGACGGCTCGTGGATGTGCCGCTCGTCGTCCCCTCGGAAGAGACGGCGCGCATTCAAGAGACGCATATCACGCTCGGCCACATCTTGTGCGAACTGATCGAGGGGGCCTTCGGCGACGTCCCCTGAGAGAGAGCCGCTTCGAGCGCGCGCAGCGCCTTCGGCGAGGAAACGCTCACCGCCGCGCGGTGTTCGCATCTTCGGAGGCTTGCGCCGGACCTGCCGACTCGTTTATTTTATAGCCCCGAAGACGAACGATGGCGACCGCAACCAGTGCGATTCGCGTGGAGGGCGTGACCAAGCGCTACGGTGCGGTCACAGCGCTTGAGGCGGTCTCGTTGGAAGTCGAACGCGGCGAGTTCCTCACGTTGCTCGGTCCTTCGGGCTCGGGGAAGACGACGCTCTTGCGGGTGATCGCCGGGTTGGAACGACCGGATGACGGGCGCGTGTATTTGGGCGGTGAAGACGTGACCGACGTCCCCCCCTATCGGCGGCGCGTGCACACGGTCTTCCAGCAATATGTCCTCTTCCCACACCTGAACGTGTATCGGAACGTCGCTTTCGGACTGGAGCAGAAGCGGCTCTCGCGACGGGAGATCGAGCGACGGGTTGCCGCGGCGTTGGAGTTGGTGCGGCTCTCGGGATACGAACGGCGATGGCCGCACGAGCTGTCTGGCGGCGAGCAGCAGCGCGTGGCCCTGGCGCGCGCGCTCGTGCTGGAGCCGGAAGCGCTGCTTCTGGATGAACCGCTGGCGGCGCTCGATCTCCAACTTCGCAAAGAGATGCAACGCGAGTTGAAGCGCTTGCAGCGCGAGGTCGGCATCAGCTTTCTCCTGGTCACGCACGATCAGGAAGAAGCCCTGGCCCTGTCGGATCGGATCGCCGTGATCGCCGATGGACGCCTGCAACAGATCGGCACGCCTCGCGAGGTGTACGAGCGTCCGGAGACGGCCTTCGTCGCGACCTTTCTCGGGGCGGCCAATGTCTTGGAGGCCGAGATCCTGCACCGTGAGAACGGCGATGCGCTCCTGGGGCTGTGCGGGCACACGGTGCGGGTCCCGCTTAACGGGCGGCGAATCGAGGGCTCGCGGGCTCAGGTGGCCATTCGCCCGGAGAAGATCGCCTTGCGCGCGCGCCCGTTGCGCCGGACCGATCTCGTGCAACTGGAGGGGGTGATCGAGGAATGCCTGTATCTGGGCGAAGCCACGCATTGGCGCGTGCGCGTCGGGGAGCACTACGTCACCGTGACCGAGCCGAATCGCCCGGGCTCGAAAGCCGACGCCTTCCGTGACGGGCAGCGCGTCTTCCTCTGCTGGACGCGCGAGAGCATCGTCGTCCTCTCTCGGTGAGGACGAAATGCGGGAGACGAATGCGAACCGTTGGTTGCTGCTCGCCCCTTCTGCCCTCTGGTTGCTCCTGTTCTTCCTCCTCCCGTTAGGACTCATCGTCGTCATGAGTTTCGCCGAACGCGGCCTCTACGGCGGTGTGCGGTGGACGTTCGGGCTGTGGAATTATCGGCAGGCGATGGCCCCCCTTTACCTTTGGGTCTACGGGCGTTCCTTCGCCCTGGCGGCGGTGACGACGGCGCTCTGCCTGGTGGTCAGCTATCCGGTCGCCTACTACATCGCCCTGCGCGCTGATCCGAAGTGGAAGAATCTGCTGCTGGTCCTCTCGATTCTCCCCTTCTGGACGAGCTTCCTGTTGCGCACATATGCGTGGATGTTCCTGCTTCGCGTGGAAGGTTTTGTGAATACGACGCTGCTCGCTCTGGGGGTGATCGAGCGTCCGATCTCCTGGCTTCTCTACTCGGACTTCGCCGTGGTGATCGGACAGGTCTATGGCGAACTGCCCTTCATGATCCTGCCGCTTTATGTGGCGCTGGAGCGCGTGGATGTGCGCGTGATGGAAGCGGCGATGGACCTCGGAGCGAATCGCCGCCAGGTCTTCTGGCGTATTGTGCTCCCGCTGACGAGGCCGGGGATCATCACGGGGATCGTCCTCGTGTTCATCCCGAGCCTGGGGGCATTCATCACGCCGGATTTGCTCGGCGGGGCGAAGTCGGCGATGATCGGCACGGTCATCCAGAATCAGTTCGTGCAGCGGAATCAACCGATGGGCTCAGCGCTCTCGGTCCTGCTCGTCGTCGTCGTGCTGGCGTTGCTGTGGATCGCCTCGCGCACGGCGCGCTCAAGGAGAGGACGATGAGTGCGCGTGCCCGGACATCGCCGATCCTCGCGGTGTGGATGGGGGCGACCTATCTGTTCCTCTATGCACCGATCCTCGTGCTGGCCGTCTTCTCCTTCAACGACTCGCGGCTTCTGGCCGTGTGGCGCGGATTCACTTGGACGTGGTACAAAGCGGCCCTCAGCAATCCGCCGATGCTCGACGCTCTGCGCACGAGCTTGCTGATAGCTGCGCTCACGACGCTCATCGCCACGGCGCTGGGGACGAGCGCCGTGCTCGCGCTGGAGCGATGGCGCGGACGTCTGCGCTCGCTCTCGGAAACGCTCTTTGTGTTGCCGATCGTCGTGCCGGAGATCGTCGTCGGATTCGCGTCGGTCACCTTCTTCGGCTGGATCGGTCTGCGGCTCGGGTTGCTGACGGTCCTCATCGCTCACGTCGCCTTCAGCGTCTCCTACGTCTTCTTCGTCGTGCGCGCGCGTCTGGCCACGCTCGATCCGCGATTGGAAGAAGCGGCGATGGACCTGGGGGCCAATCCGTGGCGCGTCTTTTGGAAGGTCACCCTGCCGCTTCTGGCTCCGGCGATCGCGGCCTCGGCGCTCTTGGTCTTCACCCTCTCGCTCGATGACTACGTCATCACGTCGTTCGTTGCCGGAGCCGGCGCGACGACGCTCCCTTTGCGCATCTATTCGATGATCAAGACGGGGATCACGCCCGAGGTGAACGCCATTTCGACGCTCCTGCTTCTGGTGACGCTCGCGCTCATGGCCTTGGCCTTCCGCATCGAGCGGCGGGGGATGACGCGCACGCATCTGGTGTTGGTCGGGCTCCTCCTGTTGGGATTAGTGGGCTTCGCCTTCGGCGACAGCGTCGCGCGGCGCCCGCGCGCGACGTTGAACGTGCTCATCTGGTCCAATTATATCTCGTCGCGCGTCGTGCGCGCTTTTGAGGAGAAGACGGGAGTCAAAGTGAACATCGAGACCTACGATTCCAACGAAGCGCTCCTGGCGAAGCTGCAGGCGGGCGTGGTCACTTACGACCTCATCGTCCCGAGCGATTACATGGTGCGCATCCTCATTCGGGAGAACCTGTTGCAACCGCTCGATCTGACGCGGCTGCCGAACCTCCGACATCTCGACCCTTCAGCGCTTGGTCTCCCATTCGATCCCACGAACACCTACTCGCTTCCTTATACGCGTGGGATCACGGGCATCGGATACCGGAAGGACAAGATCGCCGCCCCCATCGGGAGCTGGGCTGATCTCTGGGAGGCGCGATGGCGCGAGCGCATCGTGATGCTCGATGACATGCGCGAGGTGTTCGGCGCCGCGTTGAAGCTTCTCGGCTATTCCCTGAACAGCACCGATCCGGAGCAGCTTCGACAGGCGCGCGATCTGCTGCGCCGACAGAAGCCGCTCGTGCGCGCCTACGACAGTGCGAATTTCGACCAACTCCTTTTGAGCGGTGAAGCGTGGATCGCTCAAGCGTGGGATGGACAGATCCTCAAGGCGCGTCGGGAGAATCCGAACATCGAGTTCGTGATCCCGCGCGAGGGGACGACGCTCATCGTGGACAATCTCTGCATCCCGCGCTCGGCCGAGCGTCCCGATCTCGCCCATGAGTTCATCAATTTCTTGTTGGACCCGACCGTCGCCGCCGAGAACATGAACGAGATCATGTACCTCATGCCCAACCGTTCGGCGTGGCCGCGGCTGCGTCCGGAGCTGCAACGGCATCCGATCTTCTCTCTCCCCCCCGAGGTGTTGCGCCGGAGCGAATACTTGCAGGACCTGGGTCCGACGACCGTGCTCTACGATCGGTATTGGACGGAGGTGAAGCTGGCGCGGTGATCCGGCGTTCGGAAGCCACTCACGCCACCGAGGTCACCGCTCGCGCGCGGGCGAGCGCGAGGAACGCCTCCAACTCTTCGGGCAAAGGGGAAGTGAATTCCATCTTCCGCCCTGATCGCGGGTGGCGAAAGCCGAGCCGATACGCGTGCAGGAAGTGGCGGCCAAGTTGCACCATCGCCTGGCGGAGCACCGGATCTCGGACCTTCGTCCAGAGCGCACGCCCATAAACGGCATCGCCGACGACGGGATGACCCAGCGAGTGGAGGTGCACGCGAATCTGATGCGTGCGCCCGGTCTTGATCTTCACGTCCAACAAAGAGAAGTCTCCGATCGTCTCGAGCACGCGATAGAGCGTGAGGGCATCGCGCCCCTGCCCCGGAGGACGAACGCTCATCATCGTGCGGTGAACGGGGTGACGCCCAATGGGCGCGGCGATGCACCCCTCGCGCGGTGTCACCTGTCCGATGACGAGCGCCCGATAGAACTTCTGCACTTCGCGTCGGGAGAATTGCTCTGAGAGCGCCTCGTGCGCGCGCTCGTTCTTGGCGACGACCAGGAGGCCCGACGTCTCCCGATCGAGTCGGTGTACGATCCCCGGTCGCAGCGTTCCGCCGGCGACGGAGGGTTGCTGGAAGTAGAAGCAGAGCGCGTTGGCGAGCGTCCCTCCGGAGACGCCGGCTCCCGGATGGACGACCATCCCTGCCGGTTTCTCCACGACTAGCAGGTCTTCGTCCTCGTACACGATCGTGAGGGGGATCGGCTCCGGTCGCAGCTCCAACGTCGGAGGGGGTGGCAGCTCGATCTCGATGCGATCGCCCGCGCGCACGCGATAGCTCGGCTTGGCCGGACGATCGTTCACAAGCACGGCCTGGTCTTCGATCAAGGCCTGAAGGCGCGTGCGGCTCAGCTCCGCGAGAGCGCGCGTCAGATACACATCGAGCCGCGCTCCCGCTTCGGAAGCCGAGACCGTCAGCGTGCGAATCTCCGTTCCGTCGGGAAGCTTCATCAGCCGCCTCGTCGAAGATCTCCGGTTTGAACGATCACCTTCTCATGATACGTGGAGAGCCTTCGGCAAAACAAGACCACGCAAGATCGCGCTCGCGTCAGGTGCGCGGGAACTTCGCCGAAGGGCGAGCCGCGGAAGCGCGTGAACGCGCAAGCGAGCGCGAAATTTGAGCAAGCCGGCGCGAGACGCGCGACCGCGCCTCGGCATATACTGGCCCTTCACAGAAGAGGATTCCGTGAACCGTATTTCGCGAGGGGGGAGAGGACGATGATCGAAAGGGGCGTGAAGATCGCGGAGCCGACGGGGACGCTCGGCGTGCTGCTCGTTGGCTTGGGCGCCGTGAGCACGACGTTCATCGCGGGCGTTTACGCCATTCGCCGCGGCATCGGCAAACCCATCGGGAGCTTGACCCAGATGGGGACAATTCGACTCGGGAAACGCACCGAGGGGCGCGTGCCGAAGATCAAAGACTTCGTGCCGCTCGCATCACTGCAGGACCTCGTCTTCGGCGCATGGGACATCTTCGAAGACGACGCCTATGAGGCGGCACTGCATGCCGGTGTCCTGGAGAAGGAGTTGCTCGCCCTCCTGGAGTCGGAGCTGCGGGAGATCAAACCGATGAAGGCCGTCTTCGATCAAGCCTACGTGCGACGCTTGAACGGGCCGAACGTGAAGACCGGACGAACGAAGCACGAACTGGCCGAGCAACTCATCGAGGACATTGAGACGTTCCGCGCCCGACATCGCTGTGCGCGCCTGGTCATGATCTGGTGTGGTTCGACCGAGATCTACATGGAGCCGAGGCCCGAGGTGCACGGTTCGCTCGAAGCTTTCGAGCGCGGGCTCAAGGAGAATTCCCCGCACATCGCGCCCTCGATGATCTATGCCTACGCCGCCTTGCGCTGCCGCGTCCCGTTCGCCAACGGCGCGCCCAATCTCACCGTGGACATCCCGGCGCTCATCGAGCTGGCCCAGCGGAACAACGTCCCCATCGCGGGGAAAGACCTGAAGACCGGACAGACGCTCCTGAAGACGATCATCGCGCCGGGGCTCAAAGCGCGCCTGCTCGGGCTGAGCGGATGGTACTCGACCAATATCCTCGGCAATCGCGATGGGGAAGTGCTCGACGATCCCGAGAGCTTCCGCACGAAGGAGGAGTCGAAGCGCTCGGTTCTGGACTACATCCTGCAACCGGAGCTGTATCCCGATCTCTATAAGGATTTCGTTCATCTGGTGCGCATCAATTACTACCCGCCGCGCGGCGATAACAAGGAGGGGTGGGATAACATCGACATCTTCGGCTGGCTCGGTTACCCGATGCAGATCAAGATCAATTTCCTCTGTCGGGACTCCATCCTGGCAGCGCCTCTGGTGCTGGATCTGGTGCTCTTTCTCGATCTCGCTCAACGATGCGGCATGCGGGGGATTCAGGAGTGGCTGAGCTTCTACTTCAAGAGCCCGATGACGGCGCCCGGCCTCTACCCGGAGCACGATCTCTTCATTCAGCTGATGAAGCTCAAGAACACGCTCCGCTACCTGCGCGGTGAGGAGTTGATCACTCACCTCGGCTTGGAGTACTACGACTGAGCCTGTGGATTGGGCCCGAGACGCCGACATCGTGAAGGCCATTCCGGACCTCCATGGTTCGGAGGACTGGCTCCTGCGCCATTTCGCCGCGCGGTGAGACTCACCCGGTGATGCGAGGCGGCTTCCTTTTCGATCCCATGGGGCTCGGTCCGATCCCGGAGAGCTTCAGTGCTTGACGCTCCCGGAGGGGCGCGGGTACCATTTACCTTCAGCTCTCCAGGGGAGAGAGGTGCGAATGATGGACTCATTGGGCTCCTTCGCCGTTTTGTTGGCTCTGACGACCTGTGCGTATGCGTTCCTGGCCGGGATCGTCGCCCATCTGAAGAAGCATCCCGTCCTTCGGGCGACGGCGCGGCGAGCGGGCGTCGTGATCTTCCCCACGTTGAGCGTCGCGATGGCGTGCCTGTGGGGGCTTTTTCTCACGGACGAGTTCTCGATCGCCTATGTGGCGAATCACAGCAATCGTGATCTCCCCTTCTTGTATAAATTCGCGGCGCTATGGTCGGGGCAAGAGGGGTCACTCCTCTTCTGGAGTTGGATTCTCTCCGGTTATATCTTCTTCGTGCTCCTGAAGCACCGGGAGGAGGGAGAATTGCGGCCGCTCGCCGGGGTGATCCTGGCCGGGATTCAACTCTTCTTCCTCATCCTGAATGCTTTCGTCGTGAGTCCGTTCCGCGTTCTGGCGGAGATCGCGTCCGACGGGACGACGCGTCCGTTCGTACCGGCGGACGGGCGCGGATTGAATCCGTTGCTGCAATATCCGGAGATGGTCTTGCATCCCCCGACGCTTTATCTCGGGTATGTGGGCTTCTCCGTCCCCTTCGCCTTCGCGCTCGCGGCGTTGATCATGCGTTCGCCGGGAGAACGATGGATTCACGTCACGCGCCGGTGGACGATGATCGCCTGGGGCTTTCTGACGTTGGGCATTTTGATGGGGGCGCACTGGGCGTATGCCGTCCTCGGGTGGGGGGGGTACTGGGGATGGGATCCTGTTGAGAACGCGTCGTTCATGCCTTGGCTGACGGGGACGGCCTTCCTCCATTCGGTGATGATGCAGGAGCGTCGGGGCATGCTCAAGGTGTGGAACGTCTGGCTCGTCTTCATCACCTTCTTACTTTGCGTCTTCGGCACGTTCCTGACGCGCTCGGGCGTGGTGAGTTCGGTGCATGCGTTCGCTCAATCGCCGATCGGGCACTGGTTCTCCGGATTCTTGTTGCTGGTCTTCGCCGTGTGCCTGTTCTTCTTCTCCCGTCGTCGGGACTACTTGCGGAGCGAACATCGACTGGAAGCCGTGCTCTCGCGCGAGTCTTCCTTCCTCTTCAACAATCTGGTGTTGCTGGCGGCCTGTTTCGCCGTGCTCTGGGGGACGCTCTTTCCGGTGATCTCGGAGGCGGTGACCGGGAGCAAGGTGAGCGTCGGGCCGCCGTTCTTCAATCGGGTGAACATCCCGATCTTTCTGCTTCTGCTGTTGCTGACGGGGGTAGGGCCGCTTTTGGCCTGGCGACGGACGTCGTGGGAGAGCCTGAAGCGGAATTTCACGTATCCGACGCTCATTGGGGCGGCGACCGGCGCGCTTCTCTTCGTCTTCGGCGTACGAGACCCTTATGCCCTTCTGGCCTTCGGACTCTCGGCATTTGTGACCGTGACCATTGTGAGCGAGTTCTATCGGGGGGCGCGCGTCATCCGCTCGCAGACGGGGCGGACGTGGGCGCACGCGCTTCTGGAACTAGTGCTGCGGAACACGCGACGATATGGAGGGTACGTTGTGCATTTCGGCATCGTCGTGATGGCCATCGGGATCGCCGGATCGGCCTTCGAGAAAGAGCGCGAGATGGAGATGACCGTGGGCTCGACGATGGAGCTGGGGCGCTATGCCGTGACCTTGAAGGATCGGGCGCGGGGAGAGACGCCGAATTATATCTACGAGCGCCTCACGCTCGAGGTGCGTCGGGGCGATGAACGGCTCACGACGCTTGAGCCGGAGCGACGGCTCTACACGGCGAGCGAGCAGCCGCTCACAAAGGTGACGATCCATTCGGGATGGCGCGAGGACCTCTATATCTACTTCGCGGGAGTGAACTCGGAGACGGGCATGCCGATCATCCATGCCTATGTGAATCCGCTCGTGCGGTGGTTGTGGATTGGTGGAGGGATCGTGCTCTTGGGGACGCTCGTCGCGTTATATCCCGGGCGTCGGCCGATGAAGGTCGCCGTCTCCGAGCGCGCCCGGGCTCGGGAACGTGAGGTTGCGTATGCGAAGGGCGATTGAAGGGCATCGCGGGCGATGGATCGGGCTCCTCTTTCTCGGAGCGCTCGTCATCGCTCCGCACTTGGTGCGGGCACAATCCGCGCAGATGTTCGAGGAGCGGGTCAAGCGCATCGGGAAGAAGCTCCTCTGCCTCTGCGGATGCAATCAGATTTTGGTCGAGTGCAATCATCGAAACTGTCCGTTTTCCGGGCCGGCCATCGAGACATTGCGACAGGCCGTGCGACGTTATGAGAGCGATGATCTGGCCATTCAGGCGATGATTCAGCAATATGGGACGGCCGTGCTGGCGGCTCCTCCGGCGCAGGGGTTTAATCTGGCAGCCTGGCTCACGCCGTTTGCGGCGGCGGCTGGAGGACTCGTGCTCATCGCCCTGGTGCTCCGGCGGTGGTCTCGACGACACGCCATGGCGCCGGTGGAAGGTGCACCGATTCTGGAGGATCCCGCGTGGCGCGAGCGCGTGCGTCGGGAGATCGAGAAGGAATTGGGAGGACCCTCGTGACCATTCTCGTCGTGATCCTGTGCGGCGTTCTGACGCTCGTGACGCTCATGTACGTCTTCTTCGAGGAAGGGTCGGAGGTCGAGCGCATGAGGGACCGATGGGCCGTCCTGATGGAGAAGAAGGAGCAGCTGCTCGAGAATCTGAGGGACTTGCGCTTCGAATATCGCGCGGGGAAGCTCTCGGAAGCCGATTACGAGCAGGCGCGCGCGACCTTGGAGGCCGAGATCGCCGCTGTGCTCGCGGAATTGGAGAAGCTCTCATCGGAAGACGCGGCGCGCGTTTCGCCTCCGCACTGAGGCGGGAGCGCGCACCATGGAGGGAGGATCGTGGACCGACGGCATCATTATGAACGGCCGCTCTGGCCGTATCTCCGGTGGGGTGGGATGCTGATTTTTCTTGGCGTGCCGATGCTCGTATGGGCTGAGGTGCGCGGCACGGTGATCAACGGTACGACGGGGAAGCCAGCCGCCGACGTCGAGGTACATCTGGTCGTGCTCGAGGAGGGGATGCAAGTCGCGGAGAGGACGCGTACGGATGCACAGGGACGGTTCGCGTTCTCGACGGCGGTGACGAAGCCAGCGATGGTGCGGGTGACGCATCAGGGCGTCAACTATCATGAGATGCTCTCCCCTGGTAGCGCATCCGTCACGCTGCGCATCTACGAAGCACGTGAACGGGGGGCGTATGCTGTCGAGCGGCTCACGTATCTTGTGCAACCGGTGCAAGGGCGTCTCTTGGTCGGGCGGGAGTACCTCGTTCGGAATCAGACGAAGCCGCCGGTGACGCTCTTTCGTCCAGAAGGCATGTTCGCGTTCGCTCTGCCGGGAGACGCGCGGCCCGAACGCGTCTCGGTGATCGGCGAGAGTGGGATGCCGCTAGCGATCGCCGCGCGGCCGGCGGGCGACGGCACGTGGCGGATCGAGCATCCGCTGCGACCGGGGACGACACCGTTCTTCGTCGTCACGCAACTCCCGTACGAGGAAGAACGGGCGCAGATTCGCGAAGTGCTTCCCTGGAACGTGGAGCGCGTGCGGTTGCTTGTGCCTGAGCCGATGAAGGTCGAGGCTCCGGGCTTTCGCCCGCTTGGATCGGAGCAGGGGCTCTCGGTGTACGTCCTTGACGATGCGCGCGCCGGGATGGAGCTCGCTGTGAGCGTGAGCGGTCGGGCGCCGAATGTTCTGGCAGAGGAGTCGGAAGGAGGGACCAGAGGATCGGTCCGCGCCGTGGCGGGACCGATCGCCAAGTGGCAGTGGATCATTCTGGCCGCGTTGGCCGTGGCCTTCGCCACAAGCGGCGTGCTCGCCGCGCGGCGTCAGAAGGGGCGCGCGATGCGGGCGAAAGAGGAGCCGGCTGGCGCCCCTTCACGCGTTCCCCATCGGATGGACGCGTTGAAGGAGGAACTCTTTGTGCTCGAACTTCAGCGGCAGCGCGGGGAGATCTCCGAGGCGGACTATGAGGCCAAGCGTCGCGCGCTTCAGCACGCCCTTGAAGCCGCGTTGCGTGCCGATGCCGAGACGTCTGCGTGAAAGCCGCACGAGCATCATGGCGCGCGGCACAACTTCTGCGGTATCTTGTTCCTGTGGCGCGATGGGGCATCGCACCGCTCCACGGTGATCGGGTCGTTCGAGGAGGAAGGCGATGAGCAATCCGAAGGTGAAATTCGCCGTCGCTATTGTGATCCTGCTTGGGGCACTGGCGTGGTTGGCCGTGATCGGCATGCAGGAGAGCAAGACCTATTACATCACGGTCGCCGAATTGAAGCGCATGGGCGAGAACGTTCGGGAGAAGCGACTACGGGTCGGCGGGCGCGTCGTTCCGGGTAGCATTCAGCGTGAAGGGCGGCGCGTGAAGTTCTTGCTCGAGCAGGACTCGGAGACCTTGCCCGTCATCTACGTGGGGCGAGACCCTGTGCCCGATACCTTCGTGGATCATGCGGAAGCGCTCGTCGAAGGGCGATGGGGCGAGGACGGCGTCTTTCACGCTCAGAAGCTGCAGGCCAAATGCGCGTCCAAGTACGAACCGGCGGAAGGGGGTGGCTCGTCGGCTTCGCCGGGGACGTGATCTGCTGGCGCGCGCGACGAATCATCGTTGAGATCCGCGTGCTCGCGAATGAGTGAGACCCTTGGCTCTAAGGCGCTCGTTTTTGAAGGCGTCTGCAAGACGTTCGGGGAGACCGTCGCCCTCTGGCAAGTGAGTTTCGCCCTCGGTCCCGGGGAGATCGTGGCCCTCACCGGCGGCAATGGCGCGGGGAAATCTACGCTTCTTCGCGTGGCCGCTTTTTTGCTGAAGCCGACCTCAGGTCGAGTCCTTGTCTTCGGTCAACTACGCCCAACGCCGGACGTGAAGCGGCGCATCGGTCTCCTCGCGCATGCGTCATTCTTGTACGAGGATCTCTCGGCCGAGGAGAATCTCAGGTTCTACGCCGCCCTCTATGCCTTGGGTCGAGAGGCTGAGGAGCGCATCGCTCGCGTGCTGCAAGAGGTCGGGGCCGAAGATTTCCGGCATCGTCCGGTTCGCACGCTCTCGCATGGGATGCGGAAGAGGGTCTCGCTGGCGCGCGCGGTACTTTCGGATCCGGATCTGCTGCTGCTGGACGAGCCCTTCTCTGGTCTCGATGTAGCGAGCGTCGAGCGCACGCGAGCGCTGATAGTCGAATGGCGCCGGCGCGGGAAGGCGCTGCTGGTCACAACCCATCAGACGGAGTTGCTGGAAGGGATCGCCGATGGGGAGCTGGTCCTTGATCGAGGGCGCGTCCGCTCCTGGCGCGCGCCCGCTTCTTGCCGATCGGCGGTCTCCCCACCTGTGATGGAGCGCGCATGAGCTACTGGACGACCGCGATGCGCATTGTGGCGAAGGACCTCTTGAGCGAAGCGCGCACGCGCGAGATGACCAACGCCGTGCTCTTTTTCGCACTCTTGGTGCTTGTGCTCTTCAGCTTCTCCTTCCAGCCGGCTTCGGATGAGGAGCGCCGCTTGGCCTCGGGCGTACTGTGGATCGCGTTTCTCTTCGCCGGAGTGAGTGTGCTCGATCGCTCGTTCTTGCGCGAGCGGGTGAACGATTGTCTGGATGCCCTGCGGTTGACGCCGGCCTCGGCGAGCGCGCTCTTCCTGGGCAAATGCGTGGCGAACGTCCTCTTCCTGCTTCTGGCGGCGGTCATCCTGGTGCCGCTTTTTCTCGTCTTCTTCGATCTCTCGTTTCGCGGCGATGTGGGGGCGTGGCTCCTGGTGCTCGGGTTGGGGATGTGGGCGCTGGTCGTGAACGGGACGTTCTTCGCGGCGATGACGACGAACGTGCGGAGTCGCGAGTTGTTGCTGCCATTGCTGTTGCTGCCGATCTCGGTGCCGGCGCTGATCGCCGTCGTCGAGGCGACGGCGGTGGCGCTTCTCGGCGAAGGCGCGATGCGCGTGTGGATTCAGGTACTCATCGCGTTCGACGCGATCTACACGACGCTCGCGCTACTGCTTTTTGAAACGGTGGTGGAGGGGACATGAGGTCCGAGTGGACGTTTCCGCGCTGGTGGTTTGGACTCGTCGGCATCACTGCCGTCGCGCTGGTCCTGGGCGTGTTGCATGCCCTCTGGTTCGCGCCGACGGAGCGGACCATGGGGACCGTTCAACGCATCTTCTACTATCACGTCAGCTCCGCGTGGACGGCCTTCGTCGCCTTCTTCCTCAATTTCCTGGCATGCATCGCGTATTTGAAGACGCGGCGTCCGAAATGGGATGCCGTGGCCGTGAGCGCGGCCGAAGTGGGCGTGGTCTTCGGCACGGTGAACCTCATCACCGGGCCAATCTGGGCGAAGCCGGTGTGGGGGATTTGGTGGACGTGGGATGCGCGGCTGACTTCGACGCTGGTGATGTGGCTGCTGTATGTGAGCTATCTCCTCTTGCGGCAGTTCGCGGCCGAGCAACCGAGCCAGCGCGTCTGGGCGGCGGCCTTCGGCATCTTCGCTTTCGTGGATGTCCCCATCGTCTATCTCTCGATCCGGCTCTGGCGGACGCAGCATCCGGGACCGGTCATCGCTGGGGGGGAACAGTCGGGGATTGACCCGCGCATGTTTCTGGCGCTGCATGTGTGTTTCCTGGCGTTCCTCTTGCTCTTCGTCGTGCTCTTTTACTGGCGGTATCGCTTGGAGGGGCAGCGGGCGGAGCTGGCCGAGCTGCGCGCGCGGCTTCATCGGTTGCACCTGGAGCGGTCGGTGTGAGAGGGGGGATATGCGAAACCTCGTCATCGCGATGATCGTCGCCTGGCTCATCCATCTGGCGTATCTGTTGAGCCTCGCTCGCCGACAACGGCGCCTTCATCAAGAGGCTGAGGAGTTGCGGCGCCTCTTGGAGCGACTGGAGCAGGCCCCGCGATCGTGACGCTCATGTGAGTTTCAAAATCCGGGCCGCGTTCTCATAGAGGATCTTGCGGCGCACCTCGGGCGAGAAGCCGTCCAGGGCCTCGAAATCGGCGAGCCACCGTTCGGGGGTGATGAAGGGATAATCGCTGCCGAAGAGCATCTTGTCTGAGAGCCGTCGGCGGGCGGCGTCCAGGACCGTCGAGGGGATATAGCGCGGCGACCAACCGGAGAGGTCCATGTAGACGTTCGGCTTGTGACCGATGAGGGCGAGCAGTTCTTCGTGCCACGGCCAGCCCGTGTGCGCACCGATGATGACCAGCTCGGGAAAATCGGCGGCTACGGCATCCACGTGGATCGGTCGCGCGTAGTCGAGTTTGATACGGCCGCCTCCGGGAAGTCCGGCGCCCAATCCGCTGGTGCCCGTGTGAAAGAGCGCAGGCACGCCAAGCGCGGCGATCTTCTCGTAGAGCGGATAGAAGCGCAGGTCGTTGGGGTAGAAGGCTTGAAGGCTCGGATGAAATTTCACGCCCTTCAGGCCCAGCTCGGTGATCGCCCGCTCGATCTCCTCCAGTGCGCGTCGTCCCTTCCACGGATCCACGCTCGCGAATCCGATGAAGCGCTTCGGATAGCGACGAACGATCTCGGCGACTTCTTGATTGGTCACTGGGGGGAGGCCGGTCGCCGTCTCCGCATCCCACGCGAGCAGGACGCCGATGATGTCCAGTTCCTCGTAATAGCGCGCGACCTCCTCCATCTCACGGACGGGTACGCTCGCGCGGAAGAAGCGTTCGGCGGCCGCGCGATAGGGGCCGATGGCGCCTTCCAGGAAACTCGCCGTCGGCAGATGGACGTGCAGGTCAATGGCTCGCGGCATCGGTCTCCTCCTCCTTCATGTTCTCGCTGACCTCCCGGCGCAGATATTCGGCGGCGGCTTCCGGCGGGGTCGGATTGATGAACAGCTCGGCGCCCCACTCGAATCCGGCGATACGCGTCAGGCGCGGCACGATCTCCAGATGCCAGTGATAGTCGTATTCGATGGAGCTCCAGTACTCGGGGTGGCCGGGTCGAGCGAACGCCGGGGGACTGGTGTGCAGGATGAAGTTATAGGGCGGATCGTTGAGGAGCCGCTTCATGGCGCGAAGCGTCACTCGCAGCGCGTGAGCCGTTTGCCAGAGCTCCTCGTCGCTCAAGCGGGAGAAATCGTGCCGATGCGTCTTCGGCAAGATCCACGTCTCGAACGGGAAGGCCGAGGCGAAGGGCGCCCACACCAGGAAGGCCTCATCCTGATAGATGATGCGATCGCCGAAGGCCAACTCTTGGGCGATGATGTCGCAGATGAGACAGCGCTCCTTTTTGACGAAGTTCTCCCGGCAGATGGCCAACTCCTGCTTGACAGCGGGTGGGACCATGGGCGTCGCGATGAGCTGCGAATGCGTGTGCGCCAGCGAGGCGCCCGCTTCCGGCTTGTGGTTCTTGAAGATGAGGATGTAGCGGAGCCTGGGGTCACGGAAGAGGTCGCGGATGCGCTCGCGATAACTGAGGAGCACGTCGCGAACCCAAGGGAGCGGGAGATCGGCCAACGTCTTCGTGTGGTCGGGCGTCTCAATGATGACCTCGTGGGCGCCGGCGCCGCTGAGGACGTCGAAGAGGCCGACGCCGTAACGCCGGGCCTGATCCTCGATGCGCAGCGCCGGGAATTTGTTCGAGACGACGCGCACGCGCCAGCCGGGTGTGTTCGGTGCCGTCCCCGCCTCGCGCAAGGCGAAGATCTCCGGAGGCGTCTTATCCTCGTTCCCCTCGCAGAATGGGCACGCGAGCGTGCGCCCCTCGCGCTCGGCAGGCGCTCGTGCCTCGATCAAATAATCGCTCGGACGTCGCGCCCGCTCAGCTGCGATGATGACCCATCGGTTGCGCAGCGGATCGAATCGCAGTTCGCGAAGCGTATCGCGCTGGGGATTCATTCGGCCTTCCTCCTACACCATCCAGTATTCCATCTCGAATTCGCGCCCGGGCGCTTGCAAGCGCAAAGCGCCGCTTGGCGGATACCGCTCCAAGAGGCCATCCGCCTTCAACAGGAGGACGAGATCGAACGGCTCTCCGAAGTCGAGCTTCAGCTCCGACAGCGAGAACGCCATCTCGACGACGTCAGCGACGGCCCACGAGGACGAATGGCATTTGGCCGAGATCTCATACCGTTGCTCCCAACCCGCCGTGTAGATCTCCACCTGCAGCGTTGCGCGCTCAAGAAGCGCGCGGGCGTTCTCCCGAAAGTCAAGGCGGAGATAGAGGTGTTCGGGATCGAACCCGAAATAGAGCGTCATGAAATGCCCACTCGCGCGGTGCATCGCGCCATGCGCGTGCAGGCGGATCATCCCGGCCGGCGCCCATTCGAAGTAATGCGTATCGCGCCCATCCAGGATCGGGCGAAGGAACGCCACCGGCGTGCGCAGCATGAGGCTGCGCTCCGTGCGCACGGGCGTCTCTAAGTACGAGGGGGGGGCAAGCCCTAAGCCCACGTACACATTCTTCAGGTGCATCCGGAAAAGCTCATCGAAGATCGGATCCTGAGGGCTGTGGTGCGGTTCGCCAAACCACCAGAACCAATCGCTCCCTTCGGCGGCGAGCAGGGAGCAGCGCGCGAGCTGAGCGGAGGCCTCTCCCGTCGCAGAGAGATCCGCGCGTGCGGATACAGCCCATCGCCTCCGCGCGCGTTCCACGTATCGCCAGGCCGTGTTCTTCTCTTCATCGCCGATCCACGTCGTGAAACTCGCTTCGATCCAGGAGCCGGGATGCAGGCGTCGCAGTTCCGGGAGCGTCGCGCACGTGGCGAGCGCCTGACTGAACGTGAGCGGTTCGATCCACGACTCTTCTTCCAATCGGCGGTAGAGGCGCGTGAGGAAGTCGTAGCCGTTGGCCGGGTAATGTTCCCACGGATTCTCGCCATCGAGGATGACGGCGAGGATGGCGTTCGGTGCGCGCTCGTGGATCGCGCGCAGCCGACGGAGGAAATCCTCCACGGCCTCCTCCTCCCGCCATCGTGGGTAGACGAAGCCGATCAGATCGGACAGCTCATGATCGCGGAAGAAGAGCGCGATCGCGCGCCCCTGGCGCGCGAAGCGATAGGGGTGCCAATGCGCGTCCTCGCGTCGCGCTTCCGGCGGGAGGCTGTGGGCGAGGACGGCGCTATCGCTCGCCGTCCAGGCCATGCCGGCTTCGGCTATGAGCTGCACCGCCTCCTCGCTGATGGCGCCTTCGGCAGGCCACATTCCGCGCGGCCGACGACCAAAGGTGGCCTGGCATTTCTCCAGGGCTCGCGCGATCTGCTCGCGCGCGTCTTCCGGGAAGCGAAAGTGGAGATCGTCCAATCGGATCCCCGGCGTCGCGTGCCGGGCGATCTCGAGGTCGCAAAGCAGCGGCAGGATCGGGTGATAGTACGGCGTCGTCGAGACCTCGATGCGTCCCTCCTCCCAGAGCGATCGGTAGAGCGGAAGCGTCGCGCGGAAGATCTGCTCCATCACATCCTGAAGCTGCCGCTTGTCTTCCTCCCGATACCCCCGTTGCTTCTCAACGAGCGCACGAATCCCCGCGTGCGTTCGCTTCCAGCTCTCGCCGAGCCAGTGCAGATGAAAGAGGACTTGGAGATCGCGCAGGTCCTGAGGCGCGAACGGACGGCGCGCGTCCTTCATCGCTCGCAATTCGCGATAGCGCGGATGTGCCTCGATCGCCGACGCGGGGACGAGGAAATAGTGCTCCACGAGGAAAGCGCGCTCGCTCGAATCCATCGCCTCCGGAGCCTTCCGAAAGTGCGCCAGAAACGGATCCTGCGCGCGATCATTCGCATAGTCCTCCAGGCTCTCGATCAAGCTGGGGACGAGATTGAACGTCACCCGAAGGCGTTCGTACCGGCTCACGATCCACGCCATCTCGTAATAATCCTTCAGCGCGTGCAGGTAGACCCAAGGGAGTCCGTAGCGACCCGTCCGGTAATCCTTGTACATCGGTTGGTGCATGTGCCAGAGCAGGAGCAACTGCATACGTTGCTGGGACACGCCGCCCATCGCTCAAGGTTCGGGATCGCGCGTACCGGGGGACGCCCGTCGGGCGAGGACGCGTTCCACTTCTTCCACGAGCGCGCGGGGATCGCTCGATTTCACACAGTAGCTGTGAGCGAGCCAGGACGTGTAATCGTCTTGGAACGCGACGTAAGCCGAGCAGAGGATGACCGGGATCTGCGGGTGTCGCGCGACGATCCCCTGCAGGAGATCGAGCCCGCTCTCGGCCTTCAAACGAATGTCGAGGATCACGAGATCAAAAGGCTCGCCTTCAAGCGCCTCAAACGTCTGGCGCCCGTTCTCGGCTTCGACGACCTCGTGCCCCTCTTCGGTCAGCACGGCCTTATAGAGGAGCCGGATGTTCGGCTCATCGTCCACGATCAAAATCTTCGCCATGAGCGCTCTCCTTCTCTTCCGCGCAACCCCTCAGGAGGCCCTGCGCGCGCCGAATTCGCCTTCCGTGGAGGTCTCAGAAGGCGCTTCGGGAATGGGCAAGCGGATGACGACCTCGCACCCTTGGCCGAGTTGGCGGAGCAACTGCAGCTCCCCACCCAAGCTCTCGACGATCTGTTTGGACGTATACAGGCCCAGTCCACTCCCCGTCGGTTTGGTCGTGAAAAACGGCTTGAAGAGATTGCGCGCCGCTTCCTCGGTCAGGCCCGGCCCCGTATCCCTCACGATGATCAGGATCGCGTCATCGGACCGACGACTCTCGATGAAGAGATCGCCCCCATCGCTCATGGCTTCGATGGCGTTGTTCACGATATTCTCCACGCAATGGTAGAGTTGGCGTTCGTCGGCGAGAATCGGGGGGACAGGGGCGAGATCCAGATGCCACCGGATAGGCGGCCCATGCCGCAGGGTCTCCATCTTCTCGTGGGCCAAAAGTTCGAGGATCCCGTTGACGTCCACCGGGTGCCGCTCGGTTGCATACTTCAGCGCCGCGAATTTCACAAAATCTTGCACCGTCTCCTCCAATCGGGAGGCTTCTTGAGCGATGGCCGCGGTGAATCGGCGATAGGGAGAATGCTCGTCGAGCTTCTTATGGAGATGCCGGGCGAGTCCTCCGATGGCGACGACCGGATTCTTGATCGTATGCGTGAGCTGGAGCGTCATCTCGGCGACAGCCGCTTCTTCTCGAAGGCGAATGATCGTCTGCTGATGCTCTTGGATGCGCCGATAGGCTTCTTCGAGCATCTCCACCTTCTCGCGCAGTTCCGTGTGAGCGAGGCCGCGCTCCAAGGCAACGGCGATCTCCATGGCGAACAGCTCCATAGCGAGCCGATCCTCAGCCGAGATCGGACGCTCCGTCAGGAAATTATCGAGCAGCAGCGCTCCCAAAGGCCGTTCCTCGTGCGAGAGCAAGGGAACGATCCAGAACGTCGCCTCCCGATAGAACTCACGAAGCACCTCCGGCAGCGGTGCCTCCGGGGTGATCTCCAGCACGCGTCCTGCCTCCGGCGCGTGTGGAATCGGAAGCGAGAAGGCTTCGCGGAACGGGGATTCCGAGAGCGCGAAGCGAAAGCGCTCTAACCAGGGCCGAAACTTCTCTCGCTCTCGAGCGAAGACCTCTGGCGAATATTGCAAGAGGTCTGCCAACGTCGTCCCTCGCTCATTCACCTCTTGCCAGATGCGCGCGGCCTCCTCCCCATCGCGCGGGCCCAGGGCGAAATATCCGCACAGCATCCCCTCCTCGACCAGAAGGGCGAGCCCGCGATTGAACCCAAGGCTGCTGCCGGCCGTGAAGGCGACTAGACCCTTGTAGAGGATCTCGTCCGGATCGAGCGCCAACTGTAGGCTATGCGAGAGATGCCGGAGGATGTCCAGAAGCTCCTCCTTGATCTGCAGTGTACGGAGAATCGGGCGGCACCGATTCAGGGCTTCGTCGAGGATCGCCGTCAGCGCTTCCAAGAGCGGACCGCCGGTGCGCCGCAACTCGGCGAGGTCGTGCCGCAACTCTTCGCAGCCTACACATTTCTCCCGATTCCGGCGGCGCACGTCCGAGAGCAGATGCGCTTCCTGCGCTCCGAGATACGGACACGCAGCCGGATCATCGGCGATCAACCAGCAGTAGCTATCCCCCACGCGTGCCATGCCTCTTTGCAAAGAGTAGCATCAATGCGCCCATTGGGCAAACGCTGTGCCTCTTGTCGGTGACCTTCGACCATACCCCAGTTCCCGGCGAATTCCGTTCACGAGCGGGCAGGGCTCGCCTGGCCTCTTTAAAACTCCACGCGCAAGCCCAGCTCGAGCGTGCGCGGGCGGCGCGCTGCGCGCGGCTGCAGGAAGATGGAGCGGCCCTCGCGCTCATCCAGCGGCCCGTGGAATCCCGTCATGAGGAAGTTCGGCGTGTTGAGGAGATTGTACGCGTTCACCCAGGGGCGGAGCAGGAGGCGCTCGCTCACGCGGAACGCTCGCGACAGACGCACGTCCACGCGTCGCGTTCCCGGACCGCGTCCCATATTTCGACCGAGCGTGCCGTTGGTTCCGATCGTCGGGAAGAGGAATTGTTTGGCCATCGCCTCCGAACGCGCCGTATCGCCCGGCTTTACGAAGCGAATCGGTCCTTGGCCGAGGAAGTGCGGCCGATCCGTCAGCATATCGCTCAGATTCCGATCTTGCGCGTTCGTCGTGATGTTGAACGGACGGCCCGAGGAGAGCGTCACAAGGGGCGTCAGCTCCCATCCCCCAAGCGCCTTGGGCATCGCCAGCGTGCTGCTCAGGACGAAGCGGTGGCGCTCATCCGTTCGTCCCAAGCCGCGCTCCTGAGTGAAATGGAATTCATCCTGCGGCGAGCTGGTGTTGACATCCACGAGATCAATCAGCTTGGAGAGCGTGTACGAAGCGCGAAACCGGAAGCGATGGGCTAAGCGCGCGCTCGCGATCACGTTGAGGCCGTGATAGGTCGCCCGACCATCGGATTGAAGCTCTTCGACTTCTCCGAGATTGGGATTCGGGCGCAACCCGCGCACGGCGTTCAGAGCGGCAAGCACGGGATCGGTCGTCGTCGCGCCGCCGCCCAAAGCGTTCAGACCGTAAATGCGAATGCGGTTGGCTCCGCTCCCGATGTCGCGCGAGCGCGTGGCGCTCAGATCGAATCGGACGAAGCGAACGCCCACGTCGGCGATCTGTCGAGCGCTGTTGTCGAAAGCCGTCTTGCCATCGGGAGCCCTCACGACACCGGGGAAGCCCTCAGGGGGATCGAGCAGAAAGGCCACGAACCCTCCAGGTGGCGGAATCGGCGCGTTCGCGTTGCGATCGCGCCAAAGTCGGAGCGTGCGGTTGAAGACATAGCTGACCTCGAACGTGAGCATTCGACCGAATCGTCGTTCGATCCCCAAGCTGCTTTGCAGGCTGTACGGGATACGAAGGTTCGGCGAGAGGCTTCGCATGTTCTGGATCGGGCGGATGAGATCGCGCACCAGCGGATGCGTGGGGTCATTGGGGAAGATGTTGGGGAAACCACCGATTCGATTTAATTCCTCGATGCGTCCGGTCGCGCCGGGGCCACTGCCGAGATCGATCTCGAACAGGCGCGATTGCACGGCGAAGTCTTCTATGGTGCGTAGCAGGACGCGATTGTAGAAGACGCCGACGCCGCTTCGGATCACCGTCTTCGCACGAGGACCGGGCGCCCAGGCCAACGCCAAGCGCGGGCCCAGATTGTTCTTATCGCGATCGAGCAACGTCTCGCGATCATACCGGAGACCGGCGGTGAGGGTCAGATTCGGGCGGAGGCGCCACTCCCCTTGGATGAAGCCGCCGAGGATCGTGTTCCGGATGGGTTGTTCGGGCTCGCCGATCCGCTGTCGGTAACGCGATGGGGCGCTCGCGACGAAGTCGCCAAAGCTGGGGAAGTTGTAGAAGCCGGAGAAGAGGTGAAGTTGTCGGGTGGCCGAGCGCAGGTGCATTACGTCGGCACCGAGCTTGAGCGTATGGCGCCCCCATTGTCCCGTGAGCAGATCGCTCCATTGGAAGCGACGTTCGGCGCGCGTCTCGGGGAACCCGGCGGCTCCCGCGATGAAGCCGCTGGCGACCGGCAGCGTAGTGCCACGGCTGCTGCCGACGATCACGCCAGGGCGCATCGTGCCGGGCGTCGCCGTGGGCGTGAGCGCCGAATACTGGAAGCGAAACTGGTTGAGGAACCGCGAGCCGAGCGCCCAGGTCTCTTGGACGGCATAGGCCATCGAGTTGCGCCGTCGGTTGACGAGACCCTCGCGGAGCGTCGCCCCGTGATCGCGTGCGCGCAGCCGATTGGTGTGGGTCACATCGAAGCGAAACACGAGTTGATGGTTCGCCCCGAATGCGGCATCGAGCCGACCGCTCACGTATGTGCGGTGACCGGGTGCGCTCACCTCCTCCTCGAAGAGGGCGACCGGGACGCCGTCCCGCACGAAGGGGCGACCTGTTGGCGTCTCTTGCAGGGGATAGGCGGGATTCGCTCGGGGATCCACCGGGAGCAGAGCGATGATGGCGTCCATATCTGGCTCCTCCTGACGCTCGACGACGCCGAAGAAAAGCAAGCGATCGCGCCGGATCGGGCCGCCGAGCCGACCGCCGTACTCGCGCCGTTGGAACGGCGCGCGCTTTTGCCCGCGCGCGTTGCGGAAGAAGCTGTTGGCGTTGAGGCTTTCATCTTGAAAATCGCCGAAGATCGCTCCGCGGAATTGGTTCCCCCCTCGGCGGGTGAAGAGAGTGATGCGGCCGCCGGAAGCGCGCCCGTACTCGGCCGAGTACTGGTTGGTGATGACTTGCACTTCAGCGATGGATTCGAGGCTGGGAATCGCGCGCTCGCGCGCCGCGCGATCATCGTTATTGTCGAAGCCGTCAATGGTGATGTTGTTCGAGTAGGCGCGCCCGCCCGAGAGCGAGAAGATGCCCGCCTCTTGCGGCGGCGCCGGCACGGCATCGCGCGTGGCCGGATCGCCGAGATCGCGCGTTTCGAAAGGCTCGGCTTGCACGCTCGCGAAGAGAAAGAGGAGATCGAGCGGATTTCGCCCGTTGAGCGGGAGGGATTCGATCTCCTCGCTCCTCAGGCTCCAACCGATGACCGTGCGCGTCGGATCGATCGGCTCTACATCGGTGACGGTGACAACTTCGACGAGGCTCCCGGGCCGAAGCCGTAGGTCCAGACGCTGCGTGTGTCCGGCTTTCAACGAAAGCTCGCGATATTCGAGCGGGGAGAAGCCCGGCGCCTCCGCGCGAAGCACATACGTTCCCGGGGCGAGGGCCGTCATTCGATACCATCCGCGCTCATCGCTCTCGCTCGTCCGCCGCATTCCCGTCTGCTGCTCAATGAGCGTGATCCTCGCTCTGGGGATGACGGCATCGGTCGGATCGAGGACGAACCCTTCCAGCGTCGCGTGATCCAGGTCGTCGGCCCATCCCATGAGGCGTTCGCTGGGCCACAAACCCATCGCCAATGCGCAAAGGATGCACGCGAGAGGATGAGTCATCGGTCCCCTCCAGAAAGAGGTATGCCGGATCTCACCTCGGCCCGAGAGGCTCAAGCGTAGGGGCGGACCTCAGCCGTGTCCTCCAGCTCTGCGAGCAGTTGGGAGAACGACTTTCCGAGGACGGGATGCTGACCGTCGGGGCAGATCTCGCACAAGGGGACGAGCACGAATCGTCTCTGGTGCAAGCGCGGATGCGGGAGAATAAGCTGAAGGTCCTCGGTCTGGATCGCGAGGACCTCGTCCTCGTAGAGGAGGAGATCGAGATCAATCGTGCGCGGGCCTTTGGGGATGTGGCGCTCGCGCCCAAGGGTCCGTTCGATCCTCAAACAAGCGCGCAATAGGGCGACCGGATCTAGCCACGTGCGCAGGGCGACGACTTGGTTGAGGAAGTGGGGCTGGTCGTGAACCTCCACCGGCTCAGTCTCATAAAGGGAAGAGCATCGCTCCAGCCTCCCGTAGTGGGAGAGCGCCCGTCGCGCGCGAGCGAGGTATGCCTTTCGATCGCCGAGATTTGATCCGAGTCCAATGAATGCGATATGCTCACTCATCGCTTGAGTCCGAAGTACACACTCTTTGGGAGCCCACCTTTCCTCCCGGGCGATTGCGGATCGCTCCGGGAAAGGAAAAAGAGTGTAGAACGAAGCGTTGATGTCGTCAACGAGGACGGTCGCGATCACAGCGCGAGGAGCCGCGCGATTGCAGAGCGGGCACCTGTGGGTCTATGCCGCGGATCTGGTGGACGCAGGGGGAGCGCAGGGCGGGGAGGTCGTCGCCGTGACCGATACACGAGGGCGACGGCTCGGCTGGGCGCTCTACAGCGATCGCTCGCAGATCGCGTTGCGGTGGATCGCCGAGCCGGACCTGGAGATCACCCGCGCGTTCTGGCGCGAGCGGCTCCTCCGCGCGGCGGCCTTTCGTCAACGGATGATCGGAGACGCCGAAGCCTATCGGCTCGTCTTCGCGGAGAGCGACTTACTCCCCTCGCTCATCATTGATCGCTATGGGGACTGCTTCGTCCTGCAAACGCTCTCGCAAGGGATGGAGGCCTTGAAGCCGCTCTGGGTGGACCTGCTTGTGGAGCTATTCGCGCCGCGCGCAATCGTCGAGCGCAATGACGCGAAGGTGCGCGCGCTCGAGGGATTGCCGCTGGCGAAGGGCGTGCTCTATGGCACGCTGCCCGAGCGATTGGAAGTCGCGCTGGGCGATGGGCGATTTCAGGTGGACCTGCTTCAAGGGCAGAAGACGGGGGCGTTCCTCGACCAGCAGGAGAATTATCGAGCTGCCGCCCGTTATGCGCGAGGGCGCGTCTTGGACGGCTTTTGCTACGCCGGAGGCTTCGCCGTACATCTGGCCGCTCGCGCCGAGAGCGTGCTCGCCGTGGACATCTCCGCCGAGGCTGTGGCGCAGGCGCGGCGGAACGTTCAAGCCAATGGCCTGGCGAACGTGGCCGTCATCGAAGCCAACGTCTTCGATCTGCTGCGAGAGCTAGATCGGCAGCAGGAGCGCTTCGACCTGATCGTACTCGATCCGCCGGCCTTTGCTAAAAGCCGCGCGGCCGTCCCCGGCGCCCTGCGCGGGTACAAGGAGATCAACCTGCGCGCTCTTCGACTCCTGCGGTCGGACGGCGTGCTGATGACATGTAGCTGCTCGTACCACATGAGCGAAGAGATGTTTCTCGATATGTTGCGCGAGGCAGCTGCCGATGCCCGACGCCAAGTGCGGATTCTCGAACGGCGGACGCAAGCCCCCGATCATCCGGTCCTCCTCTCGATGCCGGAGACGCGTTATCTCAAGTGCGTGATCTTGCAGGTGATGTGAGGCGCTGGGATCGCACTCTCGCTTGAGGTATACTAAAGGATGCACAAGGAGGGGAGCCATGAGAAAGCGGTGGCAGGTTTTGTTCAGTGCGATCCTTGTGGTGCCGGTCGCGCGCGGGCTTTCCGGGACGCTTCAGGATTCGGCGACGGTCATGGTCCCCGAGGGCACCGTCGTGCGGCTCGCGCTGCAGACGCCGGTGAGCACGAAGATCAGCG
Source organism: Acidobacteriota bacterium (assembly GCA_030550025.1). Lineage (GTDB taxonomy): Bacteria > Acidobacteriota > Blastocatellia > HR10 > HR10 > HR10. The sequence goes on along the minus strand of JAUQQC010000005.1, from coordinate 125,493 downwards.
AAGTGGGCGATCCCGTGCGCGCGACGTTATATGACGATCTCATCGTGGATGGGAAGCTCGTGCTGGAGCGCGGTGCGGAATTCTCCGGCCGCGTGACGCATGTCAGACCGGCGCGTCGCGGGCAGCGGCAATCGGAACTGGCGCTTGTGTTTGATCGCGTGCGCACATCTTATGGCGTGGAGCCGGTGGCGACGGCGCTCGTGGCCATTGACGATTGGCAGCGGGATCGAAAAGTGCGGAGCGATGAAGAGGGCGTGGCGCATGGCGGCCGCAGCGGCGAACGCACGTTCCGAAACGTGTATCGCGGGGCACACGTCGGTTTGGCGGCGGGCTCGGCCGTCGGCCTGATCACTGGCAGCGGGAAGGCGGCGGGCATCGTCATCGCCAGCACGCTCGGAGGCGCAGTGCTCATGACCAAGGGCGAGGACTTGCGCCTGAATCCCGGGACGATCCTCCGCGTGCGCTTGGAGCGCGCGCTCTCGCTTCCGGTGATCCGCTCGGTGCCGGAGCCGCAGCGTCCGGGAGAGCGCTCAGAGCTGAATGCTCTCGATGAGCGCGCGCACGGCCTCGGCCGAGCGATGTAAAGCCGCGCGTTCCTCAAGCGTCAGGCCGATCTCGAGAATCTGCTCCACGCCTGAGGCGCCGAGCTTCACCGGAACACCAAGGAAGACCCCCTTGATGCCGTATTCCCCATCGAGGTAGACGGAGCACGGGCGGATCTTCTTCTTATCCTTGAGCACAGCTTCGACCATCTCCACGACGGCCGCCGAGGGGGCATAGTAGGCCGATCCCGCCTTGAGCAAGCTCACGATCTCCGCACCCCCCTCGCGCGTGCGTTTGACGATCGCCTCGATCTTCTCTTTGGGGAGCAAGTCCGCCAGCGGAATGCCCGCGACCGAAGAGTACCGCACAAGCGGAACCATCTCATCGCCATGCGAGCCGAGGACGAAGGCGAAGACATCCTCAACCGAGACGCCGAGTTCTTCGGCGATGAAGTAGCGCATGCGGGCCGTATCGAGGATGCCGGCCATGCCGAAGACCCGCTCGCGCGGAAAGCCCGAGACCTTGTAGGCCACATAGGCCATCGCGTCCAGGGGGTTGGAGACGACGATGAGGATGGCGTTCGGAGAGTACTTGACGGCCTCTTGCGTGGCGCCGCGGACGATGTCCGTATTGATGGTGAGCAGATCGGATCGGCTCATCCCTGGTTTGCGGGGCACGCCGGCCGTGATGACGATGATGTCGGAATCGGCCGTCTCGCGATAGCCGTTCGATCCGACGACGCGAACGTCGCAGCCGAGAACGGGCGTGGACTCGGCCAAGTCCAGGGCTTTCCCTTGCGGCAACCCTTCGATGATGTCCACGAGCACGACATCGCCGAGTTCCTTATCCACGAGGCGGTGCGCGACGGTCGCGCCGACGTTGCCAGCGCCGATGACCGTGATCTTCTTTCGCGCCATAGTTCCTCCCGATGCTGATCAAACGCCCATTGTAGGAGCGCGCTCATCGGCGCGCTCGACCGGAATGGGAAGCGCGCTTCCCCCGAAAGCTCGCGCGAGTCGCCCGGCGTCTCCCGCTAGCCCATGTTCTCAATGATGGCCGTGGCGAACTCGCTCGTTTTCACCTGACGGGCGCCCTCCATCAAGCGAGCCAGATCGTAGGTGACGACCTTCTGCTCGATGGTCCGCTCGATGGCCGTCGTGATCAGCGAGGCCGCTTCGCGCCATCCGATGTACTCGAACATCATCACGCCAGCCAGGATGACGGCGCTCGGATTGATGACGTCCTTGTCGGCGTATTTGGGAGCGGTTCCATGCGTCGCCTCAAAGAGCGCGATGTAGTCGCCGATATTTGCGCCCGGCGCCATGCCCAATCCGCCGACTTGCGCCGCGCAGGCATCGCTCAGGTAGTCGCCATTCAGGTTGGGCGTCACGATGACGGAATATTCATCGGGGCGCGTGAGCACCTGCTGGAACATCGAGTCGGCGATGCGATCGTTGATGAGGATCTTCCCTTCGGGGAGCCTCCCATCGTATTTCTCCCACAGCTCTTGCTCGGTGACGGTGACGTCGCCGAACTCTTCCTTGGCCAATTGATACCCCCAGTCGCGGAAGGCGCCCTCGGTGAACTTCATGATGTTGCCCTTGTGCACGAGCGTGACGACCCGACGGCCGTTTTCGAGGGCGTAGCGGATGGCCTTGCGGACCAAGCGCTTGGTCGCGAAGATGGAGATCGGCTTGATGCCGATGCCACTATCGGGGCGCACCGAGTAGCCGAGGCTCTGGAGGAACTCGATGGTCTTCTGCGCCTGCTCCGTCCCCTGCTGGAACTCGATGCCGGCGTAAACGTCTTCGGTGTTCTCGCGGAAGATGACGACGTTGAGCTTCTCCGGATGCTTCACCGGGGAGGGGACGCCTCGGTACCAGCGGACCGGGCGCACGCATGCGTAGAGATCGAGGACCTGCCGGAGGGTGACGTTCAGCGAACGAATGCCGCCGCCAACGGGCGTCGTCAGCGGTCCCTTGATGGCGACGGTGAACTCGCGAATCGCCTCGACGGTGTCTCGGGGAAGCCACTCGCCGAACTTATTGTAGGCTTTCTCACCAGCGAAGATCTCGTACCAGATGACCCGTCGCTCTCCGCCATAGGCCTTCTCAACGGCCGCATTGAAAACGCGCGAGGCCGCTCGCCAGATGTCGCGGCCCGTCCCATCTCCCTCGATGAAGGGGATGATCGGGCGGTTCGGGACGACGAGCTGCCCATTCCGAATCTCGATCTTCTCGCCCTCGGTGGGCACGGGGATAGTATTGAATGAAAGCATGGTATCCTCCTGATGTCAAAGATCACGCATTCGCTCAAAGCGAATAAGCATAACAAGGAAGAGCGAGAAGCGTCAACGCGCATCTTGACAAAAAGCGGGTCATCGCGCATCCTTGTTCCCGTCTCCGACTTGCCGTAGAATAAAGGCGAAAAGCGGGTCAGGAAGGGCCGGTCACCGGAAGTGCTTTTTCCGACCTGCTCGTCGGAGTCGGGAATGTGGGGAGATCACAATCGGGAGGGGGGAATGAGAAAGGTCGTAAGCCTTGCGGCGTCACTCCTCTGTGTCGCGCTCATCGCCGGGATGGGGCGGATCGCCCGTGGGACACAAGCACCGGCGCAGCCACAGTACACGCGCGAAGAAGCGGATGCCTACAACGCACTCTATCGGGCATTTGAAGCGGGGAAGCTGGAGGAAGCCGTTCAAGCGGGTGAAGCGTTCTTGGCGAAATTCCCCAGCAGCGTCTTGGCACCGCGCGCCAAGCCCATCCTCGTCCTCGCCTACGCGCAGACCAATCGTTTTGAGAAGGCTTTCGACATGGGGCGCGAGGTCTTGAGCGCTGACCCCAACAACTTCAGCATCCTCTACGTCCTCGCGCTGGCCGCGGCGACGGCGTCCAAAGGACGCGACACGCGTTTTGATGCGGACGGCTTGACCTATGCCACGCGCGCGTTGGAGCTGGCTTCTGCCGGAAACGCCCCGCCGGGCTTCGCCCCTCAGCTTTGGGAGCAACAGAAGAATAAGGTCCTTGGCGCGCTGCATCAAGCGGCGGGTTTGTTCCTCTACAACAAGGCCGAGTATGACCTGGCGATCGAGCATCTGAAGAAGTCGGCGGAGTTGGATCAGAGTGATCCGGTGACCTTCTACCTCATCGGCGAAGCGCTCAAGCTCGGCAAGTACGCTAAGCTGCGGGAGAGCTACGATAGGCTCACGCCGGAGGAGAAGGTCGCGGAAGCGGGCAAGCAGTTGTTGCAACAGGTGGATGAGGTGGTGGATCAGATGATCGAGATGTATGCCCGCGTGGTCGCCATCTCCGAGGCCAATGTGAGTCTTCAAGCGCTGAATCAGGAAGCGCGCAAGATCCTGGAGAGCTTCTATCGCTATCGGCATAACGATACGACCGAGGGCATGGAGGAGTTGATCAAGAAATACAAGCCATCGGCCCAGACCTCAGCGGGGTCGTCGTGAGCGGGATGCTGATCGAGGCGCGAGATCTGAGCGAACTGGAGCGCAAGATCGGATATACCTTTCGGCGCCGGGAACTCCTGGATCGGGCGCTCACGCACCGGTCCTACGCGCATGAGATTGGGGCGATGGGGTTGGCGGATAATGAGGCGTTGGAGTTTCTCGGCGATGCTGTCTTGGGGTTCATCGTGAGCGCGTGGCTCTTCGAGCGATTCCCGACGCTGCCGGAAGGGAAGCTCGCGAAGATGAAGGCGTTTTTGGTGAGCGCGGATAACTTACAAGTGCACGCACAGAATTTGCAGCTTGGGGAGTACCTGCGGTTGAATCGCGGTGAGGAGAAGACCGGCGGGCGCACCAAACGCACGCTCCTTGTGGATGCCTATGAGGCATTGATCGCGGCCCTCTATTTGGATGGAGGGATCGAGGCTGCGGAGGCGTTCGTGCGCCGGCAGTTTCAGGACGTCGTCTGCGGTTTGGATCCGGAGAGCGTGCAGTGGAGCGATTACAAGACGACGCTGCAGGAGCAGTTGCAGGCGCGTGGTCTGCCGCCGCCGGTCTACGAAGTGACCGGAGTCGAAGGCCCAGCGCACGCCCGCCGCTTCCACGTGAGCCTTCGGATCGGTGCCCGAGTGGTCGCGACGGGCGAGGGGCCGACCATCAAGGCTGCGCATCAACACGCGGCCCGCGTGGCACTGGCACAGTTGGATCAACTTTTGGAGGCTCCTGAGAACGGGGTGACCCCATGACGGAGCGATTGGACGTGACCCCGTCCGGGCCGTTCTCCCCTGTGGGACCGGAGAGCGCGCCAGTGACGGAGATGCCGAAATCCACCCTGCGGGAATACTTCGAGTCAGCGGTCGTCACCGTGATCATGGCCTTGTTCGGTATGACCTTCGTGGTCCAAGCCGTGAAGGTGCCCACTGGCTCGATGCAAAACAATATCCTCATCGGCGACCATCTGTTGGTGAACAAGTTCATCTTCGCCGAGAAACGTGGGGGGATCCTCTGGCGACTCTTCCCCTATCGGGAGGTTCGTCGGGGAGATGTGGTCGTCTTCAAGTATCCGCAGAACCCCGAGGTCAACTACGTCAAGCGGGTCGTCGGATTGCCCGGGGAAGCGGTCGAGATTCGGGGGACGCGCGTCTTCGTCAATGGGCGCGAGCTTCCGGAGCATCGTCTCTACGTTCAGAATCCGAGGTTTGACGCCGAGGATTCCGCGCTGCAAGTCGTTCGAGAGGAGTCACCCCCCGAGGGGGCGCGCTATCGCGTCTATTGGGAGTCGTATCACGCCGAGCGCGAGGAGGCGGGTTTCCCCTCCGGGGGACGGTACGCCGTCGGACACCCCTTCCTCATCCCCGAGCGCGCGTACTTCGTCATGGGAGATAATCGCGATGATAGCGAGGACAGTCGGTTCTGGGGGACGGTGCCGCAGGAGTACGTCGTCGGGCGCGCCCTTGTCGTGTATTGGTCCTATGATGAGCGCGCGGCGGCCGCGCATGGAGGGAACCTCCCGCTGAGGATTCTGCGGTATACCCGGTGGAAACGGGTGGGGACGCTCATCCGCTGAAAGGAAAGTGGCGGTCTGCGTGAGAGCGTTCGGCACGAGGGGGAGGTTTCCGGTTGACGGATAGCTCGTCTTCGCCTAGAATGCTGAACGCGTTTTCGCCGGGCTCACGTGTCTGATCGAGCGAGCACGCGGCGCGCGAGGAAGCATGAGTGCCGAGAGGGCATGGTGGCAAGTGGGGGTGAGCTTGGCGGTATGTTTCGGAGTGCTTCTTCCGGTCTCGGCTCAACAGCGTCCACTTGTGACCGAGCGGGTGGCCACTATGCCCGAAGGCGAGCTGCGCATAGATCTCGGATTCGAGTTCGCGCAGGCGCAACGCTTTCCCCTTTCGGGATTGCGCGGCGACCTCTCGCGCGTGGGCGTCCTGGGGCTGTCGTTGGGCGTGGCGTCGCGCGTGGAGCTTCAGCTTCGCGGGGCGATTCAGCATTATCTGAGCATTGACGAGCGGCAAGGGGGAGCGATCCCGCTTCGGCTGCCGACGCCCGAAAGCACGCACGATGTGGGGGATTTCAGCCTCTGGACGAAGATTCGGCTGCGCGCGGCCGGTGGGCGGTGGCCAGCGCTCGGCGTGCGCGTGGGTGTCGAGCTGCCGAATTCCGATCAGGCGCGAGGGATCGGGATGAATCAGACGAATTTCTTCGCTGCTGTGCTGGCCGAGAAGCGGTGGAGCGCCTTCGATCTCTTCGGCCACGTCGGCGTGGGGATCTTGCCGGCTCCGATCGAGCCATTTGTGCAAAACGATGTTCTGCTCTATGGCGTGGCCGGCGTCTATGCCCTGAACGCGCGCGCGAATCTCGTCGCTGAGGTGAGCGGATGGGAGAGCACGCGCCGCCGAGCGCCTCTGGGGACGGAATCGCGGGGGCAGGTGCGCGTCGGCCTGCAGCTTCGCACGGGGCGTCTTTGGTGGGATCTCGCTGGCGTGCGCGGCATGCATGCCGTTGATCCCCGAAGCGGGCTCGTCTTCGGGGTGAGCACGACGGTGCCGCTATGGAAACGATGAAGAGTCCCATTCGATTTGGCACATCGGGATGGCGCGCCATCGTGGCCGAGGACTTCACGCTGGAGAACGTGCGCGTGGTCATGCGCGCCATCGCGCGTTATGTGAAGCGTCAGCGGGAGGGCGCGACGCTCATCGTCGGCTACGATACGCGATTCTTGGCTGAGACGTTCGCGCGCGAGAGCGCGCGCGTGTTGGCCGAGGAGGGGGTGGATGTTTTGCTGTGCGCGGAGCCGGTGCCGACGCCCGTCCTCGCGTATGCCATCGTGGCCGAGCGCGCGCAAGGAGGGGTGAACATCACGGCCAGCCATAATCCGCCCGAATATCAAGGGATCAAATTCTCGACGGCCGACGGAGCGCCCGCACTCCCTGAAGTCACGCGGGAGATCGAGCACGAGATCGAGCGGATACGTTGTGGAGAGAGCCCTGAGGTTCTCCATGGCGGAAAGCGTGGGATCCTTCGCACCTATGATCCGCGTGAGGGATATTTGCGGGATCTCCAGACGAAGATCGATTTCCACGCGATCGCGCACGCCCGCTTGCGCGTGGTCGTGGATCCCCTGTGGGGGACGGCGCGCGGATATTTGGATCGCGCCTTGCGGGAAGCTGGGTGTGACGTTCATCTCTTGCATGCCTACCGCGATGTGCTCTTTGGTGGGGGAGCGCCGGAGCCTTCGGCCGAGCGCTTGCAGACGCTCTGCGAAGTCGTCGCGTCCGGCGGTTTCGATCTTGGCGTGGCTACGGATGGGGATGCCGACCGATTCGGGATCGTGGATCGGGGAGGCGTCTTCGTGACGCCCAATCAGATTCTGGCGCTTTTGTTCGACTATTTGTGCGAGACGCGCCCATGGGAGGGAGGGGTGGCCCGCAGCGTCGCGACTTCGCATCAGGTGGATCGTGCGGCGCGGCGTCGCGGACGCCCGGTGTACGAGACGCCCGTCGGCTTCAAATACATCGGCGAATTGCTCAAGGCGGGGAAGATCATCTTGGGCGGCGAGGAGAGCGCGGGCCTCTCGATTCGCGGCCATTATCCGGAGAAGGATGGGATTCTCGCCGCGCTCCTCGTTGTGGAGAGCGTCGCGCGCACGGGTGCGAGCGTGAGCGAGGGGTTGGAGCATCTCTACGCGCAAGATGGGCGGCTCTGGAGCGGGCGCATCGGGATCGCGTTGACCGAATCGGCGCGCCGACGCCTGCAGGAGAAGCTTCAGGCCGGCCCACCTGCTGATTTCTTCGGACGTCGCCCTATCGAGGTGAATCGGATGGATGGGCTGAAGCTGCTGTTCGAAGACGGCTCATGGTTGCTGTTGCGGCTCTCGGGCACGGAGCCTGTGGCGCGGTGCTACGCGGAAGCGACATCGGAAGCGGATCTGGAGGTGCTGCTTGAACAAGGGCGAATCTTCGCGCTCCAGTGAGGATCGGCGCGCGCGCGCGAGCCCAATGCGAGTGGGACCGATTATCGGCGTGGTACTTGTGCTCGCCGGGATCGGCCTGGGGTGTGGGATGATCCTCGTGCGGGCGCATCGGGAATATCGGGCCGCGCAAGCGGAATATCAGCAATTGGAGACGGAGGTGCGACAGCTCCGCCTGGAGACGGAACGGCTCATGGAGGAGATTCGCGCGCTCAAGACAGATCCCGAAGTCATCGAGCGGATCGCACGCGAGGAGCTGCACATGGTCCGTCCGGATGAGATGGTGCTCTCCTTCCCTGAGGCCTCGAAGCGGTAAGAAGAGAAAGGCCATCATACGTGCTCATTCTTTACTCAGGAGGGGGAGTACGATGATCGCGGAGGAGAACCTGAATCCGTTCGCCGTCGCCCTGGCGCAATTTGACCGTGCGGCGGCGTATCTCGATTTGGATGATGGATTGAGGGAGCTACTCAAGACGCCCAAGCGGCAGTTGATCGTCTCCATTCCCGTCAAGATGGACGACGGCAGCTTACGCGTCTTCGAAGGCTATCGAGTCCAGCACAACGTGGCGCGTGGGCCGGGCAAGGGGGGGATTCGGTATCATCCCGACGTGACGCTCGATGAGGTGAAAGCGCTGGCCATGTGGATGACGTGGAAGTGTGCGACGGTGAATCTCCCTTATGGGGGGGCCAAAGGTGGCGTGCGGGTCAATCCGAAGGAGCTGTCGCAGGGAGAGTTGGAGCGACTGACGCGTCGCTATGCGACGGAGATCGCGCCGCTTATCGGCCCGGAGCGCGACATCCCGGCTCCGGACGTCTATACGGACGCGCAGACGATGGCCTGGATCATGGACACGATCAGCATGTTCAAGGGGCATACGGAGTTGGGCGTGGTCACGGGCAAACCGATTGAGTTGGGCGGCTCGCACGGGCGGCAAGAGGCGACGGCACGCGGCTGCCAGGTCGTCATCCGCGAGGCTTGTCGCGTGCTCGGCCTCGCCTTGAATGGTGCGACGGTCGTCGTTCAGGGCTTTGGGAACGCGGGCAGCAACCTCGCCCGGTTCCTCCACCAAGATGGGGCGCGCATCATTGCGGTGAGCGACTCTAAGGGGGGGATCTATAACCCGCATGGCATTGATCCCGAAGCAGCCCTTCAGCACAAGGCGCGAACGGGAGCCCTGCACGGACTGCCCGATACGGAGGCAATCACCAACGAGGAATTGCTCGAACTCCCGTGCGACATCCTCGTTCCGGCGGCATTGGAGAACCAGATCACCCGGCGTAACGCCGATCGCATTCGCGCGCGCCTTGTCGCTGAGGCGGCCAATGGGCCGACCACGCCGGCGGCCGACGACATCCTCTTCGATCGCGGGATCACGGTCATCCCGGACATCCTGGCCAATGCCGGCGGCGTCTCGGTCTCCTACTTCGAGTGGGTACAAGATCAATACGGGTTCTTCTGGCCGGAAGATGAAGTCCTTCGCCATCTGGAGCGGGTCATGACGGGCGCCTTTCACGAAGTCCACGCGACAGCCGAGCGCTATGGCGTCGATCTGCGACGCGGTGCTTACATCCTGGCCATTGGGCGAGTGGCCGAGGCGACGCGCGTGCGCGGGATCTTCCCGTGAGGCGAAACGCACCTTCCTTCTCCGTCAGGGAAGGCGCTAACGGTTTCTTCCGAGAACCAGTTGGTTGACATCGCCAGGGGGGAGCGGTAGCATTGTGATTTCGGTGGAACTCGCAAGCGCCGTCATTCGTAAGAAGCGGTGATCACATCGGGAGAAGAGGAGATGGCATCGAGGAAAAGGAAGCTTTTGATTGCTCTCATCCTCATCGTGACCTTAGGAGCGGTCGTCGGTATCAGCGTCACCCGAGGCCGAACGGATGTCCCCGTCGTCCAGGTGGAGAAAGTGACCCGTCGGCCCGTGTTGGAGTCGAAGGTCACGGCCAATGGAGAGGTCCGCCCGCGAAATTTCGTGAACATGACGTCAGAGGTCCCCGGTCGCGTCATCGAGATTTATGTGAAGGAGGGGGATTGGGTGAAGGCGGGGACGCCGCTTTTGAAGATCGATCCGACGCAGATCTCTTCGGAAGCTGAGAGCAGCCAAGCGAATCTCCAAGCCGCGCGGGCCGAGGTACAGAATGCTCAAGTGCAGGTGGATGCGGCCCGAAACAACGTCCTGAATGTCCAAGCGAGTCTGGCCGCCGCGAAGTACGAATTGGAGCGAGCCAGAGCCGATCTCACCTTCGCCGAAGAGGAGTTCCGTCGTCGGGAGCAGCTTCTGGAGCAAGGGGTCATCTCTCGGGCCGAGTATGATCGGGCGCGCGCCTCCTATCGCGGCGCGCAGGCCTTGGTCGAAGCGCAGCAACAACGAGTTCAACAGCTGGAGGCGCAGCTGCGCGATGCGCAAATTCGGGTCCGTCAAGCCCAGGCGCAATTGCAAAGCGCGCGCGCTCGCGTCGCCCAGATTCAGGCCAATTATAAGAGCGCGCTGGATCGGCTGGCCAAGACCGTGCAGAAGGCACCTATTGACGGCGTCATCGCCAATCTCCCCGTGCGCATCGGCCAGTATGTGCTCGCCAGCTTCAGCACGACGCCCTTGCTGACCATCGCCGATATGTCGGAGATCAACGTCGAGGTTCAGGTGGATGAAACCGATATCGCACGCGTGCGCGTCGGGCAGAGAGCGCGCATCCGCGTGGATGCGCTTGGTGATCAGGAACTGCAAGGCGTGGTTTCCGAGGTTGGCCGCGCTGCCTTGGTTCGGGGCGGGCAGGCGCTTCCTGAACTCACGCCTTCGGGGCAAGAGGCCAAGGATTTCAAGGTGGTCATCAGGCTGGTTGATCTGACGCCGGAAATCCGCGACCGGCTGCGCCCGGGCATGTCGGCGACGGCGACGATCACTACCGACACGCGCGAGAACGTTATCGCCGTTCCTCCGGCGGCCCTTGTGGAGCGCGATGCGGAGGAAGTTGGCGCTCAGGCGGCTTCGGCCAATGGGCAGAGGAAGCGTCTTCAGGGGGTCTTCATCGTCCGGGATAATCGAGCGATCTTTCGTCCGGTCGAGACGGGCATCTCCGGGGAGATGGAGATCGAGATCGTGAGCGGACTTGAGGAAGGAATGGAGGTGGTCGTTGGCCCTTATCGAGAATTGCGCACGTTGAAGCATAATACTCTGGTCAAGAAGGAGTACGTCCAGAGCCGGTAGGCATCTGGCCACCTGAGGGAACGCGATGAGCCGATCGAGCACAATGCCCGAGCTGAAGCCGGAGACCGCAACCTTCACCCAACGTTCTCCCTCCGCCGATGGGTTGATCCGGATGGAGAACGTCTGGCGTACGTACAAGATGGGCCAGGAGGAAGTTCACGCCTTACGCGGGATCAACTTGGTCATCCAACCCAACGAGTACGTAGCCATCATCGGTCCTTCCGGTTCGGGGAAATCCACGCTGATGAATATCATCGGCTGCTTGGATACACCGACGGCTGGTCGCTATTGGCTCAACGGCCGGCTCGTCAGCGAACTGGATGATGATGAACTGGCTTACATTCGCAATCGGGAGATCGGATTCGTCTTTCAATTGTTCAATCTTCTGCCGCGCGCGACGGCGTTGCACAACGTCGAGTTGCCACTGATCTACGCAGGCGTTCCGGCTAAGGAGCGGTTGGAGCGCGCCCGTCAGGCTTTAGAGATAGTGGATCTCGGTGATCGGATGCACCATCGGCCGAATGAGCTTTCGGGCGGGCAGCGGCAGCGCGTCGCGATCGCTCGCGCTTTGGTGAATCGGCCTTCGATTCTCCTGGCTGATGAACCCACCGGAGCCCTCGACTCCAAGACGGGGGCCGAGATCATGGCACTCTTCGATCGTCTTCACGCCCAGGGGAATACGATTATCATCGTCACCCACGAGCCGGAGGTCGCCGCGCATGCGCATCGCATCATCCACATCCGCGACGGGCGCATCGAGCTCGAAGAATGGCGCTGAGGTCCTCCCCGAAGGCATAAATTTTCCCGGTTGACAGATAAGGCTCCTTTATGCTATCTAATGGCGCTGCTGTGGAAGTGTCGAAGCGCCGGTTGTGGTCTTTTTTTCTGCGGGAAGGAGTGAAGTTTATGTGGGAGCGGGAGATATGAGACGGCGGATCGTGAGCGGACTCATCGCGCTGCAACTTGGTCTTCTTTCGGTCCTCGTGGCGCAGACATCTACGACGCAACCTCCCGGTGAAGGAACGAAGACCCAGGATACGCCCCTGCCGGTTGTGGCGCAAAAGGAGACGGCGTCGTCCTCTGAGACTGCACTTCGTGTGCTCATTCAGCGCGCTGAGACCCTTTTCCAGCGAGGGGAGACAGCCTATCGTCAAGGAGACTTCGTGCGCGCACGCGAGGAATTCGACCGCGCAGTGGATACGATCCTCGAAGCCCGAGTGAATGTCCCAGCGCATCCTCAGCTTTTGGCCTATTATCGTTCGCTGATCGAGCGTATCCATGCGTATCAGCTCGAAGCGGCTATGCAAGGCATGGAGCTTCGGCAGCAGTACGAACCCTCGCTGCTGGAAGAGTTGGCGAAGATCGAATTGCGAGAGGAGGATATCAAGGCCGCTGAAGCGGAGACCGAGGAGATCACGCTCGATTTCCCCGTGACGATCACGCCGGAAGTCCGGCAGTTCATCCACTACTTCACGAAGAATCCCAGGGGGCGGGCGACGATGGAGACCGGACTGCGACGTGCTGGGCGATATTTGGAGATGGCGCGGCGCATCTTCCAGGAGGAAGGCGTCCCATTGGATCTTGTGTGGCTGGCTCAGGCTGAGAGCAATTGGCGTCCGCATGCGCGCTCCCCTATGCAAGCGCAGGGCATTTGGCAGTTCATTCCGGGGACAGGAGCGAAGTACGGACTGCGCCAGACGAGGTGGCTCGACGAACGATCGGGATTGGAGCAACCCACGCGAGCAGCCGCTCGCTACTTGAAGTTCCTCTATGAGCGCTATTTGGACTGGCCCTTAGCCTTGGCGGCCTACAATTGTGGGGAAGCGACCGTGGATCGAGCGATCGCGGCTTCTGGGTACGCCGATTTCTGGTACCTACATCGAAATCGCCTATTGCCAACCGAGACTCGCAATTATGTCCCGATCATCCTCGCCATCATCGCCATCGCGAAGAATCCAGCTCGATATGGTTTCACCGATATCGAGCCGGAGCCGACGCTCGAGTATGAGACCGTGCCCGTCGAGGGGCCGCTTGATCTCCGATTGATCGCTGAGGCCGTTGGTGCCTCGCCCGAGCACATTCGGGACCTCAATCCGGAACTCAAGTACGGGTATGTGCCGCTTGGGGAGACCTACACGGTACGGGTGCCCGTGGGCACTGGCGAGCAAGTGAGTGAACTGCTCGCGCGGGTGCCCCCACAGCATCGGGATTCCTGGCGCATCCATAGTGTCACCGAGGGGGAGACGCTACAGAGCATCGCCGAGGAGCATCGCGTGAGCGCTGAGGAGATCGCGCAGGTGAATGCGCTGGATACTGATGCGAGCTTGAAAGCTGGCGCGCGCTTGATCGTTCCGACGTCGGTTTCTCGTCGCTCGCCCTTACGCGCTGTGGGCGTCGAGTTGACGCGACTCTCGGTCGTGCGCGTGACGGTTCGCGCGCGTTCGGGCGATACGATCACGCGCATCGCTGCGCGCTATGGCCTTTCGTCCCGAGAGGTCGCTCGTCTCAACCGCTTGAGCCCGAATACGAAACTGCGCGCCGGGCAAACGATTGTCCTCGTCCTGCCTTCGGATCGGGTGAAGAAACAGCGCACTTCCTCCGTGCGGACGACGGAGACGACTTCCCCACGCAGCCGGCGCCTCACCTATCGCGTGCGTTCTGGGGATACGCTCACCAAGATCGCCAATCAGTACGATGTGACCGTTTCGGAGCTTCGCCAGTGGAACCGTCTCTCGACCGATCTCCTCAAACCCGGTCAGACGCTGGTGATCTATCGCGAGTGAAGGGGCGGGCGATTCCTCTCCCTCGTTCAACGTTCCAGGCAGCGGCGGATAGCTCGTGCCAAGGAGTGGAGATCGTAGGGCTTCAAAAGCAGCCCATTAGTCGCTTCCCAAGGGAAATCTTTGAGCTGATCCCGCGAGCTGTATCCCGTCATGACGAGGATCCGCACCTGCGGATCGAGCGCGCGCAGCTCGCGAAGGGTATGTTCCCCACTCATCTCCGGCATCACGGCATCCAGCATGACCAACCGAATCTCCTGTCGATGTCGGGCATATAGGTCAACGGCTTCTCGCCCGTTGTGGGCCGTCAAGACGCGGTAGCCGAGCTTCTGCAGTAAGCGCTCGCCGACCTTCAGGATCGTGGGGTCGTCTTCGACCAGCAGTAATGTCTCTCCATCTCCTCTGGGAACCTGTTCTGCCTCCGGCTGTTGGGACGACCTATGGACCTCGGACTCCCTGGCGATGGGCCAGAAGACGTGAACGTTCGTCCCACGGCCCGGTTCGCTTTCGACTTCGATCCATCCCCCATGCGCATGCACGATCTCTCGGACGACGGAGAGCCCAAGGCCCGTTCCTTTGTCCGCCCCTTTCGTCGTGAAGAAGGGCTCGAAGATATGGGGTAGGATGTCCGGAGCGATCCCCGCGCCCGTATCGCTGACGGTCAAACGCGCGTATGGGCGGTTTTGAACACGTGTGTAAAGATGGGTATGAAGAGCTTCAGGATGAAGGCGCTCAGTTTGAATGCGCAAGCGCCCACCCTGAGGCATGGCGTCGCGCGCATTGATGATGAGATTGAGCAGGACTTGCTGCACATGGACCGGGTTGGCGGCCAGAGTGATCTCCTGAGGAGCGAGGTCCAGTTCGATCTCGATGCACTCAGGAATTGTGCGTCGGAGCAGGGCGGTGAAGTCCTTGAGGAAGGCGTGCAGCGCGCATGATCGTTCGGATCCATCTTCCGGACGGCCCAGCAGCAGCAATTGTCGCACGAGATCGCGCGCTCGTCGGCTCAGGGTGATGACCTGATGCAGATGCGACCGAACATCTTCGGAGGCTCCATCGGCCGACTCCAGTTGCGCGAGCGCCAGCTCCGTGAAGCCCAAGATGCCCGTGAGGAGGTTGTTGAAATCGTGCGCGATGCCGGCCGTCAAAGCGCCGAGTGATTCCATTCGCTGCGCGTGCAGGAACTTTCGCTGAAGTTCCCGAAGGGCTTCCTCTTGGTGGACGCGCTCCAGTTCTTTCGCTATGCAGGCTCCAAAGATTTCCAAGAGCGTGCATTCAGGGTTTGTGAGCTTCCGCGGTTCGGCAGAATGGAGAGCGAGTACACCGAGAATGTCACCATTGCTTCGATCTCGGAGCGGAGCGCCCCAGTAAAACTCCGCCCGGCACGACTGAAGCTCTTCGTCTTGCGGGAAGCATTGCCAGGCGGCTCGATCGCAGGCGTAAGGCCGTCCGTCTGCGAGGATACGTTCGAGGGGCGTCCCGGAGATTCGAATCATCCCTTCGCGCTCGATGAACCCTCTTCGGTACCGACTCACGATGCGAAGCATTTGGCTTCCCGGTTCGCTGCGGCCAAGGAGGACGCAAGGGACGTCGAGCAGTTCCGCGAGAGCCTTGATCGCCCGATCGAAAAACATTTGGCTTCGACACTCGCTCATCAGGTGACGAACGCGTGTGAGAATCCCCATTGCACTTGCGAGCTCACTCATCCATCCCACCATACCTGCTGGTTTTTCGTTTGGCGACGGAATGGCTTCTTACATCAAGAGTCTCCTTCCCAGCGCACGGCTCACTGAAGGCCACTCGAGCCTTTTCACCATTCCGCCCTTGCGGTGGTGAGAAGCTGAGCGAAGTGCGCGGGAGCGATGTTCCCCCCACTCAGCAGTGCGATGGTCAGACCGCGCGGGATTACGCGCCCTGAGCGCAGCGCGGCCACGCCCACAGCTGCTGAAGGTTCGACGACGAGCTTCTCTTCGCGGGCGAGCCAGGCGACGGCTTCGGCCACCTCTTCGTCAGAGACCATAACGACATCGTCCACGTATCGCTGGATGAGCGAGAACATAAGCGTCCCCGGGCGCGTGGCCGTCAACGCGTCGCAGATCGTCCGCGTCTCCGGGATCGTGACGATCGTTCCGGCTTTGAACGAGAGGTACGTAGCATTAGCTCCTTCCGGTTGAACGCCGACGACCGAAGCGCGTGGATCGCGTTCTTTCAGGGCGAGCGCGATGCCGGCGATCAATCCCCCGGTGCTGATGGGCACCAGAACCATCGGCGCTTCGGGAAGCTGCTCCAGGATTTCCAATCCGATCGTCCCATGTCCGATGACGACGTTGGGGTCTTCCATGTGGTTGATCGCCAGGAGTCCGCGTTCGACTTCCAGTCGTCGCAACGTTTCAAATCGCGCCTCGAAGCGATCTTCGCACCAGACGATCTCCCCGCCGAAGCGGGCCACTTGTTCGGCCTTGAAGGGTGACGTCCGGCGCATCATCACGAGGACCGTCGGGACGCCGAGCCAGCGACCCATATAGGCGAAGGCCATGGCGAAGTTGCCCGAAGAGGTGAGGGCCACACCGCGCCGTTTTGCCTCCTCGCCCAGGCGATGCAGCAACGTGAAAGCCGCGCGCGCCTTGTAGCTGCCCGTGATCTGCAGGTTCTCGCATTTGAGCCAGATGGGGCAGCCGAGCGACGCCGAGAGCTGCTCGCTCTTCAAGAGCGGCGTCTGCCGGATGATCGGCGGAAACGCCGCGCGCGCCCGTTCGATCTCTGCTATCGTGATCTCAGCCATAGCTTCTCTCAACGGGGGCGAATTATACCATATCGGCGGCACGAATTCGTGGAACTTGCGACCCGCATCCAGCGTTGCTATGCTTGGTGCGCAGACCATGGGGGAGCAAGTCCGCAGAGTGAGCATTTTGTGGCCCCAACCGCCTCCGGTGAATGAGGGGCGGTCTCGACTCTGGATGCCTCCCAGCTAGGAGGAAGAGCGATGAACGTCCGAAAGAGCTTTCATATTGTCGCTGGACTCCTCGTCTTCGCGGCGACGGCCGTCGCTCAGGGGCCGAAGCCGGTCAAGGTCGCATTCACCGACGTGCGTCTGGAGAACGGCCTGCGCGTGATCCTGGTCGAGGATCACAGCGCGCCGGTCGTCTCGCTCTGCGTCACCTACAACGTGGGGTCGCGTAATGAGCGTCCGGGGCGCACGGGATTCGCCCATCTCTTCGAGCATATGATGTTCCAAGGCTCGGAGAATGTCGGCAAGGGCGAGCATTTCCTCCTCATCTTCAACACCGGGGGGACGATGAACGGGACGACCAACGAGGAGCGCACGAATTACTTCCAGACGGTGCCAGCCAATCAGCTCGATCTCGTGCTTTTTCTGGAAGCCGATCGCATGCGGAGTCTTGACGTCAGCCAGCAGAATCTCGACAACCAGCGGCAGGTCGTGCAAGAGGAGCGACGGTTGGGCTTGGATAATCAGCCCTATGGGCGAGCTCGGGAGAAGCTGCAGGAGTTGCTCTACGACAACTTCGCGTACAAGCATTCGGTCATCGGCTCGATGGAAGACCTCAATGCCGCGACTCTGGAAGACGTGCGCGAGTTCTTCCGCATCTACTATGCCCCGAATAACGCCGTGTTGACGCTCGTCGGAGCTTTCCGAACCGAGGAGGCGTTGGCGAAAATTCGCAAATACTTCGGGGGGATTCCGCGGCAGCCCGATCCTCCGCCGGTGGATGTGACCGAGCCCGAGCAGATGGCCGAGCGACGGGCGACGGTCGAGGACCCGTTGGCGCGACTGCCGCGCGTGGACATCGCGTTCAAAACCGTGCCGGGGAATACGCCGGACTTCTATGCCCTTCAGGTGCTGGCGAACGTTCTCCACGGCGGACAGAGTTCGCGACTCTATCAGAAGCTCGTGCGGGAAAAGGAGCTGGTGACGAGTGTCGGCGGGTTCATGGATGAAAAGCGCGCTCCCGGTGGCTTCTACATCACGGCGACGCTTCGGCCGGGGAAACGAGTGGAGGACGTCGAAGCCGCAATCACCGAGGAGATCGAGCGGCTGCAGCGCGAGCCCATCGCCGATTGGGAGTTAGCGAAGGCGAAGAACACGGCGCGCCGCGCGTTCATCAGCTCGATCGCCAGCTCGCTCTCGCGCGCCATCTTGCTTGGCCAGTATGCCGTCTACTACGGCGATCCTCATGTGATCAACACCCGGTTGGAGCGACTCATGGCCGTCACTAAGGACGATGTGCAACGCGTGGCTCAACGGTACCTGCGTCCGACGAACCGCACGGTCGTCATCACGGTGCCGAAGGCCGCGCCGTCGTCGACATCCGGTCAAGAGGAGGGAGGACGATGAGAATCCGGATCACCGTCTCATTCTGTGCACTACTCGCGCTCTCCCTCTCTGGGGTGAGCGCACAAGGACCGGGTGGACCGCAGATGCCTGGTCCCACAGGTCAATCCATCAAGGGAGCCATTGTCAAGGGAAGGGCTCCGGTCAATCGCGAGATCCTCCGCGTGCGCCTTCCCCGCCCACGCGAAGCGCGGCTGAAGAACGGGCTCGAGGTCGTTCTCCTTGAGGATCATCGCATCCCGACGTTCACGATGCAGATGGTGATCCGAAGCGGGGGACTGGCCGATCCTCCCGATCATCGTGGATTGGCGCAGTTCACGGCGGCGCTTTTGCGGGAGGGGACGAAACGCCGCACGAGCCGAGAGATCGCCGAGCACTTGGATACGCTCGGGGTCACATTCAGCGCTACAAGTGGCCTCTCCTCGCTGACGAGTACCGTGAGTATGTCGGGGCTGGTCGAGGTCTTAGACGATGCGCTCGATCTCTTCGCCGACATCATTCGCCATCCCACTTTTCCGCCCGAAGAGGTTGAGCGCTATAAGACGCGCACGCTCGCGCAGCTTCAATTGCAGCGCTCTCTCCCACAGTTCCTTGCCCAAGAGCGGTTCAATCGCGCGCTCTACGGGGATCATCCGGCCGGATGGATGGTCCCTCCTGTGGAATCGGTTCATCGGCTCACCTCGGACGCGCTCGCTCGGTTCCACGCGACGTATTATCGTCCGAATAATGCCTTCTTGGCGGTCGTCGGCGATATAACGCTTCAGGAGCTTCTTCCCAAGGTCGAACGATTCTTTGGGGATTGGGCGCCTGCTGAGATCCCACGCGTGGAGATCCCTCCGGTTCCGCCTCAACCCTCGCGGAAGATCCACCTCATTCACCGACCGGGATCGCCGCAGACCGTCATCCAGTTGGGCGTGTTGGGGATCACGCGGACGGATCCGGAGTATTTCGCCTTGCTCATCGCAAATCACATCCTCGGCGGGGGACCGACAGGGCGTCTTTTCTTGAATCTGCGTGAAGACAAGGGCTACACATATGGGGCCTATAGCTCGTTCACCAGCTCGAAATTCCGCGGCGTATGGGAGGCAAGCGCTGCCGTTCGGACCGAAGTGACCGAGGGCGCGATGCGAGAGTTCCTCTACGAGCTACAGCGTTTGCGCGATGAGCTGGTCTCGGCTGAAGAGTTGGAGAACGCCAAGCGCGCGTTGGTCGGGAGCTTCGCCCTTTCGCTCGAGCGTCCGCAAGAGCTATTGCAGAATATCATCACGCAGAAGATCTACAACCTGCCGGCCGATTATTGGGACACCTACCCGCAGAAGATCTTCGCCATCGAAGCTCACGATATACAGCGGGTCGCGCGGAAGTATCTTGATCTCACGCGGCTGCAGATTGTTGCCGTTGGAGAGGCACCGCGAATCCGCGAGGTTCTGGCTCCGTTTGGGCCGGTTGAGGTCTTGGACGCCGAAGGTCGTCCGCTCTCGAAGCTTCAGTGAGTCCGAACTGCGCGCGCTCCAGATCGGGAACCCGGGCCCTCGGGCGAGCGGTGTGACCCTCGCGCGTATCGCTTCTTTGGGGGGACTCGATTCAGGATAGGCGATGAGGTTCAGGAATTTTCGCGTAGAGGAGCGGTGGGGATATTGGGTCGTCGTTTTCGATCGCGCGGGGGCTTCCGCAGCCCCTAACGTGCTCAGTCTCGATGCGCTCGCCGAATTGCAGGCCATCGTCGAGGCCGTAGAGCGACGGGAGGACATCGCGGCCGTGATCCTTGCCGGAGCGGAGGGGAAGGGGTTCATCGCCGGGGCCGATCTGCGGGAAGTGCATCGTCTGGCGCCTCGGGAAGCGCTTGCGTTCTCTCGGTACGGGCAGTGGCTGTTTCACCGTATCGAGCGCGCGCGATCGCTTTTCATCGCCGCCATTGATGGATACTGCATGGGCGGAGGATTAGATCTGGCGCTCGCATGTGATCTGCGCTACGCTACGGCGCGATCCGTCTTCGCCCATCCGGGCGCGCGTCTTGGTCTGATCACGGGATGGGGAGGAACGGCTCGCTTGCCGCGCGCGATCGGGCAAGCCGAGGCGCTGTATCTTCTCCTCACCGCCGAGCGGATTTCGGCAGCGGAGGCGCTGCGCTTGGGGCTTATTCATTGTCTGGCGGAGGGGGATGTCCTCGTATTCGCCTGTCAAAGAGCGGAAGCCGCGACTCGCATGGATCCTCGCGCGCTCGCCCGCCTCAAGGAGTTGTTGGGAGTGACGACAAGCGCTCACTCTGGGCGAGGATTCCGTGAGCTGTTTCTCCCCGGCTTTATGTGAGGTGTTCCTCGGGCACGGCTCGCCGGAGTGGGGGATAGGTCGTTGCTCGTTTGATGGAGCGACCGTGGCCTTCCTGGTCATCTTCGAGATCAGATCGGCGAGATGCTCGCGCCAATTGTGCATTTGGGGAAGAGTCCCATAGCTTGCTCGGCAGTGCGAGGGCTTAGCGCGCGCCTGTGTGAAGCGAGATACCCCCGCGTGCGAGCACTCGGCATGTACGCTCCTCTTCCGCGTGGCGGCTTGGCGATGGACCTTCGCTCGTTTGAGTCCCTGTCGAAGCGGTGGTGGGACGTATTAAAGGCCGATTGCTCGGGATGCTTCGCGCGCGCGATATTTCGCTCGAGGGAGCGATCGGGCGCGCCGCCCCACACATCATTGCATTCGTGCGACGAATTCCTTCGGCCCAGAGATCGAACGATGCGAGCCGTTCGTTCGGCTCTTCGGGAGCAGCGCTCATGTGCATCCCATCGTCTGCGGACTTGACGAGCAGCATGCTCTCCTCAAATTGAGGAAGCTGTGTGCGCAGCGCGATGGGGCGCGTGCGTTCTTCATTGGCGGGGGAGAAAGACAATGGCGCGACGGCATGAGAGTTTGATCCCGCTTTCGCATGGGCACCATCACGGGTTGGTGCTGAGCCTTCGCATTCGACATGCGCTGACCCACACCTCACCTGATGTAGAAACGCTGCGACAGCTCGCGCGCGCGGTCGTCTTCTTTTTCGAAAGCGATCTCCGGCCCCATTTCGCGGCCGAGGAGGAGGGATTGTTTCCCCTCATGGAGGCAACCCTCGGGCACCTCGATCTCCTTGCGGAGTTGCAGCAGGAGCATGAGCGCTTTCGTGAATGGATCGAAGAGTTACGCCATTCGATGGACGCCTTCCCTTCGGCGGAGACGCTTCGGGCATTCGGCGCCCTCCTCCACGATCATATTCGGAAGGAGGAGCGCATCTTGTTCCCAATCTTTGAGGAGCGAATGCCGCCGGAAGAAGCCCGGCGGGCAGGAGCGGTGATCGCCGAGCGATTGGCCGCGGGCTCTCGATGATAGCGGGACGAAGCTGGAGAGCGTTCCGCGCGACGATTCGATCGCGCGGGGGACTCCTGCGCGCCGGAGGGAGCCCCCCGAAGACAGGCGCTGGTTGAGCGCGCGCCTTTCACTTGGGGATCATCGCTCGTCCGTCGGCTTGGGCTCCTTCGCTTCCTCCTCCCGCAAGGTATCGAGCAAGACCTTCCAGTCGAGCCACGGTTCTTTCCCTTTGAGCCATTTCTCGAACCACTGGAACTCGGCGACCATCTTCACGAGTTGATACCGAGGATTCGTCAATCCGTGCGGCATATTCGGATAGATGATGAACTCGGTCGGCACGCCGAGCTTCTTCAAGGCCATATGCAGCTCTTCGCTCTGCGGGCGTGGCACGCGCGGATCTGCTTCCCCCACGTGAATGAGCGTCGGCGTCTTCGCGCGCGTGATGTAGCGGATGGGCGAGACCGCGACGTAGTGGTCCCAATTCTCATATGGCCGCCCTTTGAAATAGAATTCGCGAGGGACTTGCACATCCGTCTGCGCGTACATGGAGATCCAGTTCACGGCTCCGGCGCCGGTGGAGATTGCCTTGAAGCGATCGGTCTGCACGAGCGTCCAGTTAGAGAAGTGGCCGCCGGCGCTCCATCCCATCATGCCGAGCTTCTCCGGATCGGCAATTCCCCGCGCGATCAGTTCGTCCACACCGGTCATAATATCTTCATACCCTTGCCGGAAATAGTCGCCCGCGATTTGCATCTTAAACCGTTCGCCGTAATTGGATGAGCCACGATAGTTGGGCTGAAACACGACATAGCCGTTCGCGGCGAAGACGTGCACATACGTGCCGTAGGTTCCCGAAAAGGAATTCATGTACGCCGCAGCCGGACCGCCATGCAACTGGACGATCAGTGGGTACCGCCTCCCCGGCTCGTAGTTGACCGGTTTGACGAGGATGCCTTCGACCATCTGTCCGTCGGTGCTCTTCCACCGAACGGTCTCGTATTCGCCGAGAGCGATCTCCTCGATCTGCGGATTCGCCCGCGTCAAGCGCGTCCATTGCGATCGTTGGCCGACTTTGTCCAACGTGGTGATGTAGAAATCGGGCGGGTTCTTCGGATCAGTGAACGTCAAAAGGAGCAACCCCGTGTCTTCATCGAACGTAGCGGAGAGGACCCCTGTCTCCTGCGTGAGTTGTGTGACGCGACCCGTCTCCACGGAGATGGCGAAGAGATGGGTGTTAACCCCGACGCCTTCGGTGAAGTAGATCGTCTTCCCATCCTTGCCCCAAAAGCCGATAGAGACATCGCCATCGAAGGTCGTCTCCAACTCGCGCGCCGATCCCCCACGCGTCGGCGCAAGATAAATGCGCAGGTTGCGCATATAGGTGAAGTCATCGGGAGCCGTGAAGGCCAACCACGCGCCATCGGGCGAGAAACTCATTGCCCCTTCGCTCACCGCGTTTCGCGTGAGCTGCTCGACGGTGCCGGTCGCGAGATCCAGCCGATAGACCTCGGCCTCTTCGCCCGTCGCGTAGCGGAAGGTCGAAGCCCCGCGAAAGGCGAGGAAGCGATGGTCTTTGGAGATCACGAACGAGGCGACGCTATAGTCCGAGCCCGACGTCCATCGCTTCACGGCCTTCGTCTCCACGTCCACGGCCCACAGATGGACGGGCGGCTTCGGTTGGTCCACGATGCGCACGTCGAACTTCTTCTCCCGTCGTTCCCGATCGAGTTTGTCCACGAAATCGGGAGACGTGAAATAGATTCGCTGGCTATCCGGACTCCACTCCCACCGCAGGATGCCCGTCTCGTGCTTGGTCAGGGGAATCGGGGTTTCTGCGTCGAAGCGGGCGGGCAGAAGCCAAAGTTGGCGCTCTCCCTCCTTTCCGGCGGTGAAAGCGAGCCAGCGCCCATCGCGGCTGAAGGCGAAGCGTTCGATCCCATCTTTGTGGTCGGTCACGCGGCGCGCTTCGCCCCCGTCCGGACGCATAAAATAAAGCTGCGGGTTCCCCTCACGATCCGAGAGGAAGGCGAAAAACGTTCCATCGCGGGACCAAGCCGGACTATACTCCTCCTTGTTCGCCGTGAACGTCATCTGGCGCGATGGACCGCCGGTTGTCGGAACGAGGAAGAGGTCGCGAAACCGCTTCCCCTCCTTCCAGTTGAGCGTCGTCACCGTGTAGAGCAGCCATCTCCCATTGGGAGAGAGCGCCGGATCGCCGACCGTACGCAACTCCAGAACGTCCATGAATGTCATCCCCCGCTGCGGACGTTGCGCCACGGCGAAGCGCTCCACCCCCGCCGACCAGATCAACCCAATGAAGATCCAACCGAACATCCGAAGACGCCATCTCATACCTCCCCCCTCCTTTCGAGTCAGCTCTCCTCGTATTTCGCCAAACCATAGGGCATCGAAAGGGGGCTTGTCAAAGAGAGAAAGAGCTTCTATAATCCCGCCGCCATTTAAAGGAGATCTATGCTGAGCGCGTGCTTCGCGGGGACAATTTCGCCTGCGAGGGGGAGGGGGGCGAGTGAGCGTTCAAGGGATGCCTTTCTCCTCTTCCTCTTGCTCATCGGGTTCACCATCGGTGTCTTCGCGCTCGGCTATATGGGGCGAGAGCCGGACGCGGATGAACGCGTCACGCTCGAAGCCGTCGGTCACCCTTTGACGACTATGGCCCGACGCGCCGATCTCCTGTATCCTCCTCTTTACTTCGGTCTCCTCAAAATATGGGTCGGGGTGACGGGCGTATCGCTGCCCTCTCTTCGCATCTATTCTTTGATCTTCGCGCTTTTGGCCCTTTATCTCTTATACCGCTGCGGTGTTGAATTGTTCTCGCGACGAGAGGGATTGTGGGCGGCGCTTTTGCTCGCCCTCTCAAATTTTCATCTCTACTATGCGACGGAAGCGAGAATGTACTCGATGCTCGAAGCGGGAGGTCTGATTTTAACCCTCTCTTTCTTTCGCACCTTCGTCGGGAGCGGAGGGCGAACGTGGCACTTCGTCCTTGCCGTGGCCCTTTTGAGCCTGACCCATTATTTCGCGTGGTTCTTCATCTTCGGACAGGGCCTCTACTTCTTCCTCTATGCGAGGCGGAAGATGGGGGCGGCGGCTTCATGGTGGACATGGGCGAAAGGGGTCTTACCTTTTGGAATCCTTTCGCTCGTCCTCCTCTTGATCGTTCATCGGTTTTATCCTCAAGCGTGGGAAAACCTCGAAACATTGCAGGATCTCGGCGCGCGGTCGCTCTCCGGGGCCATCTATCTCTTCGGGGCCTTTCACGGGATGCTCCCCTTTCCCGATACAATGCGCTATGGATTCTTACCCTGGAGCCTTCCGTTCCTCGCTCTCGGATGGAAATGGCGGCGAGAGCTAGCGGCCGCTTTGCGTGTCCGGCGCTCTACCATGGCGATCAGCGATCTGCTTGTGATGCCCTCAGGGTATCTGCTATTCACGCTCGCGGTCCCGATTGTAGGGCTCACTCTTGTCTCGCTCGTGCTTTTCCCGCTCTTCCTCCCGCGGTATTTGATCTACAGCCTCCCGATGTACTACTTGCTCGTGAGCCGATGCGCCGTGCTGGCTACATCGAGTACGCGCGGCCAACTTCTGCTCCTTCTTCCGGCTATCGGCTGGAGTCTTGCGTCCGCCTTCTCGTATCACCTCCTGCGGTGGTTTGGCTAAAGGGAGGTGATGGTTGACGGCAGAGAGGCGGGTTTCTAAAATGTCGGCGTGAACCTTATGGGAGATGTTCGTCCGACGGTCTCCGTCGTTGTACCTGTCTTCAACAGCGAGCCGATTCTCTCTTCGCTCGTGCAGCGACTTGAGGCTGTTTTGGCGGCCTGTGCGTCGGCGGCGGAAGTGATCTTAGTGGATGACGGAAGCAGCGACCGGAGCTGGGAAGTGATTCGCGAGCTCGCCGCGCAGCGTGAAGGGGTTCGGGGAATTCGCTTGATGCGAAATTATGGGCAGCACAACGCCCTGCTCTGTGGAATCCGAGCCGCGCGCTATGAGATCATTGTGACGATGGACGATGACTTGCAGCATCCTCCGGAGGAGATCCCCAAGCTTCTGGCGAAGCTGGCCGAAGGGTATGACGTGGTCTACGGGACTCCCCTCAAGCCCCCCCATGGGTTTTGGCGGAATCTGGCTTCGCGCCTGACGAAATTGGCCTTGCAGGGGGCGATGGGAGCCGAGACGGCCCGCCACGTCAGTGCCTTTCGCGCTTTTCGTACTCAGGTTCGACAAGCGTTTGCTGGGTATCACGGCCCATTTGTCTCGATTGATGTGTTGCTCACCTGGGGGACGACTCGATTTGCTGCCGTCGCCGTTCGACATGATCCGCGCCCGATCGGTAGCTCTCACTACACTTTTGGGAAGCTCGTCACTCACGCCCTCAACATGATGACGGGCTTCAGCACCCTCCCGCTGCAACTGGCCAGCGTCATTGGCTTCGCTTTTTCCCTTTTTGGCCTCGGGGTGCTGGTTTACGTGGTCGGGCGTTATTTGATCCAGGGGGGCAGCGTTCCGGGCTTTCCCTTTTTGGCCTCGACGATCGCGATCTTCTCCGGAGCGCAATTGCTCGCGCTGGGCATCATCGGCGAATATCTCGCCCGAATGTACTTCCGCATGATGGAGCGACCGACGTACACCATTCGCTCAACGACGTTCTCGAGCTGACAATGAACCACGAGCTTCTTTGCCAATACCTTGACTGGGATTCCGCCTTCTTTGGACATCGTATTGCCCGCGCCAGGGTGAGTCGGCTCTGTCCGGAAACGGTTTTGTCCATACTGTCATGGTGTCGCGAGCAGGCAATCGACTGCCTCTATTTTCTCGCTGAGGTGGATGACCCGGTGACGATCCGATTGGCAGAGGACTACGGTTTTCGCCTGGTGGATATCCGCATTACGCTTGAGAAGCAACTTGACGATTCATCAGCGCCTTCGATAGAGCCATTCTCAGGAGTTTTGCGCTCGTGCCGCCCGGAAGACGTCCCCGTGCTGCAAGAGATAGCGCGAGTCAGCCACCGGGATACACGCTTTTATTCCGATCCGAATTTTCTTCGGTCTCGCTGCGATGCTCTCTATGAACTGTGGATCGCGCGGAGCTGCCAAGGGTATGCGGATGCCGTATTCGTTTTGGAAATGGGGAACCAGCCGGTCGGTTATATCACCTGCCATCGTCAAAGCTCCGGCGAGGGACAGATTGGGTTGTTCGGCGTCCATCCTGAGTGGAGAGGCCAGGGTCTTGGCAAGAGGCTTATCCACCATGCCTTAAGATGGTTCGTCCAGGAAGGGGCATGGCGAGTGACTGTCGTTACTCAGGGACGGAATGTCGCCGCTCAGAGAGTATATCAACGATGTGGTTTTCTGACCCGAAAAGTGCAGCTTTGGTATCATCGGTGGTTTTTGCAGGAGAGACGTGGGGAGTGACGGCGCGATGTCTTATCGAGTTCCCTTCAACAAACCCTCACTGGCCGGAAGCGAGATGAGCTATATGGCGGAGGCCGTTCGATCGAATCATATCTCCGGCAACGGACAATTCACCGAGAGGTGTCAAGCTCTTCTCGAACAGCTCCTTCTAGCGCGGCGGGTTCTCCTGACTCCATCGGGCACCCATGCTTTGGAGTTGATGGCGTTGTTGCTGGACGTCGGACCCGGAGATGAAGTGATCGTTCCCTCGTTCACGTTCGTCTCGACGGCCAATGCGTTTGTCTTGCGGGGCGCTCGGCCCGTTTTCGCCGACATTCGCCCGGACACGCTCAATCTCGACGAGACTCGCCTGGAGCGTCTCATCACGCCGCGCACCAAGGTGATCGTCGTCGTGCACTACGCGGGCGTGGGCTGTGAGATGGACGCTATTTTGGAGATCGCCCGTCGGCATGGAGTGGCCGTCGTCGAGGATAACGCGCACGGACTGTTCGGCGCATACAAGGGGAAGCCGCTTGGCACGTTCGGCTCTCTGGCGGCGTTGAGCTTCCATGAGACGAAGAACATCACCTGTGGCGAAGGTGGCGCTCTCATCATCAACGACCCGCAGTATATCGAGCGGGCCGAGATCATCCGCGAGAAGGGGACGGACCGAACCCGATTTTTCCGGGGCGAGGTGGACAAATACACGTGGATTGACATCGGATCGAGTTATGTTTTGTCGGATCTCCTGGCCGCCTTTCTCTACGCGCAACTCGAAGCCCGCGAGGAGATTCAACGAAAGCGCCAGCGCATCTGGGAATACTATGCGGAGCACTTGAAGGATTGGGCCGAGGCGCACGGCGTTCGTCTTCCTCACGTTCCTCCGCATTGTCAGCAATCGTATCACATGTTCTACCTGCTCATGCCCTCGCTTGCGGAGCGGCAAGCGTTGATCGCCCATCTGAAGGCGCGTGGCATCTTGAGCGTCTTTCACTATCACCCGCTGCATCTGTCGGCCATGGGTCGGCGATTTGGCGGCCGACCCGGTCAATGTCCCGTCACGGAAGAGGTCAGCGATCGCTTGCTTCGCCTACCGTTCTACAACTCCTTGACGGAGGAGGACCAGGCCTATGTGGTAGCCGCCATTAAAGAGTTCGATCGTTGGGCGTGAGCCCCCTCGGTCGGCTTGCTTCAAAGCGTGTCCCCTATGCGCCCGTTCGCTTCTTTCTACGGTGGATCGCTTATGGGTTTTCGTTACGGATGGTGAGAGGAGGATCGCTCATGGGTGAGTGAAGTCCCTGGAGGGATGAGGCGTTGCGCCGAGACGAGCAGTCGATTTGCAGAAGGATCCTCTGGGCCGGGCTTGCGTTTCAGGGGATCGTTTTCGCCATCAGTGTGTACGTACATCGAGGGGACTGGCTTTATTCCGATGCGGGTTTCTATGAGCAACCGGCTTGGAATCTTGTACGTGGGCATGGCTTCTCCTATGCGCGTGACGAATGGGAGGATCCCGATCTGACACGCCTTTATCGAGCGAGGAATCCGGAAACGGCTGCCGCGCGTTTTGTCCCCGCGGCGACCTTTCCTCCCGGATACAGCTTCTTCCTCGCGGGAATTTATGGACTTGCCGGGCGCAGGCCTCTTGCCGCTGTGCTCGCCAACGGCGCGTTGATGTTGGCCACCCTCGTTCTGATCTTCCTGCTGGCTCGGAGGGCTTATGGTTATGGGAAAGAATTGGGAGTCGTGCTCGTCCTAGCAGGGACCTATCCCATGTGGGCGTATTGGGCGTCGCGGGTGTTGTCGGACATGTTACACGTCTTTTTGCTCTCGCTCTTCGCGACGATTTGGTTCACCGATCGGCCGACGATTCGGAAGGCGCTTCTGGCTGGGCTCATCCTCGGGCTGGCGGTGCTCGTTCGCCCCTATGCGCTTTTGCTGCCGGTGCTTTTGGGGATTGCGGGGAGGGCATTTCGGTTCCCAGCTTTCCGCCTCTGTTATGTGCTCCCACTGACGCTCAGCCTGTGTCTTCCTGTGGGGGCATGGGTAGTCCGGAACTATCTCGCCTTTGGGAAGCCGATGTTCGTCTCGATGGAATTGGGGTATGGGTTATGGGTCGCCACGCGTGAACCTTGGGTTCCCACTCCCGAGTGGGAGCGCGACCTGAGGCGGGAGCTTCATGCGCTCGGAATTCAGCAAGCGTATTGGTGGCGCGAGAATAGGCGTTTGCGTCAGATCGCCCTTGAGCGCATCCGTCAGCACCCGATCCGTTATCTCCTCCTGAGCTTCGCGAAGATCCCCAGGCGGTGGATTCACCTGGGCGTTCACACGCCCCGTTGGGCGAAGGCGGCACTAGGCCTTTACTTCGGCCTCGGATTCGTGCTCCTGGTGATGGGATTTTTCTTCGTTCGCTTTCGGAGTCACGTGGTTCTCGCCGGAAGCGCCGTGATCGTCCTCTACTATTCGCTCGTCTTCCTCCCGCTGCATGTCGAAGCCCGATATATGCTGCCCGCTCGCCCATTCGCCTTTTTGATCTCGGCTCCGGCCGTAGGCTCACTCCTCCGCTTTTTGAGGGCTGGCTTCTTCTGCCGTCTCTGGGAGAAGCGCTTTCGCTGAGGGATGAGTGCCTGAAGCGTGCAGAACTCTCGGCCTCACATCGGACCCTGTCGTCTATGGTGGGGAGACCAAGATCACCGGCAATCGCGTCGTATTGTTATCTTCGTCCGTCTCTTCGATGGCTTTCTTGGAATCGGCGACGATAAGGATTTCGGCTGGGCCGGTGGGAACTGGGATCGGGAAAAGGAGGCCAGGCAGTTGAATGACCGGGGGGATTTGAATCGTCGTGAAAAAGGGAGCGAAGCGATTGCGCCCCAGGCGCGGCGTCTCCACCGTTCGGAGCGGGGCGCGCAATTGGATGGGGAATGGGCCGATGGTGATCGTGAAAGCGAGGCTGATCTCATGCGTCGCCGGATCGGCCGCGCCTTCTCCGCGATTCGCGATGAAAAAGAAGAGCGCCGTCGGCGCGCCGATCGTCAGCGTTGGGGGAGTGCCTGGAGCGAGGACGCGCGCGCTTTCAACGACCAGATCGGGAAGGGGCGTGGTCAACCGGATTGGGACCTCGACGATATTGTCCGCTTCGTTCGATTCCCGTACGTCTCCGCGCGGGCGTTCGGGGGTCGAGGGGTCGACTTCCAGGCGCACGAGCGCCAATCCTTTCTCCGCTTGAGCGGGAACGCGGAGTGCGAACTCCACCGGGGGGAGCTCGGATTGCCCGGCACCGAGCGAGCGCCGCGTGCGAAATTCCTCTTGCGCGAGCCGTTGCCCCCTTTGCCAGAGTTCGGCACGCACGCGCACGCCGGCTGGGACGGGGGCGCGATCCTGGGGATGATCCTTCACGTTCGCGACGCGAAAGCGCACGCTCGCGCTTTGTCCGAGCAACACCTCTTGAGGAATGGAGAGAGCGAGCACGCGCAGATTCGGAAGATCAATGTGAACGCTCGCGCGCGTGGGTTCTTCGTCCGTATCCGTCGTCGTCTCTTCCGCGACGCGTCCGACGACCAAGCGCACGAGAGCGTCGCCTTCTTCGGCATCCTGAGGGATGAAGAGCAGAGGGAGCGAAAGATTTGCGCTCGCCCCCTCCGTCCCTTGAGCGGCGCCGATGCGCAGGCTTCCCCCACAGGGGGCCAGCACGACGTTCGGCAGCGAGAGCGTATCGGGTTCCACATGGAGCGGCTTTCCGTCGGCCTCGGCGCTCACGCGCACCACGAGCGCCGGGCTCGTCCCCTGTTGATTCCCTCGGTTGACCAGCGTGAAGCCGAGCGCGGCCATCTCTCCGGGCAGGACCGGATCGCCCGGCGCTCGATCCGGTGGGACGATGATGATGTCTTCTACCTTCACGTCTGCTCCGGTGCCGATCGCCAAGAGGCGGCGTTCGGTGAGCGCTTCCGGCTGAAGTTGAAAATCGAGGGCTAAGCGTCGTCCGGCGATAAGGGCCGACGTCGGAATCTCCACCGGTTCTAAGGAGCGGACGCGCCGCCGTTCCCCGGCAGCGATCCGACCGAGCCGCAGACGCCCGCTCGCTAAAAGCGCGTCGCTCCCGTGCTCCCGAAGCTCGTACAGAAGCTGCACGTCATCCACCGGATCGAAGGTCACATTGAGAAGCTCCAGCTCGAAACGGACGGAAGTCTCGCCCTGGCAGTCGGGAAGCACCGTAGGGAAGACCTTCAGGTTGTGCACGCGAAGTCGAGCGACGGTGATCGCTCGTGCGGCTGAGAGGGACGTGTGGGAAGTGGTGGCGGAATGCGCGCGGACGACAGCGACGAGGTGGTGACGGCCGTTATGGATTGGCGCCCGAAAAGGGATCGTCAGAAGGCGATGCTCACGAGGCGCCAGGATCGCGGCAGCGAGATCTGAAGAAGCGCCTGCTTCCAGCGATGCGGATTCGAGATCCGCGCTTCCGTCGGGGGTCAGAAGAAAGAGCTGGATGGATTCGATCCAGAGCCCTTCATCTCGAGC
The DNA here is from genome assembly GCA_030550025.1 of Acidobacteriota bacterium. Taxonomy (GTDB): domain Bacteria; phylum Acidobacteriota; class Blastocatellia; order HR10; family HR10; genus HR10. The sequence goes on along the minus strand of JAUQQC010000005.1, from coordinate 93,930 downwards.
GTTTTCCAACCACACCCATGCGATCGCGCGCTCGCCGGGAGCGAGGATGCTCGGGCGGATAGCATGAATTCGGACTTCGAGACCCTTATGATGGGCTCCTTGCTTTGCGCCCACCGCAGATGCGGTGAGGCTCATCAAGGAGATGAAGAGAATCCCGATGGACCGAGGCGGCCACGCGCATTTTGTCCTTCGACTCCACACAACGGGAAACTTAATCGGTCTTTCACGCGCGGGCAAGGCGAACGCGAATAACGGAAGATTCGCCCCCTTATAGTCGGATACATTGGGCCACCCATAGATGGAAACACCCGGCGAGATCAATCCATCGCCGGGTGTTCCAGCAGGGCTCGACTTCGTGACTTATCTGGGGGGACCGAGTGGTCTTCCGAGCTGAGCGCCCGCAGGACCCCATCGGCGCGGGCGTAGCGGTGGGCGCGTCTGACGCCACTCGGTCCATTTCTGCTTCTGCTCCGGTGTGAGTATGGCCTCGAGATCCGCGCGCAGCTTCTGCTGCTTCTCCTGAAGCTGCTTCTGCAACGCGCGGCGTTCCAGGAGGAGCTGCCCGATCGTCGTCGCATCGGGCTGAGGCGCTTCCAGCGCGTTGCGCAGCTCGTGGGTCTTGGCTCGTAGCTCCTGCTGCAACGGGAAGACCTCGTTCCGGTGAGCCCTGAGCCGCTCTTGAATGCGAGCGACCTGTTCCGGCGTGAGCCCGAGCTGTTCTCTCAAGCGGAGCAACTCAGCCGGACGCTGCGCCCATATTACTCCCTTTCCTCCTATGAGCAGCAGAAGCGCAAGGCCGAGGATCGAAATCGTCTTCCTTCGCATCGCCTCTCCCTCCTTACAACGCATTCTCACCGCCATTTGGCGGATCGGTCGGCGCTCTTTTCGCGGCGCGACCGTTTCCATCTTTGTATGATGGCGCTTGGGCGGAAAAAGTTTGAAGACTTGCGCCTCGGCTCGTTGGAGATCGCCGGGACGGGAGATATACTTTTGAATTTGTCGCCCATGAGCGGTCGTTAGAGGGAACCGATGGAGGCGATACTCTTTGGCGGGATAGCGGCACTGGCCAACGTCGCAGGGGGATTCTGGGTGACGTGGCCGCGTCCAGTTCTTCGCCGGTCCCTTCTCTCGCATCTCATGGCGTTGGGGGCCGGATTCCTTTTAGCGGCCGTCTTCCTGAAGGTGATCCCGGCGAGTCTCGATCTGAATCTCTGGAGTGGGCGTTCGGTAGCGCCGCTCGTCCTGGTGCTCGTCGGATATTTGCTCATTCAGCTCTTTGAACACACGGTGGCCCCGCACTTTCACTTCGGGGAGGAGACACATGCCGAGGTGTGTGCGGAACGGCATGTCGTTTGGACAGCAGTCGGGGGCGTGGCTCTGCATGCGTTTTTCGACGGCGTCGCCATTGGCGCCGGGTTTCATGTGGGGCATCAACTGGGCGTCCTCATCTTCATCGCGATCTTCTTGCACAAGCTGCCGGAGGGATTCACCGTCGCTTCAATCATGCTCGCCTCGGGGTGCTCGCTGCGTGCTGCGCGATGGGCCAGCGTTGGAGTGGCGGCAGCGACGCTTCTCGGATTGGCGCTCATGAGCGCCGCGCGGGAAGTCGTCCCTTATGCTTTACCGCTTTCAGCGGGCGTGACGCTCTATGTCGCGGCTTCGGACCTGATCCCAGAGGTCAATCGGGAGAATCGCAGCGCCTCCTCGCTCGTTGTCTTCCTGGGCGTCGCGCTCTATTATATGACCGAGAAAGCGCTCGAGGCGGTTGGGCGATGACGCTGGCGGAGAAGATCCGACGGCTCCCTGAAGCTCCGGGGTGCTATCTCTACCGCGATAGCGCCGGAGAGGTCATCTACATCGGGAAGGCGAAGAACCTGCGCCATCGTGTGCGCCAGTATTTCCAATCCTCGCGCTGGCAAGACGCGAAGACGTCGGAGCTGGTCGCCCATATCGCGGATCTCGAGTATATCGTCACCGATACAGAGGTCGAGGCGCTCATCCTGGAGAGCCATCTCATCAAGCAGTATCAACCGCGCTTCAATGCCCTCCTCAAGGACGATAAGCACTATCCGCATCTGAAGCTGACGATCAACGAGCCGTTCCCGCGCGTCGTGAAGGTGCGAAAGATCGAGCGCGACGGTGCGCTCTATTTCGGTCCCTACCTGCCCGCGTCGCTTGCGGACCAGGTGTTGGATCTCATTCAACGGGAGTTCCGATTGCGCCCCTGTTCGGACGAAGTCTTCTACGCCTATCAGCGAAAGGGGCGACCCTGCTTGCAGTATCAAATTCGGCGGTGTCTGGGGCCGTGTGTGGAGGGGCTTTTCGGTCGCGACCAGTATTGGGAGGCGGTGCGCGATGTGCGCCTGTTCCTGGAGGGGAAGAATCGCGATCTCGCTCGGAGCTTGCGCGAGCGCATGGAGCAGGCGGCCGAGGAGCTGCGCTTCGAGGCGGCAGCTCGATATCGCGATCTCCTTCGCGTCGTCGAGCGGCTCGGTGAGGAGCAGAAGATGGCGCTCACGACCGAGGTGGATGCGGACATCTTCGGACTCCATACGGATGGACGGCGTTTGACGCTCTACCTCTTCACCATGCGTGAGGGGAAGATCGTCGGCAAGCGCGATTTCCATTGGGAGGAGCTACCGCCGGGAGATCTCGGGCGCTTCCTCACGCAGGTGCTCGTGCAGTATTACGAGGCGGGCGATTATGTCCCGGCGGAGATCGTCCTCCCATGCGCGGTGGAGGATCGCCAATTGATCGAGCGATGGCTGAGCGCGAAGAAGGGGCGACGCGTGCACGTCGTGGAGCCGAAGCGGGGGGTGAAGCGGGAACTGGTCGCGCTCGCCACGCAGAATGCGAAGCTTGCGTTCGAAGAGCGCTTTCGCGTGCGGCGTCCGGAGATGTCTCAGGTGCTGGAGGAATTGGCGCGCGTGCTGCAGCTGCCGCGGCCTCCGGAGCGTATCGAGGCGTTCGACGTCTCGCATTTGCAGGGGACGGAGATGGTCGCCTCGCTCGTCGTGTGCGAGAATGGAGCGATGCGTAAGGACCAGTACCGCCACTACCTCGTGAAGACGGCGCGCGAAGGGGACGACTACGGGGCCCTTCGCGAAGTCGTCCATCGGCGCTACGCCCGCGTGCTCCGTGAGGCGCGCTCGCTTCCGGATCTCGTCCTCATTGATGGGGGAAAGGGGCAACTCCACGCTGCACTGGAAGCGCTCGAAGAGCTGAACCTCGCAACGCTTCCGGTGGCCGCTCTCGCCAAGAGGGAAGAGCTCCTCTACATTAAGGAACGGGCGGAGCCGCTCCTCCTCGAGCGCCATTCGCCGGCGTTGCACTTGATCCAAATGATTCGCGACGAAGCCCATCGCTTCGCGGTGATGTTCCATCGGCGGCGTCGGCGGCAACGCGACTTCGCATCGGAGTTGTTGGCGATTCCCGGAATCGGGGAGAGACGAAAGGAGTTGCTGTTACGGAACTTCAGGAGCGTCGCGCGCATCCGGCGCGCGACGATCGAGGAATTGCGACCGCTGGTCGGCGAACAGCTCGCGCGTCGGATCGTCGAACATTTCGCGGCGTCTCGCCCTTCTTCGGAGGAAGAGACAGGGACGTTGGAGTTCGGTCTCTTGTCTGGAGCGTGAGAGCGTGCGATCTCGCGCCTCGGCGAGGACCCTATCTCTCATGGGGAGGGAAGAGAGGCTCCGGCGGCCAAGAGTGCACTCCGAAGACGTCCCGGTAGGCGGCCGCCGCCGCGCAGATGATCCAAGGGGCTGTGATGAACACCCCGACTCCACATCCGAGGAGGCCTGCCGTCAGGATCAACATGAAGACGATGCCGAGAACCCAGAACATCACCCATTGGCGCGAGATGACAATGCGCCATGCTTCGTTCAACGCCGCGGCGATGTCCATCTTCCGGTCAAGGATCAACGGATAGACGAAGGCGAACAGCGCAAATGCCAATGGGGAGAAGGCGAGCGAGACCAATCCCATCAGCGGGGCACGTTCGGTGAGCCCACCGAGCGAGAGGTGAATGAAGATTTCAATGATCCAGGCCAGGAAAGCAAGCCCGAATTGCTCGAACCCCTTGAAGAGGTCGCCCAGTTGGATCTTCTCCCCGCGCATGACCTGAAAGGCCATGAAATAGAGGCCGAGCAGCAACGGTCCGGTCGTGATGGTGAGCGTCACCAGGGAGAGGAAACCGGCGACCAACGTGGCGAGCGCGAACGTCGGCCACTGGCGGGTGAAGAGCGCCCATCCTTCGGAGAGCCACCGTCCGACGTCCACGCGAACGTCCGTCGGAGCGGGCGGGCGCGGGGAGATCGCCGGGGGAAGGTAGGCCGAGCCGGTCGGTCGCGACTCCAGAGACACCGTCGGCGGAGTCTCCAAGATTTGCGTCGGGGTTTCCTCCCAAGAGGACTCCACCAGCCGCGTTCCGCATCGGCGACAAAAGCGCGCCGTCTCCGCCGACTCCGTTCCGCATTTCGGGCATGTGATCATTCGCGCCTCATCACCGGCTCATCTGCACATAGTCCCCGCTTTCGGCAGAAGGGCATTTCTTCCCGTCCCGCTCACGTGCTTCAGCTCTTCTTCGAGGTCACGGCATAGAAAGCCGCCGGTTGTTGCTCGACCTTCCGGCTCCCGCACTTCGGGCATTTCACCTTCTTCTTCTCGTATTCGGCGATGCTCATCGTCACCGTGAACTTTCGATTGCATTGAGTGCAGCGGTACTCATAGACCGGCATAGCTCACCTCCTCGCATATGATTCGCTGTCCCCATCCGGCAGAGCCGCTTCCCCATCCGCTCCGATGTGGAGCGAAGTCAAGCGGCCATTATCATCATAGCACATCCGCCCATTCAGTAAAGGAGGCGTCGTCGGCTCGCCGAGCGCGGGGTTTGATCCGTCGGCGATTTCCCCTATAATACGCCTGGCGGAGCGATGGAAGTGATCAAAAGCGCCACGCGCATGCGCCTGGTCGCCCGGAAGTATCGGGCCGAGGGGCGAACCATCGGTCTGATCCCAACGGCCGGGCGTCTACACGAGGGGCATCTGAGTCTCATCCGCCGCGCACATGAGTTGGCGGAAGTCATCGTCGTCGCGATTGCCCCCCCGCTGTTGGAGGGGGAGAAGCCGGAGGGAGAACGTCGCGGAGAGCGGCGCGCGCGGTATCTCTCCGATGACGTCGAGGTGCTCTCGCCTTTGGGCGTCCACTACGTCTTCGCTCCATCGCGGGAGGAGCTTTTCGCCGAGGGGGCGTGCACAGAGGTCATCGTTCGGGGGCTGAGCGAGCGGCTCTATGGGGCGATGCATCCGGAACATTTCGTCCGATTGACGACCTATCTCATGATTCTCTTCAACATCGTCCATCCGCACTTCGTCATCTTCGGATGGAAAGATGCGCAACAGGTCGCGATCGTGCGTCGGATGGTGCGAGACCTGCATGTGGATGTCGAGATCGTCACCTGTCCGATCGTACGGGATGCCGATGGACTGGCCGTCGCTCCTGAGAATGAGCGGCTCACCGAGCGCGAGCGACAGTGGGCACGTGTGCTCCCGCAGGCGTTAGAGAAAGCCCAGGTGCTTGTGGCCGCCGGAGAGCGCAATACGGCGAACATCCTCAAAGTGATGCGCGAGATGATCGAGGCGCACCCGACGATCCGCGTCGAGTACCTCTCCATTGTGGACGGCGAGACGCTGGAACCGATTCCGCTTCTGGAAGACCGTCCGGCCCTGGTGATGGTGGCGGCTTTCATCGGGAAGGTGCGACTGAGCGATAACGTCCTCTTGAACGCCTGAAGCGACCTCTTGCCCTTCTTGGCGGAGGGTGATTTATATGAGCAGGTGACGATGCGCTCAAAGCGATCGCCGGAGAGAACGTGAGAGGCCGACGCACAGTGTTGCGCCCGTTCTCTCCGATCTTTGGGAAAGAAGGAGTCGCGCAAGGAGGGGGGCTTATGAGGAAGAAAGCGATCATAGATGCAGCCCTGTGGATCGTCACTGCAGTGTGCCTCATCCTCTCCATGGTGTACTTCTTCAAGTGGAAGGCGGCGCCGAATCCGACGGATGAAGGGCACGTGAGCCAGTGGGTGTGGATCACGTTGGTCATCATCGCCATGGTGTGCATTCTGATCTGGTTCTTCACACGCGGCAAGGAGGAAGAGATCAGCATCACTCGAGGATAAGTGACCGGTTTCGAGGCTCTCCTCGAAAGAGGAACGTCGCGCTGATCGCGGATATCGGCACAGCGCGGGCGATCCTCGCCGCACGCGTGGGAGGTTTCGTGGTGGTCCTCGGTGGGCGGTTTTCGCGGCGAGAGAGGCAGGTGTTGTCGCCTGTGGGCCGGACGTGAGTTCCGCTGACGCGGGGAAGGAGCGCGGGGATATGGACATCGTAGGGACGCATGCAGTGCTCGTGGGGTTGGCCGTTCAGGCCTCGCGGATCGCGGAGAAACTGAACATCTGGGACTTGGTCTCGACAGCGACATACGGGCTTTTAGGGATCGCCCTCTCGGTCATCGGATATTTGATCTTCGATCTCATCACGCCGTTCTCGTTGGGGAAGGAGTTGGTGGAGGATAAGAACGTCGCGGTCGGGATCGTCGTCGCCGGGATCATCATTGGGATTTCGATCATCATCGCGGCCGCCGTCTCGTGAGTATGGTGCAGTGCTGCTCGGAATGCGGCATTCCCTTGCCTGAAAACGCGCATTCCTGCCCGAGCTGCGGCGCATCCGCGCTTGATCGGCTTCTGGCCTCGCACGCGATCATTCCGTCGGTCGAATCTCCCTCGCCTGCAGAGGAAGAAGTCCCCGTCGCGGAATCGTCGCGCGGCGAGGAAGAAGCGGTGAAGCGGACTCGTGAACGGTTGGTTGAGCCTCCTGACGAGGGCTGGGAGCGCGCGACTTCGGCGCCGTCCGAATGGGTACTCTCGGGCGAAGAGGGGAAAGTTGCCGAGAACGTCGTCTCGGTCGCCGAAGCGCAGGTGATTCCCCCGATGACGCTGGCCGACGCGAGCGCCGCGTTGCGGTTCCTCTTCGATCGTCGGCGGATCCTGTGGTACGGAATGGGGACGATCCTCGGATGGATGCTCTTCGCCATCTTCCATCTGCTCGCGTATGTCACAGCGGAATCTCCGAGATTGGCCGTAGCGTGGCGCATCGGTGGATGGGGAGCGTTCATCATGATGTTCGCTCTGACCTCGGCGGTTCTCGCCGCTTCATTGATCGCCGAAGTCAAGGTGCGTCTTCGGCTCCCATGGGGGCCAGCTTCGGGGGTCCTTCGGCGGCTTCCGGCTGTCGTCGGTCCGGCGATGTTCTTTGCTGGGATCGCCGGCGTCGGAGTCTTGCTCCTGCTGGCCCTCGGGATACTCGCGCGGACTGGAGCGAGGGGGCGCTTGCTATGGGCGCTCCTTTTCATCCCGCAATTCCTGTTAGTGCTCGGGGTCATGCTCGCGGGTTTGGGGGCGCTGGCAGCTCTCGTCTACGGACCGGCCTTGGCCATGACCGATGGAGGGACGTTCTCGCAAACACTCTATCGGCTTTATTTGCTCTTTACCCGTGATGGGAAACGCGCTGTGGGATACCTCTTTTTGGCCCTGGCGATAGGGGGAGGGCTGGGGGTGCTCATTCAGATGGGAATCGGGTTCGTGATTCGAGGGATTGAGCACCTCGCTCTGTGGGCGAGCCAAGGGGAGACGGCAGCCGTCGGACTCGTCGGAAGAGAAGTGATCGCGGCCTGCGTGCCGGGCCGCTGGTGGTTCGAAGGCGGTGAGCCTGCGGTTCCTCTTCGGGTCGAACCCGATCTCCGCTTGGCGGGCTTCCTCTGGGCGATCTCGGTCATTGTGCTTCGGGGCGCAGGAATGGTGATCCCTCTTCTTCTGGTGAGTGGGTGTGGCGCCCTCGCGACGTGGATCTTGCTCGGGCGCCTCGCACAATCCTCTGATGGGGCGCGCGCGTGATCGTCTTCGTTCGCGAAGCTCGTGCCGCAGGACATGGATTCCGCGGCCGAGGATCACGGATTCCGCCGCCTCAAGGTGGGCTTCTCCTGCGGGGCGGGCGACTTCTCGGTGGATTCCGCTCCCGTCTTCTCCTCTCCTTGCTCCTGGGGTGGCTCTTGACCTTGCGGACGGCGCTTCAGGGTCGGTCGGCCACGCTCCTCGGGGGCGCTCCCCGGCACTCGCTTCTCATCCAAGCGACGATGCAGCCCCTGAAGCCGAATGAGCCGCTCTTTGACTTTGTCGAATTCGGACGTGGTGATGATGTACTCCTCTCGCTCGGGGAAACGCGCGATCAGATCCCTCACGACCGCGATGCGATCGGGCGTCGGCGGATGCGACATGAAGAGCTTGGAGATGCCGCCTGGGCGCGTCTTCTGCATCGCGTTGATCTTCTCGAAGAAGGTGAGCAGTCCGTTCGGATCGTATCCCGCCGCCCAGAGGTATTGAGCGCCAAGCAGATCGGCTTCCTTCTCCGCTCCCCGACTGAACTTGAAGAAAGCGGCGTAGATGCCCAGATCCGAACCCATCATGATGAGTTGACCGAGGCCGTAATACCCTCCTCCGGTGAAGATGATGAGCGGGATTTGCAGGAAGTTCAGAAGCTGCGCCTTCGTGAAGTTCTCCAAAGCATGCCGCGCCGCAACGTGCGCGATCTCATGGGCCATCACGCCCGCCAACTCCGCCTCGTTATCGGCGGCAGCAATGAGTCCCGTGTTCACATAGAAGAAGCCTCCCGGAAGCGCGAACGCATTCACTTCGTCCGAGACGATGACTTTGATCGTGAAAGGGACCTTCGCATCGGAATGGAGAACGAGGTTTTGACCGACGCGATTGATGTACTCGCTGATGATCGGATCATCCAGGATTTGCATGTACCGATCGACTTCGGCCGCCAGTTGCCGTCCTAGTTGCACTTCGCGTTCGAGGCTGTAGAAATTCCACTGCCGCCGGTTGATGTCGCGCTTGCCGATGAGGCGTGGATCTTCGTTCGGGCTGAGGGGCTTGGTCGCCTTTTGGGACGATTGGCTCCAGGCCGAAGGGCCGGCGAGGAGCCCAAGCGCGATCACTCCGAGAGCTGCTTTCTTCCAACGCTTGATGTTCATACGTGCGCTCCTTGTCCCATCTCCTACCGCGATGAATTATACACCGACTGCCAGGGCGAGTGGTACGGTTGGGCGGATTAATTTTTCTTCATCCTTTGGTGCGGTCGGTTCCCTTTCTCTGGAGCGAGGGATATAATGTCTTCGGGTCTGGGGCGAATCGGGCGGTCGCCGATGGTTGACGCGGTCAGCCATCGGAGGAAAGTCCGAACACCAGAGGGCAGCGGGCTGGGTAACGCCCAGGCAGGCCGTCCGTAAGGGCGTCCTGACGACAAGTGCAACAGAGAGCAGACCGGCCGATGGCTATCACCCTTTTGCGAGGGTGGTGGATCAGGCAAAGGGTGAAACGGTGGGGTAAGAGCCCACCAGCGGGCGTGGTGACACGTCCGGCTAGGCAAACTCCCCGCGGTGCAAGACCAAATAGGAAGGCGCTCGAGGGTGGCCCGCCCGACGATCGCGCGCCTTGCGCGATGGCGCCTTCGGGTAGGTCGCTTGAGCTGACGGGTGACCGTCAGCCCAGAGGAATGACCGCCATCCCGGCTCTCCTCCGGGGAGACGGGAGACAGAATTCGGCTTACAGATTCGTCCCAGACCCGGTAACGATTGTGCCCCCGCTGATCCCTCGCGCCGAGCACCCGGCGCGCTTTCAGCTCTTCATGAGGGGATTGGACGTTGTGGCCTCTCGCTCGCGGATGGGCCACTCGGACACCGCGGGAGAGAAGCCTCGCCGGCGAATCTTCTCCCACGTGGGGGCGCGACCGAGCAACATATCCATGAGCGTTCCTACCTGCCAGGCGATGATCAATTGACGATACCCCAGGTGCGAGAGGATGGTGAAGAGCAGGAGTTTCAACGTCTCCCTCGTGCTATAGGTGAACAGCGAGTGGTATCCGGAGGAGCGGTAAGCAGCTTCCGACCAAATCCCAAAGAGGATCGCTGAGATGGAGACGAAGATGCCATAAAGGACGGCCGAGATGAAGAAGAGCACGGCATATTCGACGCTCAACAGGCCCAGCGGGAGGCAAACGAGGAGGATCAGATAGCCGCTCAACTCGATCACCGGACCGAAGATCTCAAATAGCACCTGATGTGGCATGGCCAGGAGTCCCGTCCGACCGTAGCGCCGATTGAAGAGCATATCGCGGTAGAAGATGAGGAGGTTTTCGACGAGCCCACGATACCACCGCTTCCGTTGTTTCCGCAGATCGGCGAGCGTCTCGGGCACCTCGGTCCAAGCGATCGGATAGGGAAGGAATTCCACATGCCCCTTGAGCCCTTTGTCATACACATAGCGGAGGAGTCTCAGGATGATCTCCAGGTCCTCAGTGACCGTCTGTCGCGCTTCGCGCGTGTATTCGCGCCCGAGTCGAGTCCGCATGTTCTCCGAGAGAAAGCCGCCGACGCGAATGAGCACATCCTTGCGGTAGAGGGCGAACACGCCTGAGAGGATGAGGAGCGCCCGGAGCGCTGCCAGCGCCGTTCGCCCCATCGTGAACGATCGAAGGTACTCGATGAATTGAAAGAGCACAAGGGCGCGTTTCGGCAACTCGGTCGAACGCACGCGGCCCGGTCCCATTAAGCGTCCGTTCGCGATGCTCACCTGTCCGCCGATGGCGAGGATCTTCTCCGGAGCTTTTTGCAGCGCCGAGACGAGCTGAATAAGGGCGTTCTCATCGATGAGCGAGTCCGCATCCACCGTGCAGACATATGGGGCGAGTGCTACGTTGATCCCCGCGTTGAGCGCGTCGGCTTTGCCACCCTTCTCCTTCTCCACGAGGACGAGCCGCTGGACGTGCGCGGGTTTCTCACCGCCGGCTTCGTAGAGCCCTTTAATGGGCGCCGTCTTGAGCGGCGCGTGATGGGGGAGATCCCGGCGCACGAGGGCGAAAGCCTCTTGCAGCACCTCTCGCGTGCGGTCGGTTGAACCATCGTTGACGATGATGATCTCCAGGCGCGGATACCGCAAGCGCAACAGTGCGCGCACGGATTCGACGATCGTCTGCTCTTCATTGTACGCCGGCACGATGAGCGAGACCGGCGGCGTATAGGGGGAGGCGTGAGCGAACTCCGGATCGAGCACGGATCGCTCCCGGAGAAGGAAACGAATGCGCCAGAATGCGATGACCATGAGGAGGAGATTCACCGTGTTGTGGAGCAGCGTGTAGCCGATGATGAAAAGCTGAGCGATGATGAGGACTCGGACAAGCATGTGCCGCTCTCCGAAATCTTCCTATCGGTAGAGAATCCAAATGACCATCACGCCGTACAGAAGGACGGCCGCGAGCAAGGGACGATCCACGAGCAGCAGCGTCTCCGGATTCCCGCCTTCCCCTTTTTGGTACACGAGGTAAAGGTAGCGGAAGATCCCGTACAGGACCACCGGGACTGTGTACTTCAGCGCGTCAGTGTGGAGTCGTGCGATCGTCTCCGCCGAGAGCGTATAGAGGGCGTAGGTGACGATCGTGGCCGCTGTCACCAGCGCGATCATCTGATCCAGAAGGAGGGGGTTATACATGGCCAAGCTCATCCGGTGCTCGGCGGCCGAGTGCTCAAGCAGCAGCAATTCATGCCGGCGCTTGCTCAAGCCCAGGAAGAGCGCCAGTAGCAGCGTGCAGATGAAGAACCAGGGGGAGAGCGGGACGGCGATGGCTTCTCCACCGGCGACGGCGCGGAGGACGAAGCCTCCGGCGATGGCGAAGACGTCGAGGATGACGATCGTCTTCATCCAGAGCGAGTAGACGACCTGCAGCGCCACGTAGGCCAGAGCGGCGAATCCGAAGCCGGTGCCGAGCCGGAATGAGAGCACGAGCGCGCTAAGGAGTAAGAGCGCGCCGAATCGCCAAGCCAGACGCGGGGAGAGCGCTCCGGACGCGAGCGGTCGCCGCGCCTTCGCCGGATGGAGGCGATCCCGTTCGATATCGCGCAGGTCGTTGAATACGTACACGCCGCCGGAGAGGAGACAGAAAAGTCCGAAGGCCGACGCGGCGCGAAGCGCGCGATCCGGCTCCAGCAGATGCCGTGAGAAGACCAGTGGCGCCAGCAGGATCAGATTCTTCGTCCAGTGGCGCGGACGAAGTGAGCGCACCAACAAACGCAACGTCTCTCCCATCAAAAGACCCATTGCACGAAGACGAGCGCGCGCCAGGTCCGTTGTGTGAGCGTGTCGCGCCAGTAGCGTCCCTCTCCCCCCAGGCGCAGTCGGGTGCCGATCCACACGGCGAACCGGCCAAGAGCCTCGTGCGCCCAATAGCGAGCCGTGGCCTCATCGGAGAGCCACGCATACCCATAGCGAAGCTCATAGGACCAACGCGGGCGCGCTTCGTCCCTGAGCGCTAGATACGGCATGACGCTTCGGATCGTGAGCGTGTTATACCGGAGCGCATCGCGGGCATACCAATCTCGAAAATACGAGGCGCCGAACTCCAGCACGCGCAGGGCATGCGGCCGATACCCCAACAACGCGCGGGCGCGCCACTGCCAGTTCCGATCTTGATACCACGCCCGCGCGGCCTCGGCGCGCAGCGCGACCTCCGCATGTGGCTCCCACCGCCCGGCGAAGAAAGCTTCGTGGATCCGAAGGAAGTCGAGCGTGTTCTCTGGCGTCAAAAAGCGCGCCTGCAGCGGCATCAGGCGGTATCCGATGACCCCTTCCTTTCGCGCGTCGGCATAGCGCACAAAGGCTCCGACCGCGTGCGTTCGATTCCCATCCGAGTAGTGAGCGAAGGCGTAGTCGGCCCGCGCCGAGAGAGTGGAGGAGAGACGCCGATCGTACAGCGCTTGAATGCGATTCTCGAGGAAGATCCCGAATCGAACGTCGGCGGCGAAGCTCCGACCCAGGAATGGGCTCCGTCGGAAGCCGAACGCCAGGTGATCGGTCGGCCCGCGATATTCAAAGTTCGCTTCGGAGCGAAGGAAGGTCTTCTCCGGCACCGAATCTGCGGCATTGCTTTGAAAGAGGGTGGCCCCGATCTCTCCCGTGAACGACCAACGTGGGGTGAAGGTCCCTTCCAGACCAAGAGCGGGCGTGAGAAGGGTGAAGTCGTAGATCGTGAAGCCCCCCGAACGGTTTGCGACTTGATCCCGACTGGCGCGAAGCATTCCCTGCAGCGCCCAGGTCTCGCCGAGGGGATAGCGGGTGCGCGCCGTCGCCTGCTGGAGGCGATACCGAATGCGCGTCACCGGGATGTCGAACGCGCGGTCAGCGCGTCCCTCCAAGACTTCGGTCTCGTTCCGTTCGTAGGTCAATTCGAGCGTTGGACGAACGATGGGCCACAGTCGCCAATATCCCGCCGACGCCGCCTCATCTTGGGGATCGCGCTGGAGCGCTCGCCGATATTCCCGCAGCGCTTCTCGCCGCTGACCGCGTCGCTCTAAGAGTTGGCCCCACAGCACAGCGACTTCGGGGTGATTCGGATCGAGCGCGCGCGCTTGTTCCAACCACAACGCGGCCGACAGGAAATCCTCTTGGGCGAGGGCGAGGCGTGCGAGCCCGATCAGGACCTCCAGATGTCGCGGTTCTCGACGCAGGGCTTCTCGAAAGGCCGCTTCCGCGGCGCGCACGTCTCCGCGCCATCGCGAGATCGTCCCGATCCAAAAATAGTTCTCCGGCTCCTGCGGTTGGAGCCGCGTGAGTTGCCGGTAGAGAGCTAAGGCGCGTTCGAGCTTTCCCGATCGGCGATACGCGTCGGCCAGAGCGCGAAGCACGGCGGGCTCTTGAGGCGTCGCCGTGAGCGCGCGCGTGTAGGCGGCGATGGCTTCGGACATTCGCCCTTGGGCGGCGTAGAGATCCCCGAGCCAGCGGTCTCGCCCGGGCATATCCGGGCGCGCGCCAATCCACGCTTCGGCCTCTGGAAATCGTCGGGCGCGCATGAGCAACTGGAGCCATAGTTCGATGGCTTCCTCGCTCTGCGGCGCGGCGGCGAGCGCCGCGCGCACATCGGTTTCCGCTTCGGTCAGCCGTCCCATCTGTAGAAAAACGCGCGCCCGCCCAACAAGCGCATCCACATGCTGTGGTGCCTGAGCCAGAACGCGCCCGTAGGCGGCGAGCGATTCCTCCAAGGCTCCCTTCCATCGGTACAGCGTCGCGATCCAAAACATCGCCTCGATGTCCTGCGGAACGATGGCCAACACGGCTCGATAGTGCGCGAGCGCGTCATCCCACCGTCCTTGTCGGCGGCGCACTTCACCGAGCAAGCGTGCAACCTCTGGATCGCGCGGATGCGCCGCGCTCAGGTCCTGAAGGCGTCGGGCCGCCTCCTCCAATTCCCCTCGCTCGATCAGAGCGCGAACAGCTTCCAGCGGCCCCTGCAACGGCGGGGGGAAAGACCTTCCGCTCCCGCCTGGAACGTGAGACGCGAGCGCCAGGATGAGCAGCGCTGCCTTCATCCTCCCTCCTTCACGAGCCGAAAATCTCTCACGATGATCTCTCCCGTCCCGATGCGCTCATCCGGGTCATCGTCCACGACCAGGTGGATGGTTCGCACATCCGCCAGCGTGAATCTTTCGGTCTTCCGCTCGGGTCGAGTCAGATCAATGCGCACGCGATTCCATCCGGGTGAGAGCGCACGCAACGAGATCCGAAATCGCGCATACTGCTTCGGATCGAGATTCTTCACGTACACGAAGAGGAGATCGGGAGCCCCTGATGAGAAGAGCTGGAAGTCCAGCCAGCGGGCCGCCGACCAATCGGTGAATTCGATCCCGGCCAGGATCTCACCGTAATCGTTCTCGCGCGTGGTGAAACGCCAGCTCAGGCGGATGCCTCCTTCAGCCGATGCGCGCGCGATCTCGCATCCGCGGACTTCCAGGTACACCTGCCAGGACGACGGATCATTCAGCTGCGGAAACGCTCGCACCGATGTTCCGGCTGGCCAGGTGGAAGGAGCGGTGGAGGCTTTCGCCCAATCGAGAGATCGCGGGCGCAGGAGCGTGACCGTCGGTCCCCACGACTGTACGACCTCGAAGTCTTCCGGATGCGCGCGGATCCATTCGGCGACCGGATAGGGCGCATCGTAGGTCGGCGGATCATAGAAGAAGATGTAGTCCACGCGATGTTCCGCTAGGAGCCGCCGCCATTCGGCATACGTCGTCGCGCGCGGCAGATGCGTGAGCTTCGCGAATTCCCACGTCGGGATGTGGACGAGCCGATTCGTATGATCCCATCCGTACAAGAGCGCGGCGAAATCCGGCACCGTGTAGGCGATCGTGCGATGCCGGAGGTGATCGGCGATCCAGATGAGTCCCTCGATCGCGGGCCCGTATTCCTTGACGAGGGGGTAGTTCGCGACGGCTTCCGGACCGACCCGACCGCTTTGGAGGACGCGCAAAAGGGAGCGCCCGCAACTCCCCCCCTCGCGCTCGATCAAATGCCCACCAGTCGCCAAGACGGAGAAGAACGCGGCGGCGACCATGGCCCCGGTGAGAAACGCGCGGCCGGATCGCGTCAGCTCGCTCTGCAGCGTCAGGAGCGCGAGGATCGCTACTCCACAGATCGCCAAGATGTATCGCGGTTCGCGATACGGATTCAGGACCCACCAGAGGACGATGCTGAGCGGCAACGTCATGAGCGTCCAGAAGAGCAATCGGTCGCGTCGCCGTCGCGCCCGAATGAGCATCAAGAGCGTAGCGATCCCCCCCATGGCGAATTGCGGGCCGAAGCCGTTCGACCAGCCGTAATGCACAGGGATCTCCGGAGCCGTGTGGAATCGCGGATCGTCCACATAGGCTTCGCGGAACGGATAGAAAATCCACTGCCAGCGCCGATGGACGAATCGCCGCTCGTGCAGCTCCGAATGCTGCGTCATGGAGATGGGGCCGTCGAAAACCGTCTTCGCTCCGATCGCCACGCGCACGGGATAGACGGGGTTCCCGAAGACGAGCGCATTTCGGATCATCCAGAATCCCCCGCCGAGCAGCACGCACACCAACAGCGTCCCGGCTCGTGGCCATAACGGGCGCACGTGCTCCCGGAGTGGGAGCTCCCCTCGATCCACGCCGAAGAGGAAGACGACGATCAGGGGGAGCGAGAGATAGAGGAACGTGAACTTGGTGCCGAGCAGTAGCCCGAAGGCGAGCGCGAACAGATGCAGCTCGAGCGACCGCCGATTTTGGAGATGTCGAACCAGGAAGGCGAGGGCCGTCAGAAAGAATGCCGCTGCGATCACGTCCACCATCGTCGTCAGCGATTGGAGCAAGACCAGAGGCGTGAGCACGTAGAGCGACAGGGCGAACGCGGCTCCTTGCCGAAGTCCGAACGCGTGAGCCAAGCTCCACACGGCCCATCCGCCCATGAAGGCGAAGGGGATCTGCACGGTGTTCAGATGGACGAAAGCCGCCTTGTTCTCACCCCCGAGCAGATAAATCCAGAGCGTGAGCAGCTCCCCGACCTTCGGGAAATAGGGCTGAATCCACGCGAAGGGGAAGGGATCGAGATTTCGATTTTGCGCATACGTGAGGACGTCGAGCAGATGGTAGTTCAGCGAGTCCACATCGTGAGGGGGCACCATTCGCTCCAGATGGAGGATGAAGCCGTAGGTGACGGCCACGAGCCCGCCAAGGAGATACCCGATGGGAGAGGGCCGCACGTGGACGGAAGAGGGCGCGCGCACCAGACGCTTCCGCACCAGGAGGGGATAGCTCATCAAGAGCCCGGCCACGATCGCGAGGTTGGTCAGAAGCAACAGCGACGCCGTCAAGCGACCGAAGAGTCCCAGGGCGATCTGCGAGACGACCATTTGCGCGGAAGTCACCAGAGCCGTCGCGAGCGTTCGATAAGGGATCTCCAGAGGTAGCGCGCGGATCCATAGCCCGTGCGCGAGAGCGATCAATCCCATCAAGATCCATGGCATTGCGAGCGGCCAACTCGCGGATGTGAGCGCCGAGTGAAGTAGCGCGATCCAGACGAGCACGGCGAGCCCAAAGAACGCATCTGCCGGCCACAGGAATGCTCCCCGCGTTGCCGACATCGCTTTCGACGAATGTCCTTCGACCCAGATGCTTCTCCGCACCTTATGGCCTCCTCCGGTTTCCGAAGCGTTCGGCGTCATCGCTCACCATCCCAGCAGAGAGCGCACGACGATCACCGTCGCCTTCGTGAGCGGCCAATGCACGACGATGTACGCAGCCAGCGCCACGCTGAGCAGTACGAGAGTGAACCATTCGCTCCGGGAAGGACGAGTGGTCCTCATCGCGGGCTTCCGGTTAACAGACGGTGGACGGCTTCTCGAACCTCAGGGACCGGATCCTGCTCCAATGTCCGAAGGACGCTGCGGTACGTGTGAGCGTCCAAGCTCCCGAGGACCTGTGCCGCGTGAATCCGAAGCTGGGGATCCGGATCCTTCAAGGCCGCAAGGAGCAACGCTCGCGCTTCCGCCCCTTCGAGTTTCGCCAAGGCGGATACGCCCGCGCGGCGCACCTCGGCATCCGGATGTTGCAGCGCCCAACGAAACACGGGGAGCGCGCGGGGGGATTCGAGCAGCTCGAGCGCGCGCAGAAGGCCAAGCAGCACGGGGGTCTTCTCCGTCGCGAGCGCCAGCGTCACAAGCGGCTGTGGCTCTTTTTGGAAGATGGCCGCGAGCGCGTGAGCGATCGTCTCTCGATAAAGCGGCTCGGCAATCGCGAGCTGCTCCAGAAGCGGATCCGTCGCTTTCGGATCTCGAAGCTGTCCAAGGAGTCTCACCGCTTCCATTCGGACGTGAAGGTCGGGATCGCGCAAGGCCCGAAATGCCGCAGCGCTCACATCAGTGGGGGGGGCGACCCGAGCCAGCGTGCGAAGCGCTTCGGCGCGCACGCGCGCGTCGGGATCGCGGGCGAGTGCCTCTTGAAGAAGTTCCAGGGATCGAGCATCGCCCGTCAGACCGAGTCCTTGAACGGCGTGCCAGCGAGCGTCGCTGTCCTGACTATGTCGGACGATGTGGATATAATGTTCGATCATGCGCTCGAAGTCGGGGAGCACGAGATCATCCAAAGCCTCGATGTGGAGGAATGCGCGAACTCGCGCGATCGTCTCCTTCGATTCGCGTTCGAGCCACGCGCGAGCCGCCGCTTGGACCTGTGGGTCCTTGAGCCGCGCGAGTATCTCCGGGACGTGTGCCGTATTGCGCAAGAGAGCGAGGCCGATTGCCGCCGCCGCTTGCACCGAAGGGGGTGGGGCGTTGAGCAACTCCGCGAGTGGGGCTTGAGCGTTCGAGTCGCCCAATTTGCCCAAGCATACGGCAGCATGTTGCTTGACGCGATCGCTCGGATCTCGCGTGGCCCTCATGACGGCATCGAGCGCTTCCGTAGCCCTGATCTCGCTGAGTGCATCCAGAGCAGCGATGCGGACGGACTCGGCAGGATCGTTCAGGGCCGCCAGCAAGGCTTCGACGACACGTCGCTCTCGATATCGCCCAAGCGCGCGCGCCGCCGCCTCGCGCACGCGCGCAGAGGGATCGCGCAGGAACGCACATAAAGCTTCCGCCGCCTCCCTCTCCCGACGTCGGGCGAGCGTGCGAACCGCTCCGCGTCGTCCCGCTTCGCTAGAGAGACCTTGAAGCTCCCGGAGGAGAGCGCGCACATCCCCAACCAAGTAGGCGAGGGCATCGGCGACCGCATCTTGAAGGCCCTCATCCGTCGTGTCCAGGAGCCCCATAAGAGGCTTGATGGCCTCTTGAGCACCCAAGGTCTTGAGACTCCATACTGCGGCAAGGCGGACCGAGGGACTCGGATCGTCTAACGCGGTGAGCAAAGCCGAAACGACGCGCGCTTCTGGAAAAGCGTGAAGCGAACGAGCGGCTTGCGCGCGCACGTCCTCGACCGGATCCTTGAGCGCCTCAAGAAGTGCCTCCCGCGCTTGAGCATCAGGAATCCGCTGCAAGATCGTAGCCGCTGCCGCGCGAATCCAGGCGTTCGGATCACGAAGCAAGTTCAGGAATTGGGGCAGAAAGGCCGTCAGATCAGCCGCCTCCATCTCCGCGATCGCCGCGGCTGCCGCCTCGCGTACGATCGCTTCGTCGTCCCCCAGGCGCTCGATGAGTCGCGGCAAGGCCTCTTTCGCCCGCAGCTTCCCCAATGCCGTGACCGCTTGCGCGCGGACGGACCATTCTCGGTCGCTCGTGGCCAGATGCAGGGCTTCGAGAATTCCTGGGGATTTCTCTCCCAGTTCGGCGAGCACCTGACAGACTTGTGCGCGTACGCGAAAATCGGGATCTTGCAGACCGGCCAAAAGCGATTCCCGAAGTCCCGCTTTCCCGATCAAGGCCAGTTTCCGCCGCGCCATGGCACGTTCGACGGCATCCTCGCTCTTGAGTCGGTCCAGTTGCGCCTGGACGTATCCCAGCCGTTCCAACACGGCGGCTGTCCGATGCCGCACCTCGGGGTCATCATCGGTCAGCGAGCCTTCGAGCACTTCGCCGGCCGAAGGACCGATCATCTCCAGCGCTTCGAGGGCGTGCAAGCGGACGATTGGGTCGGGATCAGCGAGGGCCAGTTGCAGGGCTTCCACGGCCTTCTCATCCCCAATCTTCCCCAAGGCGACAGCCGCCTCCATCCGAACAAGTGCCGAAGGGTCTCGCAACGTTCCTTCCAAAAGCGCGTTCACCGCGCGAGGGTCGGCGATCTCTCCCAGGGCGCGCGCCGCCGCCGCTCGAACGGATTCCGCGCGATCCCACAAGGCGCGAATGAGATTCGGCACGGCGACGCGGGAGCGCATCTCCCCGAGGATGCTCGCGGCCCATGTGCGTAGATTGTCCGAATTCGGGTCTCGAAGCGCCTCGATCAGTGGCGCTTCGGCGAGCGACCCAAAGGGGATGAGCACTTCGGCCACTCGCGGCGAGACCCATCTGTCCGGCTCCCGCAAGGCCTCGATCAGAAAGGGGATCGCTTGCGGATCGCGGATCATCCCCAGGGCACGGGCGCACGCGAGCTTGACGTCCTCATCCTCGTAGGGATCGCGCATGGCGTCAAGCAGTCCCGGAACGGCTCGCGCGCTGCCGATCTCCCCAAGTCGTCGCGCCGCGCCCGCGCGAACGCTCCAGCGGGGCGAATGGCGGAGGTCATGAAGATAGCGGTCCAAAAGGCCCAAATGCTCGTAGAGCACTTGAAACTTCGCCTGCAGGGAGACGTCGGCCAACTCCACGCTCTCGTTCAAGAGCCATTCCAGGTGTTTTGGGCCGAAGGTCTTCTTGAGCTGTTCGGCTAGCTCGGCCAGAGCGATCTCACCCATGCGGTCTATGTCCTCGAGCATCGCATGGAACCGCCGCCGAATCCGCGCCAGGCGCCACTGCCGCCATCGCCGCCACGATTCCCGGATGAGAACCGTCGTGATCGCCAGGAGGATCCCGCCAGCGATCACTAGGATGCTCCAGATCAACCACATGCGCAGCGATTCGCTGGGGATCACACCTTGAGCACCTCCCGAAGCTTCGTCGTAACCTCCTCGATCTCAAACGGCTTCACGATGTACGCTTCGGCCCCCGCTTCCATCCCCCAAAACCGATCGCTCGCCTGCGAGCGTGCCGTCAGCATGAGGATCGGAATGTGGCGCGTCCGCTCTTCGGACTTCAGGCGCCGGCAAACCTGATAGCCGTTGATATCCGGGAGCATGATGTCCAAGAGGATAGCGTCCGGAACTAATTCGTTCGCTTTGCGTAGCGCCTCCATCCCCGTATGGGCCGCTTCGCACGCGAAGCCCTCGCTCTGTAGGTGAAAGCTCAGCGTCTCGACCATATCGGGCTCGTCCTCGACGATCAAGATCATGGGCTTTCGCACGCGCCGGACTTCAGCCGGCAGGAGAAACGAGAAACAGCTCCCCTCTCCCACGGTGCTCTCGACCCAGATTCGTCCCTTATGGGCTTCGATCAATGCCTTCGTGATGGCGAGTCCGAGCCCCAATCCTTGCTCTTTCGCCGCCGGTCCGCGGTAGTACCCCTCGAAGATGCGCTCGCGCGCATCGGCGGGGATGCCGATGCCCGTGTCTTGGACGTCAATGCGAACCCAAGCCGTCTCGGGATCAGCTGGATCCGTGTAAGGCGTCGCGCGAATCCATACGTGCCCACCTTCGGCCGTGAACTTGATGGCATTCTGGAGGAGATTGTTGAGGATTTGTTCCAGGCGTCCGGCATCGGCGTAGACCTTGGGCAACTCCTCGGCCAGTTGCTTCTGCAGCGTGATCTGTTTCTGTTCGGCGATCGGTTGGAACGTCGCCAGCGCCGCGTCAATTGCGCCCTCCACATCCAACAACTCGATCTCCAACTCCAACTTCCCCCTCCGAATGCGATCCAAGTCCAAAATGGTGTCCAGGAGATGAGCCAGCTTGTCGGCATTTTTGTTCGCGATCGAGAGGAAGCGCAGTTGCTCCGGCGTCAGGGCACCGGCCTTCTGAGCGAGCACAATACCGAGCGCATTCTTGATGAGCGATAAGGGCGTTCGGAGATCGTGAGAGATTTGCGAGAGCAAATCTTGTCTCATCTGCTCCAGCTCCCTCTCCCGCGTCACGTCGTGAAAGGTGAAGACGGTTCCCCAAGGCTCGCCCGTGTGGCTTCGCACTCGATTGACGTTGATTTTCAGGACTCGAGGGATCGGCCCTTCCAGACGACGTTCCAGGCTCTGTTGTTCCTGATGTCCATCTTGGAGCAAATCGCAGAGCCCCAGCTCCTCGCAGCGTTTCAGAAACGCGTCCATGGGCGCGTCGCCCGCCAATCCCAGGACCTCCTTCGCCGCGCGATTAATCACGCGCACCTGACGCATCTCATCGACCATGACGACGCCCTCGCTCATGCTCTCCAGCATCGCATTGATTTTGTCCTGCTCGGCCGCAGCGATCTCGCGCAGTCGGTTCAACGCGATCAGCACCTGCTGGGCGATGATGCGCACGAAGGCTTCTTCATCCGGCGTGAACGCCTCGGCCTGAGCGCGACTGAGATGGAATACGCCGATGACGGCCCCTTCTTCCTCAAGAGGGATCGCGAGAGACGCTTGCGGCTCTTCGGCGACGAGGACCTGGGCGGGCAGCGTCTCCGGCTCGAGTACATGAAAAGCGACGGAGGCCTCCGAGAGCGCCGGGAAAATCCGGCGCGCCGCCTCAAGGACCTGCTGCTTCACGTGATCCAGGAAAACCTCGCTCACGGCATGGCGGGGGATCACGGCCAGCTCGGCCTGTGGTCCCACAAGCAGCAGACTCAGGACATCAAAGGAGATCGCCTGGGTCAGCCCTTCCGCGACCACCATCAGCAAGCGCCGCGGTTCGAGCACGCGATTGAGCGAGGTCGTCAGTTCATAGAGCAAGTGGAGCTCCGCGACGCGCTTCTCCAGCGTCTGGAGCAGTCGTTGATTCTCTTTCCGAAGCCGCCAGCGATCGAGTGCGCGCGCCACCACTTTGAGCAGCCGCGCGTGATCGAAGGGCTTGGTGATATAGTCGTAAGCCCCACGCCGCACGGCTTCAATGGCCGTTTCCAAAGAGGCGTATCCGGTGAGGATGATGACCTCCGTCTCCGGGCTGCGTTCCTTGATCCGCGCCAGCACCTGCATGCCATCAGGACCAGGGAGGTTAATGTCCACGATCGCCAGGGCGAGCTCTTCGCGCTCTATCAGGGCCACGGCTTCCGCTCCTTCCGAAGCCGTGAGCAGTCGCGTGATCCCTAGATCCGCCCACCCCTTCACCTCTGGGGTCGCCAGCAATTCCTTCAGTAACTCCTTCAAGAGCTCTCGGATACTCTCTTCATCATCCACGATCAAGATGGCTCCCATAAGGTGCCTCCTAATCGTCCTCATATGGTATCAAAGGCCTTAGGGGCTCGCAAGGGATCCTAAAAGGGGGGTGACTCTCCTTCCGGAGGGGCCATTCCGACTTGGAGAGCGCTCCATCGTATGGCGCCCCGAGCGGGACTCGAACCCACAACCTACGGCTTAGAAGGCCGTTGCTCTTTCCAGTTGAGCTATCGGGGCGCACCACAAAGATAGCATCTCACTTTTGCTCTTGTCGAGGGGGGTGAAGGGCTTGGTCGGGGCGGGCGGATTTGAACCGCCGACCTCCTGCTCCCAAGGCAGGCGCGCTCGCCAGGCTGCGCCACGCCCCGATGGTCAGGCCTCTACTCTAGCGAATCACCTCGGGGCTGTCAAATCGTGGGTTCTCCGAGCTCGGCGTCATCTCCCGAAGTAGAGGCGCGCGCCTGAACGAGAACCTTCGTCAGTTCGGCCAGCTCTTCCAACGCGAGCGTTTCCGCTCGGCGTCGGGGGTCGAGACCGGCGCGCTGAAGGACCGACGCGAGATCGTTCACCCGCAGTCGCGCGGTGGCGCGCTTGAGGTTGTTCAGGATTGTCTTGCGCCGTTCGGCGAAGAGCGCGCTGACCAACTCGAAGAAGAATCCCTCGTTGAGGACGTCCACGGCCGGGCGGTCGCGCATGCGCAGATGGACGACCGTCGAGAAGACCTTCGGCGGCGGTCGGAAGGCGCTCGGCGGGAGCGTGAAGAGGCGTTGGCCTTCGCAATAGTACTGGACGAGGATGGAGAGATAGCCATAGGACTTGCTTCCGGGAAGGCTCAAGATGCGATCGGCGACTTCGCGCTGCAGCATGACGGTCATATCGTGCAGGTACGCGCGGAAGCGGAGCAAATGCCGGAGGATGGCCGTTGCGATGTGATAGGGGAGATTGCCGAAGACGCGGATGGGCGCGCTGATCCCTTCTCGTTCCAGAAGCTCGGCGAGATTCAGCTTCAGGATGTCTCCAGCAATGAGGGTGACTTTCCCTTCGGGCCATCGGCCGGCGAGCTGACGAACGAGCGCTTCATCAATCTCAACGGCCAGGACTCGGGCCGCGCGTTCGCTCAAAAAACGGGTCAAGGCGCCGCGTCCCGGTCCGATCTCTAAGACGATGTCCTCAGGGCGCAGATCGGCGGCCTCTACGATCCGACGAGCGATGCGAGGATCGGCCAGGAAATGTTGTCCGAGACGTTTGCGAGTGCGCATCGCGTGGTCGTCCTTGCGCGCGGATCAGGCAGTGGGATAGGCAGTGATCTCCACGTCGTCGCCCGAGCGCGCGACGTTGACGATCTGGACCGAGAGCGCGCGATCGAGCGTCGGAATGTCTTCGCCACCGACGGCCGGAATAGCGCGCCGTCCGCCGATGATCTTCGGCGCGATGAAGAGCGTCAGCTTATCGGCGAATCCCTGTTGCAGGAAGGCGGCGTGGATTTCCGCTCCTCCTTCGACCAGAAGGCTCGTGATCTCCCGTCGGCCGAGTTCCTCCAGGACGGCCGATATATCCACACGTCCGGCACGAGCCGGGACGGGGATCACCGAAGCACCGCACTCGATGAGGCGGTACGCGCGCTCGCTGAACTGCTCCGTCGTGAAGATCCACAGGGGCCACTGTCGCGCCGTGCGCACGAGCTTCGACGCAAGGGGGATGCGCAGGCGCGAATCCAGCACGACGCGAACGAGCGGCCGATGGCGCGGGCGAGCCGAACGATCGGTCAACTCCGGATCATCGGCGAGCACGGTCCCGATGCCGACCAAGAGTGCATCGTACTCGTGGCGCAGAGCGTGAACGGCCTGGCGCGAGATGTCGCTCGTGATCCACCGGGAATGGCCAGTCGCCGTCGCGATCCGACCATCGAGGCTCATGGCGATCTTCACATGCACGAAGGGGCGTCCCGAGGTGATATAACGGACGAACTTCTCGTTCAACCGCTGCGCTTCAGCTTCGGCGATGCCGACGTCCACGCGAATGCCTGCACGGCGCAACGCCTCGAAGCCGCGTCCGCACACCTGTGGGTTCGGATCCACCATGGAGGCGACGACGCGCGCGATGCCAGCGCGGATGATGGCGTCGGTGCAAGGCGGCGTCCGGCCATGGTGACAGCAGGGTTCCAGATTCGTGTAGAGCGTCGCCCCGCGCGCCAGCTCTCCGGCCTCTTCCAGAGCGAGGACTTCGGCGTGCTTCACTTCGGCGTAACGATGGACGCCGCGACCGACGATGCGTCCATCTTTGACGACGAGGGCGCCGACCAAGGGATTTGGGCTGACTTCCCCCTTGGCCGAGGCGGCCAGTTCCAGGGCTAAGCGCACGTAGTCTTCGTCTGTGGGCGCTGACGCCGTCAAGGAGAGGGAGCCATGAGCGAGATTGGCGCGCCAGAGACCGATGTGATTGACACTCACCGGCATTGCGGTCACAATTATACCGATCCGAGATCGAAAGGAGCAACGGACGGAACGTGGCGAGGGGCCAAAAGACCGTCTATATTTGCCAGCAATGCGGGTATCAATCGCCCAAGTGGTTGGGGAAGTGTCCAGCCTGCGGAGAGTGGAATTCGCTCGTTGAGGAGAGAGCGCCTTCGCCCGAGAGCGAACGGCGCCGCCTCGGGTACATGGGTCGCGCGGCTCCGAAGTCTTATGCGGAGATCGAACCTCACGCAGACGTTCGCTGGACGAGCGGTCTTCCCGAATTCGATCGCGTCTTAGGGGGGGGGATCGTTCCGGGAAGTGTCGTGCTCGTCGGCGGCGATCCGGGGATCGGCAAGAGCACCCTACTGCTGCAGGTCGCCGATCAATTGACCCGCCGATATGGGGCTGTGCTCTATGTCTCGGGCGAAGAATCGGAGCGGCAGATCAAGATGCGGGGGGAACGTCTGGGCCTGCAGGCGCGGGCGCTCTATGTCTTGACGGAGACGCAGTTGGAGTCCGTGTGCGACGCCATTGAGACGCTGCGCCCCTCGGCCGTCGTCATTGACTCCATCCAAACGATCTTCTCCGAGGCGTTCGAGTCGGTGCCGGGTAGTCTCACGCAGGTGCGCGAGGCGGCGACTCGTTTCCTCATGCTCGCCAAAAGCCATGAGATCCCCATCTTCTTGATCGGGCACGTGACCAAGGAGGGGATGATCGCCGGGCCAAAAGCGCTCGAGCACATCGTGGACACGGTCCTCTATTTCGAAGGCGAACGACATCAAAACCATCGCGTGATCCGCGCCGTGAAGAATCGCTACGGGGCGACCAACGAAGTGGGGGTCTTCGAGATGACGTCGCGGGGATTGATCCCCGTGCCGAATCCTTCGGCGATGTTCCTGAGCGAGCGTCCGTTGGGCGTCTCGGGATCAGTCGTCTCCGCGTGCCTGGAAGGGACGCGCCCGATCTTGATCGAGCTGCAGGCGCTGGTCGGATCGAGCGGCTACGGCGTGGGGCGGCGGATGACGCGCGGCGTGGATCCCTATCGGGTGGCCCTGCTTTTGGCCGTGCTGGAGCGACGGGCGGGATTGCAATTGGCCGGGTGCGATGTCTTCGTCAACGTCGCCGGGGGGATCAGTGTGGATGAGCCGGCCGTGGATCTGGCCATTGTCGCGGCCGTCGCCTCCAGCTTTCGAAATGTGGCGTTCGACCCACAGACGGTCGTCTTCGGAGAGGTCGGATTAGCCGGAGAGGTGCGGGCCGTCTCGGCGGCCGCCGCGCGCGCGAGAGAGGCCGCGCAGATGGGCTTCCGACACCTCGTCCTGCCGGAGAACAATCGCCGGAGCGTGGAGGCGTCGGAGACGCTGGAAGTCATCGGCGTGCGCTCGATCTTCGAAGTCCTCGACCTCCTGCTGTCGGAGTGAACGGGGGATCGTCGAGCGTTCGCTATTGTAATTCTCGTACCAGATCGCCGCGCGCAACGGGCGGCGATCGGAAGGAGCGATCATGCGAGTGAATTGGGATGTTCTGCTCATTCGGATCGTTTTCGTAGGCATCTTGATCATCGCGGGGTATTTTCTCCGCCCTATCGCTCATGATGTGCGTCTCTCGGTGATGGCGGCCACGGCGTTGGCTTTGGCGATCATCTTCTTCGAAACGCGCGTGCGTCGGGCGTCGCTGAAGACGCTCATCGGGGCGGCCATGGGGTCTATCCTCGGCATCATCGGCGCGACGCTCATCGGCTTTCTCATCACGGTGCAAGGGGCACTTCCCTCAGACGTGCGAGCTTATGTGACGCTGGCGCTGCTTTTGCTGATGGCCTATGTGGGCCTGATGGTTGGTGCCGCGAAGGGGGAGTTCCTCGACCTGTCGGCCCTCGGCGGGTTCTTGCGCGAGCGCAGTCAGCGGAACGTGAAGATCCTCGATACGAGCGTCATCATTGATGGGCGCATTGCGGACATCGTGGAGACGGGATTCCTCGAAGGCGTGCTCGTGATCCCGAACTTCATCCTCCGGGAGCTGCAGCAGATCGCCGATTCTCCGGATGCGCATAAGCGAAATCGCGGTCGGCGCGGGTTGGACATCTTGCAGAAGCTGCAGACTAAGCATGGCGTCACGGTCCAATTCTCCGAGGTTGACTTCCCCGAGCTGCGGGACGTGGATCAAAAGCTCATCGAGTTGGCCAAGCAATTGGACGCGAAGATCGTGACCAACGATTTCAATCTCAACAAAGTGGCGCAGCTGCGAGGCGTCGAGGTCTTGAACATCAATGAGTTGGCCAACGCGCTGAAGCCGGTGGTCTTGCCGGGTGAGACGATGCGCGTCTTCATCCTCAAGGAAGGGAAGGAGGCCAATCAAGGGGTCGCCTATCTGGACGATGGGACGATGGTCGTCGTGGACAACGCGCGGAAGATGATCGGCAAGACCATCGAGGCGACGGTGACCAGCGTCTTGCAGACGACGGCGGGGAAGATGATCTTCGGGCGCTACATCGAGGACACGCGTTCGACGCGCGGCTCGCGGTCATCGCAGGCGGTGGAGGACTCATGAACGCTTGGCGGGGAAGGCCTGGACAGGGGTGAGCGAGACGAACGTCGCCATTATTGTCGCGGCCGGACGAGGGAAGAGAATCGGCGCGGATGTCCCGAAGGCGTTCCTCTCGCTGGCGGGAGAGCCGATCATCCTCCGCACGTTGCGTCCGTTTGAAGCGTGTTCGGAGGTGCATCGCCTGGTGGTCGTCGTGCCGGAGGACCTGCGGGCGCGCGCCGAGGCAATGTTCGCGGCCGTGCCGGTGACGAAGCTCGCGGCCGTGATCGCGGGCGGGCCAGAACGCTTGCATTCGGTCGCGCGCGCTCTGCAGACGATCTCGCCAGAGGCCGCGGACATTCTCCTCGTTCACGATGGCGTTCGCCCCTTCGTCACGCCCGAGCAGATCGCGTGCGTCATCGAGCGGGCGCGCGCAGTGGGCGCTGCGCTTTTGGCTCTCCCCATCGCGGAGACGGTCAAAGAAGTCGAAGATGAACGCGTCATCGGTACGTTGGAGCGCCGCCGCCTCTATCTGGCGCAGACCCCGCAGGCGTTTCGGGCCGCGATCCTCTTCGAGGCATATGAGCGGGCCTTGCGCGAAGGAGTCACGGCGACCGATGATGCGGCGCTCGTCGAGCGCTGCGGATGGCCAGTCGTCATTGTCCAGGGATCGGTCCGCAACGTGAAGATCACGTGGCCCGAGGATCTGCTTCTGGCTGAAGCGCTCGTGCGCGTGGAGGAGGGGAAGTGAACGGGCGGGTCGGATTCGGGTATGATCTCCATCGCCTGGTCGAGGGACGGCGACTCGTGCTGGGAGGGATCGAGATCCCCTTCCCCGAGGGATTGGCGGGACACTCGGATGCCGATGTCGTCCTTCATAGTATCTGCGATGCGCTTTTGGGAGCTGCAGCCCTCGGGGATTTGGGGCGGCATTTCCCGGATACGGATCCGCGGTATGCCGGCATCTCCAGCGCACAGCTTTTGGAGGCCGTGCTTGCGGAGATCACGCGGCGCGGGTTCGAGATCGAGAACGTGGATGTGACGATCTTGGCCGAAGCACCGCGGCTGTCGCCCATGCTGGAGGCCATGCGGGATCGGGTGGCGGAGTTACTTCGAGTCTCACCGGATCGGGTCAACGTCAAGGCGAAGACAAACGAAGGCGTCGGGGCCATTGGTCGCGGGGAGGCCATCGCGGCGTATGCCGTGTGCCTACTGCGGCGATCGGAAAGGTGAGCGAGCCTCGCCGGCCGGACGAAGGGTCCGATGGAGCGGACATGCGCGTCGTCGATCTAATTCGAAAGAAGCGAGACGGACGGGCGCTCACGCCTGAAGAGATTGCCTTCCTCATTCGCGGCTATACGCGAGGGGAGATCCCCGACTATCAGATGGCCGCCTTTTTGATGGCGACGATGTGGCGGGGGATGACGGTGGAGGAGACGCTCGTCTTAACTGAAGAGATGGTGCGATCGGGGCGCACATTGGAGTTCGGGCACCTGCCGGAGGCGAAGGTGGACAAACACAGCACCGGGGGCGTGGGCGATAAGACGTCGCTCGTCTTGGCCCCGATTGCCGCGGCCGCGGGCGTGCGCGTGCCGATGATCTCCGGTCGCGGTCTGGCGCACACGGGGGGGACGCTCGATAAGCTGGAATCCATCCCGGGCTTTCGCGTGCAGCTTCCTTTGGAGAGGATCCGCCGATTGGTCGAACGCGTCGGCGCCGCGCTCGTGGGACAGACGGAGGAGATCGTCCCGGCCGATCGCAAGCTCTATGCCTTGCGCGATGTCACGGCGACGGTGGAGTGCGTGCCGCTTATTGTGGCGAGCATCATGAGCAAGAAGGTGGCCGAGGGGATTGACGCACTGGTGCTCGATGTCAAGGTGGGAAAGGGCGCCTTCATGAAGAGCGAGGCGGAGGCGCGCGATCTGGCCGAACGCTTGGTGGACGTCGGACGACGTATGGGCAAGCGCGTGCGGGCACTGTTGACGGACATGAATCAGCCGCTTGGGCGCGCCATCGGCAATGCCTTGGAGGTGATCGAGAGCATGGAGACGTTGAAGGGGCGGGGCCCGGACGATCTGCGCGCGCTGTCGCTGGAGCTGGCCGCGCACATGCTGCTTCTGGGCGATCGCGCGGCGGATCTCGCCGAAGCCCGGCATATGGCCGAGCGCATCTTGCAGAGCGGAGCTGCACTGGAGAAGTTCCGGGAGATCATCGAGGCCCAAGGCGGCGATCCGCGCGTCGTGGACGATTACGCGCGCTTGCCGCAGGCGCGATTCCGCTTCGACTATCGCGCGGAAGCCGAAGGCGTGGTGGTCGAAGCTCATGCTGAGCGGCTGGGCACAGCGTCCATGCTGCTCGGCGCCGGGCGTGAGCAGCTTCACGCACCTATTGACCATGCCGTCGGCCTCATCGTCCACAAGAAGGTGGGCGAGCCCGTCACGCGTGGGGAAGCGCTCTGCACGCTTTATTACAACGACGACAAACGGCTCCCGCGCGCCTTGGAGCAAGTCCGTGCGGCGTTCGTCATCGGCGCTACGGCGCCGCCGCCCGATCCCTTGATCAGAGCCATCGTGTGAGCGTCCGACAGCGTCGGGCCTTCCGCCCGAAACCTTCACGAGCTCAGGAGGGGGGATGAAGACGGATCGAGCCTTTCGATGCAAAGTTGGACTCGTCCTGGGCGCGTTGCTCGCGGGAGCGGGAATCCTCTCCCTCGCCATCGAAGGGGAGAAGGTGCGCGCGCTCGCAGCTTTGCCCAGGGCATCCGCCCCTTCGGCGCCGACGGCGCATGAACACGCACTCGCTGGGGCGATTCAAGGGGATGAGCGACCATCGCTCGACATGCGCGATCGCGCGCGCGCGGCCGCCGTCCCTTGGAGGACGCGGTTGGTTGGGCTTGTGGGCGTCCTCGTCATCTTGGGGATCGCGTTCCTCCTCTCGAACAGCCCGCGCGAGGTGAGCCTGCGCGTCCTCTTCTGGGGTGTGGGGTTGCAGATCGCCCTGGCGCTGCTCATTCTGCGAACTATCCCGGGACGATGGTTCTTCGATCAGCTCGGCGAGCTGATCCGCCGGCTCTTGGCCTTCTCCGTCGAAGGCGCTGCGTTCGTCTTCGGACCGCTGGCCGGAGAGCGTCTGGGCGTCATCTTCGCCTTTCGCGTGTTGCCGACGATCATCTTCGTCTCGTCGTTCTTCTCGATCCTCTATTATCTCGGCATCATGCAGCGGATTGTGCTCGCCATGGCGAAGTTCATGGCGTGGACGATGAAGGTGAGCGGGGCCGAGAGCTTAGCTGCGGCGGCCAATGTCTTCATGGGGCAGACGGAGGCGCCATTGATCATCGCCCCGTACGTGCCCTCGATGACGCGTTCGGAATTGCTCTGTCTGATGCTCGGTGGCATGGCGACGATCGCCGGGGGCGTCATGGCTGCTTACATCGGCATGGGGATCAATCCCGTGTACCTGTTGACGGGGAGCGTCATGGCGGCGCCCGGCGCCATCATGATGGCGAAGATCTTGATCCCGGAGAAGGAGGAGCCGCTCACGCGCGGCGTGGTGAGGATCGAGGTGAAGACCGAGGATCGGAATGTGATCGAAGCGGCCGCGCGCGGAGCGAGCGATGGGGCGCGTTTGGCCATCAATGTCGCGGCCATGCTCATCGCCTTCATCGCCCTGATCGCCTTGGTGAATGCGATCCTCGGCTTCCTGCACGCGCGTGTGAGCTTCATCCCGCCGAACCTGCAGTGGATCCTCGGTCGGCTCTTCGCGCCATTGGCTTTCCTCATGGGCGTGCCGACGGCGGACATCACCGAGGTGGGGAATCTGCTCGGGCAAAAGCTCATTCTCAACGAATTCGTCGCCTATGCGGAGCTGGCGCGCGTGCAGTCGGAGCTGCATCCGCGCTCGGTGATGATCGCCACCTACGCGCTCTGTGGATTCGCCAACTTCGCCTCCATCGGCATTCAGATCGGCGGGATCGGAGGGATCGCACCCAATCGGCGGGGCGATCTCGCGGAATTGGGGTTGCGGGCGATGATCGGCGGATTCCTGACGACGTGCTTAACCGGGACGATCGCTGGGCTGATCAGTTGACCGCCGAAGCGGCTTCGGTCTAGCATGAGCGGCGAAAGGGGGATGAGATGACGAAGTCCTTGTACGAACGCGTTCGGGAAACGGTCGCGTTCATCCGCGATCGGAGCGCGATGCGGCCACAAATTGGCCTCGTCTTGGGATCGGGATTGGGGGATGTGGTCGGGAGTTTGGCCGACGCGGTGGCGCTCGAGTATGCGGAGATCCCGAATTTCCCCGCGGCCACCATTGCGGGACATCCGGGACGGCTCCTGCTTGGGCGGCTCCAGACGACGACGGTTGCCGCCTTGCAGGGCCGGATCCATTACTACGAAGGGTACTCGATGGAAGAAGTGACGTTCCCGATTCGCGTGCTCGGCGCGCTCGGCGTTCGACAGTTAGTGTTGACGAATGCGGCCGGAGGGATCAACCCGCGCTTTCGCCCCGGCTCGCTCATGCTCATCGCCGATCACCTCAATCTGATGGGGGTGAATCCGCTGCGGGGTCCAAACGACGAGCGCTTCGGCCCGCGTTTTCCCGATCTGACGCATGTCTATTCCCCACGACTGCGCGCCCTGGCTCAGGAAGTCGCGCGCGAGATCGGCCTTGTGTTGGAGGAAGGCGTGTATGCGGCCGTGAGCGGGCCGAGCTATGAGACGCCCGCGGAGGTTCGAATGCTGCGTCAATTGGGCGCGGATGCTGTGGGCATGTCCACAGTCCCCGAAGCGATCGTCGCGCGTCACATGGGGATAGAAGTACTCGGCCTTTCGGTGATCGCCAATATGGCGGCGGGTATCGCCGAACGTCCGCTGCGCCATGAGGAGGTCTTGGCTGCTGCGGCGCGCGTGCAGGAGCGGCTTCGGACGCTGCTGGACCGGCTCATCCCCAGCCTTTCGAGAGTCGAGGTCACCCAGACCGAAGCGATACCGAAGGAGTGAACCGCAGGGATATGAGCGGCGCCGAAGCACGTCGCGTCTTGATCATCGGGATTTGTGGGGGGACCGGCTCCGGCAAGACGACGGTCGCGCGGAAGATCCTGGAGACCGTTGGCGCCGACCGCGTCGTCTACCTGCAGCAAGATGCCTATTACAAGGACTTGAGCCACTTGCCACTGGAGGAGCGGCACCGGGTGAACTTCGATCACCCTGATGCGATTGATACGGACTTGCTCATCCAGCATATCGAGGAACTGCGCGCGGGTCGAGCGATCGAACAGCCCGTCTACGATTTCACGACCCACACGCGTCGGCCGGAGACGCGCCACATCGAACCCCGCCCCATCATCCTGGTCGAGGGTATCCTCGTCTTCGAGAATCCGCGCTTGCGCGCCCTCATGGATTTGAAGATCTTCGTGGACACGGCCGATGACCTTCGATTCATTCGCCGTCTCCTCCGCGACATCTCCGAACGCGGTCGGACCGTCGAGTCCGTGATCCGACAGTATCTGGAGACGGTGCGTCCGATGCATCTGGAGTTCGTCGAGCCCAGCAAGCGCTATGCGGACATCATCATCCCCGAAGGGGGGTATAACGTGGTCGGCATTGATCTCATTATCGAGAAGATCAAGGCCTATCTGGCCGAGGTCGAGAAGCCGGAAGGAGCGATGCGATGACCGATGCCGAGTTGATCGAGCACGCCGTGACCGCGCGCGCCCTCGCCTATGCGCCGTATTCGGATTTCGCCGTCGGCGCGGCTCTGTTGGTGGCCGATGGCCGCATCTTCACCGGATGCAATATCGAGAATGCCAGCTATGGCTTGGCCATGTGCGCCGAGCGCGTGGCCTTATTCAAGGCGGTCTCCGAGGGCATTCGCGGATTTTCGCGAATCGCGCTCGTCGCCGATACGGAGAGCCCTATCTCCCCTTGCGGGGCGTGTCGCCAGGTGTTATGGGAGTTCGCGCCGGATCTGATGGTCGTCTCGGCCAACCTCAAAGGTCAGGTGCGGGTGCAGCCGCTTCGGGAGTTGCTCCCGGAGCCATTTGATGGACGAATGCTCTGAAGAGCGCCATGGCGGCCCATGGAGCGACCGGAAGCTCTTCTTCAGAGACGAGCAGCCCCTACTGCGGGAAGGTCTCGGCTGATCCCGTCGGATGAGACGGCTCTCGCGAGGGACGTTCGGCGACGGTGACGACGACGCACGCCGGGCGCAAGATCTGATCCCCCCAACGATACCCTTTTCGGACTTCCCGCACGATCGTCTGCTCTTCATGCTCGCGGCTGGGGATCGCCTCGACGGCCTCATGCAGAGCGGGATCGAATTTCCGTCCCAGGCTCTCATAGGGGCGAACGCCGCAGGCTTCCAAGAGCCGCACCAGTTGACGATGAATCAGCTGCAAGGCCTCGCCCGTCGGGGATGTTGTCGGTTCCGTCCGTTCCTTCTCCAGGCCCAGGACGTGCTCGAAGGCATCCAGCACTTGCAACACGTCCAACAGGACCTTGCGCACGCCCTCGCGCACGCGCTCGCTCAACTCCCGCTCGATGCGCTTGCGATAGTTGTCGAAGTCGGCCAAGGCTCGAAGATAGCGACGGTGTTCGGCAGCCAGCTCCCGGCGGAGTTGCTCCACCTCGGCCGTCAAATGCGCCAGTTCCGAGATATCGCGCACCCTCTCGGCCGGACGCGCGGGAGCCAATTCCTCATGGCGCTCCGTTGAAGGCCGATCCTCTCGCTCGATCATGCGCGCCTCCCCGACATCGCAGGCCCTCCCCGACGATCGAGGGGATCGCCGGGGAGACTGAGGTCATTTCACTTTGATCTCCACCTGCCGAGGCTTCGCTTCCGGTTTCTTCGGGATCAAAACCCGCAGCACGCCATCGCGATATTCCGCGCTGATGTTCTCGATGTCCATGTTGGGCGAGAGGGTGAAGCTGCGGCTGAAGCGCCCATAGGGGCGCTCCACACGATGATAGCTGTCGGGCCGATCCTCATGCTCCAATCGGCGCTCGCCGCTGACGGTGAGGATGTTCTTCTCCACGCTCACCTGAATCTCGTTCTTGTTGATGCCTGGCAGATCGAAGAGGATCTCCATGCCGTCGGTGTTCTCGTAGATGTCGACAGCCGGCGTCCATCCTCCGGCCACCTCTTCTTCCGGACGCGCGCGGAAGACTTCGCGGAAGAGCCGATTGATCTCCTCTTGCAGGTTCATCAGTTCGCGGAATGGGTCGCCACGTCGAATGCGCATCATACGCCTTCGCCTCCTGGTGTCTTTGTGAAGCCGCTTCGCTCACAAACAGCACCGCATTTCGCGAGGGCTTCCACTTACGAAGTTAAGCAAATAATGTGCCGCACGGCCAGGCCATTTCTCACGTGCACCGGTCGGCCCAGGAGTCGCTTCAAATGGGGGCACTCGACCGCTGAGTCGGGGAGGAGAGATTTCGCACCGCCTTCTTCATCTGTGGCGATTTGGTCTCTGCAGAAGGCGCAAATTCGCCACTCCCGTTATTCCAAGAGGGAAGTCTTCGCTACTGACGTGGGAGGACGGGAATGGGGACATGCGGGTTTCGGCGGGCGACTACTGGTGAAGGCCAGAGGCGGCCTCTGGCACGCCGCTTGCATCTAAGAAGACGTACGAGGCTCTTGCGCCTGGAGAGTGCGCAAGGGCCGAGGAGGATAGTGAAGATGCGGTTCTTCCGTCGACTCTTCGTGGAACGCGTGGCCCTGGATCTGGGGACGGTCACGACGCTCATCTATTCTTCGCGGCGAGGCCTGGTGTTGCATGAGCCTTCGGCCGTCGCCGTGAATCGCTTCACCGGAGAGGTCATCGCCATCGGGCGACGCGCTTCGGAGATGCTTGGGCGAGAGCCCTACGATGTGGAGGTTCATCGTCCCTTGCGGCATGGGACGATTGCCGATCTGGACCTGGCCCAGCGCATGCTGCGGCGCTTCTTGGAACCCATCTGTCGCAATCGCTTCCGTCGCATTCACCTGATGGCGACGATCCCGGGGTCGGCGACCGATGCCGAGCGTAATGCTTTGATCGAGGCCGCGCGTGAAGCTGGGGCTCATCGCGTGGACCTCATCGAGGAGGGATTGGCCGCGGCTTTCGGCGCAGACGCGATCGCTCCCGATGGATCAGCGCGGATGATCGTAGACATTGGCGGCGGAACGACGACCTTCAGCATCGCCTCCCGACACGGATTGATCGTCTCGGAGACCCTTCCTATCGCCGGCAATGACATGACCGAAGCCATCCGCGAGGATCTGCAGAAGCGCTACGATCTCGTGATCGGAGAGCGGACGGCCGAGTGGATCAAGATCGAGATCGGATCGGCATTACCGGAGGGGAACGGTCGCACTGTGAAGGTCTATGGGAAATCGGTCTTAGGAGGTGGAACCGAAGGCGTTTTGTTGCAAAGCCATGAGGTCGCTCAGGCGCTCGAACCGGTCCTGCGGGCTATTCGGGACGGCATCCGACGAGTCCTGGAACAAGCACCGCCAGATGCGGCGCACGATGTATGCCAGAGCGGGATCGTGCTGAGCGGAGGGGGATCGCTCCTGCACGGCTTGGATCAGTGGCTGAGCGACCAATTGCAGTTGGTCATCGTGCGTGCCGAGCATCCGGTCGAAGCCGTCGTCCTCGGAGCCGCGCGCTTGCTCGAAAATCCCGAACTGTACCGGCAATTGCGCGTGGTCGAGCGCATGTCCTATTGGTCGGAGCTGTATGAGGAAGCGTTACATGCCCTCGAGGTGTGACGCTTTCGCTGCCCGATGGCACGCAGATTCGCCACACGCGAACACGTCGCCGATGGCCTCCAAAGAATTCGTCGAAAAGACCTGATCCTGCAGTTGGGTGCGAGATCCTCATTTGGCACGAGATTTGCTATCACTGGTTTTGGTCTCCAATGACCCTATGAGGAGGTGGAACGATGATGAAACGGACGCTGAGCCTTTTGGTGATCTTCATGATCGCCTTCGGAGCGATCGCCTGGGCTGCCCAGAAGGAGCAGCGTCGTCAGGTCACGTTCACCGAAGATGTCCTCGTCGCCGGACAGCTTCTGAAGAAGGGGACGTACACGATCGTCTATCAACCGGGTGTGGAGGGGAAAGCGACGTTCATGAGAGGGGGGAGAGTCGTCGCAGAGGTGTCATACAAGCTGGTGCGATTGCCGCAAAAGGCCGCGACGGATTCGATCACCTATCGGCGAACGGGACCGCAGCCTATTCTCACGCGATTGACCTTCGCCGGGCAGCTTGAGGCGCTCGAATTTGAGAGCGATCGCTCTGAGTAACGTCTGCGATCTCCATGCGCCGAGCCCTGGGATCGGTGGGATGAACCCCGGTCCGGCTCGGCGCTTTTTTCTCCTCGCCCGGAGCAATAGGAGATCCCACGCCTTCCGCGCGCTGAAATGTCGGCTTGACAAATACGTCGACCTTCTTAAAATCTTGGAATTGCCTGTGGTGAGTCTTGGGTTGGAGGGGGAATTATGGACACGGTCGGGCTTCGGTGGGTAGGGTTCGTCGGAGTCCTCATTCTACTTTTAGGCCTCTCGACTCTCCCGGGCGAGCGCGCCGGTGCATCGTCCCCACAGAAATGGCCGAGTCAGATCGGCATTCTGACTCAAGGGCGCGGAGAGCCGGAGCTGACAGTGCAGAACGGGCGGAATCTTCCTGAGGACCCTCCAGGCGGAGGGGGACGCTTCGGAGCGTCGTGGCCGACGGGGCTGGCTCGTGGAGACTTCAATGGCGATGGATGGTTGGATCTCCTCATCAGCTACGCCCGCGTCGGTGGTGGAGAATTAGCCATTCGTTTTGGGAATGGGCGAGGAGATTTCACTGCGCCGCTTCGGATTCCTGTGACTGGGCAAGAGCCCTCGGCGATCCTGGTCGAAGATTTCAATCAGGATGGAGTGCTGGATGTCGCCGTCGGGTACGCGGATCAGCCGGTGATCTCGATCTATGTGGGGACGGGACGTGGCTCTCTGCAATGGGAAGAAGATGTGCGGCTCGGGTTCATGGTGAGCGGACTCGCCGCGGGCGATTTCACTCGCGATGGGGTGCCGGATTTGCTCGTCTCGGCGTCGGATGCGCCACTTCTGGCGCTTCTGCCGGGCGGTGAACAGAGGGGATTTGGCGCCCCGTGGTTTTTCTCGCTCAACGTCGGTGGCGCCGTTCAGGGTCTCGGAGATGTTCGCGCGACCGATCTCGATGAAGATGGCCGGCTCGATGCCATCGTGCTCGTTCGAGGTCAGAGATCGGGGGTCGCCATTCTTTATGGGGCGGAGGAGGGGAAGTTCTTGTATCCGCAGCTCCTTCCTGTGGGAGTTGCTCCCGAGAGTCTGGCCGTTGACGATTTCGATCAGGATACACGGACGGATATTGTGGTGACGGATGCCGCGAGCGGGAGCGTGTTCGTGCTGCGGGGCCGTGGAGATCGAACGTTTGCTTCTCCGGTGAGTTTCCATGCGGGGACGTTACCTGGCCCGCTCACCATCGCGAACTTGAACAACGACGGGTATCCCGATCTGGCCGTCGTCGCGCGCGGGAGCAATCACATTGTGGTTTTGTTGGGGAGCGCTCGGGGAGCGTTTGAGCGTTCGGTGAACTACGACGTGGACAGCCCTCCGGTGGCGGTCGTTGCCGGGCGATTCCGTCAGGGCGCGCTCGATGATCTGGTCGTCGCGAAGCAAGGCGGAGCGACCGTCGCCATCGCGCTCAATGCGCCGCCGACGATCCTTGTCACGACGACGGCGGATGAGGTCCGACAGGATGGGCGCGTGAGCTTGCGCGAAGCGATCCTTGCGGCTAATGGGGATCCTCCGAATTCGGACGTACCCTCTGGACGGAAGAACGCGCCGGATGTGATTGGATTCGATCTCCCGGAGGCGGAGAAGTCCGGTGGAGTTTTCTTCATTCGGGTGAATCCTGCGCTTGGCCCGCTCCCGCCGCTCACCGATGGGGGGACAACCATCGATGGGACGACGCAGCGTGGATTCGCGGGCACACCGCTCATCGTGCTGGATGGTTCGCAGGCGGGCGCCGTGGATGGGCTGACGATCGCTTCGAGTTTGAATGTCGTGCGCGGTTTGGTCGTGAGTGGCTTCGGGGGCCATGGGGTTCGGATCATCGGTGGTGAGGTGCCGGTCACGGGAAACGTCATCGCCGGATGCTATATCGGCACGGATGCTTCCGGGCAACAAGCTCGAGGCAATGGGTTGGCGGGGATTCATCTCATTGGGGACAGCATCAGCAATACGCTCATTGGGGGGACGGCTGCCTCGGATCGAAACGTCATCTCCGGCAACGGCAGCGAGGGGATTGAGGTGCGAGGTCTCGCGCGGAATACGCAGATCGTGGGTAACTACATTGGCGTCGCCGCCGATGGGTGGACGCCGCTGCCCAATG
This sequence comes from Acidobacteriota bacterium, assembly GCA_030550025.1. Classification (GTDB taxonomy): domain Bacteria; phylum Acidobacteriota; class Blastocatellia; order HR10; family HR10; genus HR10. Next base: position 54,778 of record JAUQQC010000005.1, on the reverse strand, counting down.
GCGGCAATGGTCTTCTCCTCACCGGAACGGACAACGTAGCTGTTGGCGGAATGGCCAGTGGAGCGGGAAACGTGATCTCGGGGAACTTGCGCCATGGTCTTCAGGTGCGGAATAGCACCGGCGTGCGCATACAAGGGAACCTCATCGGGGTGAGTGCGCGTGGGACTTCTGCCGTGAAGAATGGAGGCGACGGGATCCTCCTTGTGGATGTCTTCAATGCGCAGATCGGTGGCGTCTCCTCGTCGGCGCGAAATGTGATTTCGGGCAATGAGGGCAGCGGCGTGACGCTTGTGCGCAGCACGACGAGCAAGATCCAGGGGAACTACATTGGCACGGATGTCGAGGGGCGTCGGGCGCTTGGCAATAGTGGCGTGGGCGTCCACGTAGACCTCAACTCGTCGAACACTCTCATCGGTGGGGCGGTCGAAGGTGCGGGTAACGTCATCTCTGGGAATCGCGGGAGCGGCGTTTTCCTTGGTGCGAGTGCGCCTGGGGTACAAATCTTCGGTAACCGCATTGGTGTGGACGTGACGGGTCAAGGGGCACTTGGCAACGGGGGCGATGGGATCACCGTCAGTGGCGGGGGGAATCATCGGATCGGTGGAAGTGACGGCGTCATGCGCAACGTCATCGGTGGCAATGCCGGCGACGGCGTGAAGCTCCTCGACGCCGTGGAGAATCAGATTGTGGGCAATGCCATTGGGACGGATGTTGGGGGAACACTCCCCCTGCCGAATGGTGGCAGTGGTGTATTGATCGCAGGCTCTGCGGCGCAAAACGCCGTGCTTCAGAACGTGATCGCGTATAATCGTGGAGCTGGCGTGCGCATCCTCAGCTTAGGGACGGGAAATCGCCTGTCGCAGAATTCGATCTTCCAGAACGAAGACTTGGGCATTGATCGAGGTGGGCGATGGGTCATCCCCCAGATTACAGCGATCACTGAAGAAGGCGGGGGGAGAGTGACGGTGAAGGGCGTCTTCCCAGCTCCGGCTCCTGCGGGAGCAATGATCGAGGTCTATCTGGCCGATCCGGATTCATCGGGACGCGGCGAGGGGAAAGTCTTCCTGGGCAGCACGCGCGCTAACGATCGAGGGGACTTCTCGCTCGCGCTCTCGGGGCGAACTCGCGGAGAGCCGATCACGTGTACGGCGACGGACTTTCGTGGCGATACGTCGGAATTCGCTGAGAACTTCATTATCGGTGAGGGCCCGCTCAGCGTGCGCGTCCTTCAGCCCAACGGGGGCGAGATTTTGATCGGCGGCAGCCCCTTCACCATCCGGTGGGAAGCTGGAGGTGGGGTCGCCTCGCAAGAGATCGCGCTTTCACTCGATGGAGGAGCGACGTTCCCAATCATTGTCGCGTCCAACTTGGACGCCGATGTTCGGGAATTCTCGTGGACGGTACCAGCGACGGTTTCCACCACGCGCGCGCGCATCCGCGTCACGGTCCGGAATGCACAGGGACGTCAGGCGTTCGATCAGAGCGATGCGGACTTCATCATCGACTCGCGGGTGCCGGAGGTGCGGGTGGTGGTGCCCAATGGTGGGGAGGTTTTCCGGGGTAATGAGGTCTATGAGATCATTTGGAAGGCGTCTGACGACACGCGGTTGGTGCGGCAGACCCTTCAGCTCTCGACCGATGGCGGTGCGACGTACACGGATATCGTGACGCTCGATGGCGATGATCCACAGATCTTCCGATGGAAAGTCCCGCTGACGCTCGTCACGCAGCGAGGGCGCATCCGCATCATCGTGGAAGATATCGCCGGGAAGGTGAATCAGGATGTGAGCGATGCCGACTTCTCCATCGTGCCGGCGGAAAACGAGCCGCCGTTTGTGCGAGTGCTCAGCCCGAACGGCGGGGAGATCCTGTGCGCGGGAGCGCTCTTCCGAATCACCTGGCAGGTGGCGGACAACACGGCCGTGAAGTTCCAAGACATCTTGCTCTCCACCGATGGGGGCGTACGGTTCAATCCGATCGTCGAACGGCTACCGGCGACCGTCCAATCCTTCGATTGGAACATTCCGGCTCGACTGTCCACGACGCGCGCGCTCATTGCCGTGCGAGTGCGCGATTATGCGGACAATGTCACCACGGATGTGAGCGATGAGCTGTTCGCCATCGACGGCGCGAGCCCGACAATCAGCGGTCTGACCGTCGGGACGGGCTCGGCCTTTGTTGGCGGCGAGCGCGTGCTCATCTCTTGGACGTCCTCGGATGACGTGCAGCTGGCAGCTCATGTTGTGGAGCTGTCTGTTGATGGTGGGGTGACGTGGACGCTGGTTGCGAACCTTCCTGGGGACGCTTCGCAATTCCTCTGGACGGTCCCCCGCGGCCTCCGCACGACGAATGGACGCCTCCGCGTGACGGCGCGCGATACCTGCGGTCGGACGGCACAGGCCGTGAGCGGGCGCTTCTCCATTGTGTGGTGAGGTCGAGGTGAAGCTGGTGGGGCGCGTCCTCGGAGCGCGCCCCCCGTCTTGTTGATCTCGCACGAGCGCCGTTTCACGCGCTGCGTAGAATCTCGCGGGCAATGATGAGGCGTTGAATCTCGCTCGTCCCCTCACCGATCGTCAGCAGCTTCGCGTCTCGCCAGAATTTCTCGACCGAATGGTCCCGGATGTAGCCGTAGCCGCCGAAGATCTGAATCGCTTCCTCTGAGACACGCACGGCCATCTCCGAAGCGAAGAGCTTCGCCATCGAGGCCTCTTTGGTCACGCGATGACCGCGCGCCTTTCGCTCCGCTGCGTGATAGGTGAGCAAGCGCGCGGCTTCGATCGCAGTCGCCATATCGGCGAGCTTGAACTGAATCGCCTGAAATTCGGCGATTGGCCTGCCGAATGCCCAGCGCTCGCGCGCATATCGAAGGGCAGCTTCGTAAGCACCTTGGGCGAGCCCAACGGCCAGGGCGGCGATCGTGATCCGCCCGCCGTCGAGTACGCGCAGGGCATCCACGAACCCGAGGTTCAACTCCCCGAGCAGATTCTCCTCGGGGACCGGACAGTCTTCCAGAAGCACCTGCGCCGTGTCGCTGGCGCGCATGCCGAGTTTTTTCTCTTTTCGCCCGGGGTGAAGACCAGGCGTCCCTCGCTCCACGATGAAGGCCGAGATGCCCTTCTTCTCCTGCGCGCGGTCGGTGACGGCGAAGACGACGTAGATGTCCGCGCACGAGCCATTCGTCGTGAAGTTCTTCGCTCCGTTGAGGATCCAAACTCCATCTCGCTTCACGGCCATCGTGCGCATGTGCGAAGCGTCGCTGCCGCTTGTCGCTTCGGTCAATCCCCACGCGCCCAGCTTTTCGCCTCGAGCGAGCGGCGGCAAATATTTCCGCCTTTGCTCCGGCGTGCCGGCCAGGAAAATATGACTCGCGCAGAGGCCCGTATGCGCGGCCACCGTAAGCGCAATGGCTGGATCCACGCGCGCCAACTCCTCGATGATGATGGCATAGTCCAACGAGGTCAACGCCGCTCCCCCATATTCCTCCGGGAAGATCGCCCCGAGCACGCCCAGCTCGCCGAGCTTGGGGATCAGCTCGCGTGGGAAATGTTCGGCCTCATCCCATTCCCGCGCATGCGGAGCGATCTCGGCCTCGGCGAACTCACGAATCAAGTGGCGAACCTGCTGCTGCTCCTCCGTCAATTCGATATACAAGGCCTTCTCCTCCGAATTAGTTTCGCTTAATGCCGCATAAGGCAAAATTATATCTGCCGAGGAGCTGAAGCGCCAAGCTGTGAGGGGGGCAGAACCGGGGCCCTCGCGATCTCGAGGCGAGGGCCTGGCATTAGGGCTTCAAGAGGATCTTCCCGAAGTGTGCGCGCTCTTCCATGAGGCGTTGTGCGGCCGCCGCCTCTTCCAGTGGGAAGACGCGATCAATGACGGGCTTCAGGCGGCCCTGCACGAAGAAGGTGAACGCTTCGAGAAGCTCCCCCTTGCTGCCCATGAACGATCCCAGCAAGCTCAGTTGGCGGCTGAAGAGGTAGCGGATGTCAAGTGAGGTCTCATAACCGCTGGTGACGCCGCAGGTCACGAGCCGTCCGCCTGGAGCGAGGCTGAGGAGGCATTTCTCGAAGACGGCCGTGCCGACATGCTCGATGACGATGTCCACACCCCGCCGTTCGGTCATGCGCTTCACTTCTTGCAGCAGGTCCTGGGTCGAGTGGTTGATCACTTCGTCGGCGCCCAGCTCTTTTGCCTTTTGGAGCTTCGCTTCGGTTCCGGCCGTCGCCAGCACGCGCGCGCCGAAGAGCTTGGCGATTTGAATGGCCGCCATCCCGACGCCGCTACCGGCGGCGATGACGAGCACCGTCTCTCCTGGTCGCACGCCGGCTCGGGTCACAAGCATGTGCCAGGCCGTGAGGAAGACCAATGGGAACGCTGCTGCTTCTTCGAAGCTGATATGGTCGGGGATGGGTACGATGTTCACCTCGGGCACCTTGACATATTCCGCATATCCACCATCAGAGCGATACGAACCGATGACTTCGTACTCGCGGCAGAAGTTATCTCGGCCATTGAGGCACGCCGGGCATTGCCCGCAACTGAGGCCGGGTGAGATGAGGACGCGCTGTCCAACAGTCGCACGGGTGACCGCTGATCCAACCTCCACGATCTCGCCTGCGATGTCGCTCCCTACGATATGGGGGAGCGGGATCGAGCGACCGGGCAAGCCCCGCCGCAGCCAGATGTCCAAATGGTTGAGGGCGCAGGCCCGCACACGGACGAGCACATCCGTCGGCCCAGGCTTCGGCTCGGGGACATCTTCATAGCGGAGGACGTCAATACTGCCATGCTCATGGAATCGAACGGCTTTCATAGGCTTCTCCTTTCTTGGGTGTGAGATTCTTGCTCGCCTGCGACGATACATCTCCACCAAAGCATTTTTCTTTCCTCCGTGCGGAGGATAGGCATTCCTCCATTTGCATGGGTGGGACGTCGTAAAGGAGTCGAATCGAGCGAACATCCTGGAAGTTCCTGCGGGGTTCCCGTCGTCGGAGGGGGGATCAGCCGATGAGCCAAGCGTTGATAGATTTGACCGGCGATGGAAGCCGCCGTGGAGCCGCGCTCATGCCGGCCATGGACGATCACGGTGACGACCAAACGGGGGTTCGATACCGGGGCGAACGAGGTGAACAGGCCGAGCCAGAGGGAGTCACTGCGACAACTTCCGGTCTTCCCGGCGAAGGAGATGCCGGGGACGTAAGCGAGTTTCGCCGTTCCATATTCGACGGTGGCGATCATGCCAGCGATGAGGCTCTCGCGGTGTTCGGCCGGAAGATCCACGTAGCGACGCACGATTGGTGTCGGATGCTCCGCGTCGCTTCGGACGACGTAGGGACGGTAGAGCGTTCCCCCGTTGACGATCGCGGAGGTGAGTACAGCCAACTGCACGGCCGTCACGGCGAATCCGTCGCCGTGGCTCGCCAGGCGACCGACGGCCGGCGTCGCGCGTCGTCTCTGCGGTGCCGGTGGTCGTTCGCTCGGCAATCGGCCCGCGTTCTCTTGCGGGAGGTTAATTCCCGTTGGTTGACCGAGCCCCCATTCTCGCGCATATTGGAGGATCGTCGTCCGCCCTAATCGCTCTCCGATGATCTCGAAATACTGATTGTTCGAGTACGCGAGCGCCTCGATCAGGTTCATGGCGATTGATCCGCCTCCAAGCGGCAGCGGCGTCCGCGCGTCAATGAGACCTTCCTTCAATCCGGCCAGTCCGACCAGGAGCTTGATTGTCGAGCAGGGTTTGAAGCCCTTCCGCAACGCCCACTCTTGATTGACGATGCTGTAGATGCGCCCGGAGTATGGGTCCATGACGACGGCAGTCCCAGCATGACCGCGGAGCGCATTGAGCACAGCTTCTCGCACTTCGAGGTCTTCGCCGCGCAGGTCATCGCGCCGAATCGCGCTTTGGCTGGCCTGCCGAGCGGAGGCCTCCAGGCGAGCCAAGCGGCGCTGAAGGGCGGCTTGTCGTCGGGCTCTTTGACGGGCGTGTTGGCGCTGAGACACGCGGTGCGTCCTGGAATGGGATCGGCGGGATGTTTGGGACTGGGGAAGAAGCTCGCGTGGATGTGTCTCTCGTCCTCCCCAACTCCTTTCGGGGAGCCCAAGCGGTGGCGAGGATCCATGTGGAGAATGGGTCGGTAGAGCGAGCTCACTCAGGACGAACAAGAGCCCCACAAGCCACACGCGCGTCGGCTTTCTCATTTGGTCTCCTCCGCACATCTTCTCGCCGTCGTAGCATTGGAGTCACCACTTCCACGGTCGTGAGCGCTTCGGATCGCGTGACCCAGCGCAGTCTCCGAAACGCTAATATACCATCTGGCCCGCCTCTCGCTCAACCGGTTCGGATTCGACGCGGCGAGCGTCTTGCCCTTTTGCGCGAGGATGCGCCATACTTTCGATTTTCGTATCGGGGCGATGCCGAAGCGGACGGACATCGAGAAGATCCTGGTCATCGGATCGGGCCCGATCGTCATCGGACAGGCGTGCGAGTTCGATTACTCGGGGACGCAAGCCTGCAAGGCGCTGCGCAGCGAAGGATACACGGTCATCCTCGTGAACTCGAATCCGGCGACGATCATGACCGATCCGGAATTCGCCGATCGCACGTACGTCGAGCCACTGACGGTCGAAGTCCTCGCCAAGATCATCGAGCGCGAGCGTCCCGATGCGCTGCTACCGACTGTCGGTGGGCAGGTGGGATTGAATCTGGCCGTCGCGCTCGCCGAGCAGGGGATTTTGGATGCCTACGGCGTGCGATTGATTGGAGCGAACTTGCAGGCGATTCGCATCGCCGAGGACCGGCGGCTCTTCAAGCAGGCGATGGAAGAGATCGGGCTGCAGATGCCGCGCGCCGGGTTCGCGTATTCGCTCGAGGAAGCGTGGGCCATCGCCGCCGATCTGGAGTACCCAATCGTCATTCGTCCGAGCTTCACGCTCGGAGGAACGGGAGGGGGGATCGCCTACAACGATGAGGAATTCCGAGAGATCGTCGAGCGAGGGCTGGAGGCCTCTCCCATCCGCGAAGTCCTCGTGGAGGAATCCATCATCGGGTGGAAGGAATACGAGTTGGAGGTCATGCGCGATCTCGCCGATAACGTCGTCATCATCTGCTCAATCGAGAACTTCGATCCGATGGGGATTCACACGGGGGATTCGATCACGGTCGCTCCGGCACAGACGCTCACCGATCGCGAGTATCAGCGCATGCGGGATGCGGCCATCGCCGTGATCCGAAAGGTCGGGGTGGAGACCGGCGGCTCAAATATCCAATTCGCTGTCAATCCGCGGACCGGAGAGCTGCGCGTCATCGAGATGAACCCGCGCGTCTCCCGCTCCTCGGCGCTCGCTTCGAAAGCGACGGGATTCCCGATCGCGAAGATCGCCGCCAAGCTCGCCGTCGGCTACACGCTCGATGAGATCCCCAATGACATCACGCGCAAGACGTGGGCGAGCTTCGAGCCGACGATTGATTACGTCGTGGTGAAGATCCCGCGCTGGGCCTTCGAGAAGTTCCCGGCGGCCGATCCGACGCTCACGACGCAGATGAAATCGGTCGGCGAAGTCATGGCCATCGGGCGGACGTTCAAGGAAGCGTTGCTGAAGGGGATTCGTTCGCTGGAGACGGGGCGTCTGTTCCGCTTCGATCATGACCTGCCGGAGGAGGAACTGCGACGACGTCTGGCGATCCCCACGCCCGAGCGCCTCAATTACATCCGCTACGCCTTGGATCGCGGTTGGAGTATCGAACAGGTCCACGAACTGACGAAGGTTGATCCATGGTTCCTGGCGCAACTGCGCGAGATCGGGGAGGAACAGAGGCGCTTGCGGACGATGACGCTCCAGACGGTGACGCGCGAACACCTGCGGCGAGCCAAACGGATGGGGTTCTCGGATGCGCGGTTGGCCGATCTCTGGGGGACGAGCGATGAAGCTGTGCGCCGGCGGCGCCTGGAACTCGGCGTGCGTCCGGTCTTCAAACGCGTGGATACGTGCGCGGCGGAATTCGAATCGTACACGCCGTATCTCTACTCGACCTACGAGGACGAAGATGAGGCTCAGCCGACCACCCGACGCAAGATCATGATCTTGGGGAGCGGTCCCAATCGCATCGGGCAGGGGATCGAGTTCGACTACTGTTGCTGTCACGCCGCCTTCGCGCTTCGAGAAGACGGGTATGAGACGATCATGGTGAATTGCAATCCCGAGACGGTCTCGACCGATTACGACACGTCCGATCGGTTGTACTTCGAGCCGCTCACGTTCGAGGACGTGATGAACATTTACGAGCTGGAGCAACCCGAGGGCGTCATCGTGCAATTTGGCGGGCAGACGCCGCTCAATCTCGCGATGAAGCTCTGGCGCGCGGGCGTGCGCATCATCGGCACCTCTCCCGAGTCCATAGACTTGGCTGAGGATCGGGAGCGATTCGGAAATCTCCTGCGGGAGTTGGGTATCCCGCAACCCGAGAGTGGGACGGCGACGAGCATCGAGGAAGCCAAACGCGTGGCCGCGCGCATCGGATACCCCGTTTTGGTTCGACCGAGCTATGTCCTGGGCGGCCGCGCTATGGTCATCGTCTACGACGAGCGGGCCTTGGAACGGTACATGCGTCAGGCCGTCGAAGCCTCGCCCACGCATCCCGTCTTGATCGATCGCTTCTTGGAAGATGCGTTCGAGGTGGATGTAGACGCGCTCGCCGATGGCGCACGATGCGTGATCGCCGGCATCCAGGAGCACATCGAGGAAGCGGGGATTCATTCCGGCGATAGCTCGTGCGTGCTCCCACCGTACATGATCCCTGCCGAGCAACTGGACGTGATTCGCCGCTACACGCGGCGATTGGCCGAAGCCCTCGGCGTCGTCGGTTTAATGAACGTCCAATATGCGATCAAGGATGGAATCGTGTACGTGCTCGAGGTGAACCCCCGCGCGTCGCGCACCGTGCCGTTCGTGAGCAAGGCGACGGGCGTTCCGCTGGCGAAGATCGCCGCCTTGCTCATGGTCGGGCATACGCTCGATGAGTTTCATCTGCCCGACGAGCTGAAGGTCGATCGGTTTTACGTGAAGACGCCGGTCTTCCCGTTCGCGCGCTTCCCGGGTGTGGATCCGGTGCTCGGGCCGGAGATGCGCTCGACGGGAGAAGTCATGGGAGTAGCGACGACGTTCGGCAGCGCTTTCCTCAAGGCGCAATATGGGGCCGGAACGCATCTGCCGCGCCACGGCACGGCCTTCCTCAGCGTCAACGACAACGACAAGGCGAATGTGATCCCCATCGCGCGTCGCCTCCGCGATCTGGGATTCGAGCTGATCGCCACGCGCGGCACGCGCGAGGCGCTGCAGCAAGCTGGCCTGCCCGCGCGATTCGTCTACAAGGTCAACGAGGGGCGTCCGAACGTCGTGGATCTCATCAAGAGCCGTCACATCCATCTCATCATCAACACGCCGCTTGGGCGCGCGTCGTTCTATGATGATCGTTCGATCCGCCGCGCCGCTGTTCAATATCGCATCCCATGCATCACGACGCTCACCGGAGCCCGCGCTGCTGTCGAAGCCATCGAGGCTTTGCAGAAGGAGCAATTGGAGATCGGGTGCTTGCAGGAGTATCAGGAGCAGCTTCGTCAGCTCAATCATCGCGCGGCGTTGCCGTAGGCTCGATCAAAGGGCGCGCGCCTTGCTATGGGATGGCCAGGTGGCCACTCCGTCCGACTTTGATCTTGAGGAGGAATGGCGATGGAGGAGAAGAAGCGCGTCGTGCTCATCTTCGGGAAGGACACCTGACCTTACACCACGGCCGCCCGTGAGGATTACGGCCAGCGCGGATACGACGTCCGATACTTCAATGTGCAACAGGAGGAATCGGCGTTTCAACAAATGCTCCAGTACTCCGGGGGCAAGCGCAGCGTGCCCGTGATCGTGGAAGGTGATCGGGTGACGATCGGGTTTGGCGGCACCTGAGGGGTGTGAGCCCAGACCGGTTCGGTCGGCCAACGTCTGAGAGAAGCCGATTCGATTCCAAGCGAAGGCCAGTGCGCGAGCGACGGGGCGGAATCGCCGAAAGGCGCGCCCTCATTGGCTGAAGAGGGAGAGCGAGCGGCGTTTGCTCGCTGGCGTCATGTGGCTGCCCTTGTCTTCTCCGCCATTCACAACTTCTTCAACAACTCCTTCCATCGCGCCCACGCCTGCTCGCGCGCCTTGCGATTGGCCTCGGTGGGATGGGGCTCTTCTCCCGTGCGCATGAATCCGTGTCCAGCCCCCTCGTACGTGATAGGCTCGAACGTCTTCCCGAGGCGTTTCATCACGTCGGCGGTCTCCGGTACGGTCGCCGTCACGCGCGCATCGTTGCCGCCGTAGAAGCCATAAACGGGACAGCGAATGCGCGCCAGGCTCTCTGCATCCCGCGGCCCCGTGCCGTAGAAGACGAAGGCGGCGGCCAGATTCGGGCGATGGGTGGCGAAGCGAAAGGCTTGACTCCCACCCCAACAGAATCCGGCGACGGCAACTTTCCCGTTACCCGCGGGCAACCGCGCCGCGTAATCGGCCACGGCGTTCAGATCGGCCATGACCTGCTCCGGCGGCAACTTCGAGATCGCCTCGCGCGCGGCGTCTTCCGAAGAGAAGTCGCTCGTGCGTCCGCCGCCGGGCGCCATGCCCGAGAGCAGATCCGGAGCGATAGCGATCACGCCCGCTTCGGCCAGTTGATCAGCCACACTTCGCACCCAATCGGTGAGCCCGCGGTTTTCATGGATCACGATGACCGCAGGCGTCTTGGTTTTGGCTTCGGGATAGACGACGAAAGCATGAACCGTTCGCCGATCATACGTAATGGAGACCCACTCCTGGTGGCGCGGCGACGCTTCCAATCTCCGTCGCGCCCAGTCTTGAGCGGGATGGTACGCGGTGGTTCCAAGGCCCAAGGCCACGAAGGTCATGAGCCGAGCAAGCCGTTGTCCTCTCATCGTCATCCTCCTCTTGAGGCAGAGATCTCCAGCCTTACGATTGAGGTTTGATTTCGCCTTTCAGTCCGTGGGGTGCCAGCGGAAGCGATCGAAGCCGTAGGCCCGTGGCGTGAAAGATCGCGTTCCCGATTGCTGGCGCGATGGCCACGATCGGGGTCTCTCCGGCTCCCGCCGACGGCAAGTCCCGGCGGTCTAAAAGCACGACTTCGATGTGCGGGAGATCGCTGAAGCGGGGCACGCGATAGCGCGAGAAGCGTGGATTGAGGATCTTTCCGTTCTCGAACTCGATGGACTCAAAGAGAGCGCCGCCCAGCCCCATGACGATCGCACCTTCGATTTGATTCTTGAGGTGATCGGGATTGAGGATGGCGCCGCACTCGAAGGCGGTGACGACGCGCACGGCCTTCACTTCACCGCTTGTGCGATCCACAGCGATCTCCGCGCAGGTGGCCACGTAGCCACCTTTCTCGAATCCGGCCGCGAGACCCACGCCGCGATCGGGAGCTGGTTTCGCCTTTCCCCATCCGAAGCGGCTCGCGGCGGCTTCGAGCACGGCGCGCAGGCGCTCGTCCGCGAGGTTCTTCAATCGGAACGCCAGCGGGTCCATTCCGACCAGGTGCGCCAACTCGTCCATGGCCGTCTCGCGCGCGAAGTGATTGGCTGTGGCCGCGAGCGCGCGATAGGAGCCCTGGCGCAGCGGCGAGCGCGTCGGGTGGAATTCGATGTGCTGATTGGGGATCGCGTAGGGCGTGCGAATGGCAGCAGCGCCGGAATTGTAATTGTGGAACTCCCAGGCCGTGATCGTTCCATCGGCCTTCACACCGCTTCGGACTTCGATCACGCCGGCCGGGCGGAAGTACGCCCAGGTGAATTCCTCTTCGCGCGTCCAAACGACTTTGACGGGGCGGCCAGCCGCTTTGGCCAAGCGCGCCGCTTCAAGGGCCGCGTCGCCCGTGTGTTTGCCACCGTATCCCGACCCCGTGTCGGGCACGATCACGCGCACGCGATCCTCGGGGAGACCGAATGCCCGCGCCAGCTCACTGCGCACGCCGAAGGGGCGTTGCGTCCCCGTCCACACCGTGAGGCGCCCGTCTTTCCATTCGGCCACAGCCGCACGCGGCTCCAATGGGGCATGTGCGATATAAGCGACTGTGTACGTTTGCTGAAAGCGCTTCTCGGCGAGATGCCACCCCTCCTCGAGTGAGCCGACAAGATGTTGCGAACGGCCCTCCCAGCCCTGAGCCTCGATCGGATTCTTCTTCAAGTACTCGAAGATCTCGCGGCTCGACGGTTGTGGCGTCGTCTTCCACTCGGCGCGAATCGCGGCGAGCGCCCGCGCCGCTTGTTCGGTGCTCGGCGCGGCGACTCCTACGAAATCGCCCTCGCGGACGACGAGGACGCCGGGCATGGATTCCGCCTCGCGCGTGTCCACGGAGACGAGCGTTGCGCCGAAGGCAGGAGGCCGCAGGACCTTCCCGTAGAGCATGCCGGGGAGCTTCAGGTCAGAGGTATAGCGATGTTCGCCAGTGACGAACGCTCGACCGTTCACCTTGGGGACGGAAGCCCCGAGGATGCGCCACTGTTCCGGAGGGGTGGGCGCCACCGTGTCCGGGAGAGGGCGCGAGAGCTTCTGACCGCGCGTCAGCTCTCCGATGTCCTGCGATCGACCGCTTGCTAGATGCCGGACCTTGCCGTCGGCGATCTCCACCGTCGCGCGACCAACTTGCCACTGTTCGGCCGCCAGATCAAGGAGTAGTTCGCGCGTCGCGGCCGCAACGCGGCGCAAGTGTGCGGCCATTGTCGGCGTCGTTCGGCTGCCGAACGTCCCCGCGTCGAAAGGCGTCAAGTCTGTATCCCCCATGACCAGGCGAATGCGCTCTATGGGCACGCGCAGCTCTTCGGCGACGACCTGCGTGAGTGACGTTCGAATGTTCTGCCCGACTTCAACCTTGCCCGTATAGACCGTCACCAGACCTTCCCGGCTGATGTGAAGCCACGCGCTGATCTCCTGTGGCAACGACGGGGATCCAGTACGACGTCCGCCACCGGACTCCTGCAGGGCGCGAACGTCCCGGAACAGAAGGACGAGCAGTCCGGCTCCCAACGCCTGACAAAACTGGCGGCGCGTGAGCAGTGGAGCGATCTCCCGAAGCGGCTCCTCGGCCAACGCCGTCAAGCCGTTCTCTCCCACACTGCCCGGGTCATGGCTGGTCGGAGCAATCGGAAGGGAAGTCGCGAAAAGTTCGTAGCGTTCGGGTTCCAGAGCTGGATTCAGAAGTTCTCCGAAGATCTCGCCTCTCATCGCCGATTCTCCTTTCGCATCTTTTGCGCGGCCCTTTGAATGGCGCGAACGATGCGCCCATAGGTCCCGCAGCGACAGATGTTCCCATTCATGAAGCGAATGATCTCGTCCTCGCTCGGATCGGGATTCGCGGTCAAAAGCGCCAGGCCAGACATGATCATGCCTGGCGTGCAATAGCCGCACTGTAAGGCGTCGACCTCCAAGAATGCCTCCTGAAGCGGATGCAGGCGTCCGCCGTGAGCCACGCCTTCGATCGTCGTGATCGGGCGGCCGGCGACCAGATGCACGGGGGTGATACACGAACGTATGGCTCGCCCTTCAACGAGGACCGTGCACGCGCCGCATTGTCCTTCGCCGCAGCCGTATTTCGTGCCCGTGAGATCCAAGTCCTCACGCAATACGTCGAGCAGGCGACGGTTCGGCTCGACTTCCAAGCGGTGTCGGATGCCATTGACCTGAAGTTCGATGACCTCGCGCATGACCTCTCCTCCTCGGCCCCCCATGACGGAAGCCTTTTCTTTGGCTTTCGCCTCACAGATACGCGTGAGGAGAGCCGGATGTTACAACGTGCGAGGTCTTCGTCTCCCGTGCGGGGAGCGCCTCTTGACCGATATCGCCGGGCGCGAATAATATTGCGCAGCGCGAGAACGGCGGTTCATCCGAGGAGCACGCTGGAACCAGCTGGGGTGTGGTCCCCGGCGGTCGAATTTTGGAAACGGGGAGGGAGATATGCAGAGGGTTCTCGGAGCCTGGATCATCGCGGCGTGTGCGCTTGTGGGAGGGTGGCTTTCGCCTCTTGCCGCGGCCTCCACGCACGCGTTGGAGAAGGATCGCCCCTTTTCGATCGAAGCGGTATTGAGTGCGCCTTTCCCTTCGCAGCTCATCGCCGCGCCTCGGGGGGATCGCGTGGCGTGGGTCTTCAACGCGCAGGGGCGAAGGAACATTTGGGTAGCCGATGGCCCGGACTTTCGGGCGCGACAGGTGACCAGTTACATGGAGGATGACGGTCAGGAGATCAGTCAACTCGCGTTCAGTCCGGACGCGTCGGTCTTGGTCTACGTGCGCGGCGGCCCGCCCAATCGCGAGGGCGAAGTGCCTAATCCGACGAGCGATCCGCGCGGCGCGCGGCAGCTCATCATGGCCGTACGCCTAGAGGATGGGAAGACGTGGGAGATCGCCGAAGGGAGCAATCCACAGGTCTCGCCGCGCGGCGATCTGGTCGCCTTCGAGCGTCGAGGGCGAATCTTCGTCGCGCCGCTCGCGGGAGGGGAGCGCGAGCGCCCGCTCTTTGAAGCGCGCGGCCGCAACGGATCGCCCGTGTGGTCGCCCGATGGGACGAAAGTGGCGTTCGTCAGCGCGCGCGGCGATCACAGCTTCATTGGCGTCTTCGATCTGCACAAGCGAGCGATCACGTGGATCGCGCCTTCGGTGGATCGCGATCGGTCTCCCGTGTGGTCGCCTGATGGACGGCGTCTGGCGTTCATTCGCATCCCTGGCGCGATGGCTGATCCCCCGCGCACGCGCGAATGGGAGCTTCCTTTTTCCCTCTATGTCGCCGATGTGGAGACTGGCGAGGCGCGCTCCGTGTGGACGTCGCCCAATGCGACGGCCGGCTTCGCTCAGACATACCCGGCGGAGCCGCTGCGTTGGGCTGCCGGGGATCGCCTCGTCTTCTATTCCGAGCACGAAGGATGGATGCACTTGTACTCGGTCCCGGTGAGCGGTGGGAAAGAAGTGGCCTTGACGCCGGGAGAATTCGAGGTCGAGGATTCCACGCTCTCTCCCGATGGGCGTGTGGTCGTCTTCAACTCGAATCAGGGCGACATAGACCGTCGTCATCTCTGGCAAGTGAACGTGGATGGGACAGGACTACGGCCACTCACGCGTGGAACGGGAATCGAATGGAGTCCGGTCATCACGGCCGAACGGCGGTACATTCTCTGCCTCTCTTCTACCGCTCGACGACCAGCAGCTCCGGCGCTCGTGGAGGAGCGAGCGAATACCGTGCGCCTGATCGCTCCA
Source organism: Acidobacteriota bacterium (assembly GCA_030550025.1). Classification (GTDB taxonomy): domain Bacteria; phylum Acidobacteriota; class Blastocatellia; order HR10; family HR10; genus HR10. Next base: position 39,502 of record JAUQQC010000005.1, on the reverse strand, counting down.
GAGTCCATCCCGCGCGATTTCCCCGAACAGCATCTGGTGGAACCGCAGCAAGTGATCGTGAAAGCTCCTGATGGTTTGTCCATTCACTGTCAACTCTTTTTGCCGCGCGATGCGCGGCCGGGCGATCGGCGACCGGCCGTGATCTTCTTACATGGCGGACCGATCCGCCAGATGCTGCTCGGTTGGCATCCACGCGGGTACTACCATCGCGCTTACGGCTTCAATCAATATCTGGCCAGTCAGGGGTATGTCGTTCTGTCGGTGAACTTCCGCTCGGGCATCGGGTATGGGCGAGCGTTTCGCCTGGCGCCGGATCAAGGGCCGCGCGGAGCCTCGGAATATCAGGACGTCATCGCCGCGGCGAAGTATCTTCAGCAGCGTCCCGAAGTGGATCCGCAGAAGATCGGACTCTGGGGCGGATCCTACGGAGGATATTTGACGGCGCTCGGTCTGGCGCGCAATTCCGATCTCTTCGCTGCGGGAGTGGATCTGCACGGCGTGCACGATTGGTCCTTGCGCGCGCGCTTGCGCGAGGGGGGCGGTGGATGGGGGATTCACGGCCAAGACCTCATGCGGCTCGCGTGGGAGTCTTCGCCCGTAGCGTCGGTGCGATTCTGGACCTCTCCGGTCCTCTTCATCCACGGGGATGACGATCGCAACGTGGATTTCATTGAGACGACCGATCTCATCCAACGCCTGCGCGCCGAAGGCAAAGCGCACGTCGAACAGCTCGTCTTCCCCGATGAAGTGCACGACTTCCTCTTGCATCGGAACTGGATTCGCGCCTATCGCGCGGCTGCCGATTTCTTCGATCGCTTCCTGAAGGGAAGTCAACCGTGAGCTTGCGATACGCGCGCCCTCGGTTCCGCTGTGCGGAAGGGGCGGACGATCCGCGATGAGAGCGCATTCGGGGAGGCGCCGTGGAGCGAGGGATGCTCGACGGAGCCTCCCATGGGTTCGCCTGCCGCGGGGCGTTCAGAAGTCACGCGCGTTGCCCTGCGCGATCGGTTGACGCGGCCCGCGGTTCAACTCCTTGAGCAGTTCTTGCACGGCGACTTCGAGCTGGCGATCGCGACCGGCCAGATTGTCCTCCGGAGTGTTCTCGACGAAGATGTCGGGTTCGACGCCGTAATTCTCCATGTTCGTGCGTCGCGGATCGGCCAGAAAGACGCCCACGCTCGGTGTGCGAATGGTCGAACCGTCAATCAGGCGATAGGACCCGGTCCCGATGACGGCGCCCATCGTCTTGGTGCCGATCACCTTGCCGAGGCCGAGGGCGCGGAAGCCCGCCGGGAACATCTCGGCGTTGGAGGCCGAACGCCAGTTCTGCAGCACGACCTTCGGGCCGAAGAAGCCGTTGAGCGGACGATATGTCGGTTCGGTGCCGCGCGGCTGCCAGATCTGATAGGGACGTTGGATGAGCAAGGCCAGCAGTTCTTGCTCGATGTTCCCCCCGCCGTTCCAGCGTTCGTCAATGATCAGGGCCTCCTTATCCCGATTCTCTCGCAGCTCTCGCTCGAAGCGCAGCAGCGACGGCCGATTCATCGCCTGAATGTGCACGTAGCCGATGCGCCCGCCCGAGAGCTTCTCCACCAGCTCGCGTCGCTCCTTGACCCACCGTTCATATCGAAGCTGATTGAACGCGGCCATTGAGATCGGTTCGATGCGCGTCGTCCAAGCTCCCTCTTCCGTGGGCTTACTGTTGAAGGTCACCTCGAGCTTCCGATTGAGCCGGTGATTGAGCAGCGGATAGTAGTTGTCCCCGGCTTTGATCGGTTTGCCCTCGATGGCGATCAAGTAATCGCCGACGCTCACCTTCACCCAGTCCTTATCGGCCGGCCCATTCTCGTAGATGTAGGTCACGCGATACCGCCCGGCCTGCTCATCGGGTTCGAGATCGAGGCCGAGATGACCGGTCGAGACGCTCGCGGCGCGGCCGCGCGGCGGTGGCGCTGTCCCCGTATGCGAAGCGTTCAACTCGCCGATCATCTCGTTGATGAGATTGAGCAACTCCTGACGATCGCCGACATGCTCTAGCAGCGGGCGGTATTTCTCGCGCGCGGCGTCCCAATCCTTGCCGTGCATCGCCGGGTCGTAGAAACGATACTTCATCGTGCGCCAGGCATCGTCGAACATCTGTTGCCATGTTGCGGGCTTATCAATCTTCACCTTGGCGACGAACGTGAGACGTCGACGCGGGACCTCGCCTCGAGCCCCGGGCGCTTGAGTCGCCGCTACGCTCGCCGGCAGCGAGACCGAATACACGCCATTGCCCTCGCGGAAGAAGATCGTGCGCCCATCGCGCGAGAAGGCGATGTCGCCGATCCCCCCACCCGGACCAAAGCCCGGCAGCGGCGGTCCGTCGTCACCATCCTCGCTCGGCACCGTCCCAGAGGTGATCCGAGTCAGCCTCCGGCCATCCTCTTGGATCGAGTAGAGGACGGGCACCATGCGCGTGCCGGTCGGTTCGCTCGTGGCGAAGACGATCGTACGACCATCTGGGGAGATGGCATAGCTGGAGACGGGGAAGGGCATGCGCGTCAGCTGGCGCGTCCGTCGTCGCAGTCCTGCCCAATCAATGACGATCTCTTTGGGCGGCTCCGGTCGCGTCACTGACGGACGGCGTGGTCCTCCCTCGGTCGCCTCGGCCGTCTCTGCGCGCTCCTCCGGCTCGGTCGGATCGCGTTCCTCTCGCTCTAGCGTCATCGAGAAAAGTTGCACCGACGGCTGACTCGAGAAGAGACTCATCTCGCTCCGGAGGAAATAGAGTTTGCGCCCATTGGGCGCAAATCGTGGTGCGGCGTAGTTGAACGGCTCGAACGTCACCTTTCGCTCCTCGCCACCGGTCGAGGGGATCAGGTAGATGTCGTTTCGCCGCGCATGATTGGGTTTGGCGTAGGCGATCCATCTCCCATCGGGTGACCATGCGGGTGGGCCGATCTGTCCGTATTTAGAGGAGGTCAGTTCGGCCACCTGTTTGGTCTCGATGTTGACCTTGTAGAGCTTGAGGTCGGAAGTCGTGTAGGCGATCTCCTTAGAATCTGGCGACCACGCGAAGGCGAACTTGAGCACATCTTGATCGGTGAGCTTCTGTGTCGGGCCGGATCCATCGGCCGGCGCGAGGTACAGCTCCTCGCGTCCACTCTGGTCCGAGACGAACGCGATCCATTTGCCATCGGGCGAATACTTCGGATCGCGATCGCGCGCTGGACTATCGGTGATCTGCTTCAGGTCGCCCTCTTCGACGGGCGCCGTGAAGATCTCTCCGTGAATGGAGAACGCGATGCGTCGGCCCGAAGGCGCCAGATCATAGTCGTCCACTTCGGAGTTGAAGTCGCGGACTTCGACCAAATTCTCCTGCGTCTCTGCGGCGATGTCGAGCCGGATCGGCGTCACCTTTCGCGTCGCCACATCGAGTTTCCAGATTTGGAAATCGTGCTCGAAGACGATGACGCGTCCATCCGCGCTCATGGCGGGCCAGCGCACATCGCCGCTACGGAACGCCGTGACGCGTTCGGCTCGACCTCCGCGCTCCGGCACGCGCCAGATGTTCGTCACTCCTCCTTCGTCTCGATCGCTCACGAAGTAGATATAGCCATCTCGCCCCCACATCGGCCAGGAATCCATTCCCTCGAAATCCGTCAACTCCGTGAACCTCTTGGTCGTCAAGTCCATCACCGTGATGTCGCTTTGATACGCGCCCCGATAATACTTGCGCCAGTAGGCTTGAGCCTTCCGGTTGAGGGCGAGCTTCCGCCCATCTGGGGAGTAGCATCCGTAGACGCCCATGTCCGGACCCGCACGACGCGGCATGCCGCCCTCGATGCTTACCGTGTAGAGGTTGGGCATGAAGAACTCGCCGCGCTGGCTACTGAAGAGCACGGCGCGCGAATCCGGCGTCCATCCGAGCACCGTGTCATCGGCCGAATGAAACGTCAGTTGTTTCGCCACTCCCCCCTCAGAGGGGATGATGTAGACGTCCAGGTTCCCATTCCGATCGCTGGAGAAGGCGATCCACCGACCATCGGGCGAGAAGCGCGGATAGACGTCCCGCGCGGGATGGACGGTGAGGCGACGTACATTTTGACCATTTTCGTCCGCCGTCCAGATGTCCCCCAAGTAGGTGAACGCGATGCGTCCCTGATGGTAGTGAGGGTATCGGACGAGTTTGGCCTCGCGAGCGAGGCCTACCGAGGGGAGGACAGCGAGCACAAGGATCGCGGCAGCGTAGAAGCGAAGTCGTCTCATTGGGCTCCCTCCGTCCTAAGGATTTTCACAAAGAGCCGCTTATTGTAGCACGATCCCGGGCTTCGTACCATCCGCCTTTTTCACGGCCCAAAAGGCCTCCGCCCCTTTGGCTTCGGCCCGAGGGGGCGCTTATAATAAGCCGCTGATCTATTCGAGTGAGGGAGGGCGGGCGTCCACGTGCGTTGTGCGAGGATGGGCTTATGATCCTTCGCGAACCGAAACGCGCTCGCGTGGCGGCCGGGTTTCTGGGGCTTGTGCGCCACGCGGTGGATGAGACGCGCGACATCGAGGTCGTCCGGCAGCGGATTTCGCTGCCGGATTTGCCACCGAGCTTCGAGGGCTTCACCCTCGTGCAGCTCTCCGACATTCATCACAGCGCCTTTGTGGACGCCGAGTATATCGCTCGCGCGGTGGCGCTCGCCAACAGCTTAACTCCCGACGCCATCGTTCTCACGGGAGACTACGTGAGCCACTCGCGATTTTACATCGGTGGGGTGGCCGAAGTGCTCGGGGAACTGCGCGCGCGGTGCGGCATCTATGCCGTGCTCGGAAATCACGACTTCTGGACCGGCCCGGAAGCGCTCGCCCACGCCCTTCGTCGGCGCGGCATCGAGCTGCTGCGCAACGCGCACACCTCTTTGCGCAAGGGCGGGGAAGCCCTCGAGCTGGTGGGCATTGACGACCTGACCTTAGGCGAGGACGATCTCCTGACGGCCATGCGCGGTTTGGATCGCCGATGGCCGACGCTCTTGCTCTCGCACAATCCGAATATCATCTGGCAGGCCGCTCACGCCGGCATCGCGCTCGTCCTGGCCGGACACACGCATGGGTGTCAAATCAACATCCCTTCGTGGCGGCGGCGCGCGCGTCGCTTCTGGCCCTTCTTGCGCGGACACGGACGATGCGGGGCGACGCAGATCTACGTCAATCGCGGATTGGGCACGGTCCTCATTCCGCTCCGCTACCGTTGCCGACCGGAGATCACCCTCTTGGAGTTGAGGAGCATGTCAGAGCACGAGCGTGCGACGTTCGTGTGAGGCCGCGATGTCGCTTGGGCTCGAGCCGATCCCGATGACTCAAGTCGTGACGCTCGCCAATCTGCTCACCCTCGTCCGCTTGATGTTGATTCCTGCTTTCGCCGCGCTCATCCTTTACAATGACCTTCGCACGGCCCTCTGGGTCTTCCTCGTGGCTGGCATCACGGATGTGCTCGATGGATTCGTCGCGCGATATTTCCGCCAGAGCACGCCGCTGGGGACGATCCTCGATCCGATGGCCGATAAGTTACTCGTCATAACGGCCTTCGTCTTGCTCACCCTCCCGGATCGCGGATACCGACCGATCCCCCTCTGGCTCACAATCGCCATCATCAGCCGCGATGTCTTCATTGTGCTCGGCGCGCTCACACTCTTCATCGTGACGGGCTTTCGGCGATTTCGCCCTTCGATCCCGGGGAAGATCCACACGACGATCCAGGTCCTCACGGTGGCTTTCGTCCTCGCGGCCAATACGTGGGGGAGCTTCTCCGAGCTATTGCCCTATCTGTATGCGGTGAGCTTCGCCATCACGATCTTCTCCGGGGTCCATTACATCTACCACGCGGCTCGGCTCCTGGAAGCGCGATGAGCCGCGCGCCGCTCAATACATCAGGTACGCTCGACGCAGCTTGCGAAACGACTCCAGATCGGCACGCCAGGAATCCTCGATCTCCCGAAGCGGGCGATCGTCCGCGATCTGCTGACGCAGGCGATCCGTCCCGGCCAGGATGTCAAACGGCAGGCGGTCGAAGACATACTCGTACGGCGGCGGGCGCCATTGGAAATGTTCGGGGTAGAGGCGATGGATGGCCTTGAGGAGAGCGACGGCCGTGAGGACGGGTTTGAAACGCGCACGGTCCAGGACGTGAACCTGCACGCCGCCGCAGAGTTGCCCGGCATGTTTGTGAAACGTCGGCTGAAAATAGCACGGTCGGAAGAAGACGCCCGGAAGCTTCTCGGCCCGAAGCTCGGCGACCAGGCGTTCGGGATCAATGAAGGGGGCCCCGATCAGCTCGAACGGACGCGTCGTCCCTCGCCCCTCCGAGAGCAACGTTCCCTCCAGGAGCACCATTCCCGGATACACCGTCGCCGTCTCCACGGTCGGCATGTTCGGTGAGGGCAGGACCCAGAGCAGATCCGTCTGATCGTACCAGAGATCGCGCCGCCACCCCTCCATCGGGATAACCTGCAGCCGGCATCCGATGCCAAACGCCTCGTTGAACAATCGCGCCAATTCCCCAATCGTCATCCCATGTCGCAGCGGGATGGGGAACATCCCGACAAAGGACTCGAAGCCTTTCTGCAAGACCGGACCTTCGACCTGCACGCCGCCAATGGGATTCGGCCGATCCAGTACGATCATCTCCCGATCGGCGCGCGCGACGGCCATCATGCACAGCGCCATCGTCCAAATGTAGGTGTAGACGCGCGTCCCGACATCCTGGAGATCGAGGACGAGGACATCTACGTCGGCGAGCATCTCCGGCGTGGGCATGCGCGTCGCGCCATAGAGGCTGAAGATGGGGATCCCGAGCTTCGGATCCCGCCATCCTTCCCATTCGATCATGTTATCCTGGGTCTCGCCGCGCAGGCCGTGTTGCGGACCGAAGATCGCCGTGAGGCGAAAGTCGGAGGTAGCAGTAAAGCGCTCAAGGGCGTGGCGCCGATGACGATCCAGCGAGGCGGGATGGACGACGACTCCGATTCGTTTACCCCGTAGCCGATGCCGGTGCCGGAGGAAGAGGACGTCAAGACCAAGGCGCATCTGATCAACGCTCGGGTTCGCGCAAAAGTCCGCGCTCCTGTAAATCCTGACACGTCACGCAGTGGCGAGCCCAAGGGACGGCCTCCAAACGTTTCGGCTGAATCTCCGCACCACAGGCCACGCAAATGCCATAAGTCCCCTCCGCGATGCGCTCCAATGCCTCGTCAATGAGCGCGAGGATATAGCGATCGCTCGTGCTCTGACTGAAGAGTAGTTCTTTCAGATAGGAGTTCGAGGCCTTATCCGCCGGATCCTGCGCGACGTCTTGATCCGCTTCCCGCCCATAGTGGACGTGCCGATCGAGCGCGCAGAGCAGCTCCTTTCGTTTCTCCAGCAGCCGTCTCCGATAATGTTCGACCTTCTTCTTCGTCATCATGCGCCGTCTCTCCGCTCTTCACTTGCCGCGCGGGCGGCCGCGCTCACCTCGGATAAGGCAAGCCAAAAATTATAGCAAAAGCTCGGTAGATTTGCTCCAATAAGATGACGCGGGCCAGTTCGTGCGGCAGCGTCAAACGAGAGAGCGCCCATTGTTCGTCGGCACGCTCTCGAACGCTCTCGGAGACACCCTGCGGGCCGCCGATGAGGAAACAAAGTCCCGGAGTTCCGGTCTGCTGTTGCGCGCGCAACCATCCGGCTAACTCTTGGGAGCTGAGCATCTTCCCGCGCTCGTCCAGCAGGACGACCCGGAATCCGGGCCGCAGCGCATCCATGAGCGCCGCACTCTCTCGCTCGCAGAGGCGCCGTGGATCTTGCTCGGAGATCGTACGCAACGCGCGAATCCGAGCGGGAGCGAATCGTTGAAGGCGGCGCAAATAGTCCTGCTCGAGCGCGGCCAGATACGGATTCTTCGTCTTCCCCACCCACAGGAATTCCAGGTACATCCCTTGAAGCTCCTCAGTCGGGAGAGTCGCGCTCACGGGATCGGAAGGCGTTCAGCGTCGCGCCAAAGCCGCTCCAAATCGTAATATTCTCGCGCGCTTTGCTCGAAGACGTGGACGACCAGGTCGCCGTAATCAATCAAAATCCATTGAGCTACCACTTCCCCTTCGACGTGCAAAGGGCGCGTGCCATGCTCCTCCAACTTCTCCAAAATGGCTTCGGCGATGGCCTGAACCTGGCGCGTGGAGGTTCCACTGCAGATGAGGAAGTAGTCGGTGAACGACGCCACGCCCCGCAGATCGAGCGCGACGATGTTCTCGGCCTTCTTGTCGCTCGCCGCTTGAATGGCCAGCGCCAGGTCCCTTCGAGCATCCCGTGCTGAGGACACGCGCGTCATCTCAACGAGTGATCGGATTGCGATAGAGCTGATACTTCTCGATATAAGTGGCGACATCTGGAGGAACCAGATGAGCGATCGTCTCCCCTCGCCGCAGCGCTGCGCGAATCGCCGTCGCCGAAGTCTCGTTGTGAATCCCCGAGCACAGATAGATGTGCGGTTCGTGCTCCGAAGTACGCTCGTGATCGGGCTCCCATATTCGCACTCGGGAGCGAAAGACCTCAGGAAGGCTCTCCGCGTTCAAGGTATGCCCCGGGCGCGAGACGACGACGAGGTTCGTCAACCGGAGCAGCTCTTCATACTCCTTCCATCCGGTGAGCGTCCGAAAAGCATCGGCGCCCATGATGAAGTAGAGATCGCCCTCTGCGCCCATCTGACGCCGGAACTCACGGATCGTATCAATGGAATAGCTCACCCCTCCTCGCTCCAACTCCACCGTTGAGACGTAAAATCGCCCGTACGGGCGCGTCGCCAACACGAGCATGGCGAATCGGTCCCATGCTCCGGCTTCCGGCGGTCGCCCTTTATGAGGAGATCGCGCTGCTGGGACGAAATGCACGCGATCCAGGGAGAACCATTGCTCGACCTTTTCGGCGATCTCCAAATGACCGTTGTGGACGGGATCGAACGTGCCCCCGAAGATTCCGATACGCATATTGGGCTCACCGGGACGAGAGGGGAACCGTCGCATCTTCCAGGCACCGGGCCGTGCGCTCCAGAAGTTCGGCGACTCCCTGCCCGGTCACAGCCGAAATGGCCACGAATTCCACATCGTGCGTCCGGCAGAAGGCTTCTAATGCCGAGACGCGCTCCTTCGAAGCGATGTCCATCTTCGTCGCCACGACGATTTGCGGCTTTTCCAGAAGCTTGGGATTGTACGCCTCCAGCTCGTGGTTGAGGATGCGGTAGCTCTCGACCGGTTCGTGCTCGGCGAAGGGGGAGATGTCAATCAAGTGCAGGAGCACGCGCGTTCGCTCGACATGTCGCAAGAACTCATGCCCCAAGCCCGCTCCCCGATGAGCTCCTTCGATCAGCCCAGGGATATCGGCGACGACGAAGCTCTGGTATTCGTCCCATTGTACGACGCCCAGGACCGGTTCCAGCGTCGTGAAGGGATACTCGGCGATCTTGGGGCGCGCGGCCGAAATGCGCGCCAGAAGCGTGGATTTGCCGGCATTGGGGAAGCCGATCAATCCCACGTCGGCCAGCAGCTTCAGCTCCAGGCGCAGACGGCGCACTTGTCCCGGTTGACCGCGTTCGTGAAAGCGCGGCGCACGACGCGTGGGCGTCGCAAAATGCGCGTTCCCCCGTCCTCCGCGCCCTCCTCGGGCGATGAGCACTCGCTCGCCCGGCGTTGAGAAATCATGGATCAACTCGCCCGTCTCTTGATCGTAGACAAGTGTTCCCACCGGCACGCGGATCACAATGTCCTCGCCATCCCGTCCATGCCGGTTGTTCCCTTCGCCGTGCCCCCCGCGCCCGGCCCGATACTCGGGATTGTACTTGAAGTGGATGAGCGAGTTCATCCCGAGGGTAGCTTCCATGTACACATGTCCCCCTCGACCGCCGTCGCCGCCCGCCGGTCCCCCAAAGGGGACATACTTCTCGCGGCGGAAGGCCGTGCAGCCGTCACCTCCGTCCCCGGCCTTCACGACGATTTCCGCGCGATCAACGAACATCTCCGAAGAAGCTCACCGGCTCATTTCCCCTCCGGCGTCGCCGGGTACACGCTCACGAATTTGCCCAGGCGTCCTTTGTCCTCGAACCGGACGATGCCCGAGATCTTCGCGTAGAGCGTGTCATCGCTTCCAATCCCGACGTTGAAGCCCGGCTTAAAGCGCGTACCCCGCTGTCGGACGAGGATCGAACCTCCGGTCACGAACTGCCCCCCGAAGCACTTGACGCCCAATCGCTTCCCGACTGAGTCCCGCCCATTGCGGGAGCTCCCCATCCCCTTTTTATGTGCCATAGCGTCTGACCTCCTTCGTTCACTCTGCCAGCGCCCGCGCGGCGACCACTGCATCCGCGCCTTAGGCCGCTTGGATGGCTTCCACGCGGATGGCCGTGTACTTCTGCCGATGCCCTTTCTTGCGACGATATTGCTTCCGCCGCTTGAACTTGAAGACGATGACCTTCCGCTCCTTCCCGTGCTCCAGGACGCGACATACGGCTCGAGCGCCCTCCACAGTGGGACGACCGATCTTGACCTGTTCCCCATCGCTCAGCGCCAGCACTGGCAGCTCGATCGTCTCCCCCACCTCGGCGCGAAGCGCCGGAACGCGCAGGACTTCGCCCGGCGTGATGCGATACTGTTTTCCACCTGTCGCAATGATGGCGTACACGCTCTAGCCTCCCTCGTTCGATTTCACCGAAAAATGAAAATTGTAGAGACGCTTGCGGAATCTGTCAATTTCCCCTACAACCGCGCCGCGAGCTTGAAGACGTTGTAGATGGCTCCGCCTACGCCGATTGCGAAAAAGAGCAAGAACAGCCAGGGCGATGTCCCCAGCCATTTGTCCAGGAAGTACCCGATCAACAGACCAGCGGCGACATAGGAGACGAAGATCGTCCCCAAAGACGCCGCGACGCCGAACTTCTTGAGCGCCTCCCCCGGATCGTCCTTCTCTCCGCGCATCCGCACCCCTCCCGGGGGAGATTGTACGCCACCGGTTTCGAGAAAGCCAACACGTGCGCGCAAAGCAGGGACGCATGGTGGGCACTGGAGGATTCGAACCTCCGACCTCTCGCGTGTGAGGCGAACGCTCTACCGCTGAGCTAAGTGCCCGACTTGCGAGGTGAAATATAGCAGACGGTCCACGAGCTCGTCAAATGCGGCGCGCGTCCCACATCGGCCTCGCGCGGAGAAGGACCGCGTGTCTCGGTTGACCGGAAGCCCGGCATAGTTATAAACTGTCCCCCTGAGCGAAATAAATCGGGAAAATGGAGGGCATCTTCCAGCGGGCGCGTCGCACATCGCGAGGTCATCGTTAGGCAAGCCCACGTGCGGTTCGGCACTCCCTGAAAGGGGAGGATTGTGGGAGCCAGGCGTGCGCTTCACGAAAAAAAAACGGGGAGGGAGGAGCATGAACCCGGTCACGCACATCGCGGTGGAGAAAGAGAAATACCAAGGCCTCAGTCGGGAGGTCCTGCTCCGTTTGTATCGAACGATGCTGCTGTCTCGCCGCATTGACGATCGGGAGATCCAGCTCAAGCGGCAAAATCGCATCTTCTTTCAAATCAGCGGAGCGGGTCACGAGGCGGTGCTCGTCGCGGCGGGATTGGTTCTGAGACCGGCGTACGATTGGTTCTACCCCTACTATCGCGATCGCGCGCTGATGCTCATGCTGGGCGTGACGCCCAAGGAGATGTTCCTGCAAGCAGTGGGGGCGGCGGCGGATCCAAGTTCCGGGGGGCGCCAAATGCCCTCGCATTGGGGATTCCGGCGCTTGAACGTCGTCTCCAGCTCCAGTCCGACGGGGACGCAGTTCCTACAGGCTGTGGGGTGTGCCGAGGCCGGACGATATTATGAACTGGTCGAAGAGATCGCCGATCGCGCGAGCCGCTTTCACGCGGACGAAATCGTCTACGTCTCCAGCGGCGATGGAGCGACCAGCGAGGGGGAGTTCTGGGAATCCCTGAACACGGCGTGCAATCTGAAGCTGCCGGTCCTCTATCTCATTGAAGACAATGGGTACGCCATCTCCGTTCCCATCGAGGTGCAGACGGCCGGCGGCAGCATCTCGCGTTTGGTGCGCAGCTTCCCTTATCTCCTGGTCCGAGAGTGCGATGGGACGGACGTGTTCGAGAGCTATGCCGCACTGCGCGAAGCCGCCGCGTATGTTCGGCAACGGCGGGGACCCGCGCTCGTGCACGCGCACGTCATTCGCCCCTATTCGCATTCGCTCTCCGATGACGAGACGCTCTATAAGCCCGATGAGGAACGAGAGGAAGAAGCGCGGCGCGATCCGATCCCCCGCTTAGCCGAGTTCTTGCTGCGGGAAGGATTGGCCGATGCTGAGCAACTGGCGGCCATTCGCGCCGAAGTGGATGCGGAGGTCGCTCAAGCGGCCGATGAAGCACTGGCGGAGCCCAAACCCGCTCCCTCAACGGCGACGCTCTACGTGTATTCTCCCACGGTTGATCCCACCTCATCGGCATTCGAGACCGAGCCGCAGTATTCGGGCGAGCCGAAGACGATGGTGGATCTTTTGAACGCGTGCTTGCATGACGAGATGGCCCGCGATCCGCGGATCGTCGTCTTCGGCGAAGATGTCGCCGATTGCAGCCGCGAGCAGTATCTCGATAAGGTCAGGGGCAAGGGCGGCGTCTTCAAGGTCACGCATAACCTGCAGCGGCGCTTCGGCTCGCATCGGGTCTTCAACGCCCCGTTGGCGGAAGCCAACATCGTCGGCCGCGCCATCGGTATGGCCACGCGGGGGTTGAAGCCGGTCATCGAGATCCAGTTCTTCGACTACATCTGGCCGGCGATGATGCAGATTCGCAACGAACTGGCTCTCTTGCGCTGGCGCTCGAATAACGCTTGGTCCTGCCCCCTGGTCATCCGCGTTCCCATCGGGGGGTACCTGCAAGGCGGAGCCATTTACCATAGCCAGTCAGGCGAGAGCATCTTCACGCACATCCCGGGGCTTCGCGTCGTGATGCCTTCGACGGCCGTGGATGCCAACGGGCTGTTGCGCACGGCCATTCGCTGCGATGATCCCGTACTCTTCCTCGAACACAAGCACCTCTACCGCCAGCCCTATAATCGCGGTCCATATCCGGGACCGAACTACATGATCCCCTTCGGGAAGGCGAAGATCGTGCGCCCGGGACGCGATCTGACGATCATCACCTATGGGGCGCTCGTTCATCGGAGCCTTTTGGCAGCCGAGCAAGTTCGGGAACAACACGGCCTCGATGTCGAGGTCATCGATCTGCGTAGTCTGAATCCCTATGACTGGGAGACGATCTCGCGCTCGGTGAAGAAGACGAGCAAAGTGATCGTCGCTCACGAGGATAGTTTGTCTTGGGGATTCGGAGCGGAGATCGCCGCGCGCATCGCGGACGAGCTGTTCGAGGACTTAGACGGACCCGTGCGTCGTGTCGGCGCTTTGGACACCTTCGTGGCCTATTCCCCTGACCTGGAGGACGTCATCCTGCCGCAAGTCGAGGACTTGGTGAACGCGATCCTCGATCTGGCGGCTTATTGAGCGCCTCCCTCGGATATCGCTTCGGGCGAGCGCATATGGGCCGTCCTCGCGCTGTGGTCGTTCACGATTTGGTGAGACCTATCTGCCCCTTTGCTGAAGTGGGAGAGAGAAGGCCAGTTATTAGGCCATCATCCCCAAAAACGGCTGGAAGTGCACCCTAAAGTGGGAGAAACTAGGCGGCATCGGTGGCCTTCACGAAGTTTCGAACAAGCATCGCGCTCGAGTTCTTCGTCCCGCACGAAGCTTCGTGTATAATCCCCGCGCTTATGCGTGCGCGGAAGAAGCACGGAGGTGCGGCGATGAGGCGAAGGACGTGTTTGGCGATCTCGCTCGTTCTGCTTCTGGGGATGCTGGGCCCGAGCGCTCGCGCTCAGTCGGCTGAGGCGTTGCAGCGGAAGCGCGCTCAGGTGCAGACGGTTCTCGAGCAGGCCGTTCGAGTCAACGACCATGTGGCAGTGATCGTCCTTTTGAAGGACGAGCCTGTAGCCACGTATCGCGGGACGATCCGGGGCTTGGCGGCTACGAGCTTGGCCGTCGCGCCCGAAAATCACGTCCAGGGGCGGTTGGATATGGCTTCCGCGCGCTCGCGCGCCTATGTGGCTTACCTGCAGCGCCAGCACGATCTCTTCCTCACCAAGATGTACCGCTGGATTCCGGAAGCCACGGTTCACCATCGTTATCACGTTGTGCTCAACGGCCTCGCGCTCACCGTTCCAGCGGAGAAGGTGGAGCTTCTCGCCTCGTTCCCCGAGGTCATTGAGATCTTTCCCATCGTGGAGGTCTTTCCGGAGTCGGCCCCTCCGACGGTGCGAGCTCTCCCGCCGCTTGACGTCAGTCACGCCCTCATGGGCGCTGAGGAATTATGGGAAGCCGTTGGCGGGCGCGAACGGGCGGGTCTGGGCATCAAGATCGGCATTGTGGATACGGGCGTGGATTTCGATCATCCGATGCTCCGGGATGCCATGCTCGAGCCACCGCCGGGATTCCCCAAGGCGAATACGGGCGAGGGGTTAGCTAACGGCAAGGTCATCGTCGCGAAGGTCTTCCAGTCGGTGATTGACCGACAGGCGAATCTGGATGCGCGGTTTCGCACGGCTCAAGATCTGAATGGACACGGCACGCATGTGGCCAGTTGCGCAGCTGGCAACATCATTGACCTGACGTATTTCCCTGGGACGCGACCGGTGGTGATCAGCGGCGTGGCGCCGAAGGCGTTTCTCGGGAGCTATCGCGTTTGCGCGCCGCGTTGTGGATTGGATAGTCTTTTGGCCGGGATCGAAGAGGCCGTGCGGGATGGCATGGATGTAATCAACGTCAGTCTGGGCGATCCGATGAACGCTCTGCTAGATCGCGCGGCCACGAACGCCGTCTCAGCCGGCCTCGTCGTCGTCGCTGCCGCCGGTAACGATGGCCCTCCGCCCTCCAGGACGCAGAATGCGGCAGGAGGAACGGTCCGAAGTCCGGCCAATGCTGAGCGCGTGATCGCCGTCGGCGCGACGACGAACGCCCATCAAGGGGCGGCCGCTTCGGCTCTTGGGCGCGTGCGCCTGCTGGAACCGCAGCCACCTCCGGAGCTCGGCGAACTCCTCGGATTTCGGGGACTCAACGGCGCCAGCCCATTTCCGGAGACGGCACTTCATGCCCCGCTGCGCGATGTGGACCTTATAGACAACGGCGTGGCCGATGGCGGCGGGCTCGCGTGCGAGCCGCTTCCGGCCGGTTCGCTCGCCGGGGCCATCGCCCTCATTCAGCGCGGACAGTGCACGTTCGCCACGAAGAATCAAAACGCCGCGATGGCTGGAGCGATCGCCGTCCTCTTCTACAACAGCGAGGCTGGGGGGGATACGTTTATCACTCCCAATCTTGGCGGCGCACCACTTCCCGCGCTCTTCCTCCAGCGCCGAGCCGGGCTCGCCCTCAAGCAGTTCGTGGACGTCAGCGAGAGAGCGGGCCGACCCCCGCGCGTCGCCTTGGAGCGTTTAGATCTGCCGGACGAGACAATCGTGACGCTCGCGATCGAGCCGAATCAGTTGGCGGACTTCAGCTCGCGGGGACCGGCTTCGTCCTTCGCTATCAAACCCGATGTGGTCGCTCCGGGCTTGGGCAGTTATGCCGCCGTTCAAGATGACGATCCGCGTGGAGACGCGCGATTCCCCGTGCCTCCGGCCGTCGAGCGGGGTCTTCAAGATCCGGTTTACGATCCCAGCGGCTTCGCCTTCCGCAACGGGACGAGCTTCGCCGCGCCGCGCGTGGCGGGCGTCGCCGCTTTGCTCAAGCAATTGCGCCCTGGCTGGACGCCGGCTGAGATTCGCTCGGCCATTCTCACCACGGCCTGGCGGCCCCCACGGCTCCAAGCGCAGCGCGTGATGGACCGCGGCGCCGGCCTCGTGAATATGCGCGCCGTAGCCCGCGTGCTGACGACTGTAGACACTCCCACGCACAGTTTCGGCGCCATTCGCGTTCGGCAATCGGTCACTCGGACGAAGACCTTCACCGTGAAGAACCATTCCGCGCAGCTTGTGACCTATCGCCTCTCGCTCACGATGCCGAACGCCGATCCGGCCATCACGGCGACGTTGAATAAGACGACGTTCCAAGTCCGCCCGGGTGGGACGGGCCAGTTCACCCTCACGCTGCGCATCTCTCCGACGGTTGCGGCGGGAGACTGGGAGGGGTTCATCTCGGTGAGCGACGATGGCGCGACGATCCCGGAACCATTGTACATCCCCTTCTGGGTCCGCACGATGCGATAGAAGCGAATCCACCGCACGAAACCGCTTCTTGACACCTCACGCGCGCGATCGGTAACATTCCCCTTTTGGATCACGATGGGAAGAGGTCTCTGAGAGACTCCGCACGCGCGGCGCGACAGGAGGCGAGCGATGCCAATTGATCGCATCACCGTTCGGGGCGCCCGACAACACAACCTGAAGAACCTCGATCTGGAGATCCCTCATCGCTCGCTCACGGTCATCACGGGGCTCAGTGGATCGGGGAAATCAAGTCTCGCCTTTGATACCCTCTACGCCGAAGGACAGCGCCGCTACGTGGAGTCGCTCTCGGTCTATGCCCGCCAGTTCCTCGATCAGTTCGAGAAGCCGGACGTGGATGCTATCGAAGGGCTCTCGCCAGCACTCTCCATCGAGCAGAAGACGGTCAGCCGGAGTCCGCGTTCGACCGTCGGAACGGTCACCGAGATCTACGACTATCTGCGCGTGCTCTTTTCGGCGATTGGCAAGCCCCATTGTCCCGAGTGCGGGCGTCCCATCACTCGGCAATCGGTCGAGCAGATCCTCAAGGCCGTCCTGGATCTACCACCGGGCGAGCGAGTGATGGTCCTGGCCCCGATCGTGCGCGGACGTAAGGGGGAATTCCGAAAGGAGCTGCAGAAACTCGCTCAGTCCGGTTTCGTGCGCGCGCGCATTGATGGCGAATTGCGCGCTCTCGATGAGGAGATCAAGCTCGACAAGCGGAAGAATCACACGATCGAAGTCGTCGTGGATCGGCTGCTGTTGAAGCCGGGCGTTCAGGAGCGTCTGGAGCGCTCGATTCGCACGGCGCTCAAGTTGACCGAAGGGATCGTGACGATCGCGGTCGTGGATGGCGGCGAGCAGTTGTATTCGGAGAAGATGGCTTGCGTTGAGTGCGGCATTTCCGTCCCCGCGTTAGAGCCGCGTTCGTTCTCGTTCAATAGCCCCTATGGCGCGTGCCCCGAATGTCAAGGCTTGGGGATCAAGAGCGAGATCGCGCCGGAGCGGATGATCCCAGACCCCGCGCAGCCGCTGGATCGGTTGGACGTGCTTCCGTTCGATCGCGCGCTCGGGGGGTATCTGAAGGACGTCCTCTTAGCGCTCGCCCGTCATTATCGCGTTGAGCCGAGCCGTTCGTTCGTCGAACTTCCGCCTCGGGTGAAGGAGGCCTTCTTCTATGGCCTGCGCGAGCGAATCCCCTTCGAGCACAAGGGCCTTCGCTACCGGCTCGAATGGGCGGGGGCGATCGCTTTGCTGGAGCGCCACCTGGAGCGGCAAGAGAGCGACGGGGAGGACGACAAGACGGATCTCTACCGCGTGCTCATTCGGACGGTGCCGTGCCCGACCTGCGAGGGGAAGCGGTTGCAACGGGCGAGTCTCGCGGTGCGCGTGGCCGGGCGCTCGATCGCCGATTACACGGCACTTCCCATTCGCGAAGCCGTGCGGGTCTTCCGCGATCTCCCTAACGAGTTGACGCCTCGGGAGCGACAGATCGCCGAGCCACTCCTGCGCGAGATCGGCGCACGCTTGGAGTTCTTGGATACGGTGGGGGTGGGGTATTTGACGTTGGATCGTCCGGCCTCCACGCTTTCCGGAGGCGAGGCGCAGCGCATCCGCTTGGCGACGCAAATCGGTTCGCAGCTGCGCGGCGTGCTCTATGTGCTCGATGAGCCTTCGATCGGGCTCCATCCTCGCGATAACGCGCGATTGCTCGCCACGCTGGAGAAACTGCGCGATTTGGGGAACACGGTCATCGTCGTCGAACACGATGAGGCGACGATCCGCCGCGCCGACTACATCATTGATCTCGGTCCGGGCGCCGGCGTGCATGGGGGGTATCTGGTCGCCTGCGGGACGCCGGAACAGATCGCTCGGCATCCGGACTCGCTCACGGGGCAATACCTCTCCGGGCGCCGTCACATCCCGATTCCGGCATCGCGTCGAACCCCGAACGAACGCTGCCTCACCATCTATGGCGCGCGGGCGAATAATCTCAAGAACATCACGGTCTCGTTCCCGCTAGGGCTGTTCATCTGCGTGACGGGCGTTTCCGGATCGGGTAAGTCCACGCTTGTGGATGAGATCCTCTATCGTGCCCTCGCGCGCCACCTCTATGGGAGCCCGCTTGAGCCAGGCCCGCATGAGCGCATCACCGGATTGGAGCACGTGGATAAGGTGATCGAGATCGATCAATCGCCCATCGGGCGGACGCCACGCTCGAATCCGGCCACGTATGTCGGCGTCTTCACTTTCATCCGCCAGCTCTTCGCGCAATTGCCGGAGGCGCGCGAGCGGGGATACAAGCCCGGCCGCTTCAGCTTCAACGTCAAAGGCGGACGATGCGAGGCGTGTCAGGGCGATGGCATGAAGCGCATCGAGATGAGCTTCCTCCCCGATGTCTACGTGACCTGCGACGTCTGCCGCGGGGCGCGCTATAACCAGGAGACGCTGAGCGTGCGCTACAAGGGGTACTCGATCGCAGATGTCCTTCGCATGACGGTGGAGGAAGCCTACGCCTTACTGGAGAGCATCCCGCCGGTTCGGAATAAGCTCCAGACGCTACTTGATGTCGGCCTCGGATATATCGAGCTCGGCCAGCCGGCCACGACGCTCTCCGGCGGCGAGGCCCAGCGGATCAAGCTCGCGCGCGAGTTGAGCAAGCGGGCGACCGGACGCACGGTCTACATCCTCGACGAACCGACAACGGGTCTTCATTTCGAGGACGTGCGACGCTTGCTCGAGGTCCTACAACGGCTCGTGGATATGGGGAATACGGTGATCGTCATCGAGCACAATCTGGAGGTCATCAAGTGCGCCGACTGGATCATTGACCTCGGCCCCGAAGGCGGCGAGGAGGGCGGATGGGTCGTCGCCGAAGGACCGCCCGAGACGATCGCTCGCACGCCCGGCTCCTATACGGGACAAGCCCTGGCGCCGCTCTTCTTCGGCGCGTGCGCATCCCCCGAACGCTCCTCTTCAGACCACGCGTTTCACGCCCCCTGATCCCCGACGAGAACTTGTGGCCAACCAGGACTTCTCATCTGCGCGTCACAGAAGCGGAACACGAGAGACATTTTTCGGAGAGGGCGCGGATGAGAAAGTCAATCGTCGGTATCCTCATCGCGGCTGCGATCGTCGCGGGAATGCTCCCCCGATTGAGCGCTCGACAGCGCTCTGCCTTCGATCTGTGGCGGTTCATCGGTGCTCGCTATCATCCGCAGCGCGTGCTCATCAAGCGGCGCGGCATGAAGCGTCCGCAGGTCATCGCCCTGCGAAAGGGGGAAGACGTGCTCACCCGCTTGAACCTGTTGTCCTATGAGGACGACATCGAGTATGCGGAGCCGGACCTACTCTACACCGCCGAGCGCATCGTCCCGAATGATCCGAGCTTCGTCAACTTGTGGGGATTGGAGATGATCGGCGCGCCGGAGGCCTGGACGGTGACCAGGGGCGACTCCAACGTCGTCGTCGCCGTCATCGACACGGGCATCGACTACCTGCATCCCGATCTCCGGGACAATATCTGGGTGAACGCCGGAGAGATTCCCGGCAATCTCCGGGATGATGACGGCAACGGGTACGTGGACGACGTCTACGGCTATAACGCGATCTCGCCTTCGCAACCTCCGGCGGACGATAATCGACACGGGACGCATGTGGCGGGAACGATCGGCGCCGTCGGAGACAATCAGCTCGGCATCGTCGGCGTGAATTGGCGTGTGAAACTCATGGCGTTGAAGTTCCTGGATCGGGAGGGCTCTGGGTACCTCTCGGATGCCCTCGAGGCGATCGACTACATCCTCACCATGAAGCGGCGCGGGGTGAACATCCGTGTGGTGAACGCCAGTTGGGGGGCCGACACCTATTCGCGCGCCCTTGAGGAAGCGATCGAGCGGTTAAAGGCCGAGGGGATTCTCTTCATCGCCGCTGCCGGCAATGGGAGCACGAACGTGAGGCAATATCCGGCCGCTTATGAGAGCGTGCTCTCGGTCGCGGCCGTGGATCAAAACGGGGACCTCGCCTATTTCTCGAACTATGGCGATTGGGTGGACCTGGCGGCCCCCGGACGTTCCATCTTGAGCACAGTGCCGGGCGG
This sequence comes from Acidobacteriota bacterium, assembly GCA_030550025.1. Lineage (GTDB taxonomy): Bacteria > Acidobacteriota > Blastocatellia > HR10 > HR10 > HR10. The sequence goes on along the minus strand of JAUQQC010000005.1, from coordinate 19,120 downwards.
AGGATACGCCAGCTTCAGTGGGACTTCGATGGCGGCGCCGCATGTCGTGGGGGTGGCTGCCCTGGCGCTCTCGGTGCGCGACGTTCCTCTCCATGAGCTTCACCAAGCATTACGTCAAGGCGTGCAGCTTGTGCCCGCGCTCGCGGGGAAGGTCAACACAGGCGGAGTCCTCGACGCCATGGGGACGCTCCGAGTGCTCAACGCTGATGATCCCGCCAAGGTGTGCGAGAAGGATTGCCCCCCTACGGTCTCGCTCTCGGCCAGCCGCCTCGTCGCGGACGATGGAGAGCGCGTCTCCTTCACAGCCAATGGGAGCGATCCGGATGGGGACCCTCTCACCTATCATTGGAAGGCGACGGCCGGAAAGCTTGAGGCCGGGATCACCGAAGCCACGCTTGATACGACGGGCATCAATCCCACACCCGGGGCGACTCCGGTCATTGTCGTCGTCACCGTCACGGTGGAGGATGGGCGCGGTCACTCCGCCTCAGCCAGTCGAAGCATCACCGTTCGTCCGCCGAATCGCCCTCCACAGGTCGCGCTGGAAGCGAGTCGAACGACGATCCAGGATGGCTTCATGGTCTTCCTCACCGCCCGCGGCGGTGATCCCGATGGCGATGCGCTCGCGTACACGTGGACCGCTTCCGCAGGGACGATCACAGGTTCCGGAGCTGCCGCACGACTGGATACAACCGGCCTCAATCCGATCCCCGACGCCGATCCGATTCGCGTGACCGTGCGCGTGCGCGCCGACGATGGACGGGGTGGCGAAGCGACGGCCGAGATCGAGATCACCGTCATCGCCCCCCCTAAAGTCTCCATCAGTGCCACGCCGACTTCGGTTCGCCTTCAGAACCGGCAGGCGACCTTCTTCCTCGCCGTCCGCAAGCATCCGAGCTATACAGGTGGCGTCGCTTTGCAGGTGGTCCCCCTGGATGCGATTCCAAACTTCACGGCGACGATCGCTTCCTATCGCTTCCTCACCCTCACTCACCGCGTCACTATCACACTGGCAGGTCTTCCTGCAGGCCCTCAAAACTATCGCGTCCTCGTGCGCGCTCGAACCGAGGATGGCAAAACCTATGATTCCAACATCGTCACGCTCGTGAAGAGGTAGGCCCGTCTCGAGAGGTTTCCGCGCGAGATTCGGCTCCGGGACTTCCCTGGCGCGCCTCAGGCCACTTGTTTGAGGCGCTCCAGCCGCTCGGCGAGTTCGGGGATGGCGACGCCAATGGCCTCTTCGATCCGTTCGACAAAGAAAAATTCCATTTCGTTCCGAACGTGCTCAGGGAGTTCCCGAAGGTCTTTCTCATTCGGGCGTGGAAGGATGACGCGGCGGATGCCCGCGCGACGCGCCGCGAGTACTTTCTCCTTGATGCCCCCGACCGGGAGGATCAATCCCGAGAGCGTGATCTCGCCCGTCATCGCCACGTCGTTCCGCACGGGAATGCCCGTGTAGAGCGAAGCCAGGGCCGTGACCATCGCGATGCCCGCCGATGGGCCGTCCTTCGGGATCGCTCCCGCCGGGACGTGAATATGCACGCCGTTTTTCTCGAAGACCTCGCGATTGATGCCGAAGGCCTCCGCGTGCGCCCAGATGTAGCTCTCGGCCGCTTTCGCCGACTCTTGCATGACTTCGCCAAGTTGCCCCGTGAGCGTCAAACCTTTCCCTCCAGGCAGGAGAGCCGCCTCGATGTAGAGGACTTCCCCTCCAGTCTCCGTCCATGCGACGCCGGTCGCTACGCCAACAGGCAACTCTTTGCGCGCCTCTTCGGGGAAGAAGCGCTCGGGACCGAGTAGTTCTGGCACGTCTTCGATTCGGACGATCACGCTCTCGGTATGCCCCTCCGCGATGCGAAGGGCGATCTTGCGGGCGATTTGCGCGATCGCGCGCTCGAGTTGTCGCACGCCCGCCTCGCGCGTGTAGCGCGCGATGAGATAGCGAAGCGTCGCATCCGGGATCCGCAACTGCTCGGTCGTGAGCCCCGTCTCCTTGAGCTTCTTCGGGACGAGATGGCGTCGGGCGATCTCCACCTTCTCCTCTTCGCTGTAGCCGGGCAACCGCAGCACTTCCATGCGATCCAAAAGGGGCCGCGGGATCGTATCGAGCGTGTTCGCCGTGGTGATGAAAAAGACCTTGGAGAGATCAAACGGCAGATCGAGATAGTTGTCGCGGAACGAGTGGTTCTGTTCCGGATCGAGGATCTCCAGGAGCGCGGCGGCCGGATCGCCGCGGAAATCCCGCCCGATCTTGTCCACTTCATCGAGCATGAGGAGCGGATTCTTCACGCCCGCGCGCCGAATGGCTTGAATGATCCGTCCGGGCATGGCGCCAATATACGTGCGCCGATGCCCGCGCAACTCCGCTTCGTCGTGCAATCCGCCGAGGCTCAATCGCTCGAACTTTCGCCCAAGCGCGCGAGCGATGGATTGTCCGAGGCTCGTCTTCCCCACGCCGGGCGGACCGACGAAGCAGAGGATCGGGGCCTTCGCTTCCGGATTCAACTTCAGGACCGCCAGATGTTCGAGGATGCGTTGCTTGACGTCCTCCAATCCATAATGATCCTCATCGAGCACGCGCCGCACGTTCGCCAGATCGAGATTATCCTCCGTCTGCCGATTCCACGGCAGCTCCAGGACCAATTCCAGATACGTGCGGATGACGTGATAATCCGGAGCCATGCTCGGAAGCTTCTCCAGCCGGTTCAGCTCGCGCTCGGCCTCCTTTCGCACGAATTCCGGCAGCTCGGCTTGCTCCAACCGCTCGCGCAAGAGATTGGCCTCCGCCTGATGCGGATCGATCTCCCCTAATTCGCGTTGGATGGCCCGCAGTTGCTGCCGGAGGAAATATTCGCGCTGCTCGCGCGTCATCTCTTGCTGCGCCTGGCTGGCGATCTTATGGCGCAATTCCAAGACCTGCACCTCGTGCGTGAGATGCTTAAAGAGCAAGCGCAGCAGATCATCCTTCGTCCGTGCTTCTAGAAGGGATTGCAACGCCGACAGATCTAAGTTCAGGATCGTGGCCAGCAGATAGGCCAAGCGCACGGGATCGTCCGTCTGCGCGAACGCAGCATGCAGCTCTTCGGGGACTTGCGGGAGCAGTCCGAGCGCTTTGGAGACCTGATCGAGAATGGCTCGATGTAAAGCCTCAATCTCAACCGGATTCTCCTCCAAAAGCGGTAAGGGACTGATGCGGGCCCGCATGTAGGGTGCCGTTTGCTCCATCCGCAGCAAGACCACGCGCTCCAGACCTTGCATGAGCACTTGCAAGGTCCCATCCTGAGCGCGAGTCATTCGCCGAATGGCCGCTTTCGTGCCAATGGTGAAGAGATCTTCCGGTTTGGGCTCTTCGATGTTCGGATCGCGCTGCGCGACCACGACCATGAGCTTCTCTTCGCTGGAGAGCGCTGCTTCCACAGCCGCGATCGAGATCGGACGCCCGACCGAGAGGGGCATCGTCATGTGTGGGAAGAGCACGACGTTCTTCAGCGGCAGAACCGGCAGCGCAAGCACTTCGCTTTCGTGTTCCATGATCCCCTCCTCTTCCCCTCCAGGACTCAGGGCCCCGCGCGTCTCCCCTCACTGCGCGAGCTACATTCCCCACCCGGGGACCCAGCATGTAATGTACACTTCGCCTGATGCCTTTGGCAAATTTCACACCGCCTCTCGGCCAGTCCTTCGTTCTCCGCAGAAACCACGTTCGTTCTCCATGCCCTTCGAGGCGAAGCGTCACGCTTTGGCCGATCCCTAGCGATTGGTCACCACGCAGATGCGCGGCAGGTCGTCGGGACGACGCAGGCGCAGGAACTCCCTCATCCGCAGGGGGAAGAGCGAAGGCCGACATTCCACCATCCGAAGCAGGAGCCCTTGGCGTTCCACAAGCTCGCGAGCATCGCGCTCGCTCATCACGCAGAAGACGCGCCTCCCCAGGCGCCAGAGATCGCGCAGCTCTTCCGGCTCGAATGCCTCGAAGATCCGTCGCCGCGTATAATAGCACAGGCTGGGAGCCGTATGCCGGTAATACCCCACGAGATCCTCCGGCCCAGCTTCCTGCCGGATCCGCTCAGCCAACGACCGTATCGGGCGATACCGCTCGATCTCAGGAAGGAGTCCGGCCATCGAAGCATGAAGGAGCACGACCATCATGACCAATATGCCGAAGACGCGACGCGGGCGTTGCTTCCATCCTTCCCAGAGGAGCCCAAGCGCCGCGGCTCCGAGTACGAACGCGGGGAGATAGGCCAGTGGGTGATCGGGGAAGAGCGCCCGCGCGGCATGAAAGAGTAAACGAGCGGCCAAAAGGAGCGCGACCGACAAGGCCCCGAGAGCGATGAGGAATCCCCTCCAAGCGCGCCATTGAACCGGACGTCCAGGTACGCTCGCATCATCCGGCGTTCTGATCGCCGAGAACATGTGGGCGACCAGCAACGCCGCGGCCGGATAGAGAGGGAGCAAATACTCATTCTGTTTGGCCGCCGAGAGGCTGAAGAACACGAACCCGAAGCCAAACCAAATGCACAGAAGAGAAAGCCCATCGGAGGTGGAAAGCGACACTTGACCTTCCCCCTCTTGGCCAGCGGATCGGATGCGTCTCCACGCAATCGCGATGGCGAGCGGAAGAAAGAAGGACCACGGGGCGAACTCGCCAAGAAGCGTCGGGACGTAATACCAGAAGGGGCGCTGCGCTCCCTGCGTCCCATAGAGATACCGACTGACGTGCTCCCCGATGAAGAAGGAGAAGAGATATGCCCCTCCATGCCTCTGGGTCATGAGCGCGAACCATGGGGCTGCGATCGCCAAACCGATAAGCGCGCCAAGTCCCGGGCGAAAGCGCTTCACCTCCGCGAGGCGATGCGTGAGAAGGAGAAACAATGCGACCACCCCTGCGGGAAGGACGATCCCCAGCAGGCCCTTGGCCAGCACGCCGAGCCCCATCGCCGCATGACCGAGAAGAAGGCGCGCACGCGATCGCCGATGCCACCCGCAGAGGAGGAAATACACGGCCGCTGTGATGAGCGACGTCAGCAGCGCGTCAATGAGTGACCGCCGCGCCACCATGATGAGCTTCGGGCTCGTCGCCACGATGAGCGCCCCCCAGAGCGCGACGCGCTGACCAAGGAGGAGCTCTCCCAGTCGATAGGTCAGCAGAACCGTCGCGATGACGCACAGAAGGATCACTGCGCGTTCTGCTCCTTCGCTCACCCCGAAAAGCTCGAAGGAGAGGAGGACGAGCCAGTAGGAGAGGATGGGCTTGTTCAATTTCTCCGCGAAGTTGAACCGCGGCGTGAGCCAATCCCCCAGCTCGCGCATTTCGCGTGGTCCCTCGACGTAGAAGGCCTCATTGGCATCCCACAGCGACGGCGTGCCGATGTGCACGCCATAAGGGAGAAGGACGAATGCGAGTAAAACGCTCGTCAGCCAAGCGCGCGCAGGCCTCTGCGCGCAGGGGACAGCCCTTCCCGCCATACGCTCCCGAGCGTGCGCCTCTTGCCCGAGCACGACGGAAATTGTAACACGGAGAATCCCTGAGCCCGTTTCCAAGACATGCAACCAATCATCGGGGACGAGCGTATTCGCGAGCGGAGCTTGAACCACGCTGTTTCGAGTGGCTGGAGCGACCGCCAGATGACATTCGTAAGGAGGAGAAGAATATGAGGGGAGCGTGGATCATTGCCGTGAGCGTCGTGACGCTCGGCCTGATGCCCTCGCTCGAACGCGCGCAGGATCGAGCGAGCTTTCAGGTCGGCGATACGACGCCCGCCTTCGACGTCGTGGATGTGACCGGCCCGAATAAGGGCAAGCAACTCTGCTACGTCTGAAATTACGCCCTCGCTCCTGTCGTCATGGCTTTCATCAAGGACGACAGCGAGGTCTCGGCCAGGTTGGTCGAGAAAATTGATCGGCTCGTCATGGCTTATCGAGAACAAGGGCTGCGAGGCTTCGTGGTGTACATCGCCGGTCCTGAGATCAAGGATCGGCTGGAACGCCTTGCTGCCGAGCGGCGTCTCACCATTCCCCTGACGTATCTCCCCAAAGGGGCGGATGATCCGGCCCTTCAGAAATACCGGGTGGATCGCACGGCGTCGAACACCGTGATCGTGTATACGCGGAAGAAGGCCGTGCACGTGGCGACGAACGTCACGCCTGAGGCGTTTGAGCCGATCGCCCAGGCGGCTCGCTCGATCGTCGCCCGCCGCGAGTGAGCCCTCACGCCAGGGCATTGCGCCCTGGCGTGATTGGAGAGGAGTCGCGGAAGCTTCGGCCAGTTCGCATTTTCCTATTGATCAAGCCCTCCTGCTTGCGCCAGCGCAGGATGCCCTATTGACAACTCTTGAGCGCTTCGGCCATCTTTGAGGCGCCGGGTGATGGATGATCCCAATGCTCTGCGCGATCGCGTGGGGCGCTACGTCATTTGCGAACGGAGGGATGGGATGAAGGTTCTCGTGACGGGCTCTACGGGGCTCATCGGATCGGCTCTGGTGCCGTTTTTGCGCGCCGGAGGGCATGAGGTCGTGCGGCTGGCGCGTGCGCCGCTTCGCGTTGAGGAGAGCGTCGTGCTCTGGGATCCAGAGGCCGGGAGGATCGAGCCGTCCGAGCTTGAGGGGTTCGATGCCGTCGTTCACCTAGCCGGGGAGAATATCGCCGGGCGATGGACGACCGAAAAAAGGGCGCGCATTCGGGAGAGTCGGATTCGAGGTACGCGACTCCTCTCTGAGACGCTCGCACGACTGGAGCGGCCACCGACTGTACTCGTCTCCGCCTCGGCCATCGGATACTATGGGGATCGCGGCGATGAACTCTTGCGCGAGGAGAGTCCGCCCGGGCGCGGATTCCTCGCCGAAGTGGCGACGCAGTGGGAAGCGGCGACCGAACCGGCGGCTCAGAGGGGACTTCGCGTCGTGCTTCTTCGGTTCGGCATCGTCCTCAGCCCGCGCGGGGGAGCATTGGCGCAAATGCTGCCGCCTTTTCGGCTGGGCCTGGGAGGGCCCATCGGATCCGGACAGCAGTACTGGAGCTGGATCGCCATAGACGATGTCGTGCGTGCGATTCAACACGCGCTTCTCACCGAGACTTTGCGCGGGCCGGTCAACGTCGTCTCGCCCGATCCCGTCCGAAATCGCGAATTCGTGCGTACGCTCGGACGCGTCCTTGGCCGACCGACGCTTCTGCCTCTGCCGGCCACCGCCGTGCGAGTGCTCTTCGGGCAAATGGGCGAAGAGTTGTTGTTGGCCAGTCAGCGCGTCGAACCAATTCGATTGCTCGCCTCGGGTTTCGTCTTCCAGTATCCAGAGCTGGAAGGCGCATTTCGCCATCTTCTTCGAAAGGCGTGAGCGCGCGGCTGTATGATGTCGCTCTCATCGGCGGCGGACTCGTAGGACTCGCCACCGCATACGCTCTTCTGGAGCCGCCACGACGCTGCTCGCTTGTCGTTTTGGAAGCCGAGCCTCACCTCGCCGCTCATCAGAGCGGGCGCAATAGCGGCGTCATCCACTCGGGACTCTACTACCGCCCTGGTTCTCTGAAGGCGCGAACATGCGTCGAAGGACGCCAGGCGCTCTATCGCTTCCTCGAAGAGCAGCAAATCCCTTATGAGCGCTGCGGGAAGCTGGTCATCGCGACGTCCGCACGCGAGTTGCCCATCTTGGCCGATCTGCAGCGGCGCGGTCACCTCAACGGCCTTCAAGGCCTTCGCTGGCTGCGTGCCGAGGAGATTCCGGAATACGAGCCGTATGCGCGCGGGCTCGCCGCCCTGTGGGTTCCGGAGACGGGGATCACCGATTTCGCGCTCGTCACTCAAGCGCTCGCGCGCTTGATCGGCCAACGGGGTGGGGAGGTTCGCACCCGTGCCCGCGCTTTTCGCATCCATCGCCTTGGTCGGGAGATCATCGTGGAGACGACGGCGGGCGACGTCCGATGCCGCGTCCTCGTCGGGTGTGCCGGTCTTCAGGCCGATCGCGTGGCGCGCCTCTGCGGTCTTCATCCTGATCTGCGGATCGTCCCGTTCCGAGGCGATTATTATGAGCTGATTCCCGAACGGCGCTTCTTGGTCAAAAATCTCATCTATCCCGTCCCCGATCCGGAGCTGCCCTTTCTCGGCGTGCACTTCACCCGTCGTTTGGATGGGCGCGTCGAGGCTGGTCCGAATGCCGCACTCGCGCTCAAACGGGAGGGATATACGCGATGGAGCCTCTCCGTCCGAGATCTCGGAGAGATGATCGCTTTCTCCGGCTTCTGGCGCTTGATCGCTCGATATGGACGAACGGGCCTACGTGAGATGGCGCGCAGCTTCAGCCGACGCGCGTTCGCGCGCGCACTGGAACGACTCGTCCCGGAGATCCGCGCCCAGGACTTGAGGCCGGCGCCCTCTGGCGTGCGGGCTCAGGCCGTTGACCTCTCGGGTCGGCTCGTGGATGATTTTCGCATCCTCGAAGCCGAACGCATGGTGCACGTTTTGAATGCTCCTTCGCCCGCAGCGACGGCTTCGCTGCGCATCGGCCAGATCATCGCCGCGCGAGCCCTCGCGCATTTGGAAGGAGGATGAATGGGGACTTAAGGCAGGTAGGGAAACGGGCTCCGGCTCTCGACGAAGCGACGCAGGTTCTCCATCACTTCGGGACGCGCGAACAACGTGCAGAAGAGTTCGATCTCCTCGCGCAGCTCTTCATCGGGGATGGGTTTGATGAAGCGCTTCGCGATCCGACGCGCTGTGGGATCAAATTTCGCGATCTGAGCGGCCGTCGTCCGAGCGACGGCGAGCGCTTGTCCTTCGGCCGCGAGTTGACTGACCAAGCCCGCCGCATACGCGCGCGCAGCGTTCACACTCCGTCCCGTGAGGAGAAGATCGCGCACCACCCCATTGCCCACATCTCGCTTTAAGCGCGGGATGCCCCCAAATCCGGGAATCACTCCCAAGCGCAATTCCGGGAAGCCGAACCGCGCCATCTTGTCGGCGATGATGAGATCGCACGCCAGGGCCAATTCCAACCCCCCGCCAAACACCACACCATGCACGGCCGCAATCGTCACCAGCGGCGCGACCTCCAACAGAGTGAGGACGTGATGCATGCGCTCCAGGAACGCGCGCACGCCAGCCGTCCGCTCGGCCACATTCAAATCCCGCGCGCGCTCATACAACTCCCGCAGATCAGCTCCGGCGCTGAATCCGCAGCGCAGCGCGCTATAGAGGATGACGACGTGCGCGTTCTCCGCGAGATCCTCCAACGCCCGGACGAACTGCTCCAGCTCCTCTAGCATCACCGAACCGATCTCATTGCACGGCTCGCGGTGGAGCTGAAGCTCCAGGATGCCGTCCCTCACCTCCCACGAGAGCGCCCGTCCGTGAAATCGCTCCATCCCCTGCTCCTCTGCGCGCCGTCATTCGGAGGGCGCTGCCGTTCCCTCGGCGTAGAGCCGGTCCGTCTTGGCCGCCATGATGAAGTCGTTGAGATGCAGGCCACGAATCTTGTGCGTCCACCAGGTGATGGTGACGCGCCCCCATTCGGTCATAATCGCCGGGTGATGATCTTCGGCGTCCGCCAGCGCGCCCACTTTGTTCGTGAACGCCAGCGCTTCGGCGAAGTCTTTGAAGCGAAACGTACGCTCCAGGCGCTTGATCCCTTCCCGTTCGACGACCTTCCATTCCGGCACTTGCACCGAGAGCGCGGCGATCTCTTCCTCGCCCAGCGGAGGGGCGTCGCCGCGGCACGCTTCGCATTTCATCTCGGCGAGCGGCTTCATTTGTTCTCCTCCTCGCCTTCGCTTATTCCGTTGCGGATTCGTCACAACCGTTAATTGATGGCACATCGAGGCGATCTCTGTCAACGCCAATGGCCAAGAGCCCGCTCGATCGCGTCGGCCATCTCTCGCATGATCTCGCGCTCGCTCGCTCCGCGCCAGCAGTGGCCGTGACGTGGCCCGTAAACGATCCGCGCATCGGCCGGGGGATCGGCTCGCTTCAGAAAGTCTTCCAGCCGGTAAACGGCATTGTTGAGGAAGTAATCGTCGGCCTCTCCCATCCAAATGCGGAGTTTCCCCCGCAGCTTCGGACCGAGCGTCGACCAATTCCGCTCCAGGACGAGGCGTAGATCGTAGGCCTTCCAATGCTCGACCACCTGGCGATTGATCCGTCCCGTCTTCGGGTCCCAGAGCGGGACCGGACGCCCGTCGGCGCCGCGCGGACCGTAGACGGCATTCCATGCCCCCCATTGTCCGCCCGACATCGTGTAGCTGTCGCCCAAGCCCATGACGTTCTCCACCTGACACTCGTGCCGCATCGTGAAGCGCACATCGCCCTGCAGATCGCGCGCGCTCGGTCGCTCGAATCCGTAGCGGTTCACATAGGCGTTTTCATCCTCGTAGATGTTGAGGAGTTGAAAGGCGCGGAAGTCCACGCTGTCGGGACAGTACGCCCACGCGCCGGTGAAGAAGTCGGGATAGAAAATTTGAAGCGCGAGGGCGACCCAACCGCCCGTTGACCCTCCATCGAGCACGCGCGCCTCCGGCCGACCGATCGCGCGAAACGTCTGCTCCACATACGGGATCAGCTCCTGAACGAGCGCATCGCCGTACGGACCGTTGTTCGCCGAGTTCACGTAGTAGGGATCTCCATAAGGACCAGCCCCATCCAAATGCAGCAGGAGCATTCGCGGCGCATCCTCCGCAAGCCACGCGCGCCGGAATTCCGAACCCTCGGCCATCATCCGAAGCACGTTCGTGTACCGCGTGCCATATCCCCCAATGTGTACGCGCAAGGGATAGCGGCGTTCGGGCTCGCGCGCATAATCGCGGGGTAGAATCACTCCGGCGCGCAAATAGATGGGCCGACCGTGAAACGCGCTGAGGAGCCGAGAGGGGATCTTCACGAATTTCACGTACTCGGTCTCCTCGGGCGATTCCTCAGGAATCTTGTGCGTCAGCTCCAGGCGAAATGTGCCGCCGCGCGCGGGATCGAGTCGAATACGTCGCGGGTCGCTATATAGGTTACCGGGCGCGTCTGGCCGCCGGAGATCGGGATTCCACATGAACACGGCTTGCGCGAAATACTCCCCCGGCGAAACCTGCGAGAGGCGCTCGATCGGCACTCCAATCGCCGTCTCGTCCAGAATGGCCACCTGCCCAGGTCCGAAATCCCGAACATCGCGTCCGAAGACGGATGGTCCCTTGAGTCCCGGGCGCCCAATGGCGAAACGCGGTTCGGGCTCCGGTCGCGAACTGAGGACCAAAAGCAGGCGCCCCGTTTGCGGAGTCTCCAGAAGCCCAGACGCCATCCTCACTTCAAACCGCAGCGAGGAGGAGCTCGAGGACCCGTGACCATGAAGAGCAACGATGAATGCAAGCCACACAACCTTCCGCCACACCGCCTTCATCGCTCCTTCCCGTATTCGATTCCGAGGGCGAGATCATACCGACTCGGAGTCCGCAGCGTCAATCGACACGGAAGAAGCGATTGACGCATGCTCGCGCTTCTCTGTAAAATTACGGCGTCATTTCACCGCACGGTGAGGTGACGGCGTACTAAGAGCGCGGATCCTGGGACCGCCTCGTTCGCGAATCTGGTGGCTCAGAGATGCGCGGAATTGAGCGCTCGCGAAAGCACGTGGTTCCTGTTCTCGTTCGCATGGCCCTTCAAGCGGAGACACCGATGAGCTGCGGAGACGAGCGGGAGTTCCTCTAATGGAGACCAGACCGGACATCCTGAGTTTCGCTCGCGCGCTGCGCTTGGGGTTTTTCGAGTTCACCTGGCGCGTGCAAGAAGAAGCGTGGCTCCCACGCTTCAAAGGTTCAACCCTGCGTGGCGCCTTAGGCTGGGCCTTCAAGCGCGCTGTGTGCATTCGCCCCGATGGACAATGCGAATTGTGCTTGGTGCGTTCGAGCTGCAGTTACCCTTATGTGTTCGAGACATCGCCGCCGGCTGAAGTGCCCGCATTTCGCGGGCAGCGGCATGCGCCGCACCCCTACGTGCTGGAGCCCCCACCTGAGGAGAAAGAGCGCTATATGGCAGGCGAGACGGTGACCTTTGGCTTGTTATTGCTTGGGCGAGCCGTGACCTATCTGCCCCACGTGATCCTCGCTGTGGAATGGGCTGGGCGCGCGGGCGTCGGACGAGGACGCGCCCGCTTCGCTCTGGAAACGGTTTGCCAACGCGAGGCCGACGGTCGCACCTCCACGATCTATAATGGTCCGTCCAATCGCTTCCTCTGGGAGGCGGATGAGCAGCGTTTGGATATGTTCATCCGGGCACGGCAACTTCAGTTCAGCGACCACGCACTGGAGCGCGTGCGGCTCCGCTTCCTGACTCCCACGCGCGTGCGCATCGGTGGAGATTTGCAGAGCGAGCTTCCTTTCGACCTACTCGTGCGCAGTTTGCTGCGGCGACTCTGGCAGCTCATGCTCGTGCACGGGGACGAGACTCGAACGCTCGACCATCGCGCCTTAATCGAACGCGCGCGGGCTGTCCCCACACTCCATCAAGCCCTCACCTGGTGCGATTGGGAGCGCTACTCCCACCGACAGCGGACGAAGATGCGCCTGGGCGGATTCGTCGGCGAAGTCGAATACGAGCTGAAGGGGGACGCGCGAGCCGATTTCCTCCCGCTTCTCATCGCCGGCGAACTCTTGCACGTCGGCACCGGCACGACTTTCGGGCTCGGGAAGTATGAGCTCAAAGCCTCTGGGGTTCACTCTGCGCTCGATGCGACGACCACGGCCTCCTAACCCAGGACGGCAAAAGGATTGCGGCAACGTTGTTGCTGTGGAAGGGTAAAGATCAGCTCTGATAAATTCGGTTCCGCATGGAGGCGAAGATGAAAAAAGTGAGCATCACGCTGGAGACCGTCACGCCGCTGTTTTTGTCGGGCAATGACCAAAACGCGGTCGAGCTTCGCGCCGCCAGTATCCGAGGACAATTGCGCTATTGGTATCGCGCGCTGCTCGGTGGGTTAGGCGTCACGCGACCGGACAGACTTCACGAGCTGGAGAGCCAGGTCTTCGGAAAAGAGGAGCGCGGGTCTCCTGTACTCGTCAGGGTCAAGGACATTCGTTGGGCCGGCGGGCGAATCAAGCAAAACAGCGAGCTTGATCTGGGATACGACAGGACGAAGAAGGAGACTCGTCGCCCCGGACTGACCTATTTGCTCTACTCGACGCAGCTCGGCGGAAACGAGCGTCCCTACGCCGATGTCGGGACGACCTTCACGCTGGAGTTTTCCTCATTCAACAAGGACGCTGACAGGGTGTTGAAGCTCGCCGCCTGCGCCCTCTGGTGCTGGACACATCTCGGAGGGATCGGGACGCGCGCACGACGCGGCGGCGGGGATGTGCAGGTGAAGGAGGTGAGAGGCGGTGAAGGGATTTTAGCAGGTCTTCCCAACTTTACGATGGCCGGCGTCAGCAGCCCGGAGGCCTTGAAAGGGCATCTGGAAAACGGCTTGAAAGAAGTTCGCGATCTCGTCGCGCGACTGAACTCGCTCGCGACGAAAGCACCGAGCGGCAGCGTGGACTTTCCTATCCTTCATCCAGATTACGCAGACATCTGGATCATTCAGAGCACGTGGAGCAACGCTCTCGGTGCAATGGAACAAGTGGGAAAGCAATTCCAGCAATTTCGGCATAAACGCAATCCCGATTACCCCTCCGTGTTGGACGATTACTTGAAGGCCGGTCGCTCGCCGACATTGCAGCGGCCGGCCTTCGGACTGCCGCTGCAATTTCGCTATCGTTCGGCGCCCGGCAAGCAGGCGATGGTCGAGACGCAACACTTCACCCGGCGAGCCTCGCCGCTACTGTTTCGCTTCGTCAAGTTGGAAGGTGGGGAAATCGCCCTGGTGTTGATCTACTTCAAAGCGTCTTTCCTGCCGAGCGGCGAGAAGCTCAGGATCAAAGACCAGTCGAAGGGAGCAAAACAGAGGCCGCAGTTATTTGCTCCCCCGACGGCTGCCCTCCAGCAAAGCTTGATCGAGCAGTTTCGCGATCAGTTTGGCGGTCGTCTTGATGTGAGGAATTGGTTATGAACCGAGACGTCTTGCTTCGCAAAATTCGCGCCCTGCTCCATGATCCGCCGGAGAAGGCGCTCATCTTAGGACGCACGATCAACGGCGGGCATGAGGGGCGGGCCAAGGAGTTGATGGAAAAACTCGGGCTTGAGGGAGTGATCCCGGACGAAGTCAAAACGGCCGATCGCATCGCCTCGGCTGCCGATCGCGTGAGCCTCCGGGGCTTTCCGACCGATTGGCCTCAGAATCCGCTCATCGTTCACCCGCTCTCGGGCAAGCAATTCCCCATTCAATCGCTTGCGACGGTGGATCATCGCGCCGTCATGGCTTCGGTGGACGAGGTGTTCGATGAGTTGTCCCAAACCTACGGCGGTGACCTGGAGAAGCTCTATCTCTCGCTCTGGCGCGAGCTGCTTCCCCTGCTTGAAGCCAAGCGGAAACAGGATGGCATGGGACAGCTCTGGGAAGTGCTTCCGGCCGATACGCGCGTGTCCGATCATTCCATCTGGGAGCATCGCCGCGTCACGTCAGCCATCGCGGCGGCCTTGCCGGAACCTGCATTTCTCCTTTTCGCTCTCGGACCGGTTCAGAGCTTCATCGCGGCGGCGCGAAAAACGCAAGACCTTTGGGCGGGCAGCTACTTGCTCTCGTTTCTCTCCTGGCAGGCGATGAAAGTCGTTGCTGAGGCATGGGGGCCGGATTCGATCATCTTTCCCGACCTGTGCGGGCAACCCTTCGCCGATCTCTGGCTGATCGAGGAGAAAGGGCTGAAGTTCATCGAGGAACCAAGCAAGGAGAAACTCTCTGCGCCGACGCTTCCCAATCGCTTCCTGGCTATCCTGCCCGCGGATGAGGCAGCCGAACTCGCTCGACAAGTTGACGAGAGAGTGCGCGAGGTTTTCAAAACCATCTGCTACACTGTCAAAAAGCGCGTCGAGCGCGAAGCCGGTATCACGCCAGACAGCGAGTGGGAGAACATCTGGCGGCGGCAGACCGAAAACTTCCTGGAGACCTACTGGGCCGTGCTTCCGTGGGGAGAGGATTACAGGCAGTTTCTCGAAACCTTCAAGACGTGGTGTCAGCCGATGCAAGAACCGTGGGAGTTCGCTTCGATCGTCGAGCAGTACGAGAAGACGGGCTACACGCCGAACATCGGCACCTGCTACAGCAAGCTCTATGCGCTGACCGAACGCGGCCTGGGGAGTCGAAAGGCCACGCGCGATTTCGCCGGGCAAGTTGAGCCGCATTTCAAGTGCACGATGATTGCGGAGCTTGAGCCGGTGCATCTGGCCGAGCATGCAGATTTCGGCAAGCTCCGTGAGTTTTGGAATAGGCGAATGATTCCTCGACTCCCAATGCTTCGCAGCGGCGAGCGATTGAGCGCCATTGCGCTCACCAAACGATTGGCGGCGGCTTATTATTTCAAAGCCTCTGAGGAAGACGGAGGGCTCGGATGGGACATCGAAACGTCTTTTCCTTCGACCAGCACCGTCGCGACCTCGCCTTTCAAGCGACGAATCGTCGAGGCGCTCTCGAAGGGAGATATGAAACTCTTTGGGGTGTTGAACCGCTATACGACGTGTGTGCGAACCCTTCTAGGGGATGACCGGGCAAAGAGCGCGCCTCTTCCAAAGATGGCGGAAGCGGCGGCTCGTGCTCACAAGAAGATGCCCGATCTGCCTTGGGACTTCGCCCGACTGGATGGAGATTGGCTCTTCGAGGAATCCTTCAACAAGCGAGACCTTCAACGTGAGCTGACCGAGAGGTGGAGGGATGATCCTGCCGGCCTGGAGTCTGCGCGGAAGGAGGCTTTGGAGGGACTCGCCGAGCTGCTCGATTTCGCCAAGCGGAATGGTCTCGGCGCGCCGTCTCGCTACTACGCCGCTCTGGTGATGGACGGCGATCATATGGGGAAATGGCTGGCCGGTGAATTCGCCCCGCGATTGCAAGACATCCTTCACCCGAACGTGTGGAACGAGCTGAAGACAAGCAGCGAGTGGCAAAAGCTCGGGCTGATGCCGCGCCCGCTTAATCCGTCGCTGCATCTAGCCATCAGCAAGGCCCTGCGCGACTTCTCGCTCTCGACCGCCCGCCGCATCGTCGAAGAGGAGCACCTCGGCAAGTTGATCTATGCCGGTGGCGATGACGTGATGGCGTTCGTCTCGCTCCGCGATCTGCCGGAGGTGATGCGCAAACTGCGCGCCTTCTTCACCGGCGCGCTCACGGGCGATGAGAACCAGGTGGACTGGATCACTGGTTCCGGATTTGTCCGAACGGAGACGGGATTCCAGCTCACGATGGGCATGACGGCGACGGCCAGCGTGGGCGTGGCCATCGCCCACCACATGCAAGACCTCGGTCAAACGCTCAACGCCGCGCGAGCAGAGGAGAAGCGAGCCAAAGACGCGATCGGTCGCAATGCGTTCTCCATTGCGCTCATGAAGCGGTCGGGCGGCCATGAATCTTTCGGCGCGAAGTGGTATTACGAGAGAGACGGTTCCGTGCACGTTGATACGCTCCAGTGCTTGATCCAGTGGCGCGATGCCTTTTCGAGAGACGACGTGTCGCCGAAATTCGCTTATGTCTTCCGCGAAGAAGCCTGGGCGCTCTCGGACCTTCCCCAAGAAGCCGTCGCGAAAGAGGCGCATCGCCTGCTCGGTCGTCATCTTAACGGGCGGCTGTCAAAGGATGAGAAGAGTGAGATCAGCCGTCGGCTGCTCGACGAAGGGCTTTTGCGGCTTTTTGAGCGGGGAGTCTCGCTTGACGATCTCGGCAAGTTTTTAGACCTCGCGGTGTTCCTCAGTCGGGAGGAGAACCGATGAACAAGGCGATTTTCATCGAACCGCTCGATGTATTGCTTTTCCGGGAAAGCAAGCCTTTCACCGGCGGCGAGGATCATCTGGCGCGGAGCGTCTTCCCGCCGCCGCCGTCAACCGTCTATGCGGCGATTCGATCTCACCTATTGAGCCATCGTTTCGGTCGCTTCGAGGCGTTCAGGGAAGGGAAGGGCGTTCCGCCGGAATTAGTCGCAGAGATCGGTTCGCCAACGCGTTTCGGCACGCTTGAACTTCGCCGCCTGCTCGTCGCGCGAAAGCGAGAATCAGGGGATTCCCATGAGCAGGCGATTTCGGTGGAATTGCTCTATCCCATGCCGCAGGATGTGGCTGAAGTCAAAGGCACGGGACGGCTCGCGCTCCTGAAACCGGCTGACGGAGTTCCTGTTCAGACGAATCTCCCTGCGGGGCTCCGACATCTTTGGCTCGCGAAAGACGTACATCTTGAAGCGGCCGCGGGTTGGCTCACCGAAAAAGGAATGCAGCGGTATCTGACTGATGAGCCGGATTCATCGGATTCGTTTTTCGGAGCCGAAGAGGTCATCAGCGGAGATCACATCGGCGAAGTGATCTTCACGCGAGAAGAGCGAACCGGCATCGCGCGGGATCGCGCTCGCCGGTCGGTGCGCGAAGGCTTGCTTTACAGCGTCGAATACCTTCGGCTCAAGCACGGCGTCGGCTTTTTTGCTGAGTTTCATGGGACACAGCTTCTGCCGGATTCTGGATTGATCAACCTGGGCGGGGATCGCCGTCCGGCTCATTATCAACCGGCGCGGGTTTCAACGCTGTCACTGGACCGTATCAAGCAACGAATCCAGGAGCGCCGCAGGTTCAAGCTGGTGCTCGCAACTCCCGCGCTGTTTGAGCATGGCTGGCGCCCCGGATGGATTGACGAGCAGACGCTCGAAGGCTCTCGCGGAAACGTGTGCGTCAAACTCCTCGCCGCAGCGCTCGGCAAGCCCGTCGGCATCGGCGGATTCGATCTGGTCAAGCAGTTCCCTAAACCTGTTCATCGCTTCGTCCCCGCCGGGAGCGTCTACTTCTTCGAGCTTCTGGAGGGCGACGCCGATGCAGTCATCGAGGCCTTCCACGAAAGGTCCGTCTCCGAAGATTCGGAGACTTTTCCCGAAACCGCTCGACAGGGGTTCGGGCACTCTCTCATAGGAGCATGGTGACTATGTTCAAGAAAGCCACGTTGATGTTTCTTTACACCGAAACGTCGCTTCATGCCGGCAGCGGCACGAGCCTCGGCGTCGTGGACCTGCCCATTCAACGAGAAAAGTACACCGACTTTCCGGTGATTCAAGCGTCCGGCCTGAAAGGCGCCGTGCGCGAATGGTTCGAGTTCAAATTGACCGATAATACCAACAGGCGCAAGATCGAACTCACGTTCGGGCCGGATAAGATCGGTTCGGAAGAAAGCGGATTCGCAGCGGCCGTCACCTTCACGGATGCGCGGATTCTGCTCTTTCCCGTTCGTTCGCTGAAGGGGATTTTCGCCTACTGCACCTCGCCGACCGTGCTCGAGCGATTTCGCCGCGATGCGCAAATTGCAGGCGTCCCCATAGGCTGGACTGTACCGACCCCGCCGAACGATCAAACCGTATTGGGAGTACAAGCCGGTTGCGATGTGGCCGCCGGCGATCAGGTGCTGCTTGAAGAGTATGCGTTCGGGTTCCAAGCAATTGCCGCGGTGACCGCCATCGCAGAATGGCTTTCTCAAGAAGCGTTCCCTAACGGGAGCGAATATGCGTTCTGGCGGGACAAAGTCAAAAAGAGCCTGCTCCTGCTTCCCGACAATGCCTTCTGCGATTTCGTCAAGCTTTCCACGGAAGTTCAAGCGCGGATCAAAATTGACAATGACAAACGCACCGTCGTGAAGGGTGGGCTTTTCTACGAAGAGGCGCTGCTGCCCGATTCGCTTCTTTACTCCGTCGTTCTTGCGCACGATCCGGTGAAGGATGATCGCGCTGAGCTAACGAATGCCGATGCCGTGCTCGATTTCTTGCGCGAGATTAACGGCAAGCGCCTGCAACTTGGCGGCGATGCGACCATCGGTCGCGGCATCGTCAGCGTGCGATTCCATGCGGAGCCACAAAAGGAGGGACAAGGCAATGGCTAGTACCATGAGTTTCCAACAGACGAAAGAACAACAGCGGGCCAAAGCGGCGTGGGCCGATGTCCAGGCGGTTGATCGAAAACCGGCGGACGTGAAGAGAAAGTATCGCGGCCTCGTGTTGAAGCTGCCGGTAATGATTCTGACCAACGGCTTGGGGCAGGCGCTCGCCTTCCTCA